>NZ_JAAATY010000012.1 GCF_013280595.1 Kibdelosporangium persicum
ATAGCCGGGCCGGATGCGGCCCCTGACGCCACCGCGGGACCGCCCAAAGACAACCAGTATTCGCGGCGATCCCGCGGCGACGCCAGGAACCGCCCCACCGAGCCGATTCCGGCCTCCGGCCGGGGCAGACTCTCATCGACCGGGACATTCGAAACACGACCTAGGCGGGCGGGTTTCCCCACACCACTGTCGAGCCCTGGACCAGGTTGAGGTTCGGTACGGCGACCGGGGCCGAGCCGCTGGGGGCCAGGCCCTGGCGCGACCAGTCGTTGCTGGGGTCCCAGCTGCCCGAACTGGTGATCCGGACCTGGATCTCCTTGCGGTGCCGGGACTGCCCGCCGGGCGCGACGCCCGACTGGCAGGTGATCTCGACGTAGTGCACGTTGCCGGAGAACTGCTTCACCGCGGGTGGATCGCACTGGTTGTACGGTGACGTCACCGAGATCTGGCTGGCCGTCGTGGTTCCGTCGAGCGTGAAGTAGTAGCGCAGTGCGCCGGTGAAGGTACGCGCCGGCCACGCCGACTTGTTAATCACGTATGCCTTGAACTCGGTGAAGGTGGTGCCGTCCGGTTGGTTCAGCGCGCCCTGGGCGAAGAGCTCGGGGCCGTCCGGGGTTTCGGCGGTCGGGAACGTGGCCAGCGGAGCGCCGCCGTACTCCGCGTAGAGACGCGCGAGTGCGCCGGTGAATCCCGCGTTGTAGTCCAACGCGACCTCGTTCATCGTGTAGTTCGAGCGATCGTCGGTGTACGCGTCGTTGGGCGATGTCGGTCCGCCGACCAGCGCGCCATAAAGGACATGCCGGTTGGTCGCCGGGTCCGTGATGCTGTCGCCCCATGAGCCGTGCGCGGTCCGGTGATGAGGATTGCGCGGCGGATTGGCGCCGAACCCGACGACAAAACTGGACTTCCGTGGGTTGTCGCCCAGTGCGTAGTTGATCTGCCGCACGCCGAAGTCATGATAGGTAGTGGCGCGGGTGGGATCTTGGGCCTTGAGCCAGTCACTGTAGAGCAACGCGACGAACGCGGTGTTGGCGGCGTAACGCAACGAACCCCACGTGTCGAGCACAGCCTGTCCGCCCGGTGAGTACGGTACCCGTTGCCCGTTCACGCCGACAGTCCAGTAATCCAGCCAACGGTTCGCGTCGGCGATGTACTGTTGTTTGCCGGTCAGCCGGGCCAGCAACACGTAGGCGCCATAGGACTTGTCGTCCCACGCGATCGTCCACTTGTACGAGCGGGTCGTACTTTGCGGCTCGGTGGGCAGCTTGGGGTACTCCGCCTCCGCTTTCGCCAGGTATGCGCTGTCCCCTGTGGCCCGGTAGAGCCAGATCGCGCCCCAGACCAGCTCATCCTGGTAGCCACTCCAGGACCGGTAGAAGTTCTGGGCGTCAGTGATGCAGTCCGAGTACTTGCCCCGGTACGTGTCCGCGAACGTGTAGAGCTGCTTGGCATGCGACAACAGCGTTGCGGCATACGCAGGATCGCTGTCCTTGAACACCAGGTAGCTCGCCGCGAACTGAGCCGCCGCCTCACCCGCGAGATCGGAACCGGGGCAGGAGGCGTCGATCTTGTACGACGGGCGCGCCATCGTCATCGTCTCGGCCGGACCCCACCACCTGTGGTCGTCGTCGCCCTTGCCGACCTGGCCGTACAACACGTTCGGCTGCGGATGGGCCTTGAGCAACCAGTCGTTGCCCCACTTCAGATTGGCCTTGAGGTACGGCAGTTGACCAGAGCTCTGGTACGCGGCCGCGTTCTCCACCGCGCCCCAGGCGAGCATGGTCATGCTGAACTGGAACGGCAGCCCGAACTTCACGTGGTCACCGGCGTCGTAGAAACCGCCGGAGAGATCCAGTCCGACGTCCTGCCCGTCGGTCAGCGCCGAGTCGCCGCGCCAGGAAACCCTGTTGTCGGCGGGCAACCGGCCGGAGCGCTGGGCGTCGTAGAACCACACCGACTTCTGCAACGCCTCGCCGTAGTTGAAGGTGGCGGCGGGCGCGACGCTCGCCGTGGCGGGCACGACAGCCGCGCCCAGCACCAGGACTGCCGGCAGAACCCGAGACATCATCGTCCACATGGGATACCTCACGACCTTGAGCGACGCACCCTCGTGAGTGTTTATCAGTGTTCTAACCCTGATAAACACTCACGAGGGCTGACCTGGGGTTTGTTTCTGGGAGCGCTCCCAGACTTCACTGTAGCGAAGAGCCAGTCGATCGGTACTCCGTCATCCGGGTGACGGCGCTGTCAGCGTGACCAGCCAGCCGGGGTGGTCGGTGCTGCCCATCATGTCGATCTTCGTGGTTCGGCCGAACGACAGATCATCGCTGGCGTACACGTGCTGGACGTTGCCGTCGCCCCGGCGGGAGAACCCGCCGGGATCGCAGTCCCGCATGCTCGGCGAACCGTGGTCCCGCAGATTGAAGTCACCGGCGACGACAGCAGGCCGCGGATATCCTGCCACCCGAGCCATCAAGTCGCGGCACTGTGCGAGTGCGGTCGGCGCGTTGTCCGCGGACAAGTGCGTGGTACATACGCTCAAATGCGCCGCAGCAAGACACGCCCAAGCGCGTAGCTCACGGTGCCCGTCCGCAGCCGTGTACTGAGCGGCGTAGATACCGGACTCCTCGGCGAGACCCGCAAAGGCGGTGGCAACCATGACGATGTTGCCGTAGTGCTGGTCGCTGCCGCGGCACAGCACGGGCGTGCCGTCGAGGTCGCGTGCCGCGACGAACAGCGCCCGCGCGGGCCCCATAGCCGGCCGCAGCCGGTCGACGTCACCGGAACATGCCTCGTTCACCGACAGCACCTGCGGCTTGCTCGACCTGATCACCTCGGCGGCCTTGGCCATGACCGCGTCGCCTCGGTAACAGCCGGCCATCCCGCCGTGGCAGATGTTCAACTGCAGCACAGTGATCGTGGTGCCGGTGATCTTCGCCGCCGACGGCACGCCGAGGAACGCGAGCGTCACCAGGACGATGATCACGCGGTTCATGCCGAGACATAAGCAGACTTCCCGGCTTGCCACAACCGCGCGGCTCGGCCGATCAGGCTTCCCTGGCCCGCGCGGTCAGGTCACCTGCGTGCCGGCGTCAAAGGCCCTGTGGCGTAATAGGTCTTGCACACGGGACCGTCATAGTCGGTGGTCACTTCGAGCACGGCTTTCCCGTCCGGGGTGGGCAGCAGGTAAGGGCTGAAGTTGCGGCATCCCTCGTTGTTGACGCCCTCGACAGGGATCGGCGCGGGGATCTCGTACCACGGCCCGGCGCCGACGTGATCGTTGGCGAGGATGGTCTTGCCGTTGCCCGGCGAGATGCTGCCGTCGTCCTCCACCAGCATTTCGGTGATCACCAGGACTGTTCCGGCACTGCCGGGTCCCGCGCTCCACGCGACGGTCGGGGTATGCCTGCCGTACTTGCCGTCCGCGGTACGGATCACGGTGCCGAGGTCGTACGGGTCACCGAAGTCCCATCCGTCGGCGGAACGGCGGAAATACGCACTGCAGAGGTGAACCAGGTCGTTGTTGCACACTTCGTAGGTCATGAAGTACGAGCCGTCGGGTAAGCGGATCGCGTTGATCATCCCGGGCCGGACGTACCAGTCGGTGTTGACCACGGTGTGCCGGTAGTCGGTCCAGGTGATGCCGTCCGCGGATCTGACCTGGACGAGTTTCTGGTCGTGGTTGGCCTTGTCGGTCTCGTCGGAGTAGAACGCGACCAGTGTGCCGTCGGCCGCGACCGCGAGGCTGGGTTCCCAGGTGTTGTACTGGTTGGGCGAAACCGCGATGTCCGAGACGTGCCGCCAGTTCCGGCCGACGTCGGAGCTGGCCCATAACCGCTGGCGGGTCTGGCGTTGCCCTTCCGGCGCCTGGTATCCGACCGTCACGGCCCATAACACCGTTCCCGCGGGCATGGCCCCGATGGGCGAAGGTAACTCGTACAGGAACGAGCAACAGATCCCGGCGCCGTTGGCCGCCGCGGGGTCCTCGATCGCGGCGATCTGCTGGAAGGTCTCGCCGCCGTCCGTGCTCGCGCTGATCACTCCGGCGCCCTGCGAGCCGAAGTTCGTGGTGATCGCGGCCAGGATTGTCCCGTTCGCCGGACCACTGTGCTCCAAACGGATCACCCGTGGATAAAAGCTTCCGCCGTCGTACAGCACACGACGTTCCGGCGCCGGCGCGCTCAGCAAAGTCGCGACCAGCATGACCACCGCACCCGCGGTCAGCACCACTGCCACCCCTACTACGTCAGGTGATCATTACTTCTCTCATCGTAACGGCCGCGGTCGGTGATCGGGTGACGAACTGGTTGAACCACGCTGACCTGCCGATATAGTGGCGAATTCGCGGACATGCGAGGAGAAGGCCGGCCTGGACATGGCGCCACACAAAGCGATCAACTTCTGGACGTCCGTCAATCCGGCCTGGCAGGAGTGTTTTCTCCTTGCCTGGCAGTCCTTCCAGGCAAGGAGCATCCCGGTGGGCGCCGCACTCGCCGACGCCGATGGAACGATCGTGGCTCGCGGCCGAAACCGCTGGAACGAGAACAGCGGTCCACAGGGCCAACTCGCGGGCAGCAACCTCGCCCACGCCGAGGTCAACGCGCTCGCCCGGCTGTCACCGGGCGACTATTCCGATCATGTCCTGTACACCACGCTGGAGCCCTGTTTCCTGTGCACCGCCGCACTTCGGCACAGCCACGTCGGAACCGTCCGGTTCGCCGCCCCGGATCCGGCCTGGCACGGCATCGACCAGCTCCCGCGGCTCAACCACAACATCGCCCGGCGCTGGCCGTTGCGCGAAGGTCCGGCCGGCGGACCGCTGCAGACCTTCGCGGCGGTCCTCCACCTCGTCTCAGCAGTGGAACGCGACATACAGTCCACAATAGACAGTCACTGGCCGGTGATGCCCGGCGCCGTGCGGCTCGCCAGGGAGCTTGCCGGACCGAAAGCCGATGACCTCCGCGGAATGCCTTTGGTCTCGGCGCTTCGCGCGGTGTGGACGAGTCTCATCCGGCTGAGCACGCCGGGAAGGGACTAACGCGGGACGGCAATTGTCTTGCCGGGCAACGTGCCAGCGTCGTGCCGGGCGTGCACCTCAGGCAGGTCGGCCAAAGCGACCCGCTCGGCGACGTGGACATGCAGCGTCCCAGCGTTCACCTGGCTGACGAGCCTGGCGAGCTGCTCGGCGTCACTGCGCACGAAGACGCTGGTCGAGCGCACCCCACGTGGGTCGGCCTCTGGCCCGGGTGTCGTCGTGGTGACCAGAACGCCTTTCGCACGGGCAAAACCTGCCAAGGTAACCATGTCGGCGGGCGAGACCGGCGCGAAGTTCAGCACTGTGTCGAATTCGCCAGTGACGCCGTCGGTGCCACGACCGACCACGTCGGCGCCGTAGCCGCGCACCCGGTCGGCATTGCGCGGACCTGCTGTAGCCACAACCTTCACGCCTGCCCGCACGGCCAGCTGGACGGCGTAGCCGCCGACCGCGCCACCCGCTCCATGCACGAGAATTCGCTGTCCCGCTTGAACATCAGCGTGTTCGAACAGCGCCTGCCACGCGGTCAGGCCACCCGAAGGCAGCGCGGCGGCGTCAGCGAGCGGAATCGCGGTCGGCGCCGACGCCAAGACGTCGACCGGCGCGATGACGTACTCGGCGGCCGCGCCGTCTGCCGTCATCGGCAAGAAGCCGACGACCTCGTCACCGACCCGGAACCGGGTAACGCCCTCGCCCAACGCCTGCACGGTGCCCGCGACGTCGATGCCGGGCGTGTGCGGCAGCCGCACCGGGAAGACCTCCTGCACGTAGCCGGCGCGAATGGTGGCGTCGATCGGGTTGAACGACGTGCCCGCCACGCGCAGCAGTACCTCACCGGTGCCCGGAAGCGGCTGGTCGATCTCCTCGGCACGCAGGACCGCCGCGTCGCCGTACTGGTGGAACCGAATCGCCTTCACAGTCATCACCTCTCGGATATTTGCTTCGAATTCGAAGCACAGCCCGAGTGTACATCGCTTCGAGTTCGAAGCAAGTGGCTTCCCGATGTGATCCGCTCGACGCCGGGCGACCCCACGCCCAAGTCCGACGCCGGACATCGTGATGTGGCCACACGCGACGGTGCACACACGCGTACGCGACCACATTCGCGCCGCACCACCGCGATCAGTGATCAGTCAAGCCTCGCGCCACCGGCCGCCCGCTTGCGATCCGCGGCTGTCCGTGCTCATGTAGTGCGCGGAGACGCCGCGCCCGACAGTGGATCAGGAGCAGCAAGTGGACGTACCAGACGCCATCTGGTGGCTGACGATCATCGGGATCATCGGCCTGCTCCTGTTCGACTACTTCGCGCACATCCGCAAGGCACACGTGCCCACCATCCGGGAAGCCGCGTTCTGGTCGTCCGTCTACGTCGGGATAGCCGTCCTGTTCGGAATCGGTGTGCTGCTGTTCGGCGGCGTGACCATGGGCTCGGAGTACTTCGCCGGCTACGTCACCGAGAAGGCCCTGTCGGTCGACAACCTGTTCGTCTTCCTGGTGATCATGGCGAGCTTCAAGGTGCCCAGGGCGGACCAGCAGAAGGTGCTGCTGATCGGGATCGTGTTCTCGCTGATCGCCCGGACCGGTTTCATCGCGCTGGGCGCCGCCCTGATCAACCTGTTCGCGTGGGTGTTCTACCTGTTCGGGATCATCCTGCTGGTCACCGCGGGAAACCTGATCAAACCGAGTGGCAGCGAGGAACGCACCCCGGACAACTTCATGGTCCGCGTGGCCAGGAAACTGTTCCACACCTCGGATCGCTACGACGGCGACAAGCTGTTCACCGTCGAGAACGGCAAGCGGGTCATGACGCCGATGCTGCTGGTCATGGTGGCGATCGGCGGAACGGACCTGCTGTTCGCGCTGGACTCCATCCCCGCCATCTTCGGCCTGACCCAGAACGTCTACCTGGTCTTCACCGCGACCGCGTTCTCCCTGCTCGGCCTGCGCCAGCTCTACTTCCTCATCGACGGCCTGCTCGACCGGCTGGTCTACCTGGCCTACGGGCTGGCGACCATCCTGGCGTTCATCGGCGTCAAGCTGATCCTGCACGCCCTGCACGAGAACAACGTGCCCTTCATCAACAACGGCCAGCCCGTCAACGTCGCCGAGATCAGCACCGGCTTGTCGTTGGCCGTCATCTTCAGCGTCCTGTTCGTCACCGTCGTCGCCTCGTTGACCAGCAGGTGGGGCCGGGCCCAGAACGTCATCGCCCAGGCCCGGCGGCACGCGGTCCAACTGTGCGAGATCGAGGACGATCCGGCGCTGCGCGCGGAGATCTACGCCAAACTGCGTGCCGAGGAGGCCCAGCTCAAGCAGCTGCCGGAGAAGTACCGCGCCCGCATCCGTGAGGAAGAGAAGCTGATGGAGCTGTTCAGGCGGGCGCACGCCGAACAGGCGCACGCCTGACCACCAACGGCGTCACACCGTCGACGTACCGCCGCTGCTTCAGCGTCCGGTGGAGCCGTCGATCAACTCCCGCAGGATGTCGGCGTGCCCGGCGTGCCGCGCGGTTTCCTCGATCAGGTGAGTCAGCGTCCAACGCCGGGACGGCGCCGGTCCGCCGCGCTTGGCCGGGCGGGGAGCCGCCTCGGTGAGGTCGTCCCAGGAAACGATCTCGCGGTTCGCCTCGGCCGTCGTTTCCCGGTAGCCGGCCAGGATCGTCTCGGCCGTCTCCGTGGGATCGAGGTGGAACGTGGCCTGCCAGTTCGTCACGCCGTGGCCCAGTAGCCAGTGCCTTTCCACATAGGTGAGGTGCTTGACCAGCCCGAGCAGGTTCGTTCCCGACGGCACACCGGCCACACGGGCCTGGGGTTCCGGCGCTTCCTCGGCCTTGGCGGCGACGGCGGCGCGCAGGTAGTCGAGGAAACCGACGAGCACGTCCCGCTCCCCCGGTCCGGCCGTCGGCGGCCCGGTGTCGCGTTTCCGCTTCGCTTGACGTTGAGTTCGCATTGTCTCCCCACGGGATCGCCTGCGCACCAGCCTCGCGCCGACCGCCGCGGCGCGCACGAAAAGTTGCCGGTCCGGCAAGACCGGTGACTCGATATCAACTTCGCGCCACACTGTGTTCACGGATCGGTGAAAGGATGCCGTCGCCCCGGCCTGGCCTGTGAGGAAGTGACCGAATGTCACGGTTGAGCGCCCTGCTCGCGGTCGTCACCAGCCTGCTGACCGGGGTCTCCGCGGCAGCCGCCGATCCCGCCGAGGCCAACACCGTGGCCTACGGCGCTTTCCAAGTGGTCCGTGCGACATCGTCCGCAGCTACGACCCCCAGACCTCGGTGGTGCTCAGCACCAGCACCAAGACCACGACGTGACAGCGAGTCCGCGGCGGACGGACCCGGCGAGAAAGGCTTCGCAGCATGACCGACCTTTCAGCCTTTGCCGAGCTGATCCCGATGGACCACGGCCTGTGCGTGTTCAACACGGTTCGCCCCGACCGCGGCATCCAGTCCTCTGTGGTCAACGCCGGGGTACTGGAGCACCCGCTACGGGCGGGACGCGTGGTCGGGCTCGTGGCCATGGGCGGCTCACGCAAACTGCACAACCTGCGCGCCGAACCGCGAGCCACGATCGTCGCCCGGGCCGGGTGGCGGTGGGCGACCGTCGAGGGTAGTGCCGAGATCGTCGGCCCTGACGATCCGCATCCGGATGTCGACGGCGAAGCCTTGCGGCTGTTGCTGCAGACCATCTTCCGCGCCGCGGGCGGCACGCACGAGGACTGGGGCGCCTACGACCGGGCGATGGCCGAAGAGCGACGTGCCGCCGTTCTCCTCACACCCCTACGCGTCTACAGCAACCCGACGGCCTGACGGCGGGGCCGACTCGTACTTTGGGCTGATCTGCGGGCGCACCGGCTCTCGTACCATGAGTTGGTGTACGGCCTTCTCCGGTCCTTGTATGACGAGCCGAGCCCGTCCCGTCCGAACTCCCGGGCGTGGTGGGACTGGGCGCTGGTCGGCGTGATCGTGTCGGTCGCGGTGGCCGAGGGGGTCCTGCGTCAGGACCTGCCGTGGCGGGTGGTCTCGACCGTCATGACCGTGGGATTGGCGCCCACGCTCTTGTGGCGCCGGACCAGGCCGTTGCTGATGGTCGCGATCGCGTTCGGCGCCAGTGCCGTGGTTACCGTGCTGATCGGCGCTGAGCCACAGTCCAACACGATGGTGTTCGTGCTGCTTCTGGTGTACTCGCTGGTCCGGTGGGGGTCGGGACGCGAGGTCGTGCTCGGCACGGCGATCATCCTCGTGAAGCTCTGCCTGTCACTGCTCCTCGGCTACATCAGCCTCCCGGACACGCTCGCCGGACTCGTCGTGCTGTTCTCGGTGGGCGCACTGGGCTCGGCAATGCGTTACCGGGCCAAGGCGCGGATGCGTGAACTCGACCAGGTCAAGCTGCTCGAACGGGAACGGCTGGCGCGCGACTTACACGACACGGTCGCCCATCACGTCTCGGCGATGGCGCTGCGGGCCGGGGCCGGTCTCGCGGCATCGGAGACGGAACCGAACGCGGCGACCGAGGCACTCACCGTGATCGAGTCGGAGGCGTCGCTGGCGCTCGCCGAGATGCGCACCATGGTTCGTGTCCTGCGCCAGAACGAACCGGCGGACATCGCGCCGAACCCGCGCATCGGCGACGTCACGCGGCTGGCGACCCGAGCCGGGCCCGGACCGGATGTCGAGGTGGAGATCACCGGTGCCGTCGGCGACCTGCCGTCCTCAGTGGAGACGGCGATCTACCGTCTCGCACAGGAATCGGTCACCAACGCGAGACGACACGCGCGCCACGCGACCCGCGTCGAAGTCCGGATCACCGCTGACGACACGTCGGTGTCCCTGCGTGTGAGCGACGACGGAGAACCCAGTCCGGCCGTGACGCCCGGTCACGGGCTCATCGGCATGATCGAGCGGGCCGACCTGCTCGGTGGCACGTGCCAAGCCGGTCCCGATCCCGAGCGTGGCTGGACCGTCACGGCTGTGCTGCCCCGGATTCCGGTACCGGGGGCAGCGAGATGAGCATCCGCGTGGTCGTCGCCGACGATCAGGAGATCGCCCGGACCGGGTTGACGATGATCCTCAACGCGCAGCCGGACATCGAGGTCGTCGGTGAGGCAGCCGACGGGCGGCGAGCGGTCGAGCTCGCCCGACGGCTGCGCCCTGACGTGTGCCTGTTCGACATCCGGATGCCTGAGCTCGACGGCATCGAAGCCACCCGCGCGCTCGCCGGACCGGCGGTCGGCGATCCGCTCGCCGTCGTCGTCATCACCACGTTCGACCTCGACGACTACGTCTACGCCGCGCTTCGGGCCGGTGCCAGGGGTTTCCTGCTCAAGGACTCCGGCCGTGCCATGCTCACCCAGGCCGTTCGCGCCGCGGCCAACGGCGACGCCCTGATCGCCCCGAGCATCACCGCCCGGCTGCTCGGCGCGTTCGCCAGCACCGGGCCCGCGTCAGCACCGGCACAACCGATCGACGTGCTCACCGACCGCGAGGAGCAGATCCTCGTCGCCGTCGCCTCCGGCCGGACCAACAGCGAGATCGCGGCCGAATTCCACATCACGCTCAGCACGGTCAAAACCCACATCGCCAGCCTGATGGCCAAGCTGTCCGCCCGTAACCGGGTCGAGATCGCCATGTGGGCGTACGAGACCAACCGCGTGCGGAACGGATCCCGCCGATAGTACGGCTTCGGCCCCGTACCATCGGCCGGTTCGACTCAGGCCCATCTTCCGATGAGGTGCCGGGCCTGGTGACGGCACGCTTTCGGGCATGTCGACGGAAACTCCCCGCGCCAGACCGAGATGGCTCGCACCTGCCGGGCTGATCGCGCTGAGCGCGGTGCCGGTGATCGCCGGCGCGGCCCGGCTGACCGAACTGGGCGGCGGTGGACCGGTCACCGCGCGGAACGCCCGGTTCTTCGCGGCTCCGTTGCCGTTGGTGCTGCACATCGTCGGCGCCAGCGCGTTCTGTGTGCTGGGCGCCTTGCAGTTCGCGCCGCGGCTGCGGGGCCGCGGCTGGCACCGTGCCGCCGGTCGCTGGCTTGTCCCTTGTGGACTGGTCGCCGCTCTTTCGGGACTGTGGATGACGTTGTCCTACCAGATCCCGGACAGCGTCGTGCTCGCCGCCGCCCGGCTCGTGTTCGGCTCGGCCATGGCGGTGTGCTTGGTCCTCGGAGTCGTCGCCATCCGGCGGCGGGACGTCATCCGGCACAGGGCGTGGATGACCCGGGGGTACGCCATCGGGCTGGGCGCGGGCACCCAGGTGCTGACTCTGCTGCCGTTGAGCGTCGTCACCGAGACACCCGACGAGCTCAGCAGGGCGTTGCTGGCCACCGCCGGCTGGGTGATCAACCTGGCCGTCGCCGAATGGATCATCCGTAAACCGTTACGTGTCAAGGAGACTCGATGAAAGCGATCGTTCAGGACCGGTACGGCTCACCCGACGTCCTGAAGCTCATGGACGTGCCGAAACCCACGGCCGCGGACAACGAGGTGTTGGTGCGGGTGCATGCGGCGGCGGTCAACGCGTACGACTGGCACGTCATGCGAGGCGATCCGTACCTGATGCGCGTGATGTCACCCGCTTGGTTCGGCCTGACCGGTCCGAAGAGGAGGATCAGAGGCCGGGACTTCGCCGGCCGTGTCGAGGCCGTGGGCAAGGCGGTGACCCAGTGGCGGCCCGGGGACGAGGTGTACGGGGATCTCGGTGACGCCAACGGGGCCTTCGCCGAACACGTCAGCGTCCCCGCCGGCCTCGTGGACCTGAAACCGGCGAACCTGACGTTCGAACAAGCGGCGGCGGTACCGCTGGCGGGCGGCACGGCCTTGGCGGGACTGCGAGAAGTCCAAGCCGGGCACCACGTTCTGATCAACGGCGCCTCAGGTGGAGTGGGGACGTTCGCCGTGCAGATCGCGAAGTCGCTCGGCGCGGACGTGACCGCCGTGTGCGGCAAGAGGAACATCGACCTCGTCGAGTCGCTCGGCGCTGACCACGTCATCGACTACACCCAGGAAGACGTCACCAGTGCCGGCCGGCACTACGACGTCGTTTTCGACCTCGTGGGCAATCATTCGCTGGCCCGGTTGCGCGGCATGCTGGAGCCCACCGGAACGCTTGTGCTCTCCGGCGGAGGCGTGTCCCGGGGCGGCAGCATGTTCGGCCCGATGGGCCTGATCATCAGAGGCAAGATCATGTCCCGCTTCGTGCGCCACCGGATGGTGGTGCTGACCGTGACGCCCGGCAAAGAGCCGCTGACCGCGCTGCGGCGGCTCATCGAGGCCGGGGAGGTCACCCCGGCCATCGACCGGACCTACCCGTTGCACAGGACGCCGGACGCGATCCGTTACCTCGAGGAGGAACACGCCAGGGCGAAGGTCGTCATCACCGTCTGACAGATCGACGAGTGTGGCGCACGTCATGTCTTGCTGAATCGCCTGCGGCGACGGGTTTTCCTCCGGCGGTTGGTCTTCATTGGTGACTAAGACATTCCACTTGAGACGAAACCGCGAACAAGGAAGCTGTACATGAGCACACCACAGGTGGAGCTGAGCTCCGCCAAGGCGAACCTGGCACTGGCCACGCTGTTCCTGGGCATGTTCGTCCTGGGCAGCGCCGAACTGCTCGTGGTCGGCGTGCTGAACCTGATCGCCGCCGACCTGAACGTGTCCATTCCGGCGGCAGGCACGCTGGTGACCGCCTACGCGCTGGCGCCTGGGCGACCAGTTTCCTCAAGCCGCCGGTCGTCGACGAGACCGAGCAACCGCTGGAAGCGGGCGCCGGAGGGTGAGGACGGACCCGAACGGCGGACAACCCAAGGGCGGTCAACCATTCCGTTCATGTCAGTGATCCACTACTCTGGGTGAGATCTGGGGGCCGCGACGCGAAGGAGTAGTTTGTCGATGGCCACCGTCACCCGTGTACTGCCTTGGACGATCACGGCGGCCGGTGACGTGCTCACCTTCACCTACGCCGCTGACGGCAGGCGGCACTCGTTTCCCCGGGTCTGGAACGGCCGGGGCCTGGGCGTCACCGAGGCCGACCTGCCCGCGTTCACCCGGGCGCTGGCCCAGGTTCCGGGCTCCGAGAACGTGATTCCGTCCCAGGACGACCGCACCGGGGAAACCCGGCCGTCCTGGTCACAGCCGCGCTACGACCAGGACGAATCGTTCGTGTACATCACCGGTCCCTGCCACTTGCCCCGCCCTTTGCCTGGTTACGCGCCGACGTCGACGTTCACCATCGACATCCGCCACATAGCGGCGCTACGAGCCAGACTGACGGCATTCCTCCGTACGCGCGAGAAGACACTCAGCCCACGACGGCGGTGACGGCTCAGCGTTGGCACAGGTCCCGGTGCGCGGCCCGGGCGGCGAGGATCGGCAGGAAACTCTGAAACTTGGCCTTGTCGGACAGCCTGCGGTACGCGGCGGCGACGGCCTGGCGGATGGACTGGTAGTCCACCTGGTTCGCGCAGCGCCGGGAGACCTCCTCGGCGGCCTGGTCGAGTTGCGCCTCGACCTTGGCGTGCAGGTCGTGCGGATCGCGGACGAGGTGCCCGTCGAGCATCGCGACCACAGCTACTCCTCTCAGTCGGCCTACCGAAGTGGTTGCCCGGCGATCCAGCGGGTAAACGACTCACCACCGGGCAGACCTGAACAGCGGCGCCGCGAAGGCTTACGGTGATGCGGTGAGTGTCGTGGAAGGTGGTGACGTGCTGACGACCATGTCGGCGGCAGTGCGGCGGCGTCACGTGGACGAACAGATCCGGCGCCTGGAATCCCGCCTGGTACGGGAGCACGACAAAGTGCCGCCAAGCCTGGTGCACGAGTGGATCGAGCGGGCACGGGCCCGGCTGGGCGGCGCGCCGGTGCAGGACTTCGTGCCGCTGCTCGTGGAACGTGCGGTGCGGACTTCCGCGCGTGAGTTCCCTGTCGATTCGTCCGGGTTGTCGGGAACGTACCTGTCCAACTGGGCCCGGAACACCGCGAGGCGATTACTCGCCAAGGAGCTGCCCCGCCGATGGGCGCACACGGAAGGTGTGGCCCGCCGGGCGGAGCAGGTGGCGCATCTGCTGCCGCCCGGGGAACAGGACCTTCTGGTCGCCGCGGCGTGGTTGCACGACATCGGTTACGCCGCCGAACTGGTCGACACCGGATGGCACTCGCTCGACGGCGCGCGGTACCTGCGTCGAGCCGGCGTCTCCCCGCGCGTGTGCGGCCTGGTGGCACACCACTCGGGCGCGGCCGCCGTGGCCCACCTGCTCGGTCTGGCTGACGGGCTCGCGGAGTTCGACGACGACCGTGGACGCCTCAGGGACGCGCTGTGGTACTGCGACATGACCACGGGCCCCGACGGGCATCCGACGACCCTGGACAACCGGCTGGCGGAGATCCGGCGGCGGCGGGGACCCGAGGACCCGGTGGTCCGCGCTCTCGACATCAACGTCGACGAGCGCCGGGCGGCCGTCCGGCGCGTCCACCGGCTGTTGCGCCGGGCAGCGGCATGACGCGCGGTCCAGCGGCGGCGTAGACCAGGGCGACGAGGGCCGGGACTTCGATCACGGTCCCGTAGGGCCGACGCGCGGCAGCAACCTGCCTTCGTACCACGCACGGCCACGGCTTCTCACCGAACCGGCGGGTCAGGTAGCCCGCGGCGAGCGGGATGCCGGGAAGACCAGCGTGCCGGCCCGGTGCTACTTCTTCGGCGTGATGGTGACAGGAACCTCCGTCCGCAGCGGGACCGCGGAGTCCGTGGTGGCGGTGATGGTGCCGCTCACCGCCTTGGGCCCCGCGAGCAGACGGAAGACGAACGTCACCGAGTCGCCTGGCGCCACTTGCTGGTCCGCCGCACAGACCACCGTGTCCTTGCCCGCCGGGCAGGAGACGGTCTGCTGCGCGGCGCCGTCCATCTGCAGCAAGGGCTTGCCGAGCAGGTTGTTGCCCGGTCCGACCACCTTGACGTCGTCGGGCAGGGACAACGTCAACGTCGGGGGCGGCGCGGGGGCCGTACCGGAGTTGCGGATGGTGATCGGCAGCGTGGTGGGCGGTCCTCCGGTGGACGTGGTGAAACCGCTGGGGACGGTCAGCGTCAGGGCGGGCGTGGCCGTGCCCGCGCCTGGCGTGTTCCTCGGCGAGGCGGCGCTCGGCTGGCCCGCCGCAGGTGCCGCCGTGACCGGCGGTGGCGGTGGGGTGGCCTTCGGCGTGAGGGTGGCCGAGACGGCAGGCCCAGTCGCCGCGGCCGTCGTGGGGCCGCTGGTACTCGACACAGGCGGCGGTTCAGCGACCGTGGTGGGGCCGATCGACTGGTTCGGCGCGTCCGCTCCCGACGTGATGGCGATGACGAGCACCGCCGTCGAAGTCGCCGCACCAAGCCAAGGCAGCACCGAGGTGGAACTGCTCGCGGCGAGTGACACCGCCGCGGCCGCCTTGCCCGTCCCGGCGGCCAGGTAACCGGCGGTACCGACGCCGAGGACCAGAGGCGCCACGACGCCGCGCAGCGCTCCGTTGACGTCGGCCAACTCCGCCGCCAGTGCCCGGCACTCGACACAGCCGTCCAGGTGCGCCTCCACCTGCGCGGTTTCCCGCCTGGACAGGCCACTGCGGGTCCACGAGCCCAGCTTGGCGGCGGCAGCGCGGCAGCGCTCGGGCGGATTGTGCGTCACGTGCGCCTGGAGGTACGCCTTCCGCAAGCCCTCACGGGCCCGGTAGGCCGTCGCGGAGACGCTGTTGGGGGTCAGGCCGAGCAGTGGCGCGATCTCAGCGGGTGCCTGGCCCTCGATCTCGGTGTGCCACAACACCGTCTGCCAACGCTCAGGCAGGCTCGCGAACGCCCGGACTACCAGCGACCGGTCCAGCTGGGTCACGGCCGTGTCGTGGAACGGCAGGCTGGTAACACGTTCTACGCCCGTCACGGCCTCCACGTCGTCGGCCAGCTCAACCTTCCGATCCCGCCGTGTCTTGTCGTAGGCCGTGTGGCGCAAGGCGGTCAGCAGATACGGACGGAAGGCCGAGTCGGGACCGCCGCCCGCCAGCAACGACGCGAGGACTTTGGCGAAGGCGTCCGACACCAAGTCCTCGGCCTCGACCGGTGACCGGGCCACCTGGCGCGCAAGGTTCTGAGCGGCATGCACGTGACGCGTATACAGCTGTGCGTAAGCCTGGATCGTTCCGCCGCGCACGGCCTCGATCAGCTCCGCGTCCGAGGGCTGGCGCGGAGCCTCCTTCGCAGTGTCACCCCATCGAGTGACGTCCGGTTCCCGGTCAGCAGGCCGGACGCTCGCGGTGGGCCGGGCACGTGGTGGACGCGACGCCGGGCGGTCAGCCGGCCTGCGCGGTGCCGCGTCTTCAGTGCCGGCAGGCAGACTCCCCGTGTCCAGGCCGAGAGCGCGATCGAGGTCGGCCCGCATGACGGCCGCGTCGCTGGACCGCCACCGCTCCATCTCGCGTTCATCGGGGTGCCCGATCAACGGTCGTCCCCCTTCCGATGCTGTGAGTGATGAAGGGGACCTTATCGGTAACCGCGATTGCACCACGGCCATGGCCACGCCCCCCTCGTGAGTGTTTGTCGGCGTTAGAACCCTGATAAACACTCACGACGGATCATGCGGTCAGCGCAGGAGGGCGGGCAGGTGCTCGTATCCGCGCAGCACGCGGGTGCCGCGCCGGGTGGCACCGGGGCGCAGGCGCAGGTCCGGGAAGCGGTCGAACAGGACGCGGAGGCCGACCTCGCCTTCCATCCGCGCCAGCGAGGCGCCGAGGCAGTAGTGGCGGCCGGCGGAGAACGACACGTGTTCCCGGGCGTTCTCGCGGGTGACGTCGAAGGTCGCCGGGTCGCTGAAGAGGGCCGGATCACGGTTCGCGCCCGCCAGCACGGTGAGCGCGATGGCGCCTTCCGGGACGCGTACGCCCGCGATCTCGGTGTCCCGCAGGCAAGTCCGTCCGGTCAGCAACACCGGGGGATCGACGCGGAGTGTCTCCTCGACGGCGTTCGGCCATAAGCCGGGGTCGTCGCGGAGCGCTCCGAGCTGGGCGGGATTCCGGCAGAGCAGGGCGATCCCGTTGCCGAGCAGGTTGACGGTCGTCTCGAAGCCCGCGGCGAGCACGAGCCCGGCGGTGGCCCTGAGCTCCGCGTCGGTCAGGCTGACGCCGTCCTCGCGTGCGGCGATGATCCGGCTCATCAGGTTGTCGCCGGGGTGTGACCGCAGGTGGTCGAGGTGATCGGCGAGCCAGGAGTCGAACGCCGCCAGCGCCGCCTCCACGTTGCGGAACTCCCGCCACGACAAGCCCATGTCGAGGCTGGGCGCGGCCGCCCCGCCGAGTTCCAGCACCCGTTGCCGTTGCTCCTCGGGGACGCCGAGGATCTCGGCGATCACGGTCACGGGCAGCAGGCTGCAGTACGTCTTGACGAGGTCGACAGG
This sequence comes from Kibdelosporangium persicum, assembly GCF_013280595.1. GTDB lineage: Bacteria > Actinomycetota > Actinomycetes > Mycobacteriales > Pseudonocardiaceae > Kibdelosporangium > Kibdelosporangium persicum. The sequence continues at coordinate 17,443 of NZ_JAAATY010000012.1, forward strand.
CCGCGACGGATCGAGAGTGTCGAGAAGGTCGTTGGCGATCTGCTCGGTGCGCTCACGCAGGTTCTCCACCGCGCGGACGGTGAAAACCCGGGTGACGAGCTTGCGATAACGGGTGTGCTCCGGCGGTTCGGTCGCCAGCAGGGACGGCGGCGCCACCGGATGCAGCACGTCGGGCGCCGACCACCGGCTCAGCCGGGGCAGCAGCCCGTCGCCGCTCGGCCCTACCCCGGACCGGAAGTCGTTGCTCGTCAGCACTTCCTTCACCGTCGAGTGGGTGGCGGTGACGAAGGCGAACCTCGTCCTGACCAAGGGACCCAGGTCACGGATCTCGGTGAACAGGCCGTCCAGCGCGGCGGTCGGCGCCTTCTCGGCCTCGTCGACCAGACGGGCCTGCAGGTCCCCGCGTCGAGCGGCCACCCGGAGCGCGGCGCGGGGCACGGCGTGGGCCAGCCCCCATCGCACCACTGGCTTCACCAACCTGATGGAGCGCGCCTTCAAGGTCGTCACCACGCGACAATACCCACCATGCCTCGTCAATCCGTGTGGTGTAACCGCGCCTGAAGCGGGAACGCCGTGGGGATGAGCACTTCGGGCAAGTTTTCACTGGTTCCGGACCTGCCGAAGGAACTGCAGGTCGAGGTGACCGGCGCATGCAATCTCCGGTGCCGGATGTGCTTGGTGCGCTACGCCCCGCCAGTGGGGCGCTCGGAAGGCGCGTTGTCGTATCCGGCGTTCCGCGACCTGGTCGACACGCTTCCCGAGCTGACCAAGCTGACGCTGCAGGGGCTGGGTGAGCCGTTGCTGGCGCCGCACCTGCTGGACATGATCCGTTACGCCACCGAACGTCGTGTCCAGGTCGGCTTCAACAGCAACGGTGTGCTGTTGAACCGCCAATGGGCCCGGGATCTGGTGGCGGCGGGCACCAGTTGGGTGCATATCTCCCTGGACGGCGCCACGGCGTCCACCTACGAGGATGTCCGGCATTCCACCACGTTCAAGCCCCGGCCCGGACAGTTCGACCAGGTGGTGGCGAACCTGCGCACGCTCGTGGCCGAGCGGGCCGCGGCAGGCGCGACCAAGCCGGTCATCAAGCTGGTGTTCGTGGCCATGCGGCGCAATGTCGCCGAACTGCCCGCCCTGGTCGACCTGGCCGCGGATGTCGGTGTGGACGAACTGTGGGTGCAGAACCTGAGCCACACCTTCAGCGACACCGACCCGGCCGGACACTATTCCGCGATCCGGGCGTACACCGCCGAGGAAAGCCTTGTGGCGGCTGAAGACCAGGAGACCTCACGGCGTGCCTTCGCCGCGGCGGCCGCGAAGGCGGCCAGGCGTGGCCTGGATCTCCGGCTACCGGAGTTGACGGAGCAACAGGTACGGGACGATGCCGTCGGATGCACGTGGCCGTGGGAGTCCGCTTACGTGACCCACCGAGGCGAGGTGCAACCGTGCTGCATGGTGATGGGCAGCGATCGGGCCACTCTCGGCCGGCTCGACGAACAGCCGTTCACCGAGATCTGGAAAGGCGAGCGCTACCAACGTTTTCGGGCGGGACTGCGCAGCCAGGACCCGCCTGAGGTCTGCCGAGGTTGTTCCCTGTACCGCAGCATTTTCTAGCTGACCAGGACGACCTGTCGCTCCACGGTCTCGGGCAACAGGTGTCGTTGCCTGGCGATCGCGGGAAGCCGGAGCAGGGCCGCGCCCAGCGCCGCCCTCGCGTCGCGGTCGCCCAGACCTCGCCTGGCCAGCGCTGTGGTTTCGGCCAGTGCGACGGTCAGTGGACGGCGCAGCCAGGTGGTGAGCAGATCGTTGCGCAGCTCCGCTCGCCGCCGGGTCGCCGACGGGCCACGGACACTGGACGGCTGATGGTGGGCCACCACGTCGTCGACATAGCAGCAGGCCCAGCCGGACGCGGCCATGTCCCACGAGAACAGGCGTTCCTCACCCGGGAAGAACAGCACCGGGTTGAAGCCGCCCACAGCCAGGAACGCTTCCCTGCGGACGATCGACCCACAGCAGACGAAGCCCAGCACGGACGGTCCGGGCAGGTCGTCGGCCCGGCCCAGCGCGGACGACTTCATCTCCGCACAGACCGGGTCGACGACACCGCCGGGTTCGACCACGACGCGGGCCGCGACAAGGCCCAGCCTGGGGTGCCGTTCGAACAGCTCCTCCGCTCTGCGCAAGGCTTCCGGTGCCCACCACGAGTCGTCGTCACAGAAGGCCACATAGGACGTACGGGCCAGCCGCACACCATGGTTGCGCGCCGACGCACCGACGTTGCGCCCCAGCGCCACCGTCTCCACCCAGGGGAACTCCTGGGACACGCGGGCCACCGTGCCGTCGGACGAACCGTTGTCCACCACGATGACGGGCACCGACAGGTCCTTCAGATGTGCCAAGGTGCGCACCAGCTCGTCCACGCGGTCACGCGTGGCGATCACAACTGTTGTTTCACCCACTCGCGAGTGTTACCCGTTGCCTCCTCCGTTACACAGGCGATCTCGCTGCCGCAGGATTTTCCTGTCGTGGCTCCAGCAGCAGCGCTTGTTCACCGAGCAGCCGGCCGGTGAAGGCTTCACCTTGGCCGTCGCCATCGCTGGACACGCGGATCTGCCAGTCACCCCGTACATCGAACCGCCGCGGGTGATCGGCGAAGTTGATCACGGTGATCCGGGTGTCGGCATCGGCTCGCCGGGCGTACGCGAGCACTTCGGGCGGCGAGGGCAACTCGGTCCAGTCACCGGCCCGCAACGCCGGGCTGCGCCTGCGTTCGGCGATCAGTCGCCGGTAGAGCCGAAGGACCGAGCCGGGATCGCCGGCGGACGACTGGGCGGACAACTCCCCGGCGTCCGGCGGGAACGGCAGCCACGGGTCCTTTCCGGACCAGCCGTGCGGATGCCGTGCCAGCCAAGGGATCGGCGCACGCGACCCGTCGCGGCCACCCGGATCGACCCGGTTCTCGGGCGTGATCACCGCGTTCTCCAGCCCCAGTTCCTCGCCCTGGAACAGAAACGGCGTTCCACGCAGGCTCAGCAGCATGACGGCCGCGGCCCGGGTCCTGCGCAGCGAGCCACCGTAACGAGTGCGGTGCCGTTCGTTGTCGTGGTTGGACAACACCCAGGTCGGCCATGCCGCCGCGGCACCGAGTTCGCGTTCCACCTCACGCACGCACATCCGGAACACCACCGGGTCCCAAGGCGCGTCGAGTGGCGGGAAGTTGAACGACATGTGCAGTTCGTCGTCCGCGCCGTAGTATTCGGCCACCTGCCGGGTGGAGCGGATGTTGACCTCGCCGACCAGCACGCGGTCACCGGGATAGGAGTCGATCAGCCCGCGCAGACCGCGCAGCACTTCGTGGCTGTACGGCTGGTCGTTGAAGTCCGACAACGGCTGTCCCGCCGCGCACCGCGGGTCGTCGGCGAACTGCGGGTCCTTGCCGACGCAGTGCGCCACGTCGATGCGGAACCCGTCGACGCCCCGGTCGAGCCAGAACCGCAGCACGTCGTGCATGGCCGCGACCACGTCCGGATTGCGCCAGTTGAGGTCCGGTTGTTCGGGCAGGAACAGGTGCAGGTAGTACTGGCCGGACTGCTCGTCCCACGTCCACGCGCTGCCCGCGCCCAGCGCGGCCCGCCAGTTGTTCGGCTCGTCCCGCCAGATGTACCAGTCCCGCTTCGGGTTGTCGCGTGAGGACCGCGACTCACGGAACCACGGATGCTGGTCGGACGTGTGGTTGGGAACGAAGTCCATCAGCACCCGCAGGCCCAGCCGGTGCGCCTCGGCCAGCAGCGCGTCCATGTCCGCCAGGTCGCCGAACGCCGGGTCGATGTCGGTGTGGTCGCTGATGTCGTAGCCCGCGTCCGCCATCGGCGACCGGTAGACCGGCGACAGCCAGATCGCGTCCGCGCCCAGGTCACGCACATGGTCCAGGTGCTGGCGGATACCGGCGAGGTCACCGACACCGTCACCGGCCGCGTCGGCGAACGAACGGGGATAGACCTGGTAGACGACCGCTTCTCGCCACCACGGATGCTGTCCGGTCAACGGCGCGGCTCCTTCCCCGTCGGCAGAACGCCCTCTGTCGAAGAGTGAACGCGCGTGCCGGACGCCAAACATCGTTTGCGCCCGTGGCCCACGGGTAGGCATGCCTCATGACCGAACAGCGACCACAGTCCGAGCAGCAGGAGAACCTGGAGCTGCGGGACGAACCGGAGACCCGCGACGATCCGGAGACCTGGCTCGAGAACGACCCGGACGCCGTCAGGCCGGAGACCGGCACCGGCACCGAGGCGCCGCAACTGGCGACGCCGGACGGCGGTGGCGCCCCGGCCGACGAGGAACCGACCGAGATCGCCGAGGGCGCCGGTGACGACTACCCGGCCGGTCCGGAACAGCAGGCCATGCGCGTCGAAGAGGGCTGACCCCCTGCTCTTCACGCGGGCCGTTCAGCGCGGGTGGTTCGCCCGGATGTTGCGGGCGGCTGACTCGACGGTCTGGACGAGGCGGCGTTGCCGGGTCTCCGGCCGCTTCGCCGCCGAGATCCACTCCAGGATCAGCCGTTTCGACGACGGCGGGAAACGGGCGAAGTTCGCCGCCGCCGGCTCGTTGCCGTCCAGCAGCTCCTTCAGGTCCGCGGGCACCGTCGGGGCCTGCCACGTTCCAGTCGCCTTGGCGAGGTCGATCAGGGCCTGGCCGCGTGGCGTCATCAGGCCCTGCTCGATCATCCGCGCGGCCCGTTCCCGGTTGAGCCCGCTCCACGAGCTGCGCGGATTCCTCGGGCTGAACCGGAGCCGCGAGCTGGTCGCGTCCCGTTTGCGGTGGTGACTGTCGATCCAGCCGAAGCACAGTGCCTGTTCGATCGCCTCGTGGTAGCGGGGACTCGGGTTCGGGCTGTCCTTGTGGTGCAGGACCAGCCAGACCTCCTTGGCCGAGTCGCAGTTCCCGGCCAGCCACGCACGCCACTCCGCCGTGTCGCGGGCGTAGAACGTGCTCATCCGAGGATCTCCAGGTAGTGCTTGTTGTACATGACGCCGAGGACGTTGCCGAACGGGTCGATCACCGACGCGGGCACGAAACCCGGCCCGCGTTCGATCACCGGCATGTGCGGCTTCGCACCGAGCTCGACGAGGCGCTCGACGGCGGCCCGCACGTCGTCCACGTGCCAGTACATGATCGCGCCGCCCGGCCGGTCCCGGTCGTCCGGCGCGAAGCGGGCGTCGACGATGCCCAGTTCGTGCTGGTAGTCGCCGATGCGGAACTCGACGTACGCCGGTTTGCCGTCGGCCTCGCGGACGAAGTACGGCTCGATCCCCAGCACCTCGCTGTACCACGCCACGGCGGCCGGGACGTCCTCGGCGAAGATGTTCACGGTGGCCAGTCCTCGCAGCATCGCTCTTTCCTTCCCTCGATGAGCCGATGCCGCCATCCTGTCCACCAAAGTGCTCATCAACTGAGCACTTTCAGCTCAGCGTTCGGAATTCCCTCGGGAAGCCGGTCCACCGCAGGTCGACGGGCAGGTGACCCATGTCGTTGAAGACGAGCAACTCCGGCGCGCGCCCGGGCGCGTACTGGATGACGGTCAGCGCCGCGTTGGCATGGTTGAGCGCCAGCCACCGCCACCTGGGCGACTCCTGTGCCTCCCGGATCAGCCATCCGGCCAGGTAGTTGTGGGTGACGAGCAGTTCGTAGCGGTCCTCGTCGCCCTCCACCGGTCCGGTGAACCGCGCGACGGCCTCCTTGACCAGTTTGGCGCCGCGCTGGCGTTCCAGGATCGTGAACTGGCTCAGGAAGCTGAGCAGCAGATCCGCCGACTCCGCCGGCAGTTCCGCACGCTGCGGCATGTACGGGATGTAGTCGCCCGCGGCCTCCACGGCGTGCAGAGGCACGTCGCCGCCCACCTGGTCGGCGATCAGCTTCGCGGTCTGCTCCGCGCGGGCCAGCGGCCCGTGGTGGATCACGTCGAAGGAGGTGTTCGCCAGCCGGCGCCCGAGCAGCCGCGCCTGGCGGCTGCCGGTCTCCGTCAACGCCGTCCCGTCCGGCAGTGTCTCCCCGTGCCTGGTCAGAAACAGGTAGCGACTGCCCATGGTGCCTCCCCGGGTGGATCTCTGTCAGGGGGACGTATCGGACCGGGTACGGTTGCCCGCCCTGAGTTGTTTCAGGGTGTACCCCCGGCCTGCGGGGTCGATCCGCCTTGTCGCCTGTTTGAACAGATACTCCGCACGCGGGTACGACAGGCGGCCCCGGCCGGTCTCCGGACAGAGATCACCGGGCGCGGGCATCCGCGCGGGGACCGGCCGCCGGTCGGCCAGGAACAGCGGGCCCCGTGTCCGCCCGGCTGTCAGCCGCGGCAACAGGCCGGCTGTCGCAGAACGCCAGCTCACCCACGAACGACCGGTCCTGGCCCTGCGGTCGTCGAAGTCGATGTCCTCGACGTTCACCGACAACACCGTTGTCACCGCCGCGCCGGACTCGTGCAGCAACCGCCACAACACCCGTTCCCGGACCGGAACGTCCAGTGCCCAGACAGCTTCCAGCCGCACGGGGTCGAGCGCCGGTGTCCCACTTGACGACTCGGTGCGCCAGTCCAGGTCCGCGTCGAGACCCGCCAGCTCCGCCCACACCGCGAAGGATCTGATGGCCGACCGATGCCGGTTCCACGTCCTGGGGGCCGCGTCCTGCCACGCTGTCGCGAAAACCCGGGCCACGTGCTCGGACTTCAGCGAGCGCAACGGCAACTGCTCCCCCAACGCCCGGCTCAGCCGCCGCAGTGTCTGGCCGTAGGAATGGACCGTGGCCGCGTTCAGATCAGGACGGGCGAGGAAATCACGGGTGGCGTCCCCCAGGGTGGGGCCGGTCGACGCCGGAACAATCGACGCCGCCCGCCGCGCCAGGAAGGCCCGCTCGGCGGCGTTCTTCGTCAGCGCGGCGGCCCGTTGGTACTCCAGCCGCGCTTCCTCGTGCCGTCCGACCTGCTCCAGCAGGTCACCCCGGACGCTGGGCAGCAGGTGGTAGTCCCGCAGAGCCGGATCGTCCACCAGGCGGTCGGCCAGCGCCAGTCCGGCTTCCGGGCCGTACGCCCTGCCCATCGCCACCGCCCGGTTGAGCTGGACGACCGGAGTGGGCAGGAGCCGGACCAACGCCGTGTACAGGTTGGAGATCTGGATCCAGTCGGTGTCCTGCGCGGTTCGGGCCTGTGCGTGGCATACGGCGATCGCGGCCTGCAGGACGTACGGGCCGGGTGTGCCGCCGATGTCACGGGCCCGCAGCATCGCGGTGAAGCCCCGGCGGATCAGCACCGGGTCCCAGCGGCCACGGTCCTGCTCGTGCAGCTGGATCGGCTCGCCCGACGGCCCGGTCCGGGCGGCCTGCCGGGACGCCTGGATCTCCATCAACGCGACCAGGCCGTGCACCTCGGCCTCCTGAGGTGCGAGCGTGGCCAGCATCCGGCCGAGCCGTAACGCTTCCAGGCACAGGCCGGGCCGCATCAGGTCATCGCCGGACGTGGCGGAATAGCCTTCGTTGAAGATCAGGTAGATGACTTCGAGGATCGCGGGGATGTCGGCGGTCCGCGACCGCTCGTGTTCGGCCAGCGTGCGTTTCGCCGCGGCGATCCGCTGGGTGATGTTCAGTTCGGTGGTCAGGAACGCCCTGGCGATCTCCGCCGCGCTCAGGCCGCCCAGCAGCCGCAGGGTGAGCGCGGCACGGTCCTTCGGCGCGAGGACCGGGCTGCAGGTGATGAACATCAGCCGCAGGACGTCATCGTCGCCACTGTCGGCGCTGTCGTCGTCCTGCTGGTCCTGGACGAGTTGCGCCTGCTTGCTCTCCGCCAGCCTGGCGCGCCGGATGTGGTCGACGGCCCGGCGTTTGGCGATGGCCATGAGCCAGGCGCCCGGGTTGTCCGGGACGCCCGACTCGGGCCACTGTTCCAGCGCGGCGACGAGCGCGTCCTGGGCCAGTTCCTCGGCCAGTCCGACGTCGTGCACCATCCGGGTCAGCCCGCCGATGATCTTCGCGGCCTCGAGTTTCCAGACCGCGTCGATCGCTCGATGGGCGTCGGTCACCCGAAGACCTGGTGCACCCGGCTGACGCCGCCGCCGGTGATGGCGAAGAACCGGCGGGCGATCTCCTCCAACTCGTCCTTGGAGCGCACGTCGACCAACGCGAACCCGCCGACCGTCTCCTTGGCCTCGGCGTACGGGCCGTCGGTCACGGTGAGCTCGCCGTCCTTCACCGTCATCAGCATGCCGTCGGGGTCGAGGCCGCCGGTGGCGACGAGGATTCCGGCCGCGGACAGTTCCTCGACGAACTTGCCCATCTCGACGAACAGCTTCTCGTCCGGCGCGGCTTCGTTCTCGTCCCGCATGGTCATCATCATGTAACGCATCGTTTCGGGCCTTTCTGAGTGAGGTTTCGCCCTCACGTCGAACCGCGCATGCGACAGGGAATGTACCCGTTCCCTGTCACATCGTCGATCCGACGTCGAGGCAGGCACCACCGATCGAAAGGACCGGAAAGATGACCACTCGTACGCTTCTCACCTGCGGGATCGTCGCCGCGCCGCTGTGGACCGTCGTCTCGCTCGCGCAGGCCGCCGTCCGCCCCGGTTACTCGCTGGCCCGTGAACCGCTCAGCATGCTGGCCGTCGGCCCGGCGGGCTGGATCCAGGTCGTGAACTTCGTCGTCGCGGGCGTGCTGTTCGTGCTCGGCGCGATCGGCCTGCGGCGGGTGCTCGGCCGCACCTGGGCGCCGCGGCTGGTGCTGATCAACGGCGTCGGCATGGTCGCGGCAGGGATCTTCACCATGGACAGTCAGCCGTACGCCCACATGGCGGCGGGCACGATCTCCTTCGCCTGCCTGATCGCGGCCTGCTACGTGCTCGGCAAGCACTTCGGCTGGGTCTCGTGGGCGGCGGGCACGGCACTGCTCGCCGGCGACCTCTGGGCGATGAGCGGCGGTCCAGTCGGCTCTCTGACGCTGGCCGCCGGAGCGATCGCGGCTATGTTGTGGATCTCCACGGTGGCCGCCAGGTACCGTCAAGATCTCTCCGTGGTGGCGGTCTGAGAGGACGGGTGCGCATGGTCGAGATCATCGGGGCCGGCTTCGGCCGCACCGGCACGGCCTCGTTGAAGCGGGCGTTGGAGACACTCGGTTTCGAACCCTGTCACCACATGAGCGAAGTGCTCAAGCAACCGAGGACCACGATCGCGTGGACCGCGGCGCTCGACGGCGACCCCAGTGTGCTGCCCGATCTGCTGAGCGGCTACCGGGCCACACTGGACTTCCCCGGCTGCCTGCTGTGGCGCGAGCTGATGGACCTCTACCCGTCGGCGAAGGTCCTGCTCAGCGTGCGTGACCCGAAACAGTGGTACGACAGCGCCCGCGCCACGATCCTGAACCCGATCCGCAACGAGAACATCGACGAGAAACTCGCCGCGCTGCTGACGCCGTTCTCCGAGGCGATGGCGCGGCGAGGTTTCCGCCGCGACCTCGACGAGGCCGCCACCATCGCCGCGTTCACCCGGCACAACGAGGCTGTGCTGGCGAGCGTCGAGCCGTCCCGCCTGCTGGTCTACGAGGTCGGGCAGGGGTGGGAGCCGCTCTGCTCCTTCCTCGGAGCCGGCGTGCCGGACATGCCGTTCCCGCAGTCGAACGACTCCGCCGCGTTCCAGGGCAACGTCACCCGGGTGCTCACCGGCCAGGCCGAAGACCTCGGCTGAGCTGCCCGGCGGAACGGTTCCACGCCGGGACTTATGCGGTCGCCAGCGCCGACAGGTCCCCGTCGAGGCCGAACTGCTTGTACAGGGCCGCCACCGCGTCGGGCAGCGTGGCGCGGTCGACGAGGAACGTCGTCCGGACCTGGGTGCAGGACACGCATTCCGCGTCGATCCCGGTGTCCAGGAAGGCCCGCAACGCCAGGGCGGTCAGGCCGGGACGGCTCAGCAGGCCGGCGCCGACCAGGGACACGGTCGCCACGGACCTCCGCAGCCACGCGCCGGGCAACGCGGCCAAAGCGTCCACTGCGGACGATTCGGGGATACAGCACGACAGGCCGTCCCGCCAGGTCACCGAATCGACCGGGATCGCCGACTCGGCAAGGACGTCCAGCACGTCCGCGGCGATCTCCAGGAACGATCCACCGGCACGGACGACAAGCTGGGCGACGTCCGAGACATGCGTGATCGCCGTGACACCCACGCGGGCCTCCAGGTCGCCGGTGATCGTCGTCCCGTCGCCTCTGCCGGACGAATGCCGGACCGTGAAGTCGATGCCGTGGGCCGCGGCGAGTTCCACCGCTCGCGAATGCATCACCCGGGCGCCGGAGTACGCCATCTCGGCCATGGTGTGAGCGTCGAGGGAAGGCAGCAGAGGCGGCGCCGGGATCACCCTGGGGTCGGCTTGCCGGATGCCGTCCACATCGGTGTAGATCTCGCAGCGAGCACCGTGCGCGATGGCCAACGCGATCGCCGACGTGTCCGAGCCGCCACGGCCGAGCGTGATGATCGCGCCGTCCGGGCCGGCGGCCTGGAATCCCGCGACCACCACGACGTGGTCACGCACCAGCCAGTCCCGTACCGGGGTCACGTCCACCCGATCCACCACACCGGAGCCAGGCCGGCCGGTCGCGTGCAGCCCCGCCTGCGGCCCGGTCATCGACACCGCGGGCACGCCCACCGAACGCAAAGCGATGGTCAGCAGAGCCGCGGCGGCGTTCTCCCCTGTCGCCAGCAGCTTGTCGACCTCGGCCAGGTCCGGCGCGGCGCTGATCGAACTGGCCGCCGCGACCAGCCGATCCGTGGCGTCACCGCGAGCCGAGACCACGACGATCACAGCGCCGGTCCCGTGGGCCCGAGCCACCTGGCGAGCGACGGCGAGAACCTGCTCGTCAGTGGCCAGGGAGCTGCCGCCGTACTTCTGGACGGTGATATCCATGGCGATCACGCCGCGGCTGGTTCGATGGCATCGACCAACTCCGCGACCCGGATGTCCGGCGCGGCGTTGCGCAGCACGGAATCCATCGCGCGCAGGATCCGGCCTACGTGCCCAGGCGGCACGTAGGCCGTGTCGACACGCACAGCCAGAGTGAGAAGCGTCGCGTCCCCGGCGAAAGCGATCGAACAACGGCCCAGCTGGTACGGCCACCCTGGCAGGTCGTGCAGCGCGTAGTCCCGGCCCGGGTCGGGAGCGCGCGGCTCGGCTCGAAGCCCGCATTCCCGCAGATCGTTGACGCTGAACGTCTCCTGCGACAGGCCGGCCGCGTCCAGCGCCGCCGACAGGTCCACAGGCGACCACATGGCGTGGCGGGCGGATCTCATCCGGCCGTGCCACATCTCGTCCACCAGATGGCCGAAAGTCCGCGTACGGTCCACGTCGACGACAAGCGGTGTGTTCTGCGCCAGGATTCCCACGTGTTCGGCGAGGCGCGGCATGTGCCGGTTGGACACCTCCAGCCGCAGGCACAGGCTTCCCCGGTGCACCGCCTGCAACGCGATCGCGACCACAGCGAGCATGACGGCCCGGGATGTGGATCTCTTCGCCAGGCGCGCCAGCCGCGCGGCGTTGGCCGACGACGTCAGCCCGGCCGCGAGCGTCCCGCCGCCACCCCGGTAACCGGTGAAGGGAGCGTCTACTTTGGCCAACTCGGCAGTCCAGAAAGCAACCGCTTCGTCGCTGCGCCAGCGATAACCGTCCTGCAACGCGAGCACGTCACGGGGATTGATGTCGGTTTGCGGGGCCAGGCCGGTCTGCACCAGCAGGCCGATCGCCGAAGCGTCCATGGCCAGGTTCGACACGCACATCACCACGCTGCGCGGCGTGCCGTTCCGCGTGACCACCGCGAAGTCGAACGGCTGTCTACCACGTTCGAAACGGTCGGCCGCCCGCAACTGGTGACTCACCTCATCGACCACGAAGTCGTGCCGGGCACCGGCTTCCACGATCTCGACCGGGTACTCCCCCGTGCCGCACAGGCGCTGGACCGGACCGGGCAGGATCTGGGTCCGCATGCCTTCGTAACGCCCGACCGCCCGGGAGATCCGCGCGAGCACCTCGGGCAGGGTGTCATCGACCGGCAGGACGGCCACGCAGTCGCGGTACCAGCCCGAGGTGTCCTGCCGGTGTATCGAGTCCCATTGGGCGTGCTGCGCCCATGTGACCGGGCCTTCCCAGTCCGCACCGGTGAACCGGCCCACCTCGACGCGCATGATCGTCCCTTCCACAACAGCTTGCCGTCCGGGTGATCCGGCCGATGTCCCTGGTGCTCGGGTGTCCATTGTGGTCACGGAGGCCTCCCCGCGGTGCCCGGCTGATTCAGCACGGTAACCACCGCAAGGCTTTGATCAGTTAACCCTCGGTTATCCGCCCGGCCTAACTGATTTCTAACCGTGCGTGCATACCTTCGCGGGATGAACGGCACCGACAGGATCATGCGGGGCGCGATCAACGCCGCGAGCACACCCAAGGGCCTGCGCAAGGGCACAGTGCGCCGGGTTTTCGAGTTCGCCCGGCCGCTGCGCCGCAGGCTCATGGTGTTCCTGCTGCTCACCGTGGTCGCCGCGGTGTTGTTGCTGATCACACCACTGCTCGCCGGACACATCGTGGACACGATCGTCGGCAACGGGAACGCGACGGTGGTCATTTGGCTCGCCGTCACGATCGCCGTCGTCGCGGTCGCCAGTGCTGTGATCGGTCTCGCGGAGCGCTGGCAGTCGGCCAACATCGGCGAGGCGCTGATCTACGACCTGCGCCGGGCCGTGTACGAACACGTCCAGCGCATGCCGGTGGCGTTCTTCTCCCGCACGAGAACCGGCGCGCTGGTCAGCAGGCTCAACACGGACGTCATCGGCGCGCAGAAGGCATTCACGTCCACACTGTCCAGTGTGGTCACCAACATCATCCAGCTGGTGCTCACGCTTGCCGTGATGATGACGCTCTCGTGGCAGGTCACCGCGCTGTCGCTGGTCCTGCTGCCGATCTTCATCGTGCCCACGCGCAAACTCGGCCGCCGGATGGCCGCCCTGCAACGGGAAGCGGCCGACCACAACGCGACGATGACCACCCAGATGACCGAACGGTTCTCGGCTCCTGGCGCGACACTGGTGAAACTGTTCGGCAGGCCCGCGGTGGAGGCCGACGAGTTCGGCAGGCGTGCGGGCCGCGTCCGTGACATCGGCGTGCGGACCGCGATGCTGACCCGCTGGTTCCTGACCAGTCTGACGCTGGTCTCCGCGCTGGCCCAGGCTCTGGTGTACGGGGTGGGCGGCTACCTCGCCCTGTCCGGCGAACTGGCCGCGGGCACGATCGTCACGCTCGCTCTGCTGCTGACCAGGCTCTACACCCCGTTGACCCAGCTGGCCAGCGTACGGGTGGACGTGATGACCGCGCTGGTGTCGTTCGAGCGGGTCTTCGAGGTGCTCGACCTGCCACCGATGATCACCGAGAAGCCCGGCGCGGTTGCGGTTCCCGAGGGCGACGTCTCGGTCGAGTTCGACGACGTGCGCTTCTCGTATCCCGCCGCGAGCGACGTTTCGCTGGCGTCGCTGGAGGAAGTCACGTCGTTCGACCAGCACGGCGGCGAAGAGGTCCTGCACGGCATCACCTTCCGTGCCAGGCCTGGCGAGATGGTCGCCTTGGTCGGCTCATCGGGAGCGGGGAAGTCGACCATCGCCGGGCTGGTCCCCCGTCTGTACGACGTGGACAGCGGGGCGGTCCGCCTGTCCGGTGTGGACGTCCGGGACATCCGGTTCCGGTCGCTGCGGTCGGCAGTCGGTGTGGTGACGCAGGACGGGCACCTGTTCCACGACACGATCCGGGCCAATCTGACGTACGCCCGGCTCGGCGCGACCGAACCGGAACTCTGGGACGCACTGCGCCGTGCCCGACTGGCCGACCTGGTCCGCCGCATGCCCGACGGACTGGAAACCGTGGTCGGCGAGCGCGGCTACCGGTTGTCCGGCGGGGAACGGCAACGGCTCACCATCGCGCGGCTCCTGCTCGCCCAACCACGCGTCGTCATCCTCGACGAGGCCACCGCGCACCTGGATTCGGCCTCCGAAGCGGCTGTCCAGGAGGCGTTGGCGGACGCCCTGACGGGCCGGACCGCGATCGTCATCGCCCACCGGCTGTCGACCGTCCGGGCCGCCGACCAGATCCTCGTCGTGGAAGGCGGACGGATCGCCGAACGCGGCACGCACGAGTCGCTGCTTGCGAAGAACGGCAGGTACGCGCGGCTGCACCGGACGCAGTTCGCCGAGCGAGTGACGGCCGCGTGACGCCTGGAGCGGCAGGGTCGAAGCCGGATCCATCCTGGAGAGGGGAGCGACCATGCAGATCCGGTGCCTCGGGGACTTCTCCGTGGAGATCGACGGCAGGCCGGTGCTGCACTGGCGAGCGGGCAAGGCCCGCAGCCTGTTCCAGTACCTGCTGGTCAACCGTGGCCGGCTGGTCTCGGCGCACCGGCTGCGCGAGGTGCTGTGGCCGGAGCGCGACGTCTCACCGCAGTCCAGTTCGCTGAAGGTCGCCATGCACGCGGTCCGCAAGATGTTGGCCCCGCACGACGAGATCACCATCGAGCACGACAACGGCTACTACCGGCTGACCACGCGGGACGTCCGGATCGACTTCGAGGACCTGGCCCGCTGCGCCAGCGCGGCCCGCCAGGCCGGGGACGCCGCCGTGCCGCACCACCGGCGGGTGGTCGAGCTGTACTCGGGCGAGTTCCTCGCGGGCGAGCACGCCGACTGGGTCGTCGAACACCGCGAGTGGTGCAAGGCGCTCGTGCTGCACTCGTTGCGTCAGATCAGCGCGGACGCGTTGCGGGAGAACGACTATCTGCACGCGATCGAGGCGAGCAAGCGGATACTGGAGATCGACCCGTGCGCCGAGGGCGCGTACCAGACCCTGATGATCATGCATGCCCGGCTGGGCGAGCTGGGCCGCGTGCACAGCTGGTACCAGCTCTGCGCCCGGCGGCTGCGAGCGGAACTGGACGTCGAACCGACCCGGCTGACCCGGCGCATCCTGGCCGGATCCATGCGTGGCGATCTTCGTGCGACGGCCGCCTGACCGCGACTAGTGTGGTGTGGTGACCGAAGCCTCACCCTTCACCGAGACCACCGGGACGGCCCGGTACGCTGGATTCGCCGCCCTGGCCGAGAACGGACCGGTCCAGCAGGTCACGCTGTTCACCGGCGTGCCCGTCTGGCTGATCACCGGGCACGCCGAGGTGCGGCAGGCGCTGACCAACCCGGACATCGTCAAGTCGATCACGGAGGTGCCGCACCGCGACCACCTCCCGCCGGACCTGATCGCCGCGATGAACACCCATCTGTTGTCCGCCAACCCGCCCGACCACACCCGGCTGCGCAGGCTTGTCTCGGCCGCGTTCACCCGGCGCCGGATCGACGCGCTGGAGCCGCGGATCAGGCAGATCAGCGCGTCACTGCTGGATTCGCTGTCGGCGTCACCGGTCGACCTGGTCAGTGCGTACGCCTATCCCCTGCCGATCACGGTGATCTCCGAGCTGATCGGCGTGCCCTCGTTGCGCCAGGACGTCTTCCGGCGGCTCTCGTCGATCGTCACCACCGGATACGCGCACTCCGCCGAGGAGTACGTCGCCGCGGTCACCGAGATGGTCGACCTGATCCGCGACCTGATCGCGGAGAAACGCTCCGATCCGGGTGACGACCTGATGTCGGACCTGATCGCCGTCCGCGACGGCGGCGACAAGCTGTCCGACGACGAGCTCACCTCGATGGTCTTCGTACTGCTGGTCGCCGGTCACGAAACCACCGTCAACCTCATCAGCACAGGCATCTACAACCTGCTCAAGCATCCCGACCAGCTCGAGAGGCTGCGCGCGGACCGGACGCTCATGCCGTCCGCCATCGAGGAACTGCTGCGCTACGACGGTCCGGCGATGGTCACCGTTCCGGCCCACACCAAGGCGCCCGTGCGGATCGGTGACGTCACCATCCCGGCGAACCAGGTCGTCCTGCCGACACTGGCCACCGCGGACCGCGACCCGAGCCGGTTCTCCGCCCCCGATTCGCTCGACATCACCCGGACCGACAACCCGCACATGGCGTTCGGGCACGGCATCCACCACTGCCTTGGCGCGCCGTTGGCACGTCTGGAAGCGCGGATCGCACTCACCGACGTGCTGGCCAGGTTTCCGTCGTTACGCCTGGCCAGGCCCGAGGAGGACGCGCCGCGCAACCCGGCGCTGCTGCTCAACGGGCTGGCCCGGTTGGACGTGTTCACCGACTGACGCGGCTCGGCTCGTGCGCGGTGTCCTCTTCGGTTTCGTCTTCGAGGAAGCCGCCGGACTGGTGTTGCCAGAGCCGGGCGTAGGTGCCGTCGAGCTCGAGCAGGTCGGCGTGCGTGCCCTGCTCGATGATCCGGCCGCGGTCGAGCACGACCAGCTGGTCCATCCGCGCCACCGTGCTCAGCCGGTGCGCCACCACGAGCGCGGTCCGTCCTTCCATCAGCCGCCAGAGTGCTTCCTGGACAAGGATTTCGCTCTCCGAGTCGAGCGCGCTCGTCGCCTCGTCGAGCAGCAGGATCGGGGCGTCGCGCAGGATCGCCCTGGCGAGGGCGACACGTTGCCGTTGCCCGCCGGAGAGCTTCACCCCGCGCTCGCCGACCAGGGTGTCGAACCCGTCCGGCAGCCCGGACGCGAACTCCGTGACGTGCGCCGCTTCCGCCGCGCGCAGGATCTCCTCGTCCGACGCGTCCGGCCGGGCGAACGCGATGTTCTCCTTCAGCGTCCGGTGGAACATCGCCGGGTCCTGCGGGACGTACGCGATCAGGCTGCGCAGGTCGGCTTGTTTGAGCTTGCTGATGTCCTGCCCGCCGATCGTGATCCGGCCGCCGTCGATGTCCATCATCCGCAGCAGCAGCTTGGTCAGCGTGCTCTTGCCGCCGCCGGACCGGCCGACCAGCCCGACCTTCGTCCCGCTGGGCACGGTCAGCGTGAGACCGGTGAACAGGTCCGGCGCGCCGGCGTGCGCGAAGACGACGTTGTCGAACCGGACATCGGCGGCCTGCGGCCGCAGCTGTTCCGGCCTGGCCGGGTCGACCACGGTCGGCGGGTCGAGCAGCAGTTCGGTGAACTGCGCGGCCTCGGTCAGCGAGCTCTCCATCCGCCGGTAGATCTGGTTGAACTCGAACATGATCCGGGTCGCGTTCGTGAAGTACGCGAACGTCACCACGACCGCCTCGACACCGACGTTGCCGAGGGTGATCGCGAGGAACAGGCCCAAAGCGTTGGTCAGCACCGAAAGCGGCCCGACGACCATGTCGATCCGCAGGTTCGCGTAGTCCCACGACCGCATCGCCAGCCGCCGGTGCTCGGCGACCCGCGAACGGTGCTCGGCCGCTTCCCGGTCCTCCGCGGCGAAGGCCCGTACGGTCTCCATGTTCGTCAGGCTGTCCGCGACATGCCCGGACACCCGGGCGATCGCGGCCTCCCGATTGTCCACAAGGATCTGACGCCGCCGGATCAGGGGCGCGATGACCAGGCCGGTCAACGCGATCATGCCGACGAGTACCAGGACGAGAACGGGGTCGTAGGTCCACAACACGACGGACGCGAAACCCAACGGGACGAAGTTCGCGACCACCGAGAACGCCAGCGTGTCGACGATGTCGGTGAACCGGCTGGCGAAGCTCAGCGACCGCTTGGTCAGCGAACCCGCGAAGTTGTCGTGGAAGAAGGCCGCGTCCTTGGCCAGCAGCGCCTGCATGCCGACGACGCCGAGGTGCTCGCTGCCCAGCCCGTCCACCCGGTTGAGGCAGTGCACGCCGATCCGCCAGAACACCTCGGCGAGCAACAACAGCCCGGCGAAACCCACCAGGTAGGACAGCACGTCCCGGCCCCCGCCGGCGAGGTGACCGGCCAGCTGCGCTACGACGAGCGGCGTGACGTAGTACAGACAAGTGTTGCCCAGCGCGGGAAAAACCATCGCGGGTACGGAGAATCGCTTGAGACGGACCAGTTCCAGCCAGTAGTACCGCAGTGCCAACGTGAGCGATTGACGACGAGTCGACCTCTCAGCTGCCATCCTTCCCCTTCCCACCGCCGGAAACACCCATCTTGCCCGGCCCGGTGGGATCTGGCGATCGATTAACCCCTCGTGAGTGTTTATCAGTGTTAGAACACGGATAAACACTCACGAGGGGTTCAGGGGTTTAGTCGCGGGTGATGGTGAAGGGGGAGCCGGGCTCGACCACGATGTCGCCGGTGGCCGAGTTGGTGATGGTCACGCCGGACAGGGTCGCGCTTCCCCGGGCGCTGCCCTGGGCCAGGATGCCCGCGCCGTTGTTGGACTTGTCGATCCGGACTCCGGTGATGGCCACGTTCGGCATGGTGCCACCGCCGCCCTTGAACTGGATGCCGTCATACGTCGAGTCGACGATGTCGGTGTCCCTGATGGTCACGCCGGTGATGTCACGGTTCTGGGCGAACAACGTGATCGCGCCGAACTTCTGCTGCTCACCCCAGAACACGCCGCCCGCCCGGTACAGACCGTTGTTGGCGATCAGCGTCTGCCCGCTGAACGGCAGCGGGTCGTGGTCCGTCGCCAGCATGATGCCGGGGTAGTTCATCGTGTCGTAGATGAGGTTGTTCTCGATCTTGTTGTTGTAGCCGCCGTAGATCGCGGCACCGTTGGCACGCCACGGCAACTGGATCGTGTTGTTGACGAAGCTGTTGTCGTGCGCGATGTCGACGTTCGGGTCCTTGACGTACCTGTTGGCCCAGATCGCCAGCGAGTCGTCCCCCGTCGTGCGGAACGACGAGTCGAACACGCGGGAGTTGCGCGTGCCGTTGGTGAAGTTGATCCCGTCGGCGTAGGTGTTGCGGATTCGCATCCCGGTGAACTCCAGGCCGTCGGCCGGTCCCCACAACTCGGGGATGTTGTCGAAGTCCCGGCCGACCCAGACACCCACGTTCGCGTGCTCGATCCAGACGTTGCTGATCTTCGTACCGGTGCCGAAACGGCCGTTGAGCCCCACGCCGCCCTCGGCGCCGCCACCGCCGCGAATCCGGCCCGAGCCGAAGATCGCGATGTCCGAGATCCGCACGTTCTTGTCGATGTCGAAGCCGAAGTTGCCCTCGTGCGGGTGGTTGATGCCGCCCGCGTTCTGCGGTTCCGTCAACGTGTACAGCTGCGAGTGCCACATGCCCGCACCGCGGATGGTCACGTTGCTGATCCCGACCTGGTTGTACTGCCCGCGGTTGAGCGGGTCGTCGGTGAGGATCTTCTGTTCCTGCCGCCACTGTCCGGCCGGAATCCAGACGCAGCCGATCACGCCGTTCTGGTCGTCGGTCACCGCGCGCTGGATCGCCGCGGTGTCGTCGATGCCGTCGTTGGGCACCGCGCCGTACGACGTGATCGAGGTGCACCCGGCCGGCTGGGGCGCCGCCGGGGCGACCTGCTCCAGGTCGATCAGGTCGATGATGTAGAACGCCGCGGTGTCACCGGCGTCGCGCTGGAGCTTGAACTTCGTGCCTGGCGGGTACGAAGTGGACAGCAGCGCGTGCGACTCGTCGAAGAGCCTGCGCGCATTGGCCTGTGGCGTGTTCGTCAGGCCCTCGGGGTCGTCGGTGGTTCCGTACAGCCAGCTGTGCTTGGACGACAGCGTCAGCTTCTGGGCGAAGGTCCCGTTGATGTACAGGCTGATCGTCGCGTCGATGCCGCCGCCGTTCGGCGCGTCCGGAATGGAATTGCGGACCACGATGGAGTTCGCCGCGTTGGTCGACGTGAACTCGACGAACTGACCGGTGTTGTTCAGCCGCACGGACTGCCTGCCGGACGACTCCGTGGCGAAGTTGGTGTGCCCGAACGTCCGCAACGGGTCCGTCTGCAGCAGAGTTCCTTGGTAGTTGGCGGCTTCCGCCTCGTACTCGACGTACGGCAGGGCCGCGCCGCGCCCGACGACGATCGACTTGGCCAGCGAGTTGTTCGTCTCGTTGGTCTCAGCGACAACGTTCGTCGCGTCGGCGGTCGCGGTGATCGTGGCACCGCCGTTCGTGGCAGTCCAGCTCCCGCTGACAGGCACGGTGACGGTCGCCCCAGCGGCGACCGACGACGTGTTCGTGTTCAACGTGGTGCCGCCGACCGTCAGACGCGTCACGGTGGTCGCACCGGACGCCGTGGTGCCGCGGTTGTTCACGGACACGCTGAACGTGACCGTCGCACCGACCGCCGGGTTCGGCGGGTTGGAGGTGATGCTGGTGATCTGGAGGTCAGGGCCAGGCGCTTGACCCACGACGAGCTGCGAAGACGCCGTCAGGCTGTTGTTGTCGTCGTTCTGTTCGGTAATTGCGTTGTTGGGATCAACAACCGACGTGACGTTGTAGCTGCCCATCGCACGTCGCCCCACGTCCACCGAGACCGTGGTCGACGCACCGGCGGCCAATCCATCGACAGGCGCACTACCTGCGACAACGCCGCCAAGACTGACGTTGACCGTGGTCGCGCCCGCGGCCGCGGGACCAATGTTCTGGACGGTCGCACGGACCGTGATCGCGTCGGTCTCCGTGGGCGACGCAGGTGTCCACGCCAACGCCGAGACGGTCAGGTCCGGGTTCGGCGCGGCCGTGCCCATCACCTGCAACTCGCCGACCTGGCCGCCGGGAGCACCGGTGTTGCCGGTGAACCGCAGCCGCAGGTCGGCCACGCGTGCCGTCACCGGGATGGTCACCGTGTTGCCTGACGCCGGGTCGAATCCATACGGCGCCAAGGCTTTCAGCGACGTGAACGACGTGCCGGACTGATCGCGGCCGAGCACCTCGAGCGTCTGGGTTCGCGGTCCCCAGACCGGGTCGGGGTTGAGCTTGACCACGACCGAACTGACGTCGGCGTTCGAGCCGAGCTTCACGGTCAGCACGCCGTCGTACCCGGCGGATTCCCAGTAGGTGCCGACGTTGTTGTCGTTGGCGTTGGCCGCGACGAAACTGTGGACGTGCGAGTTCGCCTCGATCGGCTTGCCCACGGCCAGGTTGACCGCTCCCCCGCCAGGAGGCGGGTCCTCTTCGGTGCCGTAGATCTCGAACTCCGACACCTGCGCGGCAGGCCATCCGGTGTTCGCGGTGATGTGCACGCGTACGTATCGCGCGCTCGTGGCACTGAAATCGATGGTCACCGCGTTGGCCGACGACGGCGAGAACACGCGGTTCGCGGACGGTGACAACGCGGAGAACGTGGAGCCGTCAGTGCTGCCCTGCACGCTGAGGGTCTGCGTGCGGGCGCCCCACGAGCCGGGCAGTTTCAGCACGACCTGGTCGACGCTGACGGAACCGCCGAGATCGATCTGCACCCATTGCGGGAGCGCGTTGTTGGCGCTTTCCCAGTACGACTGGGCATTGCCGTCATTGACGTTGCCCGCCGGGAACCCGCCCTGGGTCCCGCTCGCGGTGACGGTCTTGCCGAGGGACAAGTTGGGGCCGCCGGCCGCCGAGGCCGGGCTCGGCACGATCCCCGCGGCGATCAGACCCGCCGCGAGGATGCCGCTGATGAGCCGCAAGCGACGCTGCTTACGTTCCATGGTGTCCTCTGTTCTGGTGTGGCGAAGGGCAGGGGTGATCGGCAGACATCGAGGACACGCCTGCCGAAGGTTTGCACATGTTGGACGAGTTCTTGCAGGGTCAGCGTCAAAGTTTTCAGATGCTCGCCGGTTAAGTCAACGGTTCAGACGTGCCCGCGCAGCCGCGACCAGGCCAGCACCACGTGCACCCGGTCAGGAACGCCCAGCTTGCCGAGGATGTTCGAGACGTGCACTTTCACCGTGTACCTGCTGATATGCAGCCGCTCGGCGATCGCGTCGTTGGCCATGCCCTCGGCGATCAGCTCGCAGACCTCACGTTCCCGGACCGACAGGCCGCGGATGGCCCGCACCAGCGCCTGGTCCTCCGGGGTGGGCATGGCGGGGCGGAAGGCGGCGATCATCCGGGCCGTGGCCTCCGGGGCGAGCACTGCCTGACCCGCGGCGACGATCCGGATGCCGTCCCGCAGCCGTTCGCTGGGCGCGTCCTTCAGCAGGAAGCCGCTGGCCCCGGCCTGCAGCGCGGCGTAGACGTAACTGTCCAGGTCGTACGTCGTCAGGATGAGCACCCGGGCGCGACCGGCGATCCGGCGGGTGGCCTCGATCCCGTCCAGCACGGGCATCCGGATGTCCATCAGCACCACGTCGGGCGCGTGCTGGTCCACCGCGGTCACGGCCTGCGCGCCGTTGGCCGCGACGCCGACCACGGACAAGTCGGGCGCCGCGTCGATGATCTTCACCAGGGCTTCCCGGAGGAGCTGTTCGTCGTCGCAGACCACTACGCGGAGCACTCGGCACTCCTCGTGGGCAGGACGGCGCGTACCTCGAACCCGCCGTCGGGCCGCGGGCCCGCGGTGAGTGAGCCGCCGACGAGCGAGACACGCTCCCGCATGCCGATCAAGCCCATGCCCGTCCCCGGACCGGGTGTCCGCGTGGACCGGGCGTTGGTGACGCTCACCGACAAGTGGTCCGCGGTGAACGAGAGCGACACGGTGGTGGCCACCGGTCCGGCGTGTTTGATCACGTTCGTCAGCGACTCCTGGATCACGCGGTAGGCGGCGTGCGAGATGCTGGCGTCGACCGGTCCCTCGTTTCCTTCCCGTATCACGGTGATCGGCGGACCGGGGACCGCCGAGACCAACGCCTCGATCTGGTCGAGCCCCGGCGGAACGATCAGCGGGTCGTGGTCGGCGGCGGACGCGCTCCTGCGCAGCACGCCGAGCAGGCGCCGCAATTCCGCGAGGGAGTTGCGGCCCGTCCGCGCGACTCGTTCCAGCGTCCTGCGGGTCTCGTCGGCCGATCCGGTCTCCGCGGCCGCGGTCGCGTCGAGCACCATCGTGGTCACTGAATGGTTCAGGATGTCGTGCAGTTCCCGTGCCAGCAGAGCACGTTCACGCTCGGCGGCACGCCGTTCGATCTCCGCTCGTGCCGCCTCCAGTTCCCGGATCCGGGTGCGTTGACGGGCACCGAGCCGTCCGCTCATCCAGAACCCGACGAACATCAGCGCCACCGACGTGATGCCCACCATGGCGAACACCGTCGGCGAGCCGCCGCCGATGCTCAGCACCATGCCGCCCGCCAGCAGCGACAAGCCGATGGTGAGCCCGATGCGCTGCTGCAGCGGTTTGCCCCACGTGCCCAACGCGGAGGCCGCGACGAGGAACGCGACGAAGATCTCCGCGTCGGCCACGATCAGCACGGTCTCCAGCGCCATCACGACGATCAGCACCGTCAACGGGAACCGGCGGCACCACACGATCGCGAAGGTCTGCCCGGTCGCCACGGCCAGGACGGTCCACACCGGACCGCGGTTGGGTCCGTCCAGGATGGACAGCCATGCGGCCATCAACGGCAGCATGGCGGGCAGGGCGTCGCTCAGTCGTTCCAGCCCAGGACGGCCTTGCGCCGGACCCGGAGCCAGCCACGGCCCAGCACCACCAGCGCCACCGCCCACGGTGTCATGCCGACCGCCCAGCTCAGGCCCGCCGGTGGTCCCGGCATCGGCCCCGCCGTGATCGGCAACGTGGCCCGCGCCGTCCCGTCCGGGCCGTTCACCGCGAATTCGAAGTGCCACAGGCCCTCCTCGGGTAAGGCGACGACGTCCAGTCCCCACGCGTGCCGCGCTCGCGGATGCCGCTGCAACCGCATGTCGGGGTCGCCGTCCAGGCCGACGATGCCCAGAGCCCGCGCTTCGCCCGACGGCGTGATCGCGCGGATGGTGCCCGTCCGCCCCTCGATCCCCCCGGTGGGCTCGAACGTGAAGTCTAGCGATCGCCCTGCTTTGACCGGCCAGTCGGTGAAGGAGGCGGTCAACGTCCCGGTTCCCAGCGGTATCCGCTCACTGTGCACGATCGTGAGCGGCTCGGGCTGCGCGGAGGCGGCCGGCGCCGTCAGGACCACCAGGATCGCGACACAGATCGCGAGGCGCAGCCTTTTCATGCCGTCACCGCCTGCCGTGCCGAGTGCCTCATCAGCGCGGCACTCTGCCAGCCGAACCGGCCCGCGACCGCCCCGAGGACCGTCGCGAGGACCGTGTTCACCAGGAAACCGCCTTCGGAACCCTCGATGATGAACACGGACAAGGCCGCGACGAACCCCACCGCGGCACCCACCACGGCCATCGTGACGACCGGCGAGACGTCACGTCGCCGGGCGATCCGCACGACTCCCGCGGCGAGGAACGCGAGGACCGGGAAGAGCAGTGGCATCGCGAGGGCGACCATGGGGATGCCCAGGGCGTTGTCCCGGATCGGCTGGCCGATGCCCTCCGCGTACAACGAGGTCGCGACGGGCGGGAAGAAGTACGTGGCGGCGTGCACCGCGATGTACACCAGGCCGAGCGCGCCGACCCACCAGGCACTTCGCGTGATTCCCGCGATGACGCACAACGTCCACGCCGCCAGAGCGCCCGCGCCGAGCAGGTTCAGCCGGACGCCCATGACCGATCCGTCGAGCAGGATCGAACTGGAGGCGACGCTGAACGCTCCGGCGGCGGCCAGGCCCCACAGGCCGGACCTGGTCTCCCGCAGCGCGGCGAACGCCATGATCACCGCGATCGCCTGGACCTGCATGGCGATCTGCAGGCTCAGGTGCGACGGTGTGCTCTCCAGCAGGTCGAACCCGTAGATGGTGTGCCACCACAGGTCCACCATCCCGTAGGTCAGATGTCCCGCGGCGCCCAGACCGCCGACCAGGAACGCCATCGGGGCGTGGAAACCCAGCACTCGCACGCTGGATCCGGCGGGCTCACGACTGGTCAACACCACAACGAGGCTCGTCAGGCCGATCAACGCGGTGCCGAAGTAGAACATCAGATGTGGTGCGGTGAAGAACGTGTCGGGTCCGACGTCGACGTGCCATTGCCCGTCCCACGCCACCCCCAGCCACAGCGAGCAGAACCCGGCCAGCAGCAGCCACGCGCCGATCACTTGCCGCCTCGGTACCATTGCCATCTCCTATTTCACGGTTATCTCGAACTTCACGACGGTCTCGTCGGCGCGGACGGTCAGCTCCCACCGGCCCGTCATCGCGAACAGTTCGCCGGTCGCCCGGAAGACACCCGGCTTTTCCCGGGTGGCAACCACTTCCGGCGTCAGGTGACCCATCTGCGGCATCGTGGCGTGCATCGCCACGGCCTTCACTTCCGGCGGGACTTCAACCTGCGCGGTGACGGTTCCCGTGCCGGGTCTGTCCACCTGCACGGTGATTCCTTCCCTGCTGAGGCGGACGGGTTCCGCTCCGGTCAACGCGGTCACCAGCACGACCACGGCGGCGACGACGGCCAGCGCGAGCACGAGGACGATCGGACGCTTCACGACGTCACCTCGATCAGGTGCGGGGCCGTGGTGATCTGGAAGTCCCTGACGTACTGGACCCAGGCGAAGTAGCGGCCAGGCCGGGGAAAGCTGACCGTGAAGCGCAGTCCCGGGCCGTGCGTGGCGACGGTTCCGTCCGATGTGGACGACATCTGTTCGTGCCCGTGCCCGAGGTAGGTCCCGTCCTGGTCACGGACGATCAGGTGCCCGGCCATCTCCAGCCACGACTGCAGGCCCGTGGTGCCGGTGTGCACCTCGATGGTCACCGGACGGCCGGCCGGAAAGGTCCAGGAAGCAGCGCGTTCCGGCACCTGCCGCGCGGGCCCGGAGACCTCGAAGGCCCCGGACACGAGCTGACCGCCCGCGTCGGTTCGCTCGAACTCCGCATGCGCCAGATACCGTCCCGCCCGGTCGGCGGTGAGCCGGGCCTCGACGCGGCCGGAATCGGTCCTCAGTGGATGGAGATGCTGGAAGAACTCGCCGTCCTGGCTCGTGATCACCAGGTGGACGAGTGCGGCGTGGTGCACCGCGAGGTCGTCGACGGGTTGTCCGGTCGATCCGTCGGCCAGGTCGAACCGAACCGTGAACTCCTCCCCCGCGGCCGGTCTCGCCGGGGAGACCGTCAGAAACGCCTGCGCGTTGGGACGACCTGTGTCACGCACCTCGGTCACGAGCTGAGGGGAAACCACGGCGACCGTAGCCGCGACGACCATGGCGATGACACCGACGCCGCCCAGCGACAACGCGGTCCCCCGCCGGGATCTCGCACCGGCGACCATCGCTGCCGCGAGCATCACTCCGGCGGCGCCGAAACCGCCGTACACCACCATTTCCCACGGCGCGGGCCGGGGCACTCGCACGGTGAACGGCAGGACCGAGACTTCGCTTGCCGCTGTCAGGCGGAGTTCGTGCGGCCCGACGTCCCGGACGTGCAGCACGAGGGGGTAAGTGCCGGGACGGTCGCGTCGCAGCTGAACCGTCCCGGCACTGTCATTCACCGCGATGCCGACCGTCTGCTCACGAACCGGTTGGTACGCGACGAGATCGACGTACAACGGGCCAGGGACCGCGGGCGTGCGTCTGATCACGACGGTCAGCTCGGAGCCCGCGATCGTCTGGGCCAACTGGAGGTCCGCGTCCGCGCTGACCACGTGCGCCGACGCGGGCACCGCGGCCGCCATCAGCACTACTGAGACTCCAAGCACCAAACGGATGAGCACGATTCCGAGCGTAGGAACGTGTCACCGCCGGCACATACGGCTCGAGTAGCGACTTCACTAGTGCCGGGGAACTACTTCCGGTCGAACCACGTCACGTACGTGCCGGTGTCGAAGGAGATGTGCTCGACCGGCGTGAACTGCGTGGGCTGGAAGTTCCCGCTGACCAGGGACACGCCGGCCCCGGCGATCACCGGGTAGCTCTTGATGACCAGCCGGTCGATCTCCGGCAGCAGGCACCCCGCCAGCTTTCCGCCGCCACACACCCAGATGTCCAGCCCGTCCCGCTGCTTCAACTCCTTGACCAGCGGCACCGGATCACGCACCACCGTCACCGCCGGATGGTGGGACTTCTCCAGCGTGGTCGACACGACGTACTGCTCCAGGTGCGCGAAGGGATTGGCGGGACCGGCCAGGTACGTGCTCAGGCCCATGAGGACCGCGTCGAAGTTCTTGTTCGGCACGTCCCCCAGGCCGATCTGATCGCGGAACTGGGTCGGTATCGTGTCCGGGAATCTCTCGGCCATCCATGCCGTGTAGGCGTCGTTCCCCGGGTAGAAGTCATATTCCCCGCCCGGGCCCGCGATGTACCCGTCCAGCGAGACGGCGGCGTAGTAGACAAGCTTTCGCATGACGTTCTCCTTCACTTCCGGTCGAACCAGGTCACGTACACGCCGCTGTCGAAGGACACCTGCTTGGTCGGCGTGAACCGCGTCGGCTGGAACGCCCCGTTGACCGCGAGCACGCCCGTGCCCGCGATGACCGGATAGCTCTTGATCACGAGCTGGTCGATCTCCGGCAGCAACGAACCGGCCAGCTTCCCGCCGCCGGCCAGCCAGATGTCCAGCCCGTCCGCCTGTTTGAGCTCTTTGACCAGCGGCAGCGGATCACGTACCAGCGTCACCGCCGGATCGTCGATCTTCTCGAACGTTGTCGACACGACGTACTGCTTGACGTGGGCATACGGGCTGGTGATGTCGATGTCCAGCGCGGGCTGGTAGGTGCCGAGGCCCATCACCAGCGTGTCGAACGCCTTGTTCGGCGCGTCGTCGAACCCCAGGTGCTTTCGGACGTGCGTCGGCAGTGTCTCCGGGTAGTGCTCGGCCATCCAGGCCATGTACTCGTCGGACACGGGATAGAAGTCGATCTCGCCACCGGGCCCGGCGATGTACCCGTCCAGCGAGATGCCGACGTAGTAGACGAGCTTTCGCATAACGCCCCCTTTGGAGTACTCTGACTGAAGTGGTTTGACCATAGTACTTCATCTGAAGTGGTGTCAACAGGAGGCTGAAATGCGGCAGAACCCCGCTCGGCGCGCCGCCTTGCTGGACGCGGCCATCGAGGTGCTGGCACGGGACGGGTCGCGTGGGCTCACGCTGCGCGCGGTCGACAAGGAGGCCGGTGTGCCGATCGGCACCGCGTCCAACTACTTCGACAGCCGGGACACGCTGCTCACCCAGGCAGGCGCCCGGGTGTACGAGCGGCTGATCCCCCAGGACGTCACCATCGAGGAGCAGATGTCGACAGCGGAGGGCACCGAGGGCTTCCTCCGGCTGATGCGCGAGACGATCGGTCGTGTGTCCGGTTTCCGAACCGGTTACCTCGCGCTGCTGGAGCTGCGGCTGGAGGCGACCCGGCGGCCGGAACTGCGCAAGGTGCTCACCGAGCGGGTGCGCGCCGACATGGACGACAACGTGGCCCGGCACCTGGAGTCCGGGCTGCCGGGCGACGCGGTCTCCGTGCGACTGCTCCAGCTGGCGTTCAGCTGGCTGATCCTGGAACAGCTGACCCTGCCGGACATCTTCACCGACGAGGAACGCGACACCCTGATCACCGAGGCCGTGATTCGACTGACGGCGAAACAGGTGCTGTAGTCTCAGCCGGCACGTTCGAGAACTGGGGAACCACCATGCGCCGGATCATTGCCGCGCTCGCTGTCTGTGCGGCGGCCGCCGGGTGTACGACGACTGTGACCGCGACGCCGGTCCCGGCCGGTGACGTCGGGACGACCTCGACGAAGTCCACGACGTCCCGCAAGCCGACCGCCACGTCGACGCCGCAGCCGTACCTGACCGAGACCCCGGTGCTGGAGATCAACGAGGCCGCCACCAAGCCGGGCACGAAGCTGAAGTTCGGCACGCAGGGCGTCGTGCCCGCGTTCAGCCGGTACGCCAAGGGAAACCTCGGTGTCACGGTCACCGTGGAGAGCGTCAAGGCGCCGGACGCGGACATCGACAAGCTGCCGCTGAAGGAGGAGGACAAGGCCAAGCTGCGCGGCAAGAACTTCTTCTACGTCCGTGCGGAACTGGAGAACCTCGACGGCGTGAACTTCACCGGCTTCCAGGCGCCGATCTTCACCGCCAGCACGAAGAGCGGCGGCTTCCCCGGCACGCTGCTCGGCACCTCGAAGATCTCCGTCACCGGGTGCGCCGAGGCGTTGTTCGCGCCGGACACCTTCACCACGAAAGGCGCGAAGTTCCCGACGTGCCGGCTCTACTTCGGCCTGGCGTCCGACCCGATCACGTCGCTGCGGTACGGCGAGAAACCGTACGACCGTGACCCCGCCAAGGCCGTGACCTGGCAGAGCTGAACAGGCTCTAATCGCCGCGCACGGTCAGCACCACCCGAAGGACGTGCTCGACGGCGGACGGGAAGACCGCGCCACGCAGTTCGCCGCGGGTGGCCAGGTTCTGGGACGCGAACTCCAGCATGCGGTCCGCGCCCATCCGCCGGACCACCAGCGCGGCGATCTCCTCCAGCTCCAGGCCGGGGTTGTCCAGGCGGGTCAGGGCGAACTCGACGATTAGCTCCTCGTCCGTCATCGCCCGTCCGCCCCTCGGGATCGCCGTCCTGACAGGGATCACCACTGTCACAGTTCGGTCCGCCATCTTGTCTTCGCTCGTGCACGGCCGGATCACCCCGGCCACGACTCACGAAGGACCACGATGAGCACCGACCACGGGCACCACATCGATTATCCCGATTCGACCGCTCCGCCACCCAGACTCGAGGTGGTCGCGACCGTGCCGGGCGCGCCGCCGGCGCCCGAGGGCGCGGAGGCGATGACCATTCTGGTCACCCTGCCGCCCGGCAGCCCCGGCGCGCCCCCGCACCGGCACTCCGGCCCCGCGTACGGGTACGTGATCAAGGGGGAGATCGTCTTCGAGCTCGAAGGCGAGCCCGAGCGTGTCGTCAAGGCGGGCGAGGCCTTCTGGGAGCCGGGCGGCGACGTGATCCACTACCAGGACGGCAACCACCTCACCGACGAGGAATCCGCCTTCGTGGTGACCATGTTCTGCGCGCCTGGCCAGCCGATGCTGACGGTGGTGAGCGCGGAGGAACTGGAGGCGCGGCGGGATCGGCGTGCACCGCGATGACCAGGACGTCCCTGACGGCGCTCGTCCGTGATCAGCTCGACCTCGCCCGCTCGGCGAACAGCGGCCGCAGCGCCACCACCGTCCATGGTGGACATGAGCGGTCCTTGCGGCAGACCGTGATGGCGTTACGGCAGGGCGAGCACATGCACGAGCAAGAACACCCTGGCGAAGTCACTGTGCAGGTTCTGCACGGACGTGTCCGCCTGGTGGCCGGACCCGACTCGTGGGTCGGCGGTCCCGGCGACCTGTTGACCATGCCGGATCGCCGGCATCGCGTGGAGGCGTTGGAGGACAGCGCCTTCCTGTTCACCACCGCACGACAGCTCACGGCCTGATCTCTCCGAGGGCGGGAACCGAGTGGCTCCCGCCCTCCGCCGAGCATGACACCCCCGGGAATGGGTACGCGGGTGGTGACCACGAACGCCGCAAGGGGTGAAGGCATGACCGTCCGCGAAGAAGACGTGCAACGCCTGTTGGACGCCGAAGTCGACAATGCGGTGATGGTGTTGCTGGAAGGACGCGTCCAGGTGGTCGCCGCGGCGGACCTGGATTCGCCGCAGTACCGGGGTGCGTTGCGGGTGGCTTCGCGGGAGGACATCGCCAAGCGGCACGGCCCGCTGGGCGAGCACGAGCTCAAAGAGGTGGCCGCCCAGCTCGACATGGAGATCGCCGAGCTCGGCGGGTAGAAACCCGGATCGGCGGGACCCGGCGGCCGCCGCCGATCAAGTGGCCGCGTACTTTTCTGTCGAGGCTGGCCTGCCCCCGTGTTCCTGGCGCGACCACGGGCACGGCGGCCGCCCTGCTGGCGCTGTATTTCGTCGGCTCCATCCCGATCCTCGTGGCGCTTGTGCTGCCGGCGTGGGGGACGCTCGCGATGAGCATGGCCCCGTCGCTCCAGCTCCGTGTGGTGACTCTGGCCGGTCCCGGCGGCCGGTTGGCGTCCTCGCTGCCCGCCTCCGCGGTCAACGTGGGAATCGCGGCAGGCTCGGCCGCCGGCGGGGTCGCGATCAGCGATTTCGGCCCTTCGGCTCCGATGATCACAGGGGCGGCCATCGCCGTGGTCGGCGTCATGCTCGCCTGGGCCACCAGCTACCTCAAACCACCGGTGATCGAGCAGGCGCCGGAGCCGGCTGCCCGGCCGTCCTGACGGAGCTTCCGGCCCACCGGCGAGGACCGGCGTTGGGGACACCGCGTGCGCAGCTCACATTCCCCGGGCCGCGGCTGGGCCAAGATGTGTCCATGATCGAGGTGACTGAGCAGGACGGCGTCGCGATCCTGCGACTGGACCACGGCCCGGTGAACGCGCTGGATCTGGAGATCCTGACCGAACTGCCGGACGCACTGGCCCGCGTCGCCGACGCCCGCGCGGTGGTGCTGACCGGTGCGGGCCGGTGTTTCTCGGCGGGTGTGGACCTGAAGCGGATCATCGACGGCGGCCCCGGCTACGTTCAGGAGTTCATCCCGGCGCTGGGCCGGGCCGCGTACGCCTGGTTCACCCATCCGAAGCCGACCGTCGCCGCGGTCAACGGGCACGCCTTGGCCGGCGGCTGCGTACTCGCCGCAGCCGCCGACGTCACCCTGATGTCGGGTGGCACGATCGGCCTCACCGAGCTGGCCGCCGGAGTGCCGTTCCCGACCGTGCCGCTCGAGATCATGCGGCACGCCTGCGCCGCGGTCACCTCGCTCGTCCTGACTGCCAAGACGATGGGCCCGAATGAGGCCGTGGCGATCGGGCTGGTCGACGAGGTGGTCACGCCCGACGAGCTGATCGCGGTCGCGACCACCCGCGCGGACAAGCTCGCCGGGGTCCCGTCGGCTGTGTACGCGTTGAGCAAGACGCAGTTGCGACGGCCCGCCGTGCAGCGCATCGACGAGCTGCGGGCCGTCGACGATCCCACCGTGATCGAGATCTGGGGTTCCGACGCCACGCGCGACTACCTCACCGGCTTCATGGCGTCGCTCGGACGAGGCTGACGCCTTTCAGGTCAGCACAAGTTGCGTGACCGAAGGACCCGGCAGCGAGACGGTCACCTGGCCACCGGAAACCGTGACGGTGCCGAGGTCGGCAGGCTTGGCGTAGCTCACGGTGTTTCCGTCCTTCTGGTACACCGCTCCCCTGCTGACGCCCGGCCCGACCGAGATCACGGCGTTGCGCGCCGACATGCCCTTGTTCACCAGCACGACGACCTTGGGGTTGTCCGACGCGTAGACCTCGACGTCCGGCAACGTGGTGGCCGACTTCACCAGGCTGGTCCCGAAGTGGGCCAGCCCGGTGCCCTGCTGCCCGGTGAAGAAGCCGACGCCCTGGTAGACCGGCATCCGCTCGTTCACCCCGGCACCGTTCTCGTGCGGCCGGTCGTACAGCAGGCCCAGCGCGCCGTTCTTGTCGCCGTACACGTAGCCGCGGGCGCCCGCCTCCGCGAGCCTGCCGAAGACGCTGGCGCCCCACCAGATCGCGGCGTTGCGGTACTGGACCGGTTCGGTGCCGATGTTGTCGCAGCCCGGCGGATCGGGGTGGATTCCCCAGTCGGAGTTGGTCTCCCCGATCTGGATGCCGATCCGGTCCGCTCGCGCGGGCACCGTCTCGGCGATCAACGCGCGGACCGCCGACACGTCCGACGTCCACTGCGCCGTGTCGGCGAGCAACTTGACGTCACATACCGCGTGTTCGCCCGCGCCGTACTTGTGGAAGTCGACGAAGTCCGTACGGCTGCCGCTGAGCGAAAGGAATTCGGCGAGGTAGTCCATCCGCGGGTGTGACACGGCAGGCCCACCCACGCTGATGGCCGGGTCGACGGCCTTCATCGCGTCGTAGGTGGCGTTGAACCTCGCCGCGTACGACGACGCCAGCTTGTCGCCCTTGGTGTCCGGCTCGTTGCCGACGATCCACCTGCCGACCGGGTTTCCGCCCTGGTTGAAGTGCCGCACCAGGTTGGCGGCGTCGACCGGGTCCTCCGGCACGATCAGCACCGGCTGGGCCCCAGCCTTTTTGATCGACGTGACCCACGCGTCACCGGAGACGGTCGTGTCCGCACCCGCTCCGCCTGCGACGATGGCGCTGGTCGGATCGCCGGGCCGGGCGTACGTCAGGTGCATCCGCATCGAGCCGTACCTGCCGGTGAGCATCGCTTGGTGCTGCGGATCGTTGGTGAGGTAACTGCCGTACCCGTAGCCGGTGATGGCGGCGCTGAAGGTGTCCGCGGGAACCGCGCGCACGACCGTGCCGAAGTCGACCGTCACGGTCGCAGCCGCGGCGTGAGCTGTGGCAGTCGTCACTGCGGCTAACGCGACAACCACGACAGGCAGGCACATCCGTACCATCGAAACCTCACCGATTCCCTAGTCGACCTGCGCGAACCAGGGCCAGTGTCGGCCTGACGCGTACAAGATCCGTACAACGGAAGCAACCGGAAATTCGGGTGAAACGCGACCGCGAGGTACGGAAGACTAGCAACAGCCGATGAATTCCGCCAGGGGCGCCGGTCTGTATCGGCGACAGCACACGAACCACCAACGGGGGTATTTTGATGTCCACTGCGAGCTTGGAACGACCGCCTACGACGGCGGGCCGCACCCCGACGGTGGTGCGGCTGCTGGTGGCGGCCACGTTCGTGGTGATCCTCAACGAGACCATCATGATCAACGCCATTCCCCGGCTGATGGAGTCGTTGCAGGTCACTGAGCAGTCCGCGCAGTGGGTGTCCACCGCGTTCATGCTGACCATGGCCGCCGTGATCCCGATGACCGGCTGGTTCCTGCAACGAGTGACCACGCGCCAGGCGTACGTGATCGCGATGAGCGTGTTCCTGGGTGGCACCGTCCTGTCGGCCGTCGCGCCTACGTTCGAGGTGCTGCTGCTCGGCCGGATCGTGCAGGCGGCGGGCACGGCCGTGATGATGCCGCTGCTGATGACCACGTTGATGATGGTGGTGCCCGAGGAAGACCGCGGCCGCGTGATGGGCAACGTCACCATGGCGATCTCGGTGGCACCCGCGCTCGGGCCCGCCGTGTCCGGGCTGATCCTGCAGCTCGGTTCCTGGCGGCTGCTGTTCGTGGTGGTGCTGCCGATCACCGCGCTGATCGCCGTGTTCGGCCTGCGGAAGCTGGAGAACATCGGCGAGCCGGAGGTCAGCACCATCGACTGGCTCAGTGTCATGGTGGCGGCGCTCGGCTTCGGTGGCCTGGTGTACGGCCTGAGCCTGTTCGGTGAGGGCGCCGGGCACATCGGCCTCGGCATCGGCTTCGTCGCCGCCGGCGGCGCGACCATCGCGGTGTTCGTGCTCCGGCAGCTCAGCCTGCAGCGCAAGGGCAAACCGCTGCTGGACCTGCGCATCCTTCGGCACGGCACCTACACGCTGTCGTTGGCGCTCATGTCCATCGCGTTCCTGACCATGCTCGGGTCGATGATCCTGTTGCCGCTCTACCTGCAGAACCTCCGCGGACTGAGCCCGCTGCAGACAGGCCTGCTGGTGATGCCGGGCGGGCTGGCGATGGGTCTGCTGGGGCCGTTGGTCGGCAGGGTGTTCGACCGGGTCGGCAGCAGGCCGCTGGTGCTGCCCGGCACGATCGGCATGGTGCTGGCCCTCGCCGGGCTCACCCAGGTCTCGGCGACGATGCCGTACTGGCAGATCCTCGGGCTGCACACGCTGCTGATGGTCAGCCTGGCGGCGTCGTTCACGCCGGTGTTCACCCTCGGCATGGGTGCGTTGCCGCGGTCGCTGTACTCACACGGCAGCTCGATGCTCGGCACGCTGCAGCAGGTCGCGGCGGCGTTCGGCACGGCGCTCGCGGTCACCGTGCTGTCCGCCCGGGCCAGCAGCCTGGTCGCCGACGGCGTCGACACGGCGTCCGCGCAGTTGAGCGGCATGCGGCTGGCGTTCCTCATCACAGCGGTTCTCGGGTTGGCGACAGTCGCGATCGCCATGAAACTCCCCCGCCGCGCCGACACCGACACCAACACCACCTCGTGAGTGTTTATCAGGGTTAGAACACGGATAAACACTCACGAGGTGGGTTTGCGGGCGACGATGAGGGCGCCCGCGACGCAGCCTGCGAAGAACGGCGACGGCACGAGCAGGACGCCGCCCACCAGGCACCACGCCGCCACGCCCCAGCCGATCCAGGCGGGCACAGCCACTTCGCGTCCGGCCAGGTGCCAGATCAGGCAGCCCAGCAGGATCAGCGGCACGCCGAAGGACCCCACGCCCGCCCAGAACGCGACCGCGTTCTGCAGGGCGGCCTGGTCACCGGCGAACCGGAGCGGAACGGCCGCCCATCCCCAGCGGGTCATGTCGTCCCACGTGAAGAACGTCAGCAACGAGAGGTGCCCCGCCCCGAGCACGACCATGATCCCGCTTGCCCACCGCAGTCTGACGGCGCTCATCGTGTGCACCACGACTGCGCGACGTCTTCGGGCCTTCTCGGCATGATCTCACCCCATCTATACGGTGCCGTATGGTTCATTTGTACGCTAACGTATACCCGGCGAGGCGATCAACGGAGGTGGCGAGATTCCTGCCGTGGCACGCACCCCACGAAGCCGCTGGATCGAGGCGGGGCTCGAAGCCCTCGCCCGTGGCGGGCCCGACGCGGTCCGGGTGGAGACGCTCGCCGCTGATCTCGGGGTGACGAAGGGGGGCTTCTACGGGTACTTCGACGGCCGTCCGGCATTGCTGGCCGAGCTGCTCGACGAGTGGGAACGCCGCTGCACCAAGGAAATCCTGGCCCAGGTCGAGGCCGGAGGCGGCGACCCGGCCGAGCGGATCCGGCGCGCCGGTCAGCTGACCTTCTCGCCGGACTTCCACCGGATCGACCTGGCGGTCCGGGCATGGGCCCGGCACGACGAGGCGGTGGCGAAGCGCCTGCGACGGATGGACAACGAGCGCATGGAGTTCCTGCGCAAGATGTTCGGTACGTTCGTCACCGATCCCGCCGAGGTGGAAGCCCGCAGTGTTCTGGCGTTCACCCTCGCGATCGGCCGCCACTTCATGGCGGCGGACCACCCCGGGTACACCAAACGCGAAGCCGTCTCCCTGGCCGGCGAGTACCTGTTGCGTCCTTAGCCTTCGCCACGCAGTTCGATGCCGGCCTGTTCTTCAAGCCACGCCGTGGCCATGAGCTCACCGTCGACCGGACCGAAGTGGCGCAGCGCAGTCCGATGCAGCTCGGCGACAGCCGAGGTGAGCGGATGCGGAACACCAGCCCGGTCGGCGCTTCGCTCGACCGAGTCGAGCTCCTCGACGCACCGGTCCAGCCCGAAGTCACGCAGGTAGTCGCCGTCGAGCAACGCGGGAAGGTGTTGGCCGACATAGGCACTGTCGCCCGCACTGCCGAGGAGCAGTTCACGCATGCGGTCCGGGCGTTGCCCGTGGCGTTGTGCCAGCAGCAGGACTTCGGTCGTCAAAGTCGCGTGCCCGAACCACAGCAGGTTGATCAACAGCTTGGTCAGGTACCCCTTACCGGACCCGCCGACGTGATGGATCTTCCCGGCGAACGACCGCAGAACCGGAGTGCTCGCACGGAGCACGTCAGGATCACCGCCCACGTACAGCGTCACCGTGCCCGCACGCATCGCCTGCACCCCACCGCCGATCGGCGCGTCGAGGTACCTGGAGCCATGCCTGCGGGCGCATTCCTCGCCCAGTTCGACGGACGCACTGGTCATGTCGATCCAGACCGCGTCATCCCCCAACGCGGACAGCGCCGGGCCCAGCGCGAACTCCCGGAGTTCGGGAATGCCCGGCAGTACCGTGAACAGCAACTGGCTACCGCCCGCGACCGTAACAGCGTCCCGCGCCCATTCGGCGCCGGATTTCTCCACCACGCCACGGCGTTCCGGACGGATGTCCGTCGCGATCACGTGATGGCCCGCGGCTGCCAGGCGAGTCAGCAGAGCAGCGCCGATCCTCCCCACACCGACGACTCCCATCGCTGTCATGTCCATCTCCAGTCTGCACGGAAAGTCATTCGATGGTGTGATCGTAAGCAGATGTTCTACGCGAAGGAGTGTGTATGCCCGACGGTGCCTACGTCGTGGACTGCGCCGTGTACGTGGACGGCAAGCGGCTGCCCGGCCGTTGGTCACACGCCGAAGCGATCGCCGAGGTGCGTGAGCGCGGCACCGGATTCGTCTGGATTGGACTGCACGAGCCGACTGCCGACGAGATCGAAGGCGTCGCCGAGATGTACGGGTTGCACGAACTCGCGGTGGAAGACGCCGTGCACGCACATCAGCGCCCGAAACTCGAGCACTACGACGGCATGCTGTTCATGGTGCTCAAGACCGTGCACTACGTTGCGCACGAGGCGCCGGACACCGCGAACGAGATCGTCGAGACAGGCGAGATCATGGCCTTTCTCGGCCGGGACTTCATCGTCAACGTCCGCCACGGCGACCACTCCCGCCTGCACGGCCTGAGAAAGGAGCTCGAAGCCCGGCCGGAACGGCTGCAGTCCGGCCCCGCCGCCGTGCTGCACGCCATCGCCGACAGCGTGGTGGACAACTACCTGGCGGTCAGTGACTCCTTCGAACAGGACATCGAGGAAAGCGAATCCATGGTGTTCGCGCCGGACAGCCCGATCGGTGCCGAGCAGATGTACCTGTTGAAACGGGAACTGCTGGAACTGCGACGGGCGGCCGCACCGCTGACGGCACCGTTGCGCCGGCTGGTCGAGGCGGACAACCCGTTGGTGTCGCCGGAAGTGCGGTCGTACTTCCGGGACGTGGACGACCACCTGACGATGGTCACCGAGCGTGTGGCCCGCGCGGACGACCTGCTGAACACCCTTGTGGACGCGACGCTGGCGAAGATCTCGTTGCAGCAGAACAACGACATGCGCAAGATCACCTCGTGGGCCGCGGTCATCGCGGTGCCGACCATGGCGGTCGGCGTGTACGGCATGAACTTCGACTTCATGCCGGAGTTGCGCTGGACCTACGGCTATCCCATCATGCTGGGCGTCATCCTGCTGGTGTGCATGGTCGTGTACCGGGCACTGAAACGCAATCGCTGGCTGGGGTCCGGGCGTACCGTGCTCTGGGTCGTTCCGCTGCTGGTCGCCTGGATCGTGCTGATCGCCGTGCAGATCTCGCTCGGTATCGGCCGTGCGCCCGCTCCTTGACGGTCCTCACGCCTTCGGCTCGCGGTTGTAGAGCTTCTTCGCCCACAGATAACCGGCCAACGCGATCAGCACGCACCATCCGGCCGCGTACATCGCGCTGTTGCCGATCGGTGTGCCCATCAGCAGGCCGCGCACCGTGTCGATGAACGGGGTGAAGGGCTGGTACTCGGCGAACCACCGCAGCCCGGCGGGCATCGAGTCAGTCGGCACGAACCCGCTGCCCATCATCGGCAGGATCATCAACGGCAGCGGGAGGTTGCTCGCGGTGGCGGGGTTGTCACTCACCATGCCCAGTGCGACGCACAGCCACGTCAGCGCGAACGAGATCATCACGAGCAGGCCCGCCGCGGCGATCCAGTCACCGAAACCGGCTGTGGGCTCGAATCCCACGAGCAGCGCCGCGACCAGGACGATCGCCACGCTGGCCATCGCCTGGACCAGGCTGCCAAGCACGTGTCCGGTGAGGACGGACACCCGGGCGATGGCCATGGTCCGGAACCGGGCCACGATGCCCGTGGTCATGTCGGTGACGACCGAGATGGTCGTGCCTTGTGCCGCGGAGGCGACGGTCATCAGGAGGATGCCCGGTGCCACGTAGTTCGCGTAGTCGGCACGGCCGCCCACCGGTCCGCCGAGACCGGCGCCGAGCATGGCGCCGAACACGTAGACGAACAGCAGCAGGAAGATCACCGGTATTCCGGCGAACATCAGGATGAGCGACGGGTAGCGGAGCATGTGCCGCACCTGGCGGCGCAGCATGGTCGCCGAGTCGGTCAAGGCGGCGGAAACAGTACTCATCGGGCGGGCTCCTGGTCCACGACCGGGTTGCCGGTCAGCGCGAAGAAGACGTCGTCGAGGTCGGGCCGGTGGATCCGCAGGTCGTCCACGTCCGACTGGTCGCGGTCGAGCCAGTCCAGCAGTGACCGCACCGATTTCACGTCACCCTGGCTGGAAATCCGCAAGGTCAGGGTGTCGTCGTTGCGGGACAACACCTCCAGTGCCCGCGCCGCGCGATCGTAGCTGCCGGTGTCGGCGAACCGCAGCGTCACGTGCCCACCGCCGACGAGCCGCTTGAGTTCGTCC
Organism: Kibdelosporangium persicum; assembly: GCF_013280595.1. Lineage (GTDB taxonomy): Bacteria > Actinomycetota > Actinomycetes > Mycobacteriales > Pseudonocardiaceae > Kibdelosporangium > Kibdelosporangium persicum. The sequence continues at coordinate 56,602 of NZ_JAAATY010000012.1, forward strand.
GCGGTGCCGTGCGCGACCAGCTTTCCCTTGTCCAGCACCGCGATCCGGTCGGCGAGCAGGTCGGCCTCCGCCAGGTACTGGGTGCTGAGGAAGATCGTCACGCCGTCCTCGGCCACCAGTCTGCGGATGCTGTCCCACATGGTTCGCCTGCTGCGCGGGTCCAAGCCGGTCGTCGGCTCGTCCAGGAAGATCACCTTGGGGCGTCCGACGAGCGTCATGGCGAGGTCGAGGCGACGCCGCATCCCGCCGGAGTAGGTGGCCGTCGTTCTCTTCGCGGCGTCGACAAGATCGAACCGCGTGAGCAGTTCGGCGACGCGCTGCCTGCGGTCACGGCGGGACAACCGGTGCAGGTCGGCCATCAGCAGCAGGTTCTCGTCACCGGTGAGCAGGTGGTCCACCGCGGAGAACTGACCGGTGACGCCGATCAGGGCGCGGACGGCGTCCGGGTCGCGGGCCACGTCGTGACCACCGACCCGCAGCTCGCCCGAGTCGGCGCGGATCAGCGTGGACATGATCCGCACCATCGTGGTCTTGCCCGCGCCGTTCGCACCGAGCAGCGCGAAGATCGATCCCGCGGGGATGTCGAGGTCGATCCCGTCGAGCACGACATGATCGCCGTACGCCTTGCGCAGCCCGGTCACGGTCAGCGCGCTGGCGAAGTGGTTGGAGGTCATGGTTTTTCGTTTCTGTTGCCCTTCAGTGCGCGGCGAACGCTAGGTTTCGTTCAGCGAATGGTCAATCAGAGATCTCCAGAAACTTCCCTTTGAGCAGGCCAGAAGGCTACTGAGTTGCAATGAGTCTGCCGCTGAACGCAACAACAGTGGCGGAGGTCATTGCAATGGTGTGCGCCTGAACGCATACTGGCGGCCTCGTCGAGCCGCAGGAGAAACCGATGCCCGGAGGAAGACTGACCCAGGAGGACCGCCAGGACATCGCCGCCGGGCTGGCCGACGGGCTCAGCTACGCCGAGATCGCCCACCGGCTCGGCCGCCCGACGTCCACGATCTCCCGTGAGGTCGCGCGCAACGGCGGAGGACACCGATACCGCGCACGGCAGGCACAACGGGCCACAGCGGAACGTGCCCGGCGCGGCAAATCACGCCGTGCGGCGACACCGCGGCCGGACCTGTGCGCACACGGGCGCGATCCGCAGGCCGTCGACGCTTTCAGCGAGGAGTTCATCGATCTGGCCGTCAAGATGGGACTCCCCCGGATGACGGCCAAGGTGCTCGGCTGCCTGTACACGACGGACAGCGGCAGCATCACCGCCGCCGAACTGGTCCACCGGCTCCGGGTGAGCCCGGCGTCGATCTCGGCGGCGGTGAAGTCCCTCGAGGAGCAGGAACTGATCACCCGGGTCCGCGACCCAGGCCAACGACGCGACCGGTACGTGATCGACGACGACGTCTGGTACCGGGCGATGCTCGCCAGCGCCCGGATCAACGCCACCATGGCCGAAAAGGCCCGGCAGGGCGCGGAGATCCTCGGCGCCACGACACCCGCGGGACAGCGGCTGCGAGACGTCGGCGAGTTCCTCGAACGGGTCTACGAGGACTCCGTCCGGGCCGCCGAACACTGGCGCGCGATCCGTACCAAGGCCACACGGTGAACGAACCCGGGCGTGTGAGCGTGGTCATGGGCGGACCGGTGAAACCGGTCTGTTGCGCGTAACTTCGGCGCATGGCGTACGCGAAGATCACGGCAGCCGGCAGTGAAGAGGTGCAGCGACGGGCAGCGGGCGGGCTCCGGGCCGCCGGGCTGGACGTCGGTGACCGGGTGGTGCTGTCCCTGCCGACGTCAGGCGTTCTGCTCGCTGTCGCGCTCGGCGCCCTGCGCAGCGGAGTCGTGCCCGTCATGCTCGATCCCGCGCTCACGGCCACGGAGCACGCCGAACTCGTCGCCGACGCGGAGGCCGCACTCGTCGTCAACGATCAGGATACGTTGCGGAAGGTTGTGCAGGGCCCGGCAACCGAGTTGGCCGACGTGCCCTTGGCGCGTCCGATGCACTACACCTCGGGCACATCCGGCCGACGCAAAGGCGTGTGGAGTGGCGTGCTGGACGAGACAGCCGCGCGCGCACTGTTCACCGAGGAAGTCGAACTGTGGCAGTTCGACGCGGCCGACCGGCACCTGGTGCTCGGGCCGTTGTACCACTCCGCGCCGCTACGGTTCGCCACGCACACACTGCTTTCCGGCGGGTCCGTGCTCCTGCCTGACCGCTTCGATCCCGCGGCGGCGATCGCGGCGATGGCCGAGTTCCGGCCGACCACCGCGTTCTGCGCACCGACCCACCTCAAGCGGATCTTCGCCGCGGGCAGCCCGTCGACCGGCTCGTTCCGGCTGCTCGCCCACGCCGGTGAGGCGTGCCCCGACGATCTGAAGCGACGTGTCATCGACACGTTCCCAGCCGACAGCGTGGTGGAGTTCTACGGCTCGACCGAGGCGCAGTTCACCGTTTGCCGTACCAGCGAATGGCTTTCCCGGCCGGGCACAGTCGGGCGCGCGCGTCCCGGGCGCCGGTTGACTGTGGACGCCGAAGGCGTCATCTGGTGCGAAGTGCCGGAGCACGCCAGGTTCAGCTACTGGCGTGCTCCGGACAAGACGGCGGCGGCCTGGCGCGGCGCGCGGCTCACGGTGCGGGATACCGGCAGGCTGGACGACGACGGTTACCTCTACCTGGACGGCCGCCGGGACGACTTGATCATCACCGGGGGCGTCAACGTGTACCCGCTGGAGATCGAGCGCGTGCTGAACGCGTGCCCTGGCGTGCGGGAAAGTGCGGTGTTCGGCGTCGCCGACGAGCACTGGGGCCAACGGGTGTGCGCCGCCGTGGTCGGCGATGTCACCACCGCGGACCTCGCCGAGTACGCCAAGGCCGGCCTGGCCCCGGCGAAGCGGCCGAAGGACTACCACCTGGTGGACGAACTGCCCACGTCGGCGAACGGGAAGGTCTCCCGGCGGGCCCTGCCGGGAATGTTCAGTCGTTGAGCAGCCGCCAGGCCACGAGGGCGAGCCTGACCCGGGTCAGCCCGGCGGGCTCGGTCAGTTCGATGCCGAGCGTCCTGCCGATCTGTTCAAGCCGGCGGGAGACGCTGCTGTGGTGCAGGTGCAGCAGATCCGCGGCTTGGCGCAGGGACCCCGTGGCACAGTAGGCGTCCAGCGTTTCCATGTCCGCTGGGCTGTCGGCCATCCGGGCGATCGCGGCCACGTCGGCGTTGCCGCGTGAGACGTCCTGAGGTATCTCGGCCAGCAGCGCCAGCGCGCCCAGGTCGTCGTGGTGGACGACGGGCTCCCGCGGACCGGTGAACCGCAGGGCGGTGCGGGCCTGGCGCCAGGACTGGTCAGGGCTTTCGGCGTTGCCGACGCCCACACGGACGCCCTCGGGCAGCCGGGAAGTGTCCACGGTGGTGGCCAGGATGACACCGACGTCGCCCAGTGGTGCGGCTTTCACCGGACGGGCCGGGCAGAGCAGGCTGCCGATCTGGTCGAGCGGAAGCCGCGAGCGGACAGCGGCGACGCGGATGGGCAGGTCGGCGTCGAAACCCAGGAGCCGCAACGCACGGGCTCTGGCCGCCTCCTCGCTTTCGCAGCTGATCACCAGCTCGACGAGGGCCGGGTCGGCCATGGTGGTGCGAGCCGGGCCGTAGCGTTCGACGACCGCCGCGGCGGCGATGGCGAGCCGGTCCAGCACCACGTCGTCGAGCGGATTGGGGGTGCCGGGACGTTCCAGCCAGACCGTGCCGATCTCCTCGTCGTCGAGCGTGATCGGCAAGGATGTCGACGCGGGGGCCGGTGGAGTGGACGCTTGTTTGCCGTCCGGCGACACGCGGATCGCCCGGCCCGTGCTGTGCAGCCGGATTCCGGCGACGCATTCGGCCAGCGCCGCGGAGGCTCGGGCGAGTGCCGGCAGGTCCACCCGCCTGCGCATCAGGGTGTCGTAGAACATCACCACCCGCAGCGCGCCTTCGACGTGCGTGTCCAGGTGCGACAGCCGTTGCGCCAGTGCCTCCATGGCTGCAGGTTAGCGCCGATCGGTGCGTGATCACGGCGGAATGCCCGACAGCCGGCGGACGACCCGGCACCGCGGTTGGCGGAGGATGACGGCATGGATCCCGAACTCGAAGCCTTCGTCCCGCTGTTCCCCGAGACCGACCTGATCGACCCGGTCGCCGACCGGGAGAACTACGCCAAGCTCGCCGCCGCGGTCCCCGCGCCGGACACCACAGGGCTGCTGATCGAGGACCGCGTTGTGCCCGCCGGAGTGGAGGTCCCGGTGCGGATCTACCGCCCGCACCAGGCGCAGGGCGCGATCGTCTGGATGCACGGCGGCGGCTGGGTCATGGGCGACCTGGACACCGAGCACCCCGGAGCCGCACGGATCGCGACGGCTTCAGGTGCCGTGGTGATCTCGGTGGGCTACCGCCAGGCACCGGAGAACCCGTTCCCCGCGGCCTTGGACGACGTGTACGCGGTGCTGACGTGGACGGCTGAGAACGCGACCGAACTGGGCATCGACCCGGAGCGCATCGCGGTCGCCGGGCACAGCGCGGGGGGAAACCTCGCGGCCGCGGTGTCATTGCGTGCACGCGACGAGCAAGGGCCCCGGATCTGCTTCCAACTGCTCAACGAACCGGCGCTCGACGACCGGCAGGAAACGTGGTCACAGCGCACCTTCACCGACACGCCATGGTCCAACCGCGACAGAGTCCGCGCGGCGTGGCGGCACTACCTCGGCTCCGCGCCCGCCACGCCGTACGCCGCCCCGGCACGGGCTGACGACCTGTCCGGCCTGCCGCCCGCCTACATCGCCACCGCCGAGTTGTGCCCGAACCGCGACGAGGACATCGCGTACGCGCTACGGCTGTTGCAGGCCGGGGTGTCGGTCGAACTGCACCAATGGCCCGGCACGTTCCACGGGTCGCTCGCCGTCCTGTCCGCCGACGTCTCACAACGGCAGCTCACCGAAGTCGCAGCCGCCCTGCGCCGCGCCCTGGCCGAGTAGCGCGTGTTTCATGAGCGTTGATCGAGGCGATGACCAGGACAGCTTCGAAGCGCACGGCAGCAGGTAGCCACCGCACGGTTGCGTTTGAGCCGGTTGACGCAGCACTCCACCGCGTGCCGCTGCGTGCAGACTTCCGGATCAAACGCCACCGGTCGGCCCGCTGGTCGCGAGCGGATATCGGGCGCGTGGGCCCGGACGAATCCGGCGAGGCAAAGACCGGCGCGCATCGATGTCAGCGGGTTCTTCTGCTCTGGGAATCCGCGGCCAGAATCAGGTACGCGCTGGCTGTCCACGTGTAGGCACGGTCGCGCAAGCCTTGTCCGGTCAGGGCGTCGAAGTTCTCGGCGAAGCCGGACTTCTCGCACAGCGCGCGAAACCGGGCGCTCACCCGGTCGGCGAGGTCGACGGCTCCGCCCCGGCGCAAGCCGTCCTCGATCAGGATCGTCGCAGGTGCCCAGACAGGACCTCGCCAGTACCCATCGGCTTCGTAGTGCGGAGAGCTCGGCAGTTCGGTGGCGAGTCCGGCCGGTGTCAGGTGTTCGGCCACGCTCGTGGTGAGCGTGGCGTGCACGTCGGCAGGGAGTTCAGCGCCGAGAACAACCGGCATGAGGTCGAGCAGACTTGCTGTGGTGTGTGACGTGCCGTCGGTCGCGCGGCTGGTGAATCGGGAGCCGTCCCATAACTGCTCGAGCATCGCCGCGAGCATGGTGTCAGCTTCATGCGCCCAGCGTGTCGCGGCCGTCGAGTCACCGAGCTCCTTCGCCAGTCGTGCCAGTTCCCGCATCTGCACCACCAGGAACGCCGTGAGGTCGGCGGACTGCACCAAACGCTGTTCGGCGAAGACGGTGGCGTTGTCCCAGCCGCTGTCGTTGCCGTGCTCGTAGTGCGGGAACGGTTGACCGAGCGCCCGGCGGTGGTCGAGCCAGAAGTTCGTCCATGCCGCCAGTTGCCGGTAGAGACGGGGCAGCTTGGCGGCCGGTAGCCCACGGGGAAGGCGCTCGCGCAGTCTGTTCACCGCCCAGCCATGGATGGGCGGTTTGACGAAGTTGTGCAGGATCTCGGCGTGGGTGATCGAGTCGGGCAAGGCCCCGGTTTCGGTCTGGTGGTCGAACACGACCTGGAGTTGGTCCCAGGCCAGCCCGGGCGCCGCGCGAGCCAGTGCCAGAGCGTTGAAGCAGTGGTCCCAGCTCCAGATCTTGTCCATCCAGTGTTTGGACATCAGCACCGCGGGCCGGTGGACGAACCCGGCCGGTTCCACTATGGCCGACCACAGGACGTAGCAGGCGAGTTCGGCCGCCGGAGTCCGATCGTCGCGCCACGGCGCGACCGCGTCGGCGAACTCCGCGAAGGATCGCCGCGATGCCGCCACGACCTCCGGAAACCGCGAGTGGCCTGAGAAACGTTCCCGCGCGGTGGTCAGTTCCTCCAGCACGAGTTCCCACTCGTCACCGTCATCACCGATGACGACCGCCCGCTCGGCCACGCCCAGTGCGCCTGCTCCGAGCCCGCGGACCGAACCGGACAGACGGGTCAGCCGGTAGCGGTGGCCTGTCTCGTAGGAGGTGAAGACGTAGGAGGAGGTCACCGGGTCGTGGAAGAAGTAGGTCCCGGTGAAGGGCGTCAGCGTGGCGTCGGCCGCGGCGATGCGCAACCCCAGGCCGCGTCCGGAAAACCTCAGCGACGAAGGCGACTCGAACGCCGCATCCGCTCGTCCCCGCCCCGCGGACCAGGTCAGCACCGCTGGATTCGCCGTCACCTCGGTCGGCACGCGCGCGCCACTGAGCGCCGGCACCAGGCGGAGTACCGCGTGCATACCGTTGCGGTGCGAGACGAGGTGGAGGTCCTCGGCGTACGTGGCCGGCGCGACCACCGGGGAAACGCTCACCCAGGATCCCCGATAGCTGAACGGTATCTCCCGCACCGAGAAGTCGTCCACCTAACCCTCCTTTCCGGTCAGTCCCTGACAGCACCCGCGGTGATGCCCGAGGCCACGAAACGCTGGGCCAGCACGAGCAGGATGGTCGCGGGCACGGAAGCGACGACGGCGGTCGCCATGATCGCGTTCCACTCCTGGTTGTTGTTGCCGATATAGCGGTAGATGCCGAGCGTCAACGGCTTCAGCGAGCCTCCGCTGTCGAGCGTCGCGGCGAACACGAAATCCGACCACGCCCACAAGAACGCGAACAACGCCGCGGTGACGATCCCGTTGCGGCTAACGGGGAGCACGATCGACCAGAAGGTGCGCAGCGCACCGGCTCCGTCGATCCGTGCCGCTTGAACCAGGTCGTCGGGTACGGCGGCCATGAAGGCGGTGAGGATCAACACGGCGAACGGAACCGCGATGGTGGAGTCCGCGAAGATCAATCCCCACAGCGTGTTGGTGATACCAAGGCTCACGTAGACGCCGTAGAATCCCAACGCCATGATGATCCCGGGGATCATTTGGGCGACGAGCAACGCGAACAGCAGCGGCCGGCGGCCGCGTGGGCGCAGCTTCGCCAACGAGTACGCCGCAGGTGCGGACAGCACGAGGGTCAGCACAACCGTGCCGGACGCGACCACCAGGCTGGTCGCGAAGTAGGGCAACTGCTCGTTCAACACCCGGGCGTACCCCTCGAAGGTCGGTGCCGTCGGCAGGAAGTCCGGAGGCGACTTGCGCATCCTGTCCGCGGGAGTCAGGGAGACGTTGATCATCCAGTAGACCGGGAAGAGCATCACAGCGGTGAGCAGCACGCCCACGACAGTGCGCCAGGACCGCCTTGTCATGCCGTCTCCTGGTGGCGCTGAAGGCGGACGTAGAGCAGCCCGGCGGCCACGGCGAGCACGATCAGGATGTTGCCCACCGCGGCGCTCGGCCCGAACCGGGGCAGCATGGTGCCGAAGCCCAGCTCGTAGGACCAGGTGGCCAGTGTGGTGGACGAGCCGCTGGGGCCGCCGCGGGTCATGATCCAGATGATGTCGAACACCTTGAGCGTGTAGACCAGCCCGAGGAGCAGCGTGATGCCGGAGATCGGCCGCAGCAGCGGGAAAGTGACGTACCAGAACGCCTGCCACCGGCTCGCGCCGTCCAAAGAGGACGCCTCAGGCAGTTCCGCCGGGATGTTGCGCAGGCCGCTGTAGAGCACGACGAGGTTGAACGGGATTCCGATCCAGATGTTCGCGATCGTCACCGCCACCAGCGACCAGTCCGGCGAGGTCAGCCAGTCGACGGTGCCGAACCCGAGGAACGTCAGGGCCGCGTTGACAACACCGGCCTCACTGTTGAACATCCACGCCCACGTGGAGGCGGACACGATCAGCGGCAGCAGCCACGGCACGAGCAACAGTGCCCGCAGCGTCACGGAAAGCCGGAAGCCACGGGCGAAGAACACCGCCAGCGCCAACCCGATGACATACTGGAACACCAGGGACACCACGGTGAACACCACCGTGTTGCGCAGTGCCGGACCGAAGGCCGGATCGGCGAACACCTTGGCGTAGTTGTCCCAGCCGATCAGCGGTGCGCCGCCGTGCACAAAGGAGCGGACGGTGTGGTCGCGGATGCTCAGGTCGATGTTCGTCAGCAATGGGTACACGTAACACAGCAGCAAGTAGGCCACGAGCGGAAGCAGGAACGCCCAGCCGACGGCTTGTCTGCGCGGCACGGCGTCACTTCGCTGAGGCCGCGGCGGCCTGCAACGCGTCCTTCGGCGACTTCGAGCCGGTCAGTGCCGCCTGCACGGCGGTCCACAACGGCTGGGAGATCCGCGGATAGCGCGTGCCGAGGCCGTCACCGGTGCGCCCCTTGGCCGATTTCACCGCGTCCACCCACACTGCGAAGTCCGGCTGGGCGGCAACCTGTTGTTGCTGGACCGAAGCCACGGCGGAGACGTAGGTCAGCGCTGTGTCCGTGGCCAGCACGGTCTCCGGACTGGTGAGGCAGTTGGCGATCCTGGCCGCGGTGGCTTCCTCGTCCTTGCCGCTCTGCGCGGGAACGGTGACGAACTCGCCGCCGGCCGGAGCGGGCGCCACGCCTCCGGTTCGGGACGGGATCGGGATGACGCCGTACTCGAAACCCGCCTTCTTGGCGTTTCCCAGCTGCCAGGTGCCGTTCACGGCGAAGGCGTACTCGCCGGTGGCGAACTCCTGCCAGCTCGTGGTCTGCGTGTTGCCGATGACCGAGTTCGGCGCGTACTTCCTGTCCAGCCACGACTTCCACAATTCCAGCGCCGACACGGCCTCGGCCGACGACAGATCGGTCAGCTGCGCGCCGGCGCCCCAGAACCACGGCAGGAACTGGAAGGTTCCCTCCTCGGTGCCGATGGCGGAGAAGGTGATGCCCTTCTTGCCGGCCGCCGTGACCCTGGCCAGCGCCGCGTCCAGCGAAACCCAGTCCTTGATGGCGGCCGGGTCGACACCCGCCGTGCTCAGCACCGCCCGGTTGTAGTACAACGCCAGGGTGTTCGCGCCGATCGGCACACCGTAGGTCTGCCCGCCAGTCTGCCCGGCGGCCACCAGGTTCGGCGCGGCCCCGGACGCGTCGAGTCCTGTGTCCTGATTGGACTTCAACACACCGCCCTCGGCGAGGGTGGAGACCACCGGGTTGTCCACGACCAGCACGTTCGGGGCCGTCCCCTGTTGCGCGGCGAGCAGCACCTTGTTCGTCAGATCAGTGGTGTCGAAGGCCTGGCGTTCGACGTCGACACCCGCCTGGGCGCCGCACTTCCGGATGACCTTCACCCACTCCGATGTCCCGTCGAACTGGGGATACGGGTCCCAGACGGAGAAGGTTCCGGTACCGCTCGTGCCGCTGTCACCACCCGGTCGTGAGGAACAAGCGGACAGGGCAAGCCCTGTCGCGACGAGTGCCGCGGTCAGACGCCGGGTGTTCGGCGAGCTCTTCATCGAGGCTCCTTCCCCACACCATCATCGAACCGGTTCGACAACGGGAGTTGCGCCACCATAACCAGGTGATCCATGTCACGCAATACTCCCGATGTCGTATCATCCAGTTGCTATCGAACCGGTTGGATGGGTCGCATGAACATTGGCGAGATCGCCCGGCGGGCCGGCGTTTCGCGCAGCACGGTGTCCTACGCGCTGAGCGGAAAGCGGCCGGTTGCCGCGGCGACCGCCCGGCGGATCAACGAGGTCATCGCCGAACTGGGCTATCGGCCCAACGCCAGCGCGCGGGCGCTCGCGGAGGGCCGCACGCGCACGCTGGCCCTGGTGATACCGCCTGCCAGCAGGCGGCTGACGAATGTGCAGCTCGATTTCGTCGCCACCGTGGTCGAGGCGGCCGCCGCGCACGACCTCGACGTGCTGTTGTCGCCGAGCGGCGGGGACCATGACCGGTCGTTCGAGCGGATCGTCACCGGCCGCCGGGTGGACGGCGTGATCATGATGGAGATCCTGCTGGACGACCCACGGGTGACCCGGCTACGGCAGAACGAGCTGCCGTTCGTGACGATCGGGCACGTGGAGCATCCCGGCGGGTCGTGGTGGGTGGATGTCGACTACGCGGCCCTGGTCCGGCGTTGCGTGCACCACCTTGCCGATCTGGCACATCGGCACGTGGTCCTGATCAACCGGTCCGCCGAGCTGGTGGCCGCCGGGTATGGTCCCGCTGTGCGCTCCACGGCCGGTTTCCAGGAAGCGGCCGAGCAACGAGGACTGTCCGCTCATGTGGTCTGCTGCGCCGACGAGCCCGCGGCCGGTCTGGCGTGTTTCGAGCAGATCCGCGCCCGCCGGCCGGAGGTCACGGCGGTGGTCACCATCAACGAGGCGGCGCTGCCGGGTCTGCAACGAGCCTTGCACCGCGCCGGCCTGGTCGTGCCGCGGGATTTCTCGATCACCGGCGTCATCGCCGACCGGTTGGCCGAGGACTTCCACCCACCACTGACGGCCGCGGACGTACCGGCCGAGGAGATGGCCCGGCTCGCCGTGGATCTGCTGGTGGAACGGATCGCCGACCCGGCCGCCGACCCTCGGCACGCCTTGCTGGACCCGGTCATCTCACTGCGGTCGAGCACCGGAGCAAGGCCGGCCCGATGAGACCGAACCCGCTCGGCTGACAGGACCGGGCATTGCGATCTGCGCGGCGGGTCGCGTACGGTCGTCAGCTGTCGAACCGGTTCGACCTCCTCCGGAAGTCGTCATGGTTCACACCTCGGCACCGGCTGCCCACCTGGCCGGTCCCGCCGAATGTCCCGCCCTGCCCAGACATCTGAATCCCCTGCGCGACTCTGTCTCCCGCGCGCAGGGGCAAAGCCCGGTTCGCTCGGTGATCTCGTGCTCTCCATCCCTGCTGCCGAAGGAGTCACATGAACGCCAGACCTCGCAACTGGCGCCGAATCCGTCGCGTTGGCGCCAGTCTGCTCACCGTCGGCGCGCTCGTCACCGCATCGGTGATGGTGCTCGGCGCGTCCGCCCAGGCGGCGGACGAATCGCTCAGCGTGGATTTCTCAGTTGCCGCAGGCTCCCCGACCTATCGGGCGTCCGGATGGATCTACGGCATGACCGAGAACGCGTCGGGACCTGCCGACCACTTCTTCCGCGACATCAAGTTCCGGTACATGCGCGCGGGTGGCGCCCAGCTCGACAGTCCTGGTGGGTGGGTGTCGGGCCGGTACGACCGACGGTGGAACTCCACCCGGGCGCAGTTGCTGCGCACCCGTTCGCTGGGCGGGGAGTTCATCCTGCTGCCCCATGACCTGTGGGGCGCGGACGGCTATCCGATCTCGCGCTTCCCCGGCGACAACGGGAACTGGACCGACTACGACAACTTCCTCACCCGCCTGATCGCCGACGTACGAGCGACCGGTGCCCCGGTGCAGTGGGACCTGTGGAACGAACCGAACACCACACTGTTCTGGAACCGCCCGCAAGCCCAGTACTTCGAACTGTGGCGACGGACGTACCAACGCGTCCGGGCCGCGTTCCCGACGCACCTGATCGTCGGCCCGAGCATTGCCGGCGTTCCGAGCACGTCAGGCAGTTGGTGGACCCAGTACCTGGACTTCGTCCGCGCCAACAACGTCATCCCCGACATCGTCAGCTGGCACTCCCTGCCGGGCGATCCGGTGGCGAACGTGGCGGCCGCCAATTCCTCATTGGACTCCCGCGGCATCCCGCACCCACGCCCGTACCAGATCAACGAATACGGGTTACCCGACGAACAGAACCCCGGCGACGGCTCCTGGTACATCGCGCGGCTGGAGCGAGCAGGAGCTGACGGCCTGCGCGCGAACTGGGCAAGCGGCGGGAACCTGCACAACGACCTCGCCAACCTGCTCGTCCGTAACCAGGCAGGGCAGCACCAGCCGAAAGGCGAGTGGTGGGTCTACCGCTTCTACGGTTCACAGACAGGCCAGATCGCCTCCGTCACCCCCAGCCCGTCCTATGACGCGTTCGCGACCAAAGCGACCGGGAGTGCCAAGGTTCTGGTGGGCGGTGGAGGCACCACCGGCAACATCGCTGTCAGCCTGCGACGCCTGGACACCGTGACCGGCCTGGTGCAGAACAATCAGGTACGGGTGGTCGCCCAGCGCATCCCGCACAATGGCGGCGGCGCGGTCCAAGGCCCGATCACCGTCCAGAACTCCGTGGTGACCTTGTCCGGCAACGCCACCACCATCAACCTGCCGCATGCCAACGCCGACGACACCTTCACCCTCACGCTTCTGTCCCCTTCGGACTCCGGCTTCCAGTCCGTCGCCGTCGCCCAGCACTCGCAGCAGTGCCTGGACAACACGAACATGAGCACCGCCGACGGCACCCAACAGCAGCAGTACCATTGCCAGGGCAGTAACCAGCAGCAGTGGGACTTCCGGCCAGTCCCGGGAGTCGCCGACACCTACAGGGTGGTCAACCAGCAATCAGGCAAGTGCCTTCAGGTCGACGGCGCCTCCACCGCCGACGGCGCAGCCGTCCAGCAATGGACCTGCAACAGCGCGACCAACCAGCAGTTCGCGCTGCGCAAGGTCACCTACGCCGGTAACGACCCGCACGACTACCAGCTCGTCGCCCGGCACAGCGGAAAATGCGTCGACGTCAACGGAGTCTCCACCGCCGCGCAAGCGGTGGTCATCCAATGGGCGTGCAAACCGGTCAGCCAAGCCAGCCAGCTCAACCAGACCTGGCGGCTCTGGGGCCGCTAGACCGGCGATCACCCCTGCCGCGATCACCAGCCCGGTGACCTGACCACCTTGTGCGCGCACCGGGTCGGGACAGTGGGCCGTTCACAACGGGGGCGAGCAGAAGAGCTTGGACGCCTACGGCCGGCAGGCCGTAGGCGCCGGTCCTGCGGATCAGGGCACGAACGAGGCGAGCTGCTCGTCGAGCCACGGGTAGAGCTCCTCGGCCTTGGTGCTGAGCCGGGACTTCAGATCCCGCGTGGTCTCGTCGGCCAGCACCTCGATCGAACCGTCCGCGACAGCGTCGTAGGCCTGAGCGACAACACTTTCGGCACTGACCTTCGGCACGTCCCAGCGGGCCGACATCGGAGTGTCGACCATGCCGACGAGCAGGCCGATGACCTGCGTGCCACGCGGGCGGAGCTGGGCGCGCAGCGCGTTGGTGGCCGACCACATCGCCGCCTTCGACGCCGCGTAGCCGGTCGGCACGTTGACCCAGGCCGCGGCGGACAGGATGTTCAGCAGCGTGCCGCCGCCGTTGGCCGCGAGCACCGGGATGAAGGCGTTGGCGACCCGCAGGTTGCCGAAGAAGTTGGTCTCGAAGATCCGGCGGAGCTCGTCCTCCGGCCCGGAGATGGAGTCGCCGGCGGGCGCGACGGCCGCGTTGTTGATCAGCAGATCGACGTCCGTCGCGGCCGCGGCGGCGCGCGCGACGCTGTCCGGGTCGGTGAGGTCGAGGGCCAGCGACTGGACACGGGCGTCGTCCCAGTGCTTCGGGGTGCGCGCGGTGGCGTAGACCTTTGCCGCGCCCCGCCCCAGTGCCTGCCGGACGAACTGCTCGCCGAGACCGCCGTTGGCGCCGGTCACGAACACCGTCCGGCCGTCGAGTGACTGACTCATCTAAACTCCTTGTCAAGTGGGGAACATCCCCAGATCCACTATGCGGGGAGCCTCCCCACTTTTCAAGGAGGAGTGTCGATGGCCACTGTCCGCAAGCTGCGCGCCGACGCCCAGCGCAACCGCGAGGCGATCCTCACCGCGGCCCGCGAGACCTTCGAGGCCGAGGGCGTGCTGGCCTCGCTCGACGGCATCGCCCTGCGCGCCGGAGTCGGCAACGCCACGCTCTACCGCAACTTCCCGACCCGCGACGACCTGCTCGCCGCCGTCATCGCGACCAGCATCACCGAGGCGCTGAGTGAGGCCGACGAGCTGTCCCGTACCCTCTCGCCGCGCGAGGCGCTCGCCGAGTGGCTGGTGCTGCTGACCTGGCGGTTGCGCATCTGGCACGACCTGCCCTACTGCCTGGCCACCGCCCTGCAGGACACCGAGTCGCCGGTCAAGCCGGCCTATGACCCGCTGCTCGAGCGGACGGGCAGGCTCCTCGACTCGGCGAAGGCTGCCGGTGATCTGGCCGGCCCGGTCACCGCCAGTGAGGTGTATGAACTGGTGCTCGCCCTGTCGTGGGCCGTCGACCGTTTCCACGACGACGAGACGGCCGCACGCAAACGGGTCAAGATGGCGACTGCGGGGATCTTCACCCAGCCGCACCCCTCGTGAGCGTTTATCCGTGTTCTAACCCGGATAAACGCTCACGAGGGGTTTCAGGAGGTCGCTGCCTTGGCGTAGCGCCGGGCCAGACGCGCGAACGCGGCTTTGAGCTCGGGTGGCCCGACGACCTCGATGTCCGCGTCGAACCGGCCGATCATGGCGGCCAGTGCAGGCCACGACCACGCGCCCGCCAGCAGGCGGCAACGGTCGGGGCCGAGTTCCTCCACGACCGCGTCACGGGTGTAGGTGGACACGACGTCCGCGGGCAGGTCGAGGATGACCTCGCCGCGGCAGGGCCATCCACTGTCAGAGCCTTGGAACCGGTTGGCCACGAAAGCGGCCACGTCCCCACCGGGCAGCTCACGTGGCGTGAAGCGAGGCCCGGTGGGAACGCGAGGAGTGATCCGGTCGACGCGGAAGGTGCGCCAGTCGTCGCGGTCGAGGTCCCAGGCGACGAGATACCAGCGCCCGCCCCACGTGACGAGGTGGTGGGGCTGCACCTGACGTGGCGGTCCATCCGTGGTCGCGTAGTCGAAGCGCAGCACTTCACGGGCGTGGACGGCGGCGCTGAGTGCCATCAGCACACCGCTGTCGACCGGCGGATTCGGCCGTTCCACCGCGCTCACCCGCAGGGTGTCGATGCGGCGGCGCAATCGTGCGGGCATGACTTGGCGCACGGTGTTCAAGGCGCGCGCAGCCGCCTCGCCGATGACACCGGACGTGATCTGGAGGGCGACGGCCAGAGCGACCGCCTGCTCGTCGTCGAACAGCAACGGCGGCAGGTCCGTGCCCGCGTCCAGCCGGTAGCCGCCGTCAGGACCCTTGATGGCCGCAATCGGATAGCCGAGCTCACGCAGGCGATCCACGTCCCGGCGGACGGTTCGCTGACTGACCTGCAACCGTTCCGCCAGCAGCGCCCCTGGCCAGTCACGACGCGCTTGCAGCAGCGAGAGCATCGACAGCAGTCGCCCTGAGGTCTTCGGCATGACTTCCATAGTGCCGTGGAAAGAGGACACACCCTGGCCGCTTTTCCTGCGAGTGTTGGTCTCGTGTCAGACACCGTCCTCGACGCTCGGGCGCTCAACCGCGCGACGCTCGCCCGGCAGTTGCTGCTCGACCGCGCCGACCTCCCCGTGCTCGACGCGGTCGCGCATCTGTGCGGACTGCAAGCACAGGAACCACAGGAGCCGTTCGTCGGGCTCTGGTCGAGGTTGCGCGCCTTCGACCCGGCTGTCCCGTCGAACCTGTTGCTCGACCGGCGGGTGGTGCGGACGCATCTCATGCGCCGGACCGTCCACCTGCTGACCGCCGACGACACGCTGGCTTGGCGGGCTCGTTACGACACGATGCTGCGCCAGCGTGTTCTCGGGGTTTACCGCCGTGACCTTGATGGCGTGGACCTCGACGAGCTGGCGGAGGCGGGCCGGAAGGTGATGGCCGACGGCGAGCCACGTTCGATGACCGAGCTCGTACGGGCGCTCGCCGGGCGTTGGCCGGCAACGTCACCGCGGGCACTCGGCGAAATGCTGGTCGCCGCGCTCATCCCGATGGTGCAGTTGCCGCCGCGTGGCCTGTGGCGTGCCAAGGGCGGTGTTCGGAACGTGCCGCTGGCTTCCTGGCTGGGTCGCGAGATCGGGCCGCCGAGCTCAGACGAGGTACTGATCAAGCGTTATCTCGCCGCGTTCGGCCCCGCGGCCACAGCCGACCTACGGGCCTGGAGCGGCCTGGCCGGATTGCCCCCCGCAGTGGCCGCGATACGCGACGAACTGGTGTCCTTCCGCGACGAGCGTGGCCGTGTGCTGCTCGACCTGCCTGACGCACCACGCCCCGACCCGGACACACCCGCTCCGGTGCGATTCCTCCCGGCGTTCGACAACGCGATCCTCGGCTACGACGACCGCACCCGCATCGTCGACGACGTACACCGCGGCGTGTCCGTGGCCGGTGAGCGCGTTGTACTGGTTGACGGCCGCGTCGCCGCGACGTGGACTGTCGACGCAGGCACGGTGGTCGTCACCCCGCTGCGTCGCTTCTCGCGAACCGACCGGACCGCCGTCGCCGAGGAAGGCGAGGAAGTGGCGAAGTTCCTCTCCCCCGACGAGAGTCACGGCGTGCGCGTGCTGCCTCTGTGAACAACGGACCATGGGGCAGCGTGCGAGTCAGGCTCCTGGCCGAGCGCGGCCCGCGCACATGCCGCGCCCTGTCACGCAGCAACTGTGCGACTGTCGTCAGATCCAGATGCGCTGCCACGGCAGCGTCATCCCAACCCGTGACCGCCAGATCGTCTGGGATAACGCGACCAGCGGCACGGGCGGCGCGGCTCGGCGGACGTCAGCAGCGTCGCCGCCATGTGCTCGGCCTCCGCGGCGTCGTTCGTGCGCACACGGCGACGACCACATCCCGCCAAGCGACGCCTCTGTCCTCGGCGGCCTGCCGGTAGCCCTCCAGGCGATCGCGCCGCTCAGCGGTCTTGACGTCGCGAAGCGGCTTACTCAACCAGCTTCCCGTGCTGCGACACCTCTTCCACCAGGTCGGTGATCTCCTGAGGTGCCTCGGGGATCGGCTCACGGGTGACGCCGGTGGCGGGCGACCACACGAGATTCACCCGGAGCGCGGGGTCCACGTCCGGGTAGTCGGACCGGTTGTGGCATCCCCTGGTCTCCCGGCGTTCCCGTGCCGCCTCCATCGTCGCCCGCGCCGCCAGCAACGAGGACTTGAGGTCGAAGGCCTGCGCCAGGTCCTGGAACCCGGCGATGTCCGGGTGCACGCCGACGTCGGCCATCCGCTTTTCGATCGTGTCCAGTTCGGACAGTCCGGCGGTCAGACCTTCCTCGTCACGGACCACGCCCGCGCGGCGCGTCATCGTGTCACGGACTGCGCGTTGCAGGACGCGGACGTTCTCGTGGCCGTCGGCCGCAAGGAGCTCGTCGATCTCGGCACGGGCGGACGCGATCGCGTCGGCGGAGCGCCGGTGCACGGCCAGGTCCGCGGAGTACTTCGCGGCCGCCCGGCCGGTGATCCGGCCGTACACCAGCAGTTCCGTCAACGAGTTCCCGCCGAGCCGGTTGGCGCCGTGCAGTCCGCTCGCGGCCTCGCCGATCACGTACAGACCGTCCACTTCGGTGCTGTGGTCCTCCGGGCGCACCCACACGCCGCCCATCGAGTAGTGCGCCGTCGGCGCGATCTCGATCGGCGCGGCGGTGATGTCGAGCATCTGCACGTCCAGCAGCATGTGGTAGACCCGCGGCAGCCGGGTCATGATCGTCTCGCGGGGCAGGTGCGAGACGTCCAGCCACACCCCGCCGTTCGGCGTGCCGCGTCCTTCGAGGATCTCGGTGTAACAGGCCAGGGCCACTCTGTCCCGTGTGGACAGTTCCATCCGCCGAGGGTCGTACTTCGCCATGAACCGCTCGCCGAGTGCGTTGCGCAGGATGCCGCCCTCACCCCGAGCCGCCTCGCTGACCAGGGTACCTGCCGCGTTCTCCGGCTCGACGATGCCGGACGGGTGGAACTGCACCAGTTCCGGGTCCCGCAACCTGGCTCCCGCCTCCACGGCCAGCCGGAAGGCGTCGCCGGTGTTCTCGTCGCGCCGGGACGACGTGCGGCGCCAGATCCGGGTGTGCCCACCGGCAGCCAGGATCACCGCGTCCGCGTAGATCCGATAGTGCGTGCCGTCGTCCAGATCGAACCCGTACGCGCCGAACACCACGTTGTCCTGCACGAGGATGCGCGTGATGTACACGTTGTCCACGATCGGAACGCCGAGCCGGGCGGCCTCGGCGAGCAGTGTTCGTTGGATCTCCAGCCCGGTGTAGTCCCCGGCGAACGCGGTTCGCCGGTACTTGTGGGCCCCGAAGAACCGTTGTGAGATCCGGCCGTCCGCCTCACGCGCGAACGGCATCCCGTAGCTCTCCAGCTCGTGGATTCCTTCCGCCGCACCCTGCGTGACGATCTGGACCGTCCGCGGGTCACCGAGGAAGTAGCCTTCCTTGAGCGTGTCGGCGGCGTGCTGCTGCCAACTGTCCTGCGCGTCCATCGTGCCGAGTGCCGCGTTGATCCCGCCCGCCGCGAGTGACGTGTGCGCGTCGGCCTTGGGGCGCTTGCCCACCGCGAGCACGTCGACTCCGGCGTTGGTCAGTTCGATCGCCGCACGCAGCCCGCCTCCCCCGGTCCCGATCACCAGCACGGACGTCGCGATGGTCCGCTCCGACTTCCTGTCCATGAGTAATCACCTCGACCTCAGGACAAAACGGGAAGGTGATCCGTGACAGGTTCCGGGACCGGAGTGACCAGCGTTACGCGGACGACGGACGGAGCACCGGCGGCTCGGCGGCAGCGAGATTCTCCGGGAGCGCGACCCTTTCCCGCAGCGGCGCGAGTTCGGACTGCAGCACGATCGCCGCGGCGCCGACGGCCGGTGCGGTGGCCGCCGTGTTGGACAGCCGGACTTCGACCGGATGGGCACTCCGGGCGAAGAACGCCCGCTCCATCTCCGCGCGCACCACCGGCAGGTACGCCGATCCCGCGATCGCGAAACTGTTGCCGGTCAGGACCAGTACCTCGAGGTCCACCACGTTGGCCAGCCCACGAGCCGCCACGGCGATGTACCGGGCGGACCGTTCCAGCAAAGCGGAAGCACGGGCGTCCCCACGCCGAGCCGCACGACTGATGGCCGCGAAGTCCGTCGCGACCGGCGCCCGTGCCTTGCTCGTCAGTCCCGCCGCACGAGCCAGGCCACGATCCGCCCGTGCCTGCGCGACGACGGCGGCCGGACCCGCGACGGCCTCAAGGCAGCCTTTGGCTCCGCACCAGCAGTCCGGGCCGTCGATGGCCAGGCAGGTGTGGCCGATCTCCCCGGCGTTCCCGCTCGGCCCGCGGTACGGGATGCCGTTGAGCAGAATGCCCGCGCCTATGCCTGTTCCCATGTAGAGGGCCGCGACCGTCGACGTCGCTCCCACGCTGCCCGACCAGTGCTCTCCCAGTGCGGCCGCGGTCGCGTCGTTGTCCAGTATCACGGGCAGTCCGGTCGACTTCTCCAGCGCCCGGTCGAAGGCGAAGTCCTCCCACCGCCGCATCGCGGGCGGGGTCAGCCGCATGTCCGCCGTCGGCGCGAGCGGCCCGGGCGAGACCAGCCCGAGGCCGAGCACCCGGTCGCGGTCGACGCCGACGCTCTCGATCAGGCTGTCGGCCGCACGGGTGATCCTGGACACCACAAGGGAAGGATCTTCGATCCCGGCGGACGAGCGGGATATCCGCGCCACCACCGAGCCACCGAGGTTGACCAGCACGTAGGTGACGTTGGTGTGGTCGAGGTGCACGCCGACCGCGTAGCGCGCCGAGTGCTCCAGCTGGAGCAGGACTCTGCGCTTGCCGCCGGTCGACTCGGCCAGGCCGATCTCCACGACCAGGCCCTCGTCGATCAGGTTGCGCACGACTGTGGAGATCGTGCCGCCGGTCAGGCCCGTCGCGTTGATCAGCCCGACCCGGCTGATCGTCCCGGCGGCTCTGATCAGGTCGAGCACGGCGGCCTTGCTGCTGGCGTGGACCGTGGCCCGTGGTGATCCGCTCACGTGTCGCACCTTACTTTAATAACTGGCTTAAGTCGGCCGGACGGTTAGACTCGCCCCGAGGCGAGTCCGACATGGAGGCACTGCGAGTGATGGCGGCACACCACGAATCCACCGGTGCCATCGGACTGGTGCTCGCCCGGCCCGCCCGGCTGCTCGGCGTCGAGCCGTTCTTCATGGAGTTCATCGCCGGGATCGAGGAGCGGCTCGCCGACCGCGAACTCTCCGTGCTGCTGCACGTGGTCGCCACGCAGGAGGCCGAGATCGCCGCCTACCGGCGCTGGGCCCAGCGTGGCCTGGTCGACGCCACGATCGTGGTCAACCGGAGCGTGGACGACAAACGACCCGCGGTGCTCACCGAACTGGGCCTGCCCGCGGTCCTGGTCGGCGCCGCCGACGAGGCCGGGTTGCCCGCGGTGCGCACCGACGACGCGGGCCCGGTGCTGGAAGCCTTGCGCCGGCTGGTCAAACTCGGTCACCGCCGGATCGCCAGGGTGACCGGCCCGAGCACACTGCTGCACACCCGGGCCCGGACCGCCGCCCAGCTCGACGGATGCCGCTCGGCCGGGATCAAGCCGATCGTGGTCGAAGGCGACTATTCGGAGGAGAGCGGCGCCAAGCACACCGCGGAACTGCTCAGCCGGGCCGAACCGCCGACCGCGATCCTGTACGACAACGACGTGATGGCTGTGGCCGGGCTCGCTGTCGCCGCCGACATGGGTGTGCGGGTTCCCGATCAACTCAGCCTGATCGCCTGGGACGACTCCACCCTGTGCCGGGTGGCGTCGCCGCCGCTGAGTGTGATGAGTGTGGACGTTCATCAGTTCGGCATCACGGTCGCCGAGTCGGTCCTGGAACGGATCGACGGTGTCGCCGTCGCGCAACGGTGGTCCCCGCCCGCTCGGTACATCGCCCGGGAGACCACCGCGCCGCCGTCGCTGTCCACACGCGACAAGCCGGCGATCCCGTAGTACGGCTCCCCTTCCCGATCGGCCAGCGGCCGGTGGTCTTCGAGCACCACCAAGGCGACGACCAGAGCCGCGAGAACCCTCCAGAACGCCCAGCCCGCGGGCCGATCCGGCCATGGATCCTCCAGTCATCGGCTGACGTGCAAGACCGGCCAGCGACTTACTTTAGCGACTAACGTAAGAATCCACCACCTTTCGCCAGAACTGGCGACCACGCAGCCGATCTCGTGGAGTTGTCCGGTCGGAGCCCCTGAGCGGACAAGGTGAACCGGACGCCGATCAATCCTTGACTTTCTTTCTTCAGTGATTGAAGAATCTTCGCCACCACAGCCGGGGAATCGACACGGAGGGATCAACGATGTTCCTGCGCAGAAGGCTCACGGTGGCGGTGATCGGACTGACCGCGATCACACTGGCCGCGACCGCCTGCTCCCAGTCCCCGCCCGCGGGCGGGCCGGTGACCGACACGCTGGTCGTGTACAGCGGCCAGTCCGGCGACTACCAGCAGAACCTGAACCCGTACTCGCCCTCGGTCAACGAGGGACCCGGCACGATCTTCGAACCGCTCTTCTTCTTCAACCTCACCAGCAGAGACGCGCCGCCCGTGCCGTTGCTGGGCACGCGGTACGCATGGAACGGCGACGGCACCGAACTGTCGATCACCTTGCGGGACAACGTGAAATGGTCCGACGGTCAGCCGTTCACCGCCAAGGACGTGGTGTTCACGTTCGACATGGTCCGCGGGAACCCGTCCATGAACAACACCGGCTTCCAGGGTGAGACGACGGCGGTCGACGACAGGACCGTGACGGTGAGGTTCCCGGCTCCGGCGTACATGGAGGAGCCCCAGGTGCTGGGCAAGCTGTTCATCGTCCCGGAACATCTCTGGAAGTCCATTCCCAGCCCGGCCAACGACGTCATCGCCAAACCGGTGGGCACCGGGCCGTACGTGCTCGAGGACTTCAAACCGCAGGCCTTCACCCTCAAGGCCAATCCGTCGTACTGGGGTGGTGAGCCCGCGGTCAAGAAGGTCCGGTACCTGTCGTTGTCGGGCAACCAGGCCGGGGCCGACGCGCTGCAGGCAGGCACGATCGACTGGCAGACCAGTCCCGTGCCGGACGTCAAGAACACCGAGAGGATCTACCCCGGCTACCGGGCGCTCGTCTCCAACATCAACCAGATCACCCTGTTCAGCTGCTCGAACACGCAACTCGGCTGCCAGGGCCCGCAGACCGATCCCGCGGTGCGCAAGGCGATCTACTACGCGATCAACCGCGGTCAGCTCAACGCACTGGCCTTCCAGGGCACCGCCGGTGACATCTCCCCCGGGCTCGCCCTGCCGGACCGCGACCGTGACATCGTCTCCGGCCGGTTGCGGGAACGCATCGCACCGGCGAATCCCGAAGTCGGCAAGTCCGGCCAGCTGCTCACCGGCGCCGGATACGCCAAGGGCGCCGACGGGATCTACGCCAAGGACGGGAAACCGCTGGCACTGACCGTGAAGGTCGTCGCGGGCTGGACCGACTACATCACCGCGGTGGACACCATGGCGCAGCAGTTGCAGCAAGCCGGGATCAAGCTGACGCCGCAACAGGTCTCCTACAACGAATGGGCCGACGCGCGTGGCCGCGGCCAGTACGAGCTGCTGATCGACTCCCTCACGCCCGGTCCGGCACCCGATCCCTTCTACGTCTTCAGTTACTTCTTCAGCACGGCGACCACCGCCCCGGTCGGCCAGACGGCGAACCCCAACTTCTCCCGGTTCAGCGATCCGGCCGTGGACAACGCCCTGGCCGAGTTGAAGAAGATCGCCCCGTCGAACCAGGCCGCACGACAGCCGCACTACGAGACCATCCAGACCGCCCTCGAGTCGGCGATGCCGTGCATCCCTGTGCTGACCAACGGAACCGTCAACGTGTACAACGCCAAGGAGTTCACCGGCTGGCCGAGCAAGGAGGACATGTACGCCTTCCCGGCTGTCTGGCAGCGCCCCGACCAGGCCCAGGTGTTCAAGCGGCTCAAGCCCGCGGGCGCGTGATGAACTACTACGTCCGCAAGCTGCTGTTCTACGTGGTCGCGCTGTGGACGGCGGTCACGCTGAACTTCCTGATCCCCCGGCTGATGCCGGGCAACCCGGTGGACATCCTGATGGCCAAGTTGCAGGTCCGGGGCGGTTCGGTCGACCCGGCCGCCCGCCGGGCGTACGAACTGCTGTTGGGCACCGGCGGCGACGAGTCGTTGCTGAGCCAGTACTTCGCCTATCTGGGCAACATGCTCACCGGGGACTTCGGCGTGTCGGTGAGCGTGTTCCCGGCGGAGGTCAGCGAGGTCATCGCGTCCTCCCTGCCGTGGACGATCGTGCTCGTCGGGCTGGCGACGCTGCTGTCGTTCCTGCTGGGGATCGCGCTGGGCGCGATCGTCGGCTGGAAGCGCGGCACCTGGCTGGACACCCTGGTGCCTGCCACGACTGTGCTCGCGGCGGTGCCGTACTTCTGGCTCGCGCTCATCCTGGCCGCGGTGTTCGCCACGACGCTGGGCTGGTTCCCGCTCTCCGGCGGATATGACGTCACGCTCACGCCCGGCTGGAACGCCGAGTTCATCGGATCAGCCGTGTACCACGGCATCCTGCCCGCCCTGACGATCGTGGTCTCGTCGGTCGGCGGCTGGTTGCTCGGGATGCGCAACATGACCGTGTCCGCCGCGTCCGAGGACTACGTTCTGACCGCGCGGGCGAAAGGGCTGCGCGACAGCAGGATCATGATCCGGTACGCGGCCCGCAACGCGGTCCTGCCCTCGGTGGCCGGCTTCGCCATCTCGCTCGGGTTCGTGGTGTCCGGGTCGATCATCACCGAGCAGGTGTTCTCGTACCCGGGTATCGGCTCGAAGCTGTTACAGGCCGTGCAGAACAACGACTACGCGCTGATGCAGGGGATCTTCCTGGTGATCACCGTCGCCGTGCTGGCCGCCAACCTGGCCGTGGATCTGCTGTACGGCCTCATCGACGCGCGCACCCGCGCCCGGGTCTGAGGGGCTCGCCATGACCAATCCCGGACCGGTCACCAAGACCATTGTGGACAAGCGAGCGGGCGGCAGGTGGCGTGCGGTGCTGCCTGCCTGGTCGCCGAAACTGGGCATCGGCCTCGGCCTTGTCGTGCTCATCGCCCTGTTCGGCCTGCTGGGGCCGTTGTTCACCGGCGACCCGAGTGCCGTGCGCGACATCGGTCTGACGTCGCCGAGTGGTGATCACCTGCTCGGCACCACCCAGACCGGCCAGGACGTCCTGGCCCAGCTGACGCACGCGACGCGCGGTTCGCTCCAGATCGGCCTGTTGGTGGGCGTACTGGCGACCGTGCTCTCGGCCATCTTCGGCATCATCGGCAGCTACGCCGGTGGCGCCCTGGACGAAGTGTTCTCGTTGTTCTCCAACGTGGCCCTGGTGATCCCCGGCCTGCCGCTGGTGATCGTGATCGCCGGGTTCGTCCCGGCCGACCAACGCGGGTCGTGGACGATCGCGGTCGTGCTCGCGCTGACCGGCTGGGCGGCGGCCGCCCGGGTCCTGCGGGCGCAGACGCTGTCGCTGCGCAACCGCGACTACGTGGCGGCGGCCCGTGTGTCCGGGGAGAAGACGTGGCGGGTGATCTGTGTCGAGATCCTGCCCAACCTGTTGCCGATCCTGGCGTCCCAGTTCGTGTTCGCGGTCATTCTGGCCATCCTCAACGAGGCCGGGCTGTCGTTCCTGGGCCTCGGCGCGTCCAACTCCTCGACACTGGGCACGATGCTGTACTACGCCCAGAACGGCTTCGCGCTGCAACTGGACGCATGGTGGTGGTTCGTGCCGCCGGGGCTGATCATCGCGTTGTTCGGCTGCGGGCTCGCGCTGATCAACTTCAGCATCGACGAGATCATCAACCCTCAGCTGCGGACCGGCCACGCCAGGCAGAACGACTCCGATGTCACTGCTGCCAAGCCTTCCAGCGGGAATCGGTCCGCGGTGCTCACCGTCACCGGACTGGACGTCGTCTACCGGGCTGATCCACCGGTCCATGCGGTCAGGGACGTGTCACTGACACTGGGCCGGGGCGAAATCCTCGGCCTGGCCGGGGAGTCCGGGTGCGGGAAGACCACGCTGGCGTACGCGATCAACCGCTTGCACCGGCCGCCCGCCCAGGTCACCGCGGGCTCGGTCGTCCTGCATGACCGCGACGGCCAGGACATCGACGTGCTCGCGCTGGATGCCGAGCGACTCCGGACGTTCCGGTGGTCCAAGCTGTCCATGGTCTTCCAGGGCGCGATGAACGCGCTCAACCCGGTCACACCGGTCCGTGCGCAACTCGAGGACGTGCTGACCACTCACCGGCCGGACATGTCCAAACAGGAGCGCCGGTCGCGGTGCGCGGAGGTGTTCCGGCGGGTCGGCGTCGATCCGTCCCGATTGGACTCCTACGCGCACGAACTGTCGGGTGGCATGCGGCAGCGTGTCATGATCGCCATGGCGATGCTGCTCGAACCGCAGGTGATGATCATGGACGAGCCGACGACCGCGCTCGACGTGGTCGTCCAGCGCGGCATCCTCCGGGAGATCCTGCGGCTGCGGGACGAGATGGCGTTCGCGGTCATCTTCATCACCCACGATCTGCCGCTGTTGCTGGAGATCAGCGACCGGATCGCCGTGATGCGCTCCGGTGAGGTCGTCGAGTACGCGACGGCGGACGAGATCCATCGCAGGCCTCGACACCCGTACACCCGGCAGTTGCTCCGTTCGTTCCCCAGCCTCACCGGTGAGCGCGGGTTGTTCGCCATGTCCACTCCGGAACGGGAGACGTCATGACGACACTGGAGGTGACCGGCCTGGTCAAGGACTACGTGATCAGGTCAGGGCTGCGCAGGGCGACATTGCGTGCGGTGGACGGCGTCTCGTTCGAGTTGCGTCCCGGGCGCACCGTGGCCCTTGTCGGTGAATCCGGATCGGGGAAGTCGACGGTCGCCCGGATGATCGCCAGGCTGGAGGAACCGACTTCCGGCCGGATCACCGTGACCACACCGGACGGTCGGCGGGTGGACGACAGGACGTACCGCGACCACGTCCAAATGATCTTCCAGGACCCGTTCGCCTCGCTGAATCCGTTCCACACCGTGCAGCACCACCTGGTCCGGCCGCTCCGGCTGCACCACCGGGATGCCTCGTGGCCCGCGGTCCGGCACCTGCTGGAGCGGGTCAACCTGAAGCCGGCCGAGGACTTCGCGGCACGCCGTCCGCACGAGCTGTCCGGCGGCCAACGTCAACGCGTGGCGATCGCGCGCGCCCTGGCGCCGGGCGCCCGGGTGGTGGTCGCCGACGAGCCGGTGTCCATGTTGGACGTGTCCATCCGGCTAGACATCCTCTCCCTGCTCGCCGAACTGCAGCGGGAGGAGACCCTGGCCGTCCTCTACATCACCCACGACCTCGCCACGGCCCGGCACTTCTCCGACGAGATCCTGGTGATGTACCGGGGCCGTGTGGTGGAGCGGGGACCGGCCGACGACGTGATCCTGCGGCCCCGGCACCCGTACACCAGGTTGCTGGCCGCCGCCGCGCCGAACCCGGACGCCCGCGGCCGTTCCCTCGATCTGGACGTGCCCGAGTCGTTCGACACCACCGAGACCTACGACCACTACCAGGCCTCTCGTTGACCGCTGAGGAGCGATGAATGATCCGGCAGCACCTGCATGACGGATGGCAGCTGACCGCTACCGGGGGTGAGATACCGAGTGCGGTGGCCGGCCGGACCGTGCCCGCCACCGTCCCCGGTTCGACCCACCTGGATTTGCTGGCGGCCGGTCTGATTCCCGATCCGTTCCTCGACCGCAACGAGGAAGAGCTGCGGTGGATGCACCGGGCGGACTGGCGCTACTCGACGTCCTTCGCCGTCGATCCGCCCGCGCCCGGCGAACGAGTCGACCTGGTCTTCGACGGCCTGGACACGGTGAGCACCATTGGCCTGAACGGGGTCGTGGTCGGGAAGACCGCGAACATGCACCGTGCGTTCCGGTTCGACGTCCGCGAGATCCTCCGGGACGGCGACAACGACCTGACCGTGGACTTCCACTCCGCCCTCGCCCATGCCGAGCAGGTCGAGCGGGAACTGGGCTGGCGTGACCGCGCCTACCCGCACCCGTTCAACATGGTCCGCAAGATGGCCTGCGGCTTCGGCTGGGACTGGGGACCTGACCTGCAGACCGCGGGGATCTGGAAGCCTGTTCGCCTGGAGCGCTGGCGGGTCGCCCGGCTGGCCGGCGTCCGTCCACTCGTGACAGTCCAACCGGACGGCACCGGTCATGTCACTGTACATGTGGACTTGGAATGGGCGGACGCCGCGGACGACGTCGCCCTGGTAGCCATAGTGGACGGACGAACCGAACAGGTTCACGTGTCCGGCCAGCAGGCTTCGGCGGAGGTCACGATCCTCGTTCCCGATGCCCGGTTGTGGTGGCCCGCGGGCCACGGTGAGCAACCGCTGTACTCGCTCGACATCAGCCTGACGGTGAACGGCAACGAAATCGACGGTGTCAGCAGGAGGATCGGTTTCCGCACGATCACAGTGGACACCGAACCGGACGATCTGGGCACTCCGTTCACCGTCGTGGTCAATGACCGGCCGATCTTCGTGAAAGGCGCGAACTGGATCCCCGACGACCACTTCCTCACCCGGATCACCCGTGATCGGCTGGCCCGCCGGGTCGATCAGGCAGCCGGTGCCAACATGAACCTGCTGCGGGTGTGGGGCGGCGGCATCTACGAGACGGAGGACTTCTACGACGTCTGCGACGAGCGGGGGATGCTCGTCTGGCAGGACTTCCCCTTCGCCTGCGCGGCCTATCCCGAGGAGGAACCACTGCGCGGCGAGGTGGCGGCCGAGGCTCGGGAGAACGTCGCCCGGCTGACCTCCCATCCGTCACTCGCCCTGTGGAACGGCAACAACGAGAACCTCTGGGGTTACGCGGACTGGGGCTGGCCGGAGCAGTTGGCGGGCCGCACCTGGGGGCTCTGGTACTACACGGACCTGTTCCCGCGGATCGTCGCGGAACTCGACCCGACCAGGTTCTACTCCCCCGGCAGCCCGTACAGCCCTGCGCCGCACCACCCCAATGACGAGAACCACGGCACCCGGCACGACTGGGAGGTGTGGAACCGCCTGGACTACACCGCCTACCGGGATCACATACCCCGGTTCTGTGCGGAGTTCGGGTTCCAGGGGCCGCCGACGTGGACGACGCTCACCGAGGCGGTGCACGACGAGCCGCTCAGCCCGACGTCACCGGGTTTCCTGGCGCACCAGAAGGCCGAGGACGGCAACGGCAAGCTCCTGCGTGGCATGGCCGGGCACCTGGCCGTTCCGCTCGCCTTCGCCGACTGGCACTGGGCCACCCAGCTCAACCAGGCCCGGGCCGTGACGTTCGGCATCGAGCACTTCAGGTCCTGGTGGCCGCGTACCGCCGGCGCGGTCGTGTGGCAGCTCAACGACTGCTGGCCGGTGACCTCCTGGTCCGCTGTGGACAGTGGCGAACGGGCCAAGCCGCTGTGGTTCGCGCTTCGCCAGGCGTTCGCCCCGCGTCTGCTGACGTTCCAGCCGCGCTCGGGAAGCCTCGTCCTGGTCGCGGTCAACGACCACGGCTCCCCGTGGGAGCAGGAACTCGTTCTGGAACGACAGACTTTCACGGGCATCACCGTGTCCACAGCCCGTGTGCCGCTCTCGGTTCCGGCACGGTCCGCCGCCACGATCGAGGTGGCGGCTGCCCTGACCGAGCCCGGCGATGACGTCCTGGTGGCGCGCACCCCGGACATTCGGGCGATCC
Source organism: Kibdelosporangium persicum (assembly GCF_013280595.1). Taxonomy (GTDB): domain Bacteria; phylum Actinomycetota; class Actinomycetes; order Mycobacteriales; family Pseudonocardiaceae; genus Kibdelosporangium; species Kibdelosporangium persicum. The sequence continues at coordinate 85,634 of NZ_JAAATY010000012.1, forward strand.
ACCTGTTCAAGGAGGACATCGACCTGCCGTACGACCCCGAGCCGTTCACCGCGCGGGTCGAGAAGGTCTTCGGCGGTTACCGGGTGGACGTCCTGGCCCGGTCGTTCGCCCGGGACGTGGCCGTTCTCGCCGACCGGGTCGCCGCTGACGCGACCGTGGACGACATGCTGGTCCCGATGCTGGCCGGCGAGGTCCGGAGTTTCCTGGTCCGGACGGACAGTCCGCTGGACCCGGACGCGTTGGCCGGGCCCCGGGTGTTGCGGTGCGCCAACAGCCTGCGGTCGCCGATCACGCGCCCCTGAGGGTCAGTCCGCCTGATCGTCAGCCGGATCGCGCAGGACCCAGTGTTTGCGGCGGAGGAGGTAGCAGACCGCGGACACCACCAGGATGCCGAGGGTCACCAGCAGGCTCGGCCGGCCGATCACGGGGTCCCGCGCGGTCTGGTACGTCACGTAACCGAGTGCCGCCAGAGCCAGGACGGGCGGCACGGGGAACCATCGCATCCGGTACCGCGCATGCGCGGTGGTCCCGTTGCGGCGACCGGCAAGAACAGCGAGGCACAACGCGGCGTAGACGACGATCAACGATGAGCCCGTCACCACCAACAGCACGTCCAGGTCCACAAAGCACACCGCGGCCGACAGGACGCCCACCGCGAGTGTGGCGACCCACGGCGTGTGGAACCGCGGGTGGATCGCGCCCAGTCCACGGTTCACCCGCCCTGGCCAGACGGAGTCCCTGGCACTGCTGAAGAACAGCCGGGCGGTGAGCAGCAGGATCGCCAGCACGGCGTTGATGATCGCCACCGCGATCGCCAGGCTGATCGCCGTGTTCCAGCCCGATCCCGCGCGCGAGGTGATGAAGTACTCCATCATGTTGCCCGCGCCGAACAGGCCGTCCAGTGCGGGAGCTCCGAGCAGGACCGCCGTCACCGGAACGATCTCGGCGATCACCGTGATCACCAACGCCCACAGGATCGCCCGCGCGATTCCGCGCGAGGCGTCGGTGGTCTCCTCGCCGAGCATCACAGCGGAGCCGTATCCGTTGTAGGCGAAGATCGCGACCGCGGTGGCCGCGCCGATCACGCCGATGGTCACCGCGGCAGGCGGGCTGCCCGCGACCGGCTCGGCGAACAGTGGCCGTTCCACGTTCAGCAGGCCGAGCGCGGACACGATCACCAGCGCCATGATCTCGATGGCCAGGAAGATGCCGGTGACCCACGCGTTGACCCGGATGTCCAGCACGCCGAACACCGCCGCGGCCACCACGGTCACCGCGGCGACCACCGGTCCGTTCAGCGCGGGGAACACCGCGGACAGGTAGATGCCGACGCCGAGGGCGATCACCGCGATGATGATCACCTGGGTGACCATGATCAGGCCCATCACCAGGAAACCGGGCAGCCGCCCGAGCGTGCGGCCGACGATCGCGTACTCGCCGCCGGTGAGGGGATAGGCGGACGCCAGCTCGGCGTACACGAACGCCATGAACACGCCGACCACACCGGCGGCGAGGAAGCTCCAGATCGCGCCCGTACCGGCCTGTCCGATCACCCCGGGCGCGATGATGAAGACCGAGGACGCGGGCGTGATCGCGGACAACGTGATGAGCAGCGCGCCGAGGACCTTCAGGCCACGGCGCAGGCGGGGCGGTGCCGCAGTCGTGGACTCGCTCATGACCCACCTCCACTGCCGGAGTTTCTTGAAAGAGCATCAAAGAACTCGACGAGACCGCAGTCAAGGGCCTACTTGGTTTTTTGACGATCGTTCGACAAAATCGCTTCCATGGCACGTCCCAAGCGGCAGGAGGCCCGCCGCACGCAGCTGATGGAGGCGGCCCGGCGCGCCGTGGTCGAACGCGGCCTGGCGGAGCTGCGGCTGGGCGACGTGGCCAGGCAGGCCGGGTTGTCCCCCGGTTCGGTGCTCTACTACTTCCCCACGCTGCCCGACCTGCTTCAGGAGGTGCAGCGGGAGGCGATCGGCCGCTTCTGCACCGCGCGGGAGCAGGCCGTGCGCGACGAACCGGACCCGCGCAGGCGCCTGCTCGCGATGATCAGGAGCGGCCTGCCGGAAGGCCCCGGCGACGAGCTGGCGTACCTGCTGTACGAGCTGGGCGCGTTCGCCCGCAAGGACCCCGCGTACGCCGCCCGGTACATCGATCTCTACCACCGCCAGGTAGCCATCTACGTGGGCATCCTCGAAGCGGGTGCGGCGGCCGGGGTGTTCCGGCTCGCCGGGGACGCCCTGGGCATCGCCCGCAACCTGGTGATCCTGGAAGACGGCTACGGCCTGCATATGACCATGGCCGTGCCCACCTTCCACCCCACCGACGCCGAACGGCAGATCATCGCGTACGCCGCCATCGCCACAGGATGTGATCTCACGTGACTCTGATGCAGACGCCGTCCGGCAAACCCCGCTTCCGTGCGCTCGGTGTGGTGGACCTGCCAGGAAAACCCGGACCGTACAACGCGATCACCGACGTACCTGGGGTCGCGGTCGGCTACACCACGCTCGTGTCAGGCGAATCCGTGCGGACCGGCGTGACCGCGATCCTGCCTCGCCGGCACGCGACCGTCGCGCACCCGTGTGCGGCAGGCTGGCATTCGTTGAACGGCAACGGGGAAATGACCGGCACGGCCTGGCTCACCGAAACCGGCGCGCTGAGTCTGCCGGTGCTGATCACCAACACGCACGCGGTCGGGATGTGCCATCGCGGGGTGATCGACTGGGTCGCGGAGGAACGGCCCGGCGGCGCGCACGAGTGGCTGTTGCCTGTCGTGGCGGAGACCTGGGACGGCTACCTCAACGACATCTACGCACCGGCAGTGCAGCCGGCCCACGCGATGGCCGCCGTCAAAGCCGCCGTGTCCGGACCGGTCGAGGAGGGTTCCGTCGGCGGCGGTACCGGAATGAACTGCTACGGCTTCAAAGCAGGCAGCGGCACGGCTTCCCGGGTGGTGTCCTACGGCCGGGACGAGTTCACCGTCGGAGCGTTCGTCCAGGCGAACTTCGGTTCCCGCCGTGAACTCACGGTGGCGGGCACGCCGGTAGGCGCCCTGCTGGCCGACGACAACCCGCTGGAAGAGTGGATCGAGGGGAAGCCGGGTGCCGGTTCCGTGGTCGTCGTGCTCGCGACCGACGCCCCGCTGCTTCCCGGCCAGTGCACCGCGATGGCCCGCCGGGCCACCCTCGGCATCGCCCGCACCGGTACGACGGGTTCGCACTTCTCCGGCGATCTGTTCCTGGCTTTCTCCACCGCCAATGAAGGCGCCCTGACCAGTGGCTTCCCGAACGGACCGGCCCGGTTCGAGAATCTCCAGTTCGTCCCATGGGGACAGATGGACCCGTTCTACGAAGCGGTGGTGCACGCGGTCGAGGAGGCCGTGCTCAATGCCCTGACCGCCAACGAAAGCATGACCGGCCGCGACGGCCACCGCACACCTTGCCTGCCGCGTGACCGGCTGGTCTCGTTACTCTCGTGATCAGACGGCTTTGGCGGCCGAGACGAACTGACGGATCAGCTCGTGGTCCTTCACTCCACGGGCCGACTCGACGCCACTGGAGACGTCCACTCCCCACGGCTTGGCCGTCTCGATCGCGGCCGCCACGTTCGCCGGGCTCAACCCGCCGGCCAGCAACCACTTCCCGGCCGGCGCGGACCGCGCGAGCACCGACAGGTCCCAGCGTTCCCCGGAACCGGCGACCGGAGAGTCCAGAAGCAACATTTCCTCGCCGTACGCGCCCACGGTGACGTCCGTGTCCTCGGTGAGCGTGGTCGCCCGGAGCAGCCGGAACGGCAGGCCGTCGAACTCCTCGAACGCGCCGCGGGGGTAGTCACCGTGCAACTGCACGGCCTGGACCTCCGCTTCGTGCGCGATCCGGGCCGCGTCGGCCGCCGGGATGCCCGCGAAGACACCGACCGTGAGCACGTTGTCCGGCACGTCGGCGAGCAGCGGCCGGACCGCGGCGGGGTCGACCTTCCGGGCGCTCTTGGTGAAGACGAAGCCGACCGCGTCGGCCCCGGCGGCCACCGCCGCCTTGACGTCTTCCTGCGTGCGCAGCCCGCATACCTTCACGAACACACTGAGAACCATACCGTCGGCAGGGCCGCTGATCCTCCTCGTGAGCGTTTATCAGGGTTAGAACACCGATAACCACTCACGATGGTGCAGGGGCATGAATGTGCCGGTGGCGCCTCGAACGGCGCCACCGGCTGGTGTCCCCCAGCTGACCCGGCTCGCGTAGCGAACCGGAACCCCCGGTGAAGCGTACCCCCAGGCCGCTTCAGCGAAACTCTACAACACTGTTCGACTATCGCGCTACGCTGGAGCGTGACGACATGCAGTAGTGCCGCTCGAGCAGGGACGCTAGACCGAAGCAAGTTGTCCTCACCCCGAAGCAGTGCTACTCATACTGGGGAGACATGCGATGACACACGACAGCGAGCCACAACCTGGCAGCTTGAGCGAGCAGCTCAACCGCCTGTTCGAGGTGCTGCGACCGGCGCATTCGCCGGAGCGGACCTACACCAACCGCGAGGTCGTCACGGCCTGCCGCGCCGAAGGCTGGGAGCTGTCCGAATCGCATCTGAGTGAACTGCGCCGCGGGGTCAAGCAGAACCCCACGCTGCGCACCCTCAAGGCGGTCGCCTGGTTCTTCGACGTCCCGGTCGGCTACTTCACCGACCCCGCCGTCACCGCCCAGGTCGAGCGTGACCTCGCGGACCGTGAGCAGCGGCTACGCCGGCAACTCGCCGAAAGCCGGGAAGCACAGGACGAACTGCGCAACGCCGCGCGCGAGTTGCAGGAGGCGCTGCGTGCCTCCGGAGTGACGAAGACAGCGCGTCGGGACGCGGCCGGAGACGCCCGGACAGCCCGTGAACAGGCGTCGATGATGCGCGCACTGGCGCGCGCCTTGGTCGAAGACGACGACGAGGAGTGACCGCCTCGGCGGAATCCCTCGCGGACCGGTTGGACTGGCTGTTCGACGTGGTCGTCGCGCGGGACCCGGAGACCGGGACGTGGCGGCGCTACACCGACGCCGAGGTGCAGCGGGTGCTCCCAGGGCCGACGACGTTGGAGCGGCTGCGCGCCGGCGCCTCCCCGGACCCCGGCCAGCTGGCCGCGCTCGCCGCCTTCTTCGAGGTCGACATCGCCTTTTTTGGTGACGACCCGGCCGTTGTGGACCAGATCCGCGACGAGCTCCTTGTCAGTGCGTTACGTGCCTGTGGCGTACTGTCGTACCTGATCTGTCGCATGTCGGTACCCATCGCCACCCAACGTGAGCAGTTACGGCACGCGCTGTCACGCGAGCGTGCCGCCATGCGCGCCCCGGAGACGTGGCATGATGACCAACGGGTCGAGGAGCCAGGTCACGACAGCGGGACGACAGGGATGACAGCGACGCCCATGAGCATGGCGCAGCTTCACACGCTGTGCCGAAACCTGGTCGAAGACCTGGGGCTGAACGCGCCCTTTGGTCCCCATGAGCTGTGCGAACGGCTCGCGGCGCACCGGGGCAGACGCATCAAGGTCCGGGCGACGGACCTCGGCGCCACCTCCGGCGTCGGTCACCTGGCGCCCACCCGGGACATGGACCGGATCTTCGTCGAGAAGAACTCGCCCGCACCGCAACAGACGCTGGTCATCTTCCACGAGGTGATGCACATCGTCCGGGATCACCTCCAGATCGGCGACACGTTCAGCTGCGGTGTCGGTTCCGCCGAGGACCTCGTGACCAGCGCGTACGGCGACTGGCGGGAGTGGGAGGCGGAGGTCGGGGCACGGGAGCTGGCGCGGCTGGCGCAGGAACGACCGCGGCCGAACCGTCTCCCGCCGGCAGCCGGGTCCGCCGAGCAGAGCATCGCCGCGGCGTTCGGATTCACGCATGGACGTTGAGCTGGCCATCCGCTGGACCAAAGGTGTGGTCATCTGCGCGGTGGCCATCTGGGAGATCGTCCAGCTGACCCGTCGGCGGGACGATCTCGCCCTGCGCGTCCTGACGGCCGGGCTGGTGCTGCTCGCGATCGCCGCGACGTTCGGCATCAAGACCCCCGTCCTGGAGCCGATCAAGGACTTCTTCGGTCCCACCGTGTGGGGTCACATCCTGAACGGCTGCTGGATGGCCATGGCGTACTGCTGGGCCACGTTCTTCCTGCTGGCCAACACCGACAAGCCGGAGTCCCAGCGCAAACGCCAGGCGCTGATCGAGTTCGGCTTCCTCGTGCTCGCTCTTGTCGTCATGGTGGTGGTCAAGCAGATCGCGGTCGACGGCATCCGGCGGCCCGCCGCCAGCCCGGAGCGGTACCACGACTGGGAACGCAGCGCGTGGTACCTCGCCGTCTCGGGCTACGCGTTGACCGTGTACTTCGTGGGTGTCCGCCGCGCGATGGTGCTGCGCCGGAAACTGAGCCACACCTGGGCACGCGCGGCGTTCTGGATCGTCATCGCCGGATCGGCCGCCATGACGATCGGCGTGGACGCCGTAGTGCTCGTCCGCCAGGCCGGACGGCAGTTCGACACGAGCTTCGACCCCGACTTCCTGACCGCGCTGTACTCCACCGGACAGCTGGGCGGCCAGTTCGTGCTGGCCCTGGGCCTGGCTCTGGTCCCGCTGGCCACCATCGTCGTGAAGCTCAGGGCCCGCTACGAACGCTGGCAGCGCGCTCGCTACAACCGGCGGATGCTGCCGCTTTGGCAGGCGTTGACCGCTGAGTTCCCCTACGTCGCGCTTGAGGGTGTCAACGACTTCCAACGTGTCACGACCGAGATCACCGACGGGCTGAGCGAGCTGGCGCGGGACTGTCCGGAGCCGAACGGCGACATCCGCGATCCTCGCGTGGCCGCCGAGGCCATCGCCGCGGGGTTGACCCGGCGTGCCGGCCAACGGCAGGCGCAGTGGGCCGGTGACGTGTCCCCTCCCGAGCCGCCGTATCCCCGTCTCGAACCGGATTTCCCGGACTGGCGCAGCCGAGCCGAGTGGATGGTTGCCGTGGCCGGCGAACTCCGGACCCGAGGGGTGATCGGGAAGGACGCGCATGAACGGGCGTCGGCAGGCTGACGTGCGCCTGTCCGTGCTGGACACCTCACCGATCGTCCAGGGGTCCACGCCACGGCAGGCTCTTCGCGACACCGTTGATCTCGCGCTGCTCGCGGACACGTTGGGCTATCACCGCTATTGGGTGCCCGAGCACCACTCCATGCGCGGTGTCGCCAGTTCCGCTCCCGCTGTCCTTGTCGGCCACCTCGCGAACGTCACGCGCGACCTCCGCGTCGGCGCGGGCGGAGTGCTATTGCCCAACCATGCCCCCATCGTGGTGGCAGAACAGTTCGGCACGCTGGCCGCACTCCATCCTGGACGGATCGACCTCGGCATCGGCCGCGCGCCGGGCGGCTCCAAGTCGGCTGTGGAGGCTGTCCGTCCGGAGCGGGAACGGACTGCCAAGTCCTTCCGTGAGCAGCTCGGCGAGCTGCTGGCGTTCCTCGATCCTCCCGCGGACGCCCGGATCAAGGCGATTCCGGTTGTGGGTGGGAACGTCCCGCCGGTGTGGTTGCTCGGGTCGTCCCCGGACAGCGCGGCGCTGGCCGCGGAGCTCGGGTTGAGTTACGCCTTCGCCCACCACCTCAACCCGGACAAGGCGGTGGAGGCCACCCGGGTCTACCGGGAGCGCGCCGCGTCACCCACGATGTTGGTCAGCCTGTCGGTGATCGTGGCCGAGGACGACGAACGTGCCGAGTGGCTCGCCGGGTCCACCCGGCTGAAGGTGCTCAGCCGGGTTCGCGGGACGCGAATCCAGTTGCCGAGCCCGGAGGATGCGGCGGCTTACCCGTACACCGACGAGGACCGCGCCGAGATCGCCGGCCGCTCTGGCAGCGTCGTGGTCGGCAGCCCGGAGACCGTGACCAAGCACTTGCAAGGCGTGCTCGACGACACCGGCGCCGACGAGCTCATGGTGACCACTCCGCTGTACTACCACTCGGATCGGCGGCGGTCGTACGAGTTGCTCGCTTCTGTGGGCTCGCGTCTTCGGCCGGGGTCGCGATCCTCCTGACGCCTTCCGGCTGTTCCTGGATCTTCGTCACCCATTCGCGTGCGGCCGTGCACATCGCCGCCTCGCTGCCTCGGGCGTGCGCGATCACCTCTCCGTCACACCACACGATGAGGGCCACGGACGAGCGCGCCGGGGTCAGGCCGACCACCCAGCTGCGCCCGCCGTGCCGCAACGTACGCTCCGCGACGTTCCATCGGCCGCCGGACAGGACCGTGACCTGCCAGGACGGATCGGCAGCGAGTCCGGCGACCCCATGCGGTGTGCCACGACCGTCCACAGGTCCCCTTCCCTCGTCCGTTCACCTGCCGTTCATTCTAAGGACAGGTCCGGCTTCCGGAAGGCAGCCACGCTAACGCAGAGTGAAGGTGCTGATCCTCGCGTTTCCGGTGAACACCAGGTAGACGTCGTGCCGGCCGGTCGCGCCGGACAGCGAGGTCGTCGTGGTCGAGTAGGTGTACCTGTCCGATGTGGCGTTTATCTCGGCCGTGCCGATCACCCTGCCGTGCACCGGATCGTCCAGCCGGATCTCCACAGTGGACGTCCCGGCGCCCGCGGTCCTGGCGGTGAAGGTGCGGGCCCTGAGCTCGGCGTCGCTGAAGCGCAGCCAGCCGCCCGCGGACACCTCGACCGCTTCACCCCGTTGTTTGCTTTCGTCGACCAGGTCCACACCGGAGTAGTCGTCGAAGTCGATCGCCCGGGTCTCCCGGCCGAGGTTCCGTGGCGGGATCTGTTCGCCGTGTACCCGCACGGCCGAGCGTTGCCGGATGTCCGAAGCGGACGAGCCGACAAGCACGTCATGGATCGACGACTCCAGGACCCACTTGCCCCGGGTCACGTCCCAGTGCCGCAGGTCGGGCACCGTGAGCCGCACTGTCCGGGTCTCACCGGGCTGGAGGCTCACCCGCTGGAAGGCACGCAACTGCTGGTTCGGTTGTTTGTCCCGAGATGTCTGCTGGTGCGTGTAGAGCTGCACCACCTCGTCGCCGGCACGCTGACCGGTGTTGGTCACCTGGACTGTCGCCGTGAAGCTGCCGTTCCGGCCGGGCGGCGTGATCCTGAGGTCGCTGTGCCGGAACGTCGTGTATGACAACCCGTGACCGAACGAGTACAGCGGTGTGCCGTTGAAGTACTGGTATGTACGGTCCCGCTTGATGATGTCGTAGTCCAGGATGTCCGGAACGTCGGAGTCGGCGCGGTACCACGTCTGCGTCAGCCGGCCCGCTGGATTCGCCGTCCCGTACAGCACGTCCGCCAACGCGTTGCCCGTTTCCTGGCCCGCGTGCGAGGTCCAGACAATCGCCGGAACGTTCTCCTGCTCCCAGTTCAGCGTGGTCGGATAGCTGTTCTCCACCACGACGATCGTGTTCGGGTTCGCTTGCCGGACAGCCTTGATGAGCGCGGACTGACTGGCCGCGAGCGCGAGAGACGTGCGGTCGTGGTCCTCCCTGCCGTTGATGAACGGCATGCTGCCGACAACGACGACAGCGGTGTCCACCGACCGTGCGACCCGCACAGCGCTGTCGATGCCCGAGCTGACCAGATCCTTCCGGAACTTCGTCGCACCGGCAGCGTCCGGCGAGCCCAGGATCAGCCTTCCGTCCTCGGCGACCGTGAGGTAGTTGTTCGGGCCGTCCCAGGTGTTCGGCGTCTCGTACCCGGCGTACCTGATCACGACCGTGCCGTCACCGGCGTCCTCCAGCTTGAACTGCTGGTGGACGAACCAGTCCCGCGGCTGCGGCGCCTGGTTGAGGAACGGGCTCGTGGGGTCGCCGATGTTCTGGCGCTCGACGTACCTGCCGTTCGCGGCGCTGCGCAAGGTGAGTACGCCATCGCCCCAGTCGAAGGCGTCGAACTGCTCGGTCGCGCCGGAGGTCGATCCGGCGACCTTCAGGATCTCACCGTCCTCATCGGACCCGGCGGTGACGTACCGGCCCGTGCTCGCCTCGCGCAAAGCGATCCGGTCGACGGCCTCGGTGTCGACCGCGTTGGCCTGCCTGGCTTTGATGCCGTCCAGTGGGGTCACCCGGTAGGGCAGGCCACCGGAATACCAATCCGTGTAGAGGGTCCGCTCGAGCGGCCCGATCACCGCGACACTGCGCTTCGGATCCAGCGGCAGGGCGTTGTTGTCGTTCTTCAACAACACCATCGCCTCGGCCGCGGTCCTGCGGGCCAGTTCCCGGTGAGCGGGACTGTTCACCACGTCCTTGCCGATCCTGGCGTACGGGCCGCCGTCCGGGTCGAACTCGCCGAGCCGGAACCGGATGCTCAGCACGTGCCGCACCGCGGTGTCGATGTCCTTCTCCGTCAGCAGGCCTTTGGCCAGCGCGGAGGTGACGATCTCGACGGTCGGGCCGGACCGCTGGTTGTCGACGGTGAAGCTGTCCATCCCCGCCTTGAGGGTGGCGGCGAAGCCCTCCTCGTTGGTGGCGAAGTACTTCTGCGAGCCCGTCAGGTTGTACGGTGCCGAAGCGTCGCTGACGTTGTACAGCGTTTTGTCCGTCCATGTCCGCACGACGTCGTCGACGTCCGGGTTGACGGTGGCCGGTCGCCCGTTGACGAGGTTGTACGAGGACATCACACCGGTCGCCGCGTCCGCCGAGATGGCCGGCTTGAACGCCATTTCGTCGTACTCGCGCAGTACCCGGGGCCGCAGGTTGGACGAGGCGGTGTCCCGCCGGATCTCGTTGTTGTTGGCGAGATAGTGCTTGAGCACGGGCGCGGTTTTCAGGTGTGTCGGGTGGTCGCCGGTCAGCCCTTTGCCGTAGGCCGTCGAAATGGCACCCGTCAGCATCGGGTCCTCGGAGTAGCCCTCCTCGTTACGCCCCCATCGCGGGTCACGCAGCAGGTTCACCACCGGGGCCCACAGTTGCAGTCCCCAGAACCCCGGGTCCTGCGAGTGGTAGCCGCGTGCCTCGTCGCCGACCACCGAGCCGACCTGGCGAATCAGTGCCGGATTCCACGTCGACGCCAGCCCGATCGCCTGCGGGAACACGGTGGCGTTGGCGGTGACGACGTTACCGTTGGTCCGTTCGGTGGTCCACGCCAATCCGTGCAGCGCCTCCGTGCCGGTCTTGAACTCGCCGATGCCCAGCCGCGGGATGGCCGGCTGGAACTGGTGTAACAGCGAGATCTTCTCGGCCAGTGTCAACCGGTTGAGCAGATCCGCGACCCGGGCGTCGAGCGGCAGCGCCGGATCGCGGAACGGATGGCCGGCGGGCTGGGCGATCGCCGGTCCGGCCAGACCCGCCAGCAGAGCCAGAACGATCACGAGAACCCGGAAGTTCCGCATGGTCTCGCCTTTCTGTCCGATGAGGACGGACATGACATCGCCGCGTCGTCGCGACTATCATCACCAAGTGGTCACCATCGCAGATGTCGCCCGCGCGGCCGGGGTTTCGCCGAGCACGGTGTCCTATGTGCTCTCGGGCAAGCGGTCGATCTCCGAAGAGACCCGCCGCCGGGTCCAGCGCAGCATCCGGCAACTGGGCTATCACCCGAATGCCGGTGCGCGGGCGTTGGCCAGCAGCCGCAGCAACGTCCTGGCCGTGGTGATCCCGTTGCGGACCGACCTGAACGTGCCGGTGGTCATGCAGTTCGTCGCGGCCGCCGTGACCGAGGCGCGGACCCATGACCACGACGTCCTGTTGCTGACCAAGGACGAAGGGCCGGAAGGCCTGCGCAGAGTGGCCGCGTCGTCCATCGCCGACGCGTTGATCGTGATGGACGTGGAGGCCGCCGAGCCGCGGCTGCCCGTGCTGCGGGCGCTGGACCGGCCGGTCGTGCTGATCGGCGTGCCGGACCAGCCAGGTGACCTGACGTGCGTCGACCTCGATTTCACGGCGGCCGGTTCGGCCTGCGTGACCCACCTGGCCGACCTCGGGCACCGGGAGATCGCGTTGATCGGCCCGTCCCCCGAGGTCTACAAACGCGGCACCAGCTACTCGGGCCGTTTCCTGCACGGATTCCAGCGAACCGCCGGCGAACGGAAGGTGCGCGCCGCGTCCTTCCCGTGCCCGCCGTCGTACGACGGGCTGCGCGAGCGTCTCGACGAAGTGTTCACGCGTCATCCCGGCGTCACCGGCCTGGTCGTGCACAACGAGGCGATACTGGGACCTCTGCTCTCGGAGCTGGGCCGCCGGGGCAAGCAGGTGCCGCGGGACATCTCGGTGCTCGCGGTGTGCCCGGAGGACATGGCCGAGGCGCACGCGATACCGCTGACCTCCATCGCTCTGCCGACGGCGGAACTGGGCAGCCTCGCCGTGGAGATGGCGATGCGCCGGCTCGGCGGCGGGACCGTCCAGCCCGAGGTCCGGCTGTTGTCACCCACGTTGATCGACCGCGGCAGCACCGGTCCAGTGATTGCCTAGCGCCACCAGGCCGGCCGGCGCCAGCGCACCGGGCTCGGTGGCGATCACGGCCAGCACCAGCGTGTTGGACCTGCCCAGCACCCCTGCGGGGAGCACGAAGTCGCGCTGGGGCGCGTCCGGCATGTACTGGCCCATGTTCCAGCCGTTGACGAACACGAACGCCCGATACTTCCGGTCCGGCTGGTCGCCGAACCGCACCGCGATCGGGACGTCCTGGTCCGCGGGCAGGTCGAGCCGGAACGTGGTGCGGTACCACGAAACACCAGTCGGCATCGTAGCCGGTGCGGGCTGCCAACGGCTGTGACGATCCGGCAGGTGCCATCCCGCGCGCTCGCCGTACAGGCCGCCTGTGTTCAGCGGGCCGCGTTCGGCGTCGTTGTCGTTCGCGCCCCGGATCTGCCATGAGATCTTCGCGTCGTCCACCGTGACACCGAAAAGACCTCGCGGCTGCTTGAACCTGGTGTCGTCAGCCGTCCAGTCGTCGTTGTGGCCCATGTTCGTGACCAGCACGGACAAGGTGGCCGTGCTCCCCGTCGCCAACAGGTCCGGCGGGATGGCGAAATCGCCGCGGCCAGGGTCCTGGTTGACCGGTGGTTCGGAGTCGGCCTGCGTACCGCCCGCCGCCGAGCCGAGGTAACGACCGTTGAGCCACACGAGGTAGTTCCCGCGTCTGCCGGTGATCGCGTTGACCGACACCGTCTTCTCGTCCCCGCTCGCGGTGAAGGTGCCGCGATACCACACGTTCCCGTAGTGGTAGCCGTACTCGTCCGCGTACAGCACCGGCAGCGTCTTCGGTTTGATCGGGCTGGCTGTCGTGGTCTTGTCCGCGACCGTCCACCCCGAGTCGCCGAACGCGGGCGGCTCGGCCCGGTACTGCCATGAGGACAACGCGGGCAGCGTGACCGGCCGTGGCCCGGAAAGCCTGCCGCTCAACGAACCGCTCGGCGTTCGCCGCGTCGTGACAAGCCTGCCGTCCACGACCACCCTGCCGGCGGGGGCGAATGTCTCGATCTCCCCGGCCTGGTCCATGTCGGCTCGCAGCACCAACCAGTCACCGGCGACGGCCGCCGACCGCACCAAGGACGGCCCACGAACCAGCACCGGCCCGGCCGCGGTGTCCATCCGCCAGAACTGCGCCGCGGTCTGGTCGGTGCCGAGCATCAGCAGCATCGGCGGCCGGCCGCCGCCGGAGACCAGGACCCTGGCCAGACCGGAATGGGTGTAGTCCAGCCGCAGATCCTTGCCGCCGAAGGAACTCCGCACCGTGCCTTCGAGGACTCGCACGTCCGGAGCTGAGCTGTACCGCAGGACCGTGGAACCTTGTTCACCGTCACGTCCGTACAGCACGGCGACATCACGGCCCCGCACTGTCACGTGCGTCAGGATCTCGGAGTTCGACCACACGAGACGTTGCCCGCCGAGGTCGTACCCGGCCACCAGGATCTTGGCGTCGCGTCCGTTGACCCGTACCGGAACTGTGTAGGAGCCGTCTGGTGTCGACCAGTCCAGCGTCGTCGACACGTCGGCCGACGTCCGCCGGTCGGCATGCCGGACGAGCACGAACTGCGTTGCCGTGTCCGGGTTCGCCCGTGCCTGGGTGAACACGGCCGGATCGGCGGGTGCGGGCGGCGCGATGGTGTCGGTCTTGGCCAGGGGTTTGATCGTGGTCATCAGGTAACCCTGGCGCTTGAACTCGTCGTACTTCGCGGTCAGCCCACGAGATTCGGTGATCGCCGCGCCGTAGTCGTACGAGGTGTAGACGTCGTTGGGCTGCGGCAGCCATCCCCATGAGGTTCCACCGTGCAGCATGTAGTAGCCGTACATGGTGGCACCGCTGGCGATGATGTTGGACTTGTAGTACACCTTCATGTAGTCCGGACCGGTCAACTCCCGGCACTTCTCGTACCCGGCGTTGTTCAGATCGATCGCGCCTGCCTGGTACTCCGCCGCGTACACCGGGGCGTCGTCGCGCAGCCGCCGTGTCACGCCGTCACCCCAGGTTCCCCACGTGCCCGGGTCCTGGCAGTTGAAGGCCTGCGGGTAGTCGTCGACACCGGGGATCTGCACGGCGCCTTGACCGGACGACCAGTTCGCCAGGTTCCCGCCGCAGCAGTTGTTGTGCACGATGGGCACGTCGATCCCGTCCGCGCGGGCGTTCTCCTGTAACTGCTGCATGTAGAGCGGGTCGACGTTGACCGCGTATTCGTTCTCCACGTTGTAGGCGATCACCGACCCGCCCCTGGTGACCTGATGGCGCGCCAGGATGGGATTGATCCGGCTGAGCCATTCCCGGTAGGCCGCGGTGTATCCGGGATCGCTGGACCGGGCCCGCCCGTCGACCGTCTTGAGCCACGCGGGAAACCCGCCGCCCGTGGTCTCCGCGTTGATGTAGGGCCCGGGCCGCGCGACCACGTACAGTCCGAGTTCCTCGGTCAGCCGCAGCAGCCGTTCCACGTCACGGATTCCGGTGAAGTCGTACACGCCGGGTGCGGGCGAATGGTATCCCCAGTGGAAGTACAGCGAGACACCGTTGAACCCGGCTGCCCGGATCTTCTCCAGCACGTCCCGCCAGAGCCCCGGGCTGGGCAGCCGGAAGTAGTGGAACTCACCGGACCACAACACCACCCGGCGACCGTCCACAGTGAGCGAGTAATTGTCGTACGCCACGGTGTGGCCGCGCGCCTGGCCGGCGGCGGCGACGGGCGCGGCGATCAATCCCACCAGCATCAGCACCGCCATCACGATCCTCATTGGACGTCCTCGATCGTGCACGCGTCGCCGGTTCCCGGGATCGGGTCCTCGCCGTCGGGGAACGCGACCTGCCACTCCGAAGGCGGCGAGTCCACGTCGACCTGCAGCCGGTTTCCGTTCCGGTGCGTGTGGAACGTGGAACCACCGACCGTGGTGGTCACCCGGGCCCCGTCCGCGAGCTGATAGACCTGCAGGGTCACGCCCTCGGCATAGTCGTAGTCCGGCCGGGCGTCGACCGCTCCGAGGGGCAGGACTGTGTTGGGACGCACCAGCAACGGGACCGTGCGGAAGTCGCAGGTCATCGTCACCCAGCGGCCGCCGTGGATCTCCGTGCCGGTGAAGAAGTCGGTCCAGACACCGTCCGGCACGTAGAACGAGACCTTGCCGTCGTCGGAGAACACCGGCGCGACCAGAAGACTGTCGCCGAGCATGTACTGCCGTTCCAGGTACGTGCACGCCGGATCGTCCGGGAACTCCAGCGCCATCGCGCGCATCATCGGCGTTCCCTCGGTGCTGGCCTGCAAGGCCGCGTGGTGCAGGTACGGCATCAACCGCGCCTTGAGCTTCGCGAAGATCCGCAGTACGTCGACCGCTTCCTCGTCGAACAGCCACGGCACGCGGTAGGAGGAACTGCCGTGCAACCGGCTGTGCGAGGACAACAGGCCGAAGGCGATCCACCGTTTGAACAACGCCGCGTCCGGGGTGCCCTCGAAGCCGCCGATGTCGTGGCTCCAGTACCCGAAGCCGGACATGCCCAGCGAAAGCCCGCCGCGCAGGCTTTCCGCCATGGATTCGTAGGTCGATTCACAGTCCCCGCCCCAGTGCACCGGGAACTGCTGCGACCCCACGGTCGCCGAACGGGCGAACACCACCGCCTCCCCGTCGCCACGTCGTTTGCGCAGCACCTCGAAGACGGTCTGGTTGTAGAGGTACGTGTAGTAGTTGTGCATCCGTTCCGGGTCGGAGCCGTCGAAGTAGACCACGTCGGTGGGAATGCGCTCGCCGAAGTCGGTCTTGAAGCAGTCCACGCCCTGATCCAGCAGAGCCTCCAGTTTGGACGCGTACCATTCACGCGCGGACGGATTGGTGAAGTCCACCAGTGCCATTCCCGGTTGCCACAGATCCCACTGCCAGACGTCACCGTTCGGCCTGCGCAGCAGGTAACCGCCGTCGACGCCTTCGGCGAACAGCGGAGAGCGTTGCCCCACATAGGGATTGATCCATACCGAGATGCGCAGATCACGTGCCTTCAACCGGTCCAGCATGCCGACCGGGTCCGGGAACGTCCGCGGATCCCACTCGAAGTCACACCAGTTGTACTCGCGCATCCAGAAGCAGTCGAAATGGAACACGCTCAGCGGCAGGTCACGCTCGATCATGCCGTCGATGAACCCCGACACCGTCTTCTCGTCGTACGACGTGGTGAAGGACGTCGACAACCACAACCCGAACGACCACATCGGCGGCACGGGCGGCCTGCCGGTCAGCAGCGTGTACTTGTGCAGGATCTCCTTGGGGCTCGGGCCGTAGATGATGTAGTACGCCAGCGACTGGCCCTCGACGCTGAACTGCACACGGGACACGGCTTCCGACGCCACTTCGAACGAGACACGGCCCGGGTGGTCGACGAAGATCCCGTACCCCGCGTTCGTCAGGTAGAACGGGACGTTCTTGTAGGCCTGTTCACTGCTCGTGCCCGCGTCGGCGTTCCAGATGTCCACCACCTGGCCGTTGCGCACCAACGGCCCGAACCGCTCGCCCAGTCCGTAGACCACCTGTCCGACACCGAGGTTCAACTGTTCCCGGACGTAGTGCCTGCCGTCGAGGCTCATGAAGCCCATCCCCTTGGCAGCGCTGGTGGTCAGCACCTGGTCGCCGGCCAGGAAGTCGATCCGCCAGTCCCGGCTGACCCGGACCGACAGCGAGCCCGCGGTCAGCGTGTCCTCGGTGAGCCGCACGTCGTGGTCCGCGCCGGCCAGCCCGAACCGCGGCTCTTTCGGCCGTTCACCTTCGAAGTGCGTCAGGCTCACGCCGATCACGTCCGGCATCGGCGACGAGAAGCGGACCGTGGCCACCGGGCCTTTCAGCAGGTCACCGCGGTGCCGGATGGGATGGGTCGGGGCGTGCACGACGATCTGCCCGTCCGCGGGCGTGATGTCGTACACCTCGACCGGATGTGCCGCCTGGACGCCGTCGCGCAGCAGCCAGTATCCGTTGCTGAACTTCATTTGACCGCCCCTGCCGTGATGCCCCGTGTCAACGTGTGCTGGAAGATCAGGAAGAACGCGATCGCCGGGATCACCCCGAGCAGCGCCGACGCGCTGGTCATCGTCGCGTCCATCAACCGTTGGCCCTGCAGCACACCCAGTGCGACCGGCACGGTCTGGGTGTCGTTGGAGATCAGTAGGACCAGCGGCAGGAAGAACTCGTTCCAGGTCCAGATGAAGAAGAACACGAACAGCACGCCCAGCGTCGGCCGGGAGATCGGCACCACGATCCGCACCAGGGCCTGCCACTTGTTCGCGCCGTCGATCCGCGCCGCCTCGAGCAGTTCGCCCGGGAACCCGGTGAACGTCGAGGACAGCAGGTAGGTGCCGAACGCGGCCTGGACGATGGTGAAGATGATGATCACGCTGAGCTGCGTGTCGTACAGCCCGGATTCCTTGGCCAGGAAGTACAACGGGTAGACCAGCGCTTCCTGCGGCAGCGTGTTCGCCACCAGGAAGGCGATCAGAATCCACAGGCGGCCGCGGATCCGGCCGATGCCCAGCGCGTACGCGTTCAGCACCGA
This sequence comes from Kibdelosporangium persicum, assembly GCF_013280595.1. Taxonomy (GTDB): domain Bacteria; phylum Actinomycetota; class Actinomycetes; order Mycobacteriales; family Pseudonocardiaceae; genus Kibdelosporangium; species Kibdelosporangium persicum. The sequence goes on from NZ_JAAATY010000012.1 coordinate 103,595, forward strand.
CACGACGACCGCGAGCACCGCGACCGATCCGCTGATGACGAAGCTGTTCAGCAGTTTCTGGCCGAAGTCGACCCGGTCCCAGAAGTCGGCCAGGCCCTGCAGGCTGATCCCGTCCGGCAGGGCCAGCGGTCCTTCGGCCGCGTACTGGGTGGGCGATTTCAGCGCGTTCATCGCCACGATCACGAACGGCGCCAGCATCACCACCGCGAGCACGATCACCGACCAGAGCACGGCGTGCCTTCTCATCCGCGTTCACCCCGGTTCTGCACGCGCAGGAACACCGCGGTCAGGATCAGGATCAGCACGGTGAGCACGGTCGCGATCGCCGCGCCGTAGCCGACCTGGGTCTTCTCGAAGAAGTTCTGGAACGAGAAGTACGAGGGCACGTTCGTCGCCCCGCCGGGTCCGCCGCGGGTCAGCACGTAGATCGGCCCGAAGACCTTGAGCGCGGCGATCGTGCACGTCAGCAGGACCACGAAGATCTCCGGCCGGATCTGTGGCACGGTCACGTGCCAGAACCGGCCCCACCACGACGCGCCGTCCAGTTCGGCCGCCTCGTACAGCGACGGGTCGGCCCGCTGCATCCCGGCCATGAAGATCACGACCGGGTACCCGATCTGAATCCACAGCAGCACGCCCATCACGCTCCACAGCGCGACATCCGGATCACCGAGCCAGTTGTGGCCCAGCGAACCGAGGCCCACCATGCCGAGGAACTCGTTGAGCGCGCCCTCCGGGGCCAGAATCCAGCTCCACACGATGCCCGCGACCGCGATCGGCAACACCTGCGGCAGGTAGATACACGCCCGCAGCACGCTGGCCGCCCTCGGCCCGAACCGCTTGCCGATCACGTCGAACAAGGCGGCCGCGACGACCAGGCCCACGATCGTCGGCAGGATCGCCATCGCCACGACGAGCCCGAGGTTGTGCCGGAACGAGGCCCAGAACGTCTCGTCGGCGAACAGCCGCGTGTAGTTGTCCAGCCCGGTCCACTTCGGATCACCGACGCCCTGCCACTGGGTGAAGCTGATGCCGATGTTCATCACGAACGGCACCACGATCACCGCGAGCAGCAGCACCGCGCCGGGAATCAGGAACAGCAGGTAGGACGCCTCGCGGCGCGGCCTGGGTGGCGCCGCGGGGGCGTCAGGTGGTCGCGCCGTGGCGTGGGCGGCGAGCGTGTCCAAGCGGTTCATCTGCCGACGTTCGCCAGGTTCTCCTGGTACGGCCTGGCCAGCTCGTCCATCACCTGGTGCGGGTTGGCCGTGCCGGTGATCAGCTTCTGCACCGCGGAGACCTGCACGTCGTAGTACCCGGGCGCGGGCCAGTCCGGGTAGAACGCCAATCTGTCCTGTGTGGACAGCGTCTTGAAGTTGTCGGTGACTTCCTTGATCTGGGGCGCGGCCGTCGACGGCGTCCCGGTGTCGATCAACGGCACGCCGCCGGCATCCCGCAGCTTGTCCTGGATCTGCGGGGACATCGTGATGGCGATGAAGTCGTACGCCAGGTCCTTGTTCTTCGACCCGGCGGGCACGACCCACATGTTGCCCGCGGATCCGGCGGTCAGCCCCGGCCACAGGAACGAGCCCCACTGGAAGCCCTTGATCCCGGCCGCCAGCCTGCCGTACCACCAGCTGCCGCTGATCATGATCGGGTGCTTGCCCTGCATGAACGCCACGCCCATGTCCTCGGCCTTCATCCCGGCCGAGTCCTTGCTGATGTACCCCTTGTCCACCCAGTCGGCGAACGTGCTGGCACCGTGCATCCAGGCCGCGTCGTGGAAGTCCACCGGTCCGGTGTAGCGCTGGAACCGGTCCACCCACTGCTTGTTCGCCTTGGACAGGGCAAGCTGGTACATGATCTGGTGCGCCGGGTATTCGGCGCCGCCGACGGCCAGCGGCGTGACACCGGCGGCGACGAACTTGTCCATCGCCGCCGTCAACTCCTCGACCGTGCCGGGCACCGAGATGCCCTGCTGGGCGAACATGTCCTTGTTGTAGAAGACCATGACGTACTCGGCGTAGTTGGGGACGCCGTACCACTTGCCGGACCCCATCACGCCTTTCTCGTCATACCGGGCCGTGGTCTGGATGCCCGCGCTCATCTGCTTGTCCCAGCCGCGCTTGGTGACCTCGTCGCTGATGTCGGTCAGCAAGCCCTGCTTGGAAAGCAGCCCCGCGGTGGCGTTGCCCTTGTTGTACTCCATGACATCCGGCGCGTCACTGGAGTTGAGCACCATCGGCGCGGTCTTCTGGATCTGTTCGAAACCCTTCTCCTCGAAGGCGACCTTCACCCCGGGATGGGTGGCTTCGAACTGCCTGATCGCCTCGGCCCACGCCACCCCCATCGCACTGTCCGGTCCTTCGTAGTGCCAGAGTTTCAACGTCCTCGGGCCGTCGTCGTCACCCGGCCCGCAGCCGCTGACCGCGAGCACGGCCACCATCGCGGCCGCGAGTAACCGCTTGGACATCCAGATCCCTCCAGTGTTTTGTCGATCCGGCGGACGTCAGGACGAGCTGACGGAGTAGCGCGTGGTGGTGAACTCCAGTCCGCCGCTCGACGAGGTGATCTCGAAGCCGAACTGCACTTCGCCGAGTGTCACGTCGCCGTACCAGCCGCGGTTCCTGATCCAGTTCAGCACCGCGAGCACGTCCACCGTGCCGGAGTTCGTGTTGGACGTCCGCACGAAGGAGAACACCTCGTTGTGGCCGTTGCTGCCGCGATGGACGTCCCACGTGTGACCGCCGACCGTCGCCGTGGTCTGCCTCGATCCGATCGGCCCGACCGCGCCTTGCTTGTTCATCCACAGCATGACTTCGTAGGCGTTGTTGTTGGCCCAGATGTCGTACGCGGTCACGTAGGCGCCGCTGCCCGGTCGCGTGACCGTGAAGTCGCTGGAAAGGCTGCGCAGGCCGCTGAGCGACCGGCCGATGTGCCTGGCTGAGTGCGGATAGGACTTCACACCGCCGGTGTTGGGGTGGTTGGCCCAGACTCCGTAGTTGCCGTACGAGTTCGCCCAGATCGTCTGCGGGCCGGCGCCACTGCCCCAGATGTTGTTGCGGACCGTGTAGCCGCCGTTCGACCAGGTCCCCCATTGGTCCGACGAGGACCAGGCCGCCGCCTGCGCGGTCCCTCCTGGCACCAGCGTGACGGCCAGGGCTGCGGCGGCACCGCACACCAACGAACGTAGTGAAGTACGCATGGACGGGTTCCTTCCGAGCGTCTTTGCGCGGACGGGTGCAGGGCTCGAGAACGTCGAAGCGCTTCGACTGACTATGACACCGGCCACAGAGGCGGTCAAGAAAGGTCCACTGTTCGCGTTCACAACCCGGCCACAGGTATTGAGCCGAACGGCGCATTCGTCACCAGAATACCGTGGTGTTTCAGCAGCTCAGACGCGAGCGGAGGATGTTAGCGCTTACATATTTTCGTCGACGCTGTTCTGCCACGCCGTTACATTGGTCTTCGCCGTCGCTCACCTGTCCACGTCACGTTGGCGAACTTCGATGCGACGAGCAACCAGTACCTGTTGATCCACGAGGCGATCGGGTCGGACGGTCACCGGTGGTTCCGTTCATGGACCGCGCCCGCCATCACCGGCCCGTGGACCGCGTTGGCCGACACGGAGTCGAACCCGTTCGCCCGCGCCAACAACGTCACCTTCCCCATTGGACAGTGGACACGCGACATCAGCCACGGCGAGATGATCCGCACCAGCGTCGACCAGACCATGCGGGTCAGCCCGTGCAATCTCCGCTACCTGTACCAGGGCCTGGATCCGAACGCGGGAGGCGAGTACGACCGACTGCCATGGCGGCTGGGCCTGCTCACGCAGACGAACTCCACCTGCTGAAGGCGTGCGGCCGGGGTGGGATCAGTGCGGGCGGCCGGCTTCTGGTACGGGTTCCGGCTCCGGCTCTGGGTCCGGCTCACTGAGCTGGTCTCGGATGTAGTGCCAGATCACGGCGATCATGGCGGCGAGCGGCACGGCGAGCAGACTGCCCGTGATGCCCGCCAGGCTGCCGCCCAAGGTGACGGCCAGCAGCACCACCGCCGCGTGCAGGCCGAGGCTGCGGCTCTGCAGCATCGGCTGGAAGATGTTCCCTTCGAGCTGCTGCACCACGATGATGATGCCGAGCACGATCAGCGCGTCGGTCGGGCCGTTGGACACCAGCGCGATCAGCACGGCCACGAAACCGGCGAACAACGCACCGACGATGGGCACGAACGCCGCGATGAATGTCAGGACCGCCAACGGAAGTACCAGTGGTACGCCCACGATCCACAGCCCCAGGCCGATGAACACGGCATCCAGCAGACCGACCGCTGCCTGCGACCGGACGAACGAGCCGAGGGTGTCCCAGCAACGCGTCGCCACGGTGGGGACGTCGGTGGCCAGGCGGCCCGGCAACTGCCGGGTCAGCCACGGCAGGAACCGCGGGCCGTCCTTGAGGAAGAAGAACATCAGGAACAACGCCAGGACAGCGGTGATCACGCCGTTCGCCACCGCACCCACGCCGGTCACGGTCGCGCTGATGATGCTCCCGATGCTGCCCTGGATGCGGGCGACTGCCTCGTCGAGCGCCTGGCTGACCTGGTCGTCACCGATGTTCAACGGTGGCCCGGACGCCCAGTCCCGCAGTTCCTCGATGCCGTTGATCACGCCTGTGGTCAACTCGTCCGCCTGGGACGCCACCGGCACCGCGATCAACGCGACCGTCCCGGCGGCGCCGAGCAGGAACAGCACGGTCACGGTCGTGGCGGCCAGCGCGGGCCGCCATCCGCGCCTGCGCAGGAAACGGGTCATCGGCCACGTGAGGGTGGTCAGCAGCAGGCCGATCACCAGCGGCCAGACCACCGGCCACATCCAGCCGAGGATCCACAGCGCGACCCAGGTCAGCAGCAGGACCAGCAACACGTCCAGGCTGATCCGCGCCGACGTGCGCAGCGCGGTCCTGGTCTTCGTGGCATTCAGCGTGACACGCATCGGCACACCCTAGAACCCGCCGCCAGTCACGGGAAGCAACAACACCCACTCCTCGTGAGTGTTTATCGGTGTTCTAACCCCGATAAACACTCACGAGGGGGTTGGGGCCTCAGCTTGCCGTGGAGCCGCGGATCACCAGCCGGCACGGGTTGGTGTGCCTGCCCGGGGACGGGCGGCCGCCGATCGCGGCGAGCAGCAGTTCCGCCGCGGTCCGGCCGAGCTTTTCCAGATCCATGTCGACACTGGTCAACGGCGGCTGGCTGCCCAGGGCCATCACGTCCCAGTTGTCGAAGCCGACCAGCGCCACGTCCTCGGGTATCCGGCGGCCGGACGCGCGCACCGCGTCGGCCACTCCCCTGGCGATCTGGTCACTGCCGCAGAAGATCGCGTCGATCTCGTTGTCCCCGCTCAGCACGATCTTCGCCGCCTGACGGCCCCAGTTCTCGCTCCACTCCCCGAACAACGGCGGTCCGGCGAGACCCAGGCCCGCCTCGGCGAGCCGGTCGGCGGCCGCCGCCGCCCGCACGGTCGCCGAGTGGTGGTGTTCCGGTCCGGTGATGTGGGCGATTCTGCGGCGCCCCACCGCGAGCAGGTGATCGATCGCCTTGGCCGCACCGCCCGCTTCGTCCGGCACGACCGAGCAGTCCCCCTTGTCCGTGGAACTGATGAACGCGTAGACGACCGGGATGGGCAGGCCGGTGCCGATCGGTGGACGCGCCTGCGTCCGGCGGCCGGTGACGATGATGCCGTCGACCCGGCGGCTGAGCAGGGTTCGCAGGTAGTACTGCTCGCGGATCGGATCGTCGCGGGCGTCGCACAGGAACACCGACATCTCGCCCGCGCCCAGCGCGTCCTCCGCGCCCATCATCAGCGGGATGCTGAACCGGCCGATGGTGTCGGTGGTGATCATGCCGACCGTGTAGGTCCGGCCGGAGTTCAGCGCGACGGCGGCCTTGTTGGGCTGGAAACCGAGTTGCTCGGCCGCCGACAACACCCGGTGCCGCGTTTCCGCCCGCAGTGATCCGCGGCCGTTGAGTGCTTTGGACACCGTGCCGACCGAGACACCGGCGAGCCGGGCCACGTCGCTGATCGTGGCCGGCCTGTTTCCGGCGGTTTCCGCGGTTTTCCTTCCGGGCATGCCGCCCAGCGTACCGCCCGACCGGGTCATCCGGATGAAACACGGTCTTGACAGTGCCCTGCCGGCAGGCCAAGGTGAGGACGGAAACCGTTTTCCTAATTTTCCTGGATGTCGCCTTTCGAAGCCCCGCAGCCGCCCGCGGCTCTGCACCGGGAGACACCATGAGCACGTACCGGACCGCGGTCCTGCTAACCGGTTTGCTGGTCATCGCCGCCTGTCAGAGCGGCCCGTCGGAGTCGTCGGCCGGGGACACCGGCGCGGTGGACGACGGGACGACGATCACCATGTGGACCAGGTCGCCGACGGCCACCTTCAGCCAGACGCTGATCGACGCCTACAACGCCTCGCACAAGAACAAGGTGCAGCTCACGGTCTTCCCGGCCGACTCGTACCAGCAGAAGGTCGGCACGGCCGCGGGGGCCGGGCAACTTCCGGACGTGCTCGCCGCGGACGTCGTCTACGCCCCCAACTACGCCTCGAAGGGCGTGTACCTCGACATCACCTCGCGGGTGAACCAGTTGCCGTTCAAGGAATCTCTCGCACCGGCGCACATGAAGGCGGCCACCGGCAACGGAAAGACCTACGGCGTCCCGCACGACATCGACCTGTCCGCGGTCTTCTACAACAAGGTGCTGTTCGAGCGCGCCGGCCTCGACCCGGAGAAACCACCGGCCACTCTGGACGAGATGGCGGCCGCGGCCAAGAAGATCCAGGCGTTGGGCGGTGACGTCAGCGGCTACTTCTTCGGCGGCGCGTGCCCCGGCTGTCAGCTGTTCACCAGCTGGCCGATGATCTGGGCCTCAGGCGGCACGGTGCTCAACGAACAGGGCACCGCCTCCACGATCGACAATCCGACAGCGGCCAAGGTGTACTCGCTGTTACGCCAGATGTACGCCGACGGCGTCGTGCCCGCGTCGGCCAAGAACGAGTCCGGTCCGACGTGGACCCAGTTGTTCGGCGAAGGCAAGGTCGGCATCCAGCCGATGGGCGCCACCGCGTTGCAGGGCATGAAGGAAGGCCCGGACCTCCGGATCGGCGTCGCGCCGATCCCGGGGCTGACCGGCGGCAGTTCGACCTTCGTCGGCGGTGACGTGCTGGGCATCAGCGCCAACAGCAAGAACGCGGCCGCGGCGTGGGACTTCATCTCCTGGACGCTGTCCGACCAGGCTCAGGTGGAGGTCGTGGCCAAGAGCAAGAACATCACGGTCCGATCCGACCTGGCGGACAACACCTACGCCAAACAGGACCCGAGGCTGGGCGTGTTCAACCAGCTGGTGGGCCAGGGCCAGACACCGATCTCGGTCAACTTCGGCAAGACGTTCAACGACGCCAACGGCCCGTGGACGGCCACCGTGATCGAAGCGGTGTTCGGCTCGGCGGACGTGGCGTCGGTGCTGAGCAACCGCAATGCCGCCATCACCACGTCCTTGTCCAGCGGCGGCTGACGATGGTGTCGCTGTCACCGCCCAAGCTGTCAGCGCCGGCGCCTTCGCCGCCGTCACCGCGCGGCCGCAGGTCGATCGCCCGGCACCGGCGCCGACTGGGCTTGCTGTACGTCACCCCGATGGCCGTGCTGGTCGCGGTACTGTTCGTCATCCCGCTCGGGCTGATGCTCTGGATGTCGGTCAACCACTGGCCGTTGATCGGAGCGTCCGCGCCCAACGGGGTGCAGAACTACCAGGCCCTGCGGGACCCGCTGTTCCTGCGAGCGGTCTGGTTCACGCTGAAGTACACCGCGGTCACCACGGTCGTGCTCGGCCTCGTCGCCTTTGGACTGGCGATGCTGATGCAGCGGGACCGGCCGCGTGTCGGCGCGTTCCGGACGATCTTCTTCCTGCCCAGTGCCGTCGGGCTCGCCTCGACCAGCCTGCTGTTCTACGGGCTGTTCACCACCGACGCGTCCGCCCTCAACGGGCTCGTGGAGTTCCTGGGTCTGGGCCGGGTGGACTGGCTGGGCTCCCACGACAACGCGCTCGGCTCCACCGTCGGCATGATCACGTGGCGGTTCGCCGGGTTCTACATGCTCATCCTGATGACCGGTCTGCACAGCATCGACCCGGTGCTGTACGAGGCCGCGCGGATCGACGGCGCGAACCGGTGGCAGATCCTGTGGCGGGTGACACTGCCGTTGCTGCGGCCGACGCTCGCGCTGACCATGGTGCTGTCGCTGACCGGTTCGCTGCTGGCGTTCGACCAGTTCTTCATCCTCACCGGCGGCAGGCACGACACCGCCACCGTGGTCATCGGCATCTACCGCGAGGCCTTCCTCTCGCAGGATCTGGGCCGGGCGGCCGCCGTTTCCGTGGCGATCCTGGTCGTGCTGATCGTCGTGAACGTCGCGCAGATGCGGCTGATCCGCCGGGAAGGGCGGTGACGACGTTGCTGCGGCGGACGGGTTTCTACGTCACGGGCGGCGCCTTGGCCGTACTGTTCCTGCTCCCTCTACTGTGGACGCTTTCGTCCTCGGTCAGCGGACGGCAGGCGTCCGACGGCGCTGAAGGCTGGGGTTTCGCCAACTACCAGCGACTCGCTGACTACGGCAGCGGATTGGACACATACCTGATCAACACAGCAGTGGTCTCCCTTGTTGCGGTCTCGGTGACCGTGGTGACGACCACGCTGGGCGGGTACGCCATGGCCCGGCTGGCGTTTCCGGGGCGCAACCTGCTCTTCTTGGTGACGCTGGCCATCCTGATGGTTCCGTACAGCACGATCCTGGTGCCGCTCTACATCCTGCTCGGCTGGCTGGGCCTGCAGAACTCGCTGGTCGGCCTCGGGCTCGTGCTCGCGGTGCTCCAACTGCCGTTCGGCCTGTTCATGATGCGCAACTCGTTCGAGGCGCTCCCAGTCGAACTGGAAGAGGCAGCGTTGATCGACGGCTGCACGGTCGGCGGAGCGTTGCGCCGCGTGCTGCTGCGAGGCGTGCTCCCCGGGATCGTCACTGTCGCGTTGTTCTCGTTTTTGGCGGCGTGGAACGAGTTCGTCGCGCCGCTGATCTTCCTCACCGACGGCGAGAAGTTCACGCTGCCGGTCGCGCTGTTCAACCTGCAGTCCGGCAGCCTCGGTTCGGTCGACTTCGGCGCGCTGCAGGCGGGCGTGGTCGTTTCCGCCCTGCCGTGTGTCGCGGTTTTCCTGGTACTGCAGCGGTACTACGTACGCGGTTTCACCTCAGGAGCCCTCAAGGGCTGAAGGCGAAAGGGACATCCTCGATGACCGACCAGACTCCCGGTCCCGTCCACCCCACGTCCCACGCGACTGCGGCGCTGCGGCCACTTCCCATGACCGACATGACGTTCGCGCCCGGCGGCTTCCTCGGCGGCTGGCAGCAGCGCAACGCCGACCGGTCCCTGCCGTACTGCATCAGCCAGCTCGACGCCTCGGGCGCGCTGGACAACCTGCGCCGCGTCACCGGGGAGGCGGACGGGGACTACCAGAACATGTGGTTCGCCGACAGTGACGTCTACAAGACCCTGGAGGCCGCGGCCTGGCAGCTCGGCCGGGCTCCGGAGAACGCCGAACTGCGAGCCTTCGTCGACAGTGCGGGAGCGTTGCTGGCCAAGGCCCAGGACGAGGACGGATACCTCAACTCGCACCGCATGGTCGTCGAACCGGAGAAGAAGTGGCAGGACCTGCACTGGAGCCATGAACTGTACTGCGCGGGCCACCTCATCCAGGCCGCGGTCGCCGCCGCGCGCGCCGGGGTGGGTGCCGAGCTTGTCACGGTGGCGCGGCGGTTCGCCGATCTGATTGTCTCGCGCTTCGGCAGTGTCGACGACGTCGACGGGCATCCGGAGATCGAGACGGCATTGGTGGAGCTGTACCGGGTGACCGGGCACCGGCCGTATCTCGACCAGGCCAGGCGGTTCATCGACCTGCGCGGGCATGGGCTGCTCAACGGCGACCGGTTCGGTTCGGCGTACCTGCAGGACCATGTTCCCGTCCGGCAGGCCGATGCCGTGGCCGGGCACGTCGTCCGTCAGCTGTACCTGCTCGCAGGCGTGGTCGATGTCGCTGTGGAGACGCACGACGATGAACTGCTGGATGCCGCCCACCGGTTGTGGGAGGACGCGTTCGGTGCCAAGACGTACGTCACCGGGGCCCAGGGCTCACGGCATCGTGACGAGGCGTTCGGTGCCCCGTACGAACTGCCGTCCGACCGGGCTTACGGTGAAACGTGCGCGGGGATCGCGAGCTTCCAGTGGAACTGGCGCATGTTGCTGGCGACCGGCTCGGCGAAGTACGCCGACGAAATGGAACGGGCGCTGTACAACGTAATCGCGGGTTCCACCGCCATCGACGGCACGCACTTCTTCTACTCCAACACGTTGCACCTCCGCACCGGCCATGACGGCTCTCACGAAGACGCACCCTCGCAGCGCCTTCCGTGGTACTCGTGCGCGTGCTGCCCGCCGAACCTCGCCCGGTTGCTCGCTTCGCTCTCCGGCTACGCAGCCACCGCCAGTCCCGGTGCACTGCAGATCCATCTGTATGGGCAGGGAGAGCTACGTACCACTGTGGACGGCCATCCGGTGCATGTCGCGATGCGCACCGAATATCCATGGGACGGCAAGGTCGAGCTGACAGTGACCACCGCGGCGCCGATGACGCTCACCCTGAGGATTCCCGGCTGGAGCACCGATGCCCAGGTTGACGGCACACCGGTTGACGGCCGCTACGTCCACGTGCGTAAGGACTGGTCCGCCGGCGCCACCGTCACGCTCGATCTGCCCATGCCGGCGCGTGTTGTCCGGCCGCATCCCCGGATCGACGCGGTACGCGGTTGTGTCGCACTGGCGCGCGGCCCGCTCGTCTACTGCCTGGAACAAGCCGATCTACCGGACAACGTGACGTTGGAAGACGTGCGGATCGTTGCCGATGCACCGATCACCGTCGTGCCAGGCAGCCCCGTCACGCTCACGGCAAGCGGCTCCGTCGAACCGCCCGCCTCCGACGAGCTCTACCCAACCCACACCACTGCCTCGCACACCGGCGAGCCGATCACGCTCACCGCTACGCCGTACTTCCTGTGGGGCAACCGCAAACCAGGTCCCATGCGCGTCTGGCTCCCCACCCCCTCGTGAGTGTTTATCCGGGTTAGAACCCGGATAAACACTCACGACATCACCCTGCGACAAGGGCATGTCATGCGAGGGGATGTTAGCGCTAACAGTCGGCTAGGATGCCGGTTCGCCGGACGGGGAGGCGAGCCTGGTGTTCAGCGACACCGGAGTGCCGAAGTTCGGCGTTCCGTCCGCGTTCCAGGTGATTTTCTGGGCCCGGGCGGACCGGTTCATGTCGCAGCCGCCGTTCACCGAACTGTTGGCGTGGTACACGATCCAGTCCTCGGTGCCGTCCGGCGACTTGAAGAACCCGTTGTGCCCGGGCCCGAAGACACCGTTGGCGTTGTCGCGCTGGAAAACCGGCCGGCTCGACTTGACCCACGACGACTCCAGCAGCGGGTCGCCGCCGTTGTACGTCAGGATGCCGAGCTTGTAGTCCGGCGTGGAGCAGTGGCTGGCGGAGAACACGATGAACGTCTTGCCGTTGCGCTGCAACACCTCGGCGCCCTCGTTGACCGCGCCGCCCACGGTCTCCCAGCTGTAGGTCGGCCTGGACAGGATGCGCCGGGTGCCGCTGGCGGTCCAGGGATTGGCCAGCGGACGGATGAAGTTGGGCTGCGATCCGTTGTAGAACGTGCCGAGCAGATAGAGCCTGCCGTTGAGCCGCAGGATGCTCGGGTCGAGCTCCCAGGTGTTGTCCTGAACGGGATCCAGCATGTCCGCCTTGAAGCTGTACGGGCCCATCGGGTCGGTCCCGGCGCTCTCCAGCACGTGGATGCGTTGGCTGCCCAGGTCGAACGGCTGCCTGCCCGCCGTGTAGTAGAAGTACCAGCGTTTGCCGTTGGGGCCGTCGAGCAGGTGGAACTCCGGCGCCCACATCGTTCCGGCGCCGTTGGGCCGGGTAAGGGTGAAAATGACGGTCTCCGGCGCGTTCGCCAGCCCGCCCAGGGTGCGCGACCTGCGCATCGTGATCGTGGAGTTCCACGTGGTCGACGCCAGGTAGTAGTAGCCGTTGTAGTACTGCAGCCAGGGATCAGGCCCTTGCCAGTCCAACGGATTGGTGAACGTGGCCGCGGCGTGGGCCTGCCGCGCGGGAACCACTGTGATCAGCGTCGTGGTCAGCGCGGCCACCAGGCAGGTGATCAGCCACCCCGAGGCCCGCCATGGTCTGCGTGGTCGGAACGGAAACATCATCGAGCCCTCACATCCGTTGAAGGGAAAAGGGAAACAACGACGGGCACCCGTTGAAAACGCTACATCCCGTACGGTCGGCTGTACAGGTGCAGCGACAGAAGGCACCGATGTGGACAGTGCCAGCATCGGCTTGTTTCCTTTTGTCACAATGCTTTCAGCTCAGAACACCGCATTGACAGCCCTGCTACGTTCCAAGAAGACTTACGGCACAGCACCGGGAAGTGACGCGCATGCGCAGAACCGCAGCCCTCACCGCAATAGTCGCTTTAGGACTCTCGCTGACCGGACCGCTCACCGCGTCGGCGGCACAGCCCATCGGTTATCCCACGTTCACCGGACCGGCGACTCCGGCCGTCCCGGTCGCCTACACACCCAACGACATGATGCGTGCCATCTACGACCAGGAGAGCCAGGGCACGGACTTCTGGATGGACCGGCTCCTTGCCCGGCAAGGTACCGATCCGGCGGGCACCTGGCTGATGAGCCGAGGCCGCGCGGTTTTCATGAAGACCCATGATCCCGCGGTGATCGGGTTCGGCGGTCAGGTCGCCTACTGGGAAAGCATCGACAACCGCGCCGCGTACTCGATCAACCTCAGCCCGGGCACGTTCACCGAGAACGCCGCACAGCGCCTGCAGACACCCAGCTACTGGAAAGGCTTGCACACCAGTGGTTCCCTGCGGGTGGAACAGCGAAAGTTCATCACCGCCGACAACGTCGCCGTCACCACGCTGACCATCACCAACACCGGGAGCAGTTCCCAGACGTTGCAGCTGCGCGCGACATCGCCGTACACGAAGACAGCCGAGGGCAACGAGCTCACCGGAATCGTGGACGCGAAGAACAAACTCACCACCGTGTTCCCGCGGCTCGCCGGAGACGGGTTCACGGTCAACGGCACCGACCTCACCCGATCGGTCACCGTGGGCGCGGGCCAGAGTGTGCAGACCAAGGTGGTCATGGGCTTCGTGACCGAGGAGATCCCCGCGTCCCTGACCGACTACCAGTCCTATCGGAGCGCCACGCCGGCCGCCGCGTTCGCCACCCATGTGCGCGCCTACAACCGTTGGTGGGCCGACAACGTCCCCTACTTCGACGTGCCGGATCCGGCCATCAAGAAGCACATCTACTACCGCTGGTGGCTGATGCGCTTCAACTACCTCGACGCGGACATCCCCGGCAACGACTTCCAGTTCCCCACCTCGGTGGAAGGTGCGCTGGGCTACAACAACGCCATCGTGCTCACCGTGCCGATGTTCGTGGACGACCTGAAATACCTGCGCAACCCGATGTACTCCTTCGGTCCGTGGGTCTCGGCGGGTGAGGTGTCCCGCAACCGGCGCTACACCGACAACCCAGGCGATCCGGAGAACTGGAGCAACAGCTACACGCAGTACATCTCCGAAGCCGCATGGCGTAGCTACCAGATCCACGGCGGACAACCGGTGATCGCCGGCAACCTGGCCCGGTATGCCGAGCAGGACGTCAAGGGACAGCTGGATTTCTACGACCAGGACCGCAACAACCTGATCGAATACGACTGGGGCGCGCTGACCGGGAACGACGCCGACGCCGTCTCGTTCCACTGGCGAGACGGACGACTGGACCGTACTGAGTCCGCGTACGTCTACAGCAACGCCCTGGCAGCCGCTCAGGCGTACGACACGATCGGCAACACCGCCAAAGCCGCTGAAATGCGCGCCATCGCGGCCCGGGTCCAGCAGGCGGTCGTGAACGTCCTGTGGAACTCGCAAGCACAGGTGTTGCAGCACAGGCATGTGCCGACCAACGCGCTGGTGCCGTGGAAGGAGATCAACAACTTCTACCCGTACTCCGTCGGGTTGATGCCCAACACGGCACAGTACCGCGAAGCGCTGAGGTTGTTCGCCGACGAGAAGGAGTATCCGCTTTTCCCGTTCTACACGGCGAACCAACGTGACAAGGCCGCCGCCGCGGCCGCGGGCAAGCCGGGTACCAACAACTTCTCGCAGATCAACTCGACCGTGCAGTTCCGGCTGTTCTCCTCGGCACTGCGCAACTACCCGTCCGCGCACATCACGCCCGAGATGTACAAGAAGCTGCTGTACTGGAACGCCTGGGCGCAGTACATCGGCGGCGACACCCGGTGGCCGGACTCCAACGAGTTCTGGGCCGACTGGAACGCGGCCACCAAGACCATCGGATACCGGTCCTGGATCCACCACACGACACTCGGCAGCAGCAACTGGACCGTCGTCGAGGACGCGATGGGCTTGCGCCCCCGGAACGACGACAAGGTCGAACTGTCCCCGATCACCATCGGCTGGTCCCATTTCACGGTCAACAACCTGCGGTATCGCAACAACAACCTGACCATCGTGTGGGACGACCCCGCCGACGGCGTGACGCGATACCCCGGAGTTCCACAGGGATATTCCATCTACGTCAACGGAACCCGCGCGCTCACGATCGACCGGCTTGCGCACGCGATCTGGGACCCGCGCACCGGCACGGTCGCCTTCCCTGGCCAAGCCGCGAACGTTCTGCACAGCACTTCGGTCGCCGGAATGCAGGCGCCCAGCCAGGTCATGCACACCGACGACCGGATGACCGACATGTTCGCCAAGGCAGGCGTCAACCTGGGCAACAACACGAACCTCACGGCGGGCGCGACTGCGTCGGCCTCGTACACCGCCACGGGAACGACGACCGCGGCCGCGGTGGACGGCTTCACGATCAACGAACCGTTCTGGGGCAGCAAGGGATCACCCAATGCCCAGGACTCCTACGAGCTGAACCTGGGTTCCGCCAGGACGTTCGACGACATCCGGGTGCATTTCCGCAACGACCGGGCAACCGGTGGCTACGCCGAGCCTGCCATGTACCAGATCCAATACCACAACGGCAGCACGTGGGTCACCGTGCCAGGGGCGAAGACACCCGCGGCACCGAGATCGAACTACAACCGGGTCCAGTTCCCGGCGATCACGGCCCAGCGGGTCCGAGTACTGATGACCCATCAGCCGGGCTTCCGGACCGGGCTGACCGAGGTGAAGATCTTCAGCTCCGGCAACCCGCCCGCTGCCGCCAACACCGCGCCCTACGTCCTGGCCCGGCGGGACCCGGCGTTCAACCAGCCCGGGCAGGCGAGGTTGCTCGGCAAGGTCAAGGACGACGCGCTGCCGTCCGGCACGCTGTCCACGGCCTGGTCTAAGGTCAGCGGCCCAGGCACCGTCATCTTCGGCTCCCCCAACGCCCCCACCACGCTGGCCTCCTTCAGCGCCCCGGGCACGTACACCCTCCGCCTGACCGGCAGTGACGGCGGCGCCTCAGCGTCCTCGCAGGTCACCGTGACCGTCTCGCAGGGGTCCGCCTTCAACCTCGGCCCCGCGGCCACCGCGTCCGCGTCCTACACCTCGTCCTGGGAAAGCGTGGCCGCGATCAACGACGGTGTCACCCCAGGGAGCTCGAACGACAGCCCGAGGTGGGGCACGTGGCCGCAGACCGGCGAGCAGTGGGCCGAGCTGACGTGGACACGGCCGCAACGCCTGAACGCCGCGAGCCTCTACTTCTTCGACGACGGCGGCGGTGTCCGAGTGCCGAGCTCGTGGAAACTCCAGTACTGGAACGGCAACGCGTACGCCGACATCCCCAGCACGTATCCCGTGGCAGTCGACCAGTTCAACACCGCCACGTTCGCGGGCGTGACCACGACTCGCCTGCGGGCGGTCCTCACGTCCGGCGCGGGGTCCGTCGGCCTGGTGGAGTTCCGGGCCCTGGCCGAGACACCGACCGCGATCAGAGCCGTTCACCAGCCCACGCTCGTCGGTCAGATACCGGCGCTGTCCGCCACAGTCACCAAGGTCTACGCCAGCGGAGCGCGGTTGGACTCCACGGTGACCTGGCAGCCGATCGAGCAGTCCCAAGTGGCCACGGGCGGCACGTCGTTCACTGTCCAGGGCATTGTGGACGGCACCGGGCTGCCGGCGTCCGCGACGGTGTGGGTACGGCCGCACAACCAGGTCAGCATCACGTTCCTCGAACCGGAGACCGTGGTCACGCCCGCCGGAGTCGCCCCTGTCCTGCCATCCACGGTCACGGCCACGTTCAACGACGGCTCTCGTGACAACGTCAGCACGACCGTCACCTGGGCCTCGATCGACCCGTCCCGTTACGCACAACCGGGCACCTTCACCGTGACCGGCCAGGTGCCCGGGACATCCCTGACCGCACAGGCGAATGTGGAGGTCAAGTCCCATGGCTGAGATCAGCCGCAGAACCGTCCTTCGTGCCGGCGCCACGGCCGTCACGGCATTCGGCGCCGCCCCGGCGCACGCAGCGGACATCGG
Source organism: Kibdelosporangium persicum (assembly GCF_013280595.1). GTDB lineage: Bacteria > Actinomycetota > Actinomycetes > Mycobacteriales > Pseudonocardiaceae > Kibdelosporangium > Kibdelosporangium persicum. The sequence goes on from NZ_JAAATY010000012.1 coordinate 120,302, forward strand.
TGTTTCGGCCGAGGCGTTCCCGCTGTCCGCGGTGAGTCTATCGCCGGGGCCGTTCCAGGCCAACACCGCCCGGACGCACAGCTACCTGCTCTTTCTCGACCTCGACCGGTTGCTGCACACGTTCCGGCTCAACTACGGCCTGCCGTCCTCGGCGGCGCCGTGCGGCGGTTGGGAGTCCCCGACGACCGAACTACGTGGACACTCGACCGGCCACGTCCTGACCGCACTGGCGCAGGCGTATGCGAACACAGGCCGTGCGGAGTTCAAGTCCAGAGGTGACCACCTCGTCGCCGAACTGGCCAAATGCCAGGCCAGGGCGTCCTCTCCGGGATATCTGTCGGCATTCCCGGAGAGCTTCATCGACCGCGTCGAAGCCCGGCAGCAGGTATGGGCGCCGTACTACACCCTGCACAAGATCATGGCCGGTCTGCTGGACATGCACATGCTCGCCGGCAACACGCAGGCGTTGACCGTGCTCACGGCCATGGCCGCGTGGGTGAAGCGACGCAACGACCGGCTGACCCTGGCCCAGCGGCAGAACATGCTGGACACGGAGTTCGGCGGGATGAACGAGGTGCTGGCCAACCTCTACCTGCTCACCGGCGATCCGGCCCACCTGGCCACGGCGCGGTACTTCGACCACGCCGAGATCTTCGACCCGCTCGCGGCCGGCCAGGACCGGCTCAACGGCTACCACGCCAATACCCAGATCCCCAAGGCGATCGGGGCGATCCGGGAGTACCACGCCACCGGGGAGACCCGGTACCGGGACATCGCGACGAACTTCTGGACCATCGTCACCCGGGACCACACCTACGCCATCGGCGGCAACTCCAACGGCGAGTACTTCAAGGCACCCGGCCGGATCGCGAGTGAGCTGAGCGACTCCACCTGCGAATGCTGCAACTCGTACAACATGCTCAAGCTCACCCGGCAGCTCTTCCGCACCAATCCGCAAGCCTCTTATGCGGACTACTACGAGAAAACGCTCTACAACCACATCCTCGGCGCCCAGAACCCGGACTCGGCGCACGGTTTCCACAGCTACTACATTCCGCTGCGGCCAGGCGGGATCAAGACGTACAGCAACGACTACCACAACTTCACGTGCTGCCACGGCACCGGGATGGAGAGCAACACCAAGTACGCCGACAGCATCTACTTCTTCACCGGCAACACCCTGTACGTCAACCTCTTCATCGCCTCGGAACTGCGCTGGCCCGGCCGTGGCATCACGGTCCGGCAGGAGACGACCTATCCCGAAACCCCGTCGACCAGGCTGACGTTCACCGGGTCCGGGCAGATCGCGGTGAAGGTGCGGATTCCGTCCTGGACCTCCGGCGCCCGGCTCCGGCTCAACGGCACGGTGCAGAACGTGCCCGTCACTCCCGGAACCTTCGCGACGATCAGTCGCACGTGGACCGGCGGGGACGTGCTCGACGTCGACCTGCCGATGGCGCTGACCCGTGACGTCACTCCGGACGACGCGTCCGTACAGGCCGTGAAGTACGGCCCGATCGTGCTCGCCGGTGCTTATGGCACGACAAACCTCTCCACCTTGCCCACGCTCGACCCGGCGTCGATCCGAAGGGCGAGCACACCGTTGCGGTTCACCGCTTCGGCCAGTACCGGACCTGTGAACCTGATGCCGTTCTACGCCATGCACGGCCAGCGGTACACCGTGTACTGGCGCATCCGATAACCGAATGAGAGGAGGTTCTCCTCATGATGAGAAAAGGCACCGCCCTGCTGGCCATGATCACGGCCACGGTGTCGATGCTCCTGGTGTCGATGCTCACCATGCCTGCGGTCACGCACGCGGCCGCCAAGCAGTCCCGGGTTCCGCGGTTCCTCATCGAGAACAACGCCTATCTCGGCAACTCCCGGGAATCGGCGAACTTCGTGGTTCGCTGGGGCGACGCGGTCGATGTGGTCGCCTGGGCCCGGGCGAACCGCGGGATCGCCGACTATCCCGCCTACGTGCTGGACAAGATGGAGAAGACGTACACGTACTACGTCGACCAGGTCCGGTTCGCCGATCCGGCGGCGGTCGCGCCGGCCAGGGACTACAAGATCAACCTGTACCTCTGCGGCAGCTGGTCGCGTGGTTTCCTGCCGCCGGCGAACTGGGCGGGAACCGACGAGATCGGCGTCGGCCACATCTGCATGCCGTACGACAAGTACTGGGATGACTGGGTCGAGTCGCACGAGTTCAACCACGTCCTCCAGGCCTACGCGTGTCAGCTCAACCGGGAGAACGGCAACGGAGGCGGGTTCGGCTACGGCAATCCCAATTCCGGCCGGTTCTGGGAGGCGCACGCCAACTTCAACGCCAGGATGCGGCGTCCCGAGGTGGTGACCGGCTCGGGGTACCACGGCCGCAACCACTACCGTTGGCTGGCTCAGGAAACCTATTACGGCGACTGGATTCTGCTGAACAAGATCCGTGACACGTACGGTGTGGACAAGGTGCACCAGATGTGGCGGGACGCCAAGCACGGCGAGCACCCGATCCAGACGATCAAGCGCATGTTCGCCCCCGGGCATCCCGCGTTCGCCGACCTGATCGGTGACTACGCCCGGCGCAACGTGGTGTTCGACTACAGCGACGGCCGCGCGATCCGCAGCGACCTGTGGCGCGACAACGCTCCGTACCGTCCTTTGTACACTGTCGGCCTGGAGGGCATCGGCCAGGGCAACTACCGCATTCCGGCCTCCGTGGCGCCGCAACAGTACGGCTACAACCTGATCCGGCTCACCCCGGACCAGGCGCGGCAGGTGTCCGTCCGGCTCAACGGGACCGTGGACCCGAACCTGGGTTCGGACTGGCGGTTCAGTTTCGTGGCGGTGAAGAGCGACTTCTCGGTGCGCTACAGCCCGCAGTTCGCTCCCGGCGCCACCGGCACGTTCCAGCTCGCCGCGGACGAGCCGTACCTGATCCTCGCCGTCGCGGCCACGCCGTCGAAGCACGTCAACTATCCGGACGGCGCCCGCATCGACACGTTCCCTTACCAGCTCGCCATTCAAGGCGCGACGCCTGCCTGAGGACTCGACATGTTTCTCCGCAAGACAATACTGACCATCGCCATGCTGATGGCCGTACCGGCGACCCCGGCTGTCGCCGCCGACCAGTGGACCCCGCCGTCGAACCTGGTGCGGCCACTGGACGAGGTCTGGCGGCACGTGGAAAGCACGTACCCGAACCTGTACGGCTTCCGGAACTACGGCTGGGACCAGATCATGGCCAACCGGGGCTACATCAACTACTGCGTCCGGTGGGACTCCAGCCAACCGGTCTCCCCCGCGTTGCGTGACCGCGTGCACGCCGCGCTGTCCCGCCAGTTCAAGAAGTGGATGGACGTACAACTGGAGAACGGCCAGGGCTACAACAACTGGCCGTACCGCGAGGTGCCGGTGAAAGTGGTCGGCTGGGCGGTCCGCGACCGGAACACACTACAGTGGACGGACAATTCGGTCGACATCTACGTCAACGACATCCGCGAGAACGCACCCCAGTGCTCGGAGGGCTGCGGCCGGTTCTTCAACCAGAACGGTCAATATCCACGCTGTCCCGGCGGAGTGGCCAGGCACTACGACATGTCGTTGTGGCTGACCGCCGGGATGGGCGGTGGCTTCGGCGGTGACTGGGGCCAGCGAATAGGCAGCGAGTACTACGTGAACTCGCTGGACAACGACAACATTCACATCCTGCTCCACGAGATAGGACACTCGTTCGGCCTGGACGACTTCTACGACTGGACACCGACCGGCGTCTGCTGCTTCCTGATGAAAGCAGGCAGCGCGGCCCACATCACCGAGTTCGACAAATGGATGTTCCGCGACTTCTGGCGGCACCTGAAGAACCGCTGGGGACTGTAGCGGACAGTGGCCGGGCGGGCACCCGCCCGCCCGGTCATGCGACGCCCCTGCCAGCCGGTTTGCGCCGGACCGGATCGCCGGTCCGGAGCGTGCCGCCGACCGTGGCCACACCGTAGACACCGAGGCAGAGCTGGTTGTGCCTGCCGAGCGTTTTCAGCACTCGGTTGTCATAGGGCAGTTCCTCCAGGCCGAGGTTGACCATGACACAACGTTCGGTGCGCATCGCCATGCCGAGCCGCACCTGATCGCCGACCGCGAGCTCGGTGCCGATCCAGGACTGCTCGGGGTCGACCGTCTCGATGACCACGTTCATCCGGAACCGGCGGACGTCCCAGTCGCAGCCTGGCACCAGCGTGCTCAAGTGCCGCAGGTTCGCCGTGGCCAGCACCGAGACCGGGTAGAAGTCGACCAGCGCGCGTGCGGGCACGGCCGACGGCAGGCCGAGTGCCTCGAATGCCGACGCACCCAACGGTTCGTCGGCCACCGAGCCGTCCTGGCGGTACTCGTCGATCACGTAATGCTCCGGCGCGGCGGTGATCAGCCGTACGTCGCGGCCGAAGAACCTCGACAGGACCGCGTTGACGTCCGGCGCGTCGGTCCGCGTCACGGTGCCGTCACCGAGTTCGATGCGGGCAGGTGGCGGCGGTGCTCCCGGCAACGGCGGCTCGACGAAAGAAGCCCGGCACAGGAACAGGTCCGGCCACAGTTTCGGGTTCTTGGCACTGACGACCTTGCCGGTCGCGATGTCGACCATGCCGTACGCGCGGTCGCCCACGATGCCCGCAGGGGTCACGTCCACCGTGTCCACGGCTTCGCCCCGCATCGACTTGACCGGAAAACGCCACAGCGCGCTGATCGTTTCGCTCATGGATTCAGCGTGGCACGCACCCCGTCTCCGCAGCGGCACACCGCCTTAATTACGTCACAATGATAGACACTGTGTATGTAGTACCAAAAAGAGTACCAAGTGGACAGTCTACTGGGGAGTTTCAATCCATCGCGGCATGGGAAGCCTGGCTGAACGAGGACAACGGTGTCCCCGCTCACGGTGGAGGGAGTCAGGACATGACCCGTCACCAGGCCAGGCGCAGACCGGCGGCCATACCCGGTTCCCGGCTGCACCGTGAAGTCGACGAGGCCGTGCGAAAACTGCAGGACATCGGCCATGACGACGAGCGCACGCTCCGGCTCGTCAACGACAGTCTGCACGGCGCGCTCGCCTACACCGCCGCGCTGGGCGAGACGTGCCAGATCGCTTCGGCTGTCGCGGCCGTGCGTGACGCCGAAAGCCACCTCGACGGTGCCGATCCGGAGCAGGCCCGCGCCGCGCTGCTCAAGGCGTTGCAATGCCTGACCGACGCGGCGAAGGCCGCGACTCAACGCCGCACAGCGCCGTCGCCGCGTCTCGGACCCGACGACCACGGGGCCGCAGCCGCTTCAACCCACCGGAGAACGGCGGCGACCCCGCCCGGCTAGTCCAGGCGCTTGCCCGTGGCGATCAGCCGGAAACCGGCCTCCCGGACCTTGTCCACGGGCAACACGTCCCGCGTGTCCACGATGACCGGCCGTCCGGCGCCGTCGCCCAGGCAGGTCCAGTCCAGCTCGGCGAACTCCTGCCACTCGGTGAGCACGACGACCACGTCGGCATGCTGGACGGCATCCCGGGCCGTGCCCACCACATGCAACGGGCCGACCTCACTGCCGACCGGCACACAGGGGTCGTACCCGGTCAGGACGGCGCCTTCCGCCGCCAGCAGACCGGCCACGGCCAGCGCGGGTGAGTCGCGCAGATCGTCGGTGCCCGCCTTGAACGTCAGGCCGAGCAGACCGATCCGGACGTCCCGCACCGAACCACCCACGGCGTCACGAACCTTCCGCATCACCCGGTGTGGCTGGCGGTGATTCGTCCCGATCGTGGCGTCCAGCAACGGGAAATCCACCCGGGCTGCCGTCGCGGTGGCCAGCAGCGCCTTGGTGTCCTTCGGCAGGCAGGAACCGCCCCAGCCCGGCCCGGGAGCCAGGAAGGACGAGCCGATCCGTTCGTCGAGGCTCATTCCCTCCGTGACGTCCTCGATGTTCGCGTCGACTTCCTCGCACAGTTCGGCCAGGGCGTTGACGTACGACAGCTTCATCGCCAGGAAGCAGTTGCTGGCGTACTTCACCAGTTCCGCGCTGGCGCTGTCGCTCACCACCGCCGACGCGGTGTCGTCGGCGTACAGCGCCAGCACCCGCCGGGCCGCGTCCTTGTCCTCCGAGCCGACGACGATTCGTTGCGGGTGGGTGAAGTCCTCGACCGCGTGCCCCTCCCGCAGGAACTCCGGGTTCGACACGACCGGACAGCCGATCATCCGCTGTACACGCCGCGTCGTGCCGACCGGCACAGTGGACTTGATGACCACCACGCATTCGTCCGACAGAACGTCATGTATCTGGGACAACACGGCTTCCACGGCGCTGAGGTCGGCCGCGCCGTCCGGTCCGGTCGGTGTCGGCACGGCGAGGAACACGAAATCCACTTCGGACAGCTCGGTGGGCAGGCCCAGAACGAACCGCAGCCGTCCCTGCCCCAGCCCCTGCTCGACAAGCGTGGTGAGTCCCGGCTCGTGCAGGCTGACCTCGCCCCGCGACAACGTGGTCACCTTGGTCTCGTCCACATCGGAGCAGACGACGTCATGTCCGAGCCGTGCGAAGCAAGCAGCGGTGGTCAGGCCGACGTAGCCTGCGCCGAACACGGCGATCCGGGCCCCGGTCACGACGCTCGTCCGCGTCGGACGCCCAGTTCGCCCCGCAACCGATGCAGTGTCGCGGCAGGCGGGATGGCAACACTGGTGACGACCATCCGTGCCAACTCCTCCGGTGTCTTGGGTCCTGGAACGATCCGCTGGTACGCGAACTGACCGGTCAGCCCGGCCCAGACCAGTCCGGCCAGCCAGGCGGCCTTCCGCCGGCCCGACAGTCCGAAGAGGACCGCGGCGGCGCCCGCGGCCGTGGTGATCATGTGCCAGCGCACCCTGGTCGGATACGCACCGGTCTTCGCCCGCCAGTCGGCGCCGTGCACGCGGCGCATGAGCGCGTCGTCGGCGTTGCCGCGCTGGACGCGCAGGCTGGCGAGGAAGTCGCTGGCCCGCACCGGATGTGTGGTCTCCCGGTCTCCCGTCGTGATCTCGTAGCCCGCCTGGATGATTCGCAACGCCAGTTCGGCGTCCTCACGGTATGCCCTCGGGAACCGTTCGTCGAAGCCACCGACCTCGGTCAGCGCCGCCCGGCGGTACGCGATGTCGGCGGTGATCCACTTCGCCACCGAGAGGCCTGCCGTGCTGCGCTCCCAGTCGGTCGGGTGGCGGTCGTTCGGCAGGGGGACGTGGATCCGCGCCTGGCTGCCCGCGACCCGGGCCGGCAGCTCCGCCAGGTCCTTGACCAGCCTGGCTTTCCAGTCGGTCGGAGGGGCGACGTCATCGTCGAGGAACGCGACCCACTCGGTGGTCGTGGCACGCCATCCCGTGTTACGGGCGGCCGCAGGTCCACGACCACCTCCGTACAGCACACGTACCTCATCGCCGAGCGCCAACGGAGGCTCCGGGTTGGGCCTGTCGTCGACGACGATCACCTCGCGCGGCGCCGGACCGTGACCTTTCGCCAGGGCGTGCAGGACCACGTTGAGGCTTTTCCGGCCGGTTGTCGGGATCACCACGGCGTAATCCGTCGTCACGCGGCCACCCCCGTCCGGCGCACCACGAACGGCCCGATCGCCAGCAGGTCCACAGGGGACGATCCGAAGCACTCCAGCGCGTCCCGCGGATCGTCGACCATCGGGCGGCCCGCGGTGTTCAGGCTCGTGTTCACCACCACCGGCAACCCGGTGAGCCGGTCGAACTCGGTCAGCATCTCGGCCAGCAGCGGTTCACGTGCCGGATCGACCGTCTGCACCCGTGCCGTGCCGTCGACGTGCACCACGGCGGGAATCCGGTCCTTCCACTCAGGATGGACGTCGTGGACGAAAAGCATGTAGGGACTCGGGATCGGGCCGCGGTGGAAGATCTCCGGCGCCCGGCCGACCAGCACCATCGGCGCGATCGGCCGGAACTGCTCACGGCCCTTCACGTCGTTGAGCCGTTGCAGGTTCGCCTCGAACCCGGGGTTGGCCAGCAAGGACCTGCGCCCGAGGGCACGCGGGCCGTACTCGCTGCGGCCCTGGAACCAGGCCACGACCTCGTCACCAGCCAGTGCCTTGGCCACTTCGGCGGCCACGCTGGGCGGTTCGGAATACGTGATCTTGGCGCGGTCCAGGTAGCCGCGGATCTCCTCGTCCGTCCACTCACGACCGAGGTCTGCGCCGGGCATCGCGGCGGCGGGCTCACCGGCTTCGGCGACCACGTGCAGAGCCGCACCGAGCGCTGTGCCCGCGTCGCCGGACGCCGGTTGCACCCACACTTCCTCGAACGGGCCTTCGGCGAAGATACGGGTGTTCGCGACGCAGTTCAGCGCCACCCCACCGGCCATGGTCAGCCGGCGTTGGCCGGTGCGTTCGTGCACCCACCGGACCAGGTCCAGCAGGACCTCCTCAAGGCGGACCTGCACGCTGGCAGCCAGTTCGGCGTGCTCCTGGGTCATCTCGCCGTCCGCCTTGCGGCGCTTGGCCAACGTGCCCCAGTCGATCGGCCGCACGACAAAACCACCGTCGTCGGTGGCGTAGATGTTCTCGCGCATCAGGTCCAGGTGTGCCGGCTCGGCGTACGAGGCCAACGCCATCACCTTGTACTCGTCGCTGGACCGGAGGAAGCCGAGGTGTTCGGTCAGTTCCTCGTACATCAGGCCGAGCGAATGCGGGAGCCGTTGCGCCGACAGTGTTTCCAGCCGGTGGTTCCGATAGCTTCCGGCCAGGTGCGACGCGCACTCGCCACGGCCGTCCGACACCAGAACCGCGCAGTCACCGTCGAACGGTGCCGCCAGGCCGGTCGAACCGGCGTGGGCCACGTGGTGCGGCACGAACCGGACGATCTCCGGGTCCAGTCCGGGCAGTGCCGTGGCCAGGAAGTACGGCGAACGCTCGGCGTACTGGGTCCGCAACTCCTCCCAGCGTTCGTCCAGGCCCTGCTGCCCCGGCTCGACGAGCTTCGGATCGTAGGAGTACGCGACCGCGTCGAGATCCCCTGGTTCCAGCCCGGCCTGCTTCAGGCACCATCGTGCCGCCTGCTCGGGTAGTTCCCACGCCGAGAACGGCACCGGCCGTTTGCCGTGTTTGCGCCGGGAAAAACGTTCCTCCTCGGCCGCCGCGACGATCTCGCCGTCCACGACGAGTGCCGCCGCCGGATCGTGGAAGATCGCGTTGATACCCAGAACGCGCATGGTTCGCCCCTTCTTGTCTCAGGTGAGCCGCTGCCCGGCGAGCACGTGCCCGACCGAACCGGCCGTCATCCGTAGGCCGTCGTACAGCGAGATCTCCGGTTTCCACGCCAGGAGTCGCTGTGCCAGCCGGATGTCGGGGCACCGCCTGCGCGGGTCGTCCTGCATCGGTTCGACGTGCTCGATCGGCGACCGGCTGCCGGTCACCTCGATCACTCTTCGCGCCACCTCGATGACCGTCACTTCCTCGGGGTTGCCGAGGTTCACCGGGCCGGCGTGGTCACTCGCCGCCATCGCCAGCAGACCGCGGACCAGATCGTCCACATAGCACAGTGAGCGGGTCTGCTCGCCCTTGCCGTGCACGGTTAAGGGCTCTCCGGCGAGCGCTTGGCGCAGGAAGGTGGGAACCATCCGGCCGTCACCGGGCCGCATCCGTGGCCCGTAGGTGTTGAAGATCCGCACGATCCCGGTCCGCACACCGTGTTCCCGGCGGAATGCCTCGGTCAGTGCCTCACCGAAGCGCTTGGCTTCGTCGTACACGCTCCGTGGACCGATCGGATTGACGTTGCCCCAGTAGGTTTCCCGCTGCGGGTGCTCCACCGGGTCGCCGTAGACCTCGCTGGTGGACGCCACCACGATCCTGGCGTCGTGCCGTGCGGCGAGTTCCAGCGCGCGCAGGGTGCCGAACCCGCCCGAACGCAGGGTCTCGATCGGCATCCGCAGGTAGTCCACAGGGGACGCTGGGCAGGCGAGGTGCAGCACGGTGTCCACGTCACCGGGCACCTCGATCGGTTCGGCCACATCGGCGACGCCCAGTTCGAACCGCTGGTCGGCCAGAAAGGCCTCGATGTTGTCCGCTGTACTGGTGCGGAAGTCGTCCACGCACACCACGCGACTGCCTCGCCGGAGCAGCTCAGCACACACGTGCGAGCCCAGGAATCCGGCGCCACCGGTCACGACCACGCGCTCGAAGGTCATGGGAATGACCTACCCGCACTTCTCCGGTGTAACCACGAGATCATGGGGAACACCGTTGGCACGGGTCCACGGGACGAGCGACCACTGAAGTCCCACCTCCGCGGGGGACCGCGGAGGTGACAGGATCGCGACCTACCCGTCAGTCGATCGTGGCTCCTGCCCTTCCGGAGTCGACGCCTTGCGGACGAAGTCGGCGGCGACCAGCCGGAGTTTGGTGTTCGTGTTCTGCGAGTGGTTGATCAGCCGCTGGATCGCGGTCTCGTCGTCGATCTTGTGCGTGGCCATCAGGATGCCCTTTGCCTGTTCGATCACCGCACGCGACCGCATCGCCGCCTCGAGGTTGTCGGCCAGTTCCCGGACCTGCTGGTAGCGGCGGATCGTGCGCAGGCCGAACGCCACCACCGTGACGTACAACTCCAGCAGTTTGGAATCGATCTCCGCGAAACCGTGGTCGCCGAAGCCGAACAGGTTGATCGCCCCGGTCAGGTCCTCGTCCACCCGCAACGGCGCCGCGAGATAACTGCGGACACCGACCTGCTTGGCGCACGCGGTGAACTCCGGCCACAGTTCACTGGCGTGGTCCAGCGACAGCCGGACCGTCTTCCCGGTGGCGGCGGCACGCAGGCAAGGCCCGTCCCCCACCGCGTACTGGGCCTGGTCGACCTCCACCGCACGGTCGTCGGTGGACGCCGCCGTGCGGGCTTCTCCGTCGTCGATCTCGGTGATACTGGCCATGTCGGCACCGGGCACGACCCGCACCGCCTCGGCACAGACAGCGTCGAGCACCTGCGATATGTCGGAGGCCGTCTCCAGGGCGTTCGTCAGCGCGGCCATCGCCGCTCTGACCTCGTCCAACAACTCGGTCACGCGAGCATCACCCACCAGTCAGCAAGCTCCATCCACTGCTCCCGGCGGAAAGCGGGAGAGCAGCCCACAAAACTCCAGCACAAACAGGGCCGCTGACTGCTCAACGAAACCGACGTCACCTTACTCCCGCGTACACAGCCCATCCAGCAGGGCATGCGCGAAGATCGGTTCGTGACGCACTGATCGTGGCTACCACCGGACCAGGTCCGATGCGCCACGTGGCGTCATGGGAGGCTTCGTCTTCAAGTTGTCAGTGTGGGCAGGACAGCATACTGTTGGTACATCCGGCACAATGACTTGGTCGCCGGCCCGGGTTAAGCAGTAGCTCGGCGATGCGACGCGGAGTCGCGAATCGGAGCCTCTCATGGCTGCTTACTGCACTCGGCCCGCCGGCTCACCGCCGGCTATCGAGGTCATCATCGAGCAAGTGCACGACATCCCGGTCGCCCGCGTCCGCGGCGAGATCGACCTGGCCACCCGCCTCCGGTTCGCCGAACCGGTGTTGAACGAACTCGCCAGCCGGCCCGGAGAGCTGATCGTCGACCTGACCGACGTCGGGTTCCTCGGATCGGCCGGCATCGTGGTCCTCGTCCAGGCCCACCGCCACGCCGAACAGAACCAGGTCGGCCTGCACCTGGTGGCCAGCCCGACCGTGCTCAGGGTGCTGGACATCGCGGGCGTGACGACTCTGTTCACCATCCGCGGATCGGTCACCGAAGCGATCAGCCACATCACCGCACGGCGCCCGGTCCCCCGGCGCGCGGCTGAGGAAGAGCAGCTCGTCGGTGACTGGTGACACCTAATAGACCAGTTGATCCAGCTCGGCACCGAGGCGGCTGAGTTCCCGGGCGTGTCTCGTGAGCTGCTCGGTGTGCAGGTCGATCCGGGTTCGCAGCCCGGTCAGGGCGTCGTCCGGCGAGTTCGTCTCAAGGTCGAGTGTGTCCACGGCGGTCTCCATCAGGCCCACTTCCCGCACCCCCTCGGATGCGGCTGACGCCTGTGTCTTCCCTGTCCGCCAACCCACTAAACCCGCAGCTCACGACTCGTGAGTGTTTATCAGGGTTAGAACGCCGATAAACGCTCACGAGGGATGTTGGGCATGGGACTGCGCGTCAGAGCAGCCTGAGCAGGGCGGTCGCCAGGGCCGCGAGCGCCACGCACACCAGCATGGGTGCGCGAAGCAGGTACGAGATGCCCGCGACGGACAGTCCGGCGGCGACCGTCCAGTCGGCCTTCGTCCAGCCAGGTCCGGCGAAGTCGGTCAGCACGAGCCCGGCCAGCAGCGCGGGCGCGAGCAGCGCGATCACGCCGGCCGCACGCGGTGGCAGCCGGCGACCGCCGACGAGGGCCGGCCCGGCGGCCTTGATCGCGAAGCTGACCAGCGCCACCAGCAGGATGGCGATCCACAGCGTGCTCACCGGGGTGCTCCCGGACCCGCTCGCAGCCCCAGGAGCGCGGCCGCCCCGGAGCCGACGATCGCCAGGCCGACGGGGACGACCAGGGTGAGTGTCGCGGCCAGCGCGGCGGCGAACGCGGCGACCCAGCGCGCCTGGACCGACTCCCGCATCTCGTCGATCAGCAGCAGGAGGAAGAACGCCGGGAACACCATGTCGAGCGCGAACCGGTGGATGATCTCGTCGGACGGTGCCGTCAGCGCGCCGACCAACGTTCCGCCGATCCACAAGGGTGCCTGGACCAGCGTCGCCGAGATCAGTTTCTCCCGGTCGTACCTGCCGTTGCCCTGATGCGCCGCGGCCCACGAAGCGTCGACGACGGCCTGCCCTTCGAATGCCCTGCGCAACCGTCCGCCCTTGAGGTCGGAGGCGACCGCCACGCCCATCGGCAGGAACCGCGCGTTGACCATCGCGGCCGCCCCAACCGCCAGCGCGACGCCGCCGCCCCCGGCCAACGAGGTCGCCAGCGCGAACTGCGCGGACCCCGAGAAGACAAGTAACGAGCACGCCACCGGCGCGAGTGTCCCCCAGCCCAGCGAGTGTGCCATCGCGCCGAACGTCACCCCCATGACGAACGTCGGCACACCAACGGCCAGACCGACACGCACACCAGCCGCGTATCCGATTTCGGTCGTTGCCATGGCCTCACACTAACAGCCTATTGGCGACTTAGGATGTTAGAATTAGTGGCGTGACCGACAGCTGGCACGGCTATTCGCTGGTCGGCGGGCATGTGGCTCTTGATCTGGTGAACACACTCGCGTGGCGCGGGGACCCCAGCCAGACGTACGACCGCCTGCCGGCACCTGGTTTCCTCACGCTCTGGCTCGGCCGGACCGGCCTGGCACAGCGGCTCGACCCCGGCCCGGCGGTGATCGATTCGCTGATCGACCTGCGCGAGACCGTGTACCGGCTGCTGAGCTCCCCTACGACGGAGGACGTCGCCCGCTTCGCCGCGTTGCTGGCGTCGGCACGACGCCTGGCGACGGCCGCCCCCGCTCTACCGTTGCGGTGGACCGTTCCCGTCACCACCGCCGACGAGATCGTGCCCGCCCTCACGATGGCCGCCGATGACCTGCTCACCTCACCCGACGCGGCCAAGGTGCGCCGGTGCGCGGGGCCCAGGTGCGGCTGGCTGTTCCTCGACCGCACCCGCAACCACTCCCGCCAGTGGTGCAGCTCCCAGGACTGCGGCAACCGCGAACGCGCCCGCAGGCATTACCGGAAAACCCGCGCGCAGGAGAACCCCTAATCTTGAGCCGCACCGGTTTGTCCAAAATTCCTCCGCGCGATGTGTCGACTTGCCATGCTGTCGCTCGACGCATGGGCGAGGGTGTCCGGAGGGACCGGGCACCAGCCCACGACGACAACGGAGAACGTAATGCGGTTTCTGATGGTGCACCGTGTTGACCAGAACGCGACCGAGGCGTGGAACCCCAGCCCCGAGTTCGTGGCGAAGATCGGGGCGATGATCCAGGACTGGACCCAACGGGGCATCCTGATCACGGCGGAGGGCGTGCACCCGTCGGAGAAGGGCGCGAAGGTTCGCAAGGCCCGTGACAAGGGCATCACCGCCACCGACGGCCCGTTCACCGAGGCCAAGGAGGTCATCGGCGGCTTCGCCCTGATCAACGCGGCCGACCTGGCCGAAGCGGTCAAGCTCGCCCAGGACTACGCCGACCTGTTCGACGAGATCGAGGTCGAGGTCCGCCAGGTCGTCGAGTTCGACGAGGTCGCGGGCTAGTACACCTGGGTGCCGGAACGCCCTGGCTGGTCGCGGACCGGCCAGGGCACCAGGTCACACCACGTCCAGCCGCGGCGCCGCCGCGGCTGCCTGCGCCGCCGACCCGATCGCGGTCGCGTCCTGCATGCTGCTGACCTGCACAGCGAACGCCGGAACGGCACGTTTGGTCAGCTTCGTGGTGTAGACCGCGAACCTCGTCGACCGTCGGTCGTAGTGGACGTGCTTCACGTCGTTCCAGCTGACGTGCAGGAACTGCTTGGTCACGATGCCGACGAACAGAAAGAGCAGGCGACGGTTCGTGCACGCCAGAACACCATGGCCTTGCCCTTGTGCTCCACACAATGCCAGTACCCGTTCCTCGGGCAGCAGGTACGTCTCAAGCAGCTTGACTTCCTTCATCGACCCGATCAGCGTCCCCCGCGTGCGGTCGAGCGCTTCAGCGATGTCCGGACGCAGCATCGGCGTCGCGGCAACCGGCGGCGGCGCCACGGGGGCAGGTTGAGGCACAGCGGGACGCATGGCCGTGTGGAAGGTCCAGCGTTGACCATCCCAGTAACGCAGCAACGAATCGTCGAGCGGGTCGGGCAACCAGGTGGCGGGACGAGTCATGGTCATGCACCGTCATCCGAGAGATCACCGTCGCCGCCGACGTCCGTGTTCCGCTGTCCGCCGGGGACTTCGCGCCGTCCCGGCTGGGAAGCACGCCACTCGATCGCCTCCGCGGTGTCGGTGTACTCGAGCACGTGGTCGTCGCCGAGCCCGACCAGGAGCTCCTTGACCTCGGCCGGGGTCGCGTAGAAGAACTCGCGCCGCTGGTTGACCAGGTTCACCCGTTTGTGCGCCAGCTTCTGATGCAGGGCTGTCTCCAGCGCGACCGCGTCTTCCGAGAAGAACAGCGCGTGCACATCGAAGCGGAACGGCACCGAGGCGTCGCCGAGTTCGCGCACCCGGTCCATCGGTTCCAGCCGGCGTGTCATGCCGATCTTGACGACGTCCGGGCCGAAGGCGCCGATGTTGGAGATGACGTACACGTAACCGGCCCGCACGTTCGCGGCCCGCTGCTCCACACCCGCGATCGCGTCGTCGACGGTCTCCAGTTGTTCCTGCGCACGCCGGAGACCTTCCCCGTCCCCCTTGGCGGTCAGCTTGGCGACGACTGCGGCGTAGTGGGCACGTTCCTTGGCCAGACGCGCGCGCTCACGCTCGATCTCCTTCATCACTTTGGCTTCTTCACGCAGCCGCTCACGTTCCGCGCGTGCCGCTTCCCGTTCCACCTCCACCCTGGCCAGGTAGTCAGCGGTCAGTTCGATCTCGCGCAGGCGTAGCCGGTGGTAGTCGGTCGAGATCACGATCCGCATCAACGTCCCGAGCTTGCCGATCGTGTCTCGGGTGGTGGTCAGGCGGTTCTTCACCGCTTCGCGGGTGTGCGGCTTGACCACACGTACCGCGTTGTCGGCCTCGGCGTTGTACGCGCGCAGCATCAGTTTCGCCATGTCCCGGCCCAGTCTCTGCCCTTCTTTGACCGAGCCGTTCACCGCCCAGTCGACCTGGCACGTCACCGCGTCCGCCTTCGCCGAGGCCTTGATCCGCGCGCGCAGGTCGGCCAAAGCCTCCTTGTAGGCGAGTGCGTCCTCAAGTGGATGCGCGTCTCGTAGACGCCGACTTCCTGCAGCAGTGCCGTCTCCCGGGTCTCGATCAGGCGCGCCTGCAGCGCATCGAGCTCCGCCTGCGTTTGGTGCCGAGAGCTCGTCAGCGCCGCGTACTCACGCTTCGCCTGGTCAACCGCGGTCTTCAACAGCCGGAGCTCGGCTTCGAGCGCCGGGGCCTGCGTACCTCGCAACTGGTTCACCCAGCTGCGCAACTCCGTGACTGTCCCGTTCGCCGCCGCCAGTTGCTGGTGCAGCGAGGCTATCTCCGCACTTTCCTTGTTCCCGAACAACGCCACTGTTGCCTCCCAGCATCCACATGCGACAACCGTGTGCATCCTGGTAGCGCGGGACGTCGTTACAGCAACCGCGCCGGAAGCCTCGGTTGTCACCGGATCGGGCGAGTTCATACCAACACGTAGGGTGCACGCCACTACGGGCGGGACACCGACAACGGGACAGCGCCCGTCCGCATTCGACGCTCCACGGCAGGCCTGTGACTCAGGTCACGCGAAGTTCATAAAACCGATCCGGGCCGATTTCCGTGTGTAGGCCCGAGCGGGTGGCAGGGCCAACGGACCACCCGCCAACCGTGTCGAACATTTGGAGCCAAACCCATGATGCGTAAGCATGTTGTGTCCTTCGCTGCCCTGATGACGGCGGGCGTCGCCTTGTTGTCCGCCTGCGGCGGAGAGGTTTCCGGCGCCCCCGTGCCGTCCGCCAGTGTCGTCACCGGCGAGGAGACGGCAGGCCCGGACGGTCTGCGACTGACCTCGGGCACGGCCAAGGTGAACAACGCCACGCCCGGCACCGGTGACTGGGCCAAGGGCGGCGACGGCACCCCGGACACCGCGGCCAAGGACGTGGCGGAACGGTGGGTGGAACTGCGCGCCACCAGGGCAGGCGAGCTCGGTACGGTCCTGGTCAACGGCGCCGGGCTGACGCTTTACCGGTTCGACAAGGACTCCAACAAGCCCCCGAAGTCCACTTGCGACGGTGACTGCGCGGTCACCTGGCCGCCGTTGACCTTGGCGGCCAAGGGCAGGATCTTCGTGTCCGGGGTGAAGAAGTCCGCGGTCGGCGTGGTCAAGCGGGCCGACGGCAGGCTACAGGTCACTGTGGACGGTTGGCCGGTGTACCGGTTCGCCAAGGACAAGAAGCCGGGTGACGTCCTCGGTCAGGGCGTGGGCGGCACGTGGTTCGCCGTTCGCCCGGACGGTGGCAAGGCCGGTGGCGGCACGACTCCGCCGCCCGCGGACAACGGATCGGCGGCCCCGAAAGCGCAGAGCGCGATCCTCTTCGACGACGCCGACTTCAGCGACAGCGGCGCTTCCCAGGGCGTGGCGGGCCCGGGCTGCCAGGACCTCGCACGGCCGGACGTGACGTCCTCGATCGTTACCGGTGGCGGGTCGGTGAAGCTGTGGAGCGAGAAGGAGTGCAAGGGCACGGCCAAGGTGATCACCGGTGATGTGCGCGACCTCGCCGACGTCGGCTTCGACGACACCGTCGCCTCGATCTTCTTCGGCTGATCCGGAACCAGCGAGGGCGGGCAGGCCACCGGCCCGCCCGCCCTCGTGCTTGGCAGCGAAGTCAGGCCAGGCTGAACTTCTCGGCGTGCACCTGGCCGTTGGGCACACCGAGTTTGCGCAGCGAGTCCTCGACGGCCGCGGTCATCACGGGCGGGCCGCAGATATACACGTCGCGTTCGGTGATGTCCGGGACCAGGAAACGCAGTGAGTCCGGCTCGAATGGCCGTGCGCCTTGGCTGGTGCGGCCGGTCAGCAAGTGCAGTCGTCCGCGACGGACCGCGACCAGTTGCTGTATCTCACGCAGGAGCACGGCTTCGCTCTCGTCGCGAACCCGGTACAGCACAACGACGTTGCCGGTGGGGTCCTCTTCCAACAGCGCGCGGATCGGCGTGATGCCCACGCCGCCCGCGATGAGCAGCATTCCGTGCCGTGTCCGGTGCTGTGCGGTGAACGCGCCGTACGGCCCTTCCATGAACACGCGCGTCCCGACCGGCAACTGCCGCAGGCCCGCGCTGCCGCTGCCGACTGCCTTGGCCGTCAGCCGCAACGACCGGCCGTCGGGCGCGGCCGACAGGGAGAACGGGTTGGCCAGCCAGAAGCTCCGGTGACCGGGGAACCGCCAGACGCAGAACTGGCCCGCCCTGGCGGGCAGACGGTCCAGGTGGCGGCCGGTGACGTGCACCGAGACCACGTTGTGCGCCTCCGGCACGACCGCGGCCACCCGGAACTGGTGGTGGGCGTTGCGCCAGACCGGCATGACGATGCGGCCGGTGACCAACGAGCCGAAAGCGAACAGCCACAACACCCACCAGTAGATCATCGCGAACGTGGACGACCTGAACGTCGTGGTTTCGAGCAGTTGGTGCACGAAGGCCAAGCCCAACGCCAGCCACAGCAGCAGGTGCAGTCCGTGCCAGACCTCATACCTCAGCTTCCGCCGGACGTAACGGATCGAGACGACGGCGGTCAGAACGACGATGGCCGCCGCGAGCATGCCCAGCAACGAGGCGGTCACACCGGCCAGCGCGAGGAAAGTCTTCCCCATCGAGGCGTTGTCCAGCGTCGCGTAGCCGAGCACAACGAGCGTCGCATGGGTGAGCACAGTCCAGAACATCGTGAACCCAACCCAGCGGTGCCACACCGTCAGCCGGTCCATCCCGATCCGCCGGTCCAGCCAGGGCAGCCGAGCCACCAGCAGCAACTGGAACATCAGCAACAGCGCCGCGTGCAGACCGAAGAACTTCGCCACCGTGAGGATGTCGTTCTTGCCGGTACCGGCCGTGAAGAACAGAACCTCCACGATCACCACGTTGACCACGACAAACGCCCACAGTGCCAGCCGTGCCTGACTCACTGGCGATAACGCGCGCCGCCGCACCTGTGCACTCGTCGCCACTGTCGTTCTACCTCTCAACGCCACCTCGGGGGTGCACAAGTATGTCCCGCTCCCCCGGCACCGGCTCCCGGACATCTCCGATCGTTACTGATCCACAGTGGATCACCGGAAGGCAGGCGGCCAGCGATACATATTCCCACCGCCACGACGGGCGAATCGAACACATGAGCGAATGCTACGAACGGCGCCCACGCCGGCTTCCCTTGGCGGCGCCGCGACGAGCAGCGCCCTTGACGGCCGCCGGCTTGCCCCGCTTCGGCTGCTGCTTCGGCTGTGACTGTGGTTGTTGACGACCACGAGTGCTGTTGACCGTACGACCGCGGACGATCCCGATGAACTCCTCCATCAGATCGGTCGTCTCATCCTCCCGCCACGACAGCGCGACACGTGACTGCGGCGCGTCCGTGACGGGCCGGTACGTCAGGTCCCGGCGGTGGTGCAGACGCGCCAAGGACTGCGGCACCACGAGCAGTCCGACACCCGCGGCCACCAGCTCGATGGCGTCCGCCGTACTGGCGGGCCGTTCGTGAGCCGGTCGCCCAGGCGGTTGCGTCCAGTCCAGCGTGTCGTCGAGAGGATGCAGCACGACCTCCCCGGCGAGGTCCTCGGAGGACACCTCGTCGGCCGCCGCGATGACGTGGTCCTTCGGCACGACGACCACAGTGGTCTCGGTGTAGAGCGGGATCGCGTGCAGGCCCGTCCGGTCGGTGGGCAGCCTCAGCAGCACGGCGTCGACCTCGCCGTCACGGACGTGACCGGCGGCCTCGGCGGCGGACACGCTCCGCAGGTGCAGCGGAACGCCGGGCTGCCGTTCGGCCCAGATCCGCGCCCACTTCGCCGGCGTGGCGCCTGGGACGTATCCGAGCCGGAACGAAGCAGTCACCTGGTCAGATTACCGGGCGTCATCGGCCGTGCCGCACCGGCTGGTTACCCTTGCCGCATGACGTCGCGCAAGACACCCCAGACCATGAAGCCCGCCACGGCGGCCAAGAAGCTGGGCGTTTACCTCGAGGCCACCCCCGCGGACTTCCAGCAGGGCGTCGTCTCCCGCGACGAGCTCAACGCCCTGCAGGCCGATCCGCCCGAGTGGCTGCGTGACCTGCGGCGCAACGGCCCGCACCCGCGTCCGGTCATCGCGGCGAAGCTGGGCATCTCCATCGGCGGCCTCACCCGCGCGGGCATCACCGAAGCCCTCACCACGCAGCAGATCGACGCGCTGAAGGCGGACAATCCCGACTGGCTTGAGCAGGAGCGGGCCATTCAGGCCGAGTTCCGCAAGGAAACGGCACGGTTGAAGGACAAAAAGGCGGAGTCGTCCCAGAAGTGACAACGCGGCTCATCCGCGGGGGCACCGGCCTGCCCGCCACGCCTGGAGGCGGGTCACTCCGCGCGGTTCCCGCCGGTCATCGGCCGAGTGCCTGCTCCAGTTCCTTCTTCGTCATCGATGAACGGCCTTTGATGTTGCGCTTCTTGGCCTCGTTGTAGAGCTGGTCCCGCGTCGGGCCGCCCGGGCCCTGCCGGTTGCCGGACCGCTTTCCGCCACGGCGCTGCGGCGACATGTCGTTCGTCGAGGACTTGCTGGCCTCTGTGGACTCGCCGGACTGGGCACGGTTCTTGTTCACCGTACGGGCGGCGATCTCCTTGGCCCGTTTGTCACTCGCGCCGCGCTTCTTGCTCGACGACTTGATGTGCTCGTACTGACGTTCGCGCTTGTCGCTCCATGACTGCGGCATGTTCACCCTCCACGTGAGCACTGCGTAACCTGGGAGTACCCGTTCGGCCGACGTCTATGTCAGCAGGTCGAGCACCGCCAGCTCGATGTCCTCACGGCTGTCGGCCTTGGTCAGGTCGATGGTTCTGCCCTCGGTGTAGGCGGACACGACCCGCGGGTCCACATAGGAACGGCGGGCCACCGCCCTGGTGTTGCCGAGTTGTTCGGCCACCCGGTCCATCACCGCCGCTTCCACCTTCTTCGCGGCGGTCCTGGACCTCGGCGGGTCGTGCACTTCGGCGAAGGCCACCGCGGCGACCACCGTCGCGTTCCACGTCCGCAGGTCCTTCGCGGTGAACTCGTCGCCGGTCAGTTCCTTGAACCGGGCGTTGACGGAGTCCGCGTGCACTTCGCGCCACCGGCGTCCGTCCCGGAACACCAGCAGCCTGTCGGTGTCCGCCGACGCCCGGCGCAAGGACCTGATCAACTTGACCAGCAAGGAATCCTTCATCCGCAACCGGCGTTCGATGCCACCCTTTGCCGTATAACAGAACAGCAGTTCGCCCTGGACGATCGTGACATCGTCGCGCAGCAGGGTGGCGACTCCGCGACTGTCGTCCGAGTACTGCTCGTTGCCGGTACGGAACACGCCGCGGTCCAACAACCGCAACGCGCCCGCATGCACCCTCGTACACGTCAGGCCGCGCCCCGTGAGGTCGTTCTCGATCGCTTGCCGGAACTTCGGCAGGCGCTCGACCAGTTCCAGTACGCGCTCGTGCTTCTCCTCGTCGCGCTCCCGCCGCCATTGCTCGTGGTAGAGGTACTGACGACGGCCCGCGTCGTCGATACCGACCGCTTGGATGTGGCCGTTCGGATACGGGCAGATCCACACGTCGCGCCACGCAGGCGGGATGACCAGCCCAGTGGCGCGTTCACACGCCTCCTGGCAGGCAGGCGCGCCGTTCTCGTCGATGTACTGCCAGCCCTTGCCGCGCCGTCGGCGGGTCAGTCCCGGCCCGTTCGGGTCACTTCTCCTCAGCCGCATGTCTCACCGACGCCGGCCGGTCTTCCGGACGACACCCGCCACGCCGGCGGCCGCCGCGACCAACGCACCGCCCGTCAGCACGCCTTTGTGCCGGCTGGCCCATTGCTGCGGGCTGCCGGAATGCGCCATGTCGTCGAAGTCGCCGTGAGCGCCCTGATCGGTTCCGGACCGGTCGTCAGCAGGCCGCCACAGGTTGACGGGCTGCCGTGGATCCTGTGGGGCGCCAGTCTGTTGCGAGGCGTATCCGCTGCGCGCCAGGTAGTGATCCAGCAATCCCGGCATGATCTTGTCCCCCAGCAACGTCGCGACGGTGGACATGCCGACCCAGCGTTCCCGGCGCCGGGGATGACCGGCCGCGTGGACGATCGCCCGTGCGGCGACTTCCGGCTGGTAGATCGGGGGCACCGGCTGGGCTCGTCGGGGCAACCGGGACAGCACCCACTTGAACTGCGGAGTGTTCACGGCGGGCAACTGCACCATCGTGACCCGTACACCGGACTTCTCGTGCAGGAGCTCGCACCGCAACGACTCGTGGAAGCCCTGGATGGCGTGCTTGGCCGCGCAGTACGCGGACTGCAACGGGATGCCGCGGTACGCCAACGCCGATCCGACCTGGACGATGACACCGGAGTCCCGCGGCTTCATCCGCTTCAACGCGGCCTTGGTGCCGTAGACGTAGCCCAGGTAGCTGACCTCCATCACGCGCCGGAACTCCTCCGGCTCGATTTCGGTGACCGGGGCGAACACCCCGGAGAACGCATCGTTCACCCAGACGTCGATCGGCCCGAACCGCTCTTCGACGCGCCGCGCGGCGTCCTCGACCGCCTCGTGGTCCGCCACGTCGGCCGGGACGGCCATCGCCTCACCACCGGCGGCACGGACGTCGGCGGCCGCGCTGTCCAAACCGGACTGGCCACGGGCGACCAGCGCTATCCGGGCACCCCGCCGGGCGAACTCGCGTGCGGTCGCCCGGCCGACACCGCCGCTCGCTCCGGTGATCACCACGACCTTCGACACGATCCCACCCCGCTCCTCGTTCCGCTCGCTTCGGTAACCAAATACCCAGGCGCCGACCGCTCATACCGCCGCTGTCCCACCGTGGCCCGTTGCCGAAAACGGCGTCACGGCGGGTCATGGTGAGCTGAGGTCAGCCGGACTGCTCGGTCCTCGCGTGCGGCGCGCCCACCGGTTTCGACTCGGGCGAACCGCGCTGCCGCAGGTAGACGCTGAACACGGCCATCGAGCCGATCGCGAGGAACTCCGACTGCCAGTTCTGCAGCGTGCGGTTCCAGAAGTCCGCTGAGAACACGTACTCGACGTACCCGACCGGGTCCTGCAGATTGCCGAGCTGTTCGGCGTTGTAGGCGCTCATGCCGGAGACGGACTGGGCGAACCACGACAACAGGAACAGGACCAGCATCATCAGGCCGAGCGACCGGGAGAACACTGCCGTTCGCCACCCGCCCACGCGTGCCCACAGTGGCGAGTCCTTGGTGGCGTACCGGCCGACGAGTTGCTGCTTGTCCGATTCCACGCCGATGTCCGGCGGATGCTTGGATTCCGGCGAACCAAGCTGGATCAGCCAGACCGTGAGCAGGATGTACAGGAAGAACTGCAGATACTCGGACTGCCAGTTCTCCGCGACATCGACCGCGAAGTCCGAAGAAGTCACGTACCGCACGAGATCGATGGGCGCTCCGCGCTCGGCGATCAGCCGGTCGTTGTGGTCCGCCCACCCGGCGAAGGCCTGGCCGACCAGCGCGCCGAGCAGCAACAACCCGAAGCAGAGGCTCAATCCATTGTGGCGGACGTACCGCAGCGCGCGGTTCATGACGTCAAACCGATGAGGATCATGTAGAGCAGCCCCCCGAAGACGAGGACGAGATACGCCAGGAGAATGCCGCGCGCCTTCATGTTCCGTCTACTTTGCACTCGTAGGGCTCCTCGCCGTGCGGCACGCAGCCCGCGCCGACGATGCGCCACCCTTCGGGGAACTCGCGCAGGAACAACGTGTCGCCCTTGGTCCTGATCTGCGCGGTGTCACTCCACACCTCGACGGCGTCCGGGCGGTCGGTCGGCAGGCCCAGCGTCGGCAGCGCCTGCGGGCACCCTTCGGGACGGAGCACGACGATCCGCCGAACAGCTTGTGGCGCCAGCAAAGAACAGGCCGTGACGGAGTCGTTGACCGCGAGCGCGGTCACGAACTTGCCGGCCGCGTCCGACGCGGGAGCAGTGCCCGACGATCCTCCGCATCCACCCACGGCGAGCACAGCGGCGACAACGCACACCGGAAACTTTCGCACGAGATTCAATACCCCCGATGACCGTCACTTAACCGTGTCGGTATTGGACAACCGCTACAGTGGGCCTCGATGCTCCCGGTAACCACCGAACGCCTCGTCCTGCGGCCGTTCACCGAGACCGACCTCGACGACCTGCACGACATTCACAGGCGCCCCGAAGTCGCCCGATACCTGTTGTGGGACGCCCACACCCGCGAGGAGACCCAAGCCGCCCTGGCGAAACGGATCAAGCAGACCAGCCTGACGGCTGAGGGCGACAATCTCGCGATCGCGGTCGAACTGCGTGCCTCAGGCACGCTCATCGGCGACTTCAACCTGGAGTGGCTCAGTGCCGAACTGGGCCGCGCCGAAATCGGGTTCGTGATGCACCCCGGCCACGGCGGCCGCGGCTACGCCACCGAGGCCGGCCGCGAGGTGCTGCGACTGGCCTTCGAGACCTTTCACTTCCACCGCGTGGTCGGCCTGTGCAACGGCGAGAACCACTCGTCCCAGCGGCTGATGGAACGGCTGGGCATGCGCCGGGAGGCGTACTTCCTGCAGAGCGAGATGCTCAAGGGCAAACGGGTCGATCTGGCGGTCTACGCGATGCTCGCCGAGGAGTGGTCAGGCTGACCACAGCTCGGCAGGCGCCTTCCCGGATCGGAATCACGGAGGGGACGCACGAATACCGTTCCCCCTTCAGCGTCGGCGAAAGAAACCCTGTAGCGATGGCTTATGACGCCCCGGCCGCTTCGGTGCGAGTGCTGAACACCAGTTCCCACAGGTGTCCGTCGGGGTCACTGAAGTAACCCATGTACCCCTCGTCGTGGTCATCGGCGGGCCGGGGAACCGATCCTCCTGCCGCCTTGGCACGCGCGAGAACGTCATCAAGCTCTCCCTTGCTGCTCATCGCACACGAGATGACGCAGGCACCCGCGACGGGAAGATCGTCCGCCCGAATCCCGGCACGATCCGTGTACGTCTTGTACTGGGAGTGCTCGATCAGGAACAGCGACAGATTCGGCAACTCGAACGCGACAGCGCCCTCTTCGACATCAGACGTTTCCAATCCCAGACCATCACGGTAGAAGCGCGATGACCGTTCCACATCAGTGACCGGCAACGAAACGACGACAGCGACGGGTTTCATTCCAGCACTTTATCGCACCAACCGGACCTCTCACGCGAAAGGAACAGCGGACACAATCCCGGCAATCCGACGGGCCGTCACGGCCCGGCTGACGGAGCCGTGGCACGCTCGGACGGCTGATGGACCACGACGCCGCGAAGATCCATCCGGCCAAGGCGCTCACCCTGTCCGAACGGCTCAAGCACTTCGAGGTCAACGCGGACGAACGCGGGCAATCGACTGTCCACAATGAACTCCGCAGGACCCGTATCCGCCACGGTGACTGCACCAAGGCACTGACCGAGTGCGAACGTGCCGTGCGGATGCAGCGGAAGCTCGGCAACCGCAACGGTGAGGCCTCCGCAGCGGACAGCGCGCTCGATGCCGGCGGAACCGGCCACCTGACCTATCATCCGCGACGTGCAGACTGCAGCGGGTGTCGTCCTCGCGGGCGGCCGTTCCAGCAGGATGGGACGGCCGAAAGCCGGCTTGGCATGGCACGGTTCCACGTTCCTGTACCGGACCAGCGCCCTGTTGGGCCGGGCGGTCGACGGTCCCGTCGTGGTCGTCGCGGCCCCCGGGCAGACGCTGCCCGGCCTGCCCGACGGGGTCGCGGTCGTCCAGGACCCGGTCGAAGGACTTGGGCCGATGCAAGGGGTGGCCGCCGGTCTGGCGGCGGTGGCCGACCGGGCCGAGATCGCCTTCGTGTGCTCGACGGACATGCCGTTCCTGCACCCCGCGTTCGTCCGGCGGGTGCTGCGAGGGATGGACGACACCAAAGCCGACATGCTGCTGCCGTTCGCGCGCGGGTTCCGGCAGCCGTTGGCGGCCGGATACCGGACCTCGCTGGCCGGGCTGATCACCACGTTGATCGGCGAAGGCGATCTGCGGCCGGGCATGCTGTTCAAGCACTGCGAAGTCGTGCAGTTCGACGACGCCCAACTGCTCGACGACAGCGCGCTCAAGCGCTTCGACCCCGAACTGGAGTCGGTGGTCAACGTCAACACGCCCGAGGACTACGCGACTGCCCTCGGCCGCAGGCCGCCCACGGTCGTGGTCGAGCGGTTCGGTGCGCTGGCAGGCAAAGACGGGCACCGGCCGACGGAGATCGAAGCGGCCACATTGGGCGCGGCCGCTGACGCGGTCGGGCTGACGCTGGATCGGCATGTCGTCGCCGCGGTGAACGGCGACCAGGTTTACCGCGATGCGAAACTGCCGCTCGTGACAGGCGATTCCGTGGCGTTCCTCTCAGCGGACGCGGGCGGCTGACGAGCATTTCGCCAGTGTGGAGGCATACAGTCTGCACATGGCGCCGGGTGGTTTCTTCGCACGAGCTCTGATCGTCGACGTCGACGGTGAGACCGCGACGGGCATGCCCTTCGAGCTGGACGAGCGGGTGCTGCGGGCGTACCTCGGCGGTGTCGGCCTGGGTACGTGGCTGATGCACCGGCTGGCCCCGCCGCGGGTCGATCCCCTCGCGCCGGAGGCACCGCTGGCGTTCGTGTTCTCCTCGTTGGTCGGCACGCCGCTGACCACGAGCGCGAAGTTCGCGGTGGTGGCGAAGTCCCCGCTGACCGGGCTGCTCACCGACGCGCTCGCGTCCAGCCAGTTCGCCATCGCGGGCAAGCTGACCGGGCACGACGCGATCGTGATCCGCGGCCGCGCCACGCAGCTGTCCGTGCTGCTGATCGACGCTGCCGGGGTACGGCTCGAACCAGCGCCGGAATTGGCCGGACTGCCCGCGTCCGAGGCGGAGACCCAGGCGCGGGAACGGTTCGGCCGTGGCTGGCGCACGGCGGCGATCGGCCCCGCCGGGGAACGTCAGGTCCGGTACGCGACGATCAGTCACGACGGGCGGCACGCCGGGCGCGGTGGCCTCGGCGCGGTGCTGGGCGCCAAGAACATCAAGGCGGTGCTCGTCCGGTCGGGGACCAAGGTGTCCGTGGCCGACCAGGCCGGGGTCCTCGCCGCCGCGAAGGACCTGCGCAAGCGGAGTTTCGGCCCGGCCACGGCGAAGTACCGCGAGCTGGGCACGTTGGCGAACCTGCTGGCGTTCAACGCGGTCAGCACGCTGCCGACCCGCAACTTCACGGCCGCGACCTTCGAGGGCGCGCCGAAGCTGGCCGCCGAGGAGCTGCACGAGATGCGCGGGGTCGCCCGCAACAGCTGTGCGTCGTGCTCGATCGGCTGTGAGCACATCTACTCCCGCAA
Source organism: Kibdelosporangium persicum (assembly GCF_013280595.1). Lineage (GTDB taxonomy): Bacteria > Actinomycetota > Actinomycetes > Mycobacteriales > Pseudonocardiaceae > Kibdelosporangium > Kibdelosporangium persicum. Next base: position 147,516 of record NZ_JAAATY010000012.1, read on the forward strand.
GGGCGGCGGCAGCCAGCGGATGGAGTACGAGAACGTCTTCGCGCTGGGACCGTTGTGCGGGGTGTCCGACCCGGACGACGTCTTCGCCGCGAGCGCCCGGTGCGACGAGCTCGGTCTCGACACCATTTCCGCAGGGGGGACGATCGCGTGGGCGATGGAGTGCGTCGAGCGTGGCCTGATCGACGAGCCGTGGCTCAGATTCGGTGACGGGACCGCCCTGCTGCGGGCGCTCGACGCGATCGGCGACCGCTCCCCCGGCCTCGGCGAACTGCTCGCCCAGGGCTCCCGGGCGGCCGCCGGGATCGTCGGGCACGGCTCGATCGACTTCGCGCCGCAGGTCAAGGGCCTGGAGCTGCCGGGGTACGAGCCCAGGAGCCTGCAGTCCATGGCCTTGGGCCTGGCGGTGAACGCCCGCGGTGCCGACCACAACCGCTCGGGCGCCTACGAGGCCGACCTGTCCGGCGACGTCAACCGGTTCGCCGGTGGCGCCGCCCACGTGGCCGCCGCGATCGGCACCGAGGACCGCGCCGCGGTGATGGACTCGATGATCTTGTGCAAGTTCCTCCGCGGAGTCTTCGAGGACCCGTTCACCGAGTGGGCCCGGCTGCTCTCGCTGGTGACCGGCTGGGACATGGACGACGGCGAGCTGCGCCGGGCGGCGCAGCGGATCGTCCGGGCGAAACGGGCCTTCAACCTGCGGGAAGGCGCCACGGCCGCGGACGACACGCTGCCGGCGCGGATGCTCACGACGCCGCTGGAGCTGGCGTCCGGCCGGACCGCCACGCTGACCGCCGACCGGTTGCGTTCCATGATCACGAGTTATTACGTTGCGCGGGGATTCGACGAGGCAGGACGCGTGATCACGACCGATCTCCCCGACTTACTCCTCGAAGCATGATTGTATGGCGTATGTTGTATGCGGCATACGCTCCAGCGACGGAGGTCCGTGATGACGGCAGTCGAAGAGCCAGATACCGCCGTGCGCACCGTGACGGCGACCATCGACGGCCAGACAGTGACCGTGCCCGAAGGGACCAGCATCTACGACGCGGCCAAGCAGGTCGGCGTGGACATCCCGGTCCTCTGCCATAACGAACGCTACGACCCCGTCGGCGTGTGCCGGATGTGTGTCGTCGACACCGGCGGACGCGTGTTCGCGGCCGCGTGCGTGCGTCCGTGCGACGACGGCATGGAGGTCAAGACCACCACGCCTGAGCTGGAACGCAACCGCGCGACGCTCACCGAGCTGCTGCTGTCCGACCAGCCCGGCCGCGCCGAGGACCCGAAGCAGACCACGACCGGTGACAACCTGCTGCTCGACCTGGCCGACCGGTTCGACGTGGCGAAGGAGACCACGGACCTGCCGTGCGGCTCCGGCCGTGGCATCGACACCTCCAACCCGGTCATCAACGTCAACCACGACGCGTGCATCCTCTGCGACCGCTGCGTCCGGGCCTGTGACGACATCCAGGGCAACGACGTGATCGGCCGGTCCGGCAAGGGCTACTCGACCACGATCTCGTTCGACTTCAACGACCCGATGGGCCAGAGCTCCTGCGTGACGTGCGGCGAGTGCGTGCAGGCCTGCCCGACCGGCGCGCTGACCAACAAGCCGATCAACCTGATCCCGATCCAGCCGCGCGAGCAGTTGGACGCGGTCGACAGCGTCTGCCCGTACTGCGGCGTCGGCTGCGCGCTGACGTACTACGTGGACCGCGAGCGCGGCGCGATCTCGTTCGCCGAAGGCCGTGACCAGCCGGGCTCCAAGAGCCGGTTGTGCGTCAAGGGCCGGTACGGCTGGGACTACGCGGCTTCGCCGCAGCGGCTCACGGTTCCGTTGATCCGCAAGGAGTCCTCGTACCCGAAGGGCCCACTGTCGGCGGATGTCCGCGGCGACTCGCACAACGACCGAGGTCGCTCGGGCAACGGCGGCGAACGCAGCGGCGGCAAGAAGGGCCGGGACGGCAGGCGCAAGCCCGGCGGACTGGTCGACTACGACGAGGTCATGCCGCACTTCCGCGAGGCCACCTGGGAAGAGGCGCTCGACCTGGTCGCCCGGCGGCTCAAGGAGATCCACGCGGCCCAGGGCCCGGGGGCGATCGCCGGGTTCGGCTCGGCGAAGTGCTCCAACGAGGAGGCGTACCTCTTCCAGAAGCTGATCAGGGCCGGGTTCGGCACCAACAACGTCGACCACTGCACACGGCTGTGCCACGCGTCGTCGGTCGCGGCGCTGTTCGAGGGCGTCGGCTCTGGCGCGGTGTCCACGACCTACGGCGATGTCGCCAACGCCGACATCGTGATCATCACCGGGTCCAACCCGACCGCCAACCACCCGGTCGCGAGCTCGTTCTTCAAGCAGGCCCGCAGGCGCGGCACGAAGATCGTCTACGTCGACCCGCGCGCCAGCACGGTGGCCGAGCACGCCGACTACCACTGCCAGGTCAAGCCGGGCACGGACGTGGCGTTCTACAACGCGATCATGCACGAGGTGATCCGGCTCGGCCTGATCGACCGTGACTTCATCCGTGAGCGCGTGTCGAACTACGACGAGCTGGCGCGCACGGTCGCGGACTACCCGCCGGAGCGGGCCGCGCAGATCACCGGCGTGGACGCCGATCTGATCCGCACGGTCGCCAGGGAGTGGGGCGAGGCCGGTGCCGGCGTCATCTACTGGGGCATGGGTATTTCCCAGCACACCACCGGAACCGACAACGCCCGCTGCCTGATCGCGTTGTGCTCGATCACCGGCAACGTCGGCCGTCCCGGCACCGGCCTGCACCCGTTGCGCGGCCAGAACAACGTGCAGGGCGCGTCCGACGCGGGCCTGATCCCGATGTTCTACCCGGACTACCAGGGCGTGGACCGGGACGCGACGCGCCGGCGGTTCGAGGAGGCGTGGGGCACGCGGCTCGACCCCAACCGCGGCATGACCGTCACCGAGATCATCGGCTCCGTGCTCAAGCCGGGCGGCGTGCGCGGCATGTACATGCTCGGCGAGAACCCGTTCCTGTCCGACCCGAACATCAACAAGGTCCGCAAGGCCCTGTCGGCGCTGGACTTCCTGGTCGTGCAGGACATCTTCCTGACCGAGACGGCCGAGTTCGCCGACGTGATCCTGCCCGCCTCCTCCTACCTGGAGAAGGAGGGCAGCTACACCAACACCGACCGGCGGGTGCAGCTCGGCCGCAAGGTGATGGACCCGCCGGGCCAGGCCCGGGTGGACTGGGAGATCGTCCAGGACATCGCCCGGCGCGTCGGCCTGGACTGGGACTACTCGTCCCCCAGCGAGATCTTCGACGAGATGGTCGCGCTGATGCCGTCGTACAAGAACCTCCGGCACGACAACCTCGGGCTGTCCGGCAAGCTCTACCCCAACGACGACCCGGAGCACTCCGACGGCACCGTCGTGCTGTTCGACGAGCGGTTCAACACCGACGACGGCCTGGCGCACCTCGTGCCCGCGCAGTGGCTGCCCGCCAAGGAACTCCCGGACGCGGAGTACCCGTTGGTGCTCAACACCGGGCGTTTGCTGGAGCACTGGCACACCGGGTCGATGACGCGGCGGTCGTTCGCGCTGGACACGATCTCGCCGATCCCCGAGGTGTACATGCACCCGAAGGACGCGGCCGACCGTGGTCTGGCGCACGGTGAGCGGGTGCGGGTGCGCTCGCGGCGCGGTGAGATCGAGCTGCAGGTCCGGATCTCGCACCGGGAACAGCTGGGCAACTGCTTCATCCCGTTCCACTTCCGGGAGGCAGCGGCCAACCTGCTGACCATCGACGAGATCGACCCGTACGGCAAGATCCCGGAGTTCAAGTTCTGCGCTGTGCAGGTGGAAGCGTTGGGCGCGGCTCACTCGGAGCCGATCGAAGCGGTGGGAGTCGCGGAATGACCCTGAGTCCAGAACGGGTTCCCGGTGTCGAGGCGCGGGCCGGCAAGTTCCCCGGGCCGTCGCTGATCCCGGCGCTGAACGCGATCCAGGCCCGGCTGGGCTGGCTGCCGCGCGAGGAGCTGGAGGAGCTGGCCCGTGAGGCGCGCAGGCCGCGCTACGAGATCGAGGGCCTGATCTCGTTCTACCCGCACTTCCGCACCACGCCGCCGAAGAAGGTCCAGCTGAGCGTCTGCCACGACCTGTCGTGCTGGCTGCGCTCCGGCGACGACCGGATCGCCGAGATCAAGGCGAAGTACGGCGAGGACACCGACGTCGAGCTGGTCGAGGTCTCGTGCCTCGGCCGGTGCGACGTGGCGCCCGCCGCGGCGGTGAACGAGCACCCGGCACCGGTGTCCGAAGTGGACAACCTGGTGACGGCGGCGCGCGGCGACGGCGTCGGGCACGCCTCGGCGTCCCGGCGTGCCGAGCCGTGGCCGAACGACCCGTATCCGGCCGGATCGGGCGTCGCGGACCGGTACAAGTCGCTGCGGGCGTTCCTGGCCGGGGAGATCAGCGCGGAGTCCATTGTGGCCACGCTGAAGGACTCCGGCCTGCGCGGCATGGGCGGCGCGGGCTTCCCGACCGGGCAGAAGTGGAGCCTGGTCGCGGCGGCCCAGCCGGGCACGGTGAAGTACGCCATCTGCAACGCCGACGAGTCCGAACCGGGTACGTTCAAGGACCGGCAGATCCTCGCCGACCAGCCGCACCTGGTGCTGGAAGGGCTGCTGCTCGGCATGGCCGTGGTCGGCGCCGAGGAGGGCTGGGTCTTCATCCGGCACGAGTACGGCCCGGAGGAACACGTCCTGCGCGAGGAGATCGCCGCGTTGCGGGAGGCGGGCGTGATCGGCCCGGACGCGTGCGGCAGCGGACGGCGGCTGCAACTGGACATCTTCGTCTCTCCCGGCGGCTACATCCTCGGCGAGGAGACCGCACTGCTGGAGTGCATGGAGGGGCACCGCGGCGAGCCACGCAACAAGCCGCCGTTCCCCGGCAACTACGGCCTGCACGGCCGCCCGACGCTGATCAACTCGGTGGAGACGTTCGCCGACGTGCCGATCATCCTGCGGCGTGGCGCCGAGTGGTGGAAAGAACAGGGCGTCGGCGAGTCCGTCGGCTGGAAGTTCTTCGCCGTCTCCGGGCACGTGCGCGACCCCGGCGTGTACTGCGTGCCGATGGGCACGACGGTCCGGGAACTGATCGACACCGCGGGTGGTGTGCTGGACGGTGCCGCCGTGGGCGCGGTGCAGCCTGGTGGTGCGTCGTCCAACTTCATCGGGCCAGACCAGCTCGATCTGCGGCTGGACTTCGGCACGCTGGCCAAGGCGGGCACGATGCTCGGGTCGGGCGCGGTGGTCGTGCTGGCCGAGGGCACTGATCTGCTGGCCGCGTCGACGAACGTGTTGCGGTTCTTCCGCAACGAGTCGTGCGGCAAGTGCGTACCGTGCCGGGTCGGCTCGACGAAGGCGCACACGTTGCTGACCGGTGTGCTGGACTCGGGGTCCACTCTGGACGACGCGCAGCGCGGGAAGATCCTGCAACTGGAGGAGGCCATGCGCAAGACCTCCATCTGCGGTCTCGGCCAGGTGGCGCTCGGCCCGGTGGTGTCCGTGCTCGGGCTGGACAAGGGCGGGGCGGCGGCACGGCCGCAGCCCAAGCCGGAGGGATCGAAGGAACAGCCGAACCGTTGAGCGGACGCGAGTTCTTCACCACCCGCACGGTCGCCGAGGCACTGGCGGGGTTCCGTCCAGCTCACCGCACCCCGGTCGAAGAGGTCGCATTGCCGGCGGCGTTGCACCGCGTGCCCGCCGCCGACATCCTTTCGCCGCAGGCCCTGCCCGGCTTCCCACGGTCCACTGTGGATGGCTATGCGGTCAGGGCGGCCGACACGTACGGCGCGTCGGAAGGACTGCCGTCGTATCTGGATCTGCTCGGAGCGGTCCGGATGGGCGCCGCGCCGGCCGTGCCGGTCAGACCCGGCGGGTGTGTCGCCATGCCCACCGGCGGCGTCATCCCGGACGGTGCCGACGCCGTCGTGATGGTCGAGTACACCGCCGAGACCATGCCCGGCACGATCGAGGTCACACGGCCGGTGGCGCCCGGAGGCGGCATCGTCCGCGCGGACGACGACGTCGCCGCCGGAGCCGCTCTGGTTCCCGGCGGGCGGCCCCTGCGAGCACCTGACCTCGGTCTGCTCGCCGCGGCCGGAGTGGTTTCGGTGCCTGTGCACGCCCGGCCCCGGGTGACGATCATCTCCACCGGCGACGAGGTCGTGCCGCCCGGAACGGCCGAGCTCGCCGCGGGCCAGGTCCGTGACGCCACCGCGTCCGCGCTGGCCGGGCTGGTGATCGAGGCAGGCGGCGATCCTGTCGTCGCGGGCATCGTGCCGGACGAGCCCGGCGCGCTGAAGGACAGGCTGGCCGAGGTCCTGCCGGAGTCCGACCTGGTCGTCGTCTCCGCGGGATCGTCGGTCGGGGCGCGGGACGAGACCGCGGGCGCGGTGGCCGCGGTCGGGTCGGTGTGGTGCCACGGCCTGGCCATCAAACCGGGCAAACCGACGCTGTTGGCCGAATGCGGTGCCGTGCCGGTGATCGGCCTGCCGGGCAACCCGTTGTCCGCGTTGGTCGTGTTCGGACAGATCGGCATTCAGTTGCTGTGGCGGATCGGCGGTTGTGACAAGCCGCCCGCGCGGCCGAACGTCCGTGCCCGGCTGTCGCGCGATCTCGCGTCCGCCGCGGGACGGCTCGACGTCATCCAGGTCAAGGTCGTCGACGGCGTGGCCGAGCCGCTGTTCGGCCCGTCCGCGCTGCTGTCGGTGCTCACCCGCGCGGACGGATACGTGGTCATCCCCGAACCGGCGACGGGGCTGGACGCCGGTGTCGAGGTCGATGTCACCCTGTACTCATGAACAGCCCCTTCGTCTCCGACGTCCCCGCGGCCCAGGCGCACGCCGCCTGGCGGGAAGCACGCGCCGCCGCGGGCTGTCCGGCGCGGGTGGAGACCGTCCGCGTGTCCGTCGGCGAGGCTGTCGGCCGGGTGACGGCGGAGCCGGTGTGGGCTCGGCGCTCCTCCCCCGCGTTCGACTCGTCGGCCATGGACGGCATCGCGGTCCGGGCGTCCGGCACCGTGGGCGCGACCGAGACGACCCCCGTGGTGGTGACGGATTTCGAGGTCGTCGACACCGGCGATCCCTTGCCGCCCGGGTATGACGCCGTCGTCATGCGCGAGCACGTACACCGGACGCCCGAAGGCGCCGAACTGCGCGCGGCCGTGCCGCCGTACCAGCACGTCCGGTCGATCGGCGAGGACATCAGCGCGGCGGAGTTGCTGCTGCCGGAAGGGCATCGGCTGCGGCCGGTCGACGTCGCCGCCTGCGCCGCCGCCGGGGTCACCGAACTGGTGGTCCGGCGTGCGCCGATTGTCGTGATCGTGCCGACCGGCGACGAGATCCGGCCGATCGGGGCGGAGCTGCGGCCTGGCGAGATCCTGGACACCAACTCGCTGATGCTGGCCGCGCAGGCGCGTGAAGCCGGATGCGAGGCGAGGGTCACTGACATCGTCGTGGACGATCCGGAGGCGATCACCACCGCGCTCCGGGCTGCCGCTGAGGAAGCCGACCTGGTCATGGTGATCGCGGGCTCCAGCGCGGGCCGTGACGACTACACAGCTCGGGTGGTCGCCAGCGCCGGATCTGTCGCGGTGCACGGAGTCGCGGTGCGACCGGGGCATCCGGTCGTGCTGGGTGTGGCCAAGGGCAACCCGGCGACGCCTGTTCTGGGCGTGCCGGGTTATCCGGTTTCGGCCGCGCTCACGTTCGACATCTTCGCCGCGCCGCTGCTGGCCGAACTCGAGGGCGCAGCGCCGCGCGAACGGCCGTCAGCCACGGCTCGGCTGGCCCGGAAACTGCCGTCCGTCTTCGGCATGGACGACTGGGTCCGGGTCCGGCTCGGCCGCGTCCAGAATCAGGTCGTCGCCACCCCGCTGCCCCGCGGCGCGGGCGTGCTCACCTCACTGGTGCGGGCCGACGGGCTGCTCGTGGTGCCCGCCGGAGTCGAGGGCCACCACGCCGGTTCCGAGGTGCGCGTGGAACTCCTGCGGGGCCTCAGCGAGATCAACCGGACGATCGTGGCGATCGGCTCGCACGACCTCGTCCTGGACCTGGCCGCGTCGGCGTTGCGCGCCGCCGACCCGTTGATCACGCTCGCGTCCTCGAACGTCGGCTCGCTCGGCGGCCTGGTGGCGCTGCGCGACGGCCTGTGCCACATCGCCGGTTCGCATCTGCTCGACCCGGCGACGGGCGAGTACACCCTGCCCTATGTGGACAGGCTGCTCGACGGGTCCGGCATCGCCGTCATCCGGCTGGTCCACCGCGACCAGGGTCTGCTCGTGGCTCCCGGAAACCCGTTGGGGCTCAAGGGCATTGACGACCTGACCCGGCCAGGTCTGCGTTACGTCAACCGTCAGCGCGGCGCCGGGACGCGTGCACTGCTGGACTACGAACTCAGCCGCCGCGAGATCGACCCGTCGACCATCCCTGGCTACTCGCGTGAGGAGCACACGCACCTTGCCGTCGCCGCCGCGGTGTCAGCGGGGCGTGCCGACACAGGCATGGGCATTCTCGCCGCGGCCCGTGCTTTCAACCTGGACTTCGTTCCGGTGGCGCAGGAACCGTACGACTTGGTGCTGCGTGCTGACGACCTGTCCGGTGACCTGCTCGCGCCGCTTTGGGATCTGCTCGCCAGCCCGGATTTCCGTGCCCAGGTCGAAGCGCTGGGCGGGTATTCCTGCGCGGAGACGGGCCAGCGGATTCGCTAGTCGAGCACGGCGACGGCTTCGACCTCGACCAGGTGCTCGGGGACGTCCAGTGCCGCGACGCCGATCAGCGTGCCGGGCGGTACCGGGGTGCTCCCCAGCTTGGCGGCCGCCCGAGCGACCCCTTCCAGGAACAGGGGCATCTTGTCCGGAGTCCAGTCGACGACGTAGACGGTCATTTTCGCCACGTCGGCGAACGTGGCACCGGCGCCCGCCAGTGCCCGGCCGACGTTGAGGTAGCACTGCTCGACCTGCGCGGCGAGGTCGTTCCCGGCGTCCCAGGCGACCTGCCCGGCGATGAAGACGAGCTTCGATCCGGTCGCGATCGACACCTGCCGGTACGCGTCGATCTCCGGCAGTCCGGCGGGATTCAGCAGGGTGACGGCCATGGGCTTTCTCCTCAGGTCTCTTGTGGTTACTGGGGAACCGTAGGAGAGTGTGCGTCGACATGGAAGAACGCACTTTTTCGTGACTGGGGAACCCGATGGTGACCAACCAGCTCAACGGCACATTCGACGAAACGGACCTGCGGCGCGCGGACTCGTTGGCCCGGGAGGTCTTCTCGGACGTCGCCAACAAGTGGGCGTTGCTGATCATCGAGGCGCTGGGCGACGACACCCGGCGGTTCACCGAGTTGCGGCAGGAGGTCGAGGGGATCAGTCACAAGATGCTCACCCAGAACCTGCGGATGCTGGAGCGCAACGGCCTGGTCGAGCGGACCGTGCACCCGACGGTGCCGCCCCGGGTCGACTACACCCTCACCGAGGCGGGCCTGGCACTGCGCAAGACGGTGGACTGGATGTGCGACTGGACCCACCGGTACTTCACGCACATCGAGACGTCCCGCAGCCGCTTCGACGCCCGTTAGGGGTCCTGGCGCCGGCAGCCGCGGGACCGAATCCCCGCGTCGGCCGTCCCCGGTACCGGCATCCGTCTTGACACCGTCGACGACCCGGCCGAAGCCGTGCTTGAACCGCCCAACGAGGCAGAAACCGGACAATCCGACCCGCTGCGCCGAAGTTCAGATGTAGTGGGCCAGGTCTTTCGCCAGGCGGACGCGATTGGTGTCGATACGCGTGGTGACCCGCGCCACCGCCGCACCGTCGCCGGTGAGCGCTTCGGCGACGAAACGCGCGACGGCATCCGGCGCGGGCAGCGGGTCGGTGCCGCCGAAGCAGGCGATCACCACCGGCGCCTCATGCGGTTCGGTCTCCACCGAGACGATCCATCCGGTTCGTTCGCTCCACACCAGCATCAGGTCCCGGGCGGGCCACGCGGGTGAGCGCCGCGTCAGCGCCAGATACGCCGTGGCCGTGTCGCTGATCTCGAAGGTGGTGCCTTCCGCCGGCACCCCGATCCGCTTGGCGACGGCCCGCAAGTAGCCCGCCAGCCCGAGGCTCAGTTCCCAGGTGCTGTCCTCGTCCAGCCAGTCGGACGCCCGCGCTCGGCCGGGGAGCACACTGTTCGTCAAAGTCATCCGTTTCGTTCGTCGCCGTCCGCCCGGGTGTCAGGCGGTTCGGCTGCCCGTTTGATGGGTCCATCGGCGTTGTCCGCCAGGGGATGGTCAGCCATGGCAGCTCTATGGCCACAGCGGCCCAGAAGGCGGACAGTGCCTACGAGTGGTGCCTGCGAGTAGGTTCTGTGCGCGAGTCGGCGGCGCCCGTGCCTACCGATCCTGCCGCCGGACAACGCGTCCGACCGGTCCACGAGTCGGGAACACCGGTTCCACCGCCGGCGTGCGAGGCCCGACTGCCTTGACTGTACCCCAGATCCGCGCCGCCGCCCGGCTGGATCGCACCAGTTCACCCGGTGATTCGCGACGAATCGGGTTTCGCCGGGCGCGCGGAGCCGGGCATGCCGTATTGTGGAGACATCGAAGGCTTGTCGCACGCCAGTGGCACTGCCTGACCCTCCTACCACGGCGGCGCGTCGCGCCGGCTTGGCGAAACGACTGGGCCACGGGCCCATTCGCAGCCGACCGTGCTCCACCCCGCTGTCCCAGCCGGCGAATCACATCGAGGCGATTACTTAGTGACCACAACCGCCCCTGTCCGCAGTGTCCTCAAAAACGCCCCCAAACCGATGTTGTCCCATCGTGCCTCCCGCGCGGAACTGGTGACCATCCGGGCATTCCTGATCATCCCGTTCGTGGCGCTGGTCGCGGCCGTGCCGTTGGTCTGGGGATGGGGCATCACCTGGGCGGACCTGACCGTCGCCGCGGTGTTCTACGTGGTGTCCGCACTGGGCATCACCGTCGGTTACCACCGTTACTTCACGCACGGCTCCTTCAAGGCCAACCGTCCACTGAGGATCGCGCTGGCCATCGCGGGCAGTTTCGCGGCACAGGGACCGGTCATCAGCTGGGTGGCCGACCACCGGCGCCACCACGCGTTCTCCGACCGGGAAGGCGACCCGCACTCGCCCTGGTTGTTCGGCACCTCGCCGGCGGCGCTGGCGAAGGGGTTCTGGCACGCGCACATGGGCTGGCTGTTCGGCCGTGACCGCACCAACATCGACCGGTTCGCGCCTGATCTGGCCGCCGACCGGGCGCTCAGGGTGGTCGACCGGCTCTTCCCGCTGTGGGTCTCGTTGAGTGTCCTGTTGCCCGCCGTGCTCGGTGGTGTGCTGACGATGTCCTGGTGGGGCGCGCTGACCGGATTCCTGTGGGCAGGGCTGGCGCGGGTGGCGTTCCTGCACCACGTCACCTGGTCGGTCAACTCCGTCTGCCACATGATCGGCGAACGCCCGTTCGCCAGCCGGGACAGGTCGGCGAACTTCTGGCCGCTGGCGATCCTGTCGATGGGCGAGTCGTGGCACAACACCCACCACGCCGACCCGACGTCCGCCCGGCACGGTGTCCTGCGTGGACAGATCGACATCTCGGCACGGCTGATCTGGTTCTTCGAGAAGCTGGGCTGGGCCCGCAACGTCCGATGGCCGACGGCGCAGCGGCTGGCCAGGCTGGCCCAGCCGGCAACCACACGACCTGAAGGGGCCTGACGATGCCCACACCACGGTATTCCCAAGCCGACAGCCAGTCCGACAGCAACGCCGCGAGGCTGGGCAGGGCCCGCGAGACGCAGGCACACAACGAGCTGCTCCAGCAGGCCAGGGCGTTGCGCAGGGTTGACGACCACGCCATCGACTCGCAGGACCACGCGATGCTGACCGAGATGCTCGGGCTCAGCGGCAGCAGGACGGCCGACACCCGGTCGCGTTACGTCGGGCCGCTCAACTGACGACACATCGTCCTGAAAGGACACCCGCCATCAGCTCGAGCACGCGCGACCGGACAGGCGACGCCCTGTTCAGCCACGAGGACCGCACCAGCCGCTCGCCGTCCACTGCGGACTCGGCCGCTGACTCCAGCGCGGCCGGGACTGTCTTTCTGGAGGCGTCCCGGTCGGAGCAGGACGTCGACGACGTCCAGCCGACACACGCGGCGGCGCCGCCACGCGACCCGTTCAGCCCGTCGAGCCGACGTCCCGGGGCGGAACCACGATGACCGAAACGGCGGCACGCGGCAGCGACTTCGCCGAACTCGCCCGGCAGATCAACGAGGCCGGGCTGCTGCGGCGCCGGCCCGGCTACTACGCACTGAGGATCAGCGCCAACGTCGTCGCGCTCGGCGCGGGCGTGGCCGCGTTTGTCATGCTCGGCGACTCATGGTGGCAGTTGGTCACCGCGGCGTACGTCGCGATCGTGCTGACGCAGTTCGCCTTCATCGGCCACGACGCGGGACACCGGCAGATCCTCGGCAGCCGCCGGGGCAACGACCTCATCGGTCACATTCACGGTGCCCTGACCGGAATCAGCTACGGGTGGTGGGTCAGCAAGCACAACCGTCACCACGCCAACCCGAACCACGAGGACGCCGATCCCGACATCGACATCCCCGCCCTGGCCTTCAGTGCCGAGCAGGCCGGCTCGAAACGCGGTGTGCTTCGCTGGATCGTGAAGTACCAGGCGTTCCTGTTCCTTCCGTTGCTGATGACACAGGCCGTCATGCTACGGGCCGGCAGCATCAACGCCATGGTGCGGCGAGAGCTCAAGTCCGTCGCTTTCGAGGTGGCCCTCCTCACCGTCCACTTCGCTGCCTACTTCACGGCGTTGTTCCTCGTGCTCTCCCCCGGGAAGGCGGTGTTGTTCATCGTCGTGCACCAGGCCGTCATGGGTGTGTACCTCGGCTGTTCGTTCGCACCGAACCACAAGGGCATGCCGATCATCGCCGCCGGCCAGAAGGTGGACTTCCTGCGCAAGCAGGTCCTCACCTCCCGCAACATCTCCGGGGGCCGGTGGGTCGACTTCCTGCTCGGTGGCCTCAACCACCAGATCGAGCACCACCTGTTCCCCAGCATGCCGCGCACGAACCTGCGTCGTGCCCAGCCGCTCGTCCGCGCTTACTGCGCGCGGCACGGAATCCCCTACACCCAGTGCTCGATGCGGGCTTCTTATGCCTGGGTTCTCCGGCACCTGCATGAGGTCGGCGGACCCTTGCGCCGTAACGAACGTCTTGTTCCCCTGAACGAACAGGCCTAGGTCGTGTTTCAAATGCCCGATCGCGATAGCCGGGCCGGATGCGGCCCCTGACGCCACCGCGGGACCGCCCAAAGACAACCAGTATTCGCGGCGATCCCGCGGCGACGCCAGGAACCGCCCCACCGAGCCGATTCCGGCCTCCGGCCGGGGCAGACTCTCATCGACCGGGACATTCGAAACACGACCTCGCGCGCGGAACTTCGGCTGGCCACTGGTGGTTTCACACTCCCGCTGCCCGCCGGCGGAGCGCCTGGGCTTCGTCCAGTGCCGCGAACTCCCCGGTGTGCTGGTACTTCGTCTCCAGCACCGTTGCCAGGTCCCGCATCAGTTCCGCGCTCTTCGGCGTTGCCGCGACCGCGCTTCGCAGGCCGTCCACCACCGAGTCCACGAGGACCATTCGCTCTTGGTAGTCGGCCGGGATGGAGGCCAGGCAGGCCAGTGCCAGCTCCGCGACCTCGGGTGCCTGTCGGTGGTCTCCGTTGTACTGCAACCAGAGTCCTGTTGCCGTGCACACCGTTCCGCGTAGCAGTGGTTCTTCTGTCACGGCGTACAGGTCGCTTCCGGCCGTCACCGCGTCGTCGAGATCGTCGAGGTCCCGGGTGGCCGCGAAGCGGAGCGTCAAGGCCGACACGAGCAGGCCGCGGAAGTCCGCCGGGGCGGACGGGTCGTTGTCCAGCAGGTCCTCCAGCCAGGCGATCAGCTCGTCGGCGACGTCCCGGTCGCCGTCGAGCTGGAGGGCATGGTGCAGTGCGAGGGCCAGGCCCATCGCGTTGTGCAGCCGCCTTTCCGGATCCACGCCTGGCATGTGTGCCGCTTCGCGGAGGAAGGTGAGCGCCTGATCGAGGGTCGCCCGGTCGCCCGTCTGCTGGTATTCCGCCCAGAGGCGGTCTCCCTCGTTCGACGCGGCTCCGGCGCGCAGGGCGTTCGTGGTGTGGCCGGAGCGGTCGAACATCTCGGCCAGCATCTCGGGCACCTGCTCGGGGCGGTCACGGTGGACGTGGATCATCAGGTCGATCGTGCGCTCGAAGTCCGGCGTCGGTTCTCCGTTGGCCGTTTCGCCCCAGCGGCACCAGTAGAGGCCGCCGACGAGATAGCACACCTCGGTGTCACGCGCGGGATCTCCGACGAGCGCCAGCAGTTCCTCCGCCTCCCGCACCGCCGCCTCTTCGAGGATCGGACGGGTGTCCCCCGTCGTGGTGTAGCGGTTGATGCGGGCAGCGATCGCGTCGAGCAGTTCATCCTTGCGCATGCCGGTCAGCTTTCCTTACGGAGCAACGACGTCAGCTGCTCACCGGCTTGCGGGGTGAGCACCTCCGGACATTCGACGCCCATCGCGGCCGCCAGGTTCCGGCCGTGCACGTCGACAGTCGATTCGACCAGGTCGGCGAATGTCGTTCCGGTGCCGCGACCACGTAGCCATCCAGCGACCACGGTCGCGGCTCCGGCCACGAAGAGCGGCCACGACGCGAACCCGAGCACGAAGTACGCCACGCCCCACGCCACCAGGCGGGTCGACGAGGCGAACTCGGCGCGAGCTGCCTGGAGGACAAGCCGGGACTCCTCCGGGATCACCAACCACAGCCGTGGCCACGCGGACGCCAGGTCGAGGTGGTACGTGGACAGCACGCGCAGGTCTGCCGCGCCGATCCGGTCGCCGAGCCAGAACACGCGACGCGGTGGTGTGAGCCCGACGCGGTTGCGGGCCAGCGCGAGCCGTTCGGCTTTCCTGGCCAGCTCCGGCGCGTCCGCTGAGCCGCTCACGTGTGCCCGCCCTGCCGCCAGGAGTGCCGTTCGATAGCGCT
The DNA here is from genome assembly GCF_013280595.1 of Kibdelosporangium persicum. Classification (GTDB taxonomy): domain Bacteria; phylum Actinomycetota; class Actinomycetes; order Mycobacteriales; family Pseudonocardiaceae; genus Kibdelosporangium; species Kibdelosporangium persicum. The sequence goes on from NZ_JAAATY010000012.1 coordinate 162,597, forward strand.
CGTCCGCAGCCTGCCAGCGTCGTAGCCGGCGGCGTGTGAGCACGCGCGTCACCGAACGGTGCGCGTCTGCCAACCAGATCCGTTCGACCAACGAGCCAAGTGCCCGCACCACGATGCCGACAAGCGCGGCACCGGCAGCCAGCCCGATCAGCACCACCAGGATCGTCCCGGTGTTACGGGTGGCCGGGCTCGCCGCCAAGGCGTTGATGTCCCTGGTCAAGGCACTCGTGTTCACGCCGTACCGGACCGCCGCGACCGCCACCACGAGGTAGAGCGCGCCGGGCAGGACCAGCAGTTGCAGCCACCGTTCGGCGAGCTTGCCGCCAAGGGTTTCCAGCAGCTTGGTCACGGGCGCAGCCTGACCCGCTCAAGCGGCCTGCCGAACACGGCACACACGTGGTCCTCGTCGGGCAGCGCGACCCGTCCGCACAGCTTTCCCGGGCAGCCGAGCACCTCCAGCACCGGGTGGCCGCCGAGACCAGGTACCCGCACGTCCATGGCCCGAGACGTGCCCAGGCCGCCGGCGTATCCGGCGCGCATGAGCTGATCGTCCAGGTCGTCGAGGCTCTCGGCCACGGCGTCCGGGTCCTCTCCCGCGCGGAGCCGCTCGACGATCGACATCGCCAGGGCGCGGAGCGGCCCTTCTTCGGCCAACGGACCGCCGTCCTGTTCCAGCCGTGTGCACAACAAGGCCAGCTGTCCCTGCGCCTCAGCGTTCACCTTTGCCCTTCGCCGGGGTTCGTTGCCGGTCGTCAGGGTAGCGTTCCAGGGTGTTCGAGCGCGTGCGGAACAGGGTCAACCGTTACCTCGACAACGGCGATGTCCAGGCAGTACTCGATCCCGCCGCGGTGCGGGACGCCTCCGCCGCGCTGGACGCCGCGGGCGGCGATCCGGCGGTTGACCACGCCGTCGGCCTGCTGTACCTGTGCCGTCACGACGCCCGGGGCGTGCCCCGCAGCACGCGGGATCTTCGCCAGGCGGCGTTGTTGCTGGTCCCGCTGGCCGATCAGATCCCGCCGGGGGTGCTCGAACAGCTGCGTCGCGCCGGAACGACCGCCGAGGAGTGGCACGACCAGGGCATCGACCTGTTCGAAGCCGGCTACCCGGACGAAGCGGTCGAACTGCTCGAGGACGCCGTCGCCGCGGCTGCGCCGGAGTCCGCTGACCAGGTGATGTACCTGAAGAACCTGTACGTGCTGCTGCGTGCCGTCGACCGTGACATCACGGAGTTGATCGACCTCGGTGACCGGATCGTCTGGATCACCAGCGGCGACCTCGCCGAGTACCTGCCCTTCGCCGCCGTGTTCGGCGCGGATCTGCACCGCTGTTACGCCCAGACCCGCGACCTGGCCAAACTGGAGCAGGCGATCGGCACGCTGCGGCACGCGTCCGAACTGTTGCCGGACAGCGACCCCAACAAGGTCGCCGCCACAGCGAGCCTGTGTTCGGCGCTGGCGGACAAGTTCCGGGCCGCCGAAGACGCGGCAGCACTGGAGGAAGCCGTCAGCGTCGGCCGACGTGGGCTCACCACGTTGTCCGAACGCGACCGCAACTACCCCGGCCTGCTGGACACGACCGCGGACGCCGCGCACAAGCTGGGCGAGCGCACGGGCGACCGGTCACTGATCACCAAGGCGATCGCCTTGCGGCGACGCGGTCTCACCCTGCTGGCGTCCGATGATCCACAGCGTGCGACGGCGGTGAACAACCTCGTCGCGAGCCTGTTGCAGGGCGACAGCGGCCTGGCGGCCCTGCGGGAGGCCGTGGAACTCAGCGCGGAAGCCGTGCGTGGTGCCGCCACCGCTGAGGTCCGTGTCGCGGCGCTGACCAATCACTGCGAAGCCCTGCGCCGTCTCTGCGAAGCCACCGGCGACGAAACCGCCTTGCGCCAGGCGATCGAGTCGGGACGGCAGGCGCACGAGCTCGGCGGCAGCGGAGTCGGCTTGGCGCTGGCCCTGCACCGGCAGTTCGACCGGTCCGGCGACCTGGCGCACCTGGAACGGGCCATCGGGCTGCTCCGCGAAGCCGTGGCGAAGAAGCAGAACGCCACCGCCCTGCATGTGCTGAGCACGGCGCTGCTGAAACGCCATGAGATCACCGGCGACACCGTGTCGCTCGACGAGGCCGCGGAAGCCGGCAGGCGTGCGGTCGCGGCGCTTCCCGAGGGGCACGTGGACCGGGCGAACCATCTCAACAGCCTGGGCACGGTCCTGCTGAGCCGGTTCGACCGGACCGGGGTCCGGCCGGTTCTCACCGAGGCGATCGAGGCGTTCCGTGCGGCTGTTTCCGCGACTCCACAAGGACATCCGTATCGGGTGGGGATGCTGCACAACCTCAGCAACGCGGTGAACCGGGCCTCGGACGTGGATGGGGCCATCGAGTTGTTGCGGGAAGCGCTCACCATCGCGGAGCCCGGGAGTGCCCAGGAGTCGTCCTGCTGGAACGACCTGGGCATCCTGCTGCGGAAGCGCTACGACGGCACTGGAGACGTGGCGTTGCTCGACGAGGCGATCAGCCTGCTGCGCAGGGCGGCGGACACCGCCTCCCCGGCGAGCGCGGCACGGCCACGGCGGTTGAGCAATCTGGCGTTCGCGGTCATGCGGCGGCCAGGCCGCGAACCGGAGGCCGCCGCGATGTTCCAGGAAGCGGCGCTGTCGCCGTTGGCGCCGACCCGGGATCGGGTCACCGACGCCTGGGAATGGGGCCGGGCCTGGGCGGCGATCGGCGACTGGGCTCGTGCCCTGGCTGGATACGAGCAGGCGGTGGCATTGCTGCCGCGGATCGCGTCGCACGGCGTGGCACGCCGGGATCAGGAACACGGTCTCGGCCTGTTCGACGGCCTCGCCGCCGAAGCCGCCGCCTGCGCCTTGACCGTCGGCGATCCGGCGAAGGCCGTACGGCTGCTCGAACAAGGCCGTGGTGTCCTGATCGCACAACAGCTCGACCCGGGCGCGGACCTGATCACGTTGCGCGCCCAGCATCCCGATCTCGCCGACGCCGTGGCCAGGCTGCGCTCGGAACTGCAGCCGACGCCCACTGAAGCCACTGGCGACTGGCTGGCCAACGCGGGCCAAGAGGCTGACCGCAGGCACCGGGTGAACCGGGAATGGAATGACTTGATCGCGCGGATCAGGGCCCTACCCGGATTCGCCGACTTCCTTGACGTGCCCACGTTCGACGCACTGCGCGCCGTGGCCGTCGGCGGGCCGATCGTGCTGATCAACGTCAGCCGGTACCGCAGTGACGCCCTCATTCTGACCAGCGATGGCATCGACGTGGCCGCATTACCCGCGATCACGCCCGAAATCGTGGCCGGGCGGGCGGCCGACTTCCACCGCGCCCTGCGCGTCGCCCAGATCCCCGGACCGGACGAGAAAGCCGCTCAGGGTGTGATCACCGGAACCCTGGAGTGGCTGTGGGACGCGCTGGCGAAGCCAGTACTGGACACAATGGACAGTGTGCGCCGGGTCTGGTGGTCACCGACCGGGCTGCTGGCGTTCCTGCCGTTGCACGCCGCCGGGCGGGACGGGGATTCCTTGCTGGACAAGGTGGTCTCGTCCTACACGCCCACGGTCCGCGCACTGCGCCATGCACGCGCCCGCGCCGCGGCAGCCACGACGGAAGGCCTGCTGGCCGTCGCCATGCCCGAGACACCCGGCGCCACGCCACTCCCCCGCTCGCGGCGTGAGGTCGAGCAGCTCGACGCCACGGTCCGGCTCATCGGGCCGGAAGCGACAGCCGAGCGCGTGCGAGCCGAGATGCCCCGGCACGCGCACGTGCATTTCGCGTGCCACGGCATCAGTGACCAGGACGAACCGTCCGCGGGACGGTTGCTGCTGCACGATCACCTGGCGGATCCGTTGACCGTGCGCAGCATCGCCCGGCTGAACCTCAGCGGCGCCCGGCTGGCGTACCTGTCGGCCTGCCAGACCTCGCAGGGCGCCGAGCGGCTGTCCGACGAGTCCGTGCACATCACCTCGGCGTTCCTGCTGGCGGGCTACCCGGAAGTGATCGGCACGCTGTGGGAGGTCAACGACCGCGTGGCCGGCCGGATCGCGCTGGATGTCCACAGTGGCCTGTCCGCCGGCGCCGCCGAGGCCTTGCACGCGGCCGTGCTGCGGTGCCGTGCCGACTATCCCGGCACGCCCAGTTTGTGGTCCGCGCACATCCACACCGGCGCCTGACTTCGATACTTTCGAAACGCTCCAAGGCTTTTCGCAACCTTGACTGGTCGCGTTTATCGGCTTACATTCCGAAAGCCGTCATCAGCTCAGCCGAAACTTTCGAACCCCTGCCTCGCGACGTTTCCGCGGGCCGAGTGATGACTTGGAGGACGTGTTGTCAAGAAGATCACGATACGCACTGGCGCTCGCCGGATTGCTCGGTGCGCTGGTGGTCACGCCCGGTGTCGCCCAGGCCGGAACCACCCTGGGCGCTTCCGCGGCGGAGAAGGGCCGCTACTTCGGTGCCGCGGTCGCGGCGCACAAACTGGGCGACTCCACGTACGTCGGCATCCTGAACCGCGAGTTCAACATGGTGACGCCCGAGAACGAGATGAAGATCGACGCCACCGAACCGAACCAGAACCAGTTCACGTTCGGCAACGCCGACCGGATCGTCAACCACGCGACCTCCCGAGGGATGCGCGTGCGCGGCCACACGTTGGCGTGGCACTCCCAGCAGCCGGGCTGGATGCAGAACATGAGCGGAAGCGCGCTGCGGCAGGCCATGCTGAACCACGTGACCCGGGTGGCCTCGTACTACCGCGGCAAGATCCACTCGTGGGACGTGGTGAACGAGGCCTTCGCCGACGGCAGCAGCGGCGCGCGGCGTGACTCGAACCTGCAGCGCACCGGCAACGACTGGATCGAAGCGGCCTTCCGCGCCGCCCGCGCGGCCGACCCGAACGCCAAGCTCTGCTACAACGACTACAACACCGACGACTGGACCCACGCCAAGACGCAGGCCGTGTACCGGATGGTGCAGGACTTCAAGAACCGTGGCGTGCCGATCGACTGCGTCGGCCTGCAGTCGCACTTCAACAACAATTCGCCGTACCCGTCGAACTACCGCACAACCCTGTCGAGCTTCGCCGCGCTCGGCGTGGACGTGCAGATCACCGAACTGGACATCGAGGGCGCGTCGCCGACGACGTACGGCAACGTGGTGAAGGACTGCCTCGCCGTCGCCCGCTGCAACGGCATCACCGTGTGGGGTATCCGTGACAGTGACTCCTGGCGTGCCAGCCAGAACCCGCTGCTGTTCAACAACAGCGGTGGCAAGAAGCCCGCTTACGACGCCGTGCTCAGCGCGTTGAACAGCGGCGCTCCCGGCGCGCCGAACTGCAGCGCCGGGTACGTCGGGCTGACCTTCGACGACGGGCCGATCAGCGGCACCACGACCCAGTTGCTGGGCGCACTGCGGTCGGCGAACCTGCGGGCGACGTTCTTCAACACGGGCCAGCGGGTGCAGCAGAATCCAGCGCTGGCCCGCAGCCAGGTCGACGCCGGGATGTGGATAGGCAACCACAGCTTCACCCATCCGCACCTGACGCAGATGTCCGCGTCGCAGATCACCTCCGAGCTGACCCAGACACAACAGGCCCTGCAACAGGCGACCGGTCAGACACCGCAGCTGTTCCGGCCGCCGTACGGCGAAACGAACAGCACGGTCCGGCAAGTCCAGTCGCAGCTGGGCCTGACCGAGGTGCTGTGGACGGTCGACTCGCGTGACTGGGACAACGCCAGCACAGCTCAGATCGTGCAGGCCGCGTCCTCACTGCAGGCCGGCGGGATCATCCTGATGCACGACGGCTACCAGTCGACGATCAACGCCATCCCGCAGATCGCCGCGAACCTGGCCAGCCGCAACCTGTGCGCCGGAATGATCTCGACCAACGGGCAGGTCGTCGCCCCGGGCACGCCGCCGGGCAGCGGGTCCTGCACGGCCACCTACCGCACCTCGCAGCAGTGGGGTGACCGCTTCAACGGCGAGGTGACGGTCCGGGCGGGCGAGTCGGCGATCACCAGCTGGACCGTGACCGTCACGCTCACGTCGCCGCAGCAGGTCTCGACCACCTGGAACGGCACGCCGACCTACAGTGGCAACGTGATGACCATGAAGCCCAACGGCAACGGCAATCTCGCGGCCAACGCCTCGACGACGTTCGGTTTCACGGTGATGGCCAACGGGCAGTGGGCACAGCCGTCCGTTTCGTGTCAGACGCCCTGAGCCTCCCGGTGAACCGGTTGTGATCGGCAGGCGTAGTGCTGGGCATGCCAAGACTCAGACGGACAGGCCTCGTGCTCGCGATGGCCGCCCTGTTGCCCGCCATGGTCTCGCCTGCCAGCGCTGATGTGACAGCCGATGTGACAGCCGGGCGCAAAGCCGTACCACTCGACCAGGTACGAGTGGTCACCACCGAGGTGGCCACGGGCCTGGTGCGTCCGGTCGCTATGGTCGCCGCGAACGACCATAGCGGCCGGATGCTCATCGCCGAGAAACGTGGCACCGTGCGTGCCTATCACCCCAAGGACGGTCTGGCCGCGGACCCGGTGCTGGACATCAGCGACCGGGTGAACAGCGTCGCGAACGAACGCGGCCTGCTCGGCATCGTCCCGGCACGGGACTTCGCCAGGTCGTCCCAGGTCTACGTGACCTACACCCGGCTGGCGGACGGCGCGCTGACGCTGTCGCGCGTCAAGCTCGGTGATCCCGCCAGCGAACAGGTCCTGCTCACGCAGGATCACTCGAAGTTCAGCAACCACAACGGTGGCCAGCTCGCGTTCGGCCACGACGGCTATCTGTACTGGAGTCTCGGGGACGGCGGGAGCGGCGGTGATCCGGACGCGAACGGCCTGAACCTGGGGACGTTGCTCGGCAAGATCGTGCGCATCGACGTCAACCGGTCCTGCGGCGAGCTGCCTTACTGCGTTCCGCGGTCGAACCCGTTCGTCAAGACCCCTGGGGCGCGCCCGGAGATCTGGGCGTACGGTCTGCGCAACGCCTGGCGGTTCTCGATGGACGCCCTCGACGGCTCGCTGTGGATCGCCGACGTCGGCCAGGGCGCGTACGAGGAAGTCAACCACGCCAAGGCGTTCCGCGGCGGCCTCAACTTCGGCTGGTCCTGCAAGGAAGGACCGGTCGTGTTCAACGAGTCCCGGTGCACGCCGGGCGCCGAGTACACCGACCCGGTGTTCAGCTATCAGACACGTGTCGACGGTTGTGCCGTGATCGGTGGCCACGTCTACCGGGGCCTGCGACACGCGCGCCTCGCGTTCGGTACGTACGTGGCGACCGACTACTGCTCGGCGAACGCGTGGGCGGTGCGCAAGAACCGTGACGGCACGTACACCAACGCACGGATCGGCCAGTTCCCGGCTCAGGTCAGCTCGTTCGGAGTGGACCGGTCCGGTGAGCTGTACGTGGTCACCGACCGCGCGGGCCAGCTGTTCCGCGTCGGTTTCGAACAAACCCCCAGCTAGCCCCTCGTGAGTGTTTATCGGCGTTCTAACCCTGATAAACACTCACGAGGTGTGTTTGGCGACTTCGGTGCGCAGGACGGGGATGACCTCGGCGGTGAACCAGGGATTCTTGTTCTGCCACCGGAAGTTCAGTGGTGACGGGTGCACGAGCGGGAGTACGCCGGGCAGGTAGTCCTGATAGGACCGGACGGTTTCGGTGAGGCTGGGCTTGATCCGGTCCTTCAGGTAGTGTTTCTGCGCGTAGGCGCCTACCAGCAGCGTCAGCCGGATGTCCGGCATCCCGGCCAGGATCCGGGGATGCCACCGGGGCGCGAAGTCCTTGCGCGGCGGCAGATCCCCGCTCGTTCCCTTACCGGGGTAGTAGAAGTCCATCGGCAGGATGGCGAACAGGCTCGGGTCGTAGAACTGCTCGTCGGTCACGGCCAGCCACTCGCGCAGCCGCACGCCACTCGGATCGTCGAACGGCACACCGCTTTGCTGGGCACGCCAGCCCGGCGCCTGTCCGATGATCACGATCCTGGCTTCCGGCCCGGCCTGGTAGACGGGCTGGAAGCCCTGCTCGGTGGCCCAGGCGTTGGCCGGGTCGGCCATCAGTTCCCGCCGGATGCGCTTCAGGCTCAATGCTGCTCCTTGGTGCGACGCAACAGCCAGTCCCGGCCGGTGTCGATCAGGGCGTACCGGACGGCGCCGTCCCGGCCGTGCAACGTGAACAGAATGCGCTTGTCGTTCCGGTCGTGCTCCTCCCACCAGCCGATGTCGGCGATGGACTTGTCCGCGTCCTCATAGGTGAGATGATCCATCGTGTGGTCCGGAACCGCGACCGCGAGCCGGTTCTCCCCCGGCTCACGCGGCAGGCCACGCGGTACGGCCCATGACCGGAGCACACCATTATCCTCCAGCCGCAAGTCGAAGTGTGGCCTTGGCTTACGGTGGTCGTGCAGGACGAACGCGGGCCGGTTCATCTTTGAACCTTATTTCCCCGCCGTGCGTAGCATGCAGGCATGGCCAAGACGCTTGCTCCCGTGAAGCCGGTGACAGCGGTCGGTTATCTCCTCGCCGCAACTGTCGTCGCGTGCCTCGTCAACATCGGCATCGCCGCCCTCGCCCACGCGGCGGGGGCATCAGAAGACTTCGAGCCACTCACCATTGGCGCGTATGTGACGTACACCGTGGTCGGCATCATCGCCGGCACGATCGGCTGGGCGCTGGTGCGCCAACGGGCCGAGAACCCGCGGGCGGTGCTGCGGTGGCTGGTGCCGACCGTCGTCGTGATCTCCTTCATCCCGGACGTGGCGATGTTCTTCGTCCCCGACTTCCAGCCCAACGCCAACGCGGTCGGGATCATCGCCCTGCTCGTCATGCACGTGGTGGTCGCGGTGTGCGCGGTCGCGGCCCTGGTTCGCGCGCTGCCGATCGACCGGCAACCGGCTTAGCTTCTCGATTGTCCGCGACCTGGCCTGCCCCGCGTCGCCCGGCCTGACCAAGCCGGTGGCGGCGAGAACTCGCCACCACGGCGAAAAACCGCCATGCCATGGCGTTGCCGGAAAGCGGTGACGCCCGCAGAGTGGCGTCCGCCGTTGTCATCGAGCGCTGGGAGTGGGAAGTGACCTCGGTAGCGGGAAAGGTGAGGAGATCGCAATGAGCCGAGACCCGGACGCGGGAGTCCAGGCGATCGAGTTGCCCGACGGCACGTCGGCCTGGTTTGTCACGGGCTACCAGGAGGCCCGGCAGGCGCTGTCGGATCCGCGTCTGTCCAAGGTGCTCAAGGCCGAGGAGCTCGGGCTTGATCCAGAGCTCGCCAGTGCGATGTTGCGCATGATGCTGTTCCTCGATCCTCCGGACCACACGCGCCTACGCCGGTTGATCTCGGCCGCGTTCACCCCTCGCCGCGTCGAAGCTCTGCGACCGCACATCGAGCGGATCGCGGCCGAGATGCTTGACGCGGTCGCCGGCCACGAAACGGTCGACCTGGTGGAGACGTTCGCCTATCCGCTGCCCCTGCAGGTGATCTGCGAGCTGCTTGGTGTGCCGGTCGAGGATCGCGCCGAATTCCGGACCTGGTCCGCCATCGTGGCCGCCGGTCCCGCCCGGCGGCACGAGCAGCCCGAAGCGTTGGCGAAGCTGTTGACCCGTATCCGCGCCTTGCTGGCCGACCGGGCCGCTCGCCCTGGCGACGACCTGCTGGGCGATCTGCTCGCGGTGCGCGAGGAGGGTGATCGGCTGTCCGAGGACGAGCTGACGTCCATGGTGTTCATGCTGGTGATCGCCGGCCATGAAACCACTGCCCACCTGATCGGCTCCGGCGTGTTCGTCCTGCTCGACGACCGGGACCGCTGGCTCCGGCTGCGCGACGAACCCGAACTGCTGCCGGCCGCCATCGAGGAGTTCATCCGGTACGAGCCGCCGATCGCCGTCACGACGCAGCGCACCGCCACCGAGGTGGTCGAGCTCGGCGGTCAGTCCATTCCGGCCGGTTCACGGGTGATGGTCCGGCTCGCGGACGCCAACCGGGACGGAACTCGTTTCCAGGACGCCGACGAGGTTCGGCTACAGCGTGCGCAGAATCCGCATTTGGGTTTCGGGCACGGCATCCACTACTGCATCGGCGCTCCGCTGGCCCGTCTCCAGGCACAGATCGCTTTCACCGCACTGATGACTCGGTTCCCCGGCCTGGAACTGGCCGTCCCGGCCGGGGAGGTCGGCTGGCGATCCGACTTCCAACGTGGCGTCACGCGACTGCCGGTCCGGCTTCGCCCCGCTGCCCCTCAGCGCCCAGCGCGCGGTTGAGCCGCAGGAACTCCGTTTCACAGGGCGATGTTGATGTGCCTGCTCCTCCCGGTCGCGGAGCAGGCACATCGGGCACGTCTCACAGGCCGATCGCTTGCCTGAGGGCGTCGGCGCGGTCCGTGCGCTCCCACGGCAGATCCAGGTCCGGGCGTCCGAAGTGGCCGTACGCCGCGGTCGGCGCGTACAACGGCCGCAGCAGGCCCAGGTCGCGGATGATCGCGGCCGGCCGCAGGTCGAACACCTCGGTGATGGCCTGCTGGATCTTGCTGGGGTCGATCGTCTCGGTGCCGAACGTCTCCACGAACAGGCCGACCGGCGCGGCCTTGCCGATCGCGAACGCCAGCTGAACCTCCAGACGGGACGCGAGACCGGCGGCGACAGCGTTCTTGGCGACCCAGCGCGTGGCGTACGCGGCGGAACGGTCCACCTTGGACGGGTCCTTGCCGGAGAACGCGCCGCCGCCGTGCCGCGCCATGCCGCCGTACGTGTCCACAATGATCTTCCGGCCGGTCAGGCCCGCGTCCCCCATCGGGCCGCCGGTCACGAAGCGGCCGGTCGGGTTGACCAGCAGCCGCACGTTGGACGTGTCCAGGTCCAGGCCGGCCAGCTCGGGCTGGACGACGTACTCGTTGATGTCGACCGCGAGCAGCTTCTCCAGGTCGATGCCTTCGGCGTGCTGCGAGGACACGACCACCGTGTCCAGGCGGACCGGCTGGTCGCCCGCGTACTCGATGGTCACCTGGGTCTTGCCGTCCGGCCGCAGGTAAGGCACCACACCGTCCTTGCGGACCCGGGTCAGCCTGCGGGACAGCCGGTGCGCCAGCACGATCGGCAACGGCATCAGCTCGGGAGTCTCGGTGCAGGCGTAGCCGAACATCAGGCCCTGGTCACCGGCGCCCTGCCGGTCGATCTCGTCGTCGGTGTTCTCCACACGCGCCTCGTAGGCGGCGTCCACGCCCTGCGCGATGTCCGGCGACTGCGCGCCGATCGCGACGTTCACCCCACAGGAGTTGCCGTCGAAGCCCTTGGCCGACGAGTCGTAGCCGATGTCCAAAATCGTCTGGCGCACGATACCGGGGATGTCGACGTAGGCGTTGGTGGTCACCTCACCGGCGACGTGCACCTGACCGGTGGTCACCAGCGTCTCGACCGCGACCCGGCTGGCCGGGTCCTCGGTGAGCAGTGCGTCCAGAATGGAGTCACTGATCGCGTCGCAGATCTTGTCGGGGTGGCCCTCGGTGACGGATTCGCTTGTGAACAACCTGGATCGCATGGCTCTCCCTCTGTGTCCGGCGTGGCGGTCGTAGCTGCGACCAGTCTCTGGTGCGCTGCTCTCACCCCGGACTCACCGCCTGGGCAGCGGGAGCATCACGGTGAACCGGGTGTCGCCCGGCACGGAGGTCACGTCGATGGAGCCGTTGTGGTGCTGAGTGATGATGTTGCGGCTCAGGTAGAGCCCCAGCCCGGTGCCGCGGCCGATGTCCTTGGTCGTGAAGAACGGCTGGAACAACGACGGCAGGACGTCGGGGTCGATGCCCGGCCCGCTGTCACGGATCTCCACGACCGCGCAACCGCCTTCGAGACGAGTGCTGATGCGCAGTTCACCCTCGCCGTTCATGGCGTCGATGGCGTTGTCGATCAGGTTGGTCCAGACCTGGTTGAGCTCGCCGGGATGCACCGGCACCAACGGCAGATCGGCGTAGTCGCGGCGGATCCGGATGCCTGCCAGGTTCGGCGCGTGCATCGCGAGTGTCGCTTCCAGACCTTCGACGAGGTCGATGTCCTGCTCCGGCGCGCGATCCAGGTTGGTGTACGAGCGTGCCGCCGCGACCAGCGCCTCGATCCGTTGTCCCGCTTCGGCGACATCGGCCACGAGGGCCCGTGTGTGCAGCGAGAAGCACAGACACGCGATGGCGACAGGGAAAACGTCGGTCCGCAGCCCGTCGGCGAGTTCGCCGAGCATCTCCGGGTACACGCCGTGGTCGGCGAGAATGGTGGCGAACTCGCCGGACCGGTCCACGTCCCGGTCGTCGAGGAAGTCGATCAGGCTGTCGGCCACTTCGGCGGCGTCGAGCGCGTCCCTGGGGCGCACGACGCCTTCGCCTGCCGTGACACGCGCCGTGAAGTCGTCAAGCAAGGCGCGCTCACCCGGTGTCGCGTGCGCACCCCATTCGTTGGCCCACGCCGCGAGGTCGGGAACCGTCAGTTCGAGCTCCCCCGCGGCTCGAACGACGGCGGCAGTCGGGTTGTTGAGCTCGTGGGCCAGTCCTGCGGTCAGCTTGCCCACGCCTTCCAGCATCGCGCGGCGGCCCGCCTGGGTCTCCTGCGAGTGGATCCGCCACGCCAGCACCGGCACCAGCACCCGGCACACCTGCGGGCAGCGAACCAGCATCTGCTGGAAGCTCTCCTTGTCGTAGGCGATCAGTTCGGTGTCGCCCACCGCGGTCGCCTTGGCGACGTAGTCACCGCCCGCGATCATCGGCAGTTCGCCGGTGAACTGGTGTGCCGCACGGGGTTTGTCGCCCGGCCGGTCGGGTCCGCCCACCGCGGGTGTCGCCGAGTGCCTGCTCAGCACGTGCTCCCAGCCATCGAGGACCTGCGTGATCAGCAACTCGCCGGCGAGCAGGACGTAGAAGTGCGTCGCGACCTGACCGTCGTCGAACAGCACGTCGCCGTCACTGAGCCGCACCGGATTTCCGGCGCCGGCCAGCCATGTCAGCTGGAGGTCGTCCAGTTCGGCGAACAGCTCCACATCGCGGAGCCGGTCGATGAGCGGGCGAACGGAGACCGTCATCACGCGTGCGGCCGCAGCCGCATCCCGTCGGCTTGCTGCGCCTGCTCCAGCCGACGCAGCGTCCAGTACGCGTGCGCGGCGGACACCAGCGTCACGTGGTGGTGCCATCCGGCGAACGACCGGCCCTCGAAGTGCCGCAGGCCGAAGTCGTCCTGCAGCCGCACCATGTCGTGCCCGGCCTGTGGGCTGAGCTTCACCAGGTTGATCAGCTCGGGCAGCCGGGTGGCGTTGAGATTGGTCAGCCACACCGCGTTGAGCCTGCGGCCACCGGCCGACCACTCGGCCAGCACCCGACGGGCACCACCGTGCGGACGCCCCGGCATCAGGTGCAGCGGGCCGGAGACCGACCCGGTGGACACCGGCGAGATGGCGTACTGCGAGCTGACGAGTCTGCCGTCGGTGCGGTCGCGCCAGTTGAGGGTGATCCGGCCCTGTTTGGCCGACCGGACGGCGAGTTCGCCCGCGCTGAGCGCGCGGCCCTGCGGAATCCGGGTCGTGGCGGGCAGCACCGGCGTGTTCTCCGGGACACGGATCACGTACGGCAGCCCGCGCTCCTCGAGGCCACGCAGCAACGGCTGGGTCTGCCGCTGGTCACGGGCGTGCACCAGGATCGGCGGAGCGGTGAATCCCCAGTCGGCGACCATCTCGTCGATCATCTCGAGGATGTACTGCCAGCGCGGCCGGAACCGTTCACCCGCGGGCAGCCGGACGCGGTCCCGCCGCATCTGGTCGCCGTCCCAGCTTTCCGGCAGCAGCAGCCGCCAGTTCGTCGCGCAGGAGGCGTCCTCGTTGGCCATGAACAGCGCGGCACCGAGCTGGCAGTTCAGCGTGCGCTGCGCCGAAGTGGCGTATTGCTTGGTCACGCCGACCGAACTACCGCCGTTCTTCGGGAAAACCGCTTCCTCGATGATCCACGCCCGGGGCCGCAACGCCGCGGCCGCGTGGTGCGCCAGCACCCGGCGGACCGGTTCCCAGCGCCACGGGCTCTGGTTGACGAACTGCTGGAGGCACTGGTCGGCACGCCACCCGACGACGTGATCGGAAATGCGCCTGATCGACTTGCGGCCCGGGACGCACAGCAGCCCGCGCACGTAGACCTCGCCCCATCGTCGCTGGTCGGAGCGGGTCAACGAACTGAACAGCTCCTGGCAGAAGCCGGACAGCGCGTCCGCCTTCTCCAGCGCGGGGAATTCGGTTTCCGCGAATGTGGTCATCATGCCCCCAGCCCATCGACATCTATAATTTCACGGCATTTTTCATTAGTACTCATGACTCATTCCGTTGAACACGTCAAGGTGACGAAGAATGCGTTCAACGCGGCCGAAAAAGAGCGCAGAAAACCACGGTGAGCAGACAACGGCGGCACTCGTTGTCAGGTCACCCGGCCCGAGCGTCTACAGATAACTCGGATATTCGTCTTCGCTCTTCCGCAAGTCCGGTTGGCACAACAATCGAGATTCGATCATCACGGCATAGGGCGCGTAACGAACTCTGGTGTCCTGGAAGGCGGCCCACGCCCGGTACGGATCCCGCTCGCCGGGCAGCCCGGCGGCGGTCGTGAGTTGAACGGTGTCGCCGAATGAGCACTCCTCGCGGCCGTGCAGGCTCACCGTCATCTCGGGAATGACGATGCCCATCCGGGCCGCGAGTTGTTGCAGACACGCCGTTCCCGAGTCCAGCAGAACCCTGGTGTGCGGCGGCGCCCATTTCGGCGCGACGGCGTCGACCAGCGCGGCGGCGTCCATCACGATCAACGCCGCCTGCGGCCACCAGAGCTCGCCTGCCGACCGGTGGTACACCAGCCCGGGGTAGTTCGCGTGGCTGTTGTGGATGTCCGACAGCCAGGCCGCCCACTCGGCGAAGTGGTTGTCGAGGTTGTCCCGCGACCCCGACCGCAGGTAGTCGGCCAGGACCTTGTCGCCGTCCGGCACCTGCGACGCCTGGGCGGCGAGACGGACCACCAGCCGCTCCCGCCTGCTGTAGGCGTCGACGAACCGGACGACGTGCGCCAGGAAGATGGCGATCATCACGATCACCGAGACGGCGGCGAACACCGCGAGCGCACCGGCCGCACCCTCGAGTTTCAGCTCGAAGAACCGGATGATGGCGTCGCTGTCGAACGCCACCCCCGCGGCCACCGCGAGCAGCGAGAACCCCACGCCGAGGCCCACCAGCCAGCCGATCATCATCAGCATCAGGCTGACCGGCGCGCAGAAGTCCATCACCGCCTCGCACGCCCGCCGCGGCAGCCGCCTGGCGATGGCCGTGCCGCCCGCCGCGGCGATCCGGACCGTCCACCGCGCCATCCGCGACGAGGTCCGGCGCGGGATCAGCACGGTCCGCAGAACGCTGGACCACACCACGACCAGCACCAGGACGCCGGCCACGGCGGCAATGACGTTCACCACGGCCGTGACTCCCGTCCACGGGCGGCGCCCCGGATCGGTTCCGGCGCCCGTACGTCTCCAGTCATCGACGTCCTCCCGACTCACCTGACACAGCGATGCTGATGCTGAGCATGGGGGCTGCCGAGAACGAGCGGATAGAGTCCGCTTGTGGTGGTACCCCGAGTACCAGGCTGAGCGATTCGCCCAGTATTGGCGGTTCGTCCGATCGGGTGTCTTCTGGTCGATCTTGGCTCGCGTGTCACTGTTTCGCGCCAAACCAATCTGCCACATCCCTACGATGGGATGGGTGTTCGTACACTTTCGACCAGGCACCCAGCACACGTCCCGGCCGTCCACGCCGCAACGGAGTGCTGTGCGGCGGCGACACTCGCCGCGCTAGCCGATTGGCCACCGCGGTGACGGCCGAAGACGACAGCGTCAACCGACGCGAACTCGCAGGGTTTCTGCGCAGCCGGCGGGAACGGATCACCCCAGCCGAGGTCGGGCTGCCCGCGGGTCCCCGCCGCCGGATCGCCGGTCTGCGCCGCGAGGAGGTCGCCGTGCTCGCCGGGCTGAGCCCCACCTGGTACACGTACCTCGAGCAGGGCCGCGACATCCATCCGTCACCCGAGGTGCTCGACAGTCTGGCGCGGGTTCTCGGCCTGACCGAGGACGAGCGGCGGTACATCCACAAACTGGCGACCGGACGGACTGCCGGATCACAACCGCTGCAAGGCGATGTCTCCGCCGAGGAACTGGTCAATCGACTGGTCAGATCATCCGATGATATGCCGTATCCGGTCTATGGACTCGACCATTACTGCGATGTCCTGGCGTGGAATCGCGCGGCGGCGGAATGGTATACCGACTTCGGCCTGCTGCCCCCGGACCGGCGCAACATGTTGCGCTGGCTCTTCTCGCCGGACGGCCGTTGCCGCATCGGCGACTGGGAAAACGACGTCGCCGACGTCCTGGCGCGCTGGCGGGCGCTGAGCGCCCCCTGGTCGGGCGACGGCAAACTGGCGACCCTGGTCGACGATCTGCGCCGGCAGGACGAGGACTTCGGCAGGATGTGGGACGGGCACGGGGTTCGAGAACTGCGCAGCAGAGTGCGTACGTTGCACCACCCCGAACTGGGCCCCAGGGCGTTCCGCGCGGTCACCGTGCAGGGTGTCGAATTCGCTCCCTGCCTTGTGGTGTTCCACATGCCCGCCCAGCCACAGGACCCGACGTTCTGATGATCTTGGTCCCAGCCAGTGAGCCGCCATGGGGATTCCGTTAGTTCATTGTTGACCGAACTAACGTTCTGCGCAATTGTCAGTGACACGGTTCAGTTGGCGAACCTGGGGTCGCGAAATCGCCGTAACATGGATTTATCAGATAACACGGTTCACATACAAGGGACGCTGCGAAGCATCGAGGGGGCGCAGCCGGAGTACTGGTTTCATACGGACAAAGGTGGGGAAGGGTTGCCATGTCAAACTTGTCGGGATCGGATACCCGGCGCGAGCCGGTGGCCATTATCGGCGCCGCCTGCCGATTACCAGGTGCTCCTACCGTGGACGCGTACTGGGACTTACTCAACGCCGGTCGTGACGCGGTCACGACGATGTCACCGGAGCGCCAGGCGGTCGAGCTCTCGAAATCCGACTCGGACGCCATGCACGTGATTCCGCCCGACGCGCAAGGGGGCTACCTCGACTGGATCGACAAGTTCGACGCGCCCTTCTTCGAAATGTCGCCGTACGAGGCGGTCCGCCTCGATCCACAGCAGCGCGTACTCCTGGAGACGGTCTGGGAGGCCGTCGAGGACGCCGGGCTCACCACCGACCAGCTGTCGGCGAGCCGAACCGGCGCCTACACCAGCTGTTTCGCTTCGCAGTACTGGAACATGCTCAGCACCGCCGGCGTGCACGACATCCACGCCTTGCTCGGTGCGTCACGCTACTCGGTAGCCGCGGGCCGCATCGCGCACCTGCTCAACCTGCGCGGGCCCGCTCTGGGGATGGAAGCTTCCTGCGCGAGCTCGCTCGTCGCAGTGCACGTCGCCTGCCAGGCCATCCAGGCGGACGAGATCGAAATGGCCATCGTCAGCAGCGCGAACCTGCTGCTGTGCCGGAATCTGGAGCTCAGCGGAGCGGACGCCGGCCTGCTGTCGCCGACCCTGCGGTCACGGTTCGGCGACCGGAACGCCGACGGGTTCGTCCCGGCCGAGGGGGCGGTCACGGTCATCCTCAAACGGCTTTCCCGGGCTGTCGAGGACGGCGACCAGATCTACGCCACGATTCTGGGCAGTGGTGTCGGGAGCAACGGCACGCAGACCCAGTCGTTGACCGACCTGGCGGTCACCGGCTTGCAGGACACGTTCGACGTCGCCTACCGGGCGGCCGGTGTCAGTCCTGGCCAGGTGGACTACGTCGAGGCGCACGGGACCGGCACGCCGGAAGGCGACATGACGGAACTCTCCGCGTTGAGCAACTTCCTGCGAGAGGGCCGGTCACCTGAGCAACCGTGTCTGGTCGGCTCGGCGAAGTCGAACATCGGGCACACCGCGATCGCCGCCGGTCTGACCGGCTTGTTGAAGGCCGTGCTGGCGTTGCGCAACCGGGTGATCCCACGGACTCTGCACGTGTGTGAGCCCAGTGCCGTGTTCGACCGCGAGGACTCGCCCATCAAGCTGGCCACGGCCCGCGAGGTGTGGCCGGACCGGGAACGTCCGGGTATCGCCGGTGTGACGTCGCTCGGCATGTTCGGCACAAGCGCCCACATGGTGCTGACCGAGGCACCGCCCACTGTGGCCACGCCACGACGGAAGCCCAGCGGTACAGAGGCGTTGCTGATGCCGCTGTCGGCGAAGAACCCGACGGCGTTGCGGCAGCTGGCCACGGCGTACGCGGAAACACTGGAGACCGCCGAGGACCCCGTGGACGTGTGCTTCAGCGCGGGTGTCCGCCGGACCCAGCACAACGTACGGCTGGCTGTCGCAGCGGCCGACCGGCAGTCGCTCATCGACGAGTTGCGGGAGTTCGGGTCCGGCGGGCGCGCGCTGTTCCCCGTCGGCAGTGCGAACAGGACGGCCGAGCGGCCCCGGGTCGTGTTCGTGTTCCCCGGTCACGGTTCGCAGTGGACCGGTATGGGCCGTGAACTGCTGGCCGAAAGCCCGGTGTTCGCCGAACGGATCGCCGAGTGCGACCAGGGCATCGCCCAGGAGCTGGGCTGGTCGCTGGTCGAGCGGCTGCGCGAGGGCACGCCACTGTCCGCTATCGACGAGGTTCAGCCCGCGCTGTGGGCGATCCAGGTCGGGTTGGCGGCGATGTGGCGGGACTGGGGAATCGAACCCGACTTGATCGTCGGCCACAGCATGGGTGAGTTCGCGGCGGCCACCGCCGCCGGAGCCCTGTCCGTCCGCGACGCGGCCATGGCCGTGTGCAGGCGGAGCAGGTTGATGCGAGAGTGTGCGGGCAACGGCGAGATGTGGGCGGTTGGCCTGAACGAAGCCCAGGCCCTGGAGCTGATCCGGGAACACGGTGACTCGATCAGCGTCGGTGTCCTCAACAGCGCGTACCTGACTGTCCTCTCGGGGGACGCCGCCGCACTGGCCAAGGTCGTCGAACCGTTGCGCCAGCGCGGAGTCTTCTGCCGGCAGGTCAGTATCGGCTTCGCGTCGCACTCGGCCGCGGTCGACCCGATGCTGCCTGCCATGCGTGCGCACCTGGCCGGCCTGCGTCCCCGTGCCGCTGAGGTGCCGATCTACTCGACCGTGGTGGATCGCCTGGTCGAGGGAACCGAGCTCGACACGGAGTACTGGGTGGCGAACCTCCGCCAGCCGGTGCGGTTCGCCTCGGCGATCCAGGCCGTTCTCGCCGATCAGCAGCAGCGTACGGTCTTCATCGAGGTGAGCCCGCACCCCGTGCTGACGAACTCGGTCGAGGACAGTATCGACATCGCCGGAGCCAATGCCGAGGCGTTGCCGTCGTTGCACCGCAACTCACCCGAAATGGTGTCGCTGCTGAGCAGTCTCGCGTCGATGTACACCCACGGATACGTTCCCGACTGGGAGCGCGTCACGCCGGGCGGCCGTTACGTGCCTCTGCCGAGGTATCCCTGGCAGCGCGAGCGGTACTGGGTGAATCCGTCGGATGAGCCGGACAGCACCACATCGGCGCCGGCCGCGGGACTGCACCGGCAGGAGGGGCGGGCCGTCGACGTCGACGTGATCACCCGGCAGATCAAGTTGCGGCTCGCCGAGGTGCTCGCGATGTCACCCGACATGATCGACCCGACGGTGCCGCTGACGTTCTCCGGATTGGACTCGCTGCTCGCGGCGAAGCTGCGGACCAGGATGCAGCAGGAACTGGACCTGCACATCCCGATCCGCGACTTCCTGTCCAACCACTCGCTCAACGACCTCGCCACCCGGGCGCACCGGACCGGCTACGGTCCGGCCTCGTAGTGCTTGATGGTGAAGGTCCCGGAGAACAGGTTCTCCTGGAATGTCGCCAAGGTCATCCGGGCCCAGTTCGACGGCTGTTCGACCTGGGCCCGGCCCAGCCTCCGGCCGAGTTCCACGATCTCGTTGCCCGCCGGCCGCCGTGCCCGGTCGTACGCGGTCAGCGCCTGCTCCCACGTGTCGCTCTCGCGGCACACCCGTTCCAGGGCAATGGCATCCTGCAAAGCCTTGGTCGCACCCGCTCCACTGTGCGGCCGGGTGATGGTCGCCGCGTCGCCGATCACGAGAACACGACCCGCCGTGTACGAGCGGATGGTCGTGTCGTACACCGGATGCAGCGACAGCTCCGCTCTCGGTGTCGAACGGACGAGCTCAGCGAACAAGGGCGGGACATCGGCCAGCGACTGGTCCAGCACTTCGAACAGCTCGTCGCTGACCGAACCCGGTGGCAGCAAAGGCGGCGCGTCGAACGCGGACATCGTGGGGACATAGCCGTACACGCCCCAGTTCACCCGGCGGCGGCCGGGCTCGTGATCGGGAATGAGATAGAAGACGCCGTGCCCCCGCGGCATCCCGACCCACACCAGCCGCTCCTCCAGTGCGGCCGGAACCGGTCCGTCCAATGAGGACTCCGGATACGTCCCGCGCCACAGCACGTAGCCCGCGTACTTCGGGGTGGCCTCGGGGTCGATCAGGGGACGGGTCAGCGAGCGGTAGCCGTCAGCGCCGACGACGACGTCGAACCGTTCGCTTCCTTCGTCGGTCACGACCGTCCCGCCATCGGGCTCGCCAATGACGTGACGCACGGCCAACGACTGGTGGTAGTCCTCATCGCGAACGCGATCACGGAGGTTGCGCCACAGCAGACCCCAGTTGTTGACCACCGCGTCGAACGTGTGCCGGTAGATCACCCGCTGGCTGTCCGGCTCGTCCGGGTCGAGGATCAGGCACTGCCGTTCCCTGCACCGGTACACAGGCATGACGGCGTCGACGTATCCGGCGTCGACGACCTGCTCGTGCACCGGAACGGGAATCCCGATCCCCAGCCCGCGATCCTCGAGTTCACTGCTGGTGCGTTCGTAGACGGTGACGTCGCAACCGGCACGCCGTAAGGCGATGGCCGCGGCACACCCCGCGATACTGCCCCCCACGATCCCGACCCGGCTACCCTCGATCGTCAACCCTGTGCCTCTCTTCGTCCTGTCGGTCGCCCGCGTACCTGCCGCCGCAGCGCCAACATCGTGATGTCGTCGGACTGTTCGGCGGAGCCGACGTGCCTGCGGAGCCGCTCGTCCACACGGTCGAGCAGCACGTCCGCGCACGAGGCGGGCCTGCCGATGAGGTCGAGCATCCGTTCCGTGCCGAACTGGCCGCCGCCGTTGTCCCGCGCTTCGACCACGCCGTCGGTGTAGACGAACAGCTGGTCGCCGGGCAGCAGGCGGGTCTGGCCGATGGCGAACTCGCTGTCGGGCATCATCCCGACCGCGGGACCCGTGGGCTCCAGCAGGAAACGGCCGCCCGCGGCGCGCGCGAGCACAGGCGGGTTGTGGCCGCCGTTGATGTAGAACAACATTCCGGTGTCCGGGTCCAGCACGCCGAAGAACAGCGTGGCGAAATAGCCCTGCCGCAAGTGGTTGCGGGCCAGGTACCGGTTGGTTCCGCACACCGCTTGGCGCAGTGGCTCGACGCCGATGTCGCAGGCGGGATCACCGGTTCCGGTGTGCTGCGCGGTATGCCGCACGAGCGTCCGGATCAGCGCCATGAACAGTGCCGCTCCGATGCCCTTGTCGCAGACGTCCGCCACGACCAGGCCGAGGCGCCTGCCGTCCGCCAGGTCGAATCCGTCGTAGAAGTCGCCGGCGACCTGTTTGGCCGGACGGAACCGGGCCGCGAGTTCCCAGCCCGGCGGGCACGGCAGTTCGTCGGGCAGGAAACCCGACTGGATCTCACGGGCGATGCTCAGATCCCGTTCGTACTCCCGTAAGCTGGCCACCGCGGCCATTTCCTCGACCGCTCTGGTCAACCTGCCGCGTTCACGGCAAGAGGTGAGCCTGGTTCGCAGCAGCGCGGGCAGGAACGGCGGAACCACATAGTCGAAGCCGCCGCGCACGCACGCCTGGAGTTCCTCCAGATCCTCGCCCGGGAAGACCACGACGGTCGGTGAGTCCTCCGGGCCGGCGAGCCGCTGGCTGAGCAGGGCGATCCGGTGCAGTCCGAACGACGCCGACACCAGCACGAGATCCGCGGCCTGGCTCTCGACGCCGTCGATGTCGGCGTGGCTGACTTCGAAACCGTCGTCGCGAAGGGCCCGGTCCAGTTCGTCAGTGCACGCTGCCGGTTCGGCGACCAGCAGCGCGGTGGCACTCGTCATCGGTTCCTCCGTCCAGGGTGTCCTCGTGCGCGGGAAGCCGCCGCACCAGCAACGTGTTGCGGTTGCGGCCGCCGGAGTAGTCGTACGCGAAGTGGTCGATGCCGGTCACGGCCAGAAACAGGCCGTACCCGCCTTCCTGGACCGCGTCGGGGACGGTGACCCGGCAGTGATGAGTCGGGTCGAACGGCGGCGCCTCGTCCTCGATGTGCAGCCAGACCCAGTCGTCGCCGACACCGCCCTCGATGTCCACAACGCCCTTCTCCCCACAGTAACCATGGCACGTGATGTTCGTGGTGATCTCGTCAGCGGCCAGCCGCAGCCGGTAGGCCTGGCGTTTCGACAGCCGCCCCATCCCGGCGACGGTGGTCACGAGGTCGGCGACCACCAGGGCCATGCCGTAGTCACCCGTCAGCCGGAACCGGTCGGTGGTCCTCATCGGTGCGCCCGCATGATCAGACTGCGGTCGAAGCCGGTCAGCCGGATGGTCTCGGCCACTTCGGGCTGGGTGCCGACCAGTTCGATGTCCACGCCGTTGCCGGCGCGCTGGTGGGCGTAGACCAGGCAACGCAGCCCTGCCGAGGACATGTAGGACAGTTCGTCCATCTGCAGCACGAGCTTGCGCGCGGCAGGCACCACCGCCTGGGTGATCATCTCGTGGAACCGTGGCGCGGAACGGGAATCCAGCTCACCCGCCAGCCGGAAGGTGACCACGCCGTCCTGGGAGCGAACCTTCGCCTGAAAACTCATCGTGTTCCTCCAGCCGTCAGTACCAGCACTGATCGGGCTCCGACCGGGACCGTGGCCTGGTCGTCGAGCCGTGGTTCGCTTCCCGGCTCGCAGATGTCGTCCGGCGCGTCCGCCGACGTGTCGGCGAACCGGTGCCACACCATGCCGTGCGGCGCGGCGGGCAGCTCCAGTTCCTGTGGTTCCCAGTAGGAATTGGCGGCGACGTAGACGCAGTCGCGGTCCCTGTGCAGCATCACGGCGAGCAGCCGGGAGTGCGCCGACCAGTCCGGGCTCCACGCCCGCACCCCATGCCAGCTGACTTCCGGGAACTCGCCGTCACCCCACAGGTGCGAACGACCGCGCAACACCGGGTGAGCTCGACGTAACGCTATGGCATTGCGTACGAAACGTACCAGTTGACCCTGGGACTCCGTCAGGTTCCAGTCCAACCAGGACAGTTCGTCGTGACAGTAGGCGTTGTTGTTCCCGTGTTGGGTGCGGCCGATCTCGTCACCGGAAAGGAGCATCGGCACGCCTTGGCTGGTCAACAACAGCAACAGCGCGTTACGGACCTGCCGGTCCCGCAGCCGCAGCACCGCCGGATCGTCGGTCGGGCCTTCGTGCCCGCAGTTCCAGGAGTGGTTGGCGTTGTCGCCGTCCCTGTTGCCCTCGCCGTTGGCCTCGTTGTGCTTTTCGTTGTAGGACACGAGGTCTCTGAGCGTGAAACCGTCGTGGGCGGTGACGAAGTTCACCGACGCGGCCGGTCCGCGCGAGCCGTACAGGTCCGGCGAACCGACGAATCTCGTCGCCAGCTCGCCGGTGACGCCCATGTCTCCCTTGATGAACCGCCGCACGGTATCTCGGTAGTGCCCGTTCCACTCCGACCACCGGCAGTAGTTCGGGAAGCTGCCTACCTGGTACAGCCCGCCCGCGTCCCAGGCCTCGGCGATCAGTTTGCAGTCACGCAGAACCGGGTCGTGCGCCAGCGATTCCAGCAGCGGCGGGTTGGGCAGAGGGGTGCCGTCCGGTGCCCGGCCGAGGATCGCGGCGAGGTCGAACCGGAACCCGTCGATGTGGAACTCGGCGGCCCAGTACCGCAGGCAGTCCAGCACGAACCCGCGGACGACCGGGTTGTTGCAGTTCAGGGTGTTCCCGGTGCCGCTGAAGTTGTGGTAGCCACCGGATGGGTCGAGCATGTAGTACGTACGGTTGTCCAGCCCACGAAACGAGATGGTGGGGCCGAGTTCGTTGCCCTCCGCGGTGTGGTTGACCACCACGTCCAGCACGACCTCGATACCGGCCCGGTGCAGGTGCTTCACCACGTTCTTCAGCTCGCGCACCGGATCAGCCGTGGCGTAGGACGCCTTGGGCGCGAAGAACCCGATGGTGTTGTATCCCCAGTAGTTGACCAGCTTGCCGCCGGTGGCGGGATCGAACCGGTCGGTGGCGTTCTCGTCGAACTCGAACACCGGCATGAGCTCGACGCAGTTCACGCCGAGCGACTTCAGGTACGGGATCTTCTCGATCAGGCCCGCGTACGTGCCCGGCGCGCCGACGCCGGACGACGGGTGCCGGGTGAACCCCCGGACGTGCAGTTCGTAGATGACCAGGTCGGCACGGGGAATCCCGAGTGGACGATCACCTTCCCAGTCGAAGTCGTCACGCACCACCCGGGACCGGTACGGGTAGCGGTCGGTGCCGAGGCGCTCGGCGCCCCACGTCTCCAGGCCGCCGATCGACTTCGCGTACGGGTCGGACAGGATGATGCCCGGGTCGAACCGGTGCCCGTCGGCGGGATCCCACGGGCCGTCGGCGCGGTAGCCGTACTCCAGGTCGTCGATGTCCACCCCGGACACCGTCATGGCGAACACGCCGCCCATCCGGTAGCAGTCCGGGAAGGGCAGTTCGAGCCACGGTTCCCGCTCGCCACGCCGGAACAACACCAGCGTCATCGCGGTCACCCCGGTGGAGTACACCGAGAAGTTCACACCACCGGGCACCACAGTGGCGCCGAACGGCAGAGTCCGCCCAGTCCTGACCGTCACGCCGGCGTCCAGGAAAGTGCTGGTCATCCGGCTCAGCCTCCGTCGGTCGGCGCGAGCCGGACCCGCACGTACAGGTCCTCGGTGGAGTCCGGCAGCTTCACGGTCATCTCGCCGGGGTCGAACGCCGCGTACGGGCGGCCGTCGAGCTCCACTGTGTCCAGCCGGACCCGCCCGGCCGGCAGGGCGTCCGGCGCCACTCGCAGCACCCGGTCCCGGAATCCGTCGGTCCGGGGGCGGAAATGCAACGTCAACGGCTCGCCGCGAAGCAGCAGCCGACCATACACAGTGGCCAGATAGCACAGCTCGGCCGAGTGGTACATGCTCATCGAGTGACTGCCTTTGAGGCGCTCATTGCCCAGCAGGTACGGCGTTCCCGCCGCCAGCACGTTGAAGTAGACGCCGCCCTCGTCGTGGTCGAGGAAGAAGGCGTTGTAGAACGCCGCCGATTCCCGTGCCTGCCGCAGGAACTCCTCGTCCCCGGTATTCGCGGCCAGGATGAGGTACGCGAGGATCGCCTGTTCCTGCTGCCACCACGCCTTGCGGTCGTGCCAGACGAACCTGTGCGTGTCCTGGCCTTCGGCCAGAGCTCGTTCGACCACGTCGTACCAGCCGAGCCGCTGCCGGTCGGCGCCGAGCGCGGGCATGGCCCGGCCGAGCCGCTCGGCGAACTCGCGATAGGACTGTTTGGGCCGGATCGCGTTCATCCGCATCAGGTTCCAGGCGATCTTCAGGTTGTGACCGACCACCGCCCGGTCCTGTTGCCAGCCCCACGTGGTGTCGGGCGTCCAGTCACCGTGGAACCGTTCTCGCACGAACGGGTTGGTCTCGTCCGGGAAGTGCTTCGTCACCAGGTCGAAGCATTCCTCGAGCATGTCCGCGTGCCGCTGGTCGCCGGTGGCCAGCAACAGGTTGATCAGGTACGCCGGAGCGTGCTCGCCGAGCGAGTGCCAGTTCTTGCGGGCCCGGTTGGGGCCGAGCGACTCGTGGTCCGGGCTGAGCAGGATCGGGTCGATGTGCGAGAAGAACCCGCCGTTCTCCCGGTCACGGAAGAAACGGTGGAACAACCGGACCGTGGCGTCGATGTCGTCGGCGATGCGCGGATCGCCGGTCACCCGGAAGGTCTGGACCGGCCCGACCAGCCCGAAGATCTGCTCGTAGATCGGGATCGCGTCGTAGTCGTCGCCGAACTCGGACGTGAAGAGCTTCTTCTCCTGGCAGCCACGGACATCGATGCCGTGGTACCAGTACACGACATCGTTGTCCCGGTCGACGAACCGCATGTGGGCACGCAGGTACTCGGTACCACGCTCGGCCACGTCGAGGTGGTCCTCGTTGCCGGTCAACAGGTAGGACGAAGCCATCCCGTAGACCAGCCGCGAGATCGTGTCCGTCTCCTGCACGTGGTGGTCGCTCTTGTCGCCGCCGAGCCGCAGCATGGTGCGGTAGTCGGTGTAGTCCACCGGCGTGCTGTCACCGAACTGCGCGCGCCGGTAGAACCGGGCGAGTTCGCCGATCTGGCGCACCCACCAGTCCGGTTCCTCGGCCGCGTACTCCCCCGCCGTCCGGCCCACGAAGACGATCCGCTTCGCCTCGAACCCGCCCTGGTCCGGGTAGTGGATGCCGTACGCGAAGAGCAGACGGCCTGACGTAAGCAATCCGGTCAGGTGGGCGGTGGCGTCCAGGTACGGATCGCCCAGGTTGCGGAGGAACTCGGCCGATGTGGTCGACGTCAGCGTGATCCGGACCGCGCGGCCGTCACTCGTGCGCAGGTCGACCAGCTTGCGGTCCGGGTGGTAGGCCGTGACGTAACCCGCGACCAGGTCGGAGAACGTGAAGCCGTGCCGTACGGCAGGCGCCACTGGTTCGGCAGCCACTGTTTCGACAACCGGTGTTTCGACGGGCGCTGTTCGTACTGGCGCTGTTCGTACTGCGGCGCGATAGGGGCGTTCCTCGCCGCGGGCGGCGATGAGGTCGATCAGGGTCCGGGCGAACAGGTGGCAGTGATCGGTGCTGCGTGCCGTCACGAGATCGTCGTCGACGACCACGTCCTGATCGGCGTAGTGCGCACCCATGTTGCGGATGTCGCTGACCATGTTGTTGTGGCACGTCACCCGGCGGCCACGAACGGCCTCCGGGATCGGCGAGACCAGCCACATGCCGTGGCAGATGATGGCCTTCAGCACCGAACGCATCCCGAACGCCCTGCGCAGCAGCTGAACGGCCGGCGCGAGTTCGTCGACGTCCTCGGTGTAGCGCAACCGGTCGGCGACCGTGCCGGACGGCACGATCACCGCGTCGTATCCGGCCAGCTGCTCGTCGCCGACGGCTTCCACGTCTCCGTCCACTGTGAACAGAGAATGCGAGTCCTGGCCGGTGAACGTGAGCGAACGCTGTCCCCACAGGCGCGACAGGAAGTCCACCCGCGCGCCCTCCTCGGCGAAGCGGCGCTCGAAGTACGCCAGTTCGGCCTCGACGTAGCCGCTCTCCAGCAGGATCGCGATACGCCTGCCGCTCAACCGGCCCTGCACAGGGTCGATCATGGTGGATCTCCCGTCACCAGGTCGATCAGGAACGGACCGGAACTCGCCAGCATCCGCCGCACCGCGGCGGGCACCTGGCTCGGTTTCTCCACCCGGATCGCGTCCACGCCGAGCGACCGGGCCAGTTCGGCGAACCCGATCTCCGGGTGGGACAGGTCGAACGACGCCGGGTGGCGGTGCGAAGCGATGCCGCGTTCGCGCCAGTACTGTTCGATGTTGCGGTCAAGCAGTTCGTAGCGGTGGTTGTCGCAGATGACGAACTTGGCGGGGACGGCGTACCGCGCCGCGGTCCACAGGGCCTGGATCGTGTACATGCTGCCGCCGTCACCGGTGAACGCGACCACGTCGGCGCCCGGACGTGCCAGTTGCACGCCGATCGCGCCGGGAATGCCGACGCCGAGCGAACCGCCCCTGGTCAGGAAGTAGCCGCCCGGCCTGCGCGGCGGCAGGTGCCGCACCAGGGCAGGCGAAGCGGTCAGCGCCTCGTCGAAGACCACCAGCCGGTCGTTGGCCTGGCCCGCGAGTTCGGCGGCGAAGACTTCCATCAGGTCGTCCGGGTTGGGTTCCGGACGCCGCCAGCTCCACTCGTACCGGGTGCGGCCGCCCAGTGCCGCCGCGATCGCGGCGAGAGTCGCCTTGGGGTCGGCGGCGACCGCGGCGTCCACCGGGAAGTTCTTGGCGATCTCGTGGGTGTCCAGGTCGATCTGGACGACTGTGGCGCCTGCCCGGAAAGGAGTTGTCAGGTAAGGGAACACCTCGGGGAACACCGCCGTGCCGACGATCAGCACCACGTCCGCGGTGCCGACGACGCTCGCGCTGACGTGGCCGAACATGTGGCCGAGCTGACCCCGGTACAGCGGGTGCGTGGCGTCCATGTTGACTTCCGAGCAGTCCACGCCCCACACCGGCGCGGCCAGCGACTCGGCCACACGGGTCAGTTCTTCCTGTGCTCCGGACACCGCCACTCCGTCACCCATCAGGATGATCGGCTGCCGTGCCGTTCTGAGCAGGCGGACCACATGGTCGACGTCGGGCGCTGCCGTGGTCACCGGGATGGTGCTCGGCACAGCGGGTTCGTCGCACATCGCGTCGAGGACGTCCATGGGCAGCGCGACGAACACCGGTCCTCGCGGGGGCGTCATCGCGACCTTGACCGCCCGGCGCAGGACCCGCAACAGCGAGCCCGGATGCGTGACACGGGTGGCGTGCTTGGTCACCGGAGCGGCCATCGCCACGAGATCCGCGGCCATCTGGCCGTCCATGTTGTCGTACCGGACCCCGGCGTCGCCCGCGATCACGAGCAACGGCGAATGTCCGCGCTTCGCCTGGTACAACATGCCGACCGCGTTCCCGAGACCCACTGAGGAGTGCAGTTGCACCAAAGCTGGCCGTGCGGTGGCGCGGGCGTAGCCGTCGGCCATCGCCACAGCGACGCTTTCGTGCAAGGCGAGCACGTACTCGAAGCCGCGCACGTCTCCGAGCGCGTCGAGCATGCCCTGCTCGACCGTGCCCGGATTGCCGAACATGCGGGTTATTCCGTCGGCGGTGAACTGCTCGAAGATCGCGACATTTCCCGGCCTTTTCGCCACGGGGTCACCAGCCGTACCTGCGAAGTCCGGATTCGAGGACCTGGACCAGTTTCTGACCGGCGAGGAACGAGTCCGGAGTGGACCGCGCGGTGACGAACGGATAATCGACGAGAACCGAGGTCTCCCGGCCGACATTGCCGTGGAAACAACCACCCGGCGCGGTCGCGTCCCGCAGGACGTATTCCAGCGGATAGGGCGGTGGGCCGATCACGAAATCGGTCCCGAGAAAGCCGGTGCCGTCCTTGTAGTCGTACTCCTTGGGATGTCCGGTGACGTGCTTGCCAGCCAGGATGCTGCGCCGGTCGTCCCAGTCCCGCGCGAACGCCAGGCAGGCGACGCCGTAACACTCCGCCACGATCGGCTTGTCCGCGCGGACGAACGCGAGCACCAGGTCGTGCACCCGGCCGTTGTTGGCGAGATCCACGATCGGGCCACTGCCGCCGACGATCACCAGCGCGTCGTAACCGGCGATGTCGTCGTCCACTTTGGTCAGTTCGCGGTGGTACGCCTCCAACGCCCGCAAGTACTCCGGATCGCTCTGGTACGGCCGGTCGGGCAGCCATTCGGCCAGCGACACCGGGTGGTCCAGCCGTACCGACTCGTCGAGACGGCGGGCGGCGACGGCGATCTCGGGCGCGGTGACCGTGCGGCCGAGGGGCGGATCGACGTAGCCGGGATCGAGGCTCGGCGGCAGTGCCCGCGGCCGTTTGCCGGTGGGAGTCGCGAAGACCGACTGATAACCCCATTCGTCGCAGGCGACCAGCGGACCCAGTAACTCTTCGCCCCAGTATCCGTATTCCGAAAGAATGAAGAGTATTTTCTTCGTCATCGCCGTCTCCAGCCATCGACCGACGCTCGCCGCCGAGTCAACCCGGCCACCGGCTGGGAAACAAGGAAAACGATCCGACGTGGGCTTACTCCGACAAGTCACCGGCACATGACGCGCGGTGAAAGCGGTACTCCGTCAAGTGCCCGCGGTAATCCGCGACAACGCACGAGATCACCATGGCACTACGTCACGTCGGCCGACAGTGTCGCCGTTCACCGAAGCACAATCGGGGGTGCCGCACTCCCGCGGACAACCGTGCCAAGGCAACGGAGACATTCATGCCCGAATCCCACCGGCCCACCATGCTGGCGGTGGACGACGATCCGCACGTGTTGCGGGCCATCCGTCGCGACCTCAGCCGGGCCTATCAGGACCGTTACCGGGTACTCGCCTCCACCTCCGCGGCCGAAGGGCTGCGGATCCTGGACAAACTGCGTGACCGTGGTGAGGAACCGGCGCTGTTGCTGGTCGACCAGCGGATGCCGGAGATGACCGGGATCCAGTTCCTCGATCAGTCACTGGAACGTTTTCCGTTGGCACGCAGAGTGTTGCTGACCGCGTACGCGGACACCGCGGTGGCCATCGACGCCATCAACCGTGTCCGCCTGCACCACTACCTGGTCAAGCCATGGGAGCCGCCGGAGGAGCGGCTCTACCCTGTGGTCGACGACCTGTTATCGGACTGGCAGGCCTCGTATCAGCCGCCGTACGGCGGAATCCGCATCGCGGGCCACCGCTTCGCACCGTCGACACACCGGGTCCGCGACTTCCTCACGCGCCTGCAACAGCCGTTCCGGTTCATGGACGTGGACCGGATCGACCTGCCGGAACTGGACGGCATCAAGCCCGGCGAGCTGCCGGTCGTGCTGATGCCGGACGGCACGATGCTGACGCAACCGACCTTCGAAGAGCTGGTGGACGCACTCGGCCTGACGATCACGGCCTCCCGCCCGCACTACGACGTCGCGATCGTCGGCGGCGGCCCGACCGGGCTCGCGACCGCGGTGTACAGCTCCTCCGAAGGACTGTCCACCCTGTTGCTGGACGCGTACGTGCCGGGCGGCCAAGCCGGGACGTCCAGCAGGATCGAGAACTACCTCGGTTTCCCGGCAGGCGTGAGCGGCGCCGAACTGACCCGCCGTGCGGTGGCCCAGGCTCGCAAGTTCGGCACCGACATCCTCTCCCCTGTCGCCGCGGTGTCCTTACGACGCGCCGGGCGGGCGCGGATGCTCACGCTGTCCGATGGCCGCGAGGTCAGCGCCGGATGCGTACTGCTGTCAACAGGTCTGTCGTATCGCCGGCTCGACGCCCACGGCGCGTCCCAGTTCGAAGGCGCCGGGATCTACTACGGCGCGACGGCGGCGGAAACCACGTCCTGCGTGGACCAGCACGTCTGGATCGTCGGCGGCGCGAACTCGGCTGGACAGGCCGCGCTGTACTTCGCCCAGCACGCCTCCCGCGTGACGATGCTGGTCCGCGCGGACAGCCTGCAACGCAGCATGTCCCAGTACCTGATCAACGAGATCGACCGCTGTCCGAACATCCGCGTCCGCGTGAACACCCGGCTGGTGGCGGCCGAGGGAACCGACCGCCTGGAGTGCATCACGCTGCACAACGTGCTGACTGACCAGTTCACCACGGAACCCGCGGAGTTCCTGTTCACGTTCATCGGCGCGACACCCCGGACACAGTGGCTCGACGGCGTGGTGATGCGCGACTCCAACGGTTTCCTGCTGACCGGCCCGGACATCCACCCCGGCGGCATGATGCCCGAGGGCTGGGACATCCAGCGCTACCCCTTCCCGCTGGAGACAAGCGTCCCCGGCGTGTTCGCGGCCGGGGACGCCCGAGCGAACTCCGTCAAACGCATCGCCTCCGGCGTCGGCGAAGGCGCGATGGCCGCGGCCCTGATCCACCAGTACCGCGCCGAAACCTGACCCTCCACCCCGTGTCCACCACTCCGGCACCCCGTGTCCACCACTCCGGCACCCCGTGTCCACCACTCCGGCACCCCGTGTCCACCGTTACGGCACCCCGTGTCCACCGTTGCGGCACCATGAAATTCCCCATCAGCGCACCCCGGGCATGGCCGGGTGCCGCAACGGGTATCTCGGGGTGCCGGAACGGGTATCTCGGGGTGCTGGTGTGGTGGACACGCCGGGGAGAGGTCAGGCGGGCTTGGGGAAACCTTGGCTGACCTCGACGATGACGCCGTCGGGGTCGCGGACCCAGACGGTGCGCCAGCCGGGGACGAACTCGTCGAAGGTCAGTGGGCCCAGGGTGATCTCGGCGTCGAGGCCGGCGACCACCGCGTCCACGTCGTCGACCTGGAATGCCAGGTGCCGCACGACGCCGGGGGTCGTCGGGCCGTCCCCCGAACCCGCGACCGGGTAGCCCGGGGCGGGGAAGAGTTCCAAGTGGACGGACCCGTTGCCGAGGAACACGATGTCGCCGAACACCGCCACCCGGGAGAACCCGAACTGCCGGTAGAACTCCTCGGTCCGGGCGACGTCCAGGCAGTTCAGGGCCACGTGGGACCAGCGCATCACGAGTCCTTCAGCAAAGCGGCCGCGCGGGCCGCGATCATCAGGACGGTCGTGTGCGGGTTGCACGACGGCAAAGCGGGCATCACGCTCGCGTCGGCCACCCGTAGCCCGGAAACACCGTGCACCCGCAACGAAGGATCGACCACGGACAGGTCGTCGATGCCCATACGGCACGAGCCGGCGTGGTGGTGGTAGCTGTCGGCGTTGCGACGTACGAAGGTCTCCAGCGCACGGTCGCCGTGAACGCTGCCGCCAGGCGCGAGTTCCTGCTTGTTCCAGTCGGAGAAAGCGCGGGTGGACACGAGGGCACGGGCGAGACGCACCGCATGCACCAAGCGCTCGACGTCGGCGTGGTCACCGAGATAGTTCGGGTGCACGACAGGATGGGCGAACGGGTCGGCGCTCGCCAACCGGACCCAGCCGCGTGACATGGGCCGGACCACGCCGGGCAGCACGCTGACCGAGTTGGGGTGATTCGGCGAAGGGTAGAACGGGGCATGCACGAACGCGAGCTGGATGTCCGGCGCCTGCGAGCGCGTATCCGAAGCGGTGAACAACGCGCTCTCGGAGAAGTTGAGAGCCGGCGGCGGGACGTCCGAGCACCCCTCGGTCATCACGCCCGTCAGCACGTGGTTGTGGAAGTTCTTGCCGACGCCCGGCAGCGGCACCGAAACGGGGATGTCGAACTCGGCCAGCTCGCCCGGATGCCCGATGCCCGACAGCATCAGCAGCTTCGGCGATTCGATGGCCCCAGCGGCCAGGATGACCTCGCCACGCGCGTAGGCACGAGACGTTCCGTACTCGACACCAGTGCACGTGTGGCCGTCGACCAGCAACCGAGTCACCCGGACGCCGCTCAGCACGGTCAACCCGGGCCGTTCGAGCACGGGCTCCAGGTACTTGGTTCGGGCACTGTCCCGTCGTCCCCCGGCGATGTCCAACTGGTGCCAGCCCGCGCCCATCATCGAGCCCGAGTTGAAGCTCTCCAGTTCCTGGTAGCCGAGTTCCACGCAGGCGTCGATGAACGCCCGTGAAGCCGGGTTGCCCAAGGAGCCGGCGTGGGTGGCCGGTTCCGACAGCCCTTCGAAGTACGGCAGCACGTCCTGGTACGACCACCCGGCCGCGCCCTGGTACGCCCAGTTGTCGAAGTCCGAGGGGTGGCCCCGGACGTGCATCATGGCGTACAGATTGCTCGTGCCGCCGACAGCCCGGCCACGGGGCTCCACTGTGGACCTGCTGGACAGGCCGGGCTGCGGGACACTGCGGTATCCCCAGTCGATCGGCCCGCCCATCAACCCGAGCCACGCCGCCGGATCGGACACCTGCTCCGGCAGGTCGCTGCCGCCCGCCTCCACCAGCAGAACGCCGGCACCGTCCGCGGAAAGCCGGTTTGCCAGCACGCAACCCGCCGCGCCTGCCCCGACGACGATGTAGTCGTACTCGGTCACGACAGCACCTTGAACGGAACCGTGTCGTGCACGTTGCTCATGTAGGCGATCCGGCCGTCCTCGACACGGAAGTAGTTCATCACGTCCGCCTCGATGCGATCGCCCCGCGTGCTCAGCGCCGAAATGTGCGAGACCACAACGCCTTCGGCACCTTCCACGAGGACCCGCCGTGGCACATTCCGGAACGACGAGTACATGTCGCCGAATCCGTCCATCATGGAACGCAGCTGGTCGCGTCCTTCGACCCGGCCGGCGAGTTGCTCGTCCATCACCATTCGCTCGGTGAACAAGTCGCACCAGCTGTTCCAGTCGCCCGCGTTGGCGTATTCGTAGTACTTCGTCAGCACGTCACGGGTGTTCACGGCTGCTCCCTCACAACGCGGCGGAGCCGGACATCGGGACAAGGTCGTTGACGATGTAGGTCTTGATCCGCGGGCCTTGTCGCCCCGCGACGACGACCCACGTCTGGTCGGCGTCGAAGCCGAGCCACGCGCTCTGCGGATGCGGTGCGTTCCACACCGTTGCCTGCCAGTTCACCTGGACCCGCACGGTCGCCTCGTCGCCGTCGATGTCGGTGGTCACGGCGGTGACCGTGTGCGTCTCGTCGAAGAACCGGTGTGTCACCGCGCGGTACCACTCGCCGAAACCGGCGTGCCCGCGCGCGGTCGTCTCGGGGAAGCGCATTTCCAGCCCGTCGTCGACGACCATGTGCTTCACGGCATCGAACTCGTCATGCCGGTCCAGTGCACGGTACCAGTCGTCCACCAGTTTCCTGATCGACTCTTCGGTGATCACGACAACTCCCTCGTACTACCGGGTCACCACTCCAACATCGGCCATTTCCCCGTGCGGGTCAACGTTCCGGGGCGCACTACGTCCGATCGGTGCCGCACCGGCCGGAAACGGTTGTCTACTGTCGGAAGCGACACCGATTCCAGCGGAGGGGACACACCATGCGACTCCACCCGGTCTTCCAGCGGCAGATCGACTCCATCGTGCGCGGTGACCTGGACGCGCTGCTGGACAACTACGCGCCCGACGCGACCCTGGTCCGGTTCGACCTTGTGGCGCAGGGCATCGACGAGGTCAGGGAGATGATGCGCGGCTACCTGACCACCAATCCGGAAGTGGTCGAACTGACCTCGTACGCCGAGGGCGGTGACACGATCTTCTACCGAGCCACCATGAAACTCAACGGACAGCCGCGGGACGCGTTCGGCACGCTGGTCCTGCGCGACGGCAAGATCTGGCGGCAGACCGCCGGTTTCGCCGCCTGACACCGGACGGTCCAGGGGAACGGGGGGAGACTGCCGTTCCCCCGGACCGTCCGCGAGGCGGCTACCGGGCCGTCACCTTCCCCGCGCGCCGGGCCTCGGAGGGGACCGCGCCAAGTCTGTTCTCGGCGACAGCGAGGCCCAGCAGGACGATGACGGCACCGGCAGCCATGCTCCAGGTGATGGATTCCGAAAGGGTGATCACCCCGATCACCACCGCGGCGACCGGCACCAGGTAGTTCACCGCGGACGCCGTGGTGGCGCCGAAATCCCGGATCAGCCGGAAGTACAGCACATACCCCGCCCCCGTGGCCACGGCCCCGAGCAGCAGGATGCTCACGAGGACCGGCCAGGTGAACGTGGGCTCGCGCCATTCGAACACAGGTGTGACGGCAGCCTGCAGGGCGGCTGCCGCCAACACCTGTGCGGCCGCAAGGGCGAGGGGAACGATGTCCAGACCGGACAGTACCTTGCAGACGTAGACCGCTTGCGCGGCATAGCATGCGGCCGCACCGAGGACGGCCAGTTGCCCGCCGAGCGAACCCGGCGCGCTCCCCCACGGCGAGACGACCAGAACCACACCGGCGAACCCGATGAGCAGACCGGTGGTCTTCCGCCAGGTCGCCCGCTCCCCGGGTAGCGTCGTGGTGGCGAACGCCAAGGTGATCAACGGCATCGCGCCGATGAGCACACCGGCCATTCCCGCGCTCGTGTGCTGCTGGCCCCAAGCCAGGAGCAGGAACGGTGCCACCAGGCCGAGCACCGCCGCCATGGCGATGTGCCCCCACACTCGGCCGAACGCGGGCAGCCTGATCCCGCGCAGCCGCACGATCGCCAGCAACACCACGGCACCGAGCACCAGACGTGCCAGCACGAGCTGGCTCGGGGTCAGCCCGGTCAACGAGATGGTGATGAACGTGTGGCTACCGCCCCAGATCAGCCCGAGCAGCAGGAACAGCACCATGTCAGACCGTCGCCGGCTGCGGGATGCTGGCCAGGCCGTTGGCCAGTGCCTCGTCGGTCAGGGTGTCGTCACGCAGCCGCCCGGCGAAGTACTGCTCGTACGCCGCCATGTCGAAGTTGCCGTGCCCGGACAGTCCGAAGAGGATCGTCCTGCCGACGCCCTCGTCCCGGCAGCGCAGGGCTTCGTCGACCGCGGCACGGACGGCGTGCGTCGATTCCGGCGCGGGCACGATGCCTTCCGAGCGAGCGAAGATCACACCGGCCTGGAAGCACGCGGTCTGCCGCAACGCGACCGCCTCCATGTATCCGTCCTCAACTGCACGGCTGACCAGAGGCGCGATGTTGTGCGCGCGCAGACCGCCCGCGTGCACGGCCGGCGGCACGAACCGGTGGCCGAGCGTGTGCGTCCGGAACAGCGGCGTGAGTTGACGTGTGTCCGCGTAGTCGTAGGCGATCCGGCCCTTGGTGAGCGTCGGGCACGCCACCGGCTCAGCCGCGATCAGCCGGACGTCCTTGCCGCCGCGCAGCTTCTCCCGCAGGAACGGGAACGACAGTCCGGCCAGGTTGCTGCCACCGCCCGCGCACCCGATCACGATGTCCGGGTAGTCGTCGGCGAGCGCCATCTGCTGGATGGCCTCCTGGCCGATGACCGTCTGATGTGCACAGACATGGTTGAGCGAACTGCCGCGGGCGTATCCGCTCTTGCCGTCGGCGAACACCGCCTGCAGGGCTTCGGACTTCGCGACGCCGAGGCTGCCGGGGTGGTCCGGGTTCTCCGCGAGGACCGCGCGGCCCGCGGCGGTCTCCGTGCTGGGGCTCGGCGTGCAGTTCGTGCCGAACGTCTCCATCAGCGAACGCCGGTACGGCTTCTGCTGGTAGCTCACCTTGACCATGTAGACCTTGGCGGACATGTCGAACAACGCGGCCGCGAACGCGATCGCGCTGCCCCACTGCCCGGCGCCGGTCTCCACGACCAGCCGCTGGCGGCCGGCGAGCTTGTTGTAGTACACCTGCGGCACGGCCGAGTTCGGTTTGAAGCTGCCGGTCGGCGCGACGCCCTCGTACTTGTAGTAGATCTTCGCCGGGGTGCCCAGCGCCTGCTCCAGCCTGCGTGCCCGGAACATCGGTGTCGGCCGCCACTGCCGGTAGATCTCCCGTACCGGTTCGGGGATCGCGAACTCCGCCTCGGTGCTTAACTCCTGGTCGGCTAAGGGTTCGGGCATCGTGCGCGCGAGATCGTCGCGGCCGAGCGGTGTCGCGGTGGCCGGGTCGAGGATCGGCGCGATCTCCGGCAGGTCCGCGGCCAGGTTGTACCAGGTCCAGGGAATGTCGTCCTCGCCGAGCTGGAACTTGATCTGCTCACCCATGTGCTTCTCCCGCCATCAGCTTCGTAGACATGGCCCCGGGGACACCAGTGAACTCACGGGACTCGGCAGCGGCAATGCGGAAAACTCAGATCGCGCTCACTTGACCAACTCGTCCGGACAGCGCGGATCGCGCTCTTACACCGCACTGGTTCCGGCCACAAGTCCTTGCCGTCAACCGTGTTCACACTCCGTCAACTCGAAGACGACTGGTTGTGATCCACGCCACAGTCGCGAATACTGCGAGACGCGAGTGGTTTGTACATCGCATCAGCGCCACCTCGCAGCAGGACAGGGATTTCCCTTACGGCTCAGCGGGTTGGCAGGGACCGCAGCAGGAGCAGACCATGCCTTCTCCCCAATTCCTGGACCGTTTCGCCACCTGGGTCGCGGACCGCCCGGACACTCCCGCCATCCGGTGGCGGGAGGCCACCATAACGTATCGCGATCTTGACGCGTTGGCCAATGCCGCCGCTCGGGAACTCGTTTCGGCCGGTCTTCGCGGCGACGACCGGGTCGGGGTGTCCGCGGGCAAGTCACCGGAACTGGTGGCCCTGCTGATCGCGTTGTGGCGAGCCGGGCACACGGTCATGTTGCCGTCCCACGATCTCGGCAGCGCGGCGCTTCGCATGCTGGCCAAGGCCGCCGGAGTGACCAGGCTCGTCACTCCCAGCCCGGTCCTCAGCGAGACGACCGAGCCGGTGGGGGTCCATCACGTGCCATCGGCCGGCGACTCGCTGCTGATCCTCACCACCTCCGGATCGACGGGCGTGCCGAAGCTCGTTCCGTTGTCTCCCAAAGGCGTTGACAACTTCATGTGCTGGGCGGCCGGCACGTTCGACATCCGGCCCGGCGCACAGGTGCTGTCGTGCGCACCGCTCAACTTCGACCTGTCACTGCTGGACGTCTGGACCACGCTGGCCAGCGGCGCCACGACGACCCTCGTCGACCCGCGCTTCGCGACCGACGGCAGCTACCTCGCGCACACCCTCGACACCGAGAAGATCACCATGGTGCAGGCCGTGCCGATGGTCTACCGGCTGCTGGCGGACCTCAGCATCGGCCCGATCCGGTTTCCCAGCGTGCGGCACCTGGTGCTGACCGGGGACGCGACACCGCCGAAACTCCTGCCCGAGTTGGTCCGGATGTTCCCCAGAGCCCGTCGTTACAACGTGTACGGCTGTACCGAGACCAACGACTCGACCATGTACGAGATCATCGACACGACCGAACGGAAGCTGCCGATCGGTTCCCCGTTGCCCGGCGTGCACACGCAGGTGATCAGCTGTGACGGTGACGTCGTCGAAGGATCGGGTTCC
This sequence comes from Kibdelosporangium persicum, assembly GCF_013280595.1. GTDB lineage: Bacteria > Actinomycetota > Actinomycetes > Mycobacteriales > Pseudonocardiaceae > Kibdelosporangium > Kibdelosporangium persicum. The sequence continues at coordinate 201,513 of NZ_JAAATY010000012.1, forward strand.
GGCGAGCTCTGGGTTTCCACGCCGTTCCAGGCCAACGGGTATCTCGATCCGATCGCCACCCGCGAACGGTTCGTGCGTGACCCCGCCGACGGCAACACAGTGTTCTACCGGACGGGCGATGTGGTGTACCGCGACGACGATGGCGTGTTCACGCTCGAGGGCCGGACCGACTTCCACGTGAAGGTCCGTGGAGCCCGTACCAACATGGCCGAGGTCGAACACGTCATCCAGCGCCACCCGGACGTACGGGAGGTCGCGGTGGTGGCCGTGCCGGACGAACTGGCCGGCAACGTGCTGCACGCGGTGGTGTGCCGCCGCGAAGGCTCCTCGCTCAACAGCCTCAAGCTGCGCGAGGTCTGCAGGGAAGGCCTTGCCAGAACGGCGATTCCGACCACGATCACGATCGTCGAGGAGGCGCTGCCCAAGACGTCGACCGGCAAGGTCGACCGGAAAGCCGTCCTGAGCCGTTACACAGAAAGGATCTGACATGCCCCGCTCCGACGAGATCAAAGCATGGATCGTCCGCAACTTCGCCCCCGACGTCGACCCGGCTGACCTGCCGGACGACTACGACCTGCTCGCCAGCGGGCTGATCAGCAGCCTGAGCCTGGTCCGTCTGGTCAGCGGCCTGGCCGCGGAGTTCGATGTGGACATCGACGCCGCCGACCTCCGCCCCGAGTACTTCCGTTCGGTCACCTCGATCACCGAGTTCGTCGGCGCCGCGCTCCAGCCGCAGGCCTGATCTGACTCTCCTTTCCCGTTTTCCGAATTCCTCAGTGGATATCGCACGCCCAAAAGGGAGTACCAGCATGTTCATTCGCAGCAGAGAAACCGTCAACGTCGTCGACTGGGGCAACGGCGACAGCTACCGCCTGCTCGTCGCCGCCGACGGACTGGGATTCACCGTGTGCCACACCGTGGTCCGTGCCGGAACCAGCTCGAAACTCCAGTACAGCAAGCACTTAGAGGCCTGTTACTGCATTTCCGGGAAGGGCGAGGTGGTCACCGGCGACGGCGTCACGCACACGATCGAACCGGGGATCTTATACGCGCTCGACCAGCACGACCCGCACACCCTGATCGCCGCGCCCTCCGAGGACATGCACCTGATCAGCGTGTTCAACCCGCCGCTGACCGGCCACGAACGGCACTCGCTCTGCCCGGACGGCTATTCCTGCTACTGACCACACCCCAGAGCTGGGAGGTGGTTGACCGGCAGTCGCCACCTCCCAGCCGCGAAAGGACTCAGGAATGCCCGCACCCGCCGCGGAATGGTACGCACGGATGTCCGAGCTCGGGGACAAGCTCGGAACCACGGTGACCGAAGAGGACCGGACCGCCGAGTTCTCCTTCGGGAAATGGAACCTGATCGCCGAGACCGGACTGTTCGGCCTGCCGTTCGCCCAGGACCGCAGGCGGTCGGACGAGACGCTGCCGCAGATCACCGCGGCGCTGGAAGGTCTCGGCCACGGCAGCGACGACGCCAGCCTGGGGTTCAGCGTGGCCACCCAGCTGGCCAGCTGCGCGGTCCCGCTGGCACGGTTCGGCTCGCCCGCCCTGCGGGAACGCTATGAGCACGCGGTCAGCGCCGGACGGCTCATCGGCGCACACGCCATCACCGAACCGGAGGCAGGGTCGGACGCGCTGGCGATGTCCACCTGTGCCGCGTTCACCGGGGACGACTATGTCCTCAACGGACACAAAGCCTTCATCTCCAACGGCCCGATCGCCGACCTGATCGTGGTCTACGCACTGACCGGCGTGCCCGGCACGTTCACCGGCCTGACCGCGTTCATCGTCCCCCGGGACACCGACGGGCTGACCCTGAGCGAACCGCTGGACAAGATGGGCCTGCGGTGTTCGCCACTGGGGACCGCGGACCTGGTCGGCGTCCGCGTTCCGGCCGATCACGTGGTCGGTCAGGTCGGCGGCGGTTCCTGGCTGCTGTCGCACGTCATGGCGCGCGAGATCCTGTTCATCGCCGCGGGCCAGGTCGGTCAGATGCAGCGGCGGCTGGACGCCTGCACCGGGCGTGCCCGTGGCCGGGTCCAGTTCGGACAGCCGATCGGCGCGTTCCAGGCCGTCTCGCACAAGATCGTCGACATGCGGATCAGCGTGGAGACCGCCCGTTACTGGTTGTACGACACGACAACCAGGATGGTCGCCGGTGAGGACGTCACCGCACGGGTGGCGATGACCAAGATCGTGGTCAGTGAGGCGAACGTGGCCACCGCCCGGACCGCCGTGCAGGTGTTCGGTGGCGCGGGTTACCTGTCCGAGACGGGCATCGAACGCGGCCTGCGGGACGCCATCGCCGGGACCATCTACTCCGGCACGTCGGAGATCCAGCGCAACAAGGTCGCCGCGGTCATGGGACTCGGCGAGAACGGAGGGCAGTCGTGGTGATCGGGCCGACCGAGTTCCTGGACTACGAACACGAACGAGTACGTGCCTTCGTCGGCAAGGCGATCGGCGATGCCACGACACCCAAAGATTGTGCTGTACGGCTGTTCTACGCCGTCCGCGACGGCCTCGACTACGAGGTGAGCGGTCAGGATCTGTCCAGGGAAGGCCTACGCGCGAGTTCGATCGTCGCTCGTGGACAGGGATTCTGCGTGCACAAGTCCATTCTCTACGCCGCCGCGGTGCGCTCGGTCGGCATCCCGAGCCGGCTCGTGGTCAGTGAAGTCCGCAACCACCTGGCGTCCCCCGCTCTCAAGGCACTGGTCGGCGGCGACACCTTCGTGCACTGGCTCACCGCGATCCGGCTCGACGGACGCTGGCTGCACGTCACACCGGTGTTCAACAAGGTGCTGTGCCGGCTGTACCGGATGGAGCCGTTGGAGTTCGACGGCGAGTCGGACGCGCGGCTGCACCCGTTCACCGACGGCGAGCGAATGGAGTTCCTCACCGAGCACGGTCGCTTTGACGACGTGGACTATGACAGACTGATGGGGCTCATGCGGACCCGCCACCCGGGTATGTTCGCCAACGGCACGGTGGTGCCGGACTCCGGGTCACTCGCGGCGCAGGCCACCTCGGTGTGAGAGAGCAGGACGAGAGATCGGCGAGAGTTTCCGGGAATAACTTTCTTGTCAGGCACTGAAAAGCCAAGCACCACCAGTGCCCGCAGCACAGTTCCTGGCAAGAAATCCTGATTCGTCGAGAGTCTCCCACGCGATCGGTCACGGCGCGATTGGGGAGGAGGCGTAAATGTCCGGAAACACCCAACCGAAAGCGGTCATCGTCGGTGCGGGTCCAGTCGCGTGCTTGGTCGCGATCGAACTGCGCAGGCGCGCTTTCCAGGTCGAGCTCTACGAGCGGGGAACCGATTTCCGCCGTCTGCGCGGTGGCAAGGGCCACTCCTTCAACCTCACGCTGACCCGGCGCGGTTTGAAGTCGCTGCAGCCGCACCTCATCGATGTCCTGCACCAGAACGGTGTTCCGCTGCCGCAACGGGTCATCCACCACGCCGACGGTTCGTTGTCCTACCAGCGCTACGGCACCGAAGAAGACCACTACCTGTTGTCCATCCCGCGTGGACTGTTGCACCACACGCTGATGGACGAGGCCGAGAAGGCGGGCGCGGAGATCTTCTTCGAGCACGAGTGCATCCGCGCCGATCCCGCCGCGGCCACGGCCACGTTCGCCACCAGTTCCTACGGTATCCGGGAGGCCACGGGCGACATCCTGATCGGCTGCGACGGCGCGAACAGCATCGTGCGGCAGGAGATGTCCCGCCGGGGCGCCCGGATGAGCATCTCCCAGGAGTACATCACCGACGGGTTCGCCGAGCTGAAGATGCCGCCGTCGGCGGGCGGCGGCTTCGCGCTGCTGGAGGCGCTGAGCGACCCGCACCGTCCGGACAGCGAGAACCACGGCCTGCACGTCTGGCCGCGCGGCGACTTCGTCCTGCTGTCCCAGCCCAATGTGGACCGAAGCTACACCACCGGGCTGTTCATGCCGCTCACCTCCGCCGACCCCGAGCAGCCGACCTGGGACAAGCTGAAGACCGAACAGGACGTGGAAGCCCTGTTCTCCCGGTACTTCCCGGACATCGTGCCGTTCCTGCCGCAGCTGACCAAGGACATCCTGGCGGCGCCGCCGTCCTGGCTCAAGACCATCAAGTGCTTCCCGTACCACCACGAGCGCACGGTGCTCATCGGCGACTCGGCGCACACCATGGTCCCGTTCTACGGCCAGGGCATCAACTGCAGCTTCGAGGATGTCCGGACGTTCTTCGAGATCCTGGACCGGCGCCTGGCCACCGAGGAGCTGCGGGCGGGCATCCGCGCGGCGCTGGCCGACTTCACCGAGGCCCGCAAGGCCCCGGGGGACGCCATCGCCGACCTGTCGCTGGCGATGCGGGCCGAGCTGAAGTCGCACACCGACGACACCAAGTTCCACGCCCGCAACAAGCTGGAGAAGCAGCTGCACCTGCGCCACCCCGGGGACTTCGTCCCGCTCTACCACATGGTCGCGTTCACCAACATCCCGTACAACGAGGTGATCAAGCGGCACCACGAGCAGAAGGCCATTCTGGACGAGCTGTGCGACCGGTTCGACATCCACACCGAGGCGCCCAAGATCCTCGACTCGTTCCCGGCGAGCCGCGACGGCGTCCGGACCGGTCAGTCGCTGAGCTTCGACCTGGCTCCGGAGCAGCAGCGCTACCTGCTCGACACGGTTGTCAACCGGTTGCTGCGGTACCAGGAGGACCTGGCCAACGGCAAGTATCCGGCGTCGTACCTGCACCACCCGGACGGCGCGCACGACCCGGACGGCGCCCTGATCGGCGCGGAACTGCGCGAGGACGACGTCCCGCAGCACGGCACCAATCTCGAGGTGCTGCTGACCGAGATCTTCGACAAGGCCGTGCCCAACGGGATGATCCACCCACACCCCGGGTTCATGGCCCACGTCCCGTCGGGCGGGCTGTTCCAGGCCGCGGTCGGTGAGTTCATCTCGCGCACGCTCAACCGGTTCCCGGGCGCGTGGGCGGCCTCCCCCGGGTTCACGCAGATCGAGTCGAACGTGATCCGGTGGTTCTGCGCCATGCTCGGCTACGGCACGGGATCCTTCGGATACCTCACCACGGGCGGGTCGATCGCCAACTTCATGGCATTGCGGTGCGCGCTGGCCCGGGCCGGTGATGTCGCACAGCAGCGCGGCACGGTCTACGTGTCCTCCCAAGGACATTTCTCCGTGGCCAAGGCCGCACGGATGGCCGGCATCCCCGGTGACCGCGTCCGGAGCATCGGCGTGAACCGCGACTACACAATGGACCTGGACGAGCTGCGGCGGGCCGTGAACCGCGACCTCGACCGCGGTTACATCCCGACCTGTGTGGTCGGCACCGCGGGCACGACGAGCACCGGCGCGGTCGACGATCTGGCCCAGCTGGCCGACTTCTGCGCGTACTACGGCATCTGGCTGCACGCCGACGCCTGCTTCGGCGGGTTCTTCCGGCTCACCGCCAGGGGCAAGGTCCTGCTGGCCGGCAGTGAGCTGGCCGACTCGATCGCGGTCGACGCGCACAAGTCGCTGTTCCTGCCGCACGGCATCTCCGGGCTGCTGGTCAAGGACCAGTCGCAGCTGAAGGTGGCGTTCGAGATCGGTGGCGCGGCCTACGTGCCGGAACTGTCCACTGACGACGCGTACGTCGACTTCTGCAACTACGGCCCGGAACTCACCCGGGAGGCCCGTGGGCTGACCGCGTGGCTGCCGATCAAGCTGCACGGCATCAAGGCGTTCGAACGGTGCCTGGACGAGAAGCTCGACCTGGCCGACGACCTGGCCGACCGGCTCAGGCACTTCAACGACATCACGCTCGTCGAGCGCGGCAAGCCGCACCTGCCGACGGTCGGGTTCGGTGTCCGGTCGGACAACCTGGCCGACCAGGCACGCCGCAACGAGCGGCTGGCCGAGCTGATCAACTCGCGCGGCAACGTCTACCTGTCCACCACCACTCTGCCTGAGGAGGGCGTCGTCGTCCGGTCGTGCATCCTGCACCACCAGACCGACAAGATCGTCATCGACCAGCTCCTGGAAGACGTCCAGTGGTCCCTCGACAAGCTCTGACAAGGAAGCCCGACATGTCTCCCGTGACACCAACGACATCGGACCGGCTGCCGCCGATCTCCGCCGCGGCACCGGAACAACAACAGGCCGCCTTCCACGCCGACCCGTTCGGCTACGTCGAGAAGCAGGCCGCCGAACACGGCACGATCTTCGCCATCGAGCTCGGCTCGCTGGGCAACGAGGACGTCGTCGACGTCGAGACCAACGGCAAGTGGGTGTTCGTGTCCCGGCCGCACCAGATCCGTGCGATGTACAGCGCCGTGCGCTCCACCAGTGGCGCCGAGGCCAACCAGGTGTTCTTCGGCACCATGGAGGAATCGGTCGGCTACATCGACGGCAAGGCCCACCGCAGGCGCCGCGCGCAGCTGCACCCGGCGTTCAGCGGCGGCAAGGACTACATCGCGATCATCCAGCAGGCGGTGGACCGGCACTTCGCGCTCTGGCCGCGTGACACGCCGTTCCCGGTCTTCGAGGAGCTGCAGAAGCTCACGGCCGAGGTGATCGTCGAGGTGGTGTGCGGCAACTTCTCCGAGGCCGACAAGGCCGAGCTGTGCGAGTTGTTGCCGCGCACCGAGAACGCCAAGTACACGGTGGACGAGGTGATCGCGGCCGACAAGATCATCCGCGGCTTCGTGGCGGACCGGATTCCCGGTCATCTGGCCAAGTCCGACGAGCTGGGTGTGGACGACGTCTTCGCCTCCCTGCTGCGGCACGCGGCCGAGGGCGACGAGTCGCTCACCGACGAGGTCGTCCGCGACGAGGTGTTCAGCCTGCTGTACACCGGGTTCTCCACGACCGCCAACACCTTGTCGTGGGTGTTCGCCGAGATCACCCGCCGGCCCGAGGTGCTCGCCCGGCTCCGGGCCGAGGTGGGCGACCGGTTCAGGAACAGGCCGTTGTCACGTGACGAGTTCGGCGACCTGGACTACCTGGACGCGACGATCTCCGAAACCCTGCGGCTGCACCCGGTTTCCGCGCTCAACGGCGTCCGGCTGCTCAAGGAACCGTTGCGGATCGACGACTACCTCATCCCGGCCGGGTCGATTCTCGTGCACTGCGCGTACCTTTCCCAGCGCAGTCCCGAGGTGTACGACAACCCCGAGGAGTTCCTGCCCGAGCGGTTCGTCGGCGCTCCGGTCGACCCCTACGTGTTCGGCGCTTTCGGTGGCGGGCAACGCACCTGCGTCGGCCGCGGCTACGCCCGGGCTGAGATGAAGATGATACTGGCCATGGCCGTCGCGGGCCTAGACTTGGGGCAGAACGAAACACCCGTTCCGCCCGCGAGGCAACAGGGCATCTTCATGGGTCCCGAAGACCACGCGGTCATCACGATTTCCCGGTAATCTCATCATCACGATCCGAGGATCGGTCCATCATGCGCGAATGTCCCGAGTACCCACTCGTGCCCGTTTACGAGGAATTCCTTGCCGACACGATGACGCCGGTGACGGTGTTCGAGCGGCTCTGCGGACCCGACGAGCCCGGCTTCCTGCTGGAAAGCGTGCCGGTGACCGGGGACGTCGGGCGGTACTCGTACATCGGGCATCGTCCGGTCCCGCTGACCCTGCCGGCCGGCGACCCGCTCACCACGCTGCGATCGCTCGCGGCGCAGCGGATCGCCCCGGTCCCGGGACTGCCGCCGTTCCTCGGTGGCGCGGTCGGGTACCTCGGCTGGGAGACCGCTCGGCACTTCGAGCGGCTGCCCGAGGCCGAGGGCCCGGCGCCCGGCCTGCCGGAGGCGGCGTTCCTCAGCGTCGAGGACCTCGCCGTCTTCGACCACGCCACCCGCAGGCTGATCCTGCTGACCGTGCACCGGCCGGCCCAGGAGTCCTATCAGGACGCCCTGGACCGGGTGGCGCGGATGCGGGAGCGGCTGGCGAATCCGGTGCCGCAGCGTCCGGTCGTGTCACTCTGCCCCGCGCAGGGCGACCTGCTGGACGGCTGGCGGTCGAACGTCACGCAGGAGGAGTTCGAAGCACGGGTCGAGCGGGCCCGTGAGTACATCGCCGCGGGCGACGCTTTCCAAATCGTGTTGTCGCAACGGTTCACCAAGCAGCTGACCGCGGATCCGCTGGACCTGTACCGGCACCTGCGGGCGGTCAACCCGTCGCCGTACATGTACCACCTGAGCCTCGGCGGCGGGCGGCACATCGTCGGCTGCTCGCCCGAACTGCTGGTGAAGGCGACCGGCAAGCGCATCGAGACCCGGCCGTTGGCCGGGACCCGGGCGCGCGGCAAGGACATCGACGCCGACCTGGCGCTGGAGCGCGAGCTGCTGGCCGACGAGAAGGAGTGCGCGGAGCACGTCATGCTCGTCGACCTGGGCAGGCACGACCTCGGCCGGGTCGCGGCGCCGGGCAGCGTGCGGGTGGAGAAGCTGATGGAGATCGAGCGCTTCTCGCACGTGATGCACATTTCGTCCACTGTGGCCGGTGAGCTGGCCGGCAACGCGGACGGGCTGGACGCGTTGCGCTCCACGTTCCCCGCGGGCACGCTCAGCGGCGCACCCAAGATCAGGGCGATGGAGATCATCGCCGAACTCGAGCCGGAACGACGGGGCGTGTACGGCGGCGCCCTCGGTTTCGTCGGCTACGACGGCGCGGCCGATCTGGCGATCGCGTTGCGCACCATGGTCGTCGCCGACGGCAAGGTGCACGTCCAGTCCGGTGCGGGTGTGGTCGCCGACTCCGACGCGACCGCCGAGTACCAGGAGACGCTGCACAAGGCCCGGGCCATGTTCACCGCCGTCCGGCAGGCGGAGGCGGTCCGATGAGCAGGCCCACGGTCGCTGTCATCGACAACTACGACTCGTTCACCTACAACCTCGTGCACTACCTCGCCGAGCTCGGCGCCGACCCGCGGGTCTTCCGCAACGACGAGACCTCGGTCGACGTGCTGGCCCGGCACGACCTCCTGGTGATCTCACCAGGTCCGTGCACTCCCGCCGAAGCGGGGATCTCGATCGAGGCGGTCCGGCGGCTCAGCGGGCGGCTGCCGATCCTGGGCGTGTGCCTCGGGCACCAGAGCATCGGCGCCGCGTTCGGCGCGGACGTCGTCCGGACCTCGCCGGTGCACGGCAAGACCGCGCGGATCACCCACGACAACACCGGTGTCCTTTCCGGACTCCCGGACCCGTTCACCGCGACCCGGTACCACTCGCTGGTGGTCGACCCGGCGTCGTTCCCGCCGGAGCTCGTGCCCAACGCCTGGGTGGACGGCCTGGTGATGGGTCTGCGGCACCGCGACCACCCGACGTTCGGCGTGCAGTTCCACCCGGAGTCGGTGCTCAGCACGGAAGGCAAGCAACTGATCGCGAACTTCCTGGAGTACTGAGATGATTGACCTGATCAAGCGGGTGTCCCGAGGGGAGACCCTGAGCGAGTCGGACGCCGCGCTGGCGATGCGCACGATCATGTGCGGCGCCGCGGGGCCCGCGCGGATCGCCGGGTTCGCGATGGCGCTGACGATGCGCGGTGAGACCGTCGACGAGATCGTGGGCATGGCCAAGGCGGCCCGCCAGCTGGCCAGGCCGGTGCCGTTCGGCTCCGACGTGCTGGACACCTGCGGGACCGGCGGCGACGGCCTGAACACGTTCAACATCTCCACCGCGTCCGCCATTGTCGCGGCGGCCTGTGGCGTCAAGGTGGCCAAGCACGGCAACCGCAGCGCCTCGTCCGGCTGCGGCAGCGCCGACGTGCTGGAGGAGCTCGGCGTGCGGATCGACCTCACGCCTGAGGACGCGGCCCGGTGCCTCGCCGAGACGGGCATCACGTTCCTGTTCGCGCCGGTGTTCCACCCCGCGTTCCGGCACGCCTCCGGGCCGCGCAAGGAGCTGGGCATCCGCACGGTGTTCAACCTGCTGGGCCCGTTGTGCAACCCCGCTCGTGCCCAGTACCAGGCGCTCGGCGTGCCCAACGCCGACCTGGTCGCTCCGATGGCCGAGGTGCTCGCCCGGCTGGGCGTCACCCGGGCACTGGTGTTCCACTCCGAGGACGGCCTGGACGAGCTGAGCATCGGCGCACCGTCCACAGTGGTCGAAGTGATCGACGGCGAGCGCCGGGCGTACCGGTTCGACCCGGCCGGCCTCGGCCTGCCGAAGGCCTCGGTCGCCGACCTCGCCGGGGGTGACCGTGCGGTGAACGCGGACATCATCCGCCGGATCTTCGCCGGTGAGCCGGGTCCGGGCCGCGACATCGTGCTGCTCAACGCCGCGGCGGCGTTGCGGATCACCGGGCACGCCAAGGACTGGCACGACGGTCTCGGGCAGGCCGCCCGTGCGATCGACAGCGGTGCCGTGACGGCGTTGCTCGACAAGTGGGTCGCGGTGTCGCAGAACCGAGTGGCGGTGCCGTCATGACCTTGTCCGACAACGGCCTCCGGCCGACGATGCTGACCAGGCTGATCCAGACCGCCAACGAGCAGACCGCACGGCGCAGGAGCGTGCGTCCACTGTCCGAAGTGGCCGAACTGGCCGCGAAGGCGGAGCCGCCACGGGACTTCGTCGCCGCGCTGAGCGAACCGGGGCTGAGCGTCATCGCCGAGATGAAGCCACGCAGCCCGTCGAAAGGGCCGCTGACCGACGACTACCGTCCGGCTGAGCGGGCCCGCGCCTACCGCAGGGGCGGTGCGGCCGCGATCTCGGTGCTGACCCACGAGGACGGCTTCGGCGGCAGCCCCGAGCACCTGCCCGTCGCCCGCGCCGAGGGCGGCATCCCGGTGCTGCGCAAGGACTTCATCGACGACGAATACCAGATCCTCGAAGCCCGGGCGCTGGGCGCGGACGCGCTGCTGCTGATCGTCGCCTCGCTGACGCCGCACCGGCTGGCCGAACTGCTCGGCTACACCAGAGGCCTCGGCATGGAGGCGCTGGTCGAGGTGCACGACGCCGACGAGGTCGACATCGCGCTCGACGCGGGCGCGACCGTGATCGGCGTGAACCACCGGGATCTGCGGGACTTCCGGATCGACATGACACTCACCGCGCGGCTGCGCGACCGGGTCGGTTCCGGGCGCCTGCTCGTCGGTGAGAGCGGGATCAACACCAGACAGGACGCGGCCGCGCTGTACGAGGCGGGCGCCGCGGCGGTACTCGTCGGCGAGGTCCTGATGAAGGCCGCCGACCCCGAGGGGAAAGTCAGGGAGCTGAGGCAGGCATGAGCGACCGCACCAGGTTCGGCCGTTTCGGCGGGCGTTACGTCCCGGAGACGCTGATGGCCGCACTCGACGAACTGCAGACCGTGTGGCTGGATCTGCGCGAGGACGAGGGCTTCCTCGGTGAGCTGCGGGCCCGGCAGGCGACGTTCATCGGCAGGCCGACGCCGCTGTACCACGCCGAGCGGCTGACCGAGCACTTCGGTGGCGCGACCATCCACTTCAAGCGTGAGGACCTCTGTCACACCGGCGCGCACAAGCTGAACAACGCGCTCGGCCAGGCGGTGCTGGCTCGCCGGATGGGCAAGAAGCGGATCATCGCCGAGACCGGCGCCGGTCAGCACGGCGTGGCCACCGCGACCGTATGTGCCCGGTTCGGGCTGCCGTGCACCGTCTACATGGGCGCGGAGGACATGCGCCGCCAGGAGGTCAACGTCCGGCGGATGCGGATGCTCGGCGCCGAGGTCCGGCCGGTGACCAGCGGCACGGCCACGCTGAAGGACGCCACGTCCGAGGCGATCCGTGACTGGGTCACCAACGTCCGCGACACGCACTACATCATCGGCTCGGTCGTCGGACCGGCTCCGTACCCGGAGATGGTCCGCGAGTTGCAGCGCGTGATCGGTGACGAGGCCCGCGCGCAGTATCTGGCCGCGGAGAACACGTTGCCGGACACGGTGGTCGCGTGTGTCGGCGGCGGGTCGAACTCGATCGGCATGTTCGCCGGGTTCGTCGACGACCCCGGCGTGGAACTGGTCGGTGTCGAGGCGGGCGGGCACGGCGTCGCGAGCGGGCAGCACGCCGCGGCGGCGGTCGGCGGCCAGGCCGGCGTCCTGCACGGCAGCTTCAGCTACATCCTGCAGGACCGGCACGGCCAGGTGCTGCCGACGCACTCGATCGCCGCGGGTCTGGACTACCCCGGCGTCGGCCCGGAGCACGCGATGCTGGCCGAGCTGGGCCGGGCGTCCTATGTGGCCGTCAACGACGACGAGGCGGTCGCCGCGTTCAAGCTGTGCACCCGCCTCGAAGGCATCATGCCCGCGCTGGAGACGTCGCACGCCCTGCACCACGTCGGCGAGCTCGCCCGTGAGATGGGCCCGGGAGCACGCATCCTGCTGTGCTTCTCCGGCCGCGGCGACAAGGACATGCACACCATCGAGTCGGTGTCCCCCACCGACATGCCGGTGATCGGAGACCCGGAATGACTCTGGCTGCAAGGTTGAAGCAAGACGGTCTGTCCCTCATCCCCTACCTGATGGCCGGCCACCCGGACCTGGACACCACCCGCGAGGTCGGCCGCAAGCTGGTCAACACCGGGATCGCCGCGATCGAGCTGGGCATCCCGTACAGCGACCCGCTGGCCGACGGACCGGTGATCCAGCGCGCGGGGCAGCGTGCCCTCGACGCGGGCACCACGACCGAGGGCTGCCTGGAGGTCGCCGCGGACATCGCGGCCGAGCAGGCGGCACCCGTGATCCTGATGACGTACGTCAACCCGGTCCTGGCCTACGGCCCGGAGCGGTTCGCCCGTGACGCCGCCGAGGCGGGCGTCGCCGGGGTGATCATCCCGGACGTGCCGGTCGAGGAGTCCGCCGACATCGCGCGGACGATCACGGCCGCCGGCCTGGACACCGTGTTCCTGGTGGCTCCCACGAGCCCGGACGAGCGGATCGTGGCCGCGGCCACCGCGTCGACCGGTTTTGTGTACTGCGTGACGGTCACCGGGATCACCGGCAGCCGTTCGGCACTGCATCCCGACGTGCACGGACTGCTCGCCAAGGTCCGGTCGCACACCGACCTTCCCGTCGCAGCGGGCTTCGGCATCTCCAGTGCCGAGCAGGTCTCGCTGCTGCGGGAGCACGCCGACGCCGCGATCGTCGGCAGCGCGATCGTCAACGAACTGGACGCCGGACGGGATCCCGGCCCGCTTGTGAGGGAGCTGCTGTCAGCATGCAAATGATCGACATCCAGCCACACCGGCTGGGCATCCCCGTCCTGCCCGAGACGTCGGCCACGCCGCGGACGCACCTGCCGCCCGCCACCTGGCACCCCGACTCCTGGCGTGCCCGGCCCATCGCGCAGCAGCCCGACTGGCCGGACCCGCACCACGTCCAGCGGGTCGCCGAGGAGATCGCCCTGCAGCCGCCGCTGGTGCTGCCCGACGAGATCGGCACCCTGCAGCAGTCGCTGGCCGCCGCGGCGGAAGGCAACGCCTTCCTGTTGCAGGCCGGTGACTGCGCCGAGCGGTTCACGTCGTGCACCGAGCACGGCGTGCGCAGCAAGCTGCGGGTGATCCTGCAGCTGGCGATCCTGCTGACCTACGGCTCGGGACTGCCGGTGGTCAAGGTCGGCCGGATCGCCGGCCAGTTCGCCAAGCCACGCAGCAAGCCCACCGAGGTCATCGACGGCGTCGAGTTGCCCGCCTACCGCGGCGACATCGTCAACGGCCCCGAGCCGACCGAAGAGGCCCGCCGCCCGGACGTCGACCGGTTGATGCGCGCGTACCACCACTCGTCCGCGACGCTGAACGTGTTGCGTGCCTTGACCAAGGAGGGCTTCGCCGACCTCGAGCAGGTGCACGCGTGGAACACCGAGTTCGTCCGCCGCAGCCCGGCCGGGCAGCACTACGAGCAGGTGGCCGACAACATCACATGGGCACTGCGGTTCATGCAGGCGTGCGGCATGAACGGCAAGGAGTCGTTGCGGCAGGTGCACTTCTACACCTCGCACGAGGCACTGCTGCCCCAGTACGAGCAGGCGTTGACCCGGTACGACAAGAAGACCGGCGCCTGGTTCGACACCAGCGCGCACATGGTGTGGATCGGTGACCGGACCCGGCAGCTCGACGGCGCGCACGTGGAGTTCCTGTCCGGGATCGCCAACCCGATCGGGCTGAAGGTCGGTCCGACCACCACGCCGGGCGGACTGCGTGACCTGGTCGAACGACTCGACCCGGACCACGTGCCGGGCCGGCTGGTGCTCATCTCGCGGATGGGCGCCGACCAGGTGACCGACCTGCTGCCGCCGCTGCTGCGCGCGGTGCGTTCCACCGGCCGCTCGGTGGTGTGGGCGTGCGATCCGATGCACGGCAACACGTTCGTGTCCCAGAGCGGCTACAAGACCAGGCGGTTGAGCGACATCACCCGCGAGATCGTCGGCTTCTTCGCCGCACACAAGCAGGAAGGAGTGCACCCAGGCGGCATCCATCTCGAACTCACCGGCGACAACGTGACGGAATGCCTCGGTGGGGCCGAGGAAATCCTGGACACCCACCTCTGCACCCGGTACGAGACCGCGTGCGACCCCCGGCTGAACGCCAGCCAGTCCATCGAACTGGCCTTCCGGGTCGCCGAGCTGTTGCGCGAACACCGCGGCCGGTGATCGCGAAGTCCTGAGTGGACTTCCGGAAGTGAGGAGGAGAGCGGGCGCGAACCGCCGCGGGACGCGGTCACGAAGATATCGTTACGGCATCTTCGTGACCGCGTCGTGCCGTTTGCGCCAAGGAGAAGCCGTGACGAACACTCAGGTGCCCGCGCAGGAGCAGTGGGCCCGTGAGCCCTTACCCAGCACCCTTCCCGGATGGCTGGACCGCGCCAGGCAGGTCCGTGACATCTACTCGCTCAACGACGCCTCCCGTGACCGGGAACGAACCCCGGCACACCCGCAGGTGCAACTGCTGAAGCAGGCCGGACTGCACCGCCTGCTCGGCCCGGTGGAACACGGCGGCGCAGGCGCGGAGTGGCCATGGGTACACCGGATCATCCGTGAAGTGGCGTCCGGGGACGGCTCGCTCGGCCAACTGCTCGGCTACCACTACCTGTGGTACGCGTGGCCACGGCTGACCGGCTCCCCCAGCCAGGCCGCCGGATTCGAAGCCGACGCCACAGCCGGGAACTGGTTCCTCGCGGGCGCGCTCGACTCCGACGACACACGTGTCACGATCCGCGAGGACGGCGACCACCTGATCTTCAACGGTGTCAAGCATTGCGCGACAGGGGTGCGCTACTCCGACGTCACCATGGTCGGCGGACTGTTGAACGGCACGCACGTCGTCGGTTTTGTCCCCACCGACCAGCCAGGCCTGCTCCTGCACGACGACTGGGACAGCATGGGCCAGCGGTTGACCGCGAGCGACACCTTGACACTGCAGGACTTACATGTCCGTGCGGACCGCACCGTCACCTCACTCGGCAACGCGTACAGCACGATGACGGTCCCCGTCCGCCAGCTGATCTTCGCCAGCATCTGGCTCGGTATCGCGTCCCAGGCGCTGCGTGAAACAGCGGAGTACAGCCACAAACACGGCCGCGGCTGGGGCGGATACGAGAAGCTGGTCGACGAACCTCGTGTCATCGACGTGGTCGGTGATCTGACCGCCAAGCTCTGGACAGCCGAGGCTTTGCTCGACAAGGTCGCGGAGGAAGGCGTACCGCTGCACCGCGACCCGTCAAGCGTCACCGCGCGGACACGCGGCGAGTACAAGGTGCGCACCGCGGCGGTCCAGGCCCGCGCCCAGGAAGTGGCCGTGGAGGTCGGCTCCCGGCTCTTCGAGGTCACCGGCGCGAGGTCGACGACCTCGGCGTTCGGCTTCGACCGCTTCTGGCGCAACGCCCGGACGCACACGCTGCACGACCCGGTCAGCTACCAGCACGAGGAGATCGCTCGCTACGCGATCCTCGGCGCCGTGCCGACCCCTGGCTGGTACTCCTGACCTGCTCGGCCGGGGCGGTCAGTCCCGGCCGTGCGGACTGTGCCAACCACTCAGATCCGGCCCGCCCGCCACAATGCCCGACGGGTTCACGTCGGTGTGCACCCTGTAGTAGTGCTCCTTGATGTGGTCGAAGTCCACAGTGTCCCCGAACCCCGGCGTCTGGAACAGATCCCGCGCGTACGCCCACAACACCGGCATCTCGGTCAGCTTGTTCCGGTTGCATTTGAAGTGGCCGTGGTACACCACGTCGAACCGCACAAGCGTCACGAAGAACCGGATGTCGGCCTCGGTGATGCTGTCCCCCACCAGGTACCGCTGCGTGGACAACCGGTTCTCCAGCTCGTCGAGCCTGTCGAACAGCCGTTGGTACGCCTCGTCGTACGCCTTCTGCGTCGTGGCGAAGCCGGCCTTGTAGACGCCGAGGTTCACGTCTTCGGCCAAGTCCTCGATGACCTGGTCGATCTCCGGCCGCAGCGCTTGCGGGTACAGGTCGGGCGCGTCCGGTCGCGCGTACTTCGACCACTGCGTGGCGAGGTCGATGGTGATGGTGTTGTGGTCGTTGGTCACCAGCCTGCCGGACGCGATGTCCACAATGGCCGGGACGCTGACACCGCCGTCGTAGCCCGGCCTGACCGCTTCGTACGCCTCGGCCAGATACCGGATGCCCAGTACGGGATCGCGGCCGTCCGGATCGAGGGTGAACCGCCAGCTGCGTTCGTCCTGGATCGGATCGGTCACGCCGACCGAGATCGCGTCCTCGAGCCCCATCAGCCGACGCACGATCAGGGATCGGCTGGCCCACGGGCAGGCCTTGTTGACCACAAGGCGATAACGCCCAGGCTCGGCCGGCCAGGGACCGTCAGCGGTGATCCGGGCGTTGAAGTGGGTCACCATGACCATGTCGTCGTTGTCACTCATGATTGATCCTCCTCGCACGAAAACCCTCGTGCGTGTTTCGTCCGCGGAAACCGGACGAGACACGCACGAGGGTTCTTCGGGGCCCTTATTCGGGTTTGGTCGGGTCGTTGACCAGCCCGAGCTGCATGAACATCGCGAAGTTGTCGACAACGCCCCAGTGCTCGGCCATCCGCCCGTCGACGAACCGGGTCTCGTCCATGGTCTCGATCTTCACCGGCAACCCGGTGGGAGCGTGATGCATGAACGGCCCGGTGTTCGTCCCGGCGGTCAGGATCCGGCACCACAACTTGTCCCCCGCCACCGCGTGGGACACGATCTCCAGGTGCACGTCCGGCAACGCCGTCCGCAGTCCGGTGATCGCCTGCTTGAGGGGCTCCGGCCCGACGGTCTCCGCCCCGTGCTCGTGCTCGAGGAAGTCCGGCGCCAGGATCTCGTCGACCACCGACAGGTCGCCCTTGTTGAACGCCTCGGTGATGAGCCGCTGGTAGACGGCGTAGATGTCGTGCTCGGCCATGGGGGTCCTTTCAGGAGATGTCAAAAAGGGTGCCCGGGCGCGGTTCGCACCGCTGCTCGGTCCCGAGGTTGCTCAGGTGCGACATCTCCTCGTCGCTGAGCTCGAAGTCGAAGATCTGGAAGTTGCTCCGGATCCGGTCGGGGTTGACCGACTTGGGGATCACCTGGATGCCGAGCTGGATGTGCCAGCGCAGCACCACTTGCGCGGGTGACCGGTCGTGCCCGGCCGCAATCCCGAGCACCACCGGGTGCTCCAGCAGTCCCTGGTTGCGCCCGATCGGGCTCCACGCCTGGGTGACGATGCCGTGCTCGGCGTGGAACGCGCGCAGTTCCTCCTGGGGGTACATCGGGTGCAGTTCGATCTGGTTCATCGCCGGCACCACGTCGCACTCGTCGAACAGCCGCCGCAGCTCCGGGATGCCGAAGTTGGACACGCCGATCGACCGGACGCGGCCGTCGGCCTGCAGCTTCTCGAACGCCTTCCAGCTCTCGACGAACAGGTTCTGCTTCGGCCGCGGGAAGTGCATCAGGTAGATGCCCAGCCGCTCCATGCCGAGCTTGCTCATGCTCAGGTCGAACGCCCGCATGGTCCTGTCGTAGCCGTGGTCGTCGTTCCACAGCTTGGTGGTGACGTTCAGCTCGTCGGCCGGGATGCCGCTGTTGGCGACCGCCTTGCCGACGCCTTCTTCGTTCTTGTACGCCGCCGCCGTGTCGATCAGCCGGTAGCCGGTCTCGATGGCCATCGTGGTGACCTGGGCCGCCTCCTCCGGCGGGACCATGAAGACGCCGTAGCCGATCTGCGGGATCACGGACCCGTCGTTGAACGTCAGGGTGGGAACCTCTGCCATGACTGGACGCCTTTCAGGAATACCGGCCGGGTTTCGGGATCTGGTCGAGCAGCTGGTACTTGCCGACCTCCTGGCGGTGGTAGTAGATCGGGTGGTGCAGGCTGTGCGTGCGCACGTTGCGCCAGAACCGGTCGTAGCCGTACTTGCTGGCGGTGGACCGGGCGCCGGTCACCTCGAAGATCCGTGCCGTGATCTCCAGCGCGGTCTCGGCCGACCGGGCCCGTGCCGCCCCGGTGCGGACCTTGTACTCACCGCGCTTGCGCTCGGTCAGCGCGTCGGGATCGCGGTGGATCTCCAGCCCGTCCTCGGCGACCTGGTCCAGGAACGCCTCCAGGGTCCAGAGTTTCGTGGTGAGGTCGCCGATGACGTCCAGCACCCGCGGCTCGTCGACCGTCCGCTCGTAACCACCCCACGCCGTCCCCTGGGTACGGGTGTACTCCTCGGCGGTGATCAGCGCGCCGCGTGCCACGCCCGCGTAGATGTTGGCGAACATCAGCTGGCCGGTCGGCACGTTCATGGTGTTGTAGACGCGCGGGTAGTGCTTCTTGTCGCGCCAGCCCAGCGCGTCGCTCCACGGCACCTTGATGTCGTTGAACGTCACGCTGCCGCTCTCGGTGAGCCGCTGTCCCATGTTGTCCCAGTCGTCGTGGAACACCACGCCGGGCTGGTCGATCGGGACGTACGCCAGGATGTAGGTGTCCTCCGTGCCCTCCAGCAGGCCCTCGATCACGCTGTAGTCGGACACCTTCACGCCGGTGCAGAACGTCTTGCGGCCGTTGAACACCAGGTGGTCGCCCTCGTCACGGACCACGATGTCCCGGAACCGCGGGTTGAGCGCGCAGCCGTAGAAGTACCGGTTGGCGCCCCCGGCGGCCTCGAACGGCACGACCTGCTCCGGCGTGCCCATGATGCGCGGCAGCCACGCCCACAGGAAGTGGTCGCCGATCAGCTGTCCGATCGACCCGTCGCCCGACGCGACACCACGCACGACCCGGTACGCGGTCGGCCACTCCATCCCGCCGCCCCCGGTGTGGGCGGGCGCGAGAATGTTGACCAGACCCGCGTCCTTCAGCAGCTGGATCTCGTCGTACGGCGTCTTGGCCGCCCGGTCGCGGGCCGCGCCGTCGGCGAGCAGCAGCCTGCCCACCTGACGAGACCGCTCATCCCACCCCTCCGGCGTGGTCGGTAAGGGCGCCAGGGCCCACTCCGGCGGCGAACCGGAGTCGCCGCGCACGGGCGGCTGCTCGGTGGTGGTCACAGGACCTCCTTGAGAGTTTCAACTGGTGTGCGGTGAACGAACCGGTCAGTCGGCGGACGCCACGGTGACCGGGTCCTGCTGTCCGGTGTGGACGGCGCCGGCCGCCTGTCGGCGCCGCCTCGCCCGGACTTCGAGCACCCCGGACACCATCACCACGCCGAGTCCGGCGGTCGCCATCAGGGCGCCCACCGTGGGTGGCCCGGTGAAGCCCAGTGCGGTGCCGATGGTCAGGCCGCCGACATAGGCTCCGGCCGAGATGCCGAGGTTGATGGCCGATCCGCCGACCGCGGCCGCCAGCATCGGCGCCCCGTCGGCCTTGGCGATCAGCCGGGACATGAACGCGGGCACGAGCGCGAACCCGGCGCCGCCCATGACTGTCAACGCGATCGCCGCGGCCACCTGGTTCTCGGCGAACACCGCGAACGCGGCGAGCGAGACCGCGAGCGTCGCGAACGCGACGTGCAAGGTCGGCAGCTGGGCGCGGTCTGATCCCCACCCGCCCAGCAGGTTGCCGATGACAAGGCCGACACCGAACAGGGCGAGCAACGGCGTCAGTGTGCCGGGCGAGTAACCGCTGACGTCGGTCAGCAACGGGGCCACGTAGCTGAACGACGCGAACAGCGCGCCGATCCCCAGCGTGCCGGTGAAGAGCGTCAGCCACACGTGAACATGCTTGAACGCGGCCAGTTCACCACGCAGGCCGGAGTTGCGCGCCCTCGGCCGCTTGGGCACCAGCGCGAGCACGCCGAGCGCACTCGCCAGCCCGACCGCGGTGATGATCCAGAAGGTCGCCCGCCACCCCATGTTCTGGCCGATCAGGGTGCCCAGTGGCGCACCGACCACATTGGCCACCGTGCCACCGGTGAACACCAACGCGATGGCCCGTGCCTGTTTGCCCGCCGCGACGAGGTCCGCCGCGACCACGGACCCGATCGCGAGGAACGCCCCCTGCCCGAACGCGCCGATCACCCGGCCCAGCATCAGGATCAGGTAACCGGGAGCGATCGCCGCGATCAGGTTGCCCGCGACGAACAGCACTGAGGAGAGCATCAACAGTGTCTTGTGCGACAACCGCGTGCCGGCGGCCACGAATAATGGCCCGCCGATCACGATCGCCATCGCGTACCCCGACACGAGCAGCCCCGCGGTGGGAATCGACACGTCCAGGTCGCTCGCGATGTCCGGCAACAAGCCCGCGATCACGAACTCCGCGGTGCCCATGGCGAAGACGGCAAGCGCCAGTGCCAGCAGTGCGACGGGCATTTCAGCTCTCTCCAGTGCGTAGTGAGACGGTTATTCGGCGTCCGCCCGGGCGGTCCCGAACGGGCTGTCGACGAGGTAACGCCACTTGCCGTCCGGGCCACGCCGGACGACGTCGGTCCCGGTGCCCACGGTGCGGACGTGCTCGCCGTCCGGCGTGGTGCCTTCGATCACCCAGTCGACGATCAGCAGCGCGATACCGTCACCGGTGTCGTAGACGTGCCGGGTGGTGGCCGACAGCGGCAGGCCGCCGTCGAGGAACTCCTTGGTGCGGCTGATGATCTCCTCACCGGTGACGGGCTTGCCCGGCTCCGGCACGAACACCGCCTTCGGGTCGAACAGCTGGCGCACCCGCTCGATGTCACCGGAGTTGAAGGCCTGCACGAAGACCTCGGTGTGGCCGGCCGGGTCGGTGGCCAGCTCCACGTGCGGAAGGGTGTTGGTCATCTCAGGGAATCCTTTGTTCCGAAGTAGACGATCAGGAGTACCAGCCGGGGGTGGGGACCTCGTCGCGCAACTGGAAGGCGCCGATCTCCTGGCGCTGGTACGGCACCGGGTCGTGCACGGTGTGCGTGCGGACGTTGCGCCAGAACCGGTCGTAGCCGTACTTGCTGGCGGTGGACCGGGCGCCGGTCACCTCGAACATCCGGTTGGTGATCTCGAGGACGACCGAGTCGGCGGCGATCTTCACCGCGGCGGTGCGGATCTTGTACTCGCCACGCATCCGCTCGGTCACGCCGTACGGGTCGCGGTGCAGCGGAAGGCCTTCCTCGGCGACCTGGTCGACGAGCGCCTCGACGGCCCACAGCTTCGCGGTGAGGTCACCGATGATGTCCAGCACGCGCGGCTCGTCGACGGTCCGTTCGTAACCGCCCCACGCCGTTCCCTTGGTACGGGTGTACTCGGACGCCTCGTGCAGCGCGCGTTTGGCGATGCCGAGCCAGAAGCTGGCGAAGATGACCTGACCGGTCGGCACGTTCATGGTGCCGTACGGCCGTGGCTGGAACTTCTTGTCCACGAATCCCAGTGCGTCGCTCCACGGGACGCGGATGTCGTTGAGGTTCACGCCGCCGCTCTCGGTCAGGCGCTGCCCCATGTTGTCCCAGTTGTCCAGCTTCACCAGGCCGGGCTGGTCGGTCGGCACGATCGCGACCACGTGCGTGTCGGTGCCTTCGAGCACACCTTCGATCACCGTGCGGTCGGAGACCTTCACCCCGGTGGAGAACGTCTTCTTTCCGTTGAACACAAGGTGATCGCCCTCGTCACGGACGACGACGTCCTTGTCACGCGCGTTGACCGCACCGGCCATGATCCAGTTGCCACGGGCGGACTCGGCCTCGAGCCGCGCGGTCTGCTCGGGCGTGCCGATGGCCGCGGGCACCCAGTTCCACATGTAGTGGTAGCCCAGCAGATGCCCGATCGAGCCGTCGCCGAAGGACACTTCCTTGATCACCTTGTACGCCGTCGGCCACTCCAGGCCACCGCCGCCGTGCTCGGCGGGCAGCAGCAGACCGGCCAGACCGGATTCCTTGATCAGGGTGATCTCGCTGTACGGCGTCTTGTTCGCCGCGTCACGCTCGGCGTCGTCGGCGGCCAGGATCTGCCCTACCTGGCGAGCGCGCTCGATCCACCCCTCCGGCGTGGTGGGCCGCGTCGCCCACTCCGGCCGGGGGCCCGCCTCGGCCCGTGCGGGCGGTTGCTGAGTG
Organism: Kibdelosporangium persicum; assembly: GCF_013280595.1. Classification (GTDB taxonomy): domain Bacteria; phylum Actinomycetota; class Actinomycetes; order Mycobacteriales; family Pseudonocardiaceae; genus Kibdelosporangium; species Kibdelosporangium persicum. Next base: position 223,959 of record NZ_JAAATY010000012.1, read on the forward strand.
GTGGTCACAAGCCCCTCCTAGTCAAAACTGACGAGTCGCGGAAATCTGTCCCGACGGTATCGCCGGGCAGGCGGGCGAAACCGTTTCGCGTCAAGCGGGCCACCTACTTCCGCAAGTCGGCCGGGTTACTTGTCCAAGTCGGCGCGCGGGCGCGGAGAGTGCGGTGAGACCGGCCGTCCATAGCGTGGCGATCAACTCGATACCGCCGCACTTCCAGGAGCGATCCATGCCCGTGCACCAGGAGTTATGTCCGCGATTCCGTTCGTCGTCCGCGTTCGCGCACTGAGGGGGAAGACCGTGCAGACCATCGACCCGCGCGTCCATTCACGGCTGCCATCGCTGACCGGCATGCGTTTCGCCGCAGCCCTGATGGTGTTTCTGTGCCATGTGGCCGACTCCCGGATATTCAGCGCGCAGGGGATCAGCGACGCGCTGCCGAAGTTCGTCTCCCAGCTTGGTTTTGTCGGTGTCTCGTTCTTCTTCATCCTCAGTGGTTTCGTGCTCACGTGGACCGCGCGTGCCAACGACACCAGGCGCGCGTTCTGGCGGCGCCGCCTGGTGAAGATCTACCCGAACCACTTCGTCACCATGGTCATCGCGCTGGGCTTCATGGCCGCGGCGGGCACAGTGACCCTTGTGGACACTTTCCCGTCGGTCCTGCTCGTGCAGGCGTTCATCCCGCAGGAGAGCGCCGCGTTCTACGCCAACGGCGTGAGCTGGTCGCTGTGCGCCGAGCTGGTGTTCTACCTGTCGTTCCCGGTGCTCCTGCCGCTGGTGAACCGGATCCGGCCGGAGCGGCTGTGGCTCTGGGCCGGGATCCTGGTCGCGTCGATCGGGCTCATCGCGGTGATCGCGCAGGTGTTCCCCGACCAGCCGAACATCTCGTACTACCCGATCCCGTGGTACAAGTACTGGTTCGTCTACACGCTGCCGATCACCCGTATCCCGGAGTTCCTGCTCGGCATCGTGATGGCCAGGATCGTGCTCACCGGCCGGTGGATTCCGCTCAGCCTCGGCAAGGCACTGCTCCTGCTCATCCCGGGTTATGCCCTCACCATCACGCTGCCTGACGTCTACGGCATGGTGCTGCCGTGTGCGCTCCCGCTCGCGCTCATCGTCGCCGCCGGCGCGGTGGCCGACGTGCAGGGCCACCGGTCCCCGTTCCGCAACCGCGTCGCCGTGTGGCTCGGGGAGATCTCGTTCGCGTTCTACATGGTGCATCTGTTGGTGCTGATGCACGGACCGATGTCCGCGGGCACGTTCCAGACCTGGGACGTCCCGGCCGCTCTGGGGATCATCGCGGTATCACTGGGGATGTGCGTGTTCGCGGCCTGGTTGCTGTACGCGCTGGTCGAACGACCGATCATGCGCCGGTTCAGCAAGCCGCGGCCCCGCGTCAAGCAAGTCGCGACTGTCTAAGACCAGGACACCTGTGAGTGCGCGGCCGGTTCCCCGGCCGCGCACTCACAGGTGTCAGGGGTTTCAGGCCGCGCGCAGCGCGGTCAGCAGCTCGGTGATCCTGGCCAGCCTGCCGCCCTGGAACTTGGCGGCGACGATCGTCTCCTTGCCCGGCAGCCCGTGCTCGGCGATGTGGCTGACACCGTAAGGGTTTCCGCCCGCGGCGTGGATGATGTCGTAGTCGACGTAACCGGTCGGGACGATGATGGAACCCCAGTGGTACATCACGTTGTACAGCGAGAGCAGCGTCGATTCCTGGCCGCCGTGCCGCTCACCGGTGCTGGTGAACCCGGTGACCGGCTTGTTGGCCAGGTGGCCGCCTTCCCAGACGCCACCGGTGGTGTCGATGAACGCCTTGAGCTGCGCGGCGATGTTGCCGTACCGGGTCGGCGTGCCGAACGCGTAGCCGTCGGCCCACGTCAGGTCGTCCAACGTGGCCTCCGGGATGGAGGCGGTGGCGTTGAGGTGCGCCCGCCAGTCCGGGTTCTTGTCGACGGCCTTGTCGGGGGCCGTCTCGGCGACCCGCCGGAGGCGCACGTCCGCCCCGGCGTCCGCCGCGCCTTCCGCGATGGCCTCCGCCGTCGCGTGCACGTTGCCGGTCGCCGAGTAGTACACGACCGCGATCCGAGGACTCATGACCACAACCCCTACCGAAGTTGGAAAGAAGATACTCCGGCAACCGTATCGATCGGTTCGCCACACGGCCGGTGTTCAGCGCGCAACACGGCCGGATCTCGTTAAGTGCGGGAACAACGTCAACTACGTCTACCACACGCGGTGGCCGCTCGACACGATCGGGAGCGAAGCCTCACCCGGAAGGATGGAGATCTCCAGTGGTCAACGACAACCGGCTCACCAGGAACGACTTTGTCGGCACCCTGTTCGGGGCCGCGGCCTTCCAGGTGCTCAACGCCGGGAACGAACTGGGCCTGTTCAGGCTGCTGAACGAGCGGCCGGGCCTGACCGGCGACGAGATCAGCGAGGCGCTCGGCCTCGCCCGGCGGCCGGTGGACGTGCTGCTGCTGGGCGCGACCGCCCTGAAGCTGACGACGATGCGGGACGGCCGGTACCGCAACGCGGAACTGATCGACACCATGTTCACCACCAACGAGTGGGAGATCATGACCGACCTGATCACCTTCGAGGCGAAGTTCGTCTACGCGCCGCAAGGTGATCTGGTGGAGTCGTTGCGGCAGAACACGAACGTCGGCCTGCGCCACTTCGAAGGCGAGGGAACCGACCTGTACCACCGGCTGCCCGCGACGCCGCACCTCGAGCAACTGTTCTACCAGTGCATGCGGTCCTGGTCGCGCCTGTCGAACCCGATCCTGGTCGCCAAGGCCGATCTGGACGGTGTCCGCCGCGTGCTCGACGTCGGCGGCGGCGACGGCGTCAACGCGATCCAGCTGGCCCAGGCCAACGAGGGCGTGGAGTTCACGGTGCTGGACCTGCCCGGTGCGGTGGCGATCGCGAAGAAGAAGATCGCGGACAACGGCCTGACCGACCGGATCGACGTGGCCGAGGCCGACATCTTCGCGGACACGTACCCGAAGGGCTACGACGCGGTCCTGTTCGCCAACCAGCTGGTGATCTGGTCGCCGGAGGAGAACCTTTCGTTGCTGCGCAAGGCCTACGACGCCCTGGACGAGGGCGGCCGGGTGCTGATCTTCAACGTGATGTCGGACGACACGGGTGACGGCCCGCTCTACGCGGCACTGGACAACCTGTACTTCACGACCATCACCGCCAGCGGCAGCACGATCTACCCGTGGGGCCAGTACGAGAAGTGGCTGACCGAGGTCGGCTTCGGCAACGTGGAGCGCCTGCCCGGCGACACGTGGACCCCGCACGGCGTGATCAGCGGCGTCAAGTAACACCGCGGCACCGCGTGTCCACCGTTCCGGCACCGCGTGTCCACCGTTCCGGCACCGCGTGTTCGCCGTTCCGGCACCGCGTGTTCGCCGTTCCGGCACGGTGAAATCCCCGCGCGAACCAGCCGGCGGGGATTTCACGGTGCTGGAATGTGTATTTCGGGGTGCCGGAACGGTGGACACGGCCTACTGGGGGGCGCTGAACGTCCCGTACTTGCTGCCGAAGAACACCATCGGCCGGACACCCGCACCGAACTCGGCGTGGTGCACCCGAGCCACCACGATCACGTGGTCCCCGGCCAGGTGCTCGGCGAACAGCGAACACTCCAGCCAGGCCAGCGACCCTGGCAGCACCGGCATCCCGCCCGGCGACGAGAACCAGTCCACCCCCCGGAACTTGTCGCCTCCCTTGGCGGCGATCTGCGCCGTGACCTGGCGCTGGTCGTCGCCAAGGATGTTCAGGCAGTACCGGTCCGAGGTCCGCACGGCCGGCCAGCTGGTACTGGTGTGCGCCACGCAGAATGCCACCAGCGGCGGATCCAGGGACACCGACGTGAACGAGTTGACCGCGAGCCCGACGGGCCGGTCGGTCCGCGGGTCGATACCGGTGACGGCCACGACACCGGTGGCGAACCGGCCGAGGACGTCACGGAACCGCCTGGTGTCCAGCAGTTGCTCTGTGGCCTGGTCACGCATGACTGATCACCTTTCTCCAGGTAGGGGTGTTCACGCGGCGCGGCTTTCCGGAGCCGGCTGGGACAGTTCGGTCGCGTACAGCGCGATCACTTCGTGCATGCGGTAGCGGACGTTGCCGCGGTCGTCGACGCCGACGATGTCGACGAGCCTGCGGTCGACGAGAAGGTCGAGCAGCCGTTCGGCGGCCTGCACGGAACCGCCGGTGTCCACGGCGGCCATCCACGCGTCGAAGCTGTCCACCGGCAGCTTGCTCAGCGCGCGCCACAGGCGCTTCGCCTCGGCGGGCAGTCCGTTCACTGTGGCCGCCAGGCTTTCCCGCACGTCGAGGGCGCCGTGCGAGAACTCGTCCAGCCGTCGGCGAGGGTCCCGCAGCCGGGTCGCCAGGTGGCCGAGCCGCAGGTGCGGCCGGGCCGCGAGCCGCGCTCCGGCGGCACGCACCAACAGGGGCAGGTTGCCGGCCAGCCGCAGGATCTCGCGCATCGCGTCCGGCTCGGCGTCGACCCGGACGGGTCCGACGATCGACGTGAACAACTCGATCGCCTCCGCGTCGCTGAACGCGTCGACCTCGACGGGATTGACGCCTGCCAGGTCGGTCACGGTGGTACGGCTGGTCATCAGCACCGCCGACCCCGGCCCGCCCGGCAGCAACGGACGGACCTGACGGGCGTCCACCACGTCGTCGAGAACCACCAGGACCTTGCGCGTGGCCAGCAGGCTGCGGTACATCGCCGCCCGCTCGTCCGGGTCGGCCGGGATACGAGCGTCCGAAACACCCAGTGCGCGAAGGAAACCGCACGCGATTTCGCCGATACCCGCAGGCGTGCAGCGGGACGCGCCGAGTTCGGCGTAGAGCTGGCCGTCCGGGAACCGGTCACGCATCTGGTGGGCGACGTGCAGTGCCAACGCCGACTTGCCGACACCGCACCGGCCGAGCAGTGCGGCGATTCGCACGCCGGTCGCGTCGGGCGCGGTGAGCACCCGCCGGATTTCCTTGGTGTACTCCCGGCGTTCGACGAAGTCCGGTGCGTCGGCGAGCAGTTGCGCGGGAACACGAACCGCCGCCGCGGCCACCGGAGCGGCCTGCGCGGGCAGTTCACCGTTGAGGATCTTGTGGTGCAGCTCCTGCAGTTTGCGGCCAGGCTCGACACCGAGCTCGTCGACCAGCACGCTGCGGCCTTCCCGGTAGACCGCCAGCGCGTCGGCCCGGCGGTCGCTGCGGTGCAGTGCGAGCATCAGCTGCCAGCGCAGCCGCTCCCGCAACGGGTTCTGCTCGACCAGCACGGTCAGCTCGGGCACCAGTTGGGAGTCCAGTCCGGACTTCAGCTCCAGCTCCACGCAGTCCTCCAGGACTGACAGCATCCGCTCCTCCCACTTCGCCGCCGCCGTGCGCACCATCGGGCTGTCCACCTCGGCCAGCACCGGGCCGCGGAACAGCCGTAATGCCTTGCGGTACACCGCGATGGCCTCGGTGTGGTCCCCGGCGCCGGCGATCGCCCGCGCCTGGCTCACCCAGGTCTCGAAGACCCCGGTGTCGATCTTGTCGGCGGCCAGCCTGAGCGAGTAGCCGGACGCGGTCGTCTCGATCAGGCCGCTGCCCGCGCCCGCGTTGACGAACGCGCGGCGCAGCCGCCAGATGCATGTCTGGATCTGCTCCGCGGCGGTTTTCGGCGCGCAGCCGCTCCACACGGCCTCGATCAGCCGGCCGACCGAAACGGTCTTGTTGACCTCCATCAGCAGAACGGCGAGCACCGTCAGCTGACGGTTCTTGCCCACCTGGACCGGCTCCCAGTCGACCGACACGTCGAGCGGCCCGAGCACACGAAACCACATGGTTTCCCCCATCTTGTTCCGGCCTTCTTTCGGTATTGAAAGCCTATCCGGCAATTCAGGGCCGGCCACTCTTTCGCTTTTTTGAAACAGCGTTCACCAGCGGTTTCTCACGCCATGTCCGGTGTGCGATAAGTGCCTGTCCAGCGGTGTGTCACAAGTCTTCGCACGTATTGCCCGCACCGACTTGACCAAGTACCGCCCGCGGCGCCGGGTCCGGGCATGCTCGCAGCTCAGCGGTGGTTCGCTCGACGTATGACAGTGGAGACGGCCGTGGGCCCCGACGAACTGGCGACGTGGGACGACGTGTTGACGGGCCCGGCGAGCACGCCCGGCTGGGGTCTCCTGCTCGACCGCGACAGCCATGAGCCGATGTATCAGCAGCTGTACACGCAACTGCGCGACCTCATCGTGGTACGCCGCCAATTCGCACCGGGAACACGACTGCCCGCGTCACGGACATTGGCCGACGAATTGGGAATATCCCGGAATACCGTGTTGTTGGCATACCAGCGGTTACGTGAGGACAATTGTATTGACGGCGCGCCGGGCGCCGGAACAATTGTGCTCGCACCACCGAGGGGACAGGCCGCTCCGCCGAGCCCGGCGCGGTGTGACGCATTGTCGGACCGGGCACGGGCGGCGATCGCGAACGGCCCGGGTCACCTGATCGACCGCAGTGCCTGCAACCGGCCGTTCGCGGTGGGGATGCCGCCGCTGGACGTGTTCCCGTCCGCGCTATGGGGCCGGTTGACGGCCAACCGCCTGCGTAAGCCGCCGGTCCGGTTGCTCAGCGACTGCGAAACGCTTGGCTTCGCACCACTTCGCGAGGCGATCGCGGCGTACCTGGGCCTCATGCGTGGCGTACGGTGCCGTGCCGAACAGATCGTCGTCACGCGTGGCGCGGAGAACGCGCTGGACCTGGTGGTGCGTTCGCTGCTGGAGCCGGGTGATCCGGTGTGGCTGGAGGAACCGGGCACCATCGAGGCGCGTGCCGTGGCGACGTGGCACGGCCAGCGAATCCACCCGGTGCCGATCGACGAGGAAGGGCTTGTGGTCAGCGCCGGTCCGGACGCGCGGATGGCGATCGTGTCGCCGACGCGGCAACTCCCGCTCGGCACTGCCATGTCCGCGCGGCGCCGCAGGGAACTGCTGGAGTGGGCGAACCGCAACAACTCGTGGATCGTGGAACTGGACACCGAGGCGCCGTTCCTCTCCCCCGACGCCCCGCCGCCCCTGCAGACGCAGGACACCAACGGCCAGGTGATCTACGCGGGCACGTTCCGCAACCTGTTGTTCCCCGAGGTCCGCGCCGGCTACTGCGTGCTGCCCGAGTCGCTGGTCGACCCGATCAGCGCGGTGCTCTGGCAGTCGGGCAGCGGCGTGTCCGCGCTGATCCAGCACGTGCTGGCGGATTTCATCAACTACCAGTACTTCCCGCGCTACCTGCGCCGCGTGCGTGATGTGTCCGCGAGCCGCCGTGAGACGCTGCTCACCGCACTGCGCGGGGAAAGCGCGGACTGGCTGACCCTTCGCGAGGACAAGAGCGGCGGCAGTTTCCTGGCGTGCCTGACCGACCATCCCGTCGACGAGAACACGCTCGCGGACCGCGCCGGGCCTGCTTCCCTTTCGCTGCACAGCATCGACCGCTACTACGCCGGGCAACGCGACCTCAGCGGCGTCGTACTCGGTTACGCGGCCGTCGGTGAGCCCGCCATCGCACCCGCGGTGCGGCGACTGATGAAGGTCCTCGGGTAGCACGACTTCAGGGTGGCACCTGCCCGTGCGGCGGGACAGGTCCATCGGAGAGGGTCGTGTGGTACCAATCCCGGTTGGCACCGTCCGGAGGCGACCGTTGGCACTATGGCCGCCCGGGCGCCAGTCCTACGTTGATGTCATGGACATCCGGGATGACGACATCGAGCAGTTGCGCGAGTGGTCCGCCCAGTCCGGTCCCCACGCGAACCGGGCGGCAATGGTGCTGATGGCCTCCGACGGCATGCCGCTCGCCGAGATCGCACGCCGCCTGCGGACCACTCGTTCCACCGTGACAGCGTGGTGCCAGCGGTACCGCGACGAAGGCGTGGACGGGTTGCGTGACCGGCCGCGCCAGGGCCGCCCACAGGCGATCGATGACGTGGAACTGTTGCTGCGCACGCTGATCACCTCGCCGAACGGTCAGGCATGGCGCCGTTGGTCGACCCGGTCGCTCGCCGCCGAGGTGGGCGCGTCCAACGGCACGGTCGCTCGCGCCTGGCGCCGTTGGGGTTACCGATCCGAGGCACCAGCGGAGTTCCGGCTGCCGTTGAGCCCTGCTCTGCCCGGCCGCGTCGTCGACGTCGTCGGCATCCACACCAAGCATCGCGTTCTCGCGGTGCGTGTCGCCGGTGAACCGGCCGTGCCCAGCCGACGGTTGCCCGTCGTGCACGACGACGAGGTCGCGACGTTCATCTCGCACGTCCTCGCCCGGCACGGCTCGGCGATCCACCTGATCAGCGCCGATCCCACCGTGTACGAACGGCCCGAGGTCCAGGCCGTGCTCACGGCCCACCCGCACCTGCGTGCGCACGTCGTCATGCCCGGCTTCGACTGGCTGGACATCACGACGCTTGCCTTGGGCATGGCCAAGGCAAGCCCATCGCCCAGGCACCAACGAGCCGTCGTGACCGCGGTGCTGCGGTTCGTCGACGCGCTACGCCGTCGCACCGACCCGGTGACCTGGGTCCAGGACGCGCCCGCCGTAACCCCGGCTCTGCGGAGTGCTTAGTCCTCGGCCTTCTCGTAGACCGACACGTGCTTGGTGCTCTCGTGCGTGAACGCGTGCCGGGTCCAGCCGCCCCAGCGCTGGAACAGCCTGAGCCCGGCCAGTCGCGCCATCAGGTCGAGTTCCGACGGCCACACGTACCGGAACGGGATCGACTGGTTCTCCCCGCGCCCGTCGACGACCTCGATGTAGTTCGAGGTCATCGACTGGGTGGCGGTGTCGTACACGTCGAACGCCCACTGCGTCGGACTGGTGTACAGCGGAACGATCCTGTGCCCGGGCGGCAGCTTGCGGATCTCCGGCACCTCGACCTCCACCACGAACCGCCCGCCCGGCGCCAGGTGCCGCGCCACGTTGCGGAAGCACGCGACCTGCGCTTCCTGCGAGGTCAGGTTGGTGATGGTGTTGAACACGCTGTAGACGAGCGAGAACGTGTCCGGCACCTGGGTGGTGGAGAAGTCGCCGATGGTCACGTCGATCGCGCCGCCACCGGGTTTGGCGTGCAGCCGGGCCACCATCGCCCTGGACAGGTCGATCCCGCGCACCTTGACCCCGCGCTGCGACAACGGCAGCGCGATCCGGCCGGTCCCGATGCCGAGCTCCAGAGCCGTCCCGCCTGCCGCCAAGTCCTCGAGGACGTCGACCGCCGTGTCCACGATGCCAGGCAGGAACATGTCCGACGACGACTCGTCGTACCTCCGTGCCACACCCTCGCCGAAGTACCCGTCTTCACCGATCACCCGTGAACACTATCGTTCCGTCCGCACAAGACGTGGGCACGGCCTGCCGATCCGCTCACCCGGCCGACCGGCAAGGCCTCCGCCCCGGCATCCGTGCGTCCGGCAGGCACGCGGCAGGTCCCGGCACGAAGAATCTCCATGGTGGTCACCTCCGGCCATCACAGGGGCTTCGCCGCCCATCGCACCCACGACCTTCGAAAAGGCGTAACCGCCTGCCACCAAAGCATTCTGAAAGGCCTTACACGGCTACTTAGGACAGCGGTACACGGTTGACAGCACGGTTCAGCCTGCTACCGTCAAAGGTCGGAAAGCGCTTTCCGTCTCTCCCCTGCAGCAGGGCGGTTCTCCGCCCAACGGAAGGAACACGATGTCAATGAAGACAGTGCGCGCCGGCGTGATCGGCGTACTGCTGGCCGCGGGCACAGTGCTTGCCCCGCAGCCGGCTTCGGCGGCACCGTTCGACCTGGCCGGATGGGCCACGCAAGGCGGCGGCACCACCGGCGGCGGCAACGCGTCGCCTGTCACGGTGACCAGTTCGTCCGCGTTGATCTCGGCCATGCAGTCGTCGAGCCCCGCGGTCATCCGCGTGTCCGGGTCGATCGCGATCTCGGGCATGCAGAAGGTCGCGTCGAACAAGACCCTGATCGGCGTCGGTTCCACCGCGGCGATCACCGGCGGCGGGCTGAACATCGCCAACGCCTCGAACGTGATCGTGCGGAACATCAACTTCCGCGGCTGGTCGGACGACGCCATCAACGTGCAGTACTCGACGCGGGTCTGGATCGACCACAACCAGTTCTCCAACGGCAACGACGGAGCCGTGGACGTCAAGCGCGCCTCGGACTACGTCACGGTCTCGTGGAACAAGTTCATCGACCACGACAAGACAATGCTGTTGGGGCACAGCGACAGCAACGGCGGCGAGGACCGTGGCAAGCTGCGCGTGACCTACCACCACAACTGGTTCGCCGGCACCAACCAGCGCCACCCGCGGGTCCGGTTCGGCAACCCGGTGCACGTGTACAACAACTACTACGCCAGCATCGGAAGCTACGGCGTCGCCTCCACAATGGAGGCCGGTGTGCTCGTGGAAGGCAACTACTTCGAGAACACCGAGGACCCCTTCCACCGCGGTGAGGGCAGCTCGCCCGCGGGCAGTCTGGTCGCGCGCAACAACCACTTCGTCAACTCCGGCAGCGGAGACGCCGGTGGCAGCGTGCGGAGCATCCCTTACTCCTACACGCTCGACTCCGCCTCGTCGGTGAAGTCGAGCGTCTCCAGTGGTGCCGGTACCGGCCGGATCTGACGCGGGCGCCTCGGGCTCGTGGGTGAGCGCGCACCCACGAGCCCTCAACGCTCAGCCCAGTTCACACGTGGCGAACTGGCCGAGTCCTGCCGGCCTTTCCCCGGCCCGGCCGATCGCGATCGCGATCCGCTCCAGTGCCGCGGTCCGCTTACCGGCCAACGGCCCCAGAATCGCGTTCTGCACGAAGTTCGGCCCACCCTGCCCCACCGAGTTCGCCAGCCGCGTATTCGCTTCGGCCACCTGCTTGTCCAGATTCGCCAACTCCCGCTCCACCTCGGCCTGCGCGGCGGCCGGAACGTCAGGCAGAACCGGCTCCGGGCACACGATGCTGTTGCCTGCGGGCTGTGCTCCTGACGTCGCAGACGACGCCGGAGGCGGTGTCGGCGAGGATGTCACTGGGGGCGCCTGGCCCAGCCCACAGGTCGCGAACTGCTCCAGCCCTTCCGGACGCGCACCGTCGGCCCGGCCGATCGCGATCGCGATCCGGTCCAGTGCCGCGGTCCGCTTACCGGCCAACGGCCCCAGAATCGCGTTCTGCACGAAGTTCGGCCCACCCTGCCCCACCGAGTTCGCCAGCCGCGTATTCGCTTCGGCCACCTGCTTGTCCAGATTCGCCAGTTCACGGTCCACTTCGGCCCGCGCCGCCGCCGGCACCGCGGGCAGCGCCGGGCTTGGGCAGACGATGCCCTGTACCTGCGGAGCTTCGGATTCACCACTCGAGGCCAGCGCGGCGACGGCGAGCGCGGACATGGCGCCCGCGCTGAGCAACCCGATCCACACGAGGCGCCGTTTGGCACGCTGCGGACGGGCGTGTGCTTGTGACATATCGATACCTCACTGCTGTCGGGACTTCGGCAGCGTCAGGTACGGCACGCCGGTACATCCGGCGCCACGGTTGGCCGCCTGACCGGGGGCCGGCCGGACCAGTTGCCGGCCCCCGCATCAGACACGAGTGAACCGATCCCGCCGGTTCACGTTAACATCGAAATCATCCGGTGAAGTTCACGTCACTGCAGAAGTAGTAGGACTGGTCCATGTGACTGGCCTGCCAGATCGTGTACACGACGTGCCGGCCGGACCTCGATCCCGCGTTCACGTTGACCTGGTACGTGCCGGCGGGCGCGAGCTTGCCCGTCTGGGCGACCAGCTCCAGGTTGTTCCACCCCAAGGGCTGCGTCAGCGGGTTGAACCCCTGCCTGGTCACGTAGACGTAGAGGTAGTCGGCGCCGTGCCTGGCCTGGTCGGTGACGGTCAGCGTGAACCTGTTGCTCTTGTTCGCCATCTGCCACGCGCCGACGGCGTCGAGGGAGTTGTACCGTCCGTCCCCGGTGCGCCCGCCGCTGCACAGCTGTCCGTTCGGGATGGTGCCCTGGTGGTTGCCGCCCACGTTCTCGCGGTACAGGCCGTTCCAGTTCCACATCGCGTTCGTGTCGTGTTGCCAGGCCTGCCAGCACATCGGGTCCTTGGTCGCCATCTCCGGGTTCTGGAAGTCACTGCCCCAGCGGGCCCAGCAGCCGTAGTTGCGTGACGGCGGGTCAGTGGTCGAACCATGGGCGCTCGCCGTCCCGCTCATCAGCGTGGCGAACAGCACGCCGATCGCACTCACCACTGTGAGCACACGTCGGCCTAACTGGTTGTGCACGTTGTCCTCCTCCTTGAGGGGTGCACTTGCAGGGAAAGGCTGGGAGCGCTCCCAGACTCCTACTGTAGCCAGTGCCGCACACCCTGTGAAGGCCTGACCTCGGGACTATTTGGTCTGGACCAAATACCCCGAGACCCTCGTGAGTGTTTATCAGGGTTAGAACACCGATAAACACTCACGAGGAGCGGGGTGGTCGTCCGGGTATGGGGCTCACCAGTTGCGGCCGACGCCTGCCTTCGCCCGCACCTGCCGTGGCACATCGATGGTCCGGTCCAGCCGGGGAACGAGCGTCGGCGTCCACCCGACATCGGTGCCCAGGTCCGGATCGAACGCCGCGTTGTGCGCCGCCACCACGTCGACGGGCCGCCCGTTCACCAGTGTGCCGGTGGCGTGCAGCACGGTTCCCTTCCACCACTTCGCGATCAGGCTCGGGTCCTGGCGGGTTTGGAAGAAGTTGTTCTCCGCGTAGATCTTCGACTCGACGCCGACACCCCACGAGTACTCGTACTCTCCGGGGATCACGTAGAGGTTGTTGTACACGTGAAGCTGTCCATAGCGGACACGAGGCGCGCGGGAGCCGAGGTTCTCGAAGAGGTTGTGGTGCAACGTCACACGCAGCTTGCCCACGTCGTAGGTCGGCCGGTCGGTGTTGCCGATCAGCAGTGACTTGTCGTGGTCGTGGAAGTGGTTGTACGACAGGGTCACCAGGTCGGCGCCGTTGACCACGTCGAGCAGGCCGTCGTGCACCTCGTACTTGCGGCCGAAGTATGTCGGCTGAGTGGTGTTGCCGCCGTCGCTGAACTCGCTGCGGTCCACCCACACATGCGTCGCTCCGGCCAGCACGAGGTTGTCGTACTCGGAGTTCCAGTTGCCGGTGTCGCCGTCCAGCGGGTCCCACTGCGGGAAACAGTCGTACGCGTCCTCGAACCGCAGGTTGCGGATGATCACGTTGTCCACGTTGGACGCCCGCAACGTCAGTCCGTGCAACGTGGCGTCGTCGCCGAGACCGACGATCGTCGTGTTCGAACTGACCGGGACCACGACCCGGCGGGCCTGATTGGCCTGCGACCGGGCACGTGCGTCCTCCAACGGCCCGGACGGCTCGACCCTGCCCCACGTGGCCGGGTCGTACTGCGTCAGGTAGGCCTGGAGGCTGTAGCCGGGATCGGCGTAGTCCGCGCAGGACAGCGGGCGGTCGTTGTCGTCCGCGTTGCCCTCGATCGTCCCGCGCACGTAGATGATCTTCGACTCGTTCCCGGCGAGCGCCGCCACGAGTTCCGAGCGACTGTCCACGAAGTACACGTGGTCGCGGGTCGCCGCCGAACCGCCGGTCGTGCCCGCCGCCCAGCCGTCACGGGGACCCAGTACCTCACGGCCGAGGTTCTCGAAGTCCGCGCCGGCCGGCGCGGCGGACACCACGCCCGCCGCCACCACCATCGGTAACAGCTTCGCCAACAGCATTAGGCTTCCTCCTTGCTCCACCGAGGAGTGATGCGATGACCGATGTACTCGTCGATCCGCCCGGAGTCCCACCGGCCGTCGGCGATGATCGCGTGATGGGTCAGGCTCAGCCGCCCATCGGGTTCGAGCAACAGCGGCTCGTGGAACGTGACCGCGAAGCTGACCACGGGAAACGGTGCCGTGCGGACGTACCACGGCGTCGGATAGCGGACGTTGTCCGGGCAGTCGACGAAGACCACGGTGGAATGCCGGAGGCTGACGTCGTGCTGGCCGGTGAAGGACAACCACGATGACCGGGACCCCATCGCCTCTTCACCGTGCACTCCCGACGAGGTGACCGCCTCGCCACCGATGAACGAACGCGGCCCGCGCCAGAACAGGCCGCCGTAGCCCGCGGTCGGGCGGCCTTCGGTCACCGGACTGCCCCAGCGCAGTTCACGTCCGCTCGTGTTGTGCAGCCGCGTTCTCCACGTGAGCAGCCAAGATCCGTCGACCGGGTCCACTTCGGCCACTTCGATCGACCGGTCCTCGATCAGCCAGCACTCCCCCGCCCTGGTCTGCCATTCCAGGCGGTGCCCCAGCTCCACCCGGTCGTCGGCGCACTCGGCGCGATGCCAGCGCACGTGCCTGATCGAGCCGTTGTTGTCCAGCGGGGTGTAGCCCTGGCCACGCACGAACGTCCGGCCGCCCCAGAAGTTCTCCCCGGACAGGTTCGCCGCGGTGAACTGCAGGCCGTTGTGCCAGGTGTGGTCGTGCGGCCGGATCGCGCTGACCACATCGCCCGTTGTCGTCCGAAGTGGATGGAGATACGGCTTCGGTGAATCGGACTGCGGAACACCCGGTTCCACCACGTACTCGGCCAGTTCCACGTCACCGGCGGCCACCCGGACGTAGCCGTTGTCGGCGATCAGCCGCATCAGATCGCCCATGGCACACCCAGTTCCGAGAACAACGCCATGCTTTCCGCGGCCGACTCCACGAACTTGTCGGCCCGGTCGATGACGTACCGGCGTTCCAGTCCGGTGTCGACCGAGTACACCCAGTCGGCGGCGACCCGCCTTGGCCCAGGATGGTCCCGCACCGCCTGGACGAACGCGGTGAAGGCGCGGGTCTGGCTCAGCGGCGCGACCAACGGCGTCTTGTCCCTGACGTGCATCACGAGGTTGCGCAGCAGGTCGATGGGCGTCCCGGCGGGCACACGTTCACCGTTGATCTCCAAGGCGTTGGACCGATACCACCAGCGGGCCTTTCCCCGCGTGCCGTGCAACACCACATACGGCTCGAACTCCTGCTCGGTGCACAGTGTCGCCGCGGCGACGACCTCCAGGCCGTTCGCGAACGTCACCCGGGCGCACGCGGTGTCGTCGGCCTCGATCTGCCGCGCCTGGAAGAGCTCGGTCTCCACCCGGGTCGGCAACACGTCCGCTTTCCCCGCCACGAGCAACGCCGTGGCGATGGCGTGGGCGAAGGGATTGGTCAACGAGCCGTCCACCACGAACTCGCCGTTGAGCCGACGACGGCCCGCCCAGGAATTGCGCTGGTAGTAGGCGTCGCGACGAATCCACGCACCGGCCGTGCCGACGCCGGTGAGCATGCCGATCGCCTGGGTTTCGACGGCGGCGCGAAGGGCGTGCAACGCCATCGACCCGAAGCTCTGGAAGCCGGTCTGGACCTGCACGCGCCTCCGGTGCGCTGCCGCGGCGAGCCGCTCGAACGCGTCAAGCCCGAGTACGGGCGGCTTCTCCACCAGCACATGGCATCCCGCCGAGACGGCCGTGAGGGCCACGGGCAGGTGCGCGTGCGGCGGGGTCGCCACCACGACGATGTCCGGTGTCGTCTCGTCGATCAGATCACGCAGGTCACGGCGGACAGCGGCGTCGGGCGGCAGCAGACTGGCCGTCTCCGGCACGGTCTCCCGCACGTCACAGGCCCCTGCCAGAACGATTTCCGACGAGTCGTGCATCGCACGGGCCCGGCGCAGGTGCACTTCCGCGTACCCGGTCATCCCGGCCACCACCACGCGTGGCCGCTTCACCGGATCGTCCCGACCGCGGCCAGCGTCACCGGACCGGCCACCAGCAACAGCATCAACGGCTGCATCCACACCAGTGCGCCGGCGGTGACGACCGCACCGGCCAGCAACGCGGAGCCGCGGACGTCCGTGCTCAGCCGCATCGCGGTGCGCAGCGCGGACATCCACCGGTCGTCGACCACGGAACAGGTCCGCAACGCCACGACCATCAACGCCACCAACAGGACAGGGAACGCCACCGAGAAGAACTCACCACCGGGCAATCCGGCCTCCAGCAACGCCATGTCCACGCTCAGCACCAAGGCCAGCACGACAACACCTGCCGTGAAGGGAATCCCTCCGCGCAACTGCCGGACGAACTCGTCACGGAAGGCCGGGAGCATCCGCGGCGACTCGCCGTCGCGCCACCTGCTGACCAGACGGCATCCGGCGGCGAACGCCGGGCCGATGGTGACCACGGGGATCGAGGCCACACACACCAGCAGGCCAAGCTGGAGGCAGTCGGAGAACTCGGTCAACCGCTCACGCCACATCCCGTCACCCCTTCAGTCCGCTGGTGCTCACGCCCTCGACCAGAAGTCGTTGGAAGACCAGGAAGAACAGCACGATCGGCACCAGCGCCAGCGCCGACATGGCGAACATCGCGCCGAAGTTGGACTGGCTGCTGGTGTCCACGAACAGCCGAAGTCCCAACGGGACGGTGAACTTCTCGGCGTCGTTGAGGTACACCATCTGCGTGAAGAAGTCGTTCCAGGTCCAGATGAACGTGAAGATCGACGTGGTCACCAGCGCCGGTTTGGCCAGCGGCAGCACCACGTGCCAGAACGTCTTGTAGACGCCGCAGCCGTCGATGGTCGCGGCCTCGTCCAGCTCGCGCGGGATGCCGCGCATGAACTGCACGATCAGGAACACGAAAAACGCCTCGGTGGCCAGCAGTTTCGGCAGGATCAGCGGGACGAACGTGTTGACCATCCCGGCCTGCTGGAAGATCACGTACTGCGGGATCAGCGTGACGTGGTGCGGCAGCATCAACGTCGCGATCATGAACGCGAACAACGGGCCGGAGAACCGGAACCGCAGGCGCGCGAAGGCGTACGCCGCGAGCGTGCACGACAACACGTTGGCCACGACGGACGCGACGGCGACGACGAACGAGTTCATGAAGAACGTGCCGAACCCGATGCCCGCCGCGCCCTCCCAGCCCTGCCGGTACCCGTCCAGCACCAAGCGGCTGGGCAGCAGGTTCAGGCTGGACAGCACTTCCGACGGTGGCTTGACCGACGCGAACGCGAGCCAGATCAGCGGGTACAGCACCACCGCGACCGCGGCGAGGCAGAGCACGTGCCACAGCACGGTCTTGGCCCTCATGACTTGTCTCCGTAGAACACCCAGAGCCGTGCGCTGCGGAAGATCACGGCGGTCACGATCGCGATCACCACGAGCAGCACCCAGGCCATCGCGGAGGCGTAACCCATCTCGAAGTCCTCGAATCCGGCCTGGTAGAGGTACAACGTGTAGACCAGCGCCGAGTCGGCCGGGCCGCCGCGCCCGCCGCCGATCACGAACGCCGGGGTGAAGACCTGGAACGCGTGGATCGCCTCGAGCACCAGGTTGAAGAAGATCACCGGGGACAGCATCGGCAGCGTGATGTGCCAGAACTTGCGCACCGGGCTGGCACCGTCCACTTCGGCCGCTTCGTAGAGCTCGCGCGGGATCTGCTTGAGCCCGGCCAGGAAGATCACCATGGGCGCGCCGAACTGCCACACCGCCAGCAGGATGACCGACCAGATCGTGTACGACGGGTCGTCCACCCAGCTCGGGGTGTTCAGGCCGATCCCGTCGAGCAGCTCGTTGACCGTGCCGCCTTCGGTGAACATCGCCCGCCACACCAGCGCCGCGGCCACGCTCGCGCCGAGCAGCGACGGCGCGTAGAAAGCCGACCGGTAGAAGCCGTTGGAGCCGGCGCGGGTGTTGAGCACCATCGCGACCAGCAGGGACACGATCATCTTCATCGGCACCGCGACCAGGACGTACAGCAGGGTCACCTTGACCGACTGCAGGTAGCGGTCGTCCTCGGTGAACATGCGCACGAAGTTCTCGAAGCCGACCCAGCGCGGCTCGGTGAACAGGTCGTACTCGGTGAAGGACAGGTAGAGCGAGACGATCATCGGGCCGACCGTGAGCCCGATCGCGCCGAGCAGCCAGGGAGTCAGGAAGACGTACGCCTCACGCTGGTGCTCCCGGCGCCGCCCGGCCCCACGGGGTTTCCGTGGGGCCGGCGCCGCGGTGGCAGAGGACGGCGGCGTCTTGAGAACCGTCACTGCAGGTCCTTCTGGGCTTCCGACATGAACCTGCTGACCGCGTCGTCGACGCTCAGCCGGCCGAAGGCGATCTCCTCATAGGTGCGTTGCAGCAACTTCTGGATGGCACCGGCTCCCTTGGGCGGCACCGCGGGTGCCGGGCCGAGCTTGGGCTCGATCGCCGCCTCGTAGTCGTAGATCACCTTGTCGGTGCCCTTGGCCTCGCCCGCGAGCTGCGCGCGGATCTTCAGGTTCGGCGGCAGCCCGCGGTCCGCGCCGAGGATCTTGCCCGCCTCGGGGTCGTTGATCAGGAAGTTCACCAGCTTGGCCGACGCCTCCTGCTGCTTGCCACGGGCCGACACGGCGAGGAACATCGACGGGCGGCGGTACTGCCCCGTGTTGGCCGGGTCGTCACTCGGGTACGGCGCGACCCGCAGGTCCTTGCCGTTCGCCTTCTGGAATCCGGGATAGACGCTGTCGTAGGCGAATTCGGCGGCGGTCAGCTTCTTGCCCAGCGGGGCCTGCTCCGGCGAGGTGTTGTACGACGCCGTCACCTCGGCCTCGGTCGCCGCCTTCGTCGTGCGGAACCGGCTCGCCAGCTCCCAGTACTCCTTGAGCTCCGCGGCGCCGAACCCGAGTTTGCCGTCCGGGGTGAACATGCCCTTCCCGCGCTGCCGCAGCCAGATCTCCAGGGCACTGTCGATCATGCCGAAGTCGGTCACCCCGCGGACCTGGAACCCGTTGGCGGCGCTGACCTTCTCGGCCGCGGCACGGAACTGCTCCCAGGTCATCGGCTGGCTCGGGTCCGCACCGGCCGCCTGGTACGGCGCCGGGTCGTAGACCAACGAGGAGGCGTTCTGCGCCCACGGCACCGCGAACCGCTTGCCGCCGATCACGCCGGTGTTCGCCAGTTCCGGGTTCACGTCGGCCAGCGAGACCTGTTTGCCCGCACCCTCGTTCAAGTCGAGCAACACCTTGCGTTCGCCGTACTCCGAGAGATACCTGGTGTCGACGGTCATCACGTCCGGCGGGTTGCCGCCCGCGGTCTGCGTCGCGACCTTCTCCCAGTAGGCCGCGTACGCCGAGAACGTCGTCTGCACCTTGATGTTGGGGTTCTTCTGCTGGAACAGCTCGACCGCCTGTTTGGTGATCGTGGCCCTGCCGTCACTTCCCCACCAGGCGAACGAGATCGTCACGTCACCGCCGCCGCCCGCACCGCCGGGCTGCGAGCCGCACGCCGCCAACGACACCGCCAGGGCAGCGATCGCGGTCCCTCGCCTGAGTCTCCCAGCACCCATCCCGACCACTCCCAGGTTTGCAGGTTTTCTGAAAACTCACGTGTGACCGTGAACCGTAGAGTGCCGTCCATCTTGTGTCAACGGTCAGAAGTTCGCGGAAAAACAGGGTTTGACGACACAGTGTGATCGCGGGACGATGTCAGAGTTTTCTGCAAACGACAGGAGTGGTGTCATGCGCGGGGACTTCGTCCGGCCGGCCACCCTGACTGACGTCGCCAACCGCGCGGGCGTTTCGGCGGCGACGGTCTCTCGTGTGCTCAACCGCAGCAACCTGGTCTCGCGTGCGACCCGGGAGCGCGTCGAGCGGGCGATCCATGAGCTGGAGTACGTGGTCAACGGGCACGCCAGGGCGTTGGCGGCGGCGGCGTCCGAGGTGATCGGCGTGATCGTCGGCGACATGTCCGATCCCTTCTTCGCGCACATCGTGGCCGGTGTGCAGGACCAGACGTTCCTGGCGGGCCAGCTCGCGCTGGTGTGCAGCACCGGCAGCGATCCGCTGCGGGAGATCAGGCAGCTGGAACACCTGCGCCGGCTGCGAGCCGACGGCGTGATCCTGGTCGGCGGCTCGGTCAGGGACGCCGACCACCAGCTGACGCTCACCCGCCT
Organism: Kibdelosporangium persicum; assembly: GCF_013280595.1. Classification (GTDB taxonomy): domain Bacteria; phylum Actinomycetota; class Actinomycetes; order Mycobacteriales; family Pseudonocardiaceae; genus Kibdelosporangium; species Kibdelosporangium persicum. Next base: position 243,960 of record NZ_JAAATY010000012.1, read on the forward strand.
GCTCAGCGGGTTCCACAACCGCGGCGCCCGGGTCGTCCTGTGTGGACGGCCGCCGATCCCGGACCTGCCGAAGGCGTCCGCGATCACGTTCGACAACACCGGCGGCACCATGCGGCTCGTCGAACACCTCACCGCCTTGGGCCACAAGCGAATCGGCTACATCACCGGCCCACCGCTGCGATCCACCAGCCGGGAACGGCTGCACGGCTACCGGATCGCCGCGCGCGACCACGACCCTGGCCTGATCGAACAAGGAACGTTCACCCGCGAGTCCGGATGGCTGGCAGGCCACAAACTGCTGCAACGCAACGACGTCACGGCCATCGTCGCGGCCAACGACGTGATGGCGGCAGGCGCGCTGGCCGCCGCCCGGGCGTCCGGAAGGGACGTTCCCGGACAGGTTTCCGTGGCCGGGTTCGACGACATCGAGTTCTGCCAGGACACCCATCCGCCGTTGACCACGGTGCGGCTTCCGTTGCGGGAAGCCGGCGCGCTGGCCGGACGGATCGCGTGTGGACTGGACGAACCGCCGCCCACAGGCGTCGTCCGGCTGGGCGCCGAACTGGTCGTGCGCGATACGACCGGCCCGGTCAGGGAGTGACGGGCACGCGGTGAACACCACGCCACCACCGGTTGGGACCGGCCCACGGCACGCCGAGTTCGGAGAACAGGGCGAGGCGTTCCGCGGCGACGGCCACTTCCTCACCGATCCCGCGGACGACCGGGTGGCGGCCCGGACCGTCACCGACGGTCCGAATCCAGCCCTCGGGGATCGGCGCGGGCTCGGGGGCGTCCCGTACCGCCTGGACGACCGAAGCGAACGCCCTGGTCTGGGACAACGGCGCGAGCAGCCTCGTGCCGGGGTCGGCCCGGTGCATGATCAGGTTGCGCAGCAGGTCGGTCGGCGGGGCGACGGGAACGTGCTCGTCGTTGATCTCCAGCCGATGGGTCTTGTACCAGAACTTCGCGCGTCCCTCGGTGCCGTGCACGACGACGTACGGCTCGTGATCCTGTTCCGCGCACAGGGAAGCCGCGACCACGATCTCCGGCCCGCCGGTGAACCGCAGTCGCAGGCAAGCGGTGTCGTCGGCTTCCAGATCACGTGTGCCGAACAGTTCGAGCGCGATGTCCGCCGGATCCCGTTCCGCCACACCGGCGACGAGCACGGCCGTGGCGACCGCGTGCGAGAAGGGATTTGTCAACGCACCGTCCACAACGGCCTCACCGTCCAGCCATCTGCGGCCGGCCCAGGGATTGCGTGCGTAGTAGGCGTCGGTCCGGACCCACGCTCCGGCGGCGCCGACACCGGTCACCTCCCCCAGTTCGCCGCGGGCGATCGCGCCGGCCAGCACCGGCAAGGCACCGGAGCCGAAGCTCTGGAACCCCGTCTGGCAGATCCGGCCCAGCCTGGTGGTGAGTGCCATCAGCTCGTCGTACCCGTTGAGGTCGAGCACAGGCGGCGTCTCGATCAGCAGGTCGCCGCCCGCCCTGAGCACGGCGGCGGCGATCGACCGGTGGGCGTGCGGCGGTGTCGCCACGACGACGACATCCGGTGTGGCCACGCGCATCAAGGTGTCGACGTCAGGATGCACAGCTGCGCCTGGCGGCAGCAGAGCGAGGGCTTGCGAGGACGGTTCCCGGATGTCGCAAGCGCCGACGAACTCCGCCCACCCTTCCTCGTGCAGGTCACGCGCCCGCTGCAGGTATGTGAACGCGTATCCGGACGTGCCGACAACGGCAAGGCGTGCGGTACCCGGCATTGGGTCTCCGATCCTGCAAACGGCCGTGAATTTCTGCAAAGCCACGCTAGGGGCGCCCGGGGAGCGCTGTCAAGAAGAACGCGCAGGTCGGAACCTGTTTCCAGACAGCGACGGACGGCGCGGCGAATTGACAGGAAAGCAGACGGTTTACATCATGTTGTGCAAAGCAGCGCAAAGGGAGCCCCGTGACCGTCACCATCCATGACGTCGCCACTCTGGCGAAGGTCTCCATCTCCACCGTCTCCCGTGCCTTCACCACACCCGACCTGGTCAAGCCCGAGACACGCAACCGGATCCTGGCCGCGGCCGGGGAACTGGGGTACCACCCGGCCGGCGGGCCGCGCAAGCCGGCGAACCGCACCGGCCACATCGGCATCATCGTCTCCGACCTGGACAACCCGTTCTTCACCGGCGTGCTGAACGGCGTGCAGGCCCGGGCCCGTCAGGACGACGTGGCGGTGCTGTTCGCCAACAGCGACCAGGACCCGGTGGTCGAGGAGAACCTGGCCCGCAACATGGCCAAACAGGTCGACGGACTGGTCCTGTGCAGCCCGAGCATGAGCGACGACCACGTCCGTGACCTGGCCAGGCAGACGTTCGTGGTGCTGCTCAACCGGGAGATCGAGGGCATCCCCTCGGTCGTGATGGACAGTCCCGGCGGGATGCACCAGGCGATCCAGCACCTGGCGGCCCTCGGCCACCGGAAATGCGCCTTCCTCGGCGGTCCCCGCAACTCGTGGGCCAACGCGACCCGGCTGAGCGGCCTGCGCCCGGCGGCCGAACAGCACAACATCGAGGTCGTCGAGTTCGGACCGTTCCCGCCGAGGTTCGAGGGCGGCCTGCAGGGAGCGGACCTGGCGCTGGCGGCGGGGGTCACGGCGATCATCACGTTCAACGACCTCGTCGCCTTCGGCGTCCTGGCCAGGCTGAACGCCCGGGGCGTTCCGGTGCCCGACGAGATCAGCCTGGTCGGCTTCGACGACCTGGTCTTCGCGGCGATCTCGGCGCCCCCGCTGACCACGGTGGCGATGCCCGCGGAAGCGGCGGGACGCGCAGCGGTGAACGTGCTGCTGGCCCTGCTCGACGACGACCACCGCGTGAGCACGAACCAGTCGCTGGACACGTACCTGATCGTGCGTGCCACCACCGCGCCGCCCCGCTCCTAGGCAGCCCTGCGCTTGGTCCAGATGTCATAGGCGACAGCGGCGAGCAACACCAGGCCCTTCACCAGCATGACGATCTCACTCGGCTGGCCGAGCAGGGACATGCCGTTGTTGATGACGGCCATGATCAGGCCACCGGTGATGGCCCCGACGACCTTGCCGACACCGCCCTGGACCGCGGCGCCGCCGATGAAGGCGGCCGCGATGGCGTCGAGCTCGAACGCGTTGCCCGCCGTCGGCCCGGCCTGGTTCAGCCGCCCGGCGAAGATCACACCGGCCAGCGCGGCGAGCACCCCCATGTTGACGAAGATCCAGAACGTGATCGGCTTGACCTTCACCCCGGACAGCTCGGCGGCCTGCCGGTTGCCGCCGATGGCGTAGATGTGCCGTCCGAAGACGGACTTGTTGGCCAGCAACGAATATCCGAGGACCAGCACGGTCAGCAGCACCAGCACCCACGGCAGGTTCTTGAACCTGGCCAGCTGCACCACCACGGCGAGCACGACGAGGGCGGCGCCGCCGGCCTTGAGCAGGAACACCGGGAACGGATCGACCTGCTGCAGGTAGCCGAGACGCGCCTTACGCTGCCGCCACTGAACGAGGAAGATCGCGGCGACCCCGGCCACCCCGGCGAGCAGGCTGACCAGATCGGCACCGCCGAGCGGTCCGAGGCCGATGTTGCCGAGGTACCCGTCGGTGAACCCGTTGGACAGCGTGCGGATCTCGTCGGGGAACGGCCCGATCCCCTGGTTGCCCAGGACCCACAGGGTGAGGGCCCGGAACACGAGCATGCCCGCCAGGGTGACGATGAACGCGGGGATGCCGAAGTAGGCGACCCAGTACCCCTGCCAGGCCCCGATCACGGCCCCGGCGACCAGCGTGAGCAGCAGTGCGGGCAACCAAGGCATGCCCATCTCGACAGTGAGGACGGCACACAGCGCCCCGCAGACGGCCACCACCGAGCCGACCGAGAGGTCGATGTGCCCGGCGATGATGATGAGCATCATCCCGACGGCCAGGATCAGGATGTACGAGTTCTGCACGATGATGTTCGAGATGTTCTGCGGCTCGAGCAGGACACCGTCGGTCAGGATCGTGAACAGGACCACGATCAGGGCGAAGGCGACGTAGATGCCGCTCTCGCGGGGGTTGATGGAGATTCGCCGAAGCGGCTTGGCGGTCTCCGGCGCCTGGGAAGGAGCCTGGGTAACAGTCATGGGATTTCCTTCATCGGGTACCACGTCGTGAGTGTTTGTCAGGGTTAGAACACGGATAATCACTCACGATCGGTGGTCATCAGCTGCATCAACCGTTCCTGAGTCGCGTCAGCACGATCGACCTCACCTGTGATCCGTCCACGGGACAGCGCGTAGATCCGGTCACAGAGGCCGAGCAACTCGGGCAGTTCCGACGAGATGACCAGCACTGCCTTGCCGTCGTCCGCCAGCTGGTTGATGATCGAATAGATCTCGAACTTCGCCCCGACGTCGATGCCCCGCGTCGGCTCGTCCAGGATCAGCACGTCCGGGTCGGTCAGGATCCACTTCGACAGCACGACCTTCTGCTGGTTGCCGCCACTCAGCTTCCCGGTGACCGACCGGACGCTGGGCGCCTTGATCCCCATCCGGGCCCGGAACTCCTCGGCGACGCGATGCTCCTCGTGCTCGCGGACCCACCCGTGGCGGGACAGGCCACCGAGCCAGGCCGCCGAGACGTTCCGCTTGATGTCCTCGATCAGGTTCAGCCCGTACCGCTTACGGTCCTCGGTGACGTAGGCGATCCCCTGCGAGATCGCGTCCTGGACGGACCGGAGGTGGATCTCCCTGCCGTCCTTGACGATCCGCCCCGAGATGTCCTTGCCGTAGGACCGCCCGAACACGCTCATGGCCAGCTCGGTCCGGCCGGCGCCCATCAGCCCGGCGAGTCCGACGATCTCCCCGCGCCGCAAGGACAGCGAGGCCCGGTCCACCACAAGCCGTCCCGAGTGGACCGGGCTGTGCACGGTCCAGTCCTCGATCCGGAACACTTCCTCGCCCACGGACGGCGTCCGCGGCGGGAACCGCTGTGACAGGTCCCGGCCGACCATCCCGGAGATGATCCGGTCCTCGGTGACCTCGGCCGCCTGCAAGGTCTCGATCGTCCGGCCGTCGCGCAGGATGGTGATCGAGTCCGCGATCGCCCGGACCTCGCCCAGCTTGTGCGAGATGATCACGCAGGTGACCCCCTCCTCCCGCAGCCCGCGCAGCAGGTCCAGCAGATGCGCCGAATCCGTGTCGTTCAGGGCGGCGGTCGGCTCGTCCAGGATCAGCAGGCGCACCTTCTTGGACAGTGCCTTGGCGATCTCCACCAGCTGCTGTTTGCCCACCCCCAGCTCCGAGACGGGCGTGACCGGGTTCTCGTCCAGGCCCACCCGGCGCAACAGCTCCCCGGCCGCGTGGTTGGTGCGGTTCCAGTCGATCAACCCGCCCCGCGCCAGTTCGTTGCCCAGGAAGATGTTCTCGGCGATCGAGAGCTGCGGGCACAGCGCGAGCTCCTGGTGGATGATCACGATCCCGCGCCGTTCGCTGTCCCGCACCGACGAGAACCGGCAGCGCTCGTCCTCGAAGGTGATCTCGCCGTCGTAGGACCCGTGCGGGTACACGCCCGACAGCACCTTCATCAGGGTGGACTTGCCGGCGCCGTTCTCCCCGCAGATCGCATGGATCTCGCCGCTGCGCACGGCGAGATTCACGTCCTGGAGCGCTTTCACACCGGGAAAGGTCTTGGTGATGCCGCGCATCGCCAGGATCGGCGTCATTTGAGCTGATCCGCCTTGTAGTAGCCGGAGTCGACCAGTTCCTTCTGGTAGTTGTCCTTCGTCACGATCGACGTGGGCAGCAGCTGGCTGGGCACGACCTTCTTGCCGTTGTCGTAGTCCTTCTCGTTGTTGACGCTCGGCTTGCCGCCCTTGAGCACGGCGTCGGCCATCTGCACGGTCACCTTGGCCAGCTCACGGGTGTCCTTGAACACCGTCGAGTACTGCTCACCGGCGATGATCGACTTCACCGACGCGAGCTCGGCGTCCTGCCCGGTCACCACCGGGTAGGCCAGCGTTCCGGTGCCGTAGCCGCTGCTCTTGAGCGCCGAGAGGATGCCGATCGAGATACCGTCATAGGGCGACAACACACCCTGCACGGTCGGCCCGCCGCGATAGGTCTTGGTCAGCAGGTCCTCCATCCGGCGCTGCGCCGTGGCCGGATCCCAGCGCAGGATCGCGATCGTGCCGAGATCCGTCTGGCCACTGCGCACGACCAGTTTCCCGCTGTCGATGAACGGTTTGAGCACCGACATGGCGCCGTTGTAGAAGTACGACGTGTTGTTGTCGTCCGGCGAGCCTGCGAAGATCTCGATGTTGAACGGCCCGGTCACCGCCGGATCGTCGGTGCCGTCCGGCTTCTTCAGCTTCAGGCCCGTCAGCAGCGAGGTGGCCTGCTGCACACCGACCTTGAAGTTGTCGAAAGTCGCGTAGTAGTCGACGTTCGGGCTGTTGAGCAGCAACCTGTCGTAGGAGATGACCGGGATCTTCCGGTCGGCCGCGGCCTGCAGCTGGGTGGACAACGACTTGCCGTCGATGGCCGCGACGATCAGCAGCTTCACCCCCTTGGTGATCTGGTTGTCGATCTGGTTGGCCTGCGTGGGGATGTCGTTCTCGGCGTACTGCAGGTCGACCTGGTAGCCCAGCTTCTCCAGCTGCGTCTTGATGTTGTCGCCGTCATGGATCCAGCGCTCGGAGGCCTTGGTCGGCATGGTCACACCGATCGTGCCGCCGGCGTTCTGGCCGGGCTGTGGCGCCTGGTCGGCGGTCTTCTCACTCGACCCGCAGGCGGCGAGCGCGAGCGTCAACGCCATACTCCCGGCGACCGCCAGCAAACGTGAACTCTTCATCGTTCTCCTCTCAGAAACCCTGGGCGAGCCGGTAGTAGGCCTGGTTCCAGCGGATCCGGTCGCCGAAGTCCGCCGGGGTGGTGGTCCTGTCGATCACCAGCAGCTCGGTGTGCAGCATGTGGGCGAAGTCCCGCAGGACGTCCGCGCCGACGGCCTGCGTGAGCACGGTGTGGTGCGGCCCGCCCGCGGTCAGCCAGGACTCGGCCGACGTCGGCAACGACGGCGCGGGCTTCCACACCGCCCTGGCCACCGGCAGCTTCGGCAGCGGCTCGTCCGGCGGCACCACTTCGACCTCGTTGGCCACGAACCGGAACCGGTCTCCCAGGTCGGCCAGGCCGATCACCACCGCGGGCCCGGCCGCCGCGTCGAAGACCAGCCGGACGGGGTCCTCGCGGCCGCCGATGCCCAGCGGGTGGATCTCGCAGGACGGCCGGTGCCCGGCGATGCTCGGGCACACCTCGAGCATGTGCGCGCCGAGGATCTTCGGCTCACCGGGACCGAAGTGGTACGTGTAGTCCTCCATGAAGGACGTGCCCCGGCCGGTGCCGTGTCCCATCGCCTTCACCGCGGCCAGCAGCGCCGAGGTCTTCCAGTCGCCCTCGCCGCCGAAGCCGTACCCGTCGGCCATCAACCGCTGGACGGCCAAACCGGGCAGCTGTTTCAACCCGCCGAGGTCTTCGAAGTTCGTGGTGAACGCGCCGAACCCGCCCTCGGTCAGGAACTGCCGCAGTCCTGCCTCGATCTTGGCCGCGTACCGCAACGACGAGCGCCGCTCGGCCAGAGCCGGCGCGATGTCGTACAGCTCGAAGTACTCGGCGACCAGCGCGTCAGCGGCCGCGTCGGACACCGAGTCCACCACGTCGACCAGGTCGTTGACGCCGTAGGTGTTGACCGAGACGCCGAACCGGAGCTCCGCCTCGACCTTGTCGCCCTCGGTCACGGCGACGTCCCGCATGTTGTCACCGAACCGGGCCAGGCGCAGCGAACGCAGGTGCGCCAAGCCGATCGCCGCACGAACCCACCCGTCGATCCGGCTGACCAAGGCGGGATCGCTGGCGTGCCCGGCGACGGTCTTGCGCGCCACGCCAAGGCGGGTCTGGATGTAGCCGAACTCCCGGTCGCCGTGCGCGGCCTGGTTGAGGTTCATGAAGTCCATGTCGATGGTCTGCCACGGCAGCGCCTCGTTGAGCTGCGTGTGCAGGTGCAGCAACGGTTTGCGCAACGCGTCCAGCCCGGTGATCCACATCTTGGCCGGCGAGAACGTGTGCATCCACGCGATCACGCCGACGCACGACGGGTCGTTGTTCGCCTCCAGCATCACCTGGCGGATCGCGGCGGTGTCGGTCAGCACGGGCTTGCCGGCGATCTCCGCGCTGATCTTGCCCGTGGTGGCGAGCATCTGCTGGATGCGCACGGACTGATCGGCGACCTGGGCCAGCGTTTCCTGCCCGTAGAGACCCTGGCTGCCGGTGAGGAACCAGACCTGCGGTGTGTTCATCGGATCTCCTGCTGGCCGTAGACGTTGCGGTACCGCTCGTGCAACCGGTCGATGTCCTTCTGGTCCAAGGGCTTCGGGTCGCCGAGCTGACGTGCGATGTGGACGGTGCGGGCGACGTCCTCGACCATGACGGCCGCCTTGACCGCGGCGCGCGCGTCCGGGCCGACGGTGAACGGCCCGTGGTTGCGCATCAACACGGCGGGCGACCGGCTGCCGCGCAGCGTTTCCACGATGCCCCGGCCGATCGAGTCGTCGCCGATCATCGCGAACGGCCCGACCGGGATCTCCCCGCCGAACTCGTCGGCGATCATGGTGAGCACGCACGGGATCGGCTCGCCGCGGGCGGCCCACGCCGTCGCATAGGTGGAGTGCGTGTGCACCACTCCCCCGACCTCGGGCATGTGCTGGTAGACGTAGGCGTGCGCCGCGGTGTCCGAAGACGGCGCCAGGTTGCCGTGCACGAGTTCGCCGTGCAGGTCCGTGACGACCATCTTGTCCGCGGCCAGCTCGTCGTAGGACACCCCCGACGGCTTGATCACCATCAGGTCCTCGCCGGGCACCCGGGCGGACACGTTGCCCGCGGTCCAGATCACCAGTTCGTTGCGGGTCAGTTCACCGTGCAGGTCGGCGACGGTGTGGCACAGTTCGTCGACCGTGTCGAGAACCGCTGTGGAGAACACCATCCGGATCTATCCTTTCTGGACCCGGCGGCGGTGGCGCAGCCGATGCATCAGTTCGTTCCCCCGGCCGAAGTAGTCGTGCAAGGTCTGGTACTCCTCGAACATCTCCTGGTACGCCTCGACGTTGGCCTCGATCGGCCGGTAGGCCGCACGGCGTACCGACCCCATCGCCCGTGCGGCCGCGTGGATGTCCGGATATGCGCCCGCTGCCACGGCCGCGTGGATCGCCGAGCCCAGCGCGGGTCCCTGCGGCGATCCGATCACCGACAACGGCAGGTTCACCACGTCCGCGTAAATCTGCATGAGCAGCTCGTTCTTGATCAGTCCACCCGCGACGATCAACTCCCGCACCGGGACGCCCGCGTCGATGAACGTGTCGATGATCACGCGGGTGCCGAACGCGGTCGCCTCCAGCAACGCCCGGTACATCTCCTCCGGTGTGGTCGCCAGGGTCTGGCCGACGATCACGCCGGACAGCTCGTGGTCGACCAGCACGGACCGGTTGCCGCTGTGCCAGTCGAGCGCCACGAGCCCGTGCTCGCCGATCCGTTGCCGTGCGGCGAGTTCGGTGAGGTGCTCGTGCACCGAGATGCCCTTGGCCTTGGCCTGCTCGTGGTACTCCGCCGGGACGCACGTGCGCACGAACCAGGCGAAGATGTCCCCGACGCCGCTCTGCCCGGCCTCGTAACCCCACAGCCCGGGGACGATTCCGCCGTCCACCACGCCGCACATCCCGGGCACCTCGGTCAGGGTGGTCCCGTTCATCACGTGACACGTGGAGGTGCCCATGATCGCGACCATCTGCCCCGGCTCGACGGCCCGCGCCGCCGGCGCGGTGACGTGGGCGTCCACGTTGCCCACCGCGACCGCGATGCCCTCCGGCAGCCCGGTCCACTCCGCCGCCTGGGCGGTCAGTTCGCCCGCCTTGTCGCCCAGCTGGCCGAGCGGGTGGTCGAGCTTGTCGGCCACGAACCGCTCGAACCCGGGGTTCAGCTCACGCAGGAAGTCCGGGCCGGGGTAGCCGCCGTCCTGGTAGATGCCCTTGTACCCGGCGGTGCAGGCGTTGCGCACGTAGTTCCCGGTGAGCTGCCAGACGATCCAGTCCGCCAGTTCGACGAAGTGCCGCATGGCCGCGTACACCCGCGGGGCCTCTTCGAGGATCTGCAGTCCCTTGGCGAACTCCCACTCGGAGGAGATCAGGCCGCCGTAGCGCGGCAGCCACTTCTCGCCACGGACGCGGGCCAGGTCGTTGATCCGGTCGGCCTGGGGCTGTGCGGCGTGGTGTTTCCACAGCTTGACGTACGCGTGTGGTTCGTCGGCGAAGTCGGGCAGCTCGCACAACGGCGTGCCCTGGTCGTTCGTCGGGACCATCGTGCACGCGGTGAAGTCCGTGGCAATCCCGATCACCGCGGCGGCGTCCAGTCCGGTCATCGCCTCGCGCACGGACCGGGACATCGCCTCGATGTAGTCGGCCGGGACCTGCAACGCCCAGTCCGGTGGTAACGGCCGCCCGCGCAAAGCCTGGTCGACCACGCCGTGCGGGTAGTCCGCGACCGCGGTGCCCAGTTCGGCCCCGTCCCGCACGCGCACCACGACCGCTCGCGCGGACAGCGTGCCGAAGTCCACACCGACCACCAGAGCGTCATCTGCTGGCACGTGCCCTCCTCTGAGTTAGCGCTAACACAACGTCCCTGCCACTACCCTCGACCCCGCTCCCCTGCTATCGCGCGCGCCGGCTGACCAGCCGTTGCAACACGATGAACACGAACAACAACGCACCGATCACGATCTTGGTCCACCACGAGCTGAGGGTGCCGTCGAAGGTGATCAGCGTCTGGATGATGCCCAGCACGAGCACGCCCAGAACGGTGCCGAGCACGTATCCGGTGCCACCGGTGAGAATTGTGCCACCGATGACGACCGCCGCGATCGCGTCCAGCTCCATCCCGACGGCGTGCAACGCGTTGCCGGACAACGTGTAGAACGCGAGCAACACCCCGCCGAGCGCCGAGCACAGCCCGCTGATCGCGTACACCGTGATCTTCGTGCGTGCCACCGGAAGACCCATCAGCATCGCCGACTGCTCGCTGCCGCCGATCGCGTACACCGTCCGGCCGAGCCGCGTGAAGTGCAGCACGTACGCGGCCACCGCCAGCACGATCACGGCGATCACGACACTGGTCGACACGTGCATGCCGCCCGGCAGTGACACCGGGGTCTGCGCCATGGTCGTGAAGAACCCGTCGGTGATCGAGATCGACTCGACGCTGATCGTGTAGCAGAGGCCTCTGGCCAGGAACATCCCGGCCAGCGTCACGATGAACGGCTGCAGCTCGAAGTAGTGGATCACCGCGCCCATGCCGAGACCGAGCGTTCCCCCGATCACGAGCACGAGCACGAGCACCACGAGCGGGGACACCCCGGCGGCGAGCAGTCTCGCCGAGACCAAAGTGGACAGTGCGACGACCGCGCCGACGGACAGGTCGATGCCGCCGGTCAGGATCACGAACGTCATCCCGATCGCCACCACGAGCAGGAAGGCGTTGTCGATCAGGATGTTCAGCACGACCTGCCCGGACGCGAACGCCTCGTACTGCGCCGCGCCGAAGCCGTACGCCCCGACCAGCAGGGCGAACGTGGCGATGATCGGCAGGTAGCGCTGCCGTGACGCGGTGAGCGTCGTCATGCCGACACCTCCACCTTCTCGTCCTGGCGGGCCCGGGTCACCGGTTTGGGCTTACGACGGCGGACCAGCTTGCGACGGAACGCCGGCGACTGCACCAGGCACACCGCCATCACGACCACGGCCTTGAACAGCAACGTGGTCTGCGGCGGGATGCCGAGCGTGTACACGGTCGTGGACAACGTCTGGATCAGCAACGCGCCGATCACCGTGCCCGCGAACGAGAACCGGCCGCCGGTCAGTGCCGTTCCGCCGATCACCACGGCCAGGATCGCGTCCAGCTCGATCCACAGCCCCGCGTTGTTGCCGTCCGCGCTGGACACGTTCGAGCTGATCATCAGCCCGGCGATGCCCGCGCACAGGCCGCACACCACGTACGTCAGCCAGATCAGCCGCCGTGACCGCACCCCGGCGAGCCTGCTGGCCTCCGGGTTGCCGCCGACCGCTTCCAGCAGCATGCCCAGCGCGGACTTGCGGACCAGCAGCGACGCCAGTACGAACACCGCGACCGCGATCAGGATCGACACCGGCAACGTCAGCACGAAGCCGCCGCCGATCGCCTGGTACGGCGACGAGTTGACGGTGATGATCTGGCCGTCGGTGATCAGCTGGGCGAGCCCGCGGCCGGCCACCATCAGGATCAGGGTGGCGATGATCGGCTGGATGTTCAGCACCGACACCAGCACCCCGTTGCACGCGCCCAGGACGATGCTCAGCCCCAGCGCGATGCCGACGGCACCGGCCGTGCCGCCCAGGCTGTCCTGGTTCTCCAGGCCGCTGAGGTGCAGGCACGCGATGGCCCCGCTGATCGCGACCACCGAGCCGACCGACAGGTCGATCCCGCCGGTGGCGATCACCAGCGTCATGCCGAGCGCGACCATGATCAGCGGCGCGCCGAACCGCAGGATGTCGATCAGGCTGCCGTACAGGTGTCCTTCCCGCAGTTCCACCGAGAAGAACGCCGGGTGCGCGATGAAGTTGCCCAGCAGCAGGACGATCAACGCCGCGGTGGGCCAGAACAGCCGGTGCTTGATCATTCCGCGCCTCCGTCCGCGATGGTCGCCATGATCTGCTCCGGTGTCAGCGCGTCGTTGTCCAGTTGAGCGACGACCTGCCTGTCGCGCAACACGAGCACGCGGTCGCTGAGCCGCAGGACCTCTTCCAGTTCCGCCGAGATGAACACCACGGCCATGCCCTCGGCCGCGAGTCGCGTGACGAGTTTCTGGATCTCGGTCTTGGCACCGATGTCGATGCCCCTGGTCGGCTCGTCCAGGATGAGCAGCCGGGGCTCGGTGATCAGCCAGCGGGCCAGCAGGACCTTCTGCTGGTTGCCGCCGGACAGCTCGCCCACCTTGGCCTCGGGGTTGGCCGGGCGGATGTCGAGTGCCTTGATGCTGCTCTCGGCGATCTCCTCCTGCCGCTTGCGCGACAGGGGTTTGGTCCAGCCACGCGAGGCCTGGACCGCCAGCGCGATGTTCTCGCGGACGGTCAGGTCCTCGACCAGGCCCTCGGTCTTGCGGTTCTCCGAACAGAACGCGATGCCGCGGGCGATCGCCGCACGCGGCGTGCGCAACGACACCGGCTTGTCGTCCACGCGGATGGTGCCCTGGTCGGCGTGGTCGGCGCCGAACAGCAGCCGGGCCAGCTCGGTGCGCCCCGATCCGAGCAGACCGGCCAGCCCGACCACCTCGCCGCGCTGGATGCCGAGCGAGAACGGCTCGATACCGCCGGCCCGGCCGACTTCCTCGGCGCGCAGCAGTTCCTCCCGCACCGTGCGCTCCGGCCGGACCTGCTCGAGCTCGTCCAGCGTGGCGAGCTCCTTGCCGATCATCCTGGTGACCAGCTCCACCGGGGTGATCTCGGCGGTCTCGTACTCACCGACGAGTTTGCCGTTGCGCAGCACGGTCATCCGGTCGGAGATGGCGAAGACCTGGTCGATGAAGTGCGTCACGAACAGGATCGCCATTCCCTCGTCCCGCAGCGTGCGCATCACCGCCAGCAGCCGGTCGACCTCGTGGGAGTCCAAACTGGACGTCGGCTCGTCGAGCACGAGCACCCGCGCGTCGACGTCCAGTGCCCTGGCGATCGCGACCAGCTGCTGCACCGCGATCGACTGGGCCGACAGCGGCGCGCTGACGTCCAGCTCGAGGTCCAGCCGGGCCAGCAGTTCCTCGGCGCGGCGGCGCATCGGTGCCCACCGGATCCGGCCGAACCGGCGCGGTTCGCGGCCCAGCAGGATGTTCTCGGCGATCGACAGGTTCGGGCACAGGTTGACCTCCTGGTACACCGTGCTCACCCCGGCCCGCTGCGCCGCGGCCGGGCCGGTGAAGGACACCGGCTCGCCCGCCAGCTCGATCTCGCCGGCGTCCACCCCGTACACCCCGGTCAGCACCTTGATCAGGGTGGACTTGCCCGCGCCGTTCTCGCCCATCAGAGCGTGCACCTCACCGGGCAGCAGCCGGAAGTCCACGTCGTCCAGTGCGACCACACCAGGGAACCGCTTCCGGATTCCCGTCATCCGCAGAACCATCGGCGTCAGTACTGACGTTGCGGCAAGACCTCTTTGGCCTTGGCCTGGTCGAATTCGGTCTCCTCGGTCTCGATGCGCTGCGGCACCTGCTCACCGGCGGCGACCTTCTTGACGAGGTCCATCAACTGCGGTCCGAGCAACGGGTTGCACTCGACGATGTAGTTGATCTTCCCGTCGGCCAGCGCCTGCATGCCGTCCCGCACCGCGTCGATCGACACGATCTTGATGTCCGTGCCCGGCTTCTTGCCCGCGCCCTCGATCGCCTCGATCGCGCCGAGCGCCATGTCGTCGTTGTGCGCGTAGAGCACGTCGATCTTGCTCTGCGACTTCAGGAAGGCCTCCATGACCTCCTTGCCCTTGGCCCGGGTGAACTCACCCGTCTGCGAGGCGACCACCTTGAACTTCGAGGTCGACGCGATCGCCTCGGCGAAGCCCTTCTTGCGGTCGTTGGCGGGCGCCGAGCCCGTGGTGCCCTGCAGTTCGACGATGTTGACGTCCCCGGTGGCCGAGGCGAACTCCTTGGTCAGCCACTCCCCGGCCTTGCGGCCTTCCTTGACGAAGTCCGAGCCGAGGAACGTCTTGTACAGCGAGGTGTCCGGCGAGTCGATCGCGCGGTCGGTCAGGATCACCGGGATGTTGGCGGTCTTCGCCTCCTTCAGCACGGTGTCCCAGCCGGACTCGACCACCGGCGAGAAGGCGATGACCTTGACCTTCTGCTGGATGAACGACCGGATCGCGCGGATCTGGTTCTCCTGCTTCTGCTGCGCGTCGGAGAACTTCAGGTCGATCCCGGCGGCCTTGGCCGAGTCCTGGATCGACTTGGTGTTCGCGGTGCGCCAGCCGCTCTCCGCCCCGACCTGCGAGAACCCCAGCGTGATGGTGCCACCACCCCCGCTGCCCGGTGTCTGACCCCCACCACCACCCGCTTCACCGCACGCGGTGAATAACGTGAGACTGACGATCCCGGCCGCGACGGCGGCCAGCTTCCTGTACTTCATGGGCGGCTCCCAACACTCATAGCGACTGTTAGCGCTAACACTCACAAGTGGCGACTTATCGCGACAGGACGCACGGGCGTACTACCGGGGTCCGGTGCTTTCCCGGACGATCAGCTCGGCGGGGACCAGGTCGCGGACCTGCGGCTGGCGACCGGCGATCCGCTCGGCGAGCTGCCGGAACGTGCGTCTGCCCACTTCGATGAAGTCCTGACGGACCGTGGTCAACGGCGGGCTGAAGTAAGCGGCCTCCGGTACGTCGTCGAAGCCCGCGACATGGACATCCTTCGGCACGGCGATCCCCGTTTCGGAGAACGCGCGCAGCAGGCCCAGCGCCATCTGGTCGTTGGCGACGAAGACCGCCGTCAACCCCTTCTGACCAGCGAGCTCCCGTCCGGCCTCGTACCCCGACCGGGAACTCCAGTCACCACGCACCACGCGCGGCACCTTGGCACCGTGCCGTTCCAGCGTCTCCCGCCAGGCCAGCTCGCGATCCCGGGTCTCCAGCCAGTCCGCCGGACCGGCCACGTGCCAGACCGTCCTGTGCCCCAGCGCCAGCAGGTGTTCGGTGACCCGGCGGGCACCGTCGTACTGGTCGACCGCGCTGACCGGGACGGGAGCGTGCTCGCCGCCCCCGACAGCGACCAGTGGCACGTCACTCGGCATGTGCGCCAGTGCTTTGCCCGTCGCCACGTGCGGCGCGATCACCACGATGCCTTCGACCGCCTGGCGGCGCAGGGTCTCGATGGCGTCCGCGATCGACGTCCGGTTCGGGGCGCTGACACTGGTGATCGTGACCGAGTACCCGGCTTCCCGTGCGGCGTTCTCGATGCCGTACAGGGTGCTCGCCGGGCCGTAGAGGGTCGAGTCGAGCGCGACCACGCCGAGGTTGCCGGTCTTGCCGGTGACCAGGGCACGGGCGGCGGAGTTGGGCCGGTAGTCCAGCTTCTCGACGGCGGCCAGCACCCTGGCCCGCGTTTCCGCGCGGACCGGGCCGGTGCCGTTGATCACCCGGGAGACCGTCATGTGGGAGACGCCCGCGAGTTCAGCCACGTCCGTGAGGCTCGCATGCCGTACGCCTGTCATGACCACCTCCCGATCGCTTCGCTGCGGCGTGATGAGAGGCAGTGTTAGCGATAACACTCACGGGGTCAAGCAGCACACGCGTAACGGTCGAGTCACGAGCACGCAACCTGCCACCCTGAGTCGTGTGGTCACTACCCAGCCGACCATACCGCGTCGCGCCAGCGGATCCGAGCAGCCACTTCGATGAGCACCCGGCAAGCGGGACCACGAGCACGGACGAAGAATCCGCCTTCGGTCAACGTGCGAAGAGAACAGCGAGCGCGACGGCGCTGCCGAGCGGCACAAGGGCGAGCACCAGCCAGGCGACCGGCCCGAGGCCGAGCAGCGCACCACTGGCCGTACTGCCGATCAACACGGCCACACCACCCACCGAGGACAAGAACCCGAAATGGGCGCCCAATCGGCGTTCCCCAGCCAGAACCGGAACACGTTCCTGCGCGAACGGCACCGCGAGCATCTGCCCGGCGGTCAGCAGAACGACCATCAGGATCGCGGGCACCAAACCGGGAAGCGGTACCGCCACAACTCCGAACGCGGCCGCCATGAGCGCGAACCCGGCCACGACGGCACGACCAGGCCCCAGCACCCGCCGCGCGAACACCGTCGTCGGCATCTGTCCGACCACGACCATCACCGAAGCCAGCGCGAACAGCCAGCCCAGCGCGGCCTCGTCCCCCGTCGCGCCCCGCAGTTCACTGGGCAGGGCAAGGTAAAGCTGGTTGTAGGACACCAGATAGCCGGAGTACGCGACAGCGAAGACCACAAAGACCCGGTTGCGCAGGACCTCACGCCACCCCGCGAGTACCGGTTCGTTCCTGTGCTCGCCGGCCCGGTGCGGCAGCAGAACCACGTGCCCGGCAGCGATCAGCACGAACAAGCCCGCCGCGATCCAGCAGGCAAGCGCGAAATCGGTCAGGACAAGGGCACCGAGCAGCGGCCCCACCACCGCTCCCGCCTCACCACAGATCGCCAGCAGCGCGAACGCCGTCGCCCGCAACTCCGGCCCCGCTTCGCGCGCCAACGACGCCTCGACCGCCGGGGAGAACAGCGCGCCCGCGAACCCGGTCAGCACCGCCCCCGCCAGCACGCCGGGCAGCGTGCCGGAAACCGCCAGCAGCACAAAGCCGCCCACGCGGACGACGCAGCCGGCGAGGATCACCGGCTTGGCACCGAACCGGTCGGTCAGCGTGCCGCCCACGAGGAAAAGTCCCTGCTGACTGAAGGTCCGCAGGCCGAGGACAAGCCCGACGACCCAGCCCGCCAGCGCGAGGTCGCCGGTGAGATGCCCGGCCAGATACGGCAGGACGAGGAAGAACCCGATGTTGAACAGCAACTGGGTGCCGACAAGCATCCGGGCGACCGGCGGCAGCACGCTGAACCGCGTCAACGCCTGACGACGCGTACTGACAGACGCGGACACCGCACTCCCCGGAAATGGTTGATCAGATGGGAACACCGTAACGGTTTTCATTATCGAAGGCACGGCCCCGTGACCGAAGCCACTGGCAAGCGGAGTCCAGCATGGACGGCGGCGTGGTGTGCCCGGACGGCCTCGGAGGAGTGGGCTGGGAGCCGTTGGTGCAGCGTCAAAGACGCGGGCCGCCCCGGCCGAGCCCGCGAGGGGAATTTCAGAGTGCCGGAACGGCGGACACGGGGTGCCGGAACGGTCGACACGGGGTGCCGGAGCGGTGGACACGAGGCTTGGGGACCCCGGGCGGGGTGATTGGCGGTGTGTGCTTGACCGGTGACTGAGCGCGTCCTACTGTCGAAGCACCTCGTCGGATGTTAACGATAACATTCGCCGTGCCGTGAAGGGGTCAACGATGTCCCGGTTCATCAGCTTCATCGCCATCATCGTCCTCGCGTGTGGCCTGACCACCGGTTCCGTGTCCGCCGCGCAGGAACCGTACGCGGGGTACGCGTTCTTCTACTTCACCGGTGAGGGCACCGCGAACGGTGAGCAGATCTACCTCGCCACCAGTCGCGGCAACGACCCGCTGAAGTTCGACGAACGCAACAACGGCCAGCCGATCCTGACCTCCACGCTGGGCGACAAGGGCGTGCGCGACCCGTTCATCATCCGCGCCCCGCAGGGCGACAAGTTCTACCTGCTCGCCACGGACCTGAAGATCCACGGCAACGGCGACTGGGACAAGGCGCAACGGCACGGCAGCCGGTCGATCATGGTCTGGGAGTCGGCCGACCTGGTGAACTGGTCGGCGCAACGCTCCGTCCAGGTCTCGCCGCCGACCGCGGGCAACACCTGGGCGCCGGAGGCCTACTGGGACGACGAACGCGGTGTCTACGTCGTGTTCTGGGCGTCCAAACTGTACGCGGAGAGCGATCCCGGCCACACGGGTTCCAGCTACAACCGGATGATGTACGCGACCACGCGCGACTTCGTGACGTTCAGCGAAGCCAAGGTCTGGCTGGACCCGGGCTACTCGGTGATCGACTCGACCGTGATCAAGCACGACGGCGTCTACTACCGGTACACCAAGGACGAACGCGATCCCAGCTCCTCCAGCCCGTGCAGCAAGTTCATCGTCGCGGAGAAGGCCACCGACCTGCTAGACCCGTCGTACGACTTCATCAGCGAGTGCATCGGCAAGCCGGACATCAGCCGTGGCGAAGGCCCGACCGTGTTCAAGTCGAACACCGAGAACAAGTGGTACATGTTCATCGACGAGTTCGGCGGCCGTGGCTACGTTCCCTTCGAGACCACCGATCTGACCAGCGGCAAGTGGACGGCCTCGGCAGGTGCCCAGCTTCCGGCGTCGCTGCGGCACGGCACTGTCCTGCCGATCACCAAGGCGGAACACGACCGGCTCACCGGCGGACCCGTGCCACCGGTCAAGGCGGACCACAACGGACTCGTGGCACACTGGCCGCTCAACGCGAACACAGGCACAAAAGCCAAGGACATCACCGGACACGGCTACGACGGCACGCTGTCCGGTGACGCCACCTGGTCCAACGGATCACTGTCGTTCGGCGGGAAGAACGGCTTCGTCGACCTGCCGGACAACATGCTGTCCGGAGTGGACGCCGTCACCGTGGCCGCTGACGTCTACGTCGATCCCGCGCAACAGACACCGTACTTCTTATACGGCTTCGGCAATACCGGCGCGACAGGCACCGGGAACGGCTATCTGTTCAGCACAGGCGGCAGTGCGGACAGTGGCTTACGCGCGGCGATATCCAGTGGTGACTGGCGTTCCGAGCAACAAACGGCAGCGTCCACCGGCCTGTCCCGAGGCGCCTGGCACAACCTCACGTACACCATCGGAGACGGCAAAGCAGTGCTGTACCTCGATGGACTTCCGGTGGCGCGCAATGACAACGTCACGCGGAAACCGTCGGACATCGGCGGTGGCCGGACGGCGGCGAACTACCTCGGGCGGTCGCAGTACACGGCGGACAAGTACTTCCAGGGCCGGATGAAGGACGTCCGGTTGTACAAACGGGCCCTGAGCGCCGCCGAGATCGCCGCCCTGCCGGGCAACATCACCACCATCCGGTCGGTCACGATGCCCGAACTGAAAGTGCCCGCGATCATCGACGTGACCGCCGGAACCGTCGTCCTGCCGGTCAAGCCGGGGACCGACCTGCGCCGCCTGTCCCCTGCCTTCGAACTGGCGAGCGGCGCGGCCATCCGGCCGGGCAGCGGCCAAGTGGTCGACCTGAGCAAGCCGATGACGTACCGCGTGCTCGCACCACGCGGAAACACTCGCGTGTGGACGGTCAGCGCCCGGGAGATGCGCAGCCCACTGCCGCCCGGCCTGAACGCCGATCCCAACATCGCGGTGTTCGGCGACACGTACTACGTGTACGCGACCACGGACGGCTTCCCGAACTGGGGCAGCACCACCTTCAAGGTCTGGTCGTCGAAGGACCTGGCCACCTGGACCGATCACGGCGTGGCGCTGGACCTCGGGCCAGACGTCTCCTGGGCGGACAACAACGCGTGGGCACCGGCCATCGCGTACCGCGACGGGAAGTACTACTTCTACTTCTGCGCCGAGGCCAAGATCGGTGTCGCCGTCGGTGATTCGCCCACCGGCCCGTTCGTCGACTCGGGCCGGCCGCTGGTCAGTCGCAACCCCGACAGCGGACAGGCCATCGATCCGGCCGTGTTCACCGACGACGACGGCAAACCATACCTCTACTGGGGCAATGGTTCCGCCTATGTCGTGCCGCTCAACGAGGACATGATCTCGTTCGACCCGGCCGCCGTGCGACGGATCACCGGCCTCGCCGACTTCCGTGAAGGCCTGTTCATGGTGAAGCGGAAGGGAACCTACTACCTCAGCTGGTCGATCGACGACACCCGCAGCGAGAACTACCGGGTCGCGTACGCCACCGCCGACAGCCCGGCCGGGCCCTTCACGAACCGTGGCGTGATCCTGCGCAAGGACCTGTCACTGGGCATCAAGGGCACCGGCCACAGCTCGATGGTCCGGATCCCCGGCACCGACGAGTGGTACATCGCCTACCACCGCTTCGCCATCCCCGGCGGTGACGGCACCCATCGCGAGTCCACAATCGACAAACTGACCTTCACCGACGACGGCATGGTCGCTCCGGTCGTGCCCACCCTGGAAAGCGTGCGACCACGACCGATCGAATAACCCTGCACACCGAAAGGTCCCACCATGACACACACCCGACGAACATTCCTGGCCGCCGGCTGCGGCGGCCTGCTCAGCACGGCCATCGCGGGCTCGCCGGCGAACGCGGCAGCCTGGGAAACCGTGATCGACGGCTCGTTCGCGAGCTATTCGACGCTGGAGTCCGCGTGGAACTACCGGTACCCGTGGGGTTCCGACCACAACGGCAGTGCCCGGATGTACGCCAGCGCCACCGACCACAACCACGTCTACCTGGAAAGCAACGGCGTCCTGGTGGTGAAGGCGACCAGGATCACCTGGGACGAAGGCACCAGTTCGGCCGATCCCCACCTGCCCATCCGATACCACTCCGGCGCCATCCACGCCCGTCAGCACGTCACGGTCTCCGACCAGTTCCCGAACTGGGAGGTCAAGGGCGAGTTCCAGGCCCCCTCGGCGCGAGGCACCTGGCCGGCGTTCTGGCTGACCGGCGCGAACAGCTGGCCGCCGGAAAGCGACATCCTCGAGTACAAGGGCGACGCCCGCAACTGGTTCAACACGTACCGCAACGCGAGCGGTGGTTGGTCCAACACCATCGTCAACGTCTCGAATCCCGGGGCGTGGCACGGCTACCGGGCGTGGATCACCAAGGCCAACGCGACCGACGTGGACATCCACTACTACCTGGACGGCAACTGGGTCGGCCAGCACCGCGGCGCGAACTTCGTCGGCAAGCCGATGTGGATCATCATCAACCTGCAGATGGAAGGGTCGTCCGGTTCACCCGGCCCGACCAGCGCCACCTACTACCGCGCACGCAACGTCTACGTCGGACGAACACGGGCCTGACTCCGTGCGTTGACCGCGGGCCTCCCAGCTCGACGCCGGTGTCATGACAGTGCTGGACATGTCGCAGATCCGCCACTCTCCGGAGCACACCGACGCGGCAATCCGGGCGCTTGCCGCCTTGAAGCGTCCCGCGATCACCTCTTCAGGGCGATGGGCCTGCCACGGGATCTGTTCGCCTGGAGCTGAGAACCCGTTGGTGATGAGCATGGACGAGCGCGCGCGTGCAGGCCTGCGTTCGGAGCAGACCAGGAGTGATTCCGTCGTGGTGTCCGTGCCGGGTCGACGTAGTCCGGCGGGGTGAACCAGGCGACGCCTCCGTCGAGCTTGACTTCCCACTCGCTACGGTGAATCAGCCGATGGTGCTGTCCACACAGGAGCACGAGGTTGCCCAGTGCGGTTGGCCCACCCCGCAGCCAGGACGTGATGTGGTGGCTGTGGCAGACACTGGCGGGCCGGTCGCACCCCGGGAAGGCGCACCCGCGATCCCTGAGCACCAGTCCACGCCGGATGTGCGCGGGCACGACATAGGCCGGAACCGCGACGTCGAGCGGTTTGGAATCTCCACCCATGACCGCGGGCAGCACGTGCGCGTCGCAGGCGATCCGCCGCGCCTCACCCGCGGTCAACCGGGTGCCGGGCAAGACCCGCCCGTCCACCGACTTGGTCAGCTCGTCCATCGAGATGGTGAACGCCACCTCGGTCTTGAACCCGTTGTGCGTCGGCAGATCCGGACAGTTCGCGGCCTTCTGCAGCACATCGGCGAAGGCATCCCCGCCACGCTCGGCATACCCGCGCGTGTCGTCCGCTTCGCGCTTTTCAAACGGCGCGAGCAGTGCGTCGAACAGAGCGGCCGTCTCTGCATCCAACCGTCCTTTGAACTCCATCCGCCCGTCGCGAAAGATGTGCCGCCGCAGTTCTCGTTCCGGTCGCTGCGGTTCGTCGTCGTTCGGTGCTGTGCCGTCCGGGTCGACGATGTCACGCACCCACCGCTCGCCGTACCGGGCCAGGGCGTTCGGGTCGTCCTCGGCGGCGCGTTCGACCATCAACTCTTCCGCCAATGCAACCTTGTCCGCCTCCACATGGTTGAGGCTGCCGACGAACTTGCGGATGACTTCAACCTGTCCGACGCTGATCTGACCGGCGGCGAGCTTCTTGGCGGTCAACGGAAGAGAGGCCTCGACCACGGCTCCGGTCGGAGTTTTCACATCGTGCAGGGCGGTGGCTTGGGCGATGCGCTGGTTGGCTTCACTGCGTGAGATGTTCTGGGTGTGGACGAGTAGTGCGGCGGTGTTGCTGTAGCCCAACTCGTACGCGGCTCCCCGGCCGTCTACTTCGGACAGGATGTCGAAGTATTCGGCGTAGTCCCGGAGTATCCGCCTGTGTACGGCGGTGAGCCGGGTGACAAGCTCGCGGTTGCCGAGCTGCCAGAGTG
>NZ_JAAATY010000013.1 GCF_013280595.1 Kibdelosporangium persicum
CCCCACCCCCACCAACCCCAGGTAAACCCTCGTGAGTGTTTATCAGGGTTAGAACCCGGATAAACACTCACGACCCCCACCCAGCCAGGCTGGAAGGCGACAAGAAGGGAAAAGGCCCCGGACGAAGGCTCGATTTTACAAAGGGTGGGGGCGGCCGGAAACTCTCCGGTGCGGGGAGGCCCCGACTGCCTGCAGGGAGTGGCATGAGCATGGCTGTGGGGGTCTCCCCGGCTCCCTCCCCGAGGCCGCCCCAGGGCCCCCTTTGTCAAATCGAGCCGCCCCGCCCACGACAAGGAGCCCCAGCGCAACAGCAACAGAAAGGCCAGAAGCCAGACACCAAAGCGACCCGAAGGCCCAGAAGCCCAATGCCAAAGCGACCGGAAGGTCAAGGACTACCAGCCCAAGGCGGCCGGAAGGTCAAGAGCCACTGAACCAAGGAGACCCGAAGGAACCGGCCAAGCACAAGCCGACCGGAAGGGTCCGAGCCCAAGGACAAAGTGAGCGGAGAGCCCCAAATGCGGTCACAGAGTCAGCAGGGCCTGAACCGGCAAATGATCGGAAGGAAACTGCCCGCCCTGAGAGTAGGTGTTGATCCCAGCGGCCTGAACGGCAAACCCGTTTCGAGCCAGAATCCAGTCGATCCGGGCTCCGTCCGGCACAAGCGGGCGGTAACCGTGGAAGGTCGCGTAAAGCGGAGTCCGACGTTCAGCCGCAGCGACCCAGGTGTCCGTCAACCCGGCGCCTCCCATCAGGATGTCGTAGGTCGGAGTGCTTTCGGCGGCCGCGTTGAAGTCCCCGGTCAGCACCACGGGCAAGCCGGGAGCCAACGCGTTGATCCGATCCCGGACCAGCTCCGCGCTACGCTGACGGGAATTCTCCGACTCGTGATCGAAGTGCGTGTTGACGACAACGAACTGCCTGCCGGTACGAAGATCCCCGAACCGCACCCAGGTCACCATCCGGATGACGTTGTTGCCCCAGGACTTCGACCCGATGACGTCCGGGGTGTCGGACAGCCAGTAATGATCGAACTCCAGCGGATCGAGCCGCCGGGAGTCGTAGTAGACAGCCATGAACTCGTCACGGCTGCCGCCTGCCCGGCCCATCCCGATCCAGTCGTAATACGACGGCAGGTCGCGTTCGATGTCCTTCAGCTGCCCGTACAGGCCCTCCTGCGTGCCGAGCACGGTGGGTTGCTCACGACGCAGTAACTGGGCCATCACCGGACGCCGAGCGGCCCACGAGTTCGGCTCGGTCGCGGACGCGTAGCGCAGGTTGAACGACATGACGTGCAGCGCGTCCCCACGGGCGGGCCCGATCACGGGAGGCTCAGCCGCTTCGGCCGGCCGGACCATGCCGAGGGAGATCAACGCGGCGGCGAGCAGGCTCATGATTCCCAGTCTGGTCATGCCAGCTCCACCTGGTCGAGTTCGGCCCAGCGAGCGCGGTACTGGAAGCGCAGGGTGTTCCAGCCGGGATTGAGTGTCACGTCCAGCCCGGCTTCGGACCAGTTCTCCCAGCCGGTGTTCGGATAGGTCAACACCAGTTGCGTGCCACCGTTCACTGTCACAGTGTGCTGCGCATCGCCGTAACCAGCGGCATATCGGACGTACGCGGTGTAGTTTCCCGCGCCTGGCGCGTAAACGGTGATGTCGACCCAGCTGTCGGCGTAGTCGAGCTTGGCGACGACCGCGTTCTGCGAAGCGCCCGGTACGCCGGTACGGACCTCCGCGTGGTTGATGGCGCCTCGTTCGGCTTCATACCGGACACGGCTGCCGCGCACGATGGGAAAGTCGTTGGCCCAACCCAACTCCGCGACGTACATCCACCGCGCGTTGCCGACCCAGCCGTGGAAGAAGATGCGGTTCGGATGCACGTCCGCGCCGCCAGGTCCTTGTACCGCGCCGTTGACCGTGGCCGTGGTCATCAACGGCCGGAACGCCTTCGTGTAACCGCCGCGGATCGAGGGCGACACGGCATAGCTCGTGAAGTAGGTGTTCCCGCCGTACGAGCCGCCTGAGTAGAACAGCACGTACTGCGACGCCCGGCGGACGAGCACAGGTGCCTCGATCACTCCCGCTTCTTCCGGGCGGTCGTTGCGGATCAGCTCGGTCCGTCCGCCGATGAACGTCACGCCATCCGCCTGAACCTGTTGCAGCCACACGATCGCAGGCCTGCCGACGGCGTTGCCGTCGTTCTTGTACAACAGGTACCGCGCGCCGTTGGTGTCCACGAAGCTGCTGGGATCGATGTCGCCACCCTCGGCCGCGTCGCACACGAGCGGAGCGCCGCTTGTGGCTGTGAACGGCCCGGTTGGGCTAGTGGATGTGGCCGCGCCGATGCACATCCGTCCGGTAGCGGTGCTCGGGCCCGTGAAGTACATGAGGAATCGGCCGTCACCGCGTCGGGAGACGTCTGGTGCCCAGAAACCGCCGTTCCCGGCCCAGGACGGTCTTATGGGCAGGGCGTCACCGCGCACTGTCCACGGCCCGGACGGCGATGGCGCGCTGGCCACCGGCACGCGCCCGGCCCAGCTGCTGGTCGAGTACGCGTAGTACGTGCCGTCGACCTGGAGCACGTCCGGGTCGGGGAAATCCGCGTTGATCACCGATGCGGGCGGCACCGCCGCGCCGGCAGCACTTCCGCTGACGAGGAGAGAGAGGACAATCGCAGGAACCAGGAGCATGCGCATACGGCTGCCTCCAATGCAGGGATACTCCCTGTCATACAGCAACCAACTCACGTCCGAAAGTGTCAATCCTTGACCACGTGGTGAACGCTGAAGTGGTGCGCAGTGGTTTTTCCGCCTGTGCGGGCGGGTAGATCACGAGGTGGTGACTGAATCGAACGAAACTTCCCCGCGGTCGGCGGCAGTCGGCCTGCTCGCCGACCCCGGACTGCCCGCGGTGCTGGCAGACCTGCTGCACGACACGCTGTCCGACCGTCTCCGCGCTGAGGCCAGTGACGCGGTGAAGTGGACTGTGGACACAGTGCACGAGCCGTTCGAGGCGATGTATCCGGACGACGACCAGCTGATGGGCAAGGCACGCCAACATGTCCGCGACACCGTGTGGGACCTCGTGGTGTGCATCACCGACCAACCGATGTGGGACGAGTCGGGCGTTGTCGTCGCCAGCCTGCACACCGACGAACGGGTGGCCGTGGTTTCGTTGCCCGCGCTGGGTGCGTGGGATCTGCGCCGCCGGTTGGGTGACTTGGTGGTGCGGATCATCGCCTATCTGACCGGATTGTCGTCGCGGTTGCCCGGCGACGTGGTGCACGAATCGCCCTACGTGGACATTGTGCGGCCACGCCGGTGGGCCGTGGCGCGACTGCTGACGGGGATGGTCCGGATGAACCGGCCGTGGCAGTTGTTCTGTGGCCTGTCCAGGGCGCTCGCCGGTGCGCTGACCGGGATGACGTTCGGCGTGCTCTACTCGACGATCTGGACGCTCGGCGCGTCACTGGGGCCGTGGCGGCTGGCCGCGTTGACCACGGTGGCCGTCGGCGCCTTGACCGTCTGGATCGTCGCCGGGCATGACCTATGGGAACGTCGGCCGCACGTGCGGCTGCGTAATGCGAGTACGGTCGTCACGATCCTCGTGGGTACGGTCGCGTTCTTCCTGGCCATGTTCCTGATCGCGCTGGCCGCCGTGGCGCTGGTCATCCCGCCCGACTACCTGTCGAACACGCTCGGCCACGCGGCCGACGTGTCCGACTATGTGATCGTCGCACTGATGGCGAGCGTGCTCGGCACGATCGCCGGGGCGGTCGGCTCGGGCCTTGAGGACGACGTCACCGTCCGCGAGGCGACCTACGGCTACCGTGAGCAGCAGCGCCGCCGTCGAGTCGAACGCGAGGCCGAGGACGGCACGACGCCTACCCGCCGGTACCGCCGGAGTTGAGGTATCGGTCGGCGACAACGGCGGGCTGTTCGACGGGTTTGCCCGCGTCGATCGACCACGCCAGCCGGATGTACTGCGCGTGTGTCCACACCAGCGGTGTCGCGGACGTCGTCGGCGTTCCCGGTCGTTCACCGGGCGGTGCCTGGTGGTCCCATACCTGTTCCGGAAGCATCATGCCGTCGTTGGCGGTGGCCGCGATGGCGCGCAGCCGGGACTTGGCGGTGTGCGGCTTTCCGGCCAGCAGTTCGTATTCGCCGCGTTCTCCCGCGAAGATCGGCCATAGCCTGCCGTACGTGCGTTCTCCGCCGATGTCCCACGGGCCGCCGTCGGCGCGTTCGCCGTAGCCGTCGTTGGTGAACCGGTGCCAGAACTGCCCGGTGGGCGTGATCTCGCCCAGCACCCGGTCGACGACGGCGACGGTGTTGCGGATCGTCGCGTCCTGGGGGGATTTCACACCCAGCCGGACCAGTTCGAGGAAACTCGGGTCTACCTGGGTTCGCTGATCGACCGTGCCGGGGTAGTTGTCGCCGGGGTTGTACGCGGTGCCTTCGTTGGGCCTGCCGTCCTTGGTGAGCCGGAGGTAGTACGGCTGCGCTGAATGCGGCCCGTTGCTGGTGACCGTCCACGACTCGACGCGCGCGGCCCAGTCGTCGGCGATGGAGCGGTACCGCTGGGCGGTGGCCGCGTCGCCGGAACGCTCGATCATGTCGGCCGCGCACACCAGGCCCGCGATGGTCGCGGCGATCGTGCCGGGGGAGTAGCCGCTCTGGTTCTCCCAGCGTTCCTGCTGGCTCCACGGCGCCGAGAACCCGTCCTGCTCGTAGCCGACGATGAAGTCGGCGGCCCGCCGGACCATGGAGATCGTCTTCTCGTCCCGCCGGTCCAGGTGCCACGCCAGCACAATCGGCAGCGCGGACTCGTCGAGCTGGATGCTCGTCCAATAGGGACGGCCGGAAACGGTGTTGTTCTGCGGGAAGTGGCCGTCCGGTTGCTGCACGCCGATGAGGTGGTCGACAGCGCGGTTCGCGGCGTCCCGATCTCCCGCCGCGATCAGCGCGGTCGCGACCTGGTACAGATCCCGCGGCCACACCAGGTGGTACGGCCCCGGTGTCGGCGACAGTTCCGGATTCGTCCCGAACGCCCACGGCTCGGAGGGGGACGCGATGAACGCGCCGCGGTTGTGTTTGTCCTCACTCGCCGCGAGAACCAGCAGAGACGAGTCGTAGACGGCCCGCTGGGCGCTGGCCGGGGTCTTCAGGCCACGCAGATACTCCTCCCAGCCCTGGACGTAAGCACGGCGGACGTCGTGGAAACGTTGCTGCGCGGACGCTCGGGCGGTCGCGATGGCGCTCTGCTCGTTCTCGCCATAGCCGAGGACCACTACGACGTTCCGGTCGCGTACGCCGTCGACCGTCAGCTGCCCTGTCTGCCCGAGATTGCCCGGCCCGGCTTGGGGATAACGGGAGGTCAGAGCGCGATGGCGGGACAGGTCGGTCCATCCGTCGCTCGTACCGAGATAGCCCGAGGAGGTCGCGGAGAAGGGCGGCTGGGCCAGGAGCGCGCTCGCGGCGGACCCGTCGGTGGCGACCAGTGCGTCACCGACCGATTTTCCCTGGTCGTCGGCGCCTTTGGCGGACAGGGTCGGTTCGTGGAGAACGTAACTGTGCAACGGGCGGTGCGACCGCAGCTCGAAGCTGACCATCACCGACGGCCGAGCGGGATCGGTGATGTACGTGATCGTCGCCGTCCAGCCGCGTCCCCGCGCGATCCGGCGGTAGGACAGCCGGTCCTGGTCGGTGCGTACCGGCACGTCGGACACGCGTTGCACGAACGTCTCACCGTCCGTGACCACGAAGTCAAGGCGGCGGGCGGCCGGCGTGGACAGGTCCGGGTGGAACGTCTCGGTCAGCCCGCCGCGGCCGAGGGTGAACCAGACCGGGCTGCCGGCCGGGCGGGCCGTGCCGAAGCCCTGCTTGTCAGCGGGCGGATAGCCGGGGTTGACGCCGGGAGCGCCGGGTGGCGTGCCGGTGTCGCCGAGCGCGGGTGGAGCGATCATGATGAACAGACCTGCCAAGGCGGATAACAGCCGACGCCGCACTGCGTCCCTCCGTGCCGGTTTCCGTGAGCCCCACTTGCGAGTCTCCTCGCCGCCGCGCGATCCGCAACTTGAAACCGGGGACGTTCGGCGCGGGACCGGAGCGGGTAACAACCGGACATGACGGTCTTCGGGATACATGCCTCGCACGAACAGGTTCACCCGACCGCGCTGCTGGCTGCCGTGCGGCGCGCCGAAGCCGCCGGGTTCGGCGCCGGCATGTGTTCGGACCACTTCTCGCCGTGGAGCGAGCGGCAGGGGCAGTCCGCGTTCGCGTGGTCGTGGCTCGGGGCCGCGCTCCAGGCCACGGACCTGCCGTTCGGCGTGGTCAACGCGCCGGGACAGCGGTACCATCCGGCGATCATCGCGCAGGCCATCGGCACGCTCGGCGCGATGTACCCGGGCCGGTTCTGGGCCGCGCTGGGCACCGGTGAGGCCAGCAACGAGCACATCACCGGGGGTGGCTGGCCCCGCAAGGAGATCCGGGACGCCCGGCTGCTCGAATGCGTCGAAGTGATCCGTGAGCTGCTGGCGGGCAACGAAGTCAGCCACGACGGGCTGGTCAGGGTCGACCGCGCGCGGCTCTGGACCCGGCCCGCCGAGGTGCCCAAGCTGGTCGGCGCCGCGGTCAGCGTCGCGACTGCCCGCAGGTGCGCCGCGTGGGCGGACGGCTTGATCACGGTCAACGCGCCCGCTGACCACCTGCGGAAGATGATCGACGCGTACCGTTCGGCCGGCGGTCGCGGCAAGCTGTACCTCCAGGTGCATCTCAGCTGGGCGCCGGACGACGAAACCGCAGCGGCGATCGCGCACGAACAGTGGCGCAGCAACGTGTTCGCGCCGCCTGTCTGCTGGGACCTCGAAATGACCGAGCATTTCGACGAGGTGTCGCGGACCGTCACCGCTGAGGAAGTCGCGCGGGTGGTGAACGTGTCGTCGCAGCCCGACCAGCACGCCGACTGGCTCCGTCAGTACATCGACCTGGGGTTCGACGAGATCTACCTGCACCACGTCGGCCAGGAGCTCGACCCGTTCATCGACGTGTTCGGTGAGAAGGTACTGCCTCAGCTGCGAAGGGACGCGTCGTGAGACTCACCCGGACCGCCGACGTCTGGTGGAAGGACGCCGTCATCTACTGCCTCGACGTGGAGACGTACCGGGACGGCAACGGCGACGGCTGTGGTGACTTCCTGGGGCTGACCCAGCAGATCGACCACCTCGCCCGGCTCGGCGTCACCTGTGTGTGGCTGATGCCGTTCTTTCCCACGAAGGAACGCGACGACGGCTACGACATCACGGACTTCTACACCGTGGACCCGCGGTTGGGGACGTTGGGCGACTTCGTCGAATTCGTCCGGACGGCCCGCGACCGGGGGCTGCGGGTGATCTCGGACCTCGTGGTCAACCACACGTCCGACCAGCATCCGTGGTTCCGGAGTGCGCGCTCGGACCGCGATTCGCCGTACCGCGACTGGTACGTCTGGCGTGACGAGCCGCCGGCGGACGGTCCACAGGGGATCGTCTTCCCGGACAAGGAGAAGAGCCTCTGGGACTACGACGAGCGGACCGGTCAGTACTACCTGCACCGGTTCTACAAGACGCAGCCGGACCTGAACGTCGCCAATCCCGCGGTGCGCGACGAGATCGCCCGGATCATGGGGTTCTGGATGGAACTGGGCCTGTCCGGGTTCCGGGTCGACGCGGTGCCTTTCCTGCTGGAGACCTCGGGCCAGCTCGACGCCGCCGAACTGCCCGACCCGCACGACTACCTGGCGGATCTGCGCGCGTTCCTGACCCGGCGCAACGGTGAGGCCGTCCTGCTCGGCGAGGTCAACCTGTCCTATCCGGACACTTCGCGGTTCTTCGGTGACCCGCGGAGTGTCGGCGACGAGCTGACCATGTGCTTCGACTTCATCGCGATGCAGAAGTTCTACCTCGCCATGGCCCGGCGCTCGGCCGCGCCACTGGCCGACGCGCTGCGGGAGCGCCCGCGCCCGCCACGTGACGCCCACTGGGCCACCTTCGTGCGCAACCACGACGAACTGACCCTGGACAAGCTGTCGAAGGACGAACGCCAGGAGGTGTTCGACCAGTTCGGGCCGGACGAGAACATGCGGCTCTACGACCGCGGGCTGCGACGGCGGCTGCCGTCGATACTCGGCGACGTCGAGCGCACGAAAATGGCCTACAGCCTGCTGTTCAGCCTGCCCGGAACCCCGGTTCTGTTCTACGGCGAGGAAATCGGCATGGGCGAGAACCTCGCGGCCGAAGGCAGGCTGGCCGTGCGCACGCCGATGCAGTGGAAACCCGACCCCAACGGAGGTTTCTCCACCGCGGACCGGGACCGTTTCCCCGGCCCTATGGTGGAGGGTGAGTACGGCCCTGAGCATGTCAATGTGGCCGATCAGCGGCGCAGCGACGACTCGTTGTTGTCCTGGATCAGGTTGTTGATCGAGCGGTATCGCGAATCACCCGAGCTGGCGTGGGGCGAGTACGAAGTGATCGACCCCGGGCACCCGGCCGTGCTGGCCCATCGTTGCAGTATCGGCGACGACATCGTGATCGCCCTGCACAACCTGGACGAGGAACCGGCCGAGGTCTCGTTGACGATCGAAGGCCTGGACGATTCCTCGTCGCTGACCGATCTTCTCGTCGACGGCACGACGAAGGTGTCCCCGGACGGTTGTGCGAAGGTCTCGCTCGGCCGTTACGGCTGCCGCTGGTTCCGCGTTTGCCCGGCCGAATGATGGTGGTGTGGCAGCTCTGCCGAGAGGTTGCTGTCGCTGTGATCAGGCGCTGGTGCCGACGGGTTCGCGCGCCGGCGGCGCCGGCAGCGCGGCCGCGGCGTCCCGGGCGCGGGCCAGCTGGGCCACGCCGTAGCCGCTGAGCACCGCACAGACGACGGCGAAGGCGATTTCGAGGTTCGTGGTGGCGAGCTCCTCGCCGAGCAGTGCGACTCCGATGAGGGTCGCGGAGGCCGGGTTCACCAGGTTGGTCACGGCCAGCGGAGCGCTGAGCCCGTTGCGGTACGAGCGCTGCGTGAGCACGGTGGCCACGACCGCGAAGGTCGCGATCGAGATCATCGCGAAGATCGTGCTGGGCCACGCCAGTGCTCCGGCACCGGTGTCGCCCACTCGCACCACGACGGTCTGGCACAGCGCCGAACAGACACTGAACGCCAGGCCACCGGCGATGGCCTCCCACAGCGTCGACGCTCCTGGCCGCCGGCCCAACAGGCCGAGCACGACGACAACGGCGACGGTCGCGAGGATGAGCATGGTCAGCTCAGCAGACGTGAGCGTGTCCGGCTTGCCTGTGGTGGTGACGAGCAGAGCGAGCCCGGCGAGGCCGATCACCGTGTTGGCCATACCGGTCAGTTCGAGCCTGGTGGCCTTGCGGTGTGCCGTCACCGCCGCCAGCGGAACGGCGATGACGAGCGTGAGCACGCCGAGCGGCTGGATCAGCGACAGCGGGCCGAAGTTGAGCGAGGTCACGTGCAGTGCGGCGCCGAGACCGTTGAGCCCGATCGCGAGCCATAACACCGGAACGCGGACCAGTTCGAGCACGGTGAGGTGGGCGTAGCGGGCCTGGATGAGCGCCGCCGCCGCGTAGGCGATGGCCACTGCCACGCACAGCACGATCGCGATGATCAAGTCGGTCATGGCAAGCAGTCGCCCAATCTCGGTTCGCCCGACGGAACGGGGGTGGTTAAGCGTCCTCGTTCGGACGTGCCGAGGGCCCGGGCCGCTGTGGCGCCAGGACGCTCCTTCTCACCCTATCCTCCTGACGATCACCGCGGGGCAGTTTCGCGGTGATCTCAGGAATATCCGGCGGGCGGCGTAGCGCACCGCGATCATGCGGGCACGGATCGTCAAGCCCATTCCCAGCCGATGCCGATGACTCCGGGTTTCACGGCACGTTCGGCGCGATGGACCCAGTGACCCGAGGTGACCGCCAGTTCGTCGCCGACGATGACACAAGCGTGGGGTTTCGGCTGGGTGAAGCCGTGGATGCGGGCGGGCAGCACGTCATCGGCGAACCGCACGCACAGCAGGAACACGTCGGCCGGATAACGGAAGCCACGGCGGTAATCGAAACTGATCGCCGGTGCGGAAACCGTGACCTCGTAGTCGAAGAAGTGGGTCTCGCCGAATCCGAGCCTGCGGTCGAACAGCAGTTCCGCGGCGATCACGGGTGCGTCGGCATGCCGACGCACCCGGCCGAGGCGGCAGTTCGTGCCGGCTTTCACCGCGATCTCCGCGGAATCGGTGTCCGGCTCGGCGCAGTACACCGCCAGGTGCCGGTCAGGACCGTCCGCGGTGGCCTCCACCACCAGCCGGGTGTGCACCGAACGGATCGTGCGATCCGCGCCGACCAGCACGCTGTCCTCCTGGCTGAACACGGCCAGCTTCGAGTCGGACGGACCGAGCATCGGCGTGACGGCCTCGGCCAGTGCTTCGGCAGGCCCGAGAATGCCGTCGTAGTAGCGGTCCCGCTTGGTCCAACGGCCACGGGGACGAGGCGGGCCGAGCAGGCCTGCCAGGGAATGCCGGGGCATTCCGAGGATGCTCTCGATGGCGTGCACGGCCCGGAGGGAATCGGCGCGTTCCGGTCTGCTGCGGCCCTGCTGCCAGTAGCTCAGGCTGGTCACACTGACCCGGATGCCGCGCTGCGCCAGCCGGTGCCGCAACCGGTCGAGCGTCAGGCCGCTGTCCTCGATAGCGGCCCGCAACGCGGAATGGAACTGCTCCGCCATCACGGCACCCCCGGGTGATTTTGTGAACGAACACAGTCTTCGTCCGCCTGATCCCTCCAACGCCGCACCACGCCGCTGGTCACGGCCGTTCACAGTTTTGCGGCACACGTTCAAGGACTGCGGCGGACCACTGAGCGCGTTGTTCGTCGCCCGCTATCTCGGCAGGAAATGGCGGGTCGAACTGGAAGGCACGGCCGGTTTTGCCGAACTGGCCCGGCAGGCGCCGCGCGAGGTGGTCAGCGACAGCGAGAAGGACCTGTTCACACGGAACTTCGAAGTCCGGCCGCTGGCCGACACCGGGCTCGGGTTGCCGTGGCCGGAGGGCGTCGCGTGGTGGATGGGCGGTGGCCCGCACGGCAACAGCGGGCAGAGCCGGCCGTTCAGCTCGATCGACTTCAACGGCGGCGACGGCCGTGTGCTGGCCGCCGGGCCGGGCAAGGTCTACAAGAGCTGTGTCCGTGGCCGTAGCGCGCTGGTGAAAGTCGTGCACCCCAACGGATACAGCACGACCTACTACCACATGTACGACCTCACCACGCTGCCTGACGGCTCCGACGTGCAAACCGGGACCTATCTTGGGCACATCGGCAACGAACTGCCGTGTGGTGGCTCGAGTTCGGGCGCCCACGTGCACTTCTCCCTGCTGCGTGGCAACACGCACGTCAGCGTGAACAACCAGACCATCGGCGGCTGGACGTTCTACGAAGGTACGCAGGCATACCGCGGCTACGCCATGCGCAACGGCGTGCGTGTCAACGTCGGTGGACGCGTGACCAACTACGGCGCAGGCACGTCACTGCCTACGGGCACGGTGAACGCCGGGGACAACACGACCGTCAACATCCGGTCCGGCCCGGGTTTGGGCTATGACGTGACGGGCACCGTCGCGGACGGCGCTGTCGTGCGGATTTCCTGCACGGCACGAGGTGACACGGTGGAAGGCGTGTGGGGCCCGACGGACCTGTGGAACAAGCTCGACACGAACGGGTGGATCAGCGACGGATTCGTGGACACCGGTTCCAACGACCCTGTGGCTCCTGCCTGTACCTAGCCGCCTGGGAGTCTCACGGTCTGACGCGCCCGGCTGGGCGATCAGAACGGGCGCGGCAGGCGGCCGCCCCGGTTTCGGGGTGGCCGCCTGCCGCGACGAGGCGCGGTTCAGTTCCCGGAGCCGACGATGGCGGTGACGCGGATTTCCACGCGCATGGCGGCGAGACCGAGGGCCGTCACGCCGGTCTCGGTCCAGATCGGCGCGCGGCCGCCGAGGCGACGGCGGAACTGCTCGGCCATGACCTTGTTGTGGTCGTCCCCGATGACGTCGTCTCCCGGTGCGACCTTGTGGTACGAGTTGACGTGGATGACGTCCTTCCAGGTCGCGCCGACCGTGGCGAGCGTGCGCTCCACGTTGTCGAAAGCCAGGATGATCTCGTCCTCCAGCGAGTCGGGGACGACCAGGTCGTCGTCCACCCCGGCCTGGCCGGAGATCTCGACCCGGTCGCCGACGCGGACGGCCCCGCTGTAGCCGAGGGCCTTGTGCAGCTTCTCGCCGAAGCCCGGAGTGATGCCGAAGGTGACGGTGCTCATGATGCCTGCTCTTCCTGTCCACAGTGCCGCGTTCGCTCCTGAATGAGTTCACGCGTAAAGTGACGCTAGCAAGCGATCACTTCAAGCGCAAAGTGATGAACTTCGCCGGAGGAGCGGGAAGAGCCATGAGCGGCACGGAGGAACACGAGGACCACGAGGAGCCGCGATGGCTCGACGAACAGGAGAAGGCGGCGTGGACGGGGCTGATCTCCCTTGTCCTGCTGCTGCCCGGCAAGCTGGAGACGCCGTTGCGCCAGCAACACGGCCTCACCCTGTTCGAGTACCTCGTGCTCAGCCACCTGTCCGAGGCCCCGCGGCGCACGCTGCGGATGGGCGAGCTCGCCTTCCTCGCCAGCGGGTCGCTCTCCCGCCTGTCCAACGTCGTCAAACGCTGCGAACAGCGTGGCTGGGTCGTCCGGACACCCGACCCGGCCGACGGCCGGTACACCCTCGCCGAACTCACCGACGCCGGCTTCGACATCGTGCACCGGGCGGCGCCCACACACCTGCGCTCGGTACGCCGCATCGTGCTCGACTCGCTCAACGCGACCGACCAGAAGGCCCTCACCCGCATCGCGCACAAGCTCCGCATCGTCCCCGACGACTTCCTCTGACAGCCGTGGACGTCCAGCCGGGAAACTTGTCCGATTTCTGACATTGATACCCGCCGAACGGCTGTACCACCGCGCACGGGTTCCATGCGTGGATGGAGGTCAGCGCTTTTCCAACGTTGTAAAAACGAATGGGGATCGGATCAATGGCGAGAGTCGTCACCACGCTCGTCGCGCTGTTGCTGGCGGTGGGCGTCGCATCCGGGACGCCACCGGCAGGTGCGGCGGAACCAGTGCACGGGCTGAAGGGCGAGTACTTCACCACGTCGGCGCCGGGAG
This sequence comes from Kibdelosporangium persicum, assembly GCF_013280595.1. Lineage (GTDB taxonomy): Bacteria > Actinomycetota > Actinomycetes > Mycobacteriales > Pseudonocardiaceae > Kibdelosporangium > Kibdelosporangium persicum. The sequence continues at coordinate 13,231 of NZ_JAAATY010000013.1, forward strand.
CACGGGACTTCGCGAACCTCGCGGGCACCGTGCTCGATGCCGAGGTCAACCACGCCGACCTGACGTCGGTGTTCCAGTTGCTGTCCGGACGCACCGAACACACGACCGCGCGCTGGACCGGCCGCCTCACCGCACCGCAGACCGGCGACTACACCTTCCACGCCATTGGGGACAACGGGTTCCGCCTGTTCGTCGACGGCAAGCCGGTGATCGACCACTGGGTCGGTGACTGGGACCGCGAGCAGACCAGCGCGCCGGTGCCGCTGACAGCCGGCCGCCAGTACGACTTCCGGCTGGAGATGTTCCAGGACACCGGCGGCGCGAACATGTTCCTGCGGTGGTCGAGCGGATCGATGGCCAAGCAGATCGTGCCGGAGTCGGCGTTCACGCCACCGCCGGACTTCCAGGCGGTTCCCGCCACGGCGGCGGTGGATGAGCACGGCCGTGTGCTCACCGCGGAGTTCGACGGGCGCGTCACGAACCTCGGGGACCTGCGAAACCACCTCCGGGTGGAGGTGGACTCGACGCCGATGCCGATCGCGCTCACCAGCGCCAACCGCAACCGTGTCACCGTCAGGCTGAGTGAGCGAGTGCTGCGGAGCCAGCGGGTGCGCCTGTTCTACGACGGCGCGGGCGAGCTGGAGGTTGACGGCGAGAAGGTGCCGAAGACCGCGCGCACCGTGGCGAACGCGTCGAAGCAGCGGCTGAAGACGCCGTGGGGCGAGCAGTTGGACACACGCAACCCGTTGCCGGAGTACCCGAGGCCGCAGCTGGAACGCGACAAGTGGCTCAACCTCAACGGGCCCTGGGAGTTCGCGGCGGCGAAGGCCGGCCAGCAGCCGGTGTTCGGACAGCGCCTGCCCGAGCGGGTGATCGTGCCGTTCCCGATCGAGTCGCAGCTCTCCGGGCTGGAACGGCACGAGGACCACATGTTCTACCGCCGCACAGTGACCGTTCCCCGCGACTGGCGGATCGGGGCCGGGCACCGGTTGCGGCTCAACTTCGGTGCCGTGGACCACAAAGCCAAGGTGTGGGTGAACGGCAAGCTTGTCGCCGAACACTCCGGTGGTTACACCGCCTTCAGCGCGGACGTCACCGACGCGCTGCGCCGTGGCGGGGAACAGGAAATCGTCGTCGGTGTCACCGACACGACGGGTCCGCACCAGCCGAAGGGCAAGCAGTCGCGAAACCCCAGCGGGATCTTCTACACCCCGTCGTCGGGAATCTGGCAGACCGTGTGGATGGAGCCCGTTCCGGACGCGGCGGTCGACGAGCTCAAACTGACGCCGGACGTCGCGACGAGCACGCTGACCGTGGAGGTCGCTTCCGCGTCGAAGTCCGCCACCGTCATGGTTGTCGCGCGGGACGCGAAGGGCAAGCAGGTCGGCGAGGTCTCCGGTCCGGCCAACACCAAGCTGACGCTGCCGGTGCCGAACGCGCACCTGTGGACGCCGGACGACCCGTACCTGTACAAGCTGGACGTCACGCTCGCGAACGGCTCCAGCAGGGACAACCTGAAGAGCTACTTCGGCATGCGGTCTCTTGGCCTGGCGGACGTCGGCGGGCAGCGCAAGCTGACGCTCAACGGCAAGCCGTTTTTCTCGCTGATGATGCTGGACCAGGGCTTCTACCCGGACGGCCTGAACACGCCGCCCAGCGACGAGGCGCTGGTGTTCGACCTGAAGGCGCAGAAGGACCTCGGTTTCAACTCCGTCCGCAAGCACATCAAGGCCGAGCCCGCCCGCTGGTACTACCACGCGGACCGGATGGGACTGCTGGTGTGGCAGGACTTCGTGTCCGTCGAGGACGGCTCCGTGGCCGAGGGCCAGCAGGCGTTCCTCACCGAGAGCCGCGAGTTGATGAAGCAGCTGCACAACTCGCCGTCGATCGGCGCGTGGATCGTCTTCAACGAGGGCTGGGGCGAGTGGGACCGTGAGGTCACCGGTCAGATCACGACCGACGTCAAGGCGGCGGACCCGAGCCGGATCGTCAGTGCCCACAGCGGCGTGAACTGCTGTGCCTCCAAGGGCGACTCGGGCAAGGGTGACGTCATCGACCACCACGACTACAACAACACCGACCCGCCGCGCCCGGACGGCGTACGCGCCGTGATGGACGGTGAGCACGGCGGCTTCACGCTGCGCACGCCGGGGCACATGTGGCCGGGTGCTCCCGCGAACATCTACAGCGGTGTGGCGGACAAGGCGGCGCTGACGGCGAAGTACGTCGACAACACCCGCACGTTCTACCTCGGGCAGGCCCGAGCCGAACTCTCCGCGTCCGTCTACACCCAGGTCACCGACCTCGAGAACGAGCTGAACGGGTTCTGGACCTACGACCGCAAGCGCATCAAAGTCGACCCCGGCCCGGTCCGCGAGATCAACCAGCGGGTGATCGCCGCCGGTGCGGAGGCGGGCAAACCGTACCCGTACCCGGCTCGTGGTCAGTGGGAGCTGAACGAGAACAGGGGAGCGGTGGCCAAGGACTCGAGCGGTGGCGGCACTCCGCTCACCCTCAGCCCGACCGGCGCCGCGTGGACGCAGGGTGTGACCGGCTCGGCATTGCGGTTCAACGGTGGCTACGCCGAGACCCTCGGTCCGGTGGTCGACACGACCGGCGACTACACGGTCTCAGCGCGGGTGAAGCTGGACGAACTGCCCGGGAACTACGCCACCGCCGTCAGCCAGGACGGCAGGCAACAGGAGAACCCGTTCTACCTGCAGTACGGCCAGGGCGGGTTCGCGTTCAGCACACCGGGAGGCAACCGGGCCAGGTTCGAGACGACGCCTGAGCTCGGTCGCTGGTACCACCTCACCGGTGTGCGCGCCGGTGGCGAGCTGCGGCTGTACCTCGACGGTGAGCGAGTGGCCACGACCGCGGCCGGTCCGGCGTTGCTCAGCACCGGGGCACTGGCGGTGGGACGGGCCAAGTACGGCGGCCAGAACACCGACTTCTGGCCTGGCGCGATCGACGATGTGCGCGTCGTCGGCCGGGCGGCGGGCGACGCCGAGATCGCGGCCTGGTGACAGCGGTCCACAGTGGAACGTTGAGCACCTGACCGGCTCAGCCCGGCTCCGGCGTGGTGCCGTGATGGCGATCACGGCACCACGCACGGGAGTCAGGTACCGAACCGGAGCGGAAGTGTTGTCGGGCCATGGATTCCGAGGGGTGGGTGCCAGGCGACAGGACCGGTGATGATGGGCGGCCCCAGTCGTTCGGTCAGTGCGGGCAGTGCCTCGCTGAGTTCGGCGCGGGCCAGTGCGGCGCCGAGGCAGTGGTGCGGTCCGGCCCCGAACTGGATGGGCGCGGCCTGCGGGGTGGCGGTGATGTCGAACAGGTGCCCGTCGGGGAAGACGTGTGGATCGCGCTGGGCCGGAACCACCAGGACCGTGATCATCGTGCCGGTCTTCAGGTGCAGGCCGCGGTAGTCGAAGTCCTCGGTGGCGAACCGGTAGACCGTGCCGGTGGACGGGCACCAGCGCATGATCTCCTCGATGGCGTTGCCGATCAGGTCGGGTTGCCGCGCCAGCAGCGTCCATTGCTCGGGGTGCTGGGCGAAGGCGACCATGGCGTTGGAGAGCTGGTGACGCGTGGTGTCGTGGGCGGCGAACACAAGCGTGACGATGAGGTTGCGTAGTTCCTCCTCGTTCACCTGTCCGTCGTCCCGCTGCACGGTGACCAGCGCGGAGATCAGGTCGTTGCCCGGCTTCGCCCTTTTCTCGGTGATCAGTCCGTTGACGTATCCGTACAGTCCGGTCACGGCGGCCTCGACCCGGGCCCGGATGTCCCCGCCGTGCGCGAGGCTGAACACCAGACCGATGTCCGTGGTCCACCGGCGGAAGGTCGAATGGTCGGCCGGGGGAACCCCCAGCAGTTCGGACAGCACCGCGAGCGGCAGCGGATCAGCGAAGTCGTCGACGAAATCGCATTCGCCCGCCGTGGCGACTTGATCGGCCAGTCGCTCGGCGGTATCGCGGATGAAGGGACGAAGATTGTTGACCATGCGCGGCGTGAAAGCCTTGCTCACCAGTCCTCTCAGGCGGCGGTGGTGGTCACCGTCGTGATTGACGATCATCGGCACGAACCAGTCGAAGATCGGTCCGTCGACAACTCCGTTCGCCGCGAGGTACTTGTCACCGCCGCCGTGGTCCATCCGCTGGTCACGCAGCAACTCCTGGGCCTCGGTGTACCGCAGCACGACCAGTCCGATCGGACTTTCGGCATACCAGTTGCCGTTCTGTGCCGCGATCATTTCCGGGCCCCGGAAATCGAACTCGGGGTCGATGACGTTGAGGAAGGGGATGGTGTCCGATGTCGCCGCTGATCGTGCAGCCGTTGACATTCCGCCTCCAAGCAGAGCAGTCCGCCTGTTCAGGGAAACGAGAAATTTCGAGTGTAGCGGAGAATCGCAGATCAATTGTTTGCCGAAAGGAAGTCGCCCGTGGTGGGTGACGCCTTCTCCGCACCGGCACCCATCGTTGCCCCGGAGCCGCGGGCCACCAGGTCGAGCCGCTGTCCTGGCGGAGTCGTCGGCTGATCACAAGAATGCCGCAAGCGCCCGGTGGGACGCTGGCTGGACCTGTCGGTGAAGGACTCACTCCTAGGGGGAATCCTGAACACGATCAAGCAGATGGCGGAAGAACGCCGGAACATCCAGGCCCCGCCGGCTCGTCCCGGCGAGCACCGCGGCAAGTGTGTCGGGGTGTACGAGGTCAGCGGGGTCCGCAAGGTCGTCCGTGTCCTGTTCGCCAGCGGATTTGTCGTCACCGCGTATCTCGGCGCCAGTGCCGTGACACCCGAGGTGGGATCCGATGTCGTGGTCGCGGGCGTGCTGGGCGGCGACTCCTCCGGGCAGGGCCGGGTGATCGACGCCGGTGACCCGCCTTATCCGGACCGGCCGGCCGCCCGCTACCAGATCGCCTGACGAGATGACGGCCGATCGCACGGTATCCCTGGTGACACTGGGCTGCACGCGCAACTCGGTCGACTCGGACGAGCTCGCCGCCCGGCTGGACCAAGCCGGGTGGCGGTTCGCCGAGGCGGACGAGGCCGCGGTGGTCATGGTGAACACCTGCGGGTTCATCGAGACAGCGAAGAAGCAGTCGATCGACGCCCTGCTCGCCGCGTCCGGGTCGGGCGCCAAGGTGGTCGCGGTCGGCTGCATGGCCGAGCGGTACGGCAAGGAACTCGCGGACGCGTTGCCTGAAGCCGATGCCGTGCTGTCGTTCGACGACTACCCGGACATCGGCGAACGTCTGGACGACGTGGTGCAGGGCAATGCCAGGACCGCGCACACGCCCCGCGACCGGCGCACGTTGCTGCCGTTGACACCGGTGCGGCGCAAGGAATCCACAGTGCACGTTCCGGGACACGCGCCCGCCGGCGGCCCACGGGTTCTGCGGCACAGGCTCGGCGGCGGGCCGGTCGCGCCGTTGAAGCTGGCGTCCGGGTGCGACCGCCGGTGCGCGTTCTGTGCCATTCCCAGCTTCCGGGGCGCGTTCGTGTCCCGGCCGCCGGACGACATCGTGACGGAGGCGCAATGGCTTGCCGCACACGGTGTTCGTGAGGTCATCCTGGTCAGCGAGAACTCGACGTCGTACGGCAAGGATCTCGGTGACATCCGTGCGCTGGACAAGCTGTTGCCGCGCCTGGCGAGCGTGGTCGACCGGGTACGGGTGAACTACTTGCAGCCAGCCGAGCTGCGGCCGGACCTGGTGGAAGTCATCGCCTCGACGCGCGGTGTGACGCCGTACTTCGATCTGCCGTTCCAGCACGCGAGCGGGCCGGTGCTGCGCCGGATGCGCCGGTTCGGCGACCGGGAACGGTTCCTCGACCTGATCGGGTCGATCCGGGCGGTGAACCCGGACGTGGGCATCCGGTCGAACTTCATCGTCGGCTTCCCGGGCGAGTCCGAATCGGACTTCGCCGAGCTGTGCCGGTTCGTCACGCAGGCGCGGCTCGACGTCGTCGGCGTTTTCGCGTACTCCGACGAGGAAGGCACCGAGGCCGCAGGCTTGGAGGACAAAGTGGACGCCGGAACGATCCGGGACCGGGCGGACGAACTGTCCATCCTCGCCGACGAGGTATCCGGTCACCGCGCCGAGGAACGTGTCGGCCAGACGATCGAGGTGCTCGTGGGACCCGGCTCTGAGGGGTGGGCCGGGCACCAGGCGCCTGACGTCGACGGCAAGGTCACGCTCAGCGGCGGTGATCCGCAGCCGGGTGACATCGTCCAGGCGGTGATCACCGGGACCCATGGGATCGACCTGTACGCGACTGTGCAGGAATGACGTGTGAGGGGTGCCGCACAGGACATGCGCGGCACCCCTCACACTCAGAGCGCCAACCGTTGCCAGGACTCCGTGTCCCGCAACAGTTGCCGGTCGTGCGTGGCGAGCACGACCGCCGCCGCGGTCACTTGCAGCGCGTCGGTCAGCTCGTCGACGAGCGTGGCGGACAGGTGGTTCGTCGGCTCGTCGAGCAACAGCACGTGGGGACGACCGGCCAGGACCAGCGCGAGATCGAGCCGTCGCCGGGCACCGACCGACAGCTCGGCCAGCGGCCGGCGAACGTCCTGCCGGTCCAGCAAACCCAGCTCGCCCAAGCCTGGTGCGGACTGTCCCGATCGGACGACTCGTTCGGCGTACAACTCCAAGGCGGTACGGCGGCCCGACGGATCGGACTCTTGCCCGAGCCGGCCGACCCGCACCGGCTTGGCGCGGTTCACCGTTCCCGTGCTGGGCGCCAGTTCGCCCGCCAGCACAGCGAGCAGCGTCGATTTGCCCGCGCCGTTGGGGCCGGTGACCACCAACCGGTCCGCTGAGTCCAGCGCCAGCGTGACCGGCTGTTTCAGTCGTTCAGCCACTGTCACGTTGTCCGCACGCAACAGTGTGGCGCCGCGGTACTCAGGCAGTTCCGGCATCGTGAACCGCGTCGGCGGTGGCGGCACCGCGACCACATGCGCCGCCAGCTCTTCCTGCCTGCGGTGCACGGCCCGGACCAGCCCAGGCGCCCGCGTCGCGCGGGTGTGCTTGCCATGGCCTTTCTCCGGGCGCCAGTTGTCACGCAACCTGTTCTGCGCCGCGGACAGGTCGTCGGCAAGCCGTTGCCGCTCAGCGACCTGGTCAGCGTGCAACGCTTCCCAGCGAGCTCGCTCAGCACGACGGCCTTCGACGTAGGCGGCGTAACCACCGCCGTACACCCGTGGCCTGCCGTCGCTGGACGGGTCCAGATCCACCACCGTGGTGGCCACGTCGGCCAGCAGGGCCCGGTCGTGGCTGACCAGCACGACCACACCTGGATAGGTGCGGAGCTGTTCGGTGAGGTGCTGCAGCCCGCTCGCGTCGAGGTGGTTGGTCGGCTCGTCGAGCAACAGCACCGAATGCCTCGCACCGAGCAGGCACGCGAGCCGCACCCGGTGGCGTTGCCCGACCGACAGGGTGCCGAGCTGGCGGGTGCGATCGTTGACAGCGGACAGCGCGGCCAGCGAGACCTCGACCCGCCGGTCGGCGTCCCACGCGTCGAGCGCCTCGGCCCGTGCCAACGCCGCGGCGTAGGCGTCGTCCGCGCCTGGACGCTCCTCGGTGAGCGCTTCGGTGGCGCTTTCCAGGTCGGCCAGTGCGTTGCGGACCGCCGCCAGTTCGAGGTCGATCAGGTCGCCGACGGTGCGGTCGGCGTCGAGCGGGATCTGCTGGTCGGCGACGCCGAGGGAACCGGCGCGGTGCACGTCGCCGCGGTCGGCGGGCAGGTCACCGGCAAGCACCCGCAACAGGGTGGTCTTGCCACGACCGTTCTCACCGACCACGGCGACGCGATCGCCCGCTGCGGCGACAAGGTCGACCCCGGCGAGCACAGGGCGCCCGCCGAAGGAGAGATGTACGCCGGACGCGCGGACGTGCGCCGCGCGCGCAGGGGCGAGCGAAAGGTGTGACGACATGAAGGAACTGCCTCCAGCGAAGAGGTGATACAGCAAGGACGAGGTACGGCACCGCGGTCCGCGGCACCGGTGGAGGCGTCGTCCCTCAGAGGAAGAGCAGTTGCTGTATCACGTCCGCCAGGTTAGATCATGTCGCCGGCGACCGTCATCCGGTTTTGTCCTACCGAACAGTGATGTTGGAGCTGCCGCTGCTCTGGTAGCCCTCGGTCGCCATGATCATGTAGTAGCGGAAGCTGCCGAGCGCCATTCCGGCCCGCGACCACGCGTCGAAGTGGGCTCCGGTGTTGATGCTGCCGCCCGTGCGGCGTTGTTGGCGGACGCTCCAGAATTGCGGGAATGTCTTCGTGCCTTCGACGGACGGGGCGTTGTAGCGCATTGTGCGATAGATGTCGTACGTGCCGCCGTCGCTGGTGATCGTGCCCCGGTGTTCGCCGGTCGGGCGGTAGTTGCCGAAGTTGTCGACGATGTAGTACTCGACCAGCGGGTTCGAAGTCCAGCCGTAAAGACAAAGGTAGCCGTTGCCGGACGGGCTGAAACTGCCGGAGTAGTTCACCGTGCGGCGGCTGCCATTGCTCCAGCCCTTACCGCAGACGAAGTTGCCGGTGTTGCGCCAGGAAGTGCTGTACTGGCCGCCCGAACCCATCGTCATCGACACGGTGTTCTGGGCATCGGTCCAGAAAGAGTAGTAGTACCCGTTGTGCGTGCCGGTCTGGTTGGTCGTGACGGTCTGGGCGTGTGCGGTGCCCGGGATCACGAGCGTGGACGTGGCCAGCGCCAACGCGCCGGCCCGGCCGATGAAACCGCGGCGGGTGAGTGGGTTGTCTTCCCAGTTCACGTCTTCCTCCTCGCTGAGGCCGACAGAATTTCCGGGCAGCATGAAAGACGCGGTTGTCTCACGATTGACGACCGGCGAATCAGCTCTCACGCGTGACCCGGATGGACAGGGGGTGAGTTCTGTCGATGGCGCCAGTATCGAACCAGCTCCGCAGAGTAGTCAACAACTTTCGGAAAAGTTTCGATAATCTCGGTCCTGCCGTGGATGCCCGGTTGACGCGTAATTCCTGGACAACCCGCCGATCTGCCTCGGGCAATCCGGAGTCGATCTCCACGGCGGCATTGAAAGATCATTTTTCCGGTCACGCGCGATCGAAACTTTCGATTCGGCGGTGCCCGCACTCACGTGTTCGTGTGCGATCAGTGAGCTGCGGCCGGGCAGTCGCACGGCCATGCCGGCTCCGCGCGGCCGAGTGCCAGTGCACGGCCGGACGTGGAGGTCAGCGGCCGGATATGACCCGGGCCAACTCTGGAATCAGTCGCATGTAGCTGTCGGAAGTGAGATGCAAGCCATCGTCTGCGAGCCCGTCGGTGCCGATGTGGGCACCTGTCTCCAGGCACCCTCCGGGCCCCACGGCCGACCGCAGAACCTCGCGATAAGCATCAAGCTCCCGATTGGTGCGCACGCCATTCTCTGACGTGACCGCTTCCCGGATCGTCGGCGGCAGAAAGCCCACCGCCCGGGCGCCTGCGAAAGCCTCGACAATCCCCGTGATGTTCGCGGCGAACTGGTCAAGCGGCACGTGCTTCCACGGAGCGCAGTCATTGGCGCCAAACGAAAGAACAACGACTGACCAGTCCAGCCGGCCGAGAGCGGGGGCACGGGCAAGGCCGTCCGAGCTGTCGAAACCGCCCGTGGCACAGGTGAAGACGGTGCAGCCCGCCCCGAGTTCCCGCTCCAACAGCTGAACGTGCGGCTTCCGAAGCCGGGCCACCATGCTGTCCCCGAACAGAAGCACGTCGCTCATGTGCACAGCCTATCGTCCGAAGGAGACGAACACGTCAGGTCGCCGTCGGGTTGCGGCCGACGGTGCTGGACGGAATTTCCAGGGTCTGGACGTTTGGTATAGGGTCTGGGTATGGAGTTCACCCAGGACGCGATCCTTGCCGCCCTGCACCCGGTGATCGAGGGGCTGGCGGCGACTTTCGGCCCGTCCTGTGAGGTCGTCCTGCATGACTACCGCAAAGGAAAGCATTCGGTTGTCGGCGTGGCCGGGCAGGTGACCGGGCGACGGGTGGGCGGCGCGATGAGTGAGATCGGGCTCGCCGTGCTGAGCAAGGGGCCCGAGGCGCAGAACGACCTCAACTACGTCACCCGGACGCCGGACGGCCGGGTTGTCAAGTCGTCGACCATGCCGCTGCGAGACGCTCAAGGCGAGGTGTTCGGGGCGTTGTGCGTCAACATGGACGTGACCGCGCTGCGCCAGGCCGGGGACATCCTCGGGGCGCTCGCCGGAACCGGCCCGGTGGAACTGCCGACGACGACGTTCACCAACGACTTCGACGACGTGGTCGACGCGGTGATCCGCAACCAGGAACTCGTCATGGGCAAGCCGTTCCCGGCGCTCAGCCGTGCCGAGCGGCTTGACGTGATCGACGCTCTCGACCAGCTGGGAGTCTTCAAGGTTCGCAACGCGGTGGCGCGTGTCGCCGAACGCCTCGGGATGTCACGTTCCGGGCTCTACGCCGATCTCGCCGCCGCCAGGAAGACAGGTGACACACGTGCTTGACGGTCCGGACACCCCTTTTCTGGCTCTGGATGAGGGAAAGCTCGACGCGAACATCGCCCGGCTGCGCGACCGGCTGGCGCGGCTGGACACGGCCCTGCGTCCCCATGTGAAGACCGCCAAGTCCATTGAGGTGGCGCGCAGGTTGTTCGACGGCGGGGCCGGTCCGATCACCGTGTCGACGCTCGCTGAAGCGGAAGCGTTCGCGGACGCGGGTTTCACCGACATCCTTTACGCCGTCGGCATTTCACCGGCGAAGCTCGGCCGGGTCGGCAAGCTGCGGGAACGCGGCGTCGATCTTGTCGTCCTGCTCGACAGCGTGGACCAGGCCGACGCGGTCGCCGGGGCGGGCATCCCCGCGTTGATCGAGATCGACTGCGACGGACACCGTGGCGGAGTACAGCCGAACTCGCCTGAGCTGGTGAAGATCGCGCAGAAGCTCGGAGCTCGGACGCGCGGAGTCCTCGCACACGCCGGTGAGTCGTACTTCGCCTACACGCCAGAGGCATTGGCCGCTGCCGCCGAGAACGAGCGGCGCTGTGCCGTGGAGGCCGCCGAAACGCTCCGCGCGGCCGGTCATGCGGTTGCCGTTGTCAGCATCGGCTCCACGCCGACCGCGCACTTCGTCGAAGACCTCACGGGCGTGACCGAGGTCCGGGCAGGCAACTTCGTCTTCTTCGACCTCGTCATGGCGGGGATCGGAGTGTGCCAAGTGGACGATCTCGCGTTGACGGTCGTGACCACCGTGATCGGGCACCAGCCGGACAAGGGGTGGATCATCACCGACGGCGGGTGGATGGCGACGTCCCGCGACCGGGGGACCGCGAGTCAACCCGTCGACCAAGGCTATGGCCTGGTCGCCGACATCAACGGTCGCGTCCACGAAGACCTGTTGATGACCGGCGCCAGCCAGGAACACGGAATCCTGTCCGTGCGTCCGGGCAGCACGGCCACACTCCCGGACATCCCGATCGGCACCCGGTTGCGTGTCCTGCCCAACCACGCCTGCGCGACCGCCGCGCAGCACGACCGCTACCACGTCATTTCGCCGGATTCCCAGCGTGTCTGGCACCGTGTCCGAGGATGGTGACCATGCGCTACTTGTCCGAGACCGAGTCGGCTTCCCTTGTCACGGAAGAACTCGCCTACACCGCGGTCAGGCAGGCGTTGATCGAGGCCGCGGACAGCCAGGCCACCGTCTTCCCGGTGGTGCACGGGCACGCGGCCGAAGCCACGAACCGGTTCACCGTGAAGTCCGCGTCGTCGCCGAGCCTGGTCGGCCTGAAGATGGGCAGCTACTTCCCGGGCAACGACGCCAGGGGAATTCCGCGGCACGGCTCCAGCATCCTGTTGCTGGACAAGGACACCGGCCGGCTGGCAGCCGTGGTCGAGGCCGCCAGGGTCAACGCCTACCGCACGGCTGCGGCTGACGCGGTGGCCGCCGATGTTCTCGCCCGGCCTGACGCCCGCACCTTGACGGTGTTCGGCACCGGCCATCAGGCGCTGTACGAATGCGTGGCGTTGAGCAAGATCCGGGACCTCAAAGCGATCCACGTGGCCGGACGGTCGGCCGAACGAACCCGGCAGTTCGTCGAAGCCCTGGCGGACAAGGGCCTGGACGCGGACCGTGCCGAACCGAGGGAAGCCTGCGAACAGGCGGACATCATCGTGACGGCGACCACGGCCACCAGCCCACTGTTCGAGGCGGACTGGGTCAGGCCGGGCACCCATGTGGCGAGCATGGGCTCGGACGCCCGTGGCAAACAGGAACTGCCACCGGACCTGCTCCGGCGTGCCAGGCTCTGCTGCGACCTGCCGTCCCAATCGGTCACCATCGGCGAGTTCCAGCACGTCGCGGACCTCGCGGACACCGTCACGGCGATCGGTGACGTCCTGGTGGGCGCGGCTGAAGGGCGTCGTTCCCCTGAGGACATCACGGTCTTCGACAGCTCGGGCATCGCACTTCAGGACCTGCATGTGGCGCAGGCTCTGCTGGCGATCCGTAAATGAGGCGGGATTCCGGCGAACAGCAACTATGGTGGATCCATGCCGTCGGTCAAGCAGTTCCAGGTCACCTTCGACTGCGCGGAACCGGAGCGCGTCGCTCGTTTCTGGTGCGAGGTGCTGGGGTACGTCGTACCGCCGCCACCGCAAGGGTTCGCCACGTGGGACGAGTTCGACCGCTCGCAGCCGCCGGAAGAGCAGGGTTCGGCGTTCGCCTGCGTTGATCCCTCAGGTGTGGGCCCGCGGCTGTTCTTCCAGCGTGTCCCCGAAGGCAAGGTCGTCAAGAACCGGGTGCACCTCGACGTGCGGGCCGGCACCGGCCTCGTGGGTGACGAGCGCCTCGCCACACTCGAGGCCGAGTGCGCACGACTGGTCGCGCTCGGCGCGGTACGCGTGCGCCTGCTGCCTGCCGATGACGTGAACGAGTCCTGCATCGTGATGCAGGACGTCGAAGGCAACGAGTTCTGCCTCGACTGAGGCGCCGCCCCGCAGGGCAGCGCCTCGGCCTCCGCACCGGCTGGTCAGTACGTGGTGTCCAATGTGGTGCGCTGTTCCTCGGTCAGTTCCAGGTCCACCGCGGCAAGGCTTTCCTCGATCTGCGCGACCGAGGAAGCGCCGACCAGGGGGATGACCGGGGTCTCGGCACCGATCATCCAGGACAGCACGACCTGGTTCACCGTCGCGCCGGTCTGCTTCGCGACCTCCCGCAAAGCCGCGCGCCGCAACGGGGTCCCGGCGTGATCCCAGTCCGGGCCGAGCGGACGGTCGTCACGGACGTACGCGCCGGCAAGCAGAGGCGAGTACGCCACCAGCGACAGTTCGGGCGTCTCACTCAAATACGCCAACAGGTCACCGCTCACATACCCCTGGTTGCCGTAGGGCGAACGACGTCCCGGCCGGTCCGTCCTCGCCCGCAGGTAGCTGTGTTGGTACTGCAACACCTCGTAACCCGGCAGCCCGGCGGCCGCGGCGAGCGCACGAGCCCGCTCCAGGCGCCATGACCAGTGATTGCTCGCGCCCAACAGGCCGACAGTGCCGTCCGCGACCAGCTCGGCGAAGGCTTCGACGGTTTCCCGCAGCGGTGTGACCGGATCTTCCACGTGCGCGTAGAGCAGGTCCAGCTTCGGCACGCCCAAGGTGTCGCGGCTGCGTTCGGCGGACTCGCGGATCGCCTTGGCGGTGAGGCCTTCGACGTTCTCCCGCTTGGCCGTGTCGGCGAAGCCGAGACCCGCCGCGACCGGGCGGCCGCCCAGCTTGGTGGCGATCACGACCTTGTCCCCGGCGTCACGGCTGGCGAGCCACCGGCCGAGCACGGCCTCGCTGTGCCCGCCCTGGCTGCTGTCGGCCCAGAACGCGTAGTTGTTCGCGGTGTCGATGAACGTGCCACCGGCCTCGACGTACCGGTCGAGGATCGCGAACGCGGTCTGCTCGTCGGTGCCGGTGCCAAAGTGCATCGCGCCGAGCGCGAGCACGCTGACCTCGCGGCGGGTGCGCGGATCATGGCCGATCGTGCGGTACTTCATGAGATTCGTCCCCCAGTGATCGTCTGGATGGCCCAGCCTACTCGTCCACTATGGATCCGCTCGCCCCCCTCGTGAGTGTTTGTCAGTGTTAGAACACGGACAAACACTCACGAGGGGAATGTGGGCAAACTTGCCGACCCGCGCGACCTGCCCGACTCGATAGGTTTCGCGAATGGTGGCGGGAGCGCTGAACGTCGAGCCCATGGATGCCCCGGTGTTCGGCCCGTATCGGATCCAAGGCCTGCTCGGCCGGGGAGGCATGGGCGTGGTCCACCGTGCCTACGACACCGTGCACGACCGCGTGATCGCGCTCAAGCGGCTGCCCCAGTCGGTCACCGACCGGGACTACCGGGCCCGTTTCAAACGGGAGGCCCGGCTGGCCGCGGCGTTGAGCCACCCGAACGTGATCCCGGTCAACGACTTCGGCGAGGTCGACGGCGACCTGTTCATCGACATGATGCTGGTCGAAGGCACGGACCTGCGCCGGGCGATGGGCGCGGGCACGCTCGATCCCGACCGGGCCCTCCACATCCTGACCCAGGTGGCGGCGGCACTGGACGCCGCGCACCGGGAAGGCCTGGTCCACCGGGACGTCAAGCCGTCGAACATCCTGATCGACGAGCATGATCACGCCTACCTCGCCGACTTCGGCATCGCGCGGGAGACCTCCCCGGAGGCGACCGCGCTGACCGGCTCCGGCGACCTGATCGGTACGTGGGACTACATGGCGCCGGAACGCTTGTCGGCGGGCCCGGTGGACGGCCGATCGGACCAGTATTCGCTGGCCTGTGTGCTGTTCGAGTGCCTGACCGGCAGGGCGGCGCATCCGGCGTCCGACCCGGCCGCCAAGATCGCGGCACACCTGTTGCAGCCACCGCCCGCGCCGTCGGTGTTCGTCCCGGCGATCACACGGGAACTCGACACGGTTGTCATGCGGGGCATGGCCAAGGACCCGGCACGCCGGTTCGCCACGGCCACCGAACTGATCACCACGGCGAAAGCGGCCGCGTACGCCGGGAACACCGCGAAGGCCGCGCCCGCCACCGAGGACCAGGCGAAACTGGTCAAGGCGATCCTGCGGTCGAGCGCACCACGGCTCACCCCGACCAAGCCGATCACCGCCACCGCGCCTTACCCGGGCCTGGCCGGGTTCGAGGAGCAGGACGCCGAACTGTTCCACGGCCGCACTCACGTCGTCACGGATCTGTTGGTACGAATGGCCGAACAGCTCGACGGCGGCGAACCCGTCGTGCTGGTCGGGGCCTCCGGGGCGGGCAAGTCGTCGGTGCTGCACGCGGGCCTGTTGCCGAGGTTGACCGACTGGCCGCACGTCGTCATCGCGCCCGGGCCGGACCCGATCGGCGCGCTGGCGACGGCGATCGCGCCGCACGTCGGCGGCGATCCAGCCGGGCTCGCCGCCCGGATCAGGCAACAGCCGGACGAATTCGGGGCACTGTACGGGCATGACGCGGCTGGGAACCGCATGGTGATCGTGATCGACCAGTTCGAGGAACTGTTCACCCACGGCGTTCCGGACACGGACCGCCGGGCGTTCGCGACCGCGCTGGCGCATGCCCGTCCCGCGTTGGCCGTCCTCGCGGTTCGCGCGGATCTGGTCGACCGGTGCATCGAGCTGTCGCCCCTGATCCCGGCGTTGACCGCGCCGGTGTTGCTGGGCGCCATGGACGCGACCGAACTGCGGCAGGCGATCGTGCGACCGGCGCGCGACTTCGGTGTGGACATCGAACCCGGCCTGCCGGAACGGTTGATCGCCGATCTGGGCGTGCGCGGGGAAACCGGCTACGACCCGGGCGCCCTGCCCAGGATGGCGCACGCCCTACGGGAGGCGTGGAACTTCCGCGAGGGATCAGTGGTGACGCTCGCCGCGTACCGCAAGGCGGGCGGGATCGACGGCGCGGTGTCCCGGACCGCGGAGGACATCTACGCGCGACTCGATCCGGCTGGGCGGGAGGCGCTGCGCTCGGTGATGCTGCGGCTGGTGACCGTGTCGGACGAGGGCACGGTCACCCGGCGGCGAGTGCAGCAGCACGAGATCAGCGGACACATCCTGGACGGCCTGATCAAGTCCCGCCTGGTGACGGTGGACGCGACCGGGGCACGGCTGAGCCACGAAGCGCTGCTCACGGCATGGCCGCGATTACGGGACTGGATCGACGAGGACCGTGCCGGTCTGATCCAGCACCGGCGCTTCACGGACGCGGTCCGAGTCTGGTCGGAATCCGGGCAGCAGGACGACGACCTCTACCGCGGTGCCCGCCTCGCGACCGTCAACGCATGGCTTGAGCAGGGACGTACCGAGCTGCGACCGTCCGAACAGGAATTCCTGGACCGGTCGAACGCCGCCGAGCACGCGGGGCAGATCGCGGCACGCCGCCGGACCCGGCGACTGCGCACCATGGTGGCCGCACTGAGCGTGCTTCTGTTGGTGGCCACGGGTGCCGTTGTCGTGGCGACACAGCTGCAACGCGATGCCAGCAACGAGCGTGATCGAGCCGATTCCGGCCGTCAGCTGAATCTGTCTCGTCAGCTCGCGGCGGAGTCCGAACTGGCCAGAGGCATCGACCACGCCCGGACCGGGTTGCTGGCGTTGGGGGCGTGGCAGGCCGGGCAGACCGTGGAGAGCCGCAGCGCTTTGCTGGGCGTGCGGGCGGATCACTACCGCGGCCGGATGCTCGGTCATGACGGGCCGATATCGGGGCTCGCGATGACCGTGGACGGCAAGCTCGCGGCGAGCGGTGGCCGTGACGGCTCACTTCGGCTGTGGGATGTGCCCAGCCGCCGTGAACTGGCTGTGTTGCATGACGGTGACGGGTGGTACCGCTCGGTTTCGCTGAGCGACGACGGCAGGCTCCTGCTGGCCGCCGACGTGCTCGGAACCAAGGTGACGTTGTGGAACGCGCCGGAGCGCAAGGAGATCTTCACCGTGCCGGGCAGGTCGCTCGACGGGCGGATCGCGCCGGACGGGAAGACCTTCGTCGCGTACACCGAGCAGGGGATGACGGTGTGGGACACGGCGAAGCTCACGCAGACCACACGGTTCGCCACCGCCGGCTCACTCGTGATGTCCTACAGCCCGGACGGCAGGTTCGTCGTGTCGACCAACGAGAAGAACGTCGACGTCCGGCGGGCGAGCGACGGAACAGTGGTCGCGACACTCACCGGTCACACCGACCCGGTGGCGGCGATGGCGTTCGACCGCGCGGGAACCATGCTCGCGACCGTGTCGCCGGACCGGCACCTCAAGCTGTGGGACACGGAGAAGTGGACACAGAAACTGGACAGGGAGATCTCCGAGCCCGGGCTGACGGCGGTCACGTTCAACTCCACCGGGACGTCGGTGCTCGCCGGTGGGGTGGGAACGTCCATCTATGTCTGGGATGTGGCGTCCGGCGAGCACATGTTGGGCCTCGGCACAGGGGCGGTGACCACGTTCGCACTCGCCATGAGCGGCGACGGGCACACGTTCCTCAGCGCGGACTCGGCCGGGCAGATCACCGTGTGGGCGTTCCAGCGAACCGTGCTGGGACCGCGGGACGGCGCGCTGGTCGGCGTCGCGTCCCAGCCGAACGGCAACCTGATCGCCACCGTGACCGGTGATGGCGCGATCCGGTTGTGGGACGGCACAAACGGTGATCTCGTCCGGCAGTTCACGCACGGCGGCAAGGCCGGGGCCCTGACCTTCACGCCGGACGGCACGCGGTTGATCACCGTCGGCCCGGACGGCGCGGCCGTCGCCTTCGATGTCGCCACCGGAGCCGAGAGACTCCGGTTCGGCAGGCCTGGTACGGAGTTCACCGATGTGGTGGTCAGCCCGGACGGCAGGACTGTCGCACTGGCGGGCAGGACGCCCGCGCAGAAGGGGGCGCAGCAGCAGGACCGCGACGAGATCGTGTTCCTCAGGGCCGACGACCTCACGATGACCAGCCGCCGGCCGACCCGGCAGGAGCCACGCAACGATTCGGTCGTCGACGCCAACTACCCGACTTCGGTCGTCTACAGCCCGGACGGCAGGACGTTGGCGACCACCCTGTCCGGCGGCCGGGTGGGACTGCTCAGCCTGGCCGATCCCACCGGCCCGATGAAGATCCTGCCCGGGCACACCGGTCTGGCCATGGACGCGCGGTTCACGCCGGACGGCAACACGCTGGCCACCGGCGGGTCGGACCGGCTCGTACGGCTCTGGCGGGTGCCGGACGGCCAGCCCGTCGGCGAACTCGGCGGGCACGACTCGCCGATCCGCGCGATCCGGTTCAGCCCGGACGGCAGGACCATGGCGACCGCGAGCCAGGACGCCGTCGCCCGGCTGTGGGAGTACCCCAGCGGCCGGCCGTTGGCGCGCCTTGACCGGCACGACGACGACCTCAACGACGCGACTTTCGACACCACCGGCACCCGCGTGCTCAGTGCGTCGGCCGATGGCACCGCACGGATCTGGGATCTCGACACCGGCGCGGCCGTCCGGGAGGTCTGCGGGCGGCTGGATCGGGCCACGCTGGCCGATCAGTGGGCGGCGATCGGTTCGGACCGGGGGAGTGTGCCGACGTGCCCGAGCTGAGTGTCATGGTGCGGGGAACCGGGATGGCTTCGGTGGTGCTCAAGCCGGGGGAGTCGGTGCTGTTCGGGCGGGCGCCGCACCACGCGGTCAAACCCGGTGGCATCGCGTTGACGTTGCCGGACTGTGCCCCGCACATCTCACGCCTGCTCGGCGAGCTGGTCGTCGGCACGGACACCGTGACGCTGACCTGGCTGGGTTCGGGCGAGGCGCAGCTGTCCGGGTTGTTCGACGCCCCGGGCGGCGCCCGGCGGGTGATCATGACCAGGTCGATGTCCGCGCTTCTGGACGACGGGGAGAACCAGCTCGTGATCCTGCTCGGCAGGCAGACCGCGCGGGGCCTCGCGGACATGCTGATCAGCATCGACGTCAGCCTCGCCCGGGACAGCCCGGCGGTTCCCGACGCCGTCACCGGCCAGGTCACCGCGGCCGGGCCGGGCCTGGTCCGGCAGAGCCGGGACTGGTACGTCGCCCTCGCGCTGACCGAACCCTGGCTGGCGGGCGAGGACGACTACCCGCGGCCGCCGTCCAACCGCGAGATCTACGAACGAGTCCTGTACTGGCATGGCTACGCCTGGAACCTGCAACGCCCGCAACGGGTCGACGACGCCATCCGGGTCATCTCCGCCATCGCCTTCGGCGCGCGTGACGACCCGTACCTGGCGCCGCACGACGGCAGGCTGCAGAACATCCGGTTCGCCGTGGCCCGTCGTGCGGCGGAGATGCGCCTGGTCACGGTGACGGATCTGGCTGAGGTGGAACGGGCGGCGCGGAACCGGCCCGTCGTCTGAGCAACCACACTCCGAGCCCGCCCGCGATGAGCGTCACCCCTCCGAAGACGTAGATGAGCAAGGTCTGCAGGGACGTCGCGTCGCCCGGGGAGCCACCCTTGGCCGCGGCCTTGGCCCGGAACTCGGCCGCGTGGGTGTTGGCCGGGGATTCGGCGACCACGGCGTCGAAGTAGTCGATGGCCGAGTCGTAGTTCCCGGCGTGGTAACGGCTGAGGCCCACCCGGTAGTTGCGGTCGTGCGCGCCCAGTTCGGGCTTGACGTCCCGTAACAGGCCTCTGGCCAGGCGAGCCTCGGCGATGGCGCCGTCGCGGCCGACGAGACCGACCAGACGGCCTTCCTCGTCGATCACCACGCCGCCGCTGGTGATGACGGCCGGTGGCCGGTCGTCGCGGATCTCCACGGAAGGCAAGCCGGATCGGGGGATTCGCAGCACGGCGATGTCACCGTCGGCGGGTGCGACGAGATCGACGACGGACGCGGTGTCGTCGCCGACGGTGATCACCCGGTCGATCGGCCGGTCCGGTGCGGCACCCTCCGCGACGGCACGCTCCGTCAGCATCCGGCGTGCCTTCGCGGGATCGCCGATCCGGCCCATCTTCGCCAGATCCGCCATGGCCCGCTCGACCAGCGCGGCCGTGCCACCCTCCGGTCCACTGTGGACGCAACTGCTGGTGGTGACGACGTACCCGGCCGGGTTGATCACCGCGCCCGCGCACCTGGTGGTGGCCTCGTAACCCTTGGCACCGCCGAAGACCTCGCCGGTCTGCTTGTCCCGTACCCAGCCGTGCCACGTCACGGTGACCGGCACCACCGATGGGCGGGCGATGTCCTCCGGATTCACCTGCGGTGGCGCGGGGAAGGCGACGAGCGAGGCCAGGAACACGGCGCGGATCATCCGTACACCCCGGTTTCCCCGGTACGAACCCACACTGACCGGAACCCGGTGACGGGCGCGCCGGTCTCGGTCAGCCGGGTGGCGTCACACGTGTACCCGTCCACCTCGTTGAGGTTCGGGTTCGCCCGCATCGGCTGTGTTTCGATCAGGCCCCGGTGGTCGTAGTACCGGTAGGTCACCGTCGTGGAGATGTGCCCGTGGTACGTGATCGCCTTGGCGTCCGCGCTCCACCGGAAGTCGAAGGTGCCGTCGCTGACCAGTTTCAGCACCCGGCCACTCCAGTGCCCGGTCAACGTGAACCCTTCGCGGCGTTCGCTGCCGGTCCCGTCCGGCCGGAAGGACAGGTAGCGGCCCCTGCCGGTGAACGGCATGGGAGGCTGGTCGGAGTAGAACTTGAAGTTCGTGTACTCGTCGACACTGCGCCAGGTCCCGATCAGGCACGCGGGTGGCCCGGTCACCCGGTCGGCCGAGGACCCCGCGGCCGCCTCGACGTCGACGACCGGCGGCGGCGCTTCGCCGGCGCGTTCGGGGACGTCGGCGGAGATGACGATCGCGGTCAACGTCGTCGCCGCGATGAACGCGCTTCCGGCGACGGCGAACAACACCACCACGCGACGGTGCAACGGTGAACTCCCCTCGGGCCAGATGTGCTGAGCGGTCAGGGTAGGGCCGGTCACGACCGGGCCACGAGGGGAGAACTACCGGAACTTTCCGCCACCGCGTGTCCACCATTCCGGCACCGCGTGTCCACCATTCCGGCACCCCGAAACACCCGTTGCGGCACCGCGAAAGCTCCCGCACGAACCCCGCTCAGGGATCTCGCCGTGTCGGTTTGCCGACGGACAGGCAGGGGCGCCCGGCTTCAGGCCTTCGCCCACCGGACCTGGCGCCGTCCCGGCCGGAATCGCCGATCGCACCACGCCGGTCCCGCCAGATCGGTCCGCTGACGACCAGCAGGGGCAGCCACCCTGAGACCCTCCGGGCCGGAACGCCACCGAACCGGCGGGTATCGGTGCGGCGGGCCCACAGGGCTCCATCGTGGACGTCCATTCGGAGCCATGCAGGCATTCCGGGGTGCTGGAACGTGCGACCCGCCGTGCCGGACAGGACGACACGGCGGTGGAACGGAACTTCTCGGCCATGGCGTACGTTCTTCGTTGCAGAGAGGCCCGTACCCGATCGAGAGAGGATCATGGACCCCTCCCGAAGTACCAGCCGCGCACGCTCCCAGGTGGAGGGTGCGCGATGACCATCCTGCTCGGTGTTCTCGTCGTGATCGCGCTGACCGCGCTCACCGGATATTTCGTGGCGCAGGAATTCGGCTACATGGCCGTGGACCGGTCCCGGCTCAAGGCTCGCGCCGCCGTCGGCGACACAGGTGCCACCCGTGCACTCGCGATCACCCGCCGTACCTCGTTCATGCTGTCCGGCGCCCAGCTCGGCATCACTGTGACGGGTCTGCTCGTCGGTTTCGTGGCCGAGCCGATGATCGGCGCGGGCCTGGGTGAACTGCTCGGCGGCGCCGGAATCCCGCAAGGCGTGGGCGTCGCGGTCGGCACTGTGCTCGCGTTGCTCTTCTCCACCGGCGTGCAGATGGTGTTCGGCGAGCTCGTGCCGAAGAACCTGGCCATCGCGCGCCCGGAGCCCGTCGCGCGCCGGCTCGCCCTGTCCACCGGCCTCTACCTCAAGGTTTTCGGCTGGTTGATCCGGCTGTTCGACCACGCGTCGAACCTGCTGTTGAAACTGCTGCGGATCACACCGGTGCACGACGTCGAGCACGCCGCGACCCCGCGGGACCTCGAGCACATCGTGGCCGCGTCCCGGGACAGCGGCGACTTGCCCGTCGAACTGTCCACATTGCTGGAGCGCACGCTGGACCTGCACGAACGGACGGCCGAGCACGCGATGATCCCCCGCCCGCGGGTCACCACGATCAGCGCGGGCGAACCGGTCAGCCGCGCCGTGGAGCTGATGGCGTCCGGGAACTCCCGGCTGCCGGTGCTGGGTTCCGACGTGGACGATGTGATCGGGATGATCTGCCTGCGGGACGTGCTCGAACTGGACGGTCGCCTGGACATCGCCGTCCGCGACGCGGCACGGCCGACCGTGATGGTTCCCGCTTCCCTGCCCCTGCCGACGGTGCTGGCGCGCCTGCGTGAATCGGGTGACCAGTTCGCGTGTGTCGTCGACGAGTACGGCGGCCTGGCCGGCGTGATCACGTTGGAGGACATCGCCGAGGAACTCGTCGGCGAGATCACCGACGAACACGACCCGGCGGACGAAGGCGTCGCCGAACCGGCCGAGGACGGCTGGTTGCTGTCCGGCACAACGCATATCGACGAGGTGGAACGACTGATCGGGCACGACCTGCCGGACGGCGAGTACGAGACCATCGCCGGTCTGGTGATCACGGTGATGCAGCGACTGCCCCAGCCGGGCGACACGGTCACTGTCGGCTTGCCGCGTGGCAGTGAGATGACCGTGACAGTGCGGAACATCGCCAGGCATGTGCCGGAGACTGTGCTGCTGCGGGTGACGGCGTGAGCGGCCTGAGCACGTGGGTGGCCGTGATGATATCCGTCGGTGCCGTGGCGCTCAGCGCGTTCTTCGTCGCCGTCGAGTTCGCCTTGGTCGCCGCACGTCAGTACCGGCTTGAGGAGGCGGCCGAGTCGAGCCTGCCGGCCCGCGCCGCGCTGCGTAGTTCACGAGAACTGTCGTTGCTGCTGGCCGGTTCCCAGCTCGGTATCACGTTGTGCACGCTCGTCCTCGGCGCGGTCACCAAACCGGCCGTGCACAACATGATGACGCCGTTGCTGCACAGCTGGAACCTGCCTGATGTGACCGCGGAAGTGATCGCGTTCATCCTGTCGTTGATCGTCGTGACGTTCGTGCACCTGGTGGTCGGCGAGATGGCGCCGAAGTCGTGGGCGATCGCGCATCCCGAGTTCTCGGCGACGCTGCTCGCCCTGCCGATGCGCGGCTTCATGTGGCTGACCAGGCCGCTTCTGGTGGCACTGAACAACATCGCCAACTGGTGCCTGCGCAGGTTCGGCGTCGAGCCGGTGGACGAGGTGAGCACCGGCCGCAGCGCGGACGACCTGCGTCAGCTGCTCGACCACTCGGCACGCGCCGGGGCGCTGGACGATTCACGGCACGAGCAGCTGGCCACCGCGTTGGAGCTCAACTCCCGGCCGTTGCGGGAGATCGTGCGCGCCGAAGTGGCGTCCGTCCCGCCCGATGTCAGCTGCGCGCGGATCAAGGCGGTGGCCCGGTCGAGCGGGCACCTCAGGCTGGTCGTGCTGGCCGACGGGCAGCCGGTCGGCGTCGTGCACGTCCGCGACGCGCTGCTGCGACCGCCGTCGACCACAGCCGAGTCGCTCATGCGCCCGGTGTTGACGCTGGACGCGCAGACCCCGATCTACGCGGCGTTGAGCACGATGCGGGAGACGCGTAACCACTTGGCGGTCGTACAAGCCGACGGCGCGATGACCGGCCTGGTGACGCTGGACGACGTCCTCAACCAGCTGCTGCCGGTAACCTGACGGTGTGATCGTCTTTCTGCATGGCGTGCCGGAGACGGCGGCCGTCTGGCGCAAGGTCCAGGCAGCGATCGGCGTGGAATCCGTCGCGCTGTCGCTGCCTGGGTTCGGCTGCCCTCGTCCGGACGGCTTCGGTTGCACCAAGGACGAGTACGTCGCCTGGGTGGCCGGCCGGCTGGACCAGTTCGACGAGGTCGACCTGGTCGGCCATGACTGGGGCGCGGGCCTGACCTACCGCCTCGCCATGACCTACCGGTTGCGCTCATGGGTCGCTGACGTCGCCAACATCATGCACCCGGACTACGTCTGGCACTCCATCGCCCAGGTCTGGCAGACGCCTGGCGAGGGCGAGGCCGCGATGCGAAGGACGCTCGCGACGCCCAGGGAGACACTCGCTGATCGGTATACCGCGTTCGGCGTGTCTCAGGAGGACGCGCTGGAGATGGCCCGCGGCCAGGACGAGACCATGGGCGGCTCGATCCTGTCGCTGTACCGGTCGGCGATGCCGAACCCGCACGACGACTGGGGTCCGCTGACCGCCACCGAAGCGCCAGGGATGGTGCTGCACGCGACCGGCGACCAGTTCTCCGACGAGGCCAGGGCGCGGGACGTCGCGAACGCACTGGGCGCCCGCTATCACCCGATCGAGGCAAATCACTTCTGGCCGTACCAGGCTCCGGACCGCGCCGCGGAGGTCCTGACGTCCTTCTGGAGCTCCGTCCCGCCGGGCCGGTGAAACGTCCACAGCGGACTTGCCGGTTTGGATGACCGCCTCTCCTGGTCATCCCGGAAGCATGAGCCCACGGCCACGCGGAGTCCTAGGTGTACTCGTCGCGACCACCGCCATGCTGACCGGGTTGGCCGTCACGCCCGCCTCAGCGCACACGTACAGCATCGTCGACGGCCACGCGGTGGACGTCCGGACGGGGCCTGGCATGCAGGAGGGGACGATCGGCGCCGTCAGCGGCGGACAACGTGTCGCCGTCGCATGCACCGTCCGCGGTGAGAGCGTCACCGGGCCGAACAGGACGACGGATGTGTGGGATTACATCCACCTGAAGGGCTACATCCCGGACGCGTATGTCCACACCGGAGTGTCCACGGCGGTCGGTCCGCCGTGTGGCGGCAGCGAGCTGCACTGGGACCCGTCCGAGATGAACCTGCGAGCCGAACAGCCGGGCACGCGCAGGCTCTACGACGAGATCAAGGCCAACCCGGCGTGGAACCTGCGCGGCGGGGACGCCCACTTCGCCGGGATCTACGCCGACAGACGCGGTGAGCACGGCGAAGGCCGGGCGCTGGACTACTGGATGGACGTGGACGTGCCCGCCGAGTTCACCGCCGGCTGGGAGCTCGCCGACTACCTGCGCGCCAACGCCGGGCCGTACGGCATCCAGACGATCATCTGGAACGACAAGGCGTGGCTGGCAGGCAACCCGGACGCGGGCTGGCAGGAGTACGACGAGATCGCCAACTGCGGCGCGTCGACCAAGACCTGCAAGCACAACGATCACGTGCACATCGGCCAGAACTGGGCCGGTGCCGTGCTGAAGACCGCACACTGGGGACACTGAGAACGAAGCGACGAACCCCGCTGACCACGGCATGCCTCACGGGGCAGGGCGGCCGTCAACTCGTCGGCGCTCCAGAGGCCTGGCGGCTGAACTTCCGATTCGA
Source organism: Kibdelosporangium persicum (assembly GCF_013280595.1). Classification (GTDB taxonomy): domain Bacteria; phylum Actinomycetota; class Actinomycetes; order Mycobacteriales; family Pseudonocardiaceae; genus Kibdelosporangium; species Kibdelosporangium persicum. The sequence continues at coordinate 38,730 of NZ_JAAATY010000013.1, forward strand.
GCGTTGCCTCCGTGGAGGGCCTCCCGGGCCTACCTCTGCGAGGCCGCTCGGGCACCCACCAGGAGCGAGGCCCGGCTCCTTCGTCATACCGCCCGGGGACAAGGCACCAGGAGTCCGCCCAGGGGAATCCCGGGGTGTCGCAAAGGCCGACACGGGGTGCCGGAACGGGGATTTCGGGGTGCCGGAATGGTGGACACGGGGTGGGGCCAGGGGATTGTTGTTGCCGGTGGGTGGCTGTTGCGGCGTTGTCGCTTCGGATTCTCGGTCCTATCTTGTGGGACATGGGTCACGGGCATGGACACGGGCACCGGAAAGGTCTTCTGGCGGCGCTGAGGCCGCACAGCCATGCCGCCGGGGACATTGTGGACAGTACGCTCGAAGCCAGTCGCCGGGGCATGCGGGCGTTGTGGATCTCCTTCGCCGCCTTGATGATCACGGCCGTCGCGCAGGCCGTCCTGGTGGCCTTCACCGGATCCGTCGCACTGCTTGGCGACACGCTGCACAACTTCGCCGACGCGTTGACCGCTGTGCCGTTGGGAATCGCGTTCCTGCTGGGCAGGCGGGCGGCGACCCGGCGGTTCACGTACGGACTCGGCCGCGCGGAGGACCTGGCCGGGCTGGTGATCCTCGCGGTGATCGGCACGTCCGCCGGACTGGCGGGCTGGGAGGCGGTCCAGCGCCTGGTCGAGCCGCGCGACATGCGCAACGTCGGCTGGGTGGCCGCCGCCGGGCTGATCGGTTTCCTGGGCAACGAACTCGTCGCCCGTTACCGGATCACGGTCGGCAGGCAGATCGGATCGGCCGCGCTGGTCGCCGACGGGCTGCACGCCCGGACCGACGGATTCACCAGCCTCGCCGTCCTGCTCTCGGCCGGTGGTGCGGCGGTGGGCTGGCAGTGGGCCGATCCGGTGGTCGGCCTGCTGATCACCGCGGCCATCCTGTCGGTGTTGTGGGGCGCGGCCAAGCAGGTCTTCGGCCGCCTGCTCGACGGCGTCGACCCGACTCTGGTCGACCAGGCCGAGCACGCGCTCGCCGCGTCGCCGGAAGTGCTTGCCGTGCACCAACTCCGGCTGCGCTGGGTGGGCCACGCCCTGCACGCGGAAGCGGAGTTGTCCGTCGACCCTGGGCTGACGTTGACAGCCGCACACCGCATCGCGCACGACGCCGAACACAGGCTCATGCACGCGTTGCCCCGGGTGTCACGGGCGGTGCTGCACGCCCATCCCGCCGCACCGCACTGCGACGCCGCGCACGAGCTGGTGGCGCATCACCACTAACGCGGTCCCTCGGGCGCTCCGTCCGACGTGAGCGCCCCTTGCCCCGGCTTGGACGGCAGGAAGATGTGGGCGTGCCCGCGGCCGGAGTCGATGTTGAGCACGTCGAGCTGGGTGGCCGCGATCGACCAGGTGACGATCGCCGCGTCACGCTGCCGTCCTGCGGTCTGCAGCCAGGTCTCCTTGCCGGGGGCGTCCAGGGCTTGGGCGTACGTGTCGACGGCCAGGTCGAGCTGCTGCACGCTGGAGGCGAGGCCGGAACGGGCGATGTTCACGGCGGTCCCGGCTGACGGCCGCTCCGCGAACTCGGCCACGTAACCCTTCGTGATCTGCTTCCAGCCGCTGACCTGTTCCTTCGTGGCCGTGGTGGTGTTCAGGCCCTCCAGCACGGGCAGCAGGCCGTCGTGGATGCGCCTGGCCTGGTCGGTGAGCGTGCCGATCTGGGCGTGATCGCGTTGCGCGTCCTGTTTCTTCATCTCCGCGACCGGATCGGACTCGGCCGTGATCTCGGCGGCCGGGCGCCCGAGGAACAGCCCGGCGACGAACGCGACCACGATGATCGGGACCGACCACCACAGCTTCGCCCGGCCGGATTGGTCCGAGGATTCGCCGCCCCAGCGTTCACTGCGCACAGGACGAGGACGCGAGCGCACAACCGCCTCCAGTGGTAGCCGACCCGGCCCGTCATGTTATTGGTCGGACCTATCCGGCGAAAGACTCAAACGTCGATCTTTCCCGCGTGGAACAGCGCTTGGTCGAGCAAGCTCCGGACGTGCTCGTTGGCGGCCGAGTAGTACACGAACGTGCCCTCCCTGCGGCCCTTGACAAGACCCGCGAGCCGGAGTTTGGCCAGGTGCTGACTGACCGCGGTGGGCGCGGCGCCGGCCAGTTCGGCGAGGCACGCGACCGAGGACTCGCCCTGCAACAGCGCCCACAGCACCCGGATCCGGGTCGGATCGGCCAGCAGCCGGAAGGTTTCGGCGGCGAGGTGGACCTGCTCGTCGGAGGGCATGTCGAAGTCCGGCAGTGACGAGTGCATACCTCAGCATAGCCCGCATAGTCAACTGGTTGCGTATCTGCATGACTGCGCAGATAGGATGTCAATGTGCTTGTTGACGTGGAACGCCCAGCCGCTCGGTCCGCCCGCCGAGTGAGCGCGTGGACGCTGCCTGAAGTGCGGTGGGCGACCGTCGCGACCGCGCTGTTCGGCCTCGGCCTGCTCGCCCAGGTCTCGGGCGCGCCCGCGTGGTCGTGGTGGGGTCTATACCTGGCCTGCTACGTCACCGGTGGCTGGCAACCGGCGCTGGACGGGCTGAAGGCGTTGCGTGACCGGACGCTGGACGTCGACCTGCTGATGGTCGTGGCGGCGGCGGGCGCCGCGGCGATCGGGCAGGTCTTCGACGGCGGGCTGCTCATCGTGATCTTCGCGACGTCCGGCGCGCTCGAGGCCATCGCGACCAAGCGCACCGAGGATTCGGTCCGCGGCCTGCTGGACCTCACGCCCCAGACGGCGACCCGGCTGACCGCCGACGGCGCGCAGCAAGTCGACGCGGCGGAGCTGCGGGCCGGGGACGTGATCCTGGTCCGTCCCGGTGAGCGGATCGGCGGTGACGGCGAGGTCATCGACGGCGCGAGTGAGGTCGACCAGGCCACGATCACCGGCGAACCGCTGCCGGCCGCGAAACACGTGGGCGACGAGGTCTTCGCCGGGACGCTGAACGGCACCGGCGCGCTGCACGTGCGCATCACCAGGCCCGCCGAGGACACGGTGATCGCCAGGATCGTCGCGATGGTCGAGCAGGCGAGCGCGACCAAGGCCCGCACCCAGCTGTTCATCGAGAAGGTCGAGCAACGCTATTCGGTCGGCATGGTCGCCGTGACGCTCGCCCTTTTGGTCGTGCCGTTGCTGTTCGGCGCGGCGTTCGAACCGACACTGTTGCGTGCCATGACGTTCATGATCGTCGCGTCGCCATGTGCCTTGGTGTTGGCGACGATGCCGCCGCTGCTGTCGGCCATCGCCAACGCGGGCAAGCACGGTGTCCTGGTGAAATCCGCGACCGTGCTGGAGCGCCTCGGCACGGCCAAGCGCGTGGCCTTCGACAAGACCGGCACACTGACGTCAGGCACGCCTGAGGTCGCCGTGGTGCACCGGATCATGGACGTCGACGTGCTGAGTCTCGCGGCAGCCGTGGAAAGCCGGTCCGAGCACCCGGTGGCCCGCGCGATTGCCGCCGCGTGCCCGTCCGTTCGCCCGGTCACCGAGTTCGTTTCCCTGCCCGGCAAGGGAGTCTCCGGCCGGGTCGACGGGCGTCTGGTCGAAGTGGGCAGCCCGGCCCACCTGCCCACGGGCCCTGTGGTGGACGAGGTGGAGGCCGCCGGGCACACCGCGATCGTGGTGTGCGTCGACGGTGCCCTCGCCGGAGTCATCGGCGTGACGGATCGGCTCCGCGCGGGCGCGGCCGGCGCTGTGTCCGATCTGGCCGAGATGAACCCCGTTCTGCTCACCGGGGACAATCCGCGCGCGGCCGCCAAGATCGCCGCGGACGTCGGGATCACGGACGTCCGCGCGAGCCTGCTGCCCCAGGACAAAGTGGCCGCCGTGCGGGAACTGCCCAAGGCGATCGTGGTGGGCGACGGCGTGAACGACGCACCCGCCCTGGCGGCGGCGCACGTCGGCATCGCCATGGGCCGCAGCGGGTCCGACCTGGCGCTGGACACCGCCGACATCGTGATCACCCGAGACGACCTCACCACCGTCCCCGCCGTGGTGGCGCTGGCCCGCCGGGCGCGTCGAGTCGTGATCGCGAACCTGGTCATCGCCGGGACGTTCATCGTGGTCCTGGCGGCGTGGGACCTCTTCGGAACGCTGCCGCTGCCGCTCGGGGTCGCCGGCCACGAAGGCTCCACGGTCATCGTGGGCCTCAACGGCCTTCGCCTGCTCCGCCGGTCGGCCTGGCGGGCCTGACCACCGCTCCAGCGGCATATCACCCGTAGGGGCTAAGTCGCATAACGGTGTCTTGGCCGGGTAGTCCACATGCGCCAGACAACGACACCGGGAGGAACCAGTGTTCGAGAAGGCCAAGGAAAAGCTGCAGAAGTTCACCGAGGACAATCCGGAGAAGACCGACCAGGGCATCGACAAGGCCGCGGAGCTCGCCGACGAGAAGACCGGCGGCAAGCACGGCGACAAGATCCAGCAAGGTGCCGACAAGCTCAAGGACCACATGCAACAGCAGCGCCCGGAATGACATGCCCGGAACGCGTCCAGGCAGGCCGAGGGTGGCCTGCCTGGACACCCTTCATGCCGGGGCGAGGATCTCCCGCATGAAACCGACCAGCCAGTGCTGGGCCGGGCTGCGGGCATGGGCGTGCCTGGCGTAGACCGACACCTGGACGGGGTCCATCTCCAGCGGCAGTTCCAGCAGCCGGACCCGGTGTGTGCCGGCGAAGACCTCGGCGACATCGCGGGGAACCATCGCGAACAACTCGCCTTGCTGAACCAGGTATGGCAGCGCCGCGAACCTGGTCACCTCCAGCACGACCCGGTCGAGCAGACCGTGTGCCGCCAGAGCTTTGCGTGGCCCGTCGTGCCCGGCCGGGCCGAACACCGTGATGTGCCGTTCGGCGGCCAGTGCCCGCAGACCGACCCGGTCGCCGCGTAGCCGCGGGTGGCTCTCGGCGACCATGCCGACGTACCCCTCGGAGAACAAGGGGATTCTGGCCACCCGCTGGGATCTGATCAGCGGTGACGCGACGAACGCGTCGATGTCGCCCCGGCCGACCTGGTCGGCGGCGTTGTCCACGTCCAACGGCCGGACGGTCAACGTGACGTGCGGTGCGTGGCTGGGCAGGGCTGCCAGCAACCGCGGCAGCAACGACACCTCGCCCAGATCGGACAAGCAGAGCGTGAACGAGGCGCGGGCGGACGCCGGGTCGAACGAAAGCGTGCCGCTGACCGCCGCCTCGATGTCCGCCAGCGCGCCGTGCAGCGGTTCGTAGAGCTCGCGGGCCGTCGTCGTGGGCACGAGGCCGCCCTTGGCACGGCGGAACAGTTCGTCACCGAACCGGCGGCGCAGCTTCTGCAGGCTGTAGCTGATCGTCGGCTGCGTGACGTGCAGCGACTCGGCCGTGGCCGTGACACTTCGGGTCTCGTACAGCAGGACGAACGTGCGCACCAGGTTCAGGTCGAAGTCCGGCATCATCGATCCCGTCGATATCGGTCGTCGGCGACATCTATTGGAACATGCCCGAGCGGTCCGCCTATGGTCCAGCCATGCCGACCGTCCGCCAGCTCGCCCATGAATTCCTGGAACGCCGCGGCCTGACCACCATCTTCGGCAACCCGGGGTCGAACGAACTGCCGTTCCTGGCCGATCTGCCCGATTCGTTCCGCTACGTGCTCGGCCTGCACGAAGGCGTCGTGGTCGGGATGGCCGACGGTTACGCGCAGGCCACCGGCCGGCCGGTGCTCGTGAACCTGCACGCCGCCGCCGGCTCGGGCAACGCCATGGGCGCGCTGACCAACGCGGTCTACTCCCGTTCCCCGTTGGTGATCACCGCGGGCCAGCAGGTTCGGCCGGCCATCGGGCTTGAGGCGATGCTCGCCAACGTCGAGGCCACGCAGTTGATGCGGCCGCTGGCCGGCTGGTCCGGCGAACCGAGCTGTGCCGCTGACGTGCCACGGTCGCTCGCGCAGGCCGTGTTCGAAGCGGAGTTGCAGCGTCGGCCGACCTACCTTTCGGTGCCTTACGACGACTGGGCCGTGGAACTCGACACGAACGCGGCTGTCACGCTCGCCCGCACTGTCCGGCGCGGGCTCTCGCCGGACGAAGCCCACCTTCGTGAACTCGCCGAGCAGGTCGGAACGGCGCGGAATCCCGTGCTGGTGCTCGGCGGCGACATCGACGCCACGGGATTGTTCGACCGTGCCGTGGCGTTGGCGGAACACCTCGACCTGCCGGTGTGGGTGGCGCCGTCGCCGCACCGGCTGCCGTTCCCGAACCGGCACGGACTGTTTCGTGGCGTGCTGCCCGCCGGGATCGCGCCGGTCTCCGGCCGGCTCGCCGGGCACGACCTGATCCTGGTGCTCGGCGCGCCGGTTTTCCGTTACCACCAACACGTTCCCGGCCCCTACCTGCCCGAGGGCAGCAGGCTGGTCCAGGTCACCGACGATCCCGGCGCGGCGGCGCGCGCCCCGATGGGGGAGGCGCTGGTGGCCGATCCCGGCGCGGTGATCGAAGCACTCCTGGCCCGGCTTCCCTCGCGCCGCCAGGCACGTGACTTCGTGCCGAACCCACCGGCCGAGACCGCCGAGGCGGCCTTGCACCCGGAACAGGTGTTCGCCGCGCTCCGCGACACGCAGCCCGCGGACACCAGCTACGTCGTGGAGTCGACGTCGACGAATTCCGCGTGGTGGCGGCAGATGGACCTGCGGCACGACAGTTCCTACTTCTTCCCCGCGTCCGGCGGGCTCGGATTCGGCCTGCCCGCCGCGGTCGGAGTGGCCATGGGCCGGCCTGACCGGCCGGTGGCCGGCGTGATCGGCGACGGCTCCGCGAACTACGGCATCACTGCTTTGTGGACAGCGGCGAACTACGCCGTACCGGTCACTTTTGTCATTCTGCGCAACGGAACCTACGGCGCCCTGCGCTGGTTCGCCGGTCTGCTCGGCACGCCGGACGTGCCGGGCACCGACATCCCGGGCCTGGACTTCACCCGGATCGCCGAGGGCTACGGCGTTCCGGCGACCGCCGTCACCGAACTCGACGAGCTGCGTTCGGTGTTGAAGACCACCACTGACGGCCCGCGCCTGATCCAGGTCGACACCCAGCTGACCACACCGGAGTGATCACATGACGACCGCCGTGAAGCGTCCAGTATGGACGGCCGTGCTCTGCTGGCTGACCGTCCTGATCGAGGGGTACGACCTCGTCGCCCTCGGCGCCGCCATCCCGACCCTGCTGAAGAGCGGGGACGTCGGCTTCACTCCGGCCGGGGCCACCCTGGTGGCCACGGTCTCCCTGGTCGGTGTCGCGGTCGGCGCGGCCGGGCTCGGGCCGCTCACCGACCGGTTCGGCCGCCGCTGGATGCTGATCGGCTCGGTCCTGGTGTTCTCGGTGTTCACCCTGGTGATCCCGCTGGCGCCGAACGTCGCGGTGTTCGGGTTTTTCCGGTTCCTGGCCGGACTGGGACTCGGTGCCTGCATGCCGGTCGCGCTGACCGTGATGACGGAGAACCTCCCCGCGGGGCGCGGAGCCAGTGCGAGCACGTACACCATGACCGGTTACCACGTCGGCGCGGTCCTCACCTCGCTGCTTGCGTTGGTGGCCAAGGAGAACTGGGAGCTGCTGTTCTACGGCGGCGGCATCGCCGGACTCGTCGTGCTGCCGGTCATGTGGTGGAAACTGCCGGAGTCGTCGGCGTTCCTCGAAGCCAGACAGCGCGGCGACACCGAACGGTTCGCGCTGCGGGAACTGGTCGGGCCGCGGTTCCGGCGGATCAGCGTCGCGGTGTGGACCGGCTCGTTCATGGGACTGCTGCTGGTCTACGGCCTGAACACCTGGCTGCCGCAACTGATGCGCACTGCCGGGTATCCACTGTCTACTTCGGTCACCTTGCTGCTCGTGCTCAACGTCGGCGCGATCATCGGGTTGCTCGTGGCAGGCACTGTCGCCGACCGCCTGGGCATCCGCCGTATCGCCCGGATCTGGTTCGGTGCCAGTGCCGTGCTGCTCGCCGCGCTCAGCCTGCGGATCGACAACAGTTTCCTGCTCAACGTGATGGTCCTGCTGACCGGTGTGTTCGTGTTCTCCGCCCAGGTGCTGATCTACGGGTATGTCGCGCAAGCATTCCCGGCGCAGGCAAGGGGAACGGCCTTGGGCATGACGTCGGCCGTCGGCAGGCTCGGGTCGATCGTCGGCCCCTTCATCACCGGCGCGCTGGTGACGGCGGGTGTCGCCTACCCTTGGGGTTTCTGGGTCTTCGCGGCAGTGGCGGCGTTCGCGTTGCTCGCTGTGCTGCTGCTGGGAAAGGACGGCTTGCGGCCGGTCGGATAGCCGCAAGCCGCCCCGAAGGCACCGACGATCGGGATCAGTGCCCGGATCAGTGCGCTGTCAGAACGTCGTGTTGGCGAATCCGTGCCGGGCGATCGCGGACAACATCTGCTGGTAGGGCGTGGCGCCGCTGGTGGGATCGCCCGTGATGCCCAGGGCGGACTTCGCGGAGTTGTACGCGGACTGGGTCAGCGGGCCCCAGTCGCCGTCGACCGTGAGCCCGGTGTCGCGGAAGTTGTTGCACATGGCCTGGATGAACTTGGTGTCGCTCGCCGAACCGGTGCCCAGCCGGATCGGCAGACCACCGAAGTCGGCGTGGATGTGGTCCGCGTGGTCGGCGTTGTACCAGCCGTCCAGGACGTACCGGAACCTGCGCCGGGTGACCGCCTCGAGCGCGAGATAACGCCTGCGCAGCGCGGCATTGCTGGACGCGTGATGCCGATCCAGCGGCGTGCAGACGGTTCCGCTGCTCCACTGGATGTGGTCGATGTCCACGGCCGTGCCCGCGCCGTGCTCACCGGGCTTGTTCACGTAGAACCCGGCCGACACGATGTAGGAGACGCTGCCGTAGGCGGTGGAAAGTGACCGCAGATCCCGGATCCAGAGCACGAGGCGGTCGTAGAACTCCTGGGTGCACTGCCAGTTGCGGGCCGTGGTGTTCGGCCGGTTCGAGCGCCAGTAGTAGACCGGCGTGCCGTCGATCTTGCTGAACGTGATCATCGCGGGCCTCCTCAGATCCCAGCCGTGACGAGGCGGCCATCGACGAGCCAGTAGGACAACGGACCGCGCCTGGTCCACACCGCGCCGACGGCATGCGCGTCCTCCCGGACAGCCACGGGCCCGCGGCCTCCGCCGACCGTGCCGGTGATCGCCGCGGACCCGCCGATCGCGTTGGCCACCCAGCGAACCGCGCCGTTGCCGTCCAGCAGAATGCCCTGCACCGCGGCGTCCTCCAGCCGGCCTGCGGCGACCGCGGCCCACGCCGAACCGTCGGGGGAGTGGTACAGCGTCGTGGCCTCCTGGGTGATCGCGGCGGCGACCCAGCCGGAACGGTTGCCCGACAACGTGGTGATGGCGTGTTCGGCGGTCTGTTCCAGTCCGGTGACCGGGATCTGCGACCACGTCCGTTGCCACCGCCGGGCGGCGACCGTCCTCGCCGGGGCACGTTCCTCGGTCAGCGCGGAACCCAACGCCATCGCCGTGCCCGGACCGAAGCCGACCCCGGTGAACTCGGTGTTCGTGCCGGCCAGCCGCATCACCTCGGTCCAGGTCACGCCATCCGCGGACTGCCAGATCGTGGCCTCGGTGAACGGCGGCGCGGGACGCGACCCGACCGCCAGGACGCCGCGGTCGTCAGCGGCCACGTCGATGACGTCGGCACCTTCCAGTCCGGTCGTCGGATACGTCGTGCCGTCCTCGTCGACCAGGACCCAGCTGGTGCCGAGCAGGCATAACGCCTTGGCCGACTGACCGAGCACCGCGACGCCGGCGGCCCGGGTGAACAGTGGTCGGGCGGTGGCCGTGGTCCCGGCGGCGGACGCCGCGGCGACTATGCCCAGTACGAAGGTCCGTCTGCCCAGGGCGCGATCCATCGCGTCTCCGTTCGGTAGTGACAACCTAGCAGGGGTGGTTGGTTTTTCCTTTACCGAAACGGATGCGAGTGTATGAGCGGCTTGGTCATCCGGGATACGGCCGTTCTGCGCAATGTGCGGCGAACGTCCCTTCAGGAACCTGCATCCCGCCCGGGCTCGTCCGGGTCCTGTCAGCTCGTGCGCAGGCAGGTGATCCAGTAGTCGCCGTTGGTGTCCCTGGTGACTCCGTGGGTCTCGCTCGGGAAGCCGGGGAAGTGCCGGTCGAAGTCCTCGAGAGCTCGCAGGTACCGCAACGTCGGCTCGTCGTGTTTCCCGGCGTTCTCGCCGGGCATGAGCACTGGGATGCCGGGTGGCGTGGTGACGACCTGGGTGGCCACTGTGCGGCCGGCGAGTTCGCCGAGACGGACGGGCTCGGTCCCGCCTCGCAGGAGCCGTTGGTAGGTCTGTGCGGGCGTCAGTTCAGGGCGAGGTGGATGCGTGAACGCGTCGTCCAGCAACGGGATCAGGTTGCTGGCACACAGGTGGGCGTGCATCTGGTCGCACAGATCGCGCAACGTGAGACCGCGGTACCGGTCGGGATGCTGTTTCACCAGGTCGGGGAGGACCGCGACGAGCGGAGTGGCCGCGTCGTAGAGGGCCTTGAAGTCGAGCAGCGCGTCGATCAGGGTGCCCCACTTGCCCTTCGTGATGCCCATCGAGAACAGGATCAGGCAGGTGTAGGCGTCGGTCTTCTCCACGACGATCCGCCTGGTCTCCAGGTAGGCCGTGAGAATCCTGGCCGGGATGCCCATCTCGGCCCGCGTGCCCTGCGCGTCGGTGCCCGGGCACGTGACGCTGACCTTGATCGGGTCCAGCATGCAGTAGCCGGACTCCATGCCCGGGAAGCCGTGCCAGTCCGCGCCGGGCTCCAGCGTCCAGCAGGACGGCTCGGTCCGCAGCAGGTCCAGTGGGGCGTCCGCGAAACAGTAGCGCTCGCCGTCGCGCGGGTCGGTGACCGAGTCGGGTTGCCACGTGCCGAAGAACCACGGTGGACGGTCTCCGGCGGCGGCGATCCGCCTGCCGATGCGAGCCAGGGACTGGCGGAAGCGGATCGCCTCGGTGATCGCCTCGTCGGTGAGCCACTCACCGCCCGCGCCGTCCATCATGCCCGCCGCCACGTCGAGCCCGGCGATCATCGGGTACATCGGCGACGTGGTGGCGTGCATCATGAACGTCTCGTTGAACTGGTGGTGGTCCACTGGCGACCGCGGCGAGTTCTTCACGTGCAGCATGGCGCTCTGGGAGATCGCGGCGAGCAACTTGTGCGTCGACTGCGTCGTCAGGACCGTGGGCCGGATGTCATCAGGCACCGCGTCCGCGTCCACGGACATGCCGTACCGGCGTGCGTAGAGCGGGTGGAACCGGGCGTAGGCGAACCACGCCTCGTCCAGGTGCATCCGCGGCACGTTCGGTCCCAACAGCTCGGCCAGACGTACGGCGTCGTAACAGAGGCCGTCGTACGTGGAGTTGGTGATCACCGCGTACACAGGGGACGAGCCGGTGCCGAGCGGGCTTCGCCGCAGCTCGTCGTCGACGGCCTCGCCGGCCATCGCGGCCGGCGGGATGGGCCCCATGAGCCCGTAACCGTTGCGGGTCGGCACAAGGTAGACCGGGCGGCCGCCGGTCAGGGTCAGGCCGTGGTAGATCGCCTTGTGGCAGTTGCGGTCGACCAGCACCAGTTCGTCGGTGGCGATGCTGGCGTGCAGGGCGAGCCGGTCGGCTGTGGAGTCGCCGTGCAGCACGAAGTACGTCAGGTCCGCGCCGAAGATCCGGGCCGCGTTGCTTTCCGCGTCGCCGATCGGTCCGGTGTGCTCGAACAGCGACCCCAGTTCCGCCACCGAGATCGACAGGTCGGTGCGGAACAGCCGTTCGCCGTAGTAGTCGAACAACGCCCGTCCGACGGGTGACTTCAGGAACGCCACCCCGCCCGCGTGTGCCGGAGTGTGCCAGGAGTACTCGTGCGTGTCGTCGAAGCGGCGCAGTTCGCGGAAGAAGGGCGGCAGCAGCTCGTCCTGGTAGCGTCGCGCGGCCACGCCGATCCGGCCGGCGATGAAGTCGGGGGTGTCCTCCAGCAGCCACACGTACCCGCACACCACTTGGGACACCCACAGCGGCAGGTCGTCGACGGCCGTCGCGGTGGTCACCAGGAACACCGGAAGCCGCGTGAACCGGCCCAGCAACGCCTTCAGGACCGCCTCGGCCGGTCGCTGCACGACGCCTTCGTCGTCGTGCAGGTCCCAGCTCACCAGCGCGGCGGTCAGGTCCGCGCGGCTTTGCACAAGCGCCAGCGCGTCGTCGTCGGTGCCCGCCCGTACGACGTCGTGGCCGTCCTCGGTCAGGTGTCTGCAGATCCGCTCCAGCTGGTCCGCCATCACGGTTCGATTGGTGATGTCGTTGAGTGCCAAGAGGATCGTCGAGCCGGGCATGGGTCAATCCCCCGTCCGCGGTAGCCGTGTACCGGACAGGTATATAGGCCGTTCGGGGGTAAACGCGAGAGCCCGAATGGCTGAGTGACCCCACCCCCCGTTCAGGTGACCCACCCTCCTCTCGTGAGTGTTTATCAGGGTTAGAACACCGATAAACGCTCACGAAGCGTGGCCAGGTGAAATAGACTTGTGACCGACTCACCGAGGGTGAGGCGCGTCTAGGGTTCCGTTCCGCACGCGGGAGTCTGGTCCGAGGGACGCAGGCGGCAGTGCGGATGCCGTCCCACGGCGGGACAAAAGCCCGGGAGACAGCTGGTGGTGTCGGCTGTTTCCCGCCGGTGCCCGACTGTGGAGGAACGGACGTGCACTACAACCCCAACCGCCCCGGCCATACCCCGGACGGCGAGCCGATCGACCCGGTCCAGGCCGAACAGGACGCCAAGCAGTTGCACGGCAACTACGGGCCCGAGGCCGCCTACGCCGTCGACGCCGAGGCCAAGCTGCCCACCACGAAGTACGAGGAAGAGATCGCCCGCGGCCTCGAGCTGGGCCTGCCGGGCGCGGACTCGATCGTGGACCGCACCATCCCGACGTTCTCCCGCGGCGAGTTGCCGCACTTCGCGGGCATCAACACGTTCCTCAAGGCACCCTACGTGGAGGACGTCCGGCGCTGCGGCGAGTACGACGTCGCGGTGCTCGGCGTCCCGTTCGACGGCGGCACGACCTACCGGTCCGGCACCCGGTTCGGTCCGCAGGGCATCCGCAAGATCTCCGCGCTGTACGGGCCGTACTCCTTCGAGCTGGGCGTCGACCTGCGGGAGTCCATCACCATCGCCGACCTCGGCGACGTCTTCACCATCCCCGGCAACATCGAGAAGTGCTTCGACCAGATCACCAAGGCGGTCTCGCACGTCTACGAGTCCGGCGCGTTCCCGGTGGTCCTCGGCGGGGACCACTCGATCGGCTACCCGACGACCCGCGGGGTCGCGCCGCACCTGAACGGCGGGAACCTGGGGATCATCCACTTCGACCGGCACGTCGACACCCAGGAGACGGACCTCGACGAGCGGATGCACACCACTCCGTGGTTCCACGCCACGGACATCCCGAACGTGCCGCCGAAGAACCTGGTGCAGATCGGCATCGGTGGCTGGCAGGCGCCGCGGCCGGGCGTGAAGGTCGGCCGGGAGCGCGGCACGACGATCATGACGGTGACCGACTGCGTGGAGATGGGCATCGAAGCCGCCGCGCAGAAGGCGTTGGACGTCGCGTGGGACGGCGCCGACGCCGTGTGGCTCAGCTTCGACGTCGACTGTCTCGACGCGGCGTTCGTGCCGGGCACCGGCTGGCCGGAGCCGGGCGGGTTCCTGCCCCGTGAGGTGCTGAAGTTCATCCAGATCATCGCCGACGCCCGTCCGCTCGCCGGGATCGAGGTCGTCGAGTGCGCCCCGCCGTACGACAACGCCGAGATCACGGCACTGATGGCCACCCGGGTCATCTGCGACACGCTCGGGTGCCTCGTGCGGTCGGGGCACCTCCCGAAGCGCAAGTCCTGACGTGTCAGCGCGGCAGCTTGGCGGCGGCCGCCGCCAAGCTCGTCGCCGGGGCGCAGTACTCGTCGCCTCGCCGCTCGCCGCTGACTGTCAGCACCATCACGTCGACGGTTGCCCGCCGGGGCCGGTCGGCCGGCACGTGCAGCACGCTCACCGTGCAGCTGGTGCCCGAATCCGTGTCCAGCTTGACGAAGGCGTCGTGGCCGGCGAGCCAGGTCGGCTGGCCGGTGATCGGCTCCAGCGCGGCGTGCTGGTCGTAGCGCAGGTTGATCTCGGTCCGGGTCGCGTGGTGGTACCACTTGCACGCCCACTTGCCGAACCCGTCGACCGCGGACCGGGGGTCCACCCCGGGCAGCACGGCCAACGCGGTTCCGTCCACCAGCGGACAAGCGTCCACATAGGCCAGTGAGCCTTCCGGGAAAGGCGTGCCGCGCCGGGGAATCGGCCCCTGGCGCAGCGTGTCCATCACGGCGTTCGTGGCCACCTCGGCGATGTCGCACAGGTTCATCGGCGGATCGGGGACCTTCGCCGTCACCCGGATGCTGTACTTGTCGTCGACCGGGATCGACCGGTCGCATTCCTCGGCGCTGGACGGTTCCTCGACGACTTCGAACGGTTCCCCGCGCACCGGCCGTGACTTGCGGGTGATCAGTTGCACCTCGACGTCGACGGTCTCCCGGGCGCCCACGTTGACCAGCAGGTCGCAGCGGTTGAAGTTGCCGTAGGTCGTGTGCAGTTCCACCGGGCCGAACTGCGCCAGCGCCGTCCGGTCGATCAGCGCGCACGGATTCGCTGTCCGCTCGTCACCGATGAGATCGGTGCTGGACATGGATATGGTGCTCGGTCTGGGCACGGAGTCCGCCGGGACGAAGATCACCGCGCCGGCCGCGCCGGCCACCGCCAACGCCGCGAGCGCCTGGTAGGCCGGACGGCGCCAGAGCGGCGTCCGGGCGGCCGCGATCGCCGGGTTGGGCGTTTCCCAGTCACCGACGAACTGCTTGAGCCGCTGGTGAACCTGGCTCGCGGTGGGCCGTTTCGCCGGCCGCGCCTGGAGGATCTGCGACAGCAGCGGAGCGAGCGGGCCCGCCAGCCGCATCGGGAGCATCTCACCGCGGCGCGCCCGGTCCAGCATCTCCTCGGGCTGACCGTGGCCGAACGGCGGCACACCCTCCACCGCCGCGAAAAGCGTGGCACCCAGGGAAAACACGTCGGACGCCTCGGTCGCCGGTCTGCCGTCGGCCACTTCGGGCGCGGCGTACGCGGGCGTTCCGCTGATCGTCCCGGCGTCGGTGAGGGTCTCCGCACGCCAGATGGAGATGCCGAAGTCGGTGAGCTTCGCGAAGTCGTTCGCGTCGAGGAGGATGTTGCCGGGTTTGACGTCCCGGTGCACGATGCCGCGGGCGTGCACCGCGGCCAGCGCCGCCGCGACCTGCATCCCGATCCGCGCGACCCGTTCCGGCGGCATCGGGCCACCCGTGACCAGCACCTGGTCGAGGCTCTCGGCGGGCGAGTACTCCATCACGAGCCAGCACTCGTCGCCGTCCACGGTGTCGAACACCGAGACGGCGTTCGGGTGATGGACCTGGGCGGCGGTCTCGGCCTCGCGGCGGAACCGGAGCCGATCGGCCTGACTGGCCACCACGTGCGGCCGTTTGAGCGCGACGATTCGTTTCAGCTTCTTGTCGAAGGCAGTCCAGACCACGCCGCCGCCCCCTGAGCCACGGGCGTCTTCCAGGCGGTACCGCCCGTCAACCACATCCCCGGTGCGCACTCTGCGTAGTCTAGCCATCGCACCGGCATGACGGGACCGTTCGGCGGGTACCACCACCTGAATGCAGACGTTTCTCCCGTATCCGGGCTTCCGCGCCACCGCGGCCGTGCTGGATCCACGACGGCTCGGCAAGCAGCGCGTCGAGACGATCCAGGTGCTCAGAGCGCTGACGATCCCGGGCTACGGGTGGCGCCACCACCCCGCGGCAGCCATGTGGGCGGGCTACGAGGAGGCCCTGACCCGATACGGTATCGACATCTGCGAAGTCTGGTGCGAGACGGGACGCCAGGACACCTGCCAGGCGACCCTCCGTACGGACCTGTACGCCGCGACTGGGCTGGAACAGGTGCGTGACCAGGCGGAACTGGCCGAGGCCGAGGAGTTGCCGCCGTGGCTTGGCGACCCTCTGTTCCACGACAGCCACCAGTCCGCGCTGGTCCGCAAGGACCCCGCGTTCTACCGCCCGCACTTTCCCGCCGTGCCCGACGACCTGCCGTACGTGTGGCCCTCGTCGGACCGGCCGCGGCGGGCGGCTCAGCGGTCGTAGTAGTTCGGCGGCGGCTGGTCCCACTGCTGGGTGGGCGCGTTGTCCGCTGTCCGCTCCCGCCGGACGGTCTGGGACGCGGCGGCGACGCTGTTCAGGGTCGCCGTGATGGCGAGCCCGATCGCCAGGTTGACCACGGCGGTCGCGACCTTGGCGCCGGGCTCGACGGTCAGGGTGAGCGGCAGCACCACGGCGATCAGGGTCGCGAGCACCATGATCCACGTGAAGAACTGGCGGGGCGCGGCCACCGCCAGCATGAGCAGGTGCATCAGGCCCGTGGCCAGCAGCGCCGCCAGGCCGGACAGCAGGGCGTAGGTGAACGTGTTCGCGTTGCCCCAGATGCCCTCGCCCTTCGGTGCCAGCACGGGCACTTCGAAAATGCCCCTGGCGATCAGGATGCCGGCCACGGCCAGCAACGCCGCGACCACGGCGGCGGCCAGGCCGCTCGCCCACAGCCTCCCGGCGTCGACACCGGGACGGTCGAACCGGGCATTCCCGCCGTAGTCGGACATCAGGCGAATCCCTCCGTGGTGACGAGCCGGGATGACGACCGGACAAGCCGATTGTCACCCGTCCGGCCGGGATTCGCCCGACCAACGCTCAGCCGCCGAGGAACGCCTCCAGCTGCTCGACGACGAACGCGTGATCCTCTTCCTGCGGCAGCCCCGACACGCCCACTGTCCCGATAGGACCGGTCCCGCGCACGATCACCGGGAACACGCCGCCGTGCGCGGCGTACAGCTCCGGGTCCAGCCGGGACTTCTCCTCGAACGAACCGCCGCCGTTCTCCTCGTTCAGCATTCCCATGTAGTAGGAGCTGTGCCCGTAGCGGTCGACGATCCGGGCCTTGCGGTCGACCCAGGCGTCGTTGTCCGCCGACGTGCCGGGCAGCGCGGCGTGGAACAGTCGCTGGCCGTTGCGGCGCACCGAGATCACCAGTGGCAGGCCACGCTCCCGTGCGGCGGTGAGCATTCGCTGGCCCAGGGCGATCGCGGTGTCGTTGTCGAATCGGTCGAACTGCAGCCGTTCTTCCTGTGCTGCGAGTTCCTGACTGGTCGCCAAGGCATTCCTTCCGATCAGGCTGACGTGCCTGTCAGGTGTATCACGTCAGGAGCCCGCGGAAGGCCTCCTCGGCGGTGTGGGGATCACCATCGAAATCCAGCAGCCGGGGCAACCGGCCCACGGGGAAGTCGAGGTACCGGGCGGCCCGCCGGGCGATGGCCGCGTCGTCCGTGCCGAGGCCGTGCTCGACCAGCAGCGCGGCCGCCTCGCGCCACAGGCCGGGCGTGTCGAGCAGATCGCGGACCGTCTCGACCGGACGGGACATGGGCTCCAGGTCCGGCACCGTCCAGGAATGACGGCCGTGCCGGATGTCGAACGGTTCCCGACCAGGCAGGTGAACGGTCGCCGTGGCTCCTGCGGGGATGACCGCTTCGACGATCACCTGTCCGTCCGCACGCCGCCAGCCGGCCGACGCTTCGCCGTAAGGCGTGAGATGCCGTGCGGACGCGTGGGACAGAGCACTGTGCGGGATCGGCTTGACGGTGATATGGCGGTAGCCAGGAGCGGACGCGGACAGTCCGGCGAGCGTTCGGTGCATCCAGTCGGCGACGGCACCGAGTGCGTAGTGGTTGAACGACGTCATCTCGCCAGGATTGATGGTGCCGTCGGGCAGCATGCTGTCCCAGCGTTCCCAGATCGTGGTGGCCCCCATGGTGACCGGGTAGAGCCAGGACGGGCAGCCCTTCTCCAGCAGCAGGCGGAAAGCGAGATCCGCGTGCCCGCTCGTGGTCAGCGCGTCGGTGATCAACGGCGTTCCGACGAAGCCAGTGGCGATCCGGAAACCGTTGCCACGCACGAGGTCCGCGAGGCGACTTGCCGCATGCCGGCGCTGCTCCGCGGAAGGCAGGAGCGCCCACTCGATGGCGAGCGCGTACACCGTGGGTGCGTCGGAGATGATGCGACCGCCAGGCGTGACGTAGTGCCGTGCGAAGGCCTCTCGGGTCGCTGCGGCGAGCTTTTCGTAGTGTTCGCCGTCGCGTCCCAGCACGGCGGCTGCTTCGGCGACGATCTCGGCGGAGCGCGCCAGGTACGCGGTGGCCACAACGTCGCTGTCGGCCTTGGCGGCGAACGGATCGTCCGGCGGCGCGGTGGGGTCGAGCCAGTCCCCGAACTGGAATCCGCCTGCCCAGACGCCGTCGGTGGTCAGCGACGCGATCTTGTCGACCCAGCCGCGCATCGAGTCGAACTGCCGTGCCAGGATCTGCGGGTCGGCATAACGCTGGTACAGAACCCACGGAACGACAGTCGCGGCATCACCCCACGCTGTGGCAGTCGGCGCTTCTGTGCCGAGCACTTCCGGAACGACGTACGGGACCGAACCGTCAGGATGTTGTTCGACGGCCAGGTCGGCGAGCCACGAGGAGAGGAATCCCGCGGTGTCGAACAGGAAGGCGGCGGTGGGCGCGAAGATCTGGATGTCGCCGGTCCAGCCCAGCCGCTCGTCGCGCTGCGGGCAGTCGGTGGGGATGTCGACGAAGTTGCCGCGCATGCTCCAGACCACGTTGCGGTGGAACTGTTCCAGGTCGGCGTCCGAACAGGAGAACCAGCCGGTACGGCGCAGGTCCGAGCCGATCACCACGGCCCGCACGTCCTCAGGCCGTACGTCCAGGCCGGTGACTTCGGCGTACCGGAAGCCATGGAACGTCAGGGACGGCTCAAGCACGACCTCCTGGGCGTCATCCAGCAGATAGGTGTCGGTCGCCTCGGCACTGCGTAGCGGACGAGTACCGAGCTCGTCGTTGTCAAGCACCTCCGCGTGCCGCACGACGACCTCATCGCCCGCGCGGGTGTTCCGTGCCGTGAGCCGGACCCAGCCGACCACGTTCTGGCCGAAGTCCACCAGCGTCCTGCCGGACGGCGACTGCCAGACCCGCACCGCGGGCAGCACGTCGGTGACCCGGATCGGCGGGCCTTCGGGCGCCACCAGCCTGCTCAGATCTCCGGGCACCACCACCACGGTGTCTACAGTGGATTCCGCTGGCCGCAGGTCGGTCCGTTGCCCGTCGTAGAGGTCGTTGGCGAGGATTCCGCTGGTGCGTGCTGACCACGTGGTGTCGGTACCGATGACCTCGATCGAGCCGTCGTCGTAGGTCACCTCCAGTTGTGCCAGCAGCGCCAAGCGGTCGCCATACAGGGCGCGCTTTCCGGTCCACGCGAGCCTGCCGCGATACCAGCCGTTGCCCAGCAGGAACTCGATCTTGTTGTCGCCCTCTCGCAGCAGGGACGTGACGTCGTGGGTCTGGTAACGCAACCGGTGGTGATAACTGGTCCAGCCGGGAGCCAGGATCTCCTGTCCGACACGGTGACCGTTCACAGTCGCGGAGTAGACGCCGTGCGCGGTGGCGTAGAGCCGTGCTGAGGCGATGTTCGCCCGAACCGTGATCTGCCGGGACAGGATCGGTGCGGGCGAGTCGAGATCATCGCGCGTCGGGCTGACGAACTGTGCCGCCCAGTCTTCCGGCGCGAGAAGACCAGCTTCTACAGTGGACGGATCGCTCCAGTCCGTCCACTGGTTGCCAGAAGCGACCCGTACCCGGACGTCGGCCCGGCCGCGTGCGGCGAGCGGCTCGAACGGCCAGGGCACCAGCACCTGTTCGGCTGAATCCACGCGCACGACGTCGCCGTTGGACTCGAGTTCGTACGCGGTCTGTGCCCAGTCCGGATCGTCCGTGACCACCTGCCACGACAGCCTGGGCGTGGCGGTTCCGATCCCGAGTGCCGCGTCCCGGTGCTCGAACCGGACGGGAGTGACGGCCGTGCTCATGGCGTCTCCTTGTGCTGTACCAGGGTCACGGGACCGAACAGGCCGGTACGGACCTGCCCGGCGGCGACCGCGGTGGTGGGGGAGGCGTCGTCGAGGTAGCCCGCGAGAGTGCCACGGATGACGACTTCCAGTTCGTTGGTGCCCGGCCGTAGAGCGTGGGTGATCTCGGTGCGCCACGGCGCCCATACCAACTGGTCGACGAGCGTGCCGTTGACCAGAACGTCCGCGGTACCACGGACTTCGCCGAGATCCAGCACCACTCGTCCGCTCGGCGCCGGGAACGTGGTGCGGTAGCGCACGTGCCCGCCGAGAACGCGCAGGCCCAGTTCTTCCCAGCCTGCCAACGGTGTGTCGACTTCGGTGACGTCTACTTCGATCGCCGAGTCGAGCAGTGCTCCACCACGACGGCCGTCCACCGCGTGCACCTCCAGAGTCACGAAAGTGCCTGCGGGCAACGGTTCAGGGAGCCGCACGCGCTGATCGACAGGGTGGTACTCGGATTCGCCGATCCGAACGGTCACAGCCAGGTCTGTGGGAATCCGTAGCGCGGTGGTTCCCAGCGGTGCCAGGAAACGGAGTTGCTCGACTCGTTCCGGGCCAGGTCTCATGTCCGGGATGATCGGTATCACGGTGTCACCACCGGCCGCCGCGGGCTCCAGCCAGTGCGCCCCGGGCAGCGGATGCGGACGTGCGGAGGCGCAGAGGAACCTCGGGTCGCGTGGCTGGCTCCGGCGCACTTTCGCGCCTTCCCAGCCAGGGCCGCTGATCAGGCCGAGCCCGGGCGAGTCCACAGTGGCCGCGGCGTCCCCGGTGAGCCGCAGGGCGATGGTGTTCTCGCCGACCATCAGGAAGTCGGCCAGATCGTACGGGTGCACACGGATCTCACGATGACCGGGATAGGGGTTGAAATCGCCCTGACGCCCCACCTCCACGCCATTGACCACGACACTGCACGCGCACTCGCTGGCCACCATGGCCGTTGTGTCGCCCGGGATCGTGTCGAGCCGGAACGTGTGCGTGATCTCGTTGCCGGTCAACCACTCCGGACGGCGGTAGGCGGCCGGATCGGCCACCACGGCGAACGAGGCACGCAACGGCCCGTCCTGCTCCGCGATGAACTCGATCTCCACCGCGACGGTCCGGCCGTGCGGAAGCGGGCTGAACGACTGGTAACCGTCGCCGTGTATCGGCAGTTCCCGGCCGTCGACCACGACTCGGCGTGCTGCTCCGGCGCCGACCGCCAGGTGCAAGCCGCGACGGTCCGGCAAGGCCAGGTGCGTACGCACGGCGACCCGTTCGCCGGTCCGGACGTGGCGCCAGTCGAGGAACTCCTCAGGGACGTATCCCTTCGGGCCCAAAGTGTTGTTGTGCACGGGATCGTTACGGATGCCCCGCGACAGCGACCACTCCACCGGGTGCCACTGGCCGCCGGGGTCGCGTGCTTCGGCGAAGGGGCCGTAGCCGGCGATCGTTCCGTCTTCGAAGCGCCAGACCTCGATCGGCAGCACGCCGGTGCGTGTCGAG
Source organism: Kibdelosporangium persicum (assembly GCF_013280595.1). Taxonomy (GTDB): domain Bacteria; phylum Actinomycetota; class Actinomycetes; order Mycobacteriales; family Pseudonocardiaceae; genus Kibdelosporangium; species Kibdelosporangium persicum. The sequence continues at coordinate 60,331 of NZ_JAAATY010000013.1, forward strand.
GCAGCGAAATCGCCATCCCGGTTGTCCAAGGTGGACTCGGCGAGAGCCCGCCACGGTCCGTGCACCGGGATTCGGTCCATGACTTCGCCAGGCGGCTGTGCGGTCGGTTCGGGCAGGTTGTCGCCGAAGATCACCAGGGCGATCGAGCCGTCGTCGAACGGAACCTCGACCATCCCCTCCGCGCTCACCGCCAGCCGGGTGCGCTGCCCGGTGCGGGGATTCCACCGCTGTGCGTGCCGGGGGAGGTGTCCGGCGTCGATCCGGGCGACCCGACCCGTCGGCGGAACGAACCGGTACCCGTTCTCGCGCAACTGCCGCCAGTACTCCTCCCAGGGGAATCCCTTGGTGGTCCAGTCATCCAGATCGAGCGAGACTATCGGCGCCATCGTCCCGCTGTGTTCGTCGTGCGCTGTCACCATCATCACGAACGTGTCGTCATATCGCCGCAGCAGGAAGGGGGCATCCGCGCGAACCAACGCTGCCGGGAGCACATCGGGCACCTCATCTGGACTGTCCACAATGGTCGCGTTGGGCAATGGTGCTGTGCCTACGCAGACCACGGTACCACCAGCTCGGGCGAACTCGGAGAGCCTCTGGGCCGCGTCCGGGTGCAGGACCTCGGCATTCGGCAGGATTACTGTGCGGTAGACCTCGTCACCGATCTTGAGGCCGTGGTCCACCACGACGCCGCCCGCGATGGTGGTTTCGTCCAGCGTGTCGTGGTCGATCCCGGCTCGTTCCAGGACTCCCGGCTGTTCCGCGAACCACGCGCTGACCCCGTTGAGCCTGTGGAAGCAGTCCGCGGCGCGTTGGGCGGGCGGCAGAGGACCGTCAAGGGTGGTGTAGGCCTGCACCGTCGACGTCGGCGAGAGCAACACGGTGTCGCAGACGTGCGTGCCTCCGCTCAACACCGAGCACAGCCGGGTCACCGCGGTGGCGAACTGGTGGTACGACGGCCAATAAGGCTGCCGCCAGCAGGTGGACGGCGGCGCCCACTCCCACCAGCCACCCACGGTCGCGTAGTACACCGCGTGCGGGTCGTAGAGAGTGGCGCCGCGCCGCAGCAAAGGCGCGAGCCAGTCGTAGGTCTCCTCAAGCGTGCCGCCCCAGCCGGACGAGTGGAACGCCTCGACCCATGTACGCGGCTTGCCATGGGCGTGTGCCAAGGAGCTGTGCACTTTCGGGTCGCCCCAGTGGTCGCTGCCCGGTGCGCCGAACGTCGAATGTGTACCCAGATAGTCGCCGTACAACTGGACGCCGCCGACGGGGTCACCCTCTCGCGCCGGGCTGGCCTGGTCGAACCCGCAGATCAGCCCGCGTTCGGCGAACCAGGCGGCCAGTGGGTCGAAGAACGCGCGGCGGGCGAGCCGAGCCCGGTGCTCGTGGTAGTCACGGCGTATCCGTGCCGACATTTCATCGGCTCCCTCGAACAACGCCGGCAGCACGATCTCGTACCCGTAGTGCTCGGCGAACGTCTCCGCGAAGTCACGGCCCCACGTCGGCATCGGAGGGAGCTCGTCCTGGAAGAACCCGGGAATCACGGTGCCGAACCAGCGGCCCACGTGTTTGTCCAGCGTTCCGTGCACCTGGTCGAGCAACGCAGCGCACGCGTCGGCACCGAAGTAGTCGAAGCCGCTGACGCGCTGTGAGATCCCGCCGGCATCCCGGTACAGCGCGAGACCGGCGTACTGCGGGTTCGCCGCGGTCAGCCTGCCTTGGAAGTTCGCGCCGGAGAAGCCGATCTGGTCGTACATCCAGAGCTGGAACCCGAGTTCGGCGGCGTCCGAGCAGGCCCCGTCCAGCAGTCCGATCCACTCCGGACTCAGGAACGGCGGATCGTCCGCCACCGAGCCGAACATCGGCCCGGTGGGTGCGAGGCACATCACCACCGCCTGCCGGACACCTTGGGACACCAGCTGTTCCATCTGCCGGCGCACCCGGTCGCGGGTGACCCTGGCCCCGCTCCACCACCAGATCGGCAGCGGACTGTACCCGGGGCCAGGGCCGGTGAAGCGTTCGAGCAGACTCATGCCTGAGTGCGCTCCTGTTCGATCTGCTCGAGCGACTTGCCGGACGTGTCCGGCATGAAGAAGAACCCGACCGCACCGCTGATGACCAGGCATGCCGACAGCAGCGCGGCGACCGGGCCGATCCCCGCGCCGGCCAGGACGGGCACGAAGAAGCTCCAGATGCCCAGGAACGTCCGTGCGACACCGAAGGTGAAGCCCTGTGCCGTGCCGCGCAGCATGGTCGGGAACAGTTCCTGGCTGAAGGTCTTGTACATCGCCTCACCGGCGAAGGCGGCGCCGACGGCGAACAGCACGATGTTGGCGATCACGACCGGGATGGTGAACGGGAACAGCAGGAACAGCACGTATGCGGCGATCTGGAGCACCGCGCCGAGGCCCCACAACAACTTCCGGGTGGCGTGTGACTGGTCGACCAGCCGCATGAAGATGACCGTCATCACGATGCCGATCACGAAGCCCGCACAGGACAGGGCGACACCCGCGGCCTGGCTGCCCGCGTCGAGCGTCTCGACGATGTACGGGGTGAAGATCCCGGCCGTGCCCGCGGCGATGTTCCAGAACAGGTAGATCGTGCCGGTCCAGAGCAGCGCCTGCAGGTTCGCGCCGCTGAACAGCGCACGCAGCCGGTGTTTGGTGGCCACCGCACTGCCGGCGGCCGTCTCCCAGCGTGCGGACTCCGACAGGCCACGGCGCAGTGCCCAGGTCACCAGGGCGGCGACGAACAGGTGCAGGAACACGATCCGGACGCCGAGCAGGTCCAGTGAGGACAGTGCCAGAGCCAGCAGGAGCACGACCACCGGGCCGAGGTTCCAGGCGATCTGGGTGAACGACAGCAGCTTGCCGCGGGCCTTCGCCGGCGCGAACTCGCCGACCAGCGCCAGTGACGTCGGCACGTCCGCACCGACCGCGACGCCGACGACGAAGGTCCCGATGAACAGCATGGGGGAGTTGACCGCCAGCGCGATGCATAAGATGCCCGCGGCGTACACCAGCAGGTCGTACTTGTAGATCCGCTTGCGGCCCAGCTTGTCGCCCAGCCTGCCGCCGATGAACGCGCCGATCGCGCAGCCGATCGCGTTCGGGCCGATCGCCGCGAGCAGGCCGACCGCGCCGCTGGACAGTCCCAGGTACGACTGGAAAAGGGTGAGACCGGCGCCGAGCGCGACGATCGATCCGGCGTCCAAGTAGGACGCCATGCCGGCCAGGACCGACCACTTCCACTGCTGGCGGGTGATGGTGTTCTCGGCGGTGACCGCGCCACGGGCTGCTGTCATGTTCCTGCTCCTCGTCGACGGTGACGGGACGGGTTGAAACGTATCAATGTCCTAGGGTAAACAGAACCGTAGCGCTCGCACAAGAACCTTGGTACAACAGGGAAACTGAACATAAATCGTTTCAGTCGGTTGTAGGTTTCTTGTATCGGCATGAGTGATGCTGCCCTGCGTGTCCCACCACCACTGGAGGTCTTGACGTGACGCGTACCGGACGGGTTTCCCGTCGGCAACTGCTGGGTTTCGGCGGCGCGAGTGCCGCGGCCGTGCTGCTGGGCAACGGGGTTTGGGACGCGGCGAGTGCCTATGCCGCGCCGGCCGGGACCGGCAACCCGTTCACCCTGGGGGTCGCTTCCGGTGATCCGTCGGCGGACGGTGTCGTTCTGTGGACCCGGCTGGCCCCGGATCCGTTCGCTGTGGACGGTGCGGGTGGGATGCCCGCGACACCGGTGCGGGTGGAGTACGAGGTCGCCGTGGACGAGCGGTTCCGGGGCGTGGTGCGCCGCGGCAGTGTGATCGCCATGCCGGAGCTCGGGCACTCGGTGCACCCGGAGATCCACGACCTGGCACCGGGACGTGAGTACCACTACCGGTTCCGGGTGAACGGGGAGATCTCGCCGGCCGGGCGGACCAGGACCATGCCCGCCCTGTGGTCCGAACCACGGGAGCTGAACTTCGCCTTCGCGTCCTGCCAGGCGTGGCAGGACGGGTACTTCACCGCGTACGACCACATGGCCGCCGAGGACCTGGATTTCGTGGTGCACCTCGGCGACTATATCTACGAGTACGGTGTGCGCACGAACAAGCGCGGCGTCACGACCGATTCCCGGTTCCACACCGAGACCTTCGACCTGGCCCGTTACCGGCTGCAGTATGCGCTCTACAAGGCGGAAGCACCGTTGCAGGCCGCACACGCCAGGTTCCCGTGGATCATGACGTTCGACGACCACGAGGTGGAGAACAACTGGGCGAGCGACCTCTCCCAGGCGGACACCGAGCCCGATCAGGACCCGGCGGTGTTCCGGCAGCGCAGGGCCGCGGCTTTCCAGGCCATGTACGAGAACGCTCCGCTGCGGCGCGCGCAGATGCCGTCCGGCCCGGACGTCCGCATGCACCGCAGGCTGAACTACGGGCGGCTCGCGGACCTCACCATGATCGACACGCGGCAGTACCGCGACGACCAGCCGTGCGGCGACGGCATGGGCACCGGCTGCGCCGACCGGCTCGACACCGAGCGCACGATTCTCGGTGCCGAGCAACGGAAGTGGCTGCTCGACGGGTTCAGCTCGTCGCGGGCCCGCTGGCAGATCCTGGGCAACCAGGCGCCGATCGGGCAGACCGACCACGATCCCGGCCCGGGCGTCACGGTCTGGTACGACCCGTGGGACGGTTACGTGGCCGACCGCAACCGGGTGCTGGCCGCCGCGCAGGACCGCAACGTCCGCAACCTCGTGGTGATCACGGGTGACCGGCACCAGAACTACGCGTGGGACCTCAAGCGTGACTTCGAGGACCCGGATTCGCCCACTGTGGCCAGTGAGTTCGTCGGCACGTCCATCAGCAGCGGTGCCGACGGCGCGGACATGAACGACGACGGTGTCAAGTTCCTCGCCGCCAACCCGCACATGAAGTTCTTCAACGCCCAGGGCGGATACGTCCGGGTGAACGTCGACCGGCGGCGCTGGCGCAGCGACTTCCGGGTCCTGCCGTACGTGACCAGGCCGGGTGCGCCGATCTCCACGAGGGCGAGCTATGTCGTGGAGGACCGGCGTCCCGGCGTGCAGGAGGCCTGACATCGTCAGGCGCGGCCGTGCGCCGCTCGGGATCGGCGTGCCACCGAATCCAGTGAGACCGCCAGGGCGAGGACCAGACCGGTCACCATGAACCGGAAGGACGAGTTGAGGTCCAGCAACGTGAGCCCACTGGAGATGGACTGGATCACCACGATCCCGAGCAGCGCGGAGAAGGCGCTGCCGCGCCCGCCGAACAGGCTCGTGCCGCCGATCACCGCGGCCGCGATGGCGTTGAGGTTGACGTCACCGGCACCGGTCGCCTGGTTCGCCGCCGCCAGCCGCGCGGCGGCGAGCAGGCCACCGAGCGCCGCGAGCGTCGAGCACAGCATGAACACCGAGGTGTACATGCGCTTCACGTTGATCCCGGCGCGGCGTGCCGCTTCCACATTGCCGCCGATGGCGAAAACCGAACGGCCCCAGCCGGTTCGGGTGAGGACGTAGTTCATCACCAGCACCAGCGCCACGAAGCTGACGACCATCCAGCCGACGCCCCTGGCCTCGTTGAGGTACCAGACCGCGAAGCCGAGTCCGATCAGGACCGCCAGGCTTCGGACCACCAGGACCTTGGTCGAACGCGCCGAAAGCCCCGCGGCACGGCGGGCCCGGGCCAGCGAGTACCCGGTGATGAAGATCCAGACCGCGGCGACGGCGACGAGCACGTACGACAACCACGCCGGCACGAACGCCAGTTGCGCGAAGTGCACGAGGTCGGAGTCGAACGGCAGGTTGACCGCGCCCTTGCTGCCGAGCAGCCACAGTTGCAGGCCAAGGAATCCGAGCAGACCGGCGAGCGTGGCGACAAAACTCGGCACACCGAGCCGGTTGACCATCTGCGCGTAGATCCAGCCGATCACCGCGCCGGAGCCGATGGCCGCGGCCATCGAGAGCCACAGCGACCAGCCCGCGTTGACGTAGGTGATCGCGGTGATGGCCGCCGAGAGCCCGCTGACCGAACCGACCGACAGGTCGATTTGGCCGACCAGCAGGACACCCACGATGCCCAGCGCGATGACACCCACCGACACGCTTTCCATCAGCAGGTTCACCAGGTTGGCGCTGGAGAGGAAAACCGGGTTCAGCGCCTGGAAGACCGACCAGATGACCGCGAGCCCGACGACGATCGGGAGGACCCCCAGGTCTCCCGAGCGGATCCGGTCGAGCACAGCGGTCGGCCGGAGGCGTTCGTCCCGCATGTCCAGAGCCCGCTCAGGAAGCACTGTTGTGTCAGACATCGGCCTTGCTTTCCCTTCGGCTCGCGCGCCTCGTCACCACGTTGTCCGTCGCGCCGGTGATCGCGGCGATCAGCGTTTCGTTGGACACCTCGGCCGCGTCGAAGACGCCGTTGTCGCGGCCCAGCCGCAGCACGGCGATCCGGTCCGCGACCGCCCGGACGTCCTCCATGTTGTGGCTGATCATGATCACGCCGAGACCACGGTCCCGCAGGCGTTCGATGAGGTTGAGCACCTCGGCCGTCTGCTCGACGCCGAGTGCCGCGGTCGGCTCGTCCAGGATGATCACCTTGGGATCGCCCAGCAGCGACCGGGCGATCGCCACCGTCTGCCGTTGCCCGCCCGACAGTGACGCCACCGGAATGCGAACCGTCGGGATCTTCGCCGACAGTTCCCGCAGCAGCTCCCACGACCGCGTCTCCATGGCGACCTCGTCGAGCCTGCCGCGGCGCAGTTCCCTGCCGAGGAACAGGTTCTCCACCACGTCCAGGTTCTCGCACAGCGCGAGGTCCTGGAACACGGTCGCGATGCCCAGGGTGTGCGCCTCGGCCGGGCTGCCGATCGTGACTTCCGCACCCGCGAACGTGATCGTCCCGGCGGACGGGCTGTGCACGCCCGACAGCACCTTGACCAGAGTGGACTTCCCGGCTCCGTTGTCGCCGACGACGGCGACCACCTGACCTGCCGCCACGTCCAGGGAGACGTCCGTCAACGCGGCGACCGCGCCGAAGTTCTTGCTGATGCCCCGCAGTGAGAGGATGGCTGACATCAGGCGACACCGTGCTTGCCGCACGCGGCGGCGTACTCGGGCGTGCACACGTCGGCCGGCTTGATCTGCTCGGACTTCTTCAGCACGTCGGCGATGTTGTCCAGGGTGACCACGGTCGGGTCGAACAGTTGCGACGGCGTGTCGAACAGGGTCGTCCTGCCGGCGGGCTTCTCGCCCTTGACGAACTGGTACGCCACTTCGGCCGCGGCCTCGGCGACGATCTTGATCGGCTTGGAGATGGTGTTGTACTGGTCACCCGCGACGATCCGCTGTGCCGCGGCGACCTCGAAGTCGTTGCCGGTGATCGGCGGGACCGTGACCCCGGCCGCCTTGAACGCGGCGATCGCGCCGCCGCCCGTGCCGTCGTTGGCGGCCACCACACCGGCGATCTGGGTGCCGAAGCGGGTGATCTGACCGCTCACCCAGTCCTGTGCCTTGGCCGGGGCCCAGTCCGGGGTGTCGAACTCGGCCAGCAACGGGAAACCGCTCGAGTCGATGGCGGTGTGGATGCCCTTCTTGATCAGACCGGCGGCCGCGTCCGTGGGGGAGCCGTTGACCTGCAGCAGGCCGCCGGTGGCGCCGGACTTCCTCAGCCTGTCCACCAGGGACTGGCCGATGCTCTGGCCGATCTTCTCGTTGTCGAAGGAGATGTAGTAGTCCGCCGGGGTGGCGGGGATCGGCCGGTCGTACGCGATCACGGGCACGCCCTGCGACCGTGCGGTGTTGACGATGCCCGCGGCGGCGGCCGAGTCCACCGGGTCGATCACGATCGCCTTGACGCCCTGGGCCAGCGCCGAGTTCGCTTGCTGCTGCTGGCGGGACGCGTCGGCGTTGGCGTTCTGGTAGATCACTTCACAGTCCGCGCACAGCTGCTTCATCTTGGCCTTGAACAGCGGACTGTCGTACAACTCGTAGCGGGTCGACGCGATGTCCGGCATCAGGAAGGCGATCTTGGCGCCTTGCGCGCCGCCGCCGCTGTCGTTCGGCGAGGAACAGGCGGGCACGGCGAGGGCGAGCGCGGTGACGAGAACGGCGAGTCGGCGCATGGGATTTCCTTTCAAGGCACGATCACGCGGTTGAGCGAGAGCAGGGCGGCGGGTTCGGCAGGATCGGCGGGCAGCTTGATCTCGGTGACCTGGACGTTCTCCAGGCGCGGGAAGACACGCCGGTACGAGGACAACGGCAGGCCGAGCAACGAGCACAGCGCGAGCCGCAACAACGTGCTGTGCGCCACGACCAGGACCGTGTGGCCGTCGTGTTCGGCGTTCAGCTCACGCAATGCCGCGACAGCACGAGCGGCGGCCTCGGCGGGCGGCTCGGCTTCTGGAAACACGTTCGCCACGGGATCGGCCCGGAACTGCCGCACCAGCTCCGGGTCCATCTCGGCGATCGTGCGACCTTCCAGTTCGCCGAAGTCGGCCTCGTGCAGCGAGGGGACCACCTGAACGGTCAGGCCGAGCGCTTCGGCGGCCGGGGTGGCGGTGCGCAGTGCCCGCTCCATCGGGGAACTGGCGACGACCTCCACACCCTCGGAGGCGACACCTTTGGCGAGCGACTCGACCTGGCGCAGTCCGTTCGCCGACAGGCCGGGGTTGCTGCGCGCACCGGCGTACCGGTTGTCCTGGTGCCACAGGGTTTCCGCGTGCCGGACCAGCAACAGCCGTGCGCTCATCGCAGCACCTCCGGGTTGGCGCAGTTGGCCGGTGGTTCGCCACGCAGCCAGCGCGCCGCCTCGGCGGTGACCATGCGTGCCGCATTGGCCGCCACAGCACGGCTCGCGCCGGCGAGATGAGGTGTCATGACGACGTTCGGCGCGCTGCGCAGCGGATGATCAGCGGGCAGTGGTTCGACGTCGTACACGTCAAGTCCCGCGGCGAACAGATGCCCACTGTTCAGGGCCTCAGCGAGCGCGGTGTAGTCGAGAAGACCGCCACGGGCGCAGTTGACCAGAACCGAGCCAGGCGGCATCGCAGCCAGTTCGTCCGCACCGATGATCCCCTCGGTCTCCGGTGTCAGCCGCGCGTGCAGCGAGACCACTGTGGACGAAGCGAGCAGCTCCTTCAGCGGCACCACCCGTACACCCTCAGGCAACTGCTTGGCATATGGGTCCGCCACGAGCACCTTGGCGCCCATCGCCGTCAGCGCCGCTGCCACCCTGCCGCCGATGGCACCCGCGCCGATCAGGCCGACGGTGCTGCCGGAGATCTCCAGCCCGGTCTCCTCGTACGCGAACAGACTGCTCTCCCAACGGCCGGCCGCCAGGCCGTTGTGTGCCTGCGGGATGCGGCGCATGGCCGCGAGCATCAGTCCGATCGTGTGCTCGGCGGTCGACTCGGCGTTGCGGCCCGGCGCGAACGTCACCGCGACGCCGTGTTCGGTCGCCGCGGCGAGATTGGCGTTCACCGGCCCGCCACGGGACACCGCGAACAGCTCCAGATCCGGGCACGCCTTGAGGACACGTTCGGTCAACGGAGCCATCTGTGTCAGGCAGACCTTGACGCCTTGCAACGCCTCGATGAGCTCGTCCTCCGAGCCGGACGCCTCGTCTACTTCGGACACGCGGCCGAACGGCACGTGCGGCCACGGCAGCTCCAGCTCGCGGATCGCCCACTCCGCCGGGTCGAGCCGCGCACGCAGCAGCCGGTTCAGCACGAAGTGGTCACCGGCCAGCAGGATCGGTCGTGTCACTGCTCATCCCTCCCGCACGACGATTCGGTGGTCGAGCCAGCCACGTTCGGCCAGCTCGGCGACAAAGGCCCGATACGCGGGCGTGAGCGCCTCATGCCTGGTGAGATCCGGTTCCAGGGTGCGGCGCAGCCGGACGAGGTCGCGTGCGGCGCCTGGTATGTCGCCGGAATGCGCCCCCGCGGCCAGCACAGCCATGCCCAAAGCCGGTTCCGGGTTCTCCGGCAGCCGCACGGGAACCCCGAGCACGTCACAGCGCAACTGGTTCCACCACTCGTTGCGCGCGGCGCCGCCGGTCAGCGTCACAGGCCCACCGACGTCCGCTCCCGCCTCGGCGAGCAGGGCGAACGACAGTCGCTCGATGTGCGCCACGCCGGTGCACACCGCCGCGAAAAGCTCAGCGGGATCTCCGGTCGCCACAAGCGGTCCGGCGCGGTAGAAACCCCGCGCTTCCGTTGCCACGAAGGGAAACCGCTCGCCCTGACCGACTAACGGATAGCACAACGGCACGTCCCGCACCTTCGCCGCCGCGGCCGTCAACGCATCGAGGTCCGCGTCGGGGAACAGCGCACGAATCGCGCCCGCGCCGGTGCTCGAAGCGCCGCCAGGCAGCCAGTAGTCGCCGTGCGGAGCCCGATGCGAGTACACAGCTCCCGTAGGATCGTGCGGCAGCGACTTGCTGACGCCCTTGAGCGCCAACGTCGTACCGAGCACGGAGTTCCATTCGCCGACGCCCAGAGCGCCCGCCGCGAGTTGCGCGGCGCACCCGTCGGTCATCCCGGCATACACAGGCGTGCCGACTGGCAGTCCGGTACGGGCCGACGCCTCGGCGCACACCTCGCCCAGCACGGTTCCCGGCCGCACGACATCAGGCAGGACCGCCGGATCGATCCCGACGCGGTCGAGGATTCCGGCCGGCCACCGGTCGTCGATCAGGTCGTACCCGGTCTTCAGCGCATGGCTGGAATCGCTGGCGACCGGATGACCGACGAGTCCCGCGGTCACCACATCGGGCTGGTGCGCCAGTCGCGCGCCGCCGCCGAGTTCGCCTTCCTGGAGCCACCACAGCAACTTCGGCAACGCCCACGCGGGCTGCATGCGGTAACCGAGACGGCTCCACAGGTCGCTGCCCGCGTCCTGGGCGATCGCGGCCAGCGGGCCGGCGCGTGAGTCGTCGTACATCAGACCGGGCGAACGGTAGCTTCCGTCAGGTCCTGTCAGCAGCACGGTTCCGGACGTGGCGCATGTCGCTATCCCGCCGATCTGCTTGCTCCGCAGGGAAACCGTCAACTCGGCCAGTGCGTCGGCGGTCAGGTTCCACCACGCTGCGGGGTCCTGCTCGTGACGGTTTCCGTCGTGCGAGCCGGTCAGTGGGCGGGACGTGGCCGCGAGCGTCCGGCCGTGGGCGTCGACAGCCAGTGCCCGGATGCTCTGCGTGCCAAGGTCGACGCCGATCCACACGAGGTCAGACACCTGAGGACCGCCAGTCTGCCCAGCGTGTGGCGGCAAGCTCCCGGGTGGCGAGGAACTCGGCGTGCTCACGGTCGTGGAACTCGCGGACGGTCTCGTCCGGCAGGAACCGGTGCCGTTCCCGGACCAGCGCGGCGGCGGCCGCACTGAGATCCGGATAGTCGCCCAAAACGGTCGACGCGAACACCATCGCGCCCTTCGCGCCGACCTGAGTGTCCTCAGTGCACACCGCGGGCACTCCGCAGACGTCCGCGATCAGCTGGCACCACAGGGCACTTGCCGTGCCGCCGCCGCACAACCCGAGTTCGACCGGCCGATGCGGCGCGGCTTGCAGGCAGTCGCGGATGACGTGCGCGAGTCCTTCGAGGGTCGCCCTGGCCAGGTGTGATCGCCCGTGGCCGAACATCATCCCGGTGACGAGCCCGCTGGCCGCCGGATCGAGGAACGGCGCTCGTTCACCCGCGGGCGACAGGTACGGCAGAACCCTTAAACCGTCGGCACCCGGCGGTGCTTGCGAGGCCAGTTCGGACACTTCCGCGTGGCTCGTCAGCCCCAGCAGGCCGACCAGCCAGTCGATCACGCCCGTCCCGGCGAGCGTGGGAAACGACCGCATCAGCAGGCCGGGCACGCCGAAGTCGAGCGTCAGACCGGACGGCTCGCCTGACGTGTCCGGCGCGTCGACCAGGGTTTCGGTGCACAGCGTCGTGCCGAGGATGCATGTCGCCTGGCCCGCGACGGTGGTTCCGGTGCCCAGTGCGGTGGTCACGATGTCGTACGGCGCCAGGACAACCGGTGTGCCGAGAGGAAGGCCCAGCTCGGCTGTGGTGAGCTCGTGTACCTGGCTTTCCAGGATCGGCGGTAACAGACGCCGGGGAAGGCCGTAGAGGTCCATGAGCGCGTCCGAGTACTCGCCGGTCCGGATGTCGAGCCACGGCGCGGACGCTTCTGACTTCTCGATGCCGAGCGTTCCGGTGAGCCGGAGGAACAGCCAGCTGCCGCACGTCAGTACGGCATGTGTGGACTCGTCCACCTCGATGGCACGCAGGATCGCGTTCGGCAGACCGGCGTTGGTCAACGAACCGTTGATCCGATAGGCCTCGTCCAACACCCCGTCGGCCCGCCACCGGCGCACGACATCCGCGGCACGCCCGTCGTTCCACAACACCGCGGGCCGCACTGGGCGGTGGTCACGGTCGACGAGCCAGGCACCATCTCCCTGTGCCGTAAGAGCAAGGAGCCGGACGGGTCGCGGAACTCGTCGCACCGCCTCGTTGACAGTGGCCACGACCGCGGCCCACACCTCGTGCATGTCCTGCTCGGCGTGCTCCCGGCGCGGGTGCCGCACCTCGGTGTCGCGGTGGGTGACCAGAAGTTCCCGGCCGGCCGAGTCGAACACGACCGCCTTGATCACGGTGGTGCCCGCGTCCACGCACACCACGACCGGCTCGTCCTGCACCACCGCGCACCTCTTCCGCCTCGAAGGGATGCGGTATTACAAGCCGAGCACGCAGAACTTCGCAAGTTTTAACATTGATCTTGATCGTGTCAGTGCGACATCAGCAGGTAGTGGCTGTTATGCCTGGATAACAAGGTGGTAGAACTTCACATCACTTCGCAGACCTACTCGACAACGTCGACCTGGGCTCCCCGCGCCCGCAACTGCCGGACAGTGGACGGTGAGGTGCCGTTGTCCACCACCACCCGGTCGAGCCGGGTGAGGTCGACGAGGCGGTGCAGGGCCCGTCGTTCGAACTTGGTGTGATCGATCATGGCGACGCTGCGTGCGGCCGACGCGATCAGCGCGCGCCGGGTGATCACTGTGTCGAGGCCCTGGATGTAGCAGACGCCGTCGCTCACCGCGGTGGTCGACAGGAACAGCAGGTCGGTACGCAGTCCCGCGGCCGCGTCCGCCGTGGCCTGTCCCAGGAACGAGTCGTACGCGGCGTCGTAGTGGCCACCCAGCCCGATCAGGTCGATCCCCGGCTGTGCGGCCAGTGCGCGGATCACCGGCAGGAAGTGCGTCACCACCGTCAGCGGAGCCCGTTGGGGCAGCAGGCGAGCGAGCATGAGCGACGTCGTGCTGTCGTCGAGCGCGATGACCTGGCCTGGCTCGACCTCGGTGGCGAGCACCTCACGGGCGATGGCGAGCTTGGCGTCCACCTGGGCCTGCATGCGGTGGTCGAGGTCGCCGTGGAACGTCTTGGTCGGCGCGCTCGTCGCACCGCCGCGGACCTTGTGCAGGAAGCCTTGCTTCTCCAGTTCGTCCAGGTCGCGGTGCACGGTCATGATGCTCACGCCGTACTGCTCGGCGAGCGTGTCCACCCGGACGAACCCCACCTCGGCCACCTGACGGCGCATGGCCGCGCGCCGCAACTCGGGGTTGCGGCGCGCGCCGTCCGCGTCGAAGAGATCACCAACCACGCCACCAGCATGACACGCCAGTCAGCTGAACACGGTCGCACCGGGAATGGCGTCCAGCAGTTGCCGGGTGTACGGGTCCGCAGGCGAATCGAGCACTTGCCCGACCGGTCCCTGCTCGACCACGCGACCGCCGCGCATCACCACGACATCGTGCGCGATGGACCGGACGACCGCGAGGTCGTGCGAGATGAACAGGTAACTCAGGCCGAGTTCCCGCTGGAGGTTCTCCAGCAGCCGCAGAATCTGGTCCTGCACAAGCACGTCCAGCGCCGACACAGCCTCGTCACAGACGACCAGCCGTGGTTCCGGCGCGAGGGCCCGTGCGATGGCGACTCGTTGCCGTTGCCCGCCGGACAACTCGTTCGGATACCGCTGGGCCATCGCGGGCGAGAGCCCGACCTGGTCCAGCAGTTGCGAGACACGGGCCCGGCGCGAGGCGCGGTCGCCGATACCGAAGATCCGCAACGGTTCGGTGATCAGACGCTCCACAGTGAACATCGGGTCGAGCGAACCGTACGGGTCCTGGAAGACCGCCTGCATCGCCCGGCGCCTGCCACGACGCGTGCCGTCCGTGCCGTTCAAGCGGATCGTCCCGGCGGTCGGCGTGACGAGACCGAGCACCATGTGGGCGGTGGTGGTCTTGCCGGAGCCGGACTCGCCGACGATCGCGGTCGTCTGCCCGCGCTGCACGGTGAAGGAGACGTCATCCGCGGCACGCAGCGCGCCACCGCCGCCCCGGATCCGGTACTCCTTCGACACCCCAACGACTTCCAGCACGGGCTCGGCTGTCCTGCGGTCGCGGGGCGGGGTGGTGGTGAGTGAGGGCGCGGCGGCGACAAGCCGTTTGGTGTAGTCGTGGTCCGGGGCGGTGAGGATCTGACGCGCCGGTCCGGCTTCGACGACCTTGCCCTCGGACATCACCACCACGTGGTCGGCGCGGTCGGCCGCGAGGCCGAGGTCGTGGGTGACCAGCAGCAGCGCCGTGCCCAGGTCCTGGGTCAGTTTCTCCAGGTGGTCGAGGATCTGGCGTTGCACGGTCACGTCCAGCGCCGAGGTCGGTTCGTCGGCGATCAGCAGATCGGGGCGGCACGCCAGGCCGATCGCGATCAGCACTCGTTGCCGCATGCCGCCGGAGAACTCGTGCGGATACTGCCGGGCGCGCCTGCCGGGATCGGGCAGTCCGGCCTCCGCCAGGATCTCCACGGCACGGTCCTTGGCCTCCCTGCGACTGGCCAAACCGTGTGCCACCAGGGTTTCGGCGACCTGACGGCCGATCCGCGCCACCGGGTTCAGGTTCGACATCGGGTCCTGCGGGACGAGCCCGATCTGACGTCCCCGTAAGGCACATAACCGTTTCTCCCCGGCGTGGGTGATGTCCTCGCCGCGGAAACTGATCCGCCCGCCGGTCACCCGGCCGGCTCCCGGCAGCAGCCCCATGACCGCGTGCGCGGTCGTCGACTTGCCTGACCCGGACGCTCCGACGACCGCGACCCGTTCCCCGGGCATCAGCCGCAGACCGGCACCCCGTACGGCGGGCACGTCGCCGAAGGACACCTGGAGATCGGTGACTTCCAGCAGCGGCTCGGTCATCGGCCCTCCCTGTGGGACGTCTTCGGATCAAGGGCGTCCCGCAGCGCGTCGCCGAACAGGTTGAACCCCAGGCAGATCAGCGCGATGGCGATGCCCGGGAACACGCCGGGCCAGACCGTGCGGAACAGGTACTGCTGGGCGTCGGACAACATGATGCCCAGGCTCGGGTCCGGCGGCTGGATGCCCAGGCCGAGGAACGACAGGATGGCCTCACCGAGCACCGCGGACGGCATGATCACCGTGGCCTGCACGATGATCGCGGACAACGCGTTGGGCAGGACGTGCCCGCCGAGGATCCGGCCGGCGCCCGCGTCCATCGTGTGCGCGGCCAGGACGAAGTCGGACTCCTTGAGCCGCAACGTCTCGGCTCGCACGACACGGATCATGGTCGGGATGTTGGCGATCCCGAGCGCGATGGCCGCGTTGCCGATGCCACCGCCGTTGATCGCGGCCAGGCCCACCGCCACGATGAGGAACGGGAACGCGAGCATCACGTCGGCGAGCCGTGACACCACCGCGTCCAGCCACCGCCAGTAGCCCGCCAGCAGTCCCAAGGGGACACCGACGACCACGGCCAGCAGCACCGACAACACGCCGACCTCGAGCGAGGCCCGCGTTCCGTGCAGCACACGGGACAGCACGTCCCGGCCGAGATCGTCGGTGCCCAGCGCGAACCCGACGGTGAACGGCTGCTGGAACGGCGTGGTGAAGTGCACCTGGGACGGTGGGTAAGGCGCGAGCCACGGCGCGAACACCCCGGCGACGATCACGATCAGCAGCAGCACGCCGCCGACCACGCCCAGCGGGTTGTGCCACAGCTTGCGCAGCACGCGGCCGCGAACACGCCCGAGTGCGACGGGTGCCACCGGATCGACGGCCGTCATGACGTCCTCCCAGAGACGCGCATCCGCGGATCGATGACCGTGTAGAGGAAGTCGACCAGCAGGTTGATCACGATGTACGCGGCGGTGATCACCAGCACGACCGCCTGGATCACCGGGTAGTCGCGGGTGAACACCGAGTCGAGGGTGAGCTTGCCGATGCCCGGCAGACTGAAGATCCGCTCGGTCACGACCGCGCCGGCGATCAGCCCGCCCAGTTGCAGGCCGACGATCGTGGTCACCACGATCAGGCTGTTGCGCAGGCCGATCCGGAAGATCACCGCGGCCCGGCCGAGGCCTTTGGCCCGCGCGGTGCGCACGAAGTCGGCGGTGAGCGTCTCGACCATCGAGGACCTGGTCTGCCGTTGCACCACAGCGGCATGCGTCAGGCCGAGGATCAGCGCGGGCAGCGTGAGGTAGTAGACGCCACGCAGCGGATGCTCGAAGGGGGAGACGTACCCGGACGCGGGAAACCACCCCAGTTGCACGGAAAGGTACAGCACGGCCAGGATGCCGAGCCAGAACGTGGGCACGGACAAGGCGAACAACGAGAACCCGTTGGCCGTCCACTCCGGCCAGCGACCACGGAACACCGCCGCCACCACGCCCGTGGCCAGGCCCAGCAGCAGCGCGATCAGCATCGCGTAGATCGCGAGCTGGATCGTGACCGGCAACGTGGCCCCGAGCATCTCGCTGACCGGCGTGCCGGTGCGGATCGACTTGCCGAAGTCACCGACGACCGCGTTGCCCATGAACTTCAGGTACTGCACCACAATGGACTCGTCCAGGCCCAGTTCGGCGCGGACGGCGGCGACGGTGGCCGGGTCCGCCTCCTCACCGGCCATGGCCAGCGCGGGATCGCCCGGCAACGCGCGGACACCGATGAACACGATGATCGACGCGAGCACCAGGGTGAGCGCGGACTGCCAGAGCCGGTGGAACAGGTAGCGCGCCACTATCCCTCCTGACTTTCGACGAACGCGGCCTTGCCGAGGCGCACCACGCCGTCGGAGTAGACCTCGACACCGGCGACCCGCCGGGTGTGCACGGTCAGATTGCGCAGCCGATAGGTGTAGACGATTGGATTCTGGCGCTGGATCACCTCGACGGCCCTGCCGTACAACTCGGCCCGCTGCTTGACATCCGTGACGCGGGACGCCTGGGCCAGCAGGTCGTCCAGCTCCTTCGAGGAGAAGCCGCCGTAGTTGGCGGCCGCGCCGGTGGTCAGGAAGCGTGTCATGTTGCCGTCCGGGTCGATCCGGCCGGACCAGCCCAGTTGCAGCAGTTCGAAGTCACCGCGTTTCTGCACGTCCAGCAACGTCGAGTACTCGACCGGGGTGATCCGCAGGTCGAACCCGCCCTCCGCGACACTGGCCTGCAGTGCCTGCGCGTACCGCAACTGGTCCTGCGAGTTGGTGACCTGGAGGTTCACCGGGTACGGGATCGGCACGCCGGCCTCCGCCAGCAACTGGCGTGACCGCGCCGGATCGAACTTCTGGCACGCGTTGCTCGCGGTCGAGGCGTACGGGCTCTGCGGTGCGATGGGCGAGCACGCGGCGTCGAACCAGTTGTTGAACACGGTGTTGACGAGGGTCTCGCGGTCCACAGTGAGCACGAACGCCTCCCGCACCCGGGGATCGCGCGCCAGCGGGGTGTCGATCGGCTTCGGCGGCTTCCCGGCACCGTCCACATTGCCCGTGTTGATCGTGACGCCCTGGTAGCCGAGCGATCCCGCCTGCAGCACCCGCAACGACTTGTCCTTGGCGAGCGCGTCGACGTCCTGCGGCGAGATGGTGTCGGCGACCTGCACGTCGCCCGAGCGCAGGTTCGCGGCGCGGCTGTTGGCGTCCTGCATGATCCGGTAGACGATCCGGTCGAGGTGGACCTTGGCCGCGTCGTGGTACAGCGGGTCACGGGTCACCTCGATCGAGGTCTGCGGAATCCGCCGGACGAACTTGAACGGGCCGACGCACACCGGCGCGTCGCCGAAGTCGTCCCCCTTGGCGGCCAACGCGGCCGGCGACATGATCATCCCGGCGCGGTCCGCGAGCGCCGCCGTGATCGGTGCGAACGGCCGCTTGTAGCGGATCACCACGGTGTCCGGGCCGGGCGCCTCGATGCTCTCGATCGGCCCGATCTCGCTGGCGCGCTGGGATGTCTTCAGGGTGAGGTGCCGGTTCAGGCTCGTCCGCACGGCTGCCGCGTCGAACGGCGCGCCGTCGGCGAACTTGATCCCGGTACGGACCGGGATCGTCACCGTGAGGCCGTCCGGGGAGATCGTCGGCAGTGCGCCGGCCAACTGGGGCACGACCTGCCCGCGGGAGTCGAGGTCGTACAGCTTCTCGCAGATCGAACTCATCACGTAGCGCGTGTAGAGCGAACTGGAAGTGGTCGGGTCGAGCCGGTCGGGTTCGGACGACAGGCCCATCACCAGCTCACCGCCCGGCTGGACCCGCTGGTCGCCGAGGGGTGTGCCGAAGTCGTCGGTGTGCTCGCCGCTGGAGGTGACCGCCTGGATCGGGACACAGGCGGCCAGGGTGGCGGCGGCGGTCGCGATCACGAGCACCCGGGAACGTCGCATGGCCAGTAACGTACGACACTGTTTCGCCGTTTTGCATTTCGAAAGAGTTAAAATATTTCGCCTGGAAAAGGGCATGGAAAATAGCGGTCCGGCGGAGAGGGACCGCTATTTTCCAGCGCGGCACTAGCGCCCTGCGGCGTAGCCCTGCATACCGCGCGGGTTCGCGCCCGCGGACAACACGCCGGTTTCCGGATCACGGGCGACGGCGCACAATCTGCCTTCCGACCAGGGCTCGTCAACGGTCACCTGATGTCCGCGACGGGTGAGCCCGGCGATCGCCTCGTCGCCGATCCGCGATTCCACCGTGACGCTGCCCGGCACGGTCTCACGCGGGTAGAAAGAGCTCGGGAAACTGTTGGTGTGCCAGTTCGGTGCGTCGATCGCGCCCTGCAGGTCGAGCCCGCCGCGGACGTTTTCCCGGAGTGCGACCGCGACGAAGAAATTGAGGCTCCACTGGTCCTGCTGATCGCCGCCCGGCGTGCCGAACGCCAGCACCGGTTCGCCGCCGCGCAGCGCCAGCGAGGGCGTCAGCGTCGTGCGCGGCCGTCGCCCGGGTACCAGCGAGTTCGGCAGTCCCGGCTCCAGCCACATCATCTGCAGCCTGGTGCCGAGCGGGAAACCGAGGCTCGGCACGACCGGGTTGGACTGCAGCCAGCCGCCGCTCGGCGTGGCCGCGACCATGTTGCCCCAGCGGTCGGCCACATCGACGTGGCAGGTGTCGCCGCGAGTCTGGCCGTTCTTGGCCACTGTCGGTTCGCCGACGCCCGCGACCGAAGGCACGTCGATCAGGCTGCCGTCGGTCACGGCCTTGGGCAGCCGCGGCGCGCGTCCGTCCGGGCTGCCCGGCCTCAGCTCGAACGACGCGGTCTCGCCGATGAGCGCACGGCGGGCGTCGTTGTAGTCCTTGGCCAGCAACGCGTCTGTGGTCACGTCGGCGCTGTCGCCGTACCACGCCTCACGGTCGGCCATCGCGAGCTTCGTGCCCTCGATGAGCGTGTGCAGGTAGTCCGGCGTGCCGTATTCCAGGCCGTCGGGCAACAGTGCGAGTTGCTGGAGGAAGGCCGGGCCCTGGCTCCATAGCCCGGCTTTGGCCACCGTCCACCCGTTCCAGTCGTACGTGACCGGATCTTCGTAGGTCGCCTCGAACCCCGCGAGGTCGTCGGCGGTGAGGGTGCCGGCGTGCCGTTCGCCCGACGTGTCCAATGTGGGCTGTGCGGCCGCTTCGGCGAGCGCCTCGGCGATGAACCCCTCGCGCCAGACCTGGCGGGCCTTGTCGATCTGGGCCTCCCGGGTCGGGCCGGTGGCCTCCTTGACCACCCGCCGCCAGGTGTTCGCCATCGCCGGGTTGCGCAGCAGCGCGCCGGGTGCCGGGGCCTTGCCGTTCGTGAGGTACACCTCGGCCGAGCTGTGCCATTCGGTTTCGAACAGCTCGCGGACCGTTTCGACGGTCGCGCCGATCCGTTCGACGGCCGGGTGGCCGTTCTCGGCGTAACCGATGGCGTACTTGAGCACGTCGGCCAGCGGTTTGGTGCCGTGGTCACGAAGCAGCAGCAGCCAGGCGTCGAACGCGCCGGGAACGGCCGCGGCCAGCGGGCCGGTGCCGGGGACCAGGGGCAGTCCGAGCGACGTGTAGTGGTCGATCGTGGCGCCCGCCGGCGCGCCGCCTTGTCCACAGAGGACCTGCGGGCGGCCGCCCGCGGGGGCGATGATGATCGGGACCTCGCCGCCGGGTCCGTTGAGGTGCGGTTCGACCACGTGGAGCACAAAGGCGGCGGCGACCGCCGCGTCGAACGCGTTGCCGTCGTCCTCCAGCACCGCCATGGCCGTGGCCGAGGCGAGCCAGTGGGTGGAGGACACCATGCCGAAGGTGCCCTGCAGGGTGGGCCGGGTCGTGAACATCGGGTCCTTTCGCCTTCTTGCCTGGCAGTACACACCCCGGCCCGGTCGTGTGTCCAAGACATCTAAGACACCAGTCCTATAGCGTCTTGCTATGGAACGTCGTCAGCTTGAGTACTTCGTGGCCATCGTGGAGCAGGGCGGGTTCACCCACGCCGCTCGTGCGCTGCGCGTCGCCCAGCCGTCGTTGTCCCGGGCGATCACCAAGCTCGAGCACGAACTCGGCGTCGAACTGTTCCACCGGGTGGGCCGCAACGTCGTGCTGAGCAGCGCGGGGGAGATGCTCGCCGACCGGGCGCGGCTGGTCCTGCGTGACCTCGACGCCATGCGGGCGGCGGCACGGTCCATCGGTGAGGGCGCGGTCGGCCGGGTCGACGTCGCGGCGACGTCGTCCTCGGCGCTGGAACCCGTCACGAGCATCATCGCCGAGCTGCGCGAGCACCACCCGGGCGTGGTCGTCAGCACCTCGTCCGCCTTATCCGCGGCCGAAGTGATCGCCATGGTCGTGCAGGGCCGGTGCGAAGTCGGCGTCTGCGGCAACGCCGAACGCCCGACCGGCCGCGGGCTCGTGGCGCACCACCTGCGGGACGAGGAGTTCCTGCTCGTGGTCCCGCCGGGGGCGATCGTCTCGTCCGGGCCCGCGGTGTCGCCGGATCAGCTGCGCGGCATGCGGTTCGTGGTGACCAAGCCCGCGACGGCGGTCCGTGCGCTGTTCGACCGGCTCGCCGCGACCATCGGAGACATGGCCATCGCGGCCGAGGTGGGTGACCGCAGCGTGGTGCTGCCCATGGTGCTCAAGGGCATTGGCGCGGGACTGATGCCCGACGGCTGGGCCGACCTGGCACGGCGGGCTGGTGCCGAGGTCTACCGGTTCGACCCGGCGGAACGGCTCCCGCAGTGGCTGGTGCACCGGCGCGGCCAGCTGACCGCGGCGACCCAGGCCTTCGTCGACACCACGCTGGCGTCCGGGCGGGACTGACCGGCCGGTTCGGCGTCAGCCCTTCTGTGCGGCGTCGTACACCGCTTGGGCCTCGGCGCCGAAATAGGGGCCGAACATCAGGAAGCTGATGATGCCGTACTTGAAACTGTTCACCGAGTTCACCGCGCCCTTCCCGGTGGCCTCGTCGAACCTGAGGAACCAGGGGCCGCCGCTCGACCCACCGGTCTGGTTGCAGCGCATGCCGTGGTCCCGGGTGAGCAGGAAGTCGGTGAAAGTCTGCCCGCTGCAGAAGATCAGTCTGGTGCCGTCGTAGGGCGCGGCCGCGGGATAACCGAAGGCGTGCATATGCTGGTTGCGCGGCTGGTTGAAGGCGATCTCCTGGGCCCCGACCACGTCGGTGAGGTTCTTGCCGTCCAGCTGGTTGAGCACCGCGGCGCCGACGTCGAAGTTCAGCTCTTCCTTGTCCACCCACTGCGGCGTGGTGTGCAGTTGCCTCGCGGCCCACTTGCCGTGCGGAGCGTTGCCGTTGTCGTAGGCCGGCACGAACAACCAGTCGGGGTGCCAGGTGCCTTTCATCCGGACACAGTGCCCGGCTGTGATCACCACGCTCTTGTTCGCGCTGGTGACCGCACTGCCGCTGCACGAGGCCTCTTTGCCCTCGAAGGTGAAGAAGACCCGGCCCGTCGTCTTGACGACCTCACCGCTGCCCGTCCACGGTCCACCGTGGTTGGCCGGTGCCTGAGCGGTGCTCGGTGTCGGCCACGTCTGCGGTATCTGCTGTCCCGCAGGCAGGTTCGCCACGACTATCTCCATCGGCACGGCCTGGCGCATTCGCTCGGGCGTCCAGAAGGCCAGCACCGCGGCGACGGCTTCCGGGGTGTTCGCCGCTTGGTGGCTCACCGCGGACGGATCGTCGGGGTTTGCGTGGACCGGAACGACCGCCAGGGCCAGCAGGCCCAGACCGGTCGCGGCGGACGTCAGACGCCACCGCCAGTGTGATCGCCGCATGGCGACCCCCTCTCCAACCGTGTTCACACGTACAGTCAGGACTTGACTACCCCGTGTAGTTCGATCCAAACTCGACGGTCGGCGGCGCCGGTGCGGTTCACGCTCGGCAAGACGCGATGGCGGTCACACCCACCGGCGGTAGACGACAAGCGATCGCGTTGTCGGTGAGCTCGGTGACAAGCGCAGCAAGGGCCGTGTCGTACACGAGCGCTTGCTGACCGCCCAACGACAGCGCCACTGCCTCGCCGGTCGTCGCGGCTGCCGGGCCATGATCTGTTTGTCCTTGCGCTGGGAAAGGGGCACTTCGATGTACTCCATGCCCAATGCCAGCAGCATGATCATCAACGGTGTCAGAAGTGCTACCCACATGTCCTGTGTGTACCCGGCAAGGGCTGCTGCAACCTTCTGAACTGCGGTTTTGTCGTTTCCGGGACCGGCGGGCGGCCGGCGGCGCGCGGGAACGCCGCGCCTGCGGAGCGGCTGTCCGCGGGCGCGGCGTCACGTCGTCAGCGTGGCGTCACCTGCCCTCGCCGGGAGGCGGTGGCTCTTCCTCGCCGGCGTCCTCCCGCAGGACCTCCAGATTCCAGACGCCCTTCTCGAAGTGCAGGCGGCACCGGTAATCGATCCAGGCCTCGCCCACGAGGCCGACGATGCCGTCCACCCGGCAGTCGGCCTGCGTCTCGTACGTGCGGACGAGCTCCCACTTCTCTTCGTCGGCCCGTTCGGCCGCCGAGGCGACAGCCGGGAACATCGCCATGGCTGCGGCCGCCAGTGTGAGGACGCCCGCGGACAACGTTGTGCGCATCGAAGGCCTTTCTGTCTGAACAGGACTCAGCTCAGGTGTACCCGGGCGGTACGGCGCTATCGGGGCCCCGCGTGACCCACACAGGTGATTCCGGGTCACTGTCCGTAGTGGACCGTCTTCGGTGGACAGCTGACGAAAAGTTCACCCTTTCCGGTGGTAGGCCGGTGGACCACATGTCGGCGGCTCGCGGCGGGGCAATCCATTCATGCTGCTCGCCGACGGACGGAGTGCTCATGACGACCTTCCCCACGTCCACATGGGAGTGTCCGGTCAGTCAGCCCGCCGGCCTGGAGTTCGACCCCGTTCTGCGGCGGACGGCCACCGTCGGCCCGGTCGCCCGGGTGCGCTTTCCCTACGGAAAGGGCGTGGCCTGGCTGGCGACCCGGTACGAGGACGTCCGCACGGTGGTGACCGACCGGCGGTTCAGCCGGGCCGGCGTGCTGGACCGGGATTTCCCCCGGATGACGCCGCAGCCCGTGGGGCGCAACGAGGAGATGTCCGTCCTGGACCCGCCTGTCTCCAGCAGGCTGCACCGGTTCGTCGCCAAGGCGTTCCACGTTCGCCATGTGGATCGGGTGCGGCCGAAGACGCAGCTGCTCGCCGACAAACTCGCCGACCGGATGGCCCGGCACGGCCATCCCGCCGACCTGGTGGAGCACATGCCGTTCCAGTTGCCCCGGTACACCGCCTTCGCGATGTTCGACATTCCCCGCGAGGACCACTACCGGCTGCGCAGCCGGGTGGCGCACGTGATGTCGACGTCGACAGTCGACCGTGCGCTGGTCGCGGCCGCGAAAGCGGAGCTACGTGCGTACTTCGGCGAACTCGTCGCCCGGCGCCGCGACGATCCCGGCGAGGATGTGCTCAGCGTGCTGGCCGCGGCGCACGACGAGGGGGATTACCTCACCGACCACGAACTGGCGCTGCTCAGCACGGTGCTGCTGACGTCGGGACACCACACCATCACCTATCAGATCTGGAACATCGCCTACACGCTGCTCACCCATCCGGTGCAACTCACCTGGCTGCGCCAGAACCCGGAGAAACTGCCGCAGGCCATCGAGGAGCTGCTGCGGTTCGTGCCGTTCCGGCAGGGACTCGGCATTCCGCGGATCGCCACGGAGAACGTCGAACTGGGCGGGGCGAAGATCCGGGCTGGGGACTTCGTCCACGTGTCCTATGTGGCCGCCAACCGGGATCCGGCGGTGTTCGGCCGTGCCGACGAACTTGATCTGCACCGGGCGCCAAGCCCGCACATGGCTTTC
The DNA here is from genome assembly GCF_013280595.1 of Kibdelosporangium persicum. Taxonomy (GTDB): domain Bacteria; phylum Actinomycetota; class Actinomycetes; order Mycobacteriales; family Pseudonocardiaceae; genus Kibdelosporangium; species Kibdelosporangium persicum. The sequence goes on from NZ_JAAATY010000013.1 coordinate 84,965, forward strand.
GGATGGGGAACGCACCACTGCGTCGGCGCGAATCTGGCCCGTATGCAACTCCAGGTCGCCATCGGCACGCTGCTACAGCGTTTCCCCGCCCTGCATCTGGCCATTCCGGCCGCACGAGTGCAGTGGCACACCGGTGCCTCCCTGTGGCGCATCCCGGAGGCCTTGCCCGTGAAGTGGTAAGCGTCGGTGTCATCCGGCCGGCGGGCCAGGCAGCCCGCCGGCCGACCCCTGTTCCGGGAAGGGGAACGGCAACCGGCCTCCGGGACACACTCCAGTGAGGGGATTCCCGGTGCCGGTCCCGCCATTCCCCAAATGACGGCCGGATCGCCCATGTCCACCGGGTCGAAGGAAAACGGCTCATTCCCGCCTGTTTTCCGGCTAGGGCCGAGATGAGCGGGAAACCGATGGCCACGCGACCGAATCGGCAAGGCGCACAGCCTGCGGCCGTTGACAGCGTGCGTCCCGCCGAAGAGGAAAGGAGCATTCACGGTGAAAGGGAAACGATTCAGCGCCCAGCAGAACAGAGACGCGCCCGAATTCGGTGAACGGCGGAAAAAGCAGGCGCCCGCGCGGCTGCCCCGCGTTCTCGCCACCGGTGCACTGATGGTGACCGCGTTGGCTGTGGCGCCGTCGGCAGACGCCCAGGCCCTCGCCGCCGCGCGAACTGTGTACGACGACGTGGTGAATCTGACCAACGCCGAGCGCCAGAAAGTGGGGTGCCCGCCGCTGACCCCGGTGGCTGAGCTCGGCCGCGCCGCCCAAGCCCACTCGGAGGACATGGCGGCTCACGACGTCATGAAGCACGAGGGGTCGGACGGCAGCACGATGAGGACGAGGGTCGAGCGCTCCGGCTACACGGGCTGGCGAGGGCTCGCCGAGAACGTCGCAGCCGGGTACCAGTCGGCGGAGGCTGTCGTCACCGCGTGGATGAGCAGTTCCAGCCACCGCGCGAACATCGTCAACTGTCAGCTCAAGGACGTCGGTGTCGGTTACGCGACGAATCCCAACAGCGCTTACGGTTCCTTCTGGACGCAGGACCTCGGCATCCGATGAGCCCGTCGTCCGCGCGGCTCGTGAGTGCGTAGCCCGCTGTGTGTCCGGGCTACGCACTCAGCGGCGGTGGGCAGGTCACTGCTCGGGCCGGGTCTCGCGGTACTTGACGTACTCGTTCACCCAGTGGCGGGCCCATTCCCGGGACTTGTCCGTGATGGCCGGATCCGCCAGCGCGGCCTCGAACTCCTTGCAGAGCGCGGGCAACTCCGGAACGTACTCGGGGAAGACCTCCGTCAGCAGACCTCGTTTGACACACGCGACGAACTCGGTCAGGTCCGGTTTGGCGGTGCCCTGCCCGGCCTGGTAGCAGTCGTCCGCCAGTCGGACCAGATCGGGCTTGGCCTGTGTGGCGATGCGTTTCGTGTTCGGCAGCCAGTCGGGCACCATCTTCTCGACGTTGTCCTTGACCCACGTCAGGTCCCGGCTGTCCGCACCGGCCTTGTAGGGCGCCAGGGCGGCCAGTTCCTCGCTGACCGCGGCCCGCGCCGGAGCAAGGTTCTCCACCTGCGGGTCGCAGGTCGCGTAGGCGTAGGTCGGGGCCACCGCGAGAACCGCGGCGACCCCGGCGACGGCCAGCACTGATCTGGTTTTCATGGAGGTCCTCCAGGCGAATCCGGAAACCAAACGCCTCCCGTGTACCCCTGGCCGGATGTCCGGACGTCCCTTTTGGAGGAAATCACTCAGTAGTGTCAGCAGGGACGACCGTGAGTGACTGTCGTGATGGCGCGTGACGCGTCGTCACGAGCACACATTCATGGTGCTGTTGTTCAGCTGGATGTTGCGGAAAGTGGTGTTGGTGCCGCACGGGCTTTCCCGGACGGCGGAGTTGGTCACCGTCAGGTTCTGGACGGTGATGTCGGAGTTGTTCGGGAACTCGGACCGTGCGGCCAGCCGGATCTCGCCGCCGCCCGACACGGTGCCGCTCTGCGCCGCGACGGTGACGTTGTGGCAGTTCTCGATCAGGATCGAGTTGTTGCCGGTGTTCGCGATGTCGATCCGGTCGATCGTCAGCCCGCCGCTCTCCGACACGCAGAAGACGCCCCGCCCGCCGCCGCGGGCCCGCACCGTGCCGACCCGGACGTTGGTGGGATAACCGCTGCCGACGCGGCCGTTGCGGTTGGCCACCCGGAAAGCCGCGTACCCGGTGCCCGCGCCCGCGTTCTCGGCGTCCACAGTGGTCACTGTGGCGTTGATGGTGTCGTTGAGCAGCAACCCGGAATGCCCGACGTTCCGGGCCGTGACCGTGCCGATCGTGATGCCGTCCACACCGTACGTCTCGACCGCGTGGCTGCCCGCGCCGGAGACGAACACGTTGTCGATCCTGATGTTGCGGCTGCGGACGCTCGTGTTGCCGCGGTTGTCGATGCGGACGCCGAGACCGCCGGACAGCCGCATGTCGATCTGCCCGAGGACGACGTTCTCGACGTTGCGCATGAACACGCCGTACAGCGGGCTGCCGGAAACGTTGAGGTAGCGCACTTCCACGTCACGGGTGCCGCGGGAGTAGATCGGCGCCTGGTCGCCGGAACCGGAGCCGGTCACGGTGATCGTTCCGCAGACGTCGATCCCGGTGTAACTGGGCAACGAGATCCGCGCGCCGGCGCTCATCGAACCGGAGCCGCGCACCAGAACCCACTGCTTGGACGTACGGCCCGAGGAGAGGCTGTTGATCGCGGCCTGCACGGCGGCCCGCATGTCACCACCGGTGTACACCGTCGTGCCGCCGTTGCGGGAAGTCCATGTGCTGCCACTGAGCACGGCTTCCGCGTTGAACGAACGATCGCCGCACGCCAGGATCCGCGGCTCGGCCGAAGCCTGGGACACACCGCCGGCGATCGTGGTCAGCGCGGCGGCGGCCACGGCCATCCGCCATCTGGATGAGAGCATGACAAATCCCCCTTGGGAAGGGAATGCAGGGTAAAGGTGGAAAGCGCTTTCCGCGCACCCACGGTAGTTGATACGTTTCAGTCGTGTCAACAGTCAGTGACGGGTCGACTCCCGGACGACCAGCTCCGGCTTGAACACCACCTGCTGGTGCGCGTGATCGGCGGGGGAGTCGCACTCCTCGAACAGCAACTGGGCCGCTGTCCGTCCGATGTGGATTCTCGGTTGCCTGATCGACGTCAGCGGCACGGCGGCGTCCGCGGCGAACTCGATGTCGTCGTAACCGATCAGGGCGACGTCGTCAGGGACGCGCCGGCCGGTGCTGATGGCGGCCCGCAGGACACCAAGGGCGAGCAGGTCGTTGGCGCAGAACACCGCGTCCACGTCCGTGGTCTCGAACAACCGGAGCGCGGCCTGGTAACCGAGACCGGCTTTGAGGGCGGCCGTTTCCGCCACTTCGACGGTCCGGCCTTGGGTGGCACGCCGCAGGCCGGTCAACCGGTCGGCGCACTGTGGCAACGTCAGCGGCCCGGTGATGTACGCGATACGCTTGCGGCCCAACGACATCAGATGGGCTCCGGCCAGTTCGCCGCCCGCGACGTCGTCGACCGCGACGGAACAGCAGTCCGCGCCGGGGATGGTTCGGTCGACCAGCACGGCCGGGGTTCCGCGCTCGCGCAGCGCCGTCAATCGCTCCGAGCCGCCCGCGACCGGTGTGATGAGCAAGCCGCGGACGCGCTGCTCCTCCAGTACCTGTAGGTACCAGTTCTCCCGGGATGCCTGCTCGTCGGAGTTGCACAGCAGCACGGCATAGCCCTGTTGGACGGCGACGTCCTCGACGCCCTTGGCGACGTCCTGGAAGAACGGGTTCGCCATGTCCAGGACGAGCAGGCCGAGTGAGCGGCTGGCGCCCGCGCGCAGCTGCGCGGCTGACGAGTTGCGGACGAAGCCCAGTTCCGCGATCGCGGCCAGCACGAGTGCCCTGGTCGCGGGCGAGACCTTCGCCGGCCGGTTGAGCACGTTGGACACCGTGCCGACCGACACGCCCGCCCGTACGGCGACATCCTTGATACTCGCGGCCATGGACTGAATCGTATCAATTACGCAACCCGCTGGTGGGGCCTTGACCCGTGCGGCCGTCCCGGCCTAGGTTGGGCGCAACCGCCGTGAAACGTTTCATCGAGGAGGCGTCGTGGCACCGTCGCTCGAGCTGATCGGGGTGAGCAAGGCCTTCGGCGCGGTCCAGGCTCTCCGCGGCGTGTCGCTGGCCCTGCACGCGGGCGAGATCCATGCCCTGGCCGGTGAGAACGGGGCCGGGAAGTCCACAGTGGTCCGGATCATCGGCGGCGAGCACCAGCCGGACGAGGGTGAGGTCCGGCTGGACGGCGAGCCGGTCCGGTTCGGTGGTCCGCGCGACGCCCAGCACCGTGGCGTCGCGGTGATCCACCAGGAGCCGACCCGGTTCCCCGACCTCAACGTGGCCGAGAACGTCTTCATGGGCCGTCAGCCGCTGCGGAAAGGGCGACGGGTCGACCGCAGGGCGATGTACCGGCGGACGGCCGAGCTGTTCGAAACCCTGGGCGTACCGCTCGATCCGGCCCTGCCGACCCGTGGGTTGTCGATCGCGGACCAGCAGATCATCGAGATCGCCAAGGCGCTGGCCACCGAGGCCCGGATCATCGTGATGGACGAGCCGACGGCGGCATTGTCCAATGTGGAGGCCGAACGGCTGTTCCGCGTGGCCCGCACGCTCGCGGCGAACGGCGCGGCGCTGCTGTTCATCTCGCACCGGCTGGAGGAGATGTACTCGTTGTGCCAACGAGTCACCGTACTCCGGGACGGTTCACCGGTCACCAGTGAACGGATGACCGACATCGACCACGACACGCTGGTGCGCAGCATGGTCGGCCGGTCGGTCGAGCAGCTGTTCCCGAAGCGGGAGACCAAGGCCGGCGCCGAGGTGCTGACAGTGCGGGGACTGACCCAGCCGGGCGTGTTCCGCGATGTGTCCTTCGCTGTGCGGCAGGGCGAGATCGTGGGCCTGGCCGGTTTGGTGGGGTCGGGCCGTTCCGAGGTGGCACGGGCGATCTTCGGCATCGACGACCGCGAGTCCGGGACGGTGACCGTCGCGGGACGCGTGCTGCCCAAGTCGAACCCGCGGGCGGCGATCGCGGCGGGCCTGGCGATGGTGCCGGAGGACCGGCGGGAACAGGGCCTGATCCTCGAGTTGCCCATCGACCGCAACACGAGCCTGGCCCAGCTGGGCGCGGTCTCCCGGTGGGGCCTGGTCCGGTCCGGCCGGGAACGGTCGGTCGCCGCGGAGTGGGCCCGGCGGCTCGGCCTGCGGTTCGGCGGGCTGGGCGACCCGGCGGGCACCCTGTCCGGCGGGAACCAGCAGAAAGTGGTTCTCGGCAAGTGGCTGGCGACCAAGCCGGAGGTGCTGATCGTGGACGAGCCGACGCGGGGCATCGACATCGGCGCGAAGGTGGAGGTGCACGCGCTGTTGTCGGATCTCGCGGCCTCGGGGATGGCGGTGTTGATGATCTCGTCGGAGCTGCCGGAAGTGCTCGGCATGGCCGACCGGGTCCTGGTGATGCACGAGGGCCGGATCGCCGCGGAGTTGTCGCGGACCGAGGCGAACGAGGAGGCCGTGATGCGAGCGGCGACGGGGAGTGCGGCATGACGGCAGATGTCCACAATGGAGTTAATGGAATGGCTACCGCATCGCCGGACGTGTTCGGCTGCGGCGTCGAGGCAGCGGATACCCGTGGTGAGCGCGGGTGCCGGGCTGTCGGCGAGGCGGCGAGGGGGCGTGCGGCGTGACGTCCTTACTCCGGAGCCGTGAGAGCGGAATCGTCATCGCGTTGGTGGCCGTCGTCGCCGTCACCGCCATCGTCAACCCGGGCTTCCTGTCCGGCCAAGGCGTCCACGACCTCTTCCTGAACGCCTCGATCATCGCGCTCCTGGCCGCAGGTCAGTGCCTGCTCGTCATCACCCGCAACATCGACCTGTCGGTCGGGTCGGTGATGGGGCTGACCGCCTACATGAGCGGCCAGATGTTCCTGGGCAACCAGGGCATGCCGATGATCGTCGTGATCCTGGCCGGGATCGTGCTCGGTGCCGTGTGCGGCGCGATCAACGGCGCACTCGTGGCCATCGCGAAAGTCCCGGCCTTGGTCGTCACCCTGGGGACGCTGTACGTCTTCCGCGGCCTGGACTACGCGTGGGCGTCGGCCACCGGCGTCCAGCAGGTCAACGCCTACCAGATGTCGCCGAGTTTCCTGGAGTTCGGCAGCGGGTCGGTCCTGGGCGTCCCGAACCTCACGCTGATCGCCGTCATCGTCGTCGCCGTGATCGCGTACTTACTGAAGAACTTCAGGTCGGGCCGAGAGCTCTACGCGATCGGCTCGAACCCGGACGCGGCCCGGCTGGCCGGTATCCCCACGGGCCGAAGGGTGTTCACCACCTTTGTCATCTCGGGTGGCCTGGTCGGCCTGGCCGGAGTCCTGCACGCCGCCTACTTCGGCACGATCAACGCCGCGGTCGGATCGGGCAAGGAACTCGCCGTGGTGGCCGCGGTCGTGGTCGGCGGCGTGGCGATCTTCGGCGGGAGCGGGACGGTGCTCGGTGCCGCACTCGGTGCGTTGCTGCTCACCACGATCACCAGCGCGCTGCCGATCCTCGGCGTCCCGGCGTTCTGGCAGCGGGCGGTCGACGGCGCCGCGTTGCTGGTGGCGATCTCGTTGGACCGCACGGTGATGGTGCGGCTTGCCGCCCGGCTGCAACGGGAAAGGAACCGGGCCCGTGCGTGACCGACTTCTCCGTTGGGAGACCATCCTTCTGGTGCTGTGCGTGCTCGTGCTGGCCTACGGCGCGATCAGCACGGACGGGTTCGCCGAAGCGGACAACATCAGCTTCCTGCTGCTGGACTACAGCGAAGTCGCCCTGCTGGCGTTCGCGTTGCTGCCGATCGTGCTCACCGGCGAGATCGACCTGTCGGTGGCGTCCGTGCTCGGCTTCTGCTCGGCGCTCACCGGCGCGTTGTGGAACGGCGGCATGCCGTTCGAGACGATCGTGCCGCTCGTCCTGGTCGCGGGCGTGGTCCTGGGTTTCATCAACGCCGTGCTCATCGTCCGGTTCGGACTGCCGTCGCTCGCGGTCACCATTGGCACGCTGGGCTTGTACCGGGGGCTGGCGTACGTCGTCCTCGGCGACGGCGCGGTGACCGGCTTCCCGTCGACCTACCGGCCACTGGCCACGGCATCGATCGGATTCCTGCCGTACGTGACGATTCTGGTGATCGTCATCGGAATCATCGCCATGGTGGTCGTGCACTACACGCCAGTCGGCAGGGCGCTGTACGCCATCGGGCTGGGCGAGCAGACGGCGCGGTTCTCCGGCATCCGGGTCGACCGGATCAAGATGTCGCTGTACCTCGTGTCCGGCGGGCTCGCCGCGTTGGCCTCGCTGGTCTTCACACTGCGCTACAACAGTGCTCGGGCCGACAACGGCAACGGCCTTGAGCTCGCCGTGGTGGCCGCGGTCCTGCTGGGCGGTGTCTCGATCTTCGGTGGCCGCGGCACGGTCTTCGGTGTCGCCACCGCGGTCCTGCTGATGGCGGGCCTGCGCAACGTGTTGTTCCTGGGGGACGTCAGCAACGAGATCCAGAACGTGATCACCGGACTGCTGCTGATCGTCTCCGTGCTCGTCCCGGCCTCGGTGCGACTGCTCGCCCGCCGCCGCAGAGAGCGCCCCGCCGCTGAACCCACCCTCGACGAGGAGGAACCATGTCCCACACCAACCGTGTCCTCACAGCGCTCTTAGCGGTCGCGCTCGTCGCCGGGTGCGGCAGCACGACCAAGGGCTCGGACCCCGGCGCCGCCGGCGGCGGCACCGGCACCAGCCGCGCCGCGGACCCGAACGCGCCGATCAAACAGGGCCTGAAGATCGCGTTCCTGCCCAAGGAGATCGACAACCCCTACGAGGTGATCGTCGACAACGGCGGGATCGCCGCGGTCAAGGAGCTCGGTGGTGAGGGCAAGGAGGTCGGGCCGTCCGACGCGTCGGCGTCCTCGCAGGTCTCCTACATCAACACGCTGATCCAGCAGCGGCAGGACGCGATCGTGATCGCCGCCAACGACCCGAACGCGGTGGCGCCCGCGCTGAAGGACGCCATGGGCAAGGGCATCCCGGTGGTGACCTACGACTCCGACGCCGCGCCCGACGCCCGGCAGGTCTTCGTCAACCAGGCCGACTCCGAGGAGATCGGCCGGTCCCAGGTCAGGCTGATCTCGCAGCAGATCGGCGGCAGCGGCAAGATCGCCATCCTGTCGGCCACGCCGAACGCCACCAACCAGAACACCTGGATCCAGTTCATGAAGGACGAGCTGACCAAGCCGGAGTACAAGGGCATCGAGCTGGTCAAGATCGCCTACGGCGACGACGACGACCAGAAGTCCTTCCAGGAGGCGCAGGCACTGCTGCAGTCCATTCCGGACCTGAAGGGCATCATCTCGCCGACCACCGTCGGCATCTCCGCGGCGGCCCGGTACATGTCCACGTCGCCGTACAAGGGCAAGGTCAAGCTGACCGGTCTCGGCACGCCGAACCAGATGCGGCAGTTCGTCAAGGACGGCACGGTCACCGAGTTCGCGCTGTGGGACCCGGCGGAGCTGGGCTACCTGGCGGGCTACGCCGCCGCGGCGCTGGCGTCCGGCCAGATCAGCGGCGCCGAGGGCGAGACGCTCAAGGCCGGCAAGCTGGGTGAGCGCAGGATCGGCAAGAACGGCGAGATCATCCTCGGCCCGCCGACCGTGTTCAACGCCGGCAATATCGACAAGTACAACTTCTGATGCGGCGGATCTGCTTCCTGTTGAAGGTCCGGCCCGGCAGGCTGGAGGAGTACCGGCGGCGGCACGCGGCGGTGTGGCCGGAGATGCTCGCCGCCCTGCGGGAGACGGGCTGGCACAACTACTCGTTGTTCCTGCGCCCGGACGGCCTGCTGGTCGGCTACTTCGAGACCGACGACCTGGAGGCCGCACTGGCCGGAATGGCCGCCACCGGCGTCAACCGCCGGTGGCAGGCCGAGATGGCGCCCTTCTTCGAAGGCCTGGACGGACAGCCGGATGAAGGGATCATCCCGCTCGAAGAGGTGTTCCACCTTGACTGAGGAGGACAGCATGCCTGACCGTTCGGCGGTCCTGGCGGCATTGCGTGCCCAGCACATCGAGACCCCGTCGTGGGCGTACGGCAACTCGGGCACCAGGTTCAAGGTCTTCGCGCAGGAAGGCGTTCCGCGCGACGCGTACGAGAAGATCGACGACGCGGCGACCGTGCACCGGTTCACCGGCGTGGCGCCCACAGTCGCGCTGCACATCCCGTGGGACATGGTCGACGACTACGCGGATCTGGCGGCGCACGCGCGTAACCAGGGCATCGGGATCGGCGCGATCAACCCGAACGTCTTCCAGGAGGACGACTACCGGCTGGGCAGCGTGTGCAACCCGGACCCGGCCGTCCGCCGCAAGGCCCTCGACCACCTGCTCGAATGCGTGGACATCATGGATGCCACGGGTTCCCAGGACCTGTCGTTGTGGTTCGCCGACGGCACCAACTACCCCGGGCAGGACTCGATCGCGGGCCGGCAGGAGCGCCTGGCCGAGGCGTTGCGCGCGGTCTACGACCGGCTCGGCGCGGACCAGCGGATGTTGCTGGAGTACAAGCTCTTCGAGCCCGCCTTCTACACGATGGACCTGCCGGACTGGGGAACCAGTTACGCGCACTGCGTGGATCTCGGCCGGCGGGCCAAGGTCCTGGTCGACACCGGGCACCACGCGCCCGGCACCAACATCGAGTTCATCGTGGCGTTCCTGCTGCACCGGGCCAAGCTCGGCGGGTTCCACTTCAACTCCCGGTTCTACGCCGACGACGACCTCATGGTCGGCGCGGCCGATCCGTTCCAGCTGTTCCGGATCATGGCCGAGATCGTGCTGGGCGGCGGCCTGGACAAGGCGTCCGGGGTGGCGTTCATGCTCGACCAGTGCCACAACATCGAGCCCAAGGTCCAGGCCCTGATCCGCTCGGTGCTCAACGTCCAGGAGGCCACGGCCAAGGCGCTGCTCGTGGACGCGGAGGCGTTGCGCAAGGCCCAGGCCGAAGGCGATGTGCTCGGCGCGAACGCCGTGCTGATGGACGCGTACAACACCGATGTGCGGCCGATGCTCGCCGAGTTGAGGGAGGACATGGGCATCGACCCGGATCCCGTCGGGGCGTACCGCCGGTCCGGGCACTTCGACAAGATCCGTGCGGAACGGGCGGATGGTGCCGCGGCAGGGTGGGGAGCGTGACATGCGCTTACGAGCCCTGCTTGTCGCCTGCCTCGTCCTGTTCAGCACACCAGCCGCCGCGGTCGCCGCACCGACGGTTTCGCTGTTGCGGGACACGGAACTCGATCCCACGGCGCTGTACTTCGTCTCGTACGACGGCCTGGTGAACAACGAGTCCTACCAACAGGACGCGATCCTCAGCTATGCGGGATACCAGTACGCGACTTGGTACACCGCAGACCGCAGTGCCGTCATCGCGCGGCGGGCGCTGCCGAGTGGCGCCTGGCAAAAGATCGTACTGCCGCACAAGCTGAGCGCGAACGACTCGCACAACGTGATCTCGCTGGGCATCTCGCCGACCGACGGGCGCCTGCACGTCGCCATGGACACGCACAACACGCCGGTGTTCTACGTCAAGTCCGAGCCCGGCCTGGTGACGTCGCCGATGTGGTCCGCGGCCAGGTTCGGTCCGGTGCAGCGAACGCTGGACGGCGTGGACCTCGGCGCGATCACGTACCCGCAGTTCGTGGTCACGCCGGAACGACGCCTCCAGCTGAGCTACCGGACGGGCGGCTCCGGCAACGGAACCAACGAACTCGCCGAGTACGACGGAACGGAGTGGCGCAAGCTGGGCAAGTGGTCGTCCGCGACCGGGTCGTGGACCGCACCCAACGGTGTCACGAGCACGACACGCAACATGTACCTGCACGGGCTCACGTATGATCACAAAGGACGGTTGCACGCCGCGTTCACGTGGCGCGAAGGCAACACCGGCGTGCTGTGCAACTCAGGCGGCCTGACCAACCACGACACCGGGTACGTCTACAGCGACGACCGTGGCCGGACGTGGCGCAACAACACCGGAAACGCCGTCGCCACACCCGTGGCCGTGTCCCCGAACCTGGTGGTGGATCCGCTCGGTCCCAACCACGGCTTGATGAACCAGGAAAGCCAGGCGGTCGACTCCACCGGCACCCCGCACGTGATCATCAGCTACGTGCCGGGCCGGTTCACCCAGTGCGTCACCAGCTACGCGGCGGACCGCAACCGCTGGGCCCGTTCGTTCCACCTGACGCGCAAGGCCGACGGCTCGTGGACCAAGCGTGAGATCCCGATCCCGCCGAACGCCACCGGCCGGACCCGGATCGTCTTCGACCGCAACGACAACGCGTACCTCGTGATGCCGTACGGACGGATCGTCACGGCGTCGAAGGCCAGCGGCTGGACCGACTGGACGCTGGTGTTCGACCGGCCGGGCATGAACGTCTTCGGCGAGGTGACCGTCGACTACTCCAGAGTCGCCAGTGAAGGCGTGCTGTCCATGTTCTACCAACAGCGATCCGGCGGAACCACGCCGTCGCCGATCCGGGTCGCCGACTTCCGTCTGGGATAAGGAGAAATCGTGACCACACCGGTGACCGACCTGCTCAATCGGGCGCACGAGCTCGGGGCGGACCGGCGCAACACCAACTACGCGGGCGGCAACGCGTCGGCGAAGGGACTCGCGCCCGACCCGGTGAGCGGCAAGGACGTCGAACTGATGTGGGTGAAGGGGTCCGGCGGTGACCTCGGCACGCTCACCGAGGCCGGGCTGGCGGTGCTGCGGCTGGACCGGCTGCGCTCGCTGGTGGACGTCTATCCCGGTGAGGACCGGGAAGACGAGATGGTCGCCGCGTTCGACTACTGCCTGCACGGCAAAGGCGGCGCCGCGCCCAGCATCGACACCGCGATGCACGGCCTGCTCGACGCGTCCCATGTGGACCATCTGCACCCGGACTCCGGGATCGCGCTGGCCACGGCGGTCGACGGCGAGGAGCTGACCGCCAAGGTCTTCGGCGGCAGGGTCGGCTGGGTGCCGTGGCGGCGCCCGGGATTCCAGCTCGGGCTGGACATCGCCGAGCTCAAGCGGGCCAACCCGGACATGATCGGCTGCGTCCTGGGTGGCCACGGCATCACGGCGTGGGGCGACACGAGCGAGCAGTGCCAGGCCAACTCGCTGGAGATCATCCGGACGGCCGAGCGGTACCTGGCCGAGCACGGCAAATCCGACCCGTTCGGTGCCGAACTGCCCGGTTACGGCGCCTTGCCGCAGGACGAGCGGAGGGCCAAGGCCGCCCGGCTGTTCCCGGTGCTGCGCGGGCTCGCGTCCACCGACGTCCGGCAGGTCGGTCACTTCACCGACAGCCCCGAGGTGCTGGAGTTCCTGTCCCGCGCCGAACACCCGCGGCTGGCCGCGCTGGGCACGTCCTGCCCGGATCACTTCCTGCGCACGAAAGTCGCGCCACTGGTGGTCGACCTGCCCGGCACGGCGTCGGTCGACGAGATCATCGCGCGGGTCACCGAGTTGCACGCGTCCTATCGCGACGACTACGCGGCCTACTACCAGCGCCACGTGACACCGGACTCGCCGCCGATGCGCGGCGCGGACCCGGCGATCGTGCTCGTGCCGGGCGTGGGCATGTTCAGCTTCGGCCGTGACCCGCGGACAGCGCGGGTGGCGGGGGAGTTCTACGTCAACGCGATCAACGTGATGCGCGGGGCCGAGTCGGTCTCCCGCTACGAACCCATCCCGGAGTCGGAGAAGTTCCGGATCGAGTACTGGGAGCTGGAAGAGGCCAAGCTGCGCCGGATGCCGGAACCCAAGCCGCTGGCGACCCGGATCGCCCTGGTCACCGGCGGTGGCTCGGGGATCGGCAGGGCGATCGCGCACCGGCTCGCCGCCGAGGGAGCCGCGGTGGTCGTCGCCGACGTCAACGCCGAGGCGGCGTCCACAGTTGCCGGTGAGATCGGGGGCGTCGCGGTCACCGCGAACGTGACCGACGAGGACGCGATCGCCGAAGCGGTGAGCGCCGCGTGCCTCGCGTACGGCGGGCTCGACCTGGTGGTCAACAACGCCGGGCTCTCGGTCTCGAAACCGTTGCTGGACACGACGATCGAGGACTGGGACCGTCAGCACGACGTGATGGCCCGCGGCTCCTTCCTGATCTCACGCGAGGCCGCACGCGTGATGATCGCGCAGAAGATGGGCGGCGACATCGTCTACATCGCCAGCAAGAACGCGATCTTCGCGGGTCCGAACAACGTGGCGTACGGCTCGGCGAAGGCCGACCAGGCGCACCAGGTCCGGCTGCTGGCGGCCGAGCTCGGCGAGCACGGAATCCGCGTCAACGGCGTCAATCCGGACGGTGTCGTACGCGGTTCGGGCATCTTCGCGTCCGGCTGGGGCGCCCAGCGGGCTGCCGTGTACGGCGTGCCCGAGGAGAAGCTCGGCGAGTTCTACGCCCAGCGGACGCTGCTCAAGCGGGAGGTGCTGCCCGAACACGTCGCCAACGCGGTGTTCGTGCTGACCACCGCCGAACTCTCGCACACCACCGGCCTCTTGGTCCCGGTCGACGCCGGCGTGGCCGCGGCGTTCCTGCGCTGACGGGAGGGAATCATGGACCGCACACCGAAGATCGGACTGGTCGCGGGCGGGCTGGGCGCCTACTGGCCCCAGTTTCCCGGCCTGCTGCCCACTTTGCGGCAGTCCGCCGGGTATGTGAGCGAACGCATCTCCGGCTACGACGCCGAAATCGTCGACGTCGGGTTCATCTCCAACGCCCAGGAAGGCGCCGCTGCCGCGGAAAAGCTCAGGGCGGCCGGATGCGACCTGATCGTCGGGTTCCTCACGACGTACATGACGGCGACCATGCTCATGCCGATCGCGCAGCGGTCCGGCGCGCCCGTGCTGCTGATCAACCTGCAACCGACCGAGTCGATGGACCACGCCAGTGTCGACACTGGACAGTGGCTGGCGTACTGCGGTGCCTGTCCGTTGCCCGAGATGGCCAACGCGTTCACCCGGGCCGGCGTCGAGTTCCGCAGCGTTTCCGGCTATCTGCGGGATGAGCGGGCGTGGGCCAGGATCGGCAACTGGATCAAGGCCGCCGGCGTCCGCAAGGTCCTGCGCTCCGGGCGGCACGGGCTGATGGGCCACCTCTATCCCGGCATGTACGACGTCTCCACGGACCTCACCATGGTCAGCGCCCAGTTCGGCGGCCACGTCGAGGTGCTGGAGTACGACGACCTGCGGGTGCGGGTGGAGAAGGTGACCGACGCCGAGGTGGCCGCGAAGATCGCCGAGGCCGAGTCGGTCTTCGAGGTGACCGAGTCGGTGAACGCCGACGACTTCGCCTGGGGTGCCCGCGTGGCGGTCGGGCTGGACCGCCTGGTCGCGGACTTCGACCTGGACAGCCTGGCGTACTACCACCGAGGCCTGGACGGCGAGCAGCACGAACGGCTCGCCGCCGGGATGATCCTCGGCGCGAGCCTGCTGACCGCGCGGGGCGTCCCGGCGGCAGGCGAGTTCGAGCTGCGCACCAGCATGGCCATGCTGATCATGGACGTGCTGGGCGCGGGCGGCTCGTTCACCGAGTTCCAGGCCTTGGACTTCGACCGGGGACACGTCGAGATGGGCCACGACGGTCCCGGGCACCTCGCGATCAGCGCGGGGAAACCGTTGCTGCGCGGGCTGGGCGTGTTCCACGGCAAGCGTGGCTGGGGAGTGTCGGTGGAGTTCGACGTCGCGCACGGGCCGGTGACCCTGCTCGGGGTCGGGCAGACCCGCGACGGCCGGTACACCCTGGTGACCGCCGAGGGAACCGTGGTCGACGGCCCGCACATGAAGATCGGCAACACCACGAGCCGCGTGGACTTCGGCCGTGATCCCGGCGAATGGACCGACGACTGGTCGGCCAGCGGGGTCGGGCACCACTGGGCGCTGGGGACCGGCCACCAGGTCGCCGCGCTGCGGGCGGTGGCGAGCCTGATGGACCTGCCGCTGGTCGAGGTCGCTTGATGCGTTCGTTCGTCGCGGTCGATCTCGGGGCGAGCAGTGGCCGGGTCATGCTCGGCCACGCCGGCTCCGGGCCGATCGAACTCGAGGAGCTGCACCGGTTCGCCATCGGCCCGCAGTCCCGGCCCGGCGGCGGGCTGCGCTGGGACATCGCGAAGATCCACGCGGAGGCCGTCCACGGCATCCGGGCGGCCGCGCCCGCCGATCCGGTGTCGATCGGCCTGGACTCGTGGGCGGTGGACTACGGGCTGGTCGACGCGGACGGCAAGCTTGACGGTGACGTGCGCTGTTACCGTGATCCCCGGACACAGGGAGTTCGCTCCGGCATCGACGACCGGACCCTGTACGGCATCAACGGCCTGCAGCACCTGCCGTTCAACACGATCTACCAGTTGCTCACCGAGCCGCCGGAACGGCTCGCCGATCACACCATGCTGCTCGTCCCGGACCTGCTCGGCTACCTGCTGACCGGCGTGATGGGCGCGGAGGTCACCAACGCGTCCACGACCGGCCTGCTCTCCGCGTCCACCCGGTCGTGGTCCACGGAATTGCTTGCCCGCAGCGGCATCCCCGCGAGCCTCCTGCCGCCGCTGCGGCAACCCGGCGAGCACATCGGCCTGTACGAGTCGACACCTGTGGTGGCGGTCGCCTCACACGACACAGCGTCGGCGGTGGCGGCCATTCCCGCCACCACCTCGAAGTTCGGCTACATCTCGTGCGGCACGTGGTCGCTCGCCGGGTTGCGCCTCGACGCGCCGGTGCTCACCGAGCAGGCCAGGCTCGCCAACTTCACCAACGAGTCCGGTGTGGACGGAACAACCCGGTTCCTGCGCAACACCATGGGACTGTGGCTGCTCAGCGAATCACTGCGGGTCTGGAACGCCGAGCTGGCCCCGCTGCTGTCGGCCGCCGCCGCGCAGCCCGCGTTCGCCGCCGTGATCGACCCGAACGACGACGCCTTCCTGGCACCGGGCGACATTCCCGCTCGTATCGCCGGCCAGTGCCGCCGGACCGGGCAACCGCCACCGGCCACCCCGGCCGCGTTCGTCCGGACGATCCTGGAATCCCTGGCCCTGGCCCACGCCGCGACCCTGCAGACGGCGGCCGCCTTGGCCGGCCGGGACCTGGACGTGGTCCATCTGGTCGGCGGCGGTGCGCGTAACGAACTGCTGTGCCAGTTCACCGCGGACGCGTGCGGCCTGCCCGTGCTGGCCGGGCCGGTGGAGGCCAGCGCGACCGGCAACGTGCTGGTCCAGGCCCGGGCAGCCGGAGTGCACGCGGAGCCCCCGCCGCCCTTCAGCCGTTATGAGCCGAGCGGCGACCGCACCCGATGGCTGGCAGCGGCCCGCCGAATCGCCCTGCCCCTCTCGTGAGTGTTTATCAGTGTTCTAACCCTGATAAACACTCACGAGGGGGTTTACAGGGTTCGGCTGCTGAGGACTGCGGATTCGTCGATCTTCCAGCTGCCGTTCTGGCGGACCACGGTGTACCGGTGCCGTTCGCGCATCACCTTGCCGTCCTTGAAGTGGTACTCCACGGTGGCCTCGAAGTTGTTGCCCGCCACAGGGCTCACGCCGGACACCTGGACTCGCGCGATCCTGTTCCAGAAGCGTTGGTAGCCGCTCCGGCCGCCCGCGGGGTGCTGCTGGTACTTCGGCGTCAGCCGGGTCCACGCCTGGTCCAGGTTGCCGGGCATCAGCGCGTAGTACGCCGTGATCACGTCCGGCGTCGCGGTCAGGGCGTCGACGGGCGGAGGCTGGCTGGCGGCTGGAGGCTGGCCGGCGGGCGGGGGAGTGGCCGGCGCGGCGCCGGTGCTCCCGGTCGACGGTGCCGCGGGCGGGGAAGCGGTCGCGCTTGACGAAGACGGCGGAGCGGCTGTCTGCTCTGTCTGGTTTGACGGGATCATCAGGAAAGCCAGTACGCCTCCGGCGACCAGCAGCACCGCGGCGGCGATGAGCGCCGCGAGCCGTCGTCGCCGGGGTGGCTTGTCCTGCTCCTTCGGCTTTTCCTGCGGTGTGACGGGTTTGAGTTCGGTCGTGGGCTGCTCGGTGAGCACGGGTAACGCGGCGAGGGCGTCGCGGACTTCGCTCATGGTCGGCCGCATGGCCGGATCGGTGTGCAGCATCCGTTGCAGGACTTCGGTCAGCGGACCCGAGTTGGACGGTGGCGTGATCTCCCCGGACGCGGCCCGGTACAGCAAGGCGATGGTGTTGCCGCTCTGCCCGACCGGGGGCGTGCCCTCGGTGGCCATGTAGAGGCTCGCGCCGAGCGAGTACACGTCGGAGGCGAACGTCGCCCGCTCGCCTTTGGCCACCTCAGGAGGCATGTACGCGGGCGTGCCGAGAACCGTGCCGCTCGATCCGGTGGTGGCGTCCTCGACCGCGCGCGAGATGCCGAAGTCGGTGATCTTCGCCGTGCCGTCGTAGCCGAGCAGGATGTTGCTGGGTTTGACGTCGCGGTGCACGATCCCGGCGGCGTGCGCGGCGTCCAGTGCGTCCGCGAGTTGCGTACCGATCCTGCGCACGGCATCCGGCGGCAACGTGCCCTGGTCCTGAAGCACCTGCGACAGGCTGTGCGACCGTAAGTACTCCATGATCAGGTACGCCGTGCCGTCGTGCTCGATCACGTCGAACACCGAAACGACGTTTTTGTGCTGTAGCCGGGCGGCGATCTGGCCCTCCCGGACGGTCTGCCGCACCACCTGGTCGGTCCGCTCCCCGTCCAGGTGCGCGGGCACGAACAGCTGTTTCACCGCCACCTTGCGGTGCAGCCGCTCGTCGTACGCCTGCCATACGTCGCCCATGCCGCCGCGTCCCAGCTGTTCGGCCAACCGGTATCGCCCGGCGATGAGCTGGTCAACCTCGCCCATTTCCTGGGGGTTGCACTCGAAGGCGGCGCTGAAACGGGCCCGTTCGGCCCAATGCCCTGCCACCCGGGTAGTGGACGGTCGCGGAAAAACCGGTTCACCGTCCACTCGGGATCCCCTACACTCCTGCCGGACCACGCGCCGCGACGAGTGAAGGGAGCCGGCCATGCGTACTCAGCTGGTCGTTCTTGCTCCTCGGTCGCGCTACGAGGTGATCCTGATGTCTTCGGGCCGCCGGTGACGGCGGCGCGGCCGTCCCCGGACTCCGTGACGAAATCCTGACCTCCGCCCGCGCTCGCGCGGGTGCGGGCCGGTTTCGCCCGGTGAATCGCGCCGCCAGAGATCACTTCCCCGAAAGGGCTTTGTGCCGTGCGTACCGACCTGCACCTGACCGGCGTCCGGAATCTGGGCATCCTGGCCCACGTCGATGCCGGCAAGACCACCGTCACCGAAAGGATCCTCTATGCCACGGGCATGACCCACAAACGCGGCGAAGTCCACGACGGCACGACCGTCACCGACTTCGACTCCCAGGAACGCGATCGCGGCATCACCATCTTCGCCGCGGCCGTGAGCTGCGCGTGGGACGGCCACCGGATCAACCTGATCGACACGCCCGGCCACGTCGACTTCGCCGACGAGGTCGAGCGGTCGCTGCGGGTCCTGGACGGCGCGATCGTCGTTTTCGACGCCGTGGCGGGTGTCGAGCCGCAGAGCGAGTCGGTGTGGCGGCAGGCCGATCGCCACGGGGTGCCGCGGATCGCCTTCGTCAACAAACTGGACCGTGCCGGTGCGGATCTGGACACGGCCGTGCGGTCGATCCGGGAACGGCTGCACCCGGTGCCGCTCGTGGTGCAGTTGCCGATCGGCGCGGAGGACGGGTTCGTCGGCGTGGTCGACCTGCTGCGGATGCGGTCACTCACGTGGACCGACGAAACGGTCGAGGAAGGACCTGTTCCCGGTGCCCTGCTCGACGAGGCACGCCGTCGCCGTCGGCTGCTGGAGGAGACCATCGCCGAGCTTCACCCGGCGGCGCTGGAGGAGTTCTGCGACGAGTCGTCGATATCCGCGGCCACGATGGCGGCGGCACTGCGGGATCTGACCCGCACCGGTGAAGGACTGGTGGTGCTGGCGGGTTCGGCGTACCGCAACCGCGGTGTCGAGCCGTTGCTGGACGCCGTTGTGGCTTACCTGCCGTCTCCGGTGGACGTTCCGCCGGTGCGCGGCACGTACGACGGCGTCGACCGGGAGCGGGCGGCTGACCCGGAGCTGCCGTTCGCCGCACTGGTGTTCAAGGTGGATTCGGCCGCCACCGGCCGGATGACGTACCTGCGGGTGTACTCCGGCACGATCCGGAAAGGACAGGAGGTGAGGGACGTGGGCGCCCGGCGCGCCGAACGGATCGCGCGGATCCTGCGCGTGCAGGCCGACCGGCAGACCGAGATCGACAAGGCGACAGCCGGGGACATCGTCGCGGTGATCGGCGTCAAGGCCGCCCGCGTCGGAGCCACGCTCTGCGCGCCTTCGGCTCCGCTGGTGCTCGAACCGCCGCCGGTGGCCGATCCCGTGGTGACCGTCGCCGTCGAAGCGCGCCGCAGCGCCGACACGGAGAAGCTGGCGTCGGCGTTGGCGCGCCTCGTCGAGGAGGACCCCTCGCTGGTCGTCCGGAACGACGCGCAGACCGGCCAGACCGTGCTGTCCGGGATGGGCGAGCTGCACCTGGAGGTGTCGGTGGAGAAGATCCGCCGCGACCGTGGGCTGGACGTCATTGTCGGCCGGCCGACCGTGTCCTACCGGGAGACGGTCGTCCGCGGGGTGTCCGGGCTGATTTACCGGCACGTCAAGCAGGACGGCGGCGCCGGCCAGTTCGCGCACGTCGTGATCGGCGTCGAACCGTCCGAAGAGGACTTCGCGTTCGAGTCGGTCGTCGTCGGCGGGCGCGTGCCGCGCGAGTACGTCCGGGCGGTCGAGGCGGGGTGCCGGGATGCCTTGTCCGAAGGGCCGCTGGGCGGTCACCCGGTGACCGGGCTGAAGGTCACCCTGACCGACGGGGCGACGCACTCGAAGGACTCGTCGGAGATGGCGTTCCGCACCGCGGGCCGGTTCGCGCTCCGGGAAGCGTTGCGGTCCTGCGTGATGCAACTCCTGGAGCCGGTGGTCGAGGTCATCGTCACGGTGCCCGAGGACGCCGTCGGCGGCGTGATCGGCGACCTGTCGGCACGCCGTGGCAGGGTGTCGGGCTCGGTCACGCGATCCGGCACGTCGGTGGTCACCGCGGTCGTGCCATTGGCTGAACTGTTCGGTTACTCGAACAGGCTCCGCAGCCGTACGCACGGCCGGGGCACGTTCACCACCCGGCCGGCCGGCTACGCCCCGGTGTCCATCGAGGCGTCCGTCCGGTAGAAGCGCTGCCGGTTGCCGCACTGCGCGGCAACCGGCAGTCAGCCGTGGTCAGGCAGCTCGGCCCGGACGTCGGTGACCAGCCAATGGTCGTCGCCGAGCAGGGGCGCACCGTCGGCGAGGACCTCTTCGTAGAGCGCGACTGCCGCGGCCTCGTCGCCGCAGGCTCTGGTCCAGTCGGCCAGAAAGGCCTTGGCCTGCAGTGTCGTCAGGTGCGTCGGGCCCAACGTCCGGCTGGAGTCCACGACCAACTCGCCGGCCAGTTCCCTTGCCCTGCTGTGGTCTCCGGCGACGCCCACCGCCCGCATGTGGGTGAGCCGGTACGGCAGCGTCTGAGCGTGACTGTGGCCGTATGCTTCGTCGTTGAGAGCTATGAGTTGTTCCAGCACGGAGACCGCTTCGGCGGCGTCACCCGAATCAAGCAATGATCCGCCGAGGTTCCAGGCTGTGTCCGCGACGAAGGACCACGGAACGGCATCGATCGATTGCACCTGCTCCAGCAGGTCGCCGAACGCGGTCACACCGGCCGAAGACCCGTGCAGGTGCCGGGTCCACACCGCTTGTTCGAACCGGGCGTTCAGCGTCAGCAGATCGTCGGGACCAGTGCTCTCAGTGCTCCGGGCGACTACGTCGGTGGCGATACCCAGTGCCTCCTCGGCACTGCCACAGGCACCCAGTTCACGAGCCAGCGTCAGCCGCGAACCGAGTACCTGGGGATGATCGGGTCCCAGCAGGCGCTCGGCCTCGCCGGCGACTTGCCGGATCAGGTCCAACGCCCGTTCCGGATCGCCGTGCCCGCCGATCCGCTCGCCGATCATCCACGCCAGTTTGTGCCGCAACGCCACCATGTCCTCGGCAGGCACGCCGTCCTGGCCGTCAGCCAGACTGATCGTCCGCTCCAGCAACGGCAACGCGTCGGGGTGTCCGGCTTCGTCCAGGCTCTCGATCAGGGCCGCGGCGGCGGAGAACGATCCGGCGTCGATCGCTCTGCCGACGGCGGGAACGACGTGGTGTGCGTACCCGGCGTCCGCGGCGCGCCAGCCGATGTCGGCCAACTCGTCAGGGGCCAACCGCTCCAGCAGCGTCCGCCATGTCGCTTCCGGGATGACCGGGGCCGTCGGGTCGTTCGAGGTCTCGTTGACGAGGTAGTCGAACGCCTGGTGGGTTTCCGGGTCGATCAGGCTGCTGGTGGCGTGCAACGGTGTCGTCGCCCAGTCGTAGGCGTTCTCCCATGTGCCGGGCCGCAACACCGTGCCGCCGCGGTCGGCGAGGTACACCTCATGCAGGTCACGGAGCAAATCCAGATCCACGGGGCCATGACAGCCCGCCCGGCGGACATCCACTGCCGCTGACACCAACGCCGCTCCGCGTGGATCGGCGTGCGTCCGGCCCACCGGACGAGCCGACGCGGACCACGCGTCGTGCCAGTCCCGCAACAACGCGGGGCCGGCAGCCATCGTCTCGGCCACGCCATGGCGATCCGCGATCTCGACGGCCAGCGCGATCCGGGGATCGCCCGATTCGCGCGCCGCGGCCAACTCGGTTGACGACCACATGCGTTCGAGCCGGATCTCGGTGGTGATCGCGTCGAACACTTCGCGCGCGGCGCGCGCCGTGAGGCGTTCGGTCGTGCCCCTCCCGGAGTCGTAGCGGGAACTGAACTCGTCACGCAGATGCGCGCGCATTGTCGCCAGTACGACCACCCGATCACCCAAGTCACGGAGTGCGGCCCGGCTCAAGCCGCCGCCCGCGAGGTATTCGTCCAGATCGTCCAGCCACAGCACACTGGGCCGCTTCTGCCTGGCGGCGGCGATCCCCGCCGCGAGCGCGACCGAGTCCGCCGGCCGGACGCAGACGTGTCTCGGCAGACAGGCACGCATCGCCTCGAACGCCAGCCTGGTCTTGCCGGCGGTGGAGTCACCGACCACGAGCACAAAACCGCCGGTTCGTAACGCCGCTTCGAGTTCCGGCATGCGATCCCGCCGGACGAACGGGGGAACCTGGTCCGAGCCGTTGATCCGGGCCGCCGGGTGGACGCCGAGCCGGATCGGATCGGTGATCCTGTTGACCCGGGACACGTACAGCGAGCCCGGTTTCCGGTTCGCCCGTTCGGCGATGTGCGCACGTCCGCGCTCGGCGATCACGGCGACGATCGCGCCACCCGCGGCGACCGCTCCGGCAACCACGGCGCCGGTGTAGATCTTGCCGAGCCAGGTGAGGACCGCCGTGATCAGCGCGGCCCCGGCCACCAGCCACCAGCCCCGGACGATCCGCCGCATCGGCGCCTCCTGCCACGTGCCCGATCCGTCACCTTACTGACCCCGGCACAGACCGGGCGGCGAAGGTGCACAACCGTGTTGCAGATTCGCCGACGGGCTTGGTTCGGGACCACTCCCGGGCACGCGCGGTAACGTGTCACCCCGTGTTGGAGCGCAGCCGGCCGTTCGCGTTGATCGTCGTTCTCGTCGCCGGAGTCGTGGTCGCGGTGCTCACGGGGACCGCCAAGCCGGTGCCTGCCGGGCAGTTCGCCCTGACCGGGCACTGGGTCTTCAACTCGTTGCTGCAGACGGTCTTCCACATCGACGGCGCCACCAGCGGTATCGACGCGCACGCCGAGGTCCCCGGTGAGCCGGGCAGCCAGGTCGTGCAGGGCGACACCAGCGGTTATGTCGTCGGCCGGACCGGCATCACCGAGTTCGACAAGGCGACGCTGTCGGTGCAGCAGACCATCAGCCCGCCCGCGGTCGAGGTGCCGGTGAGCATCGAGGTCGTCGGCGGGCCGTATGTCGTGTACCGCAACGCGGGCAAGATCGTGCGGCTGGGCGACCCGCCCGTGGTCGTGTCAGTCGGTGGCGCGGTCGGCACTCCCGTTGTCACCACCGATGGCACGATGTGGGTGCACCGCCAGGACGCCGGCCAGATCTGCACCCTCGCCAAGGACGCCGCCGAGATCTCCGGCTGCCCGGTCGCCGCTCCGCCCGGCCACCCGGGCGCTTTGACCATTGTGGACGAGCGGGTCGCGTTCGTCGACACGTTCAGCGGGGCGGTGCACATGGTCGAAGGCGACAAGCTCGGCGCCGCGGTCCCGATCGGGGTGCCGGTCTCGCCCAACGCCCGCCCGGCCACGCACGACCTCGGCGGCCGGGTGGCCATCCTCGATCCACAGCGGCAAAGCATGCTGCTGGCCGACACCAGGAACCCGCCAGGCAAGCCGGTCACGGTCGCGCTGCCCACCGGCGACTACGACGGCCCGGTGTCGACCGGTGACGTGGTCGTGTTGGTGGACAGGCAAAGCGGCACAGTGCTGACGTACGGTGCCGACGGGGTGCGTAAGGACTCCAAGCCGGTCAAGCAAGGATCATCCGGCGGGCAGCCTCGCCTCAGCCGGGGCGAGGACAGCCGGGTGTACGTCGAAGACGGCGACGGCACGCAGGTCGTGGTGGTCGGCAAGGAGGGCACCGTCCGGGACGTGGCCACCGCCGAACGCCCGACTGCCACGCCCTCACCGCCGCCGCCCCCGCCCACTGCTCAAACGTCGACGCCTGACGTCCGTATCGCCGCACCGCCACCGGCTCAGCCGCAAACCCCACGGACGCCCCCACGGCGGCAAGAGCCGACCAAGGCGCGTCCCCCGACTCCGACCACACCGTCCGCGGTGCCTGCCGGCCGGCCAGGCGCCCCGCCTTCAGTCGCCGCCCAGCCAGGCGACGGCATGGCGACCGTGACCTGGGGCGCGGCGCCGGACAACCGTGCGCCCATCACTTCCTATGTGATCACGTGGCAAGGAAACAACGGCCGGACAGGCTCGTTGACGGTCGGCGGAGCACTGCGCCGGGCGACGGTCACCGGCCTGACCAACGGCGTCCGGTATGTCTTCACGGTCGCTGCGACCAACCGCGTCGGCACAGGCCCCGGGGCGTCCTCCAACCCTGTGCAGCAGCCGACCCGGACCGTCACAGTGACCCGTGGCACGACCGAGACCTACAACGACACGTGTGAGGCCCCCGCGTGCGGGAAGATGCGCGTCACGTTGCGCGGCTTCGAACCGAACACGCGGTACAAGATCGTGCCGCACGCCAACGTCAACTACTCCAACGAGGGCTCGACCCAGACCACTGACCGCAACGGCAACCGCACGTTCGAAGCGTTCCACTTCGGCAAGCCGGGCGCCGTGGTGTGGGTCATCGTCGACGGCGAGTACCAGTCGAACAGGTACACGTGGGTGTCGGGCTGATCTGTCCGCCTGGCACCGGTCAGTGGCTGCCCAGTTTGTCGAACGGGGTCGTGACACCGTCCTTGAACGTGCGGCCGGTGTCACGGTAGCGCACGGCGATCTGGCCCAGGGCGAGGACGATGTAGACGCCCGACAGCACGATGGCCACCCAGCGGTTCGCCGTGGCGGACAGCACGATGCTGGCGGCGAACTGGAGGCCGAACAGTCCGAAGAGGACCCCCGCGCCCAGCCCGGTGAGCCTGCGGTCGAGCATGATGCTGACCGCGAACAGCGACTGGGCCGCGGTGAGCAGCAACTCGACGCGCTGGTGGCCGTCGAGGGGCAGTCCGCTGAAGGTGCCCGCCGACAGCGCGAACACGATGGGGATCGTGCCGACGAGCAGCGTCCACTGGTTGACCTTGCTGGACAACAGCGTGCCCAGGGACTGTGAGGCCTTGAGCCGGGCCGCGTACAGGCAGGCCACGATGAGCTCCGGCGATTCGCTGGCCAGCGGGGCCACCCACTGCACCAGCAGGAACTTGTCGACGCCCAGATGTTCCCCGGTCGCCACGAGGTTCTCGGCGAAGTGCTCGGCGCAGGCCAGGATGACCAGGCCGGCGACGACGAACAGCGTGATCACCGACCATCGGCGGCGGGTGGCCGGTTTTGCGCCGACCCAGTCGGCCACCCCGATCAGGTCCGGCTTCTCCGCCGGTGCCTGAGCCAGGCGCCAGGCGTAACACGCGAAGATCGCGACGAACACCGCGGCGTCGACAAGCGTCAGCGACGTCCGCAGGGGCAGGGTGAGCGAGTAGACGGTGGCGATGCCCAGGAACGCGAGCTCGACCGACACCGCGGGCTTGAAGTCGACCGTGCCGGGTCGCGGGGCACGTGCGCCCGCACGCGCCGCGGCGATGCCCGCGACCAGGACCACCAACGGCCAGCCGAAGCCGACCAGGATGCGGTTCGCCCCGGTCATGTTGGCCAACGCCAGCGAACACGGGCTGGCCCCCTCGGTCACGCAGTGTCCCTGCTCGGCGAAGACCTGGCCGGCCTGGTACGTGAAGACCAGGTCGACAGCGTATTCCGGGAGCACCGCGACGACCGCCAGCAGGGCGATGGCCAGCCCGGCGGAAATGTCCATCTGCGCCGCCTCCGCGGCCCACGACAGCAGGAACGCGGCCCCGACGATGGCCGCGCCGAAGATCACGGCGGCCAGTGGCGCGGGCAGTCCGGGATGGGCCAGGCCCAGGTAGTCCGCGGCGCCGAGATACGTCCCCACCAGCGTGACGCCGACGGCGAGGGGGAGTTGAACGGGAAGTTTCGCGGACAACCCTTACCTCTTCCGGGACATGGTCAAGTCCTTGGTGGTGTTGCCGGAACGCCGGCAGGCGAAACGTCAGCGCCGGGCGTCGGCCAGGAACTTGTCAGCGGTCAATGGCAGGTCACGGACCCGGATGCCGGTGGCGTGGTGCGCGGCGTTGGCGATCGCGGCCGCGGTGCCGACGATCCCGATCTCACCGATTCCTTTGGTGCCCAGCGGGTTGACGTGCGGATCGGTCTCGTCCACCCAGTGTGCCTCGATGCCGGCGACGTCCGCGTTGGCGGCGATGTGGTACTCGGCGAGATCGTGGTTCACCACGTGACCGAACCGCTCGTCGAGCACGCTCTGCTCGTGCAGTGCCATGGACATGCCCATGGTCATCCCACCGAGGAACTGTGATCGCGCGGTACGGGGGTTGATGATCCTGCCCACGGCGAACACCCCGAGCAGCCGGGGCACGCGGATTTCGCCGGTGGCGGCGTGCACACGCACCTCGGCGAACTGGGCACCGAAGGCACGCATGGCGAAGCGTTCACCGGCGGAGTTGCCGGGCGTGGTGCCCTGGGCCTCGTCGCCGGGGTTCGGTCCGGTGCCGAACTTGTCCCGGAACGCCCGCGCGGCGTCCACAACGGCCGAACCCCACGAGTTGATGCCGGACGAGCCGCCCGCGACGGTGGCCGGGGGCAGATCGGTGTCGCCGATGCGCAGGTCGATGGCGTCGACCCGGACGGACAAGGCGTCCGCGGCGATCTGCGTGAGCGCGGTCCACGTGCCGGTGCCGATGTCCGTGGCGCCGATCTCGATCCGGTAGCGCCCGTCCGGCTGGAACCGGACCGTCGCCGACGAGCCGGGCTTGACGTGGACCGGATAGGTCGACGCGGCGACGCCGGTGCCGACCCACCAGCCGTGCTCCCGCCGGGTTCTGGGCGCGTGCTCGCGGTCGGCCCAGCCGAACCGGGCCGCGCCTTCGCGCAGGCACGCGACGAGGTTGCGGCTGGAGAAGGGTTTCCCGGACTCCGGGTCGACGTCCGGTTCGTTGAGCACCCGCAGGTCGACCGGATCCATCCCGCACGCGTTCGCCAGCTCGTCCATCGCCACCTCGGGACCGAACATGCCGGGGCACTCGCCCGGCGCACGCATCCACGACGGCACCGGGACGTCCAGCGCCGCCAGCCGGTGCGTGGTGCGGCGGTTCGGCGCCGCGTACATGTGCCGGGCGGGGATCGCGGTCTGCTCGGCGAACTCCTTGATCCGCGAGGTCTGTTCGACCACGTCCATGCTGATCGCGGTGAGGCGGCCGTCGGGTCCGGCGCCGAGCCGGACGTGCTGGACGGTCGGCGTCCGGTAACCGACGAGGCTGAACATCTGCTGACGGGTCAGTGCCAGCTTCACCGCCCGGCCGGGCATTGCCTGTGCGGCCATCGCGGCCAGCACGAGATGGGCGTGTGCCTGTCCTTTCGAGCCGAATCCGCCGCCGACGTGCGGCGCGATCACCCTGATCCGTTCGGGAGCGAGGCCCAGTGCCTTCGCCAGCGACTGACGCGTCGAGTGCACGCCTTGCGTCGAGTCGTAGAGGGTCAACTGGTCGTCGTGCCAACAGGCCACCGTCGTGTGCGGTTCCAGGGGATTGTTGTGCGTCATCGGTGTCGTGTAGACGTGATCGACGACCACTGGGGACTGTTTCAACGCGGATTCCACGTCACCCTGGGAGGTGTCGGTGGGGAAGGACGGGTTGACGGTGTCCGGGGTGTAGAGATCGTCGCGGTCCGGTGTGAACACGGCGTCGTGGGGCGATGGGTCGTACGAGACCTCGACAAGGCCCGCGGCATGCCGCGCGGTCTCCGAGGTGTCCGCGACGACCGCTCCGATGACCTGTCCACGGAAGGCGATTTCGGTGGACTGCAGCACGGCCAGCTCGGCGTCCTCCGTGGACGCGAGATGCGGCGCGTTCTCGTGCGTGATCACGGCGAGCACACCGTCGACGGCTTGTGCCGCCGAGGTGTTGATCGCGGTGATGTGTCCCCGTGCGACGGTCGCCTGAAGCGGGTACGCGTACGCCGGATCGGCGACCCGGTGTTCGAAGGCGTACCTGGCCGTACCGGTGACTTTGGCCGTTCCGTCCAGGCGGGGGAGTGGTGAGCCGATCATCGGTCCGCTCCGGTCAGGTGCTGAAGGGCCGCGACCAGTGCGCCACGTGCCATCCGCAGCTTGAAGACGTTGTCCCGCAAGGGCCGGGCGTCCCGCAGTTCGGCGTTCGCGGCGTCGTCGAAGGCTTCCGCGGTGGTGGGCCGGCCGCGCAGGGCGTCCTCGGCCCGATACGCACGCCAAGGCTTGTGTGCCACACCGCCGAAAGCGATCCGGACGTCCCGGATCGTGCCGTTGTCGAAGAGATCGACCGCGGCGGCGACGGACACCAAGGCGAAAGCGTACGACGCACGATCACGGACCTTGCGATAGCCCGACCGCGCGGCCATGGGCAACACGGGCAGGTCGATAGCCGTGATCAGTTCGCCGCGTTCCAGGACAGTGTCCCGTTCGGGCGCGTCACCCGGCAGGCGGTACAGATCGGTGACGGGCACAGCACGGTCGCCGTCCGGCCCGGACACCTGGACCACGGCATCGAGAGCGACCAGCGCGACCGCGAGGTCCGACGGATGGACGGCGACGCAGTGTTCGGACGCGCCCAGGATGGCGTGATACCGGTGGTAGCCCCGCAAAGCCGAGCAGCCCGAGCCGGGAACCCGTTTGTTGCACGGCGTGGTGACGTCCTGGAAGTACACACACCTGGTGCGCTGCAACAGATTGCCGCCCATGGTGGCCAGATTGCGCACCTGTGCGGACGCCCCGGACAACAGTGCCTCAGCGAGCATCGGGTAGTCACGGCGGATACGCGGATCAGCCGCGGCATCGCTGTTGCGGACCGCCGCGCCGATCCGGAGACCGCCGTCAGGCAACGATTCGACGCGGTCCAACGGCAGTCCGCTGACGTCGACCAGCAGGTTCGGCGTGGCCACCCCGAGCTTGAGGTGATCGACCAGGTTCGTCCCGCCGCCGAGGAACGCTGCGTTCTCGTTGCCACTGACGGTCGCGACGGCCGTGGCCACATCCTCCGCGCGCTGGTACTCGAAGGGATTCATCGCGCGGCCTGCTGGATCGCGGCGACGATGCCCGCGTAGGCACCACATCGGCACAGGTTGCCGCTCATCCGTTCGCGGATCTCGGCCGGGCTCAGCCGCACCTCGGCGGCGGCGAGATCACTGACCGCACTCGGCCAGCCCGCCTCGGCCTCCTTGAGCATGCCGACGGCCGAACAGATCTGTCCTGGCGTGCAGTACCCGCACTGGAAGCCGTCGTGGTCGATGAAGGCCTGCTGGACCGGGTGCAGGTGGTCGTCCTGAGCGAGGCCTTCGGCGGTCACGATCCGCGCACCGTCGTGGGCCACCGCCAGCACGAGGCAGGTGATCACCCGGCGGTCGTTCAGCAGGACCGTGCACGACCCGCATTGCCCGTGGTCGCAGCCCTTCTTCGGCGCCATCACGCCGAGCCGTTCCCGCAACGCGTCCAGCAGGGTGGTGCGAGCGTCCACCGTGACGTGCCGCGCCGTGCCGTCCACGTGCAGCGTGATCTCCGCGTCCATGTCCGCCTTCCACCACCCGGGGCTTTGCTGACGGCTTCCCGTTCCCGGCGGGGATAAACGATCATCCCGCGTTCTTGCCCCTGACGTGCGACGCCGGCTTGTCCGGTGGACAGGCTGAAACTTTCGTATTGACTTCCGGCAGATCACGTGGCCAGACTGGGAGCGCTCCCAGAAGGCTTCTCGTCGTAACCCGAGCGTCACACCAAGGCGACACCTCACCGGCGAACGAGGTGCACGCCGTCGTGCGTACCCACGACGGAGGTGGATTTGTGAGGAAGAGACTCGCACTGTCAACCCTGCTGGCGGTGCTGGCGACGATGCTGGTTCTCGTGCAGCCCGCCCAGGCGGCGGTGGGACTGAGAGTGAGCGGGACCCGCGTCGTCGAGGCGAACGGAACCCCGTTCGTCATGCGTGGGGTCAACCACGCGCACGTCTGGTACCCGAGCCAGACCAGTTCGTTCGCCGCGATCAAGTCCTATGGCGCCAACACGGTTCGTGTGGTCCTGGGCAGCGGGCAGCGGTGGGGACCGACGTCGGCCGGCGAGGTCGCCAACGTCATCTCGTTGTGCAAGCAGTCGCGTCTGATCTGTGTGCTGGAAGTCCATGACACGACCGGTTTCGGCGAGGAGGCCGCGGCCGCCAGCCTGGACCAGGCCGCCGGCTACTGGATCAGCGTGGCAAGCGCGCTCGCCGGCCAGGAGAACCACGTCGTGATCAACCTCGGCAACGAGCCGTTCGGCAACAACCAGCAGGTGAGCGCCACGTGGGCGACGGCGACGTCGAACGCGATCGTCCGGCTGCGCAACGCCGGACTGGACCACCTGATCATGGCCGACGCGCCGATGTGGGGCCAGGACTGGCAGAACATCATGCGGGACAACGCATCCACGGTGTTCAACGCCGACCCGGACCGCAACACGGTGTTCTCCGTGCACATGTACGGCGTCTACGACACCGCGGCCGAGATCAACGCCTACTTCGACGCCTTCCGCACGGCCGGGCTGCCGCTGGTGGTCGGCGAGTTCGGGCACAACCACTCCGACGGAAACCCGGACGAGGACACCATCATGGCCCAGGCGCAGGCCCGCGGCCTCGGCTACATCGGCTGGTCGTGGAGCGGCAACAGCGGTGGTGTCGAGTACCTGGACATGGTCACCGGGTTCAACCCGAACAGCCTGACCCCATGGGGTGAACGAATCCTCAACGGTGCCAACGGGATTCGGCAGACCTCACGGGAGGCGACCATCTACGGCGGCGGTGGCGGGGACACGGAACCGCCGACCACGCCGGGCACGCCGGTCGCCTCGAACGTGACCGCCACCAGTGTGACGCTGAACTGGGCGGCGTCGACCGACAACACCGGGGTCGCCGGTTATGACGTCTACCGGGCAACCGGGGCCAGCGGCGGAACGTTCGCGCTGGTCGGCTCCCCGACCACGAACACCTTCACCGCCACCGGCCTGGCGGCGGCCACCACTTACCGGTTCTCCGTGCGGGCACGTGACGCCGTGCCGAACGTGTCGGCCAGCTCCGGCGCCCTCACGGTCACGACGGCGTCCGGCGGCGGTGGCGGTGCCTGCCGGGTGACGTACTCCGCGACCAACTGGGGTGGTTCCAACGGATTCACCGCCAACGTCACCGTCACCAACACCGGTTCCAGCGCTCTCGACGGCTGGACCCTCGATTTCGCCTACGCGGCAGGGCAGCGGGTGATCCCGCCCGGCTGGGGCGCTGTCTGGTCCCAGTCCGCCGGCGGCGACGTCAGCGCGGTCAATTTGGACTGGAACGCTCGCCTGGCACCGAACGCCTCCACAGGCATCGGTTTCACCGGAACGTACAACGGGTCGAATCCTGCGCCGACCTCGTTCACCATCAACGGGAACGCTTGTACGACCGGCTGAAACCCTCATGGTCCTCAGGCGGCGGACCGTGCCTCTCCCGGCACGGATCCACCGCCTGAGGACGCGTTCGGTCCTCCCGTCATACTGGCTGGCGTGACCACGCGACAGCCCCGCCTTGAGATCGAGTACTGCACCCAGTGCCGGTGGCTGCTGCGTGCCGGGTGGACCGCGCAGGAACTGTTGACCACGTTCACGGTCGAGCTCGGCGAGGTGGCTCTGATTCCCGGCACCGGTGGCGTCTTCGACGTCCGGCTCGACGGCGAGACAGTGTGGTCACGGGCGGAGCAGGGCGGTTTTCCCGACCTGGCCGAGCTCAAGCGGGCGGTGCGGGACCGGGTCGCGCCCGGCCGGGACCTCGGCCACACCGACCGGCGCAGGCCTTCATGATCGCCGTCGCGACGATAATGGCGGAATGAATCCCACCCTCGATCAGGCCGAACGCCTCGACGCCGACGACGAACTCGCCGTGTACCGGGATCGGTTCGTCCCCATCGAAGATCCGGGTGTCGTGGCCTACCTGGACGGCAACTCGCTCGGCCGTCCGCTGCTCGCCGCGGCCGAGCGGCTCCAGGATCTCGTGCGGCACGACTGGGGCTCCCGGCTGATCCGGTCGTGGGAGGAGGGCTGGCTCACGCTGCCCGAGCGCATCGGGGACGAACTCGGCCGGGTCGCCCTCGGTGCCGCGCCCGGCCAGGTGATCGTCGCCGACTCCACGTCAGTGTGTCTGTACAAGACGGTCAGGGCCGCGCTGGCGCTGCGGGCGGGCCGGACGGAGATCGTCACGGACACGGCCAACTTCCCGACCGACCGCTTCATCGTCGACGGTATCGCCGAGCAGACCGGCCACACGGTCAAGTGGATCGCGTCCGACCCGTGGTCCGGTGTGCGCACGGAGGAAGTCGCGGCAGCCGTCAGCGAGCGCACCGCCGTGGTCGTGCTGTCCCATGTGGACTACCGGTCCGCGGCGATCGCGGACATGACGGCCGTCAGCCGGATCGTGCACGACAACGGCGGGCTTGTGGTGTGGGATCTGTGCCACAGCGTCGGCGTGCTTCCGGTCGAGCTGGACGCCGCCGGTGCCGACTTCGCCGTCGGCTGCACCTACAAGTTCCTCAACGGCGGCCCGGGTTCTCCCGCGTTCCTCTACGTCAACGCCCGGCACCACAACGACTTCCGGCAGCCGATCACCGGCTGGATCGGCGCAGCCGACATCTTCGGCATGACCGACCGGTTCCAGCCCGCGCCCGGTATCCGGAGCGCCTTGTCCGGCACGCCGACGATCCTCGGGATGGCCGGCCTCGAAGCGAGCGTCGCGCTGCTGGCCGAAGCGGGCATCCCCCGAATCCGGGCCAAGGCGCGGGCCCTCGGCCGGTGGGTGATCGAACTGGCGGACGCGTGGCTCGTCCCGTTGGGCTTCACGGTCGCCTCACCGCGATCGGACGAGAAGCGGGGTGCCCACGTCACGCTCAGGCACCCCGCCGCCGAAAGCCTGTCCCGGACTCTGATCGACCACGGCGTGATCATCGATTTCCGCAACCCGGACGGGATCCGGATCGGCCTGAGTCCGTTGACCACCGGCTACGCCGAGGTCTGGCACGCCATGAGCGTCATCCGGGAATCAGCACGGACACGTCCGGCTGCCGCAGGGTCGGGAACGTCCCGGTGATCTGCCTGCGGCTCAGGTCCACCACGGCCACCTGCTGGGTGTCCAACAGCGACACATAGGCGACCGGCTTGCTCGGGTGGAACGAGACCGCGGACGGCTGACCCGGCACCGGCATCGTCCAGATCGGCTGCAATCTCGTACTGATCAAGGAGATCGCCTTGTTCGCCAGGTCGGTCACCAGCAGTTGGTCCTGCGACACGGTGTAGACGCGCAGCGGGTCTCCGGCGACCTTGAGCTGGCCACGGACAGACATGGTGTTCGCGTCGATGGCCACGACAGCGGGAGTGCGGCGCGCTCCGACGAAGAGCGTCTGTTCGTCGGTGCTGAGGCACGCGCTTTCCGGTAATTGGCCGGGAGTCATCATGACAGGCGCGGCGGCCGCGTCGTACGGTCGCACCAGACTCACGGTGTGTGAGAGCAGACCGGTGACGTAAGCACGTTCTCCGTTGCGGGTGATGGCGAACATGTGCGTCTTGATGCCGCCGGTGTTGACCGCCCGTGACGGACCGTTCCCGATCGAGGCGTCGAAGCCGAGCAGGACTGCTTTCTCTTCGCTCAGTGCGTAAAGCCGGTTCGTACTGTCCATTCCCACACCGTGGATCCGGTTGAACGGAGCGAGTTCGATGGTCCGGACGAGAGTGCGGGCGCGCAGATCGACGACCCACAACGCGGATCCGCCGGGACCGACCACAGAGGAGAACTCCACACCGTAGTGACCGATGTAGGCGAACCGGCGCTCACGGTCGGCGACGAGCTCGTGCGGATAGTCACCCAACACGATTTCCGACAGCCGCTTGCCGGTGCCGGCTTCGAAGAACGCCAGCCGCCGGTCGCCTTTCTCCACCACGGCCAGCACGTCGCCGAAAGCAGTCTCCTGCTGCATCGCCGGAAGCGGCAGGCCGGCCATGCCGGCGAACTTCAGCGCGGTGCGCCTGCTGATCGCATGGTCTTTCATCCACGGGCTCCTTCGGAGAGTTCGATGGTCATGTCGTCGTGTGCGGTCTCGAACACGGCGTGCTCCAGGTTCGCGAGCAGACCGGCCGGCATGGGGGTCACCACGATCCGCTCACAGTCCACTTCGTTCCGATGATCATTCAAGGTGTCCAAGATGTACGCCTCGGCCACGAGCAGGTCCGCGCCTGCCGCGGCGCGCGGGATCGCCTCCGTCCACGCAGTGTCACCGGTGTGAGCGACGACAACGCCATTGATGTTCAGGCGCAACGCCGATGCCGGTGCGCCCCTGGGATGATCGACTTTCCAGGCCCGAACGTCAATATCCGTCACCCGGATCGGCCTATCAGGACACAGTTCGGCAACGTCTACATCGAACTTCCGCCGAACACCGGTGGAACCGGGGTAGAACACCTCCATCGCGCCGGTCAGCCGCTGCCGCGGTCCCCGCGGTCCGGCGACCACCAGCGGCCCGGTCCGCCGGGCGAACTGGTCGTCGAGGATCAGGAACGGCGGCCCTGGGCCGCGCTCGATGTGCAGGCACGCCTGGAAGCGCCCGCCGCTGCCGGAAGCGTCACCGGAGCCCGCGAACGTGACACGTACCCGGACATCCGACATTGCCCCACACTGTCACACCGGGGTCGGCGTCGCCCATACCCGATCTGGTCGTCAGCCGCAGCTGACGGCTCGGTCGACAGGTGAGGTGTTGTCAAGCCGGCGGACGAAGGAATCGCCACCCACAGCGGCCTTCTTGGCGCACGCGGATTCCTTGTCCGTGTACGGGCCATAGTAGACGGAGTAGATCTCCACGCCGTTGAGGTGTGTCCGCAGCGAGTCGCACCCGGTCGACGGGGCGTGCAGGTACTTGGCGCCTGGGTTGGCGGCCAGGAACTGCTGGATGTCCGAGGTGTAGTTCTGCTCGTTCACCGCCGAGCCGACGATCACGATGTACGAGTCGTCGCACGGCGGGTTGACCAGGCCGCCGGCCGTGGCCGTGGACGTGGCCGTGGACCTGGGTGTGCTGGTCGCGGTGACGGGGGACGTGGGCTGTGTGTTGTGGGTGGTGGAGCCCTTCGGCCAGAACCACACGGCGGCGGTCGTGATCCCGGCCGCCACGATCACCGCGGCCACCGCGGCCACGATCCGGAATCCGTACGGCGTCGCCGGTCGCTTCCTCTCCGGCGGTCGCTGCGCCTGTGCCTGTGGTAACGGCTGGGGCGGGGGCTGAGGCAATGGCGGTGGCTGTGCCTGTGGCGGGCGCTGGGGCTGGGGCTGGGGCAACACCGGGACCGTGGACAGGCGCTGGGTAGCCTGCCCCTTCAGCGCCTGGCGAGCCGCGGCCGCGAGTTCACCGGCTGTGGCGAACCGGTCCGCGGGGGTCTTGGCCATGCCCGTGGCGACGACCTGGTCGAGGCCGACCGGCACGCCCGGGCGTCGTTCGCTGGGCTTGGGCGGGTCCTCGTTGGCGTGCGCGAAGATCACCGCGAGGGCGTTCTCCGAGGTGTACGGCTTCTCGCCGGTCAGGCACTGGAACAACAGGCAGGCCAGCGCGTAGATGTCCACCCGGTGGTCGGTCGGGCCCCGCCCGAACCGCTCCGGCGCCATGTAGGCGACCGTCCCGACGGCCTCACCAGTGCCGGTGATGTCGGTGTTCGAGGTGAGCGGCCGCGCGATGCCGAAGTCGACCAGGTAGGCGAAGTCTCCCTGCAGGATGACGTTCGACGGTTTGACGTCCCGGTGGACCAGGCCTTCGGCGTGCGCCGCGTCGAGCGCGCCCGCCACCTGGCTGACGATGTCGACGGCGGCGGACGGGCTCAGCGGCCCGCGGGCGGTCAGCGTCCTGCGCAGGTCCTCGCCTTCGACGAGACGCATGTCGAGGTACAACCGGCCGTCTATCTCGCCGTAGGCGTGGATCGGGATCACGTGCGGTTCGCGCAGCCGCGCGGCGGCGTGCGCCTCACGCTTGAACCGCTTGCGGAACTCCTCGTCGTTGGCGGCGTGATCGGTGAGCAACTTCAGCGCGACCACGCGGTCGTGCCGGGTGTCGTACGCGCGGTGGACCTCACCCATGCCGCCGCGCGCGAGCAATCCCTCCACCCGGTACGGGCCGAACTGCCACGCCACGTGTTCCCGCTCCCCTGCTCGTCCGGTCGGCATCATAGCCATGACCAGGCAAGCTCAGTGGGAGCCTCACCCCCGCGGCGCGGGCACCGCAGGCCACTGCTCGCACGCGTCCCCGGGACACGAGTGGTCCTTGACGAGCGAAGACACCCGCAGGGACCCTCGGATGGCACGATTTTGCCAGAAGCAACTCGATGCCCGCCCCGCACCCAGCCGTTGTCCGACGTGAACACGGCGGCGGTGAGCGTCGACGTCTGCTGGTCAGTCTCGGGGCGAACGGGTACCGCGAACGGGAGAGTTGTGGTTGGGATTTCCCATACCCGCCAGGACACCGGCGACGATGGCCATGGCGTGAGCACGCCCGGGACACTGGTGTGGGCCTGCGCCAAAGGGAATCCCGTTCGCCGCGAGGTCGACCTCGATGACCGGGTCAGCACCGGCCGCCACACGGCGGGTGGCTCGGACCGGCGGGTCGTTCCGCAATGTCTCAGCGAGGACAGCGTCGATCGTTTCGTCGCCGTCCCGCATCGCCCGTGCGGCGTTGCGGATGAGGCCCGCGGTCGCGGCATAAGCCTGCACCAGCACGGAGATCTTCGCCGCGGTCAGTTCGTCCGGCACGCCTCCGAAAACCTCGACAAGCCAGGCGACGGCCTCGTCGGCCGGTTCTTCGCGACCTGTGCCGGGTTGGTACGCCGCCGCCGTCACGGCGACCGCCTCGACCGGGACCGGCGGGAAATCCAGGACCTGGCCGAGGACCTCCACCGGAACGATGCGCGCGACCAGGTCGGGGGAACGTCCTGTCAGGACACGGGTCCGTTCGGCCGCCAGGTCGCGAAGCGCGCGGACATCGACCGTGGCCAGCATCTCGGTGATCAGCCGCCGTCGGCGGGTGTGGTCCGGCCCGTCGGTGAAACGGGCGATGGTCCTTCGTAGCCAGCGAATTCCCACTGCCGGGCCACCGGCGGGCACGGGCGGGATGGTGTACGTCGGATCGGTGAGCATGGCGGCCACCCTAAGGCCGTGTCGGTTCGGCGTGCGCCGAACCGACGACGGCCCAGAATGGTGGGGTGACACCGATGGCGCGCGGAGCCGATCTCGCGAAGCTGGCCGCCCTGCTGGCCGACGAGACCAGGGCGGAGTTCTGCCTGGCCTTGCTGGACGGCCGGGCGTGGACCGGCCGGGAACTGGCCCGGCACGCCGGGGTCGCGCCGTCCACGACGACCGAGCACCTCAACCGGCTGGTCGCGGGTGGACTGCTGACGGAACGGCGCCAAGGACGCCACCGCTACGTGCAGCTCGCCGGTCCGCACACCGCTGAACTGCTGGAACACCTCATCGGCCACATCCAGCCGGGACCGGGCCGGCCCAGGACCCTCCGGTCGGCGGCGACCTCGGCCGCGCTGGCCCGTGGCCGCACGTGCTACGACCACCTCGCGGGCCGGCTCGGCGTGGCGATCACGGACGCGATGCTCGGCAACGGCCTGCTCGACCACGCCGCGGAGCTGGCGCTGACCAGCACGGGCCGGACATGGCTGACCACCGCGCTCGGCGTCGACCCAGCCGATCTGCGGCCCGGGCGACGGCCGCTGACGCGGGCCTGCCTGGACTGGACCGAGCGACGGTCGCATCTCGCCGGGCTGTCCGGCGCGCACATCTGCCGCCGTCTGCACGAGAACGAGTGGATCAAACGAATCGGCACCAGCAGGGCCGTACGCCTCACTCCGGCCGGGGAGCAGGCCCTGCACCGGCTCCTGGGTTTAGAGTCGCTGAATGACGACCAGTGACCTGACAGGCTGGCTGCGTGACTCCGATCCGGCGTTGCGGTGGCAGGTCGAGCGCGATCTGATCGGCGAACCGTCCGAGGTGTGGCAGGCGACGCGGACACACATCGCGACCGAGGGCTTCGGCGCCCGCCTCCTCGCCTTGCAGGATTCCGACGGGCAATGGGCGGGTGGCGCGTTCTTCCCCGCGGGCTTCCGCTCGGAGCAAGGCGCCGGACAGCCGTGGACGGCGACGACCTGGACGCTGAACCTGTTGCGGGAGTGGGGTCTTGACGCGGGCGTCCTGCGCGAACGCCGCACGGCCGAGCTTCTCGGCCGGAACAGTCGCTGGGAGTACGACGATCTGCCGTACTGGGGCGGCGAAGTCGACTGCTGCATCAACGCCTGGACCGTCGCGAACGGACTGTGGCTCGGCGCCGATGTCACCGGCATCGTCGACTGGCTGCTGGCGCACCGGTTGCCGGACGGTGGCTGGAACTGCGACTGGGTCGAGGGGTCGACGCGGTCGTCGTTCCACTCGACGCTGAACGTGCTGAAAGGCCTACTGGCCCATGACATCGCGACCGGAGGCACGGAGGCGACACGCGCCGCCCGGCGTTCCGGCGAGGAATACCTCCTGGAGCGTGGGCTTTTCCGTCGGCTGTCCACGGGAGAACCAGTGGCACCATGGGTGAACCACTTCGGCTACCCGTTCTTCTGGCGCTACAGCGTCCTCAACGCGGCCGACTACTTCCGCCAAGCCGCACGGTTCGACGGCACGAAGCCCGACCCGCGGATGGCTGAGGCGATCGAAATGGTCCGTGCCGCACGGCAACCGGACGGCACCTGGCTGCAAGGCGGCCGGCCAACCGGCCAGATGTGGTTCGAGGTGGACGTGCCCGCGGGAGAGCCGTCGAAGTGGCTGACTCTGGTCGGCACACGTGTGCTCACGTGGTGGAACTCCTGGTCACCGGCCACTGCGGCGCGACCCTCGTGAGTGTTTATCAGTGTTAGAACACGGATAAACACTCACGAGGGCTGGCCTGCGCGCCTACTTCGGCAGTCCGTCGGCGATCGGCTCGATGAGCTTGGGCCACTGACTTTCGTCGTCACGGACGCTCCGGCTCAGCTCCAGGTGGACGAAGTCGGCCTCGTGCTCCGCGGCCACCTTGCCTTGTTCGTTGCGAGTGCCTTCCAACCGGCCGCATTCGCGCTCCCACGAGCGGCAGGTCGCCAGGCCTTCGTCGGCCATGCCACCGGCGATCCGGCGGATCATGGCTCCGGCCTTTCCGGCGCCGGGCGAGATCACCACGTCGGTGTCCGGCAGGCTGTCGTCGTGGAACCCGTGCACCTGCACCTGCGGGATGTCCCGTTCGGCCAGATCGGTGGCCACGGCGTGGAACGCGGAGTCGGTGCGGTGCGCGACGTCGCCGCGTTCGACCCGGCGGTGGGTGCCCGCGACCAACAACGCCGCGCCAGGCATCGCGCGGAACAGCGCCAGCCCGATCCGTTCCGTGCCCAGGTCGGAGTTCGGGTGCGGTACTTCGACGGCCACCCGCACCGGTTCGGAGAGATCGACCAGGTACAGGCCCCATGCCCGATCGTCGGCGACCAGTGCGTACTCCCGGCCGGTCGCGGGATCTCGGCCCACGGTCAGCGTGAAGCCCAGTGGGCGTAGGGAATCGGCCAGCCGGGGCCGGTCGATGCCCCGGCCGTCCTCGATCAACGGGCGCAGCGCGGCGACGATCTCCTTGCGCTCGTCCGCGCTCGGCGGCTCATACCGCGCGTCCGGCCGCAGCGTCTCGGCGAAGCCCGCGAGCACGTCGTCGAGATCCGAAGGCGGCCGGACGACCGCCGCCGGGGCTTCGTCGTCGCCACTGATTCCCACCAGCACCCCCACTCCTGCCAGGAGCGCGACGGTGATGGCCACCAGCGGTATCCACTTGCGCGCACTGAACGTCATCGCCGCGCAGTTTAGGGGCACCAAGTGATTTCGCCGCCTTATGAACCACCGTGCGCATGAATCCGTATGCGAGGTGTGCCACCGCAGCCGACATATCGGAGTGGCGTTGAGGATGTTCGACAGAAGGCGCAGGCGGACGGATCTGGAGGGCCAGCTGGCGGAAGGCGGGTTCCCCGCCGGCGTCGGTGTGCCCTCGGCCGTGCTCGTGGGCCTGTTGGTACTGCTCGCCGGGTTCTGCGTACTGCACCTACGCGAGCCGGAGGTGTCCGCACCCCGGGCTGTCGTGGAGTCGCAGCAGGCGTTGGTGGACAGCCTGGCGAGATCCCTCGCCGCCACGGCCGCCCAGAACGTCGCGGACCTGCGCACCGCCGTCACGGTGTCCGATCCCGGGCGGGCGCCCGCGGACCTGCTCGCCGACGTGAACCAGAGCCAGCCGAAATGGCGTGGCATGGCGGTGCTGGAGCGATCCACCCGCAAGCAGGTCGTGACCCGGGGCGAGCCGATCCCGGTCCCGGCGTCGATCACCGACTCGGCGGTCGTTCCGGTGGCCAGGCCGGACGGCACCCTCTGGATGCTCGTCACCGTGCCGATGCCCGGCGACTCGCAACGTGTGGTCATGGCGGCCACCGCGGCGGGCATCCCCGCTGTGCCGCTTGACGCCGACCTGCGGCAAGGGCTGGTGCTGGCCAACCAGGAGGACAAGATCGTCGACTCCCGGGGCACGGTGCCGAAGGTCGAGGACACGGCCGCCCAGTCGCTGCTCGGCAGCGCGGCCGCGGCGGCGAGCACCGGGCAGACCGGCGCTTACGTGGGCGAACCCGGGCTGGAGCCCGGTGGGCCGGATTCGGCGCGGGAACGTGCCGTGGTCGTGGCCTACGCCCCCGTGGGGACCGG
The DNA here is from genome assembly GCF_013280595.1 of Kibdelosporangium persicum. Classification (GTDB taxonomy): domain Bacteria; phylum Actinomycetota; class Actinomycetes; order Mycobacteriales; family Pseudonocardiaceae; genus Kibdelosporangium; species Kibdelosporangium persicum. Next base: position 125,757 of record NZ_JAAATY010000013.1, read on the forward strand.
CGAGCTCGGCCTGTCCCTGCTGTCGGTGGCCCGTGCGCCCGTGGCCGAGGCCGGGCCCGCCCAGCAGGGAATCCGGCCGGCGCTCGCCTTGGTCGTGGTCGCGCTGCTCGGGTTCGGCCTGATCCGCGCGACGCTCGTCGGTCCGGTACGGCGACTGCGGTCGGACGCGTTGCAGGTCGCGAGCGGCGATCTGAAGCACCCGGTCCGGCTCCCGCATTCGGCGGAGACCCGCCGGATCGCCGCGGCCGTCGAGTACTGCCGCACGAAGCTGCGTGGCGAACCGGAACCCGTCGTCCGGCGCTTCCCGAGAATGTCCGCGCGTCTCGCGGTCGTCCTGGCCACCCTTGGTCTGCTCGCGTGGTCGGGATGGGTCGCGGTGACCGTGGGTGGCGGGACCGCGCGGGTGCCCGACTCGGTGGTCAGCGGCCATCGGAGCCAGGTCGGCAACGCCGCCGAGACGATCCACCGGACCGTCCGCGACGGGCTCGCCGACCTGCAGTCGGTCGCCGGGCTCAGCGGCTCGCAGGACCCCTCGTCGCTGGTGCCGGTCGTGCGTGAGCTCGCCGGGCAGGAGCGGTTCCGCAGCGTCTACCTGGTCGACAAGTCGGGAGTCGTGACGGGGGAGTCAGCAGGCAGGCCACCGTTGCGCGGTGTCAACGTGTTGCCGCCCGATCCCGGCGTCCGGTTGCAGGACACCGCCGGCCGGGTGCCGGTGTTGTTCGCGCACGCGGCGTTGAGCGGCGGCGACTACACGCTGGTGGGGGAGTTCGACGTGGACCACCTCGCCGATCTGCTGCGCCGCGCGCCCGGCCGGGTCCGCCTGGTCAACTCGGAGCTGCGCACCCTCGCCGCCACGGACGGCTTTGTCGCGTTCGAACAACTGCCCGGCGAGGACGCCAGGCGCGGTGTCACGGACGCACTGGCCGGACGGCCCGCCGCCCGGGTCGACGGCGAAGGGCGGAACCGCACGGTGATCGTGGCCCGGTCGGTCGACGACCTGCCGTGGGCCGTGGTGTCCGAGAAACCGGTGCGCGAGCTGAGCCTGCCCGGCAACGAGGTGCGCAACGGCGCGATGCTCGTCGCCCTGATCGGAGCCTTGCTCGCGGCGTTGTTGTTCGGCTGGCACTACCTGGTGCTGATCCGGCCGCTGCGCAGGCTTGCCGCCGCGGCGAAGTTCGAGGACGTGATCTACCCACAACGGCAGGACGAGATCGGAACCATCGCGTGCTGCCTGGAGATCTGCCGGCAGGCGTTGTCCGAAGGCGTGGGCAGGCTGGGCGCGGTCCGCAGGCCGCGCGGCGCCGCCACCGACCAGACCGTGCGACTGCCGCGGATTCCCGCCGACGACCCGCTCGCCGACCCCGAACCGCGCCGCCGATCCCGAGCCGAGGTCTGATCTTGCTGTTCCTGTTCGTGGTCTTCGCGACCGGTTGCCTGTCGTTGCTCGTGCTCGGCGTGGCCGAGCAACGCCGCCACTACGCCAACCTCCGTCGCATCCCGACCCGCGTGCTGGTGAACGGAATCCGGGGCAAGAGTTCGATCACCCGGCTGTGCGCGGGTGCGCTGCGCGGCGGCGGGCTGGTGACCGTGGCGAAGACGACCGGCACGGCGGCCAGGTTCATCCATCCCGACGGCAGCGAGGAACCGGTGTACCGGAAGTTCGGGATCGCCAACGTGGTCGAGCAGATCGGCATCGTGCGCCGGGCGTCGGCCTACCGGCCGGACGTCCTGGTGATCGAGTGCATGGCCGTGCAGCCGGACCTTCAGGAGATCAACCAGAGCAAGCTGATCCAGTCCACCATCGGCGTGCTGTGCAACGTCCGCGAGGACCACCTGGCCGAGATGGGGCCCACGCTGGACGACGTGGCCCGCTCGTTGAGCCGGTCCATGCCGGTCGGCGGTATCTGCGTGACCGCGGAGCGGGAACGTCTGCACATCCTCAAGGAAGAGGCGGCTCGCCGGGACTGCGAACTCGTGCCGGTCGACCCGTCGTCGGTGACCGACGAGCAGATGGCCGGGTTCGGCTGGATCACCTTCAAGGAGAACGTGGCGATCGCGTTGGCGGTCGCCGACCTGCTGGGCGTGAACCGGCAGTCCGCGCTGGCCGGGATGTGGGCCGCGGCGCCCGATCCCGGTGTGCTGTCGGTGCAGCGCTACCAGGTGGGAGACCTGCGGCTGCGGTTCGCGAACGTCTTCGCGGCGAACGATCCGGAGTCGACGCTGATGAACATCGAGCAGCTGCTCGGCACCGGTGCGATCGCACGGCCGCTGCACGTGGTGATCAACTGCCGGCCGGACCGGGTCGAGCGGAACGGCCAGATGGGCGCGCTGATCCCGGAACTCGCGCCCGCCCGGGTCGTGCTGATCGGCGAGCCGACCCGCAGCGCGCGGGTCGCGATTCCGGGGGACTGGCAGGGCGAGGTGGTGGACCTCGGCGGCAGGCGCGACCCGGACAAGCTGCTGGCCGGTGTGCTGGCAGGGATGACGGGGTCGGTGTCGCTGGTGACCATCGGCAATATCCACGGGCAGGGCGAAGTCCTGCTGGACCACCTGGCGACGCTGCAACAGGCACCCGCCGACGCCGGGGATCAGGCTTCCGGTGCGCCGCAGCCGGTCGGAGCCGGACGGTCACTGGCTGGAAGTCAGTCCGCCGGTGAGTCGCGGCCTGGTGTCGTGCCCGCCTCGGAACCTCAGCCCCGCGTGCGAGCCCGGCCAGCCGGGTTCCGGCCCAGCCCGGTGCCGCGCCGGCCGTCGCAGATCCACGACACGACACCGTTGCCCCGCATCCCGGCGAGCGACCCGAGGAGCGGATCATGATCGCGGGCGGCCTGCTCAGCGAGATCGCCACCCTCGGACTCGCCATCGGCCTGGTGTTCTCCCTGGTCTGCTACCTCGCGACGAACCTGTCGCCGGGCGGCATGATCACGCCGGGGTGGCTCGCGCTGACGATGGTCGAGGACTACCGGCGGGCCGGGATCATCGTGGCCACCACGGCGCTCACCTTCGTGCTGACCAAGATCCTGCAACGCGTCGTGATCCTCTACGGCAAACGGCTGTTCGCGGCCGTGGTGCTGACCGGCGTGTTGTTGCAGACCGGGCTGTTCGTGCTGATCCAAAGCGACTACCCGCTGTTGTTCGCCCACCAGACGCTTGGCTTCGTCGTGCCGGGGCTGATCGCGTACCAGCTCGTGCGGCAGCCGCCGGTCGCCACCGTGCTGAGCACGGCGGCGGTCAGCCTGGCCAGCTACGGGGTGTTGATCAGCGGTGTGCTGGCCGGCCTGGTGCCGACCACGTGACGAAAGGCAGGAAGTGACATGTCGAAGACCAGCACGGCCGTACGGGCAGGTGCCCTGCTCGGGGTGATCGGCGTGGCCGCCGCCGCGTTCGTCTACTTCGACCAGGAGCCGTCCGCCTCGGCTCCCGCGGCACAGCAAGCAGCCGCCGCCCCGGTGCAGCGAACCGCGGACTACACCTTCGAGCGCCTGGACGATCCGGCACGCACCATCGTGCGGGACAGCCAGTCGGTCGTCGCCACGATGACCGACGGCGCCCGGACCGTGGTGCTGAGCGGGCCGAGCCGGACCTTCCGGGAGCCGAAGGCCACCAAGGCCGAGGTCACCACGACCGCGTGGGTCCGCCTCGCGCCGCAGGCGTGGCGGGAAGGCGAGGAGTCGGCCGGCTGGTTCCGGCCATGGCTGGCCAAGGCGTTGAGCGACACCACACCGGACGTCCTGGCCGTGGCGATGGAGTACGTCGACGGCGCCGCGGACGAGAAGAACGCCGAGGGCGTCCGGTTCCGTGGCGACGCGGCGTTCGGGCCGGTGGCGGCGACCGGTACGGGCAGGCTGGAACGGTCGGACTTCTACGACTACTTGGGCGTACCATGGTCCTTTGTGGACGGTACACGGACCACGCCGGACAGCAAGCATTACGGTGCCGTGGACTGTTCCGGGTTCGTGCGGTTGGTCTACGGCTACCGGATGGAGTACCCGTTGCTCGGCACGAACACCCGCGGTCCTGGCCTGCCGCGGCGGGCGTACGCGATGGCGGAGTTCGGCCCTGGCGTCACGCCCGTTCCCAACACCGGCCGCCGTGTCACCGCGTACGACTCCCTGCAACCAGGAGACCTGCTCTTCTTCGAAGTCGAAGGCGGCGCGGACGAACTCGACCACGCGGGCATCTACCTCGGCGTCGACTCCGACGGACGCCACCGGTTCATGTCCAGCCGTGAACGCGTCAACGGCCCGACCCTCGGCGACGTCGGCGGAACATCGCTGCTGGACGACGGCGGCATGTACTCCCGAGGTTTCCGGGCCGCCCGCCGCATCTGAAACCCCTGCTCACCCCTCGTGAGTGGTTATCAGGGTTAGAACACGGATAACCACTCACGAGGGGGATAGCCTGGGGCTCGTGAAAATCGGTGTGAACGTTCCCAACTACGGCCCGGGCACCGATCCGGGTGTCCTGCGTGACTGGGCGCGGACCGTGGAAGGACTGGGGTTCGACCTGCTGATGATGTCGGACCACGTCGCCGTCACGCCTGACGTGGCCGAGAAGTATCCGGCGCCGTTCTTCGAGCCGTTCACCGCGCTTTCCTGGCTCGCCGGGGTCACCCATCGCGTCCGGCTGGGCACGACCGTGGTCATCCTGCCGTATCGGCATCCCCTGGTCACCGCGCGAATGGCCGCGAACCTGGCCGACATCAGCGGCGGCCGGTTCATCCTCGGTGTCGGCGTCGGCTGGGCACGGCAGGAGTTCGAGGCCCTGGGTGTCCCGTTCACCCGGCGCGGGAAGCTGACCGACGAACACCTCCAGGTTATCCGCGACGCGTGGCGGAACGAGGACGACTACCGCGCCGGACGAATCCCGATCTGGGTCGGCGGCAACAGCGACGCCGCGCTGCGCCGGTCGGTCCTGCTCGGCGACGCGTGGCACCCGTTGCGGGTGCCCGCGGCCGCGCTGGGCGAGGAGGCTTCCCGGTTGGCGGCCGTGGCGAAGCAGGAAAACCGTCCGGTGCCCGGGTTGGCGCCGCGGATCGTGCTGCAGCCCGCCGCCGAACCGGTGACAGGCCCCGATCGCCTGGCGGGCGAAGGGAATCTCGAGCAGATCGTCGGTGATCTCGCCACCCTGCGGTCACTCGGCGCGGAGGCGGTGCTGCTCGACACGTTCGGCGGCGACCCGGAAGAACTGAAGCACCCGGAAACGGCGTGGCGTGATCTCGCGGCGGTCGCCGCGGCCTGGAAGGAGCGGACGTGAACCCGGCCGAGGAAGCCCTGCTGCGGCAAGCGATCGAGCTGGCCCGCGAGGCGCGCGAGGTGTACGGCAACCCGCCGTTCGGTTCGCTGCTCGCCGACGCGGACGGCAACGTGCTCGTGAAGGAGCGCAACACCACGCTGACCGACAAGGACATCACGGCGCACCCGGAGCTGAAACTGGCCCGCTGGGCCGCGCGCGAGCTGGACCCGGAGACCGCGGCGGCGACCACGATGTACACCAGCACGCAGCCGTGCGGCATGTGCACCGGCGCGATCGAGCGGTCCGGGCTGGGCCGCGTGGTCTACGCGTTGTCCACCGAGCAGTTCCTCAGCCTGCGGCCGCCTGTCGTGGGCGGCGAGTACCGCCTGGAAGGACCGGCGTTGTTCGACGAGGCCCGCGTACCGGTGGACGGCTACTACCAGTGAGCTTCGGGGAATGCGGCAGGCTGGTTGAATGTTGAACGAGTCGATCGACAGGAGGACCAGTGATCGACAACTTCAACGACTACCAGCCCAACGGTCAGGTGGCGGCGGACCGGTGGGTGACGGCGACCCACCTCTTCGACCTGTCGCACGAGGAGACCACGGCGGACCGCTGGGAACGGGCGGAAGCGTTCTTCGCGGCGAAGGACTACGTCGCGGCGGCCAAGCTCCTCGGTGAAGTCGTCGACGAGGTGCCGGACCAGATCGGCCCGCGGCTGCTGCTGGCTCGCGCGTACTACCACTCGGCACAGCTGCGGCGGGCCGAGGAGCAGTTGCGCGAGATCATCGACCGGGACCCGGTCGAGCACTACGCCTACCTGATGCTCGGCCGCACCCTCGAGCGGCAGGGACGGCACGACGAGGCCGGTCCCTGGCTGCGGATGGCCGACGCGTTCGGCGGCACGCGCTAAGGTCCGTGGCATGAACACGGCGCTGCTGATCGTGGACATGCAGGAAGTGCTGATGCCGCTCGTGTGGCGCGGTGAGGAACTGGCCGACCGGATCGCGTCACTCGCCCAGCGGGCACGTGAGCACGAGGTTCCGGTGGTCGCGATCCAACAGATCGGGGCCACCGGAACGATGTTCGACCCCGAGTCGCCGGGTACCCGCCTGGCCGATCGCCTCGACCTGCGGCCGACCGACGTGGTGCTGCGCAAGACGGCGACCGACGCCTTCTACGGCACCAACCTCGCCCCGATGCTCCTCGAGTGGGACGTGGACACCGTCGTGCTCGCCGGTGTCGCCACGGACTACTGCGTCGACGCGACCGCGCGGTCGTCGTTGAGCCACGGGCTGGACGTCGTGCTGGTCGGCGACGGGCACGCGCCGGCGGCGGAAGGCGATGCCGAGGCGGGCCTGAGTGCCGAGCAGATCATCGACCGGCACAACCGGATTCTGAGCACCGCTATTCACCCGGGTGGGTCGGTTCAGGTCCGCCCGGCGGCGGAGGTCGTTTTCACCTCGTGAGTGTTTATCGGTGTTCTAACCCTGATAAACACTCACGAGGGTGACCAGTCACTTGCCTTCGATCAGGCCCATCGCGAGGTCCGGGCTGAACGTCCCCGCGGGGATGCCCCTGATCGCGCCGCAGTCACCGTCGGAGTCACCGGGGACCTTGACCCACAACAGCATTTCGGCGCCCCCGCCGACCTGCGACGGCGTGCCGAGTTTCCGTCCCGAGGGGTTGCACCACTCGCCGTCGGAGCCGTTGCCGTTGCGGCTGGTGTCGACCACGAACGGCTTGGTGTAGCTGAACTTCCTCGACAGGTTCGCGTTCACCTCGTTGCCGTACGCGGTGGACGCCGCCGTGGTGTGGAAGTTCGAGACGTTCAGCGCGAAGCCACGGATCGCACTCACGCCGGCCGCGTTGAGGCGCTCGGCCATGATGTCCGCGGCGATCCACGTGGCGTTGCCGCCGTCCAGGTAGGCCCAGGTGTTGGGTGCCTTCTGCGCGAACTGGTCCGCGGCGTAGCGCAACAGGTCCAGTCGCGTCTGCTGTTCCTTCAGCGGCAGGCAGGCCAGCTGGGCGACCGCGTCCGGCTCGATGATCACGATGGCCGGCTTGCCGCCGATGCCGTCGGCGAACTGGGAGATCCACGCCTTGTAGGCGTCCGGGCTGCCCGCGCCGCCGCTGGAATGCCCGCCACAGTCACGGCCCGGGATGTTGTAGGCGACCAGGATCGGCAGCTTGTCCACGACGTCGGCGGCCCAGGTGAACGAGTCCACCGCCGCCCGGACGTCGCCGCTCCAGTTGCCGAACCACCGGGCTCCGGCCTTGGTCGAGATGGCCGATCTGATCATGTCCACCCGGGGCTTGTCGTTCGGGTGCTCACTGACCCAGACGGCCGGGTTCGAGTCCGGGTCGACGTAGAAACCGTTGGTCTTCTCGAGGGGATTGCCGTCGGCGGCCTGCGCCACCGGGACGGTCATGAGCAGCAGGGACGCGGCCAGCAGCCCGAGGCTTTTGATACGCATGACCGCCAACATGGCAGTCACCCGTACAAGATCGGTATAAACCCGGGCGGCGTCAGGGCTTCCGGGCGACGGCACCCAGCGCGAGGCGTTGCACGGGGTCCTGGGCCTTGATCCGCGGACCGTCGGGCCACCAGTCGGACACGGCGACCAGGCCCGGCTCGATCAGCTCCAGCCCGTCCAGGTACGAGAGGATCTCCGACCGGGTACGGAAGTGCCCGAGCCCGACCTCGCTGTCCTGGTAGATCTCCCGCAGCTCAGGGGTGAAGGACCCGTCTTCGGGGTCGTAGGCGTGCGCGAGCACGACGTAGGACCCGGACGGCAGCCGGTCGATGTATCCGGCGAGGATCTCCGCGGGCCGGCGGGCGTCACTGACGTACTGGATGGTTCCGATATGGATGACCGCGACCGGCTCGGACAGGTCCAGGCACTTGCGCACGGTCGGGTGGTCGAAGAGCTGGTCCGGGGACCGGAAGTCGGCCTCGATGAAGTGCGTCCGCTCGTTCTCGGCCAGCAGCGCCCGGCCGTGCGCCAGCACGATGGGGTCGATCCCGGCGTAGACCACCGTCGCCTCGGGGTTCTGGCGCTGGACGACCTCGTGGGTGTTCTCGGTGTTGGGCAGGCCGGGCGCGCAGTCCAGGAACTGCCGGACGCCGCCGTCGCGCGCCAGGAACCGCGTCACCCGGCCGGCGAACGACCGGACGTCCCACGCCAGGTCGCCCAGTGCCGGCGCGCGTTGGAGCAGCCGGTCCCGCACGTCTCTGTCGACCTGGTAGTTGTCCTTGCCGCCGAGCAGCGCGTTGAAGATCCGCGCCACGCTGGGGCGGTTGGGGTCGATGAACGGCGCAGGGGTCTGGGGATCCGACATTCGCTGTGTTTCGTTGGCCGACGACAGTGCTGGTTAGGGTCACCGTACCCGATCAAGGTCCAAGGTCCGGACCGGCGTGACTCCGGCACAGATTACGCTATGAAGCCTGGCGGTCACCTATGGTCGTGGATGTTCGGGCTGTCACGTCGCGCAACCGGCGATTCGGCTCGACGGTGGCCTCGCACTGCCTTAGCTTCGTCAGGTCAGTCCGGTGAGGAGGCGAAGGTGACCAACGGCGGGAGAGCGGTGTTCGGACCGATTGATCCGTGGGCGCTGTTGCCCACGGCGGCGCTGGTGAGCGTGGCTGTTGTCCTCTTCGTCAACGGTGTGGTCCTCGGCGGGCTGATCCCGGCCGTGCTGGCTGTGCTGATCGTCGCGTTCGACTCGTGGGCGAACCGGAGCGAGCGTGCAACGCAACGCCGTTCTCGCTGACGTCGTCACGGCGCCGAGAACGTGGCGCTCAGGGCCCGGCGGTCGATCTTGCCGTTCTGGTTCAGCGGGAACGTGTCGAACGCGGTGACGGTCCGGGGCATCATGTACGGCGGCAGGTGGCGGCTCAGGTCAGCGAGGAGTGCCTCCTCGTCCTGCGGGGTGCCGGTGTAGGCCGCCACCAGTTCCGTTTCGTCCTTGCCGGGCAGGGCGAGGACGACCGCGTCGGTGATTCCGGGTCGCTGCCGCAGGACTGCTTCTATCTCGCCCAGTTCGACGCGGTAGCCGCGGATCTTCACCTGATGGTCGATTCGGCCCAGGTGCACCAGTTGCCCGTCGTGGTAGGTCACGCGGTCGCCGGTGCGGTACCAGTGGGCGGCGGTCAGTTCGCCCGTGCCGTCGTAGATTTCCTTGTTCTCGGTGAGGAAACGGCCGATGTTGTCCGCCGGGTCGAGATAGCCCGGGAAGCGCTGGGGGCCGCGCAGGCACAGTTCGCCGTCGTCCAGGACGAGGTGTTCGAGCTGGGGGTACGGCGTGCCGATCGGAACTGTGCCGTTCGGGGGTTGGGGCCAGTTGTCCGGCGGCAGGCGGTATTCGGTGCAGGTCACGGTCATCTCGGTAGGGCCGTAGATGTTCTCCAGCACGCTGGCGGGCGCTGCCGTGTGCCACGCCGAGGCCTGCTGGAGCGTCAGGGGCTCGCCGCAGAACATGCTCCACCGCAACGACGGCATGCTGCCGGGCTTCAGCGCCTTCATCCGGTGCGCCAAGGAGATCACCGAAGGGACTGAGTTCCAGTGCGTGATCCGGTTGCGGTTGACGAAACGCACCGGCATCACCAGATCGCCGCGAGTCGGCACGACCAACGTCGCCCCGGAGCCCCAGGCGATGAACATGTCGTACACCGACGGGTCGAACGTCAGTTCGAAGAACTGGGAGAACCGGGCTCCTGGACCGGCTTCGTACCGCGGAATCACGTGCGACAGGTACGAGCTGACGTTCCGGTGCGCGATGCGGACGCCCTTCGGTGCGCCGGTCGACCCTGACGTGAACAGGATGTACGCGATGTCGTCCGGCCCCGCCGCGGATGCGGGAAGCGCGGGCGGAGGGCCGTCGAACGACCGCGGAGTCACCGTGGGAACCGGCAGCTCGGCCGAGTCGGCCAAGGCGACGTCCAGTGCGGACATCCGGGCGATGGTGGCGTTGCGGGCGGGCGGGAACGACGGGTTCAGCGGAACCACGGTCGCGCCGAGCCGTTGGATCGCCAGGTAACCGGCATACGCCAGAACGCTGCGAGCCGCCAGCAGGCCGACCCGGCGCGGAACACCGCCACAGTGCGCGATCAACTGGCCGGCGACGTGCGCGGCCAGATCGGACAGCTCCCGGTACGTCAGCCGGGCCGGCCCGATCTCCAAGGCGATCCGGTCCGGGCCGTCGGCCGCGGACGCGGCGAACCAGTCGTACATGGTCTGCACCGTGATCACACCTCCGCGGCCAGGTCGGCGCACAGTTTCTCGGTCGCCGTGATGAGCCGGTCGAACGCGGGCACGACCAGATCCGGCCGTGGCTTGCCGCGTTGCGCGGACTTGGCGGCGAAACGCAAGGACCGTGCCAGTTTGCTCCACGCCGCCAGCACGGGTTCCACCAGCGAGACGGACGTGAGTCCCCGTTCGGTGAACGCGGTCAGCCGGAACCGCTGGTGCACTCCGGCTGCCCACAGGTCGTCCACAGCGTCGACAACGGCCTCGTCGTCCACGGTCAGGCGGTCGGCGAGCAGACGCAGCGTCGGCAAAGCGTCAACAGACCAGTCCTCAGTGGATGGTGCGGACGCGGGAACCTTGGCGAGCCACCGGTACGAGGTGTCCGGAGGCAGCGGGACCCGAGTACCCAAGGCGTGCGCGTCCCGGTTCCGGACGGCCACAGGAAGTCCAGGCATCGGCTTCATCGCACGCCGCAGTTGGGCGTCGGTCAGCCAACCCTCGAACGGGTACTGCCTGCCGTGCATGGTCATCGTGCTGAACCTGTCCACCACGAGCCACGTGTCGTTCCGCCGAGCACGCACCAGAATCCAATGAGGACCGTGCTGATCCTCGGGATACGGCGACCACGGCAGATGTGCGGCATCAGTGACCACGAGCACCTGGCCCGATCGAGCCAGTTCCCCGGCCACCAGCTCCCGGGCCACGTCCCAGGACGCGCTTGCCCGGTAAGCCAGCTCCTGGTCCTCGCGGTCCTGATCCATCCGGGTGTGCTGGGAGAAGACCAGCCGGGAGCCGGGGGCGGCACGAACCCCGAGCCGGATCGCCGAGGCGATGTGCCACTGGAGGTCGGCGACCTCCCGGGACAGGTACTCGGCGAGGTTCGTGGTGTAGCAGCTCAACTCGGCCGACGGGGTCATGGGCCTTCCTTCCGGTACGCGTAGCTGACCGGGATCGGCGACCGGCCGCGCAGGCTCACCCAGTGGCACGACCGCCACGTGCCCGAACCGCGTCCCGGTGGAACGTCGATGTCCCACGGCCTGCCGGCCAGTCCTTCCCCGGTGGTCTTCACCAGTGCCTCCCGGACCGTCCACGCCCACGCCCGTTCCGGCGAGCCGTCCGGGAGTTGCACGTCGATCCCGACGGCCCTGTCGACGCCGACGCACACGGCGAGGGCTCCCCGGTCATGTGACACGCTGATGCCCAGCCGTGGGTGTTCACGCAGGTACGGCTTGCCGCCGGGCTGGGTCACCACCTCGTCGCCGGCAGCCGCGGGAGCCACCGCGCGCAGCAGCGTCCGGAGCAAGGCCCTGCCTGCCAGGGACTCCCGCTCCCGAGATCCGGGCATACGGATCGGTGCGGTGGCGATCCACATCCCGTCGGCGACCTGGGTTATCCGAGTGCGGCGGAACATTCCGGGTCCGTCCCGTTCAGGATCGCCACGGCATCATCGGCCACAGTGGACAGGACGATCTCGGTGGCACCGCCGCCGATGCCGAACAGTCCGGCCTGTGCACGAAGCTGTTGGATGCCGCCCGCCGTGAAGCCGTCCGCGCCTTGCAGGTGCGCGCATTCGGCGAGGACGTAGTCGACCGTGCTCGCGGCCGATGCCTTCACCAACGCGGCCGCGCCGGCGTCATGCTCGCGCACGATCCGGTCACCGACATCGTTGGCCAGCGACTCCAGTTGCCGCAGACGAACGAGGCATTCTGCGAACCGTTGCCGAACACTTTCCAGATGCCACAGGGTGTTCTCGCCGTAGGAACGCGCCGAGAGCCGGTGCAGGGTGTCGGTCAGAACCCGGCGGCACAACGCGACCGACCACAGAGCACCGGCCAGGCGCTCAGTGCCGATGTGGCGGGCGAACGTGGCCAGACCACGGCCGGGACGGCCGACGACCTCCCCGGACCGCACGCGGTCGAACCGCACGTGACCGGTGCCGGAGCCGTCGAACAACGTGGTGTCCGCCGGGGTCACGGTCACGCCTGGTGCCGACGCCGGGACCAGCACCCACGTGAAGCTGGCGAAGTGCCGTCCCGGCTTGTGCCGGGCCAGCACCAGGAACGCGTCGGCCGTGGTCGCGTTGGTGATCCAGCGTTTCTCGCCGGTGACCTCGATGCCTTCGCCGGTGATCCGAACCTCGGTGCGCAACGCGGTCAGGTCCGACCCGGCGCCGACGTCTGTGGCCGCCAGGGCGATGGTGTCGATGCCTGCCAGAAGCCTCCGGAACACCTCGACGGGCCCTGTGGCCAGGACGGGCAACACGGTCGCCAGTTGCACGCACACGGAAAGCGTTGTGCCGATGGAGAAGCGGCGGTCGACTGCGGCGAGGAGAGCCCCGAGCCGGGCCGGGGCGACCGGATGGGCCCACTCGATCAACCCGGCCCGGCCGAGAGCGCGCCACACTTCGCGCCCTGACGCGTCGGACGGCAGGTCCAGTGCCTCGGTCCACGTGGGTGCCACCAGCAGGTCAGACAAAACGGACCTCCGGGTCGAGCAGGGCCAGCCTGCCGTCCGCCAGGTGCAGCCGGTCGTTGCTGTAGTTCAACGCGGCCGACCGCAGGTCACGCAGGGCCAGTTCCAGCCGGGTCGGCGAGTCCCTGAGGTAGCCGTGCCGCAGGCCGACCGCGTCCACCAGGTCGTTCACCGCCGCATGGCACTGTTCAGCCGCGGTGATCTTCAACGCGTTCAGCAGCAACTGGTGGTTGGGCACGGACAGATCCGGCGAGGCGAAGACGGTCTGTTCGGCCCGGCGCAGCAAGGCGTGCACACCGTCAAGGCGTTGGCGTGCGGTGGAAAGCCGGGTCAGCAACAGTTCGGACCTGATGTCGAACCGGTCGCGTCCTTCCTTGCCGCGGATCATCCGCAGCACGCGGGACAGCGCGCCCGCTGCGGTGCCGAGCCACGCGGCGGACCAGCCGAGATGGGCCAGCGGTGCGAAGATCGTGGTGGCGATGTCCGGGAACGTGCCGTGCTCACCGATCACCTGCTCCGCGGGAACGCTGCCGACGAGTTTCATCGGCACGCTGTGGCTGGCCCGCATGCCCATCGGCTGCCAGTCGCCGGACGCGGTGACCTCCAACTGGTCCCGGTCGGCGTAGACCAGCGAGACCTGGTTGGGCGAGCCGGCGTCCGGGCTGCGCATCGTGATCAGGAATCCGTCCGCGTACACACCGCCGGTCACGATCGGCGCGAAGCGGTCGATGGCCAGCGTCGTGTCGCCGCTGAGCGCTGACTCGGCGCTGAGCAGGTGCCCGCCCTTGCCTGCCTCGGTGGTCACCGAAGCCAGGTAGATCCTTCCCTGCCCGATGCGTTCGAGCAGGTCGGTGCGGAACGGCTCGCGTGCGTGCCGGACCACCGCGGCCACCTGCTGGCAGTGCATCACGAAGATCATCGCCAGTGACATGTCGGTACGGCCGAGCCTGATCCCCAGATCGACCATGTCGGTCACGGTGCCGCCCAGGCCGCCGTGCCCGGCGGGCACCAGCAGGCCGAGCAACTTCGTGCGGCGCAACTCGTCCAGTGCTTCGACCGGGAATGTCGCGTCCCGGTCGGTCGTGGCCACGTGCCGTTCGGCGGTCCTGACAACCTGGTCGGCGAGTTCGCTCAGGGTGGTCATGCGACGGCTCCGGTCTCGCCGGGCAGTTCCGCCGCGATCGCACGCCACAAGTTGCCCGCCGTGGCGAAAGTGGTGTCGCCCATCTCGTCGTCCGGCAGCATGACGCCGAAGGTGTCCTCGATGGCGAACAGCAGCTCGATGGACTGCATTGAGTCCAGCCCGAGTGCCCGCAGGTCGGAGTCCTCGGTGATCGGTTTGCCGTTCGCGAACTTCAGGAACCTGGCCAGCAGTTCGGTGAAGCGCTCGTCCATGGGTCATGTCTCCGTTGGATTGCGGGTGAGGGCGAGACGGGAGATCCGGGGCGGTGCGTCGCCGTCGACGACCACTTCGATGGGCAGCGGGTGGCCGAGGAACGCGACGAGGCTCGCGTACAGGCCGTAAGCGCCGACGTTGGGAATCGCGAGCACGTCACCCGGTCGCACGTCAGGCACCGGGGCCGATCGCGCCCACAGGTCCAGCGGTGTGCACAGTGGACCGGCCAGCATCGCGTCGGTGAGATCATCGCCGGGCGACCGCACATCCGGGACCAGCGGCGGCAGCCGGCGCAGACCGGACATCCCGCCGAGGTGGTTGATCCCCGAGTCGAGGACCAGAACCCGTTTGCCGTGTGACTGCTTGACGTCCAGCACGGTCGTGTACAGCGTGCCCGCGGTGCCGGCCAGGTAACGGCCCGACTCGAACGCGATGGTCAGGTCGTGTCCACTGAGCATCCGGTCGAGTTCGTCCCGCAACCCGGTGAGGTCCACCGCTTCGCCCGCGCGGGCGAAGGGGGCGCCGAACCCGCCGCCGAGATCGAGCATGTGCATGTCGGCGCCGTGCTTCCGCAGCACCTCGCACAGCCGGACTCCGGTGTCCAGTGACCGCTGGAACTGGGCCACCAGATCGTCCACTGTGGTCAGATTGGTGCCCATGTAGAGGTGCAGCCCGGACACGGTCACGTGTGGCCTGCTCGCGAATTTCTCCGGCTCGGCGAGCACCCACGACGTGTCCGCGCCGAACTGGGACGCGACGCCGGTCATCGCCAGGCCCTGGCCCGGGCTTGGCTGGTCGTCGTTGATCCGCAGCAGGCAACGGACCTCGACGCCGTGGATGGCGGCGATGCGGTCGAGCTGGTCCAGACCGGTCACCGAGTCCACGGAGAACCTGCGGATGCCCGACGCGATGGCGTGCGCGAGATCCTGGTCGCGTTTGCCAGGGCCCGTGTAGAGCACCTCGTCGGGGGGCCAGCCCGCCGCGAGTGCCGCGTCGAGCTCACCCGCCGAGCACACTTCCGCGCGGGCGCCGCCTGTCCGGATCTCGGCGAGCAGATCCGGATGCGGGTTGGCTTTGAGCGAGTAGTACAGGATGGACTTGGCAGGCAGGGCACGGACCAGGGCAGCCTGGTTCGCCCGGACCTGTGCCAGGTCGTAGACGTACGCCGGGGTTTCCGGCAGCTTGTCATCCACCGTCGGCCTCCACGAGCATCGCGGCTACCGCCTTGCGGTCGACCTTCCCGTTGCCGTTCAAGGGAAGACGGTCGGCCACCAGGCAACGGCCGGGGATCTTGAACTCCTCGATCTCCTGGCGCATCCCGGCGAGGACGTGCTGCGGCGCGTGTTCGGTCACGACCACGAGCACCGCCGCGCGCCCATCCTTGGGCGGCAACACAACGGCGGACTGCACGCCGGGGACCCGCCGCGCCGCCGCTTCCACCTCGGTCGCGCTGACCCGCAGCCCTCGTTCCTTGTAGATGTCGTCGAGCCTGCCGACGAAGTGCAGGTGCCCGGACTCGTCCAGCCAGCCGTGGTCCCCGGTGCGCAGTTCCGGGAACAGCCCGTCCCGGCGGACGAACCTCTGCGCGGTCATTTCGGGCTGCCGCCAGTAGCCGGACATCACGTTCGGCCCGCGGACCGTGATCTCGCCGATCTCGCCCACGCCCAGGCGGTTTCCCGATCCGTCCACAGTGAACACTTCGGTACCGGGCAGCGGCACGCCGCACGTCCCAGGGTTCGCCAGATCGGCGTCCGGCGGGGCGATGGTGGCGCGTTTGCACTCCGTCAGGCCGAACATCAACTGCACCGACAGGCCCGGTATCGCGGCACGCAACGCCGACAACACCGAAGCGGGCATGGCGGCGCCGGTGTTGGTCAGCAGGCGCAGCGCGGGTTTCGGCCCTTTGTGCCTGGGCAACAGCCTGGCGAGCGCCTCGGCCACGGCAGGAACCGCGGGCAGCACCGTCGTGCCTGCCGTGACGAGCTTGCGGACCAGGGAAGGACCGACTTCGGCCGGGCGGCCCAGCCAGATCCGGGCGCCCGACGCGGCACCGAGGAACAACTGGTACATGCCGTAGTCGAAGGACAGGGGGAGCGGGCAGTAGACGACGTCCGTTTCGGCGTAACGCAGCATCGACTGGATGGCGTTCACCGCGAAGACGACCGGCTGGTGCGTGCTGACCACGGCCTTCGGCGCGGACGTCGTTCCGGAGGTGTAGAGCAGGAACAACGGGTCCACGGCCACCGGCTCGGGCCCGGTGTCCACGTCCCCGCGCTCCCGCAACGCCGGGTCGGTGACCTCCTCGATGCTCGCCACCCGGATGCCTCTGGCCTTCGCGGGTGTGGTGAGCTCGCCGGAGATCAGGAGCACCGGTTCGCAGTCGTCGAGGACGTGCGCCAGCGACGGTTCGGTGGTCTGTTCGTGCAGCACCGAGATGACCGCACCGATCCTCGACGCCGCGTAGATCAGCACCGGGTGCAAGACCGACGACGGGCTCAGCAGCACAATCCGGTCGCCCCGCCGTACACCCGTGTCCCGCAACCAGCGAGCTGTGCGGCGACTGGCCGCCGTCAACTCGCGATGCGTGAGGGTGGTGTCGCCGCCGGTGATCGCGGGACCGTCCGGCCAGCGCACGGCGGCCGTGTCGATGATGTGGTGCAGCAGAGTCATGCGCGAACTCCGGTCTGCTTGGCGATCCGGCACAGGTCGTCGACCCGGTGCAGGTTCTCGGGGACCAGGTCGGCGGGATCGAGCTCGACGCCGAGCTCGTCCTCCAGCCGCTCGAGGATCTCCACCAGCCGGAACGAGCTGAACCGCGGCAACGCGGTGAACTCAAGGCCGTTGAGCAGCTTGGCCTCGGTCACGCCGAGCACCGCTCCGGCGATCGCGGCGACCGCGCGGCGAAGCGCCTCGCCGATCAACGGGCCACTGTGGACATCCTGGCCGGTGGACGGTTCGGCGAACACCACACGGTCGGCGGCCAGCATCTCGCCGAGCCTGCTCACCAGCCATGGCGGCTCGTCCCGGCCACGCAGAACCCGTCGATACGCCAGGTAGGTCTGTTCGGACAACGAATCCCAGGCACGCAGGTGACCGGCGAGATCGTCGGCGGGACGGCCGTTCAGTCGCCGGAACTTGGCGTGCAGCTTGCGTGACCGCGTCAGCAGCCACGTCTCCAACGTCAGCCGCTCCACGGCTCGGGTCCGGTTCGGATTCCGTTCGTACGCGGCGAGGTAACCGTCGACGGCGACGTCGTTGATCGACGGTGTGAGACGGGGCAGCCCGGTGAAGGTGGGCTCGAAGTGGAACACCTCGGCCTTGGGCAGGCACAGCTGTTCCGGGCTGAGCTTCCACTTGCCGGGAGTGGCCGTGCCCCAAGGCGTTTCGTTCGCGTACGCGTCGACGACCGTGCAGTCCGGCGCCAGCAGGAAACTGTGCTCCATGTGCTGATGCCCGTGATACGGCGCCCACGGCAGTTCGTAGGCGTCAGCGACCACGTAAACGAGGTCACGGCCGCTCGACCACTCGAACAACTCCGGTCCGGTGACGGTGGCCCGGTCTCGTGCCACCAGGCCGAGCACGTCCTCGGCCGTGGCGATCTGCTCGGCCAGGGTCGGCTCGACGGTGGGCAGGTCACCGGGCCGGTGCCGCCAGTGGAAGTTCAGCTGCGCGCCCAGGTTCAGGTGGGCGTCCGGGCCGTAGTGGTGGTCGGCGAGCACCGCGAGGTTGGTCTGCACGCAGTCCATCAGGTCGGCGTGCACGGACTCCGGCGACGGTGTGGCCATTGTTCTCTCCTAACTCCGGGTGGCTGGGACGGCTTCGATCAGGTGGTCGTCTGACTCGCCCACCCGGACCGCGTGCCGCGGCTGGAAACCAGCCGCCGTGAGTAAGGCGTGGAACTCGGCCTCGGTGCGTTCCATGCCGCCGAAGTTGACCAGCATGTTGATGTCCATCAGGTAGTCGTCCGGCGGGGACTGCGGATCGACGTGCGCGGGCAGGACCGACTCGACGAGCAGCACCCGGCCGTGACCGGGCACCGCGCGCCGGCAGTTGGCCAGGATCGCGGCCGCCCGTTTGTCGTCCCAGTCGTGCAGGATGTTCTTGAGCAGGTAGACGTCGCCGTCGCCGGGTACTTCGGCGAAGAAGTCGCCGGAGCGGATCTCGCACCGGTCCGCGACGCCTGCCGCGGTGAGGACTTCGTGGGCTTGGGCGACGCCGTCCTCGCTGTCGTACACGATCCCGCGGAGATCCGGTTCCGCCGCGAGGATCGAGGCGAGCAACGTCCCGTTCCCGCCGCCGACGTCGACCACGGTGCCGAACCGGGAGAAGTCGTACTGCTTGGTGATCGCGTCGGCGATCTCCTGGGTGCCTTCCCCCATCGACGCGTGGAACATCGCGGACAGCTCGGGGTCGGCCGCGATGTGGGTGAAGAAGTCCGTGCCGTGGATGCGGGGGAACGCCGACTGTCCAGTGCGGACACTCCAGTCCAGGTCACGCCAGCCGGACAGGATCGTCTCGTCCGTGCTCACCCGCACGATGGCGTACAGTGAGCCGGGAACGTCCCGGCGCAGCAATGACCCCGCCGCGGTCAGTTTGTAGTGTCCTGCCGTGGTCTCGGTCGTGAGGCCGATCGCGGTCAATGCCCGCAGCAGACGGCGCAGCGACGGCTCGTGCACACCGATGTCCGCTGCCAGGTCCACTGTGGAGCGGGTGTGGTCCGCGAGCCGCTCCGGCAGGTCGAGCCGGATGGCCGCGACGACCAATGAGGTGCTCGTGTAGCCCCACACCAGCCGCATCAGCGCCTGCCCTGGATCCTGCTGCATCTCCTGGCCTCCCTTGGCGATCCGCCCGTGTCAGCCAGCTTGGGCGGGGTACCGAAAAATGTTCAACACCCGGTGCGCCAGGAAAGTGACAGGACTGTGTGAGACGTTGGTCAACACTACAAATGTCCTGGGATTGCCCGGCCGTGCGCTCGACGCGGGCGAAACGGCTCGGTTAGAAACGATGACATGACCGGCAATCCAACGACCACGCTGAACACCGAGGTCCCGCATTCCGCGAGGGTGTACGACTACATGCTCGGCGGGACGGACAACTTCGCGGCCGACCGCAAGGTCGGCGACGACCTGATCGCCGCCATGCCGTGGATCCGCGGCGTGGTCCGGGCGAACCGCGCGTTCCTGCAGCGGGCGGTGCGGTTCGCGGCCGAGTCGGGCGTCGGGCAGTTCCTCGACCTCGGCGCGGGCCTGCCGACCTCGCCGAGCACGCACGAGGTGGCCAGGCAGGTGATCCCGGACGCCCGGGTGGCCTATGTGGACACCGATCCGATTCTGCTCGACCACGCCCGTAAGCTGCTGGGCGGCGGCACCGGCGGCACCGCGGTCGTGCGGGCCGACGTGCGTGACCCGGCCGCCACGCTGAGCCTGCCGGAGCTGCGGCGGACCATCGACTTCGACAAGCCGGTCGCCGTGATGCTGATCGGCCTGATGCACCTGTTCCACGACGCCGACGACCCGTACGGCATGGTCGCGAAGTACCTCGCCGCGGTGCCGTCCGGCAGCATGCTGCTGTTCTCCCAGTTCACCGCGGACTTCACCCCGGAGACCGCCGGGGAGTTGCAGCGGATCTCCAGCGAGGCGGGCGAACCGGTGGCGATGCGCACCGGTGCCGAGATCGCCCGGTTCTTCGACGGCCTGGACCTGGTCGAGCCCGGTCTGGTGCAGATGCCGCACTGGCGTCCGGACGGCGAGCCGCCTGCCGGCTCGGACCACGTTTTCCTGTACGCGGGTGTCGCCCGCAAGCCCTGAGAGGAAAGGAATCGGATGTACACCACACTGATCGTCGGGCGGATGAACCCGGACGAGAAGGAGCTGATCGCCGGTCACTTCGCGGAGTTCGACAAGAGCGAGATGCCGCACCTGATGGGCACCCGGCGGCGGGAGCTGTTCAACTACAACGACCTGTACTTCCACCTGCAGCAGTTCGACGACGACCACGACTCGGGCAAGGCCATCCGCAACGCGATGGACCACCCGCTGTTCGTCGACATCAGCAACAAGCTGGTCGCGATGATCGACCCCTACGACCCGAAGACGTGGAAGCAGCCGACCGACGCGATCGCCAAGGCGTTCTACCGCTGGCAGCCCTGAGCATGACCAGCCCGATCGCTCTGCTGCTGCCTGGGCAGGGCGCGCAGTACCCCGGCATGGCCGTGGAACTCTACGGCGCCGAACCGGTCTTCACCGCGGCCATGGACGAGTTCTTCTCGCTCATGGGCGCGGTGGGGGCCGGACTGCGGGCCGACTGGCTCAGCGATCACCCCGTGGTCCCTCTCGACGACGCGTCGCGCGCGCAGCCGTTGCTCTTCGCCATCGGCTACGCGCTCGGCCGCGCGCTGATCGCGCGCGGCATCGTCCCTTCTGTCCTGATCGGACACAGCGTCGGCGAGCTGGCCGCGGCCGCCCTGGCGGGGGTGTACGACCCGCCGGGCGCGGCCCGGATCATCCTGGCCAGGTACGAGGCGATGGCGACCGCACCAGCCGGTGGCCTGCTCGCGGTCTCGGCCGCGGCCGGGGACGTGGAACGCCACCTGGACGCCCGGAGCCACGAAGGCGGAGTGGGCATCGCGGCGATCAACGCGCCGGGGATCACGGTGCTGGCAGGCCCGGAAGCCGAACTCGTCCGGATCAGGGAAGTGCTGGCGGGCAACGGGATCAGCGCCATGCGGGTCGGTTCCCGGCAGCCCTTCCACTGCCCGGCGGTGGCCGCGGCGGGTGAGAAGTTCGAGGCCGGCTTCGCCGGCGTGACACTGCGCCCGCCGCGAATCCCGATCGTCTCGACCCGCACCGCCCGGGTGGTCACGCCGGAAGAAGCCGTCACACCGGGTTTCTGGGCACGGCAACTCGACGCGCCGGTGCTGTTCTGGCCGGCCCTGGACACCCTGCTCAGCGCGGGGGCGTACACCGTGGTGGAAGCGGGCCCAGGAAAAGGACTGTCCATGCTGGCCAGGAAACACCCGGCCGTCCGTGCCAAGCGAAGCACGGTGGTCTCACTCTCGCCGTCACGTGCCAGCGGCACCCTCACAGCATGGCATGCCGGTCTCGACCACCTGACCACGTAACCTTCCCCCACCTCCCCCTCGTGAGTGTTTATCCGGGTTCTAACCCTGATAAACACTCACGAGGGGTTTTCAGCGGGACAGGATGGTGCGGAGGGTTTTGGCCATGGCTTCGGCCGCGTCGGTGACCGGTCCTGGGCTGCGCCACGCCACGAAGCCGTCCGGGCGGACGAGCAACGCCCCGTCCGGCGTGATGCCGTGAGCCGCTTCGAGGTCCGTCTCGCTGTGCAGGTGAGTACCGAAGCGATACGCCTGCACCGGCAGGCCGTGGGTGGTGTGCTGCCAAGTTCCGTTGGAGCCGATCAGGGCGACGAAGTCACGGCCGTAGAGGTCCAGCGTCGAGATCGGCCGGCCGATGAAC
Organism: Kibdelosporangium persicum; assembly: GCF_013280595.1. Classification (GTDB taxonomy): domain Bacteria; phylum Actinomycetota; class Actinomycetes; order Mycobacteriales; family Pseudonocardiaceae; genus Kibdelosporangium; species Kibdelosporangium persicum. The sequence continues at coordinate 147,587 of NZ_JAAATY010000013.1, forward strand.
GTGACACGGACGTGTGGCGCCCGGCTGCCGGGCTGCCCGCGGAGCTGGTGGGCAAGCAGCGGCGTGTTGTCGCCCGGGTCGACCACGGCATCCGAGGAGTACCGGTAGCCGAGAACCATGGCCTCCGCTGGAGCCTTGGGCGGCACGGTGTCCGGGTGCCGTTCGGTCTGGTACGTGTCCACCAGCGTCGGCCCTGCCAGGCCTTTGACCACGGCGGCCAGTTTCCACGCCAGATTCTGGGCGTCTTGCAGGAAGATGTTCCCGTCGTCATGCGGCATGGTGTTGGCCGACTTGCCCACCAGGAACACCTTCCCGGCCCGGCACGTCCGATCACCCGCTGCCAGACCGAGCGCGACGCGGGTGCCGCTGTCCGGGCCGTCCGCGGCGACCAGGTAGTCGGCATGGATCTCGTAGTCGCCGTCCCCGTCCACAACGGTGGCGGTCACTCCATCCGCGCCCTGGCTGAACGAGCGCAACGACGTACCGAAGCACATCGTGACACCGAGCGCTTCGGCCCGGTCCCGCAGGACGGCTTCAACACCGGCGAAAGAAACGGCCGTACACGGACTGGCTTCCGTGGACGGCCCGGCAGCACACTGCCGCATGATGGTGTATTCGAGACCGATCTGACGTAGCAGCTCCATCGTCCGTGGGTTCAGCGTGCGCCGCGTGCCGGGCGGCAGTTGCGGTTCACGTTCCACGACGACACAGCGAACGCCGTGCCAGGCGAGGAACACCGCTGCCGACAGGCCGCTCAGGGCACCGCCGACGACAAGGACCTGGGTGCGTGGCATCTACTCCTCCTCCAGCAACGCGCGGACGGCCGGGACGACCTCGGCGGCGAACATGTCGATCTGCCTGGCGTGATCGTCCCGCGGCCAGTAGACGAATCCGTTCATCCCGCACTTCTCGGCAAGCTGCACGATCTGGTCCGTCCACTGCGCCACCGAGCCGTGGAACGGCTCGGCCGAGGGCGGACCGATGATCCCGGCGAGGTTGTAGACCTTCCTGATCGATCCGGGCGCGCGGCCGGCGAGCGTGGCGGCGGTGTCGATCCGTGCGGAGGCCCGTGGCAGCCGGTCGAGTCCCAGGTGCAGCAAGGACGGCTGCCAGCCGTCCGCCTTGGTGCCGACCAGATCGAGCATCCGGGGCCCGTTCGCGCCCAGCCAGATCTCCAGCCGGGGGCTCGGGCGCGGGCCGAAGTGCTCGGACGTCCACAGCGAACGGATCAGGTCGATCGCGTCGCTCAGCGCGTCCACCGCTTCGGCCGGGGTGCGGCGCGGACCGCCCATCGACACGATGTCGTCCCAGAACGCGCCCGCGCCAAGCCCGAGACGCAGCCTGCCGCCGGTGAGGCAGTCCAGGCTGGCCGCGGACTTGGCGAGCATCGCGGGCGGCCGCAACGGCAGATTGGCCACGGTGGGGACAAAAGCGACGCGGCTCGTTCCGGCCGCGAGGTACGTCAACAGTGTCCACGTGTCGTAGTACGCCGGACGGTACGGGTGGTCCTGAATGGTCACCAGGTCGAGACCGGCCTGGTCGATCCGGGCCGCCAGCCGCAGGGACTCGTGCGGATCGGCATGGGTGGGATTGACGTTCGCGCCGAAGATCAGGTCCACGTCGCACTCCTCAGGTCTGGTACGGGCGCGCGGCCCGTGCTTCGCGCAGTGCCGTGGCCCACCAGATGAGCTGGTCCAGCATGCCTTTGGCGGCGGCGTCGCATCCGTCACGGTCGCGCGGCACCCCGGCTTCGTCGAAGCAGCTGCCGTGGAAGCTCACGACGTCCCTGATCGGCACCGCGTGCAGTTCGCCGAAGACCAGCCGGAGCTGCTCGACGGCCCGCAGCCCGCCGGATCGCCCGCCGTAGGACACAAATCCGACCGGTTTGGCGTGCCATTCGGTGAAGTGCCAGTCGATGGCGTTCTTCAGCACCGCCGGGAAACTCCGGTTGTACTCCGGTGTCACGATGACAAACGCGTCGGCGGCGGCCAGCCGTGGCGTGATGCCGCCGAGTGCGTGGGCGTCGGCGGTCTCCGGCGGCCACGTCGGACGGGCCATGCTCAGCGGTGGCCCGGTGGTCAGGTCCACGACGTCGAGGCACACGTCGTCGCGGTGGCCCGCTTCACCGACGAACCACTTGGCGACGACCGGGCCGGTGCGGCTGCCCGGCACGCTGCCGACGATCACGGCCAGCCGGATGGGATGCATTGGTCAGCCTTTCCATGTGGGTGGCGTCCACGCCGGTGGCCGCCAGGTCGCGGGCCGCCGGGCCGGAGCGGGCTCGTGCTCGGCCCTCGCCGTGCCGAGCAGGACCAGGACCAGCGCGGCGAGTTCCTCGGCGGACGGATCGCCTTTGACCACCCGGATGCCGGTCACTGCGGCGGGTTTCCGTGCTTACGGGCAGGCAGGGCGGAATGCTTGGCGCGCAGCATCTCCAGCCCGGAGATCAGCACCGCCCTGGTCTGCCGCGGGTCGATGACGTCGTCGATCAGGCCACGCTCGGCCGCGTGGTACGGGTGCATGAGCTCGGTCCGGTACTCCTTGATCTTCTGCTGACGCACTGCCTCGGCGTCCTGCGCCGCCGCGATCTCCCTGCGGAAGATGACGTTCGCCGCCCCGTCGGCGCCCATCACGGCGATTTCGTTGGTGGGCCACGCCAACGCGAGATCCGCCCCGATGGACCGGGAGTCCATCACGATGTACGCGCCGCCGTACGCCTTGCGCAGCACCACGGAAATCCGGGGCACGGTGGCGTTGCAGTAGGCGTACAGAAGTTTCGCGCCACGGCGGATGATCCCGTCGTGCTCCTGGTCGACACCGGGCAGGAACCCGGGCACGTCGACCAGCGTGACCAGCGGGATGTTGAACGCGTCGCAGAACTGGACGAACCGCGCGCCCTTCTCGCTGGCCTTGATGTCCAGCGCACCGGCCATGGCCGAGGGCTGGTTGGCGACCACACCCGCCACGTGCCCGCCGATCCGGGCGAGCGCGCACACGATGTTGGGCGCCCAGCCCGCGTGCACTTCCAGGTAGTCGCCGTCATCGACGACCTCGGTGATCACCTCGCGGATGTCGTAGGCCTGGTTGGGGTTGGCCGGCACGAGGTCAAGCAAGCGATCGGTCGTGCGATCGTCCGGATCGGCGGTGCCGGACGACGGCGGCAGCTCACGGTTGTTGGCCGGTAGCAACGAAATCAGGTAGCGAACGTCATCGAGACACTCCTGTTCGCTGTCGTACACGAAGTGCGCGACGCCCGAGGACGTCGCGTGCACGTCCGCGCCGCCGAGACCGTTGTGCGTGACCTGCTCGCCGGTGACCGCCTGGACCACGTCCGGCCCGGTGATGAACATCTGCGAGATCTCCCGGACGGCGAACACGAAATCGGTCAGCGCGGGGGAGTAGGCCGCGCCACCGGCACACGGCCCGACCATCACGCTGATCTGCGGGATCACCCCGGACAGCCGGACGTTGCGCTGGAAGATCCCGCCGTAACCGGCGAGCGCGGTGACGCCCTCCTGGATACGGGCGCCCGCGCCGTCGTTCAGCGACACCAGCGGCGCGCCCGCGGCCTCGGCCATGTCCATGATCTTGTGGATCTTCATGGCGTGTGCCTCGCCGAGCGACCCGCCGAAGATCCGGAAGTCGTGCGCGTAGACGAACACTGTCCGGCCGTACACCGTGCCCCAGCCGGTCACGACTCCGTCGGTGTACGGCCGTTTCGCCTCCAGGCCGAAGCCGGCCGCCCGGTGCCGCCGCAGCGGCTCGATCTCGCGGAACGTGCCGGGGTCGAGCAGGAGGCCGATCCGTTCCCGCGCGGTCAGCTTGCCCTTGTCGTGCTGGCGGCGGGTGGCTTGCGGATCGGCGCCCGCCACGGCCAGGGCCTTGATGTCGGCCAGCTCGGCCAGCCGTTCGGAGTTGGTGGTCGGCATCGGTCTCACCCGGTTCAGTCGAGCAGCGCGCCACCGCTGGCGTTGATCAGCGCGCCGGTGATCCATCGCGCGTCGGCGCCGGCGAGGAAGCCGACGATGTCGGCGATGTCGGTGGTCTCGCCGACCCGCTTGAGCGCCGCCATCTCCGACAGGTGCGCCCTGATCTCCGGGTTCCGGAACACCGGCTCGGTACCGTTGTCGGTGACCCCGGGCACCACGCTGTTGATGGTGATCCCGCGTGGCCCCAGGTGTTTGGCGAAATGCAGGGACAGCTGTTCGACCGCGCCCTTGCTCATCGCGTACCCGATCTCCTGCGGGTTGCCGAAACGCGTGATCCCGGACGAGATGTTGATGATCCGCGCCCCGTCGGGCAGCAGGCCCAGCGCCCGCTGGATGATCAGGAACGGTGCCTTCGAGTTGACCTCGAACAGCTCGTCCAGCTGCTCGGCCGTGACGTCCTCGGGCTCCTGCACGGACTTGATCCCGGCGTTGTTCACCAGGATGTGCAGTTCGGCCGTGCCGGTGCGAGCCTTCAGCCCGCTCTCCAGCGCGTCGAACAGGTCGTCCACGTACCCGGGCGCACCGAACTGCGACCGCAGGGCGAAAGCCTGGCCGCCGTCCGCCTCGATGCCTTTGACCACCTCGTCGGCGGCGTCGGCCTCGGTCGCGTAGTGCACGGCGACCAGCGCGCCGTCCCGGGCGAGGCGCTGGGCGACGGCTCGGCCGATGCCCCGGCTGGCCCCGGTGACGAGTGCTGTCTTGGTCATGGGTCCTCCTGTCAGTTCGGCTGGCCGAACCAGCGATGCAGTGCGGCTGCCAGCTCCTGCCGGGTGCCGTCGACCCAGGCGATGTGGCCGTCCGGCCGGATCAGGGCGCGGTCGAACGGCAGACCGTCCACGCCGGTCAGCGTCAGCACGCGGCCGGCCCAGCGTTCGGCGCCGGAAGTGTTCAGCAGCACGCCTTTGCCTGTGCGCAGCGCGTCGATCGGGGGCGTCCGGGTGCCGAGCAGCGGATGGCCGCCCGGGCCCATGTCGTAACGGATGCCGAGACCGCTGATCATCTCGGCGAGATGGGCGCGGACCGGCTCCATCGCCATCAGCTCGGCGAGGACGGTACGGACCGGCTCGACGTCCCGGTCGCCGAACAGCAGCTGCGTCTGCGCGGCGATGTTGGTCAGCACGTGTTCGCCGACCGGATGCCGTTCCTCGTGGTACGTGTCGAGCAGATCCACGTCGCCACGGACCTTCGCGGCGAGCTTCCAGCCGAGGTTCATCGCGTCCTGCAGGCCCAGGTTGAGCGCCTGCCCGCCGGTCGGCAGCTGCTGGTGCGCGGCATCACCGGCGAGCATGACCCGGCCCTTGCGGTACCGGGCAGCCTGCCGCCTGGCGTCGCCGAAGGCATTGAGCCACACCAGCTTGGCACCACTGATGTCCTCGCCGGTGACCCGGGACCAAGCCCCCACGAGATCCCCGAAGGCCGGCTCGGTCGTCCGGGGACGGGCGCCGAACTCGTGCACCATCACCCGTGTCAGGCCGTCCGGATAGCGGTACGCCGTCGCCACACCGCGCGAATGCCGTTCGAACCTGCGGTTCGGGATCTCGATGCCCACGATGTCGGCCCGGATCAGCTCACGTCCGGCGTCCTGTCCCGGGAAGTCGAACCCGGCCAGTCGCCGGACCGTGCTCTGCTCACCGTCACAGCCGACCACGTAGTCCGCCCGCAGAACGTCCACACCGGAGGTCTCCACATCGGACACCTCGACCTCGACACAGTCCGCCGTCTCGGTGAGCCCGGTGACCTCACGGCCACGGCGTACCCGGGCACCGAGCCGAGTGGCCCAGCGCTCGAGCAACGCCTCGGTCCGCGTCTGCGGCAGCTTCCACTGGCCCGGATAACGTGTGCCTGCCGTCAGGTCGAGCGGGATTCCGCCGAAGTGCCCCATCGGCAGGCACGGCAGGGTGCCGAGCTCGTCCAGCAGGCCGCGTTGGTCGAACAGTTCCATCGTGCGGGCGTGCAGCGCGGACGCACGGGACTCGGTGACCGGTTCGGTCAGCCGTTCCAGCACGATCACGTCGGCTCCGCCGAGCCGCAGCTCACCGGCCAGCAGCAGGCCCACCGGACCCGCGCCGGCCACGATGACGGACGTGTCCCGCACCTGAGCTCAGCTCCGCTTCTCGGCGTAGTCCTTGGCGTGCCCGAGGGTCGCGCGGCTGTTGGTGCTCAACGCGTTGCGAACGAACTGCTTCGCGTCGGCGACCGTGGCGTCGGCACCGAGGATCTCGGTGACGTTCGCCGTGTTGATCACGACCGTGTGCTCGGAGGTCGCGGTGACCCCGGCGTCGTGCTCGACGAACTCCCAATAGCCGGTGTGCAACGCCATCAGCGCGGGCAAGGTGGTCTGCTTGTAGACGATCTTCTCGTTCGGGAAGCAGACCCGGACCGACTTGGTGGTGTGGGTCGAGCCGTCCTTGGTGCGCGTGTCCATCTCCAGGATCTGCAGGCCGGGCGTGTCCTCCTGGAGCGAGACCCTGGCCACGTGCGGCAGCCGCTCGGTCCACTTGCCGGCCTCGTTGACGAACTCGTAGACGTCCTTGGCGGAGCCGGCGATCTCGACGGTGTCGGTGAACGACAGCAGCAGATCCTCCTCGGCCGTCACTGTCGCGCGTTCGATGTTCGCCTTCAGCGCGCCCAGTTCCTTGCGGCTGTTGCTGTCCACCGCCTCGTCGATCCACTTGAGACTTTCCGGGTCGTCGTCGATCGCCCGGTAGTCGTGCCGCAGCCGGACGCGGCTTTGCTTGTCCGACAACGGTTCGATGATCCAGCCACCGCCCATGGACGCGACCGGGGGCGGCGAGACCTCCTGGCGGAAGTCGATCCGGCGCTCGGCGGGCTTGAGCCACCGGCGTGAGGTCCAGTTCTTGGCCTCGCCGTTGGCCGTCGCCCAGATCCGGATCCGCTCCTCCTCGGCCGAGATCCCGGTCCGGTCGACGTACACCGTCGGCGGGAACAACCGAGGCCAGTGCACGCACTCGGCCAGCAGCCGGTAGACCTCGTCGGCACCGGCGTCCACGGTGATCTCGTGCTCGACCTCGCGCACGTTCTGGTTCGACACGTCCTTCTCCCTCTGCTCAGAAGTTGCCGAGGCCGCCGCAGACGTTCAGCGCCTGCGAGGTGATGGACGCGGCCGTGTCCGAGACCAGGTAGCCGACCAGACCGGCCACCTCCTCCGGCGTGGAGTACCGGCCGAGCGGGATCTTGGCGTTGAACTTCTGCAGGATGGCGTCCTCGGTGGTGTTGTACGCGGTCGCGTACCGCTGCCGGACACCTTGTGCCATCGGCGTTTCGACGTAGCCGGGGCACACGGCGTTGACCGTGATGCCGGTCGGCGCCAGCTCGTTGCCCAGTGCCTTGGTGAAGCCCACGACACCGTGCTTCGACGCCGAGTACGGCGCGCCGAGCACCACGCCCTGCTTGCCCGCGGTGGACGCGATGTTGATGATCCGGCCGCTCTTCTTGTCCCGCATGCCACCCGTGGTGAGCACCTCCCTGGTCATCAGGAAGACGCTGTTGAGGTTGGTGGCGATGACGTCGTGCCACAGCTCGTCCGGGATGTCGGCGGTGGTGCCACCGCCCGGCCGGCCGGCGTTGTTGACCAGGATGTCGACCAGGCCGTAACGGTCGACGGCCGCCTGCACGAACCCGCGGATGTCGCCGGGCTCCCGCACGTCGCAGGCCGTGCCGTCGACGTCGAAGCCCTCCTTCTGCAAGGACTTGACGGTCTCGGTGACGTTGTCGGCGGTCCGTGCGCCGATGAAGACCTGGTGGCCCAGCCCGGCGAGCGCACGGGTGATGGCCAGGCCGATACCGCTGGTCGCGCCGGTGACAAGGGCTACTTTCGGCATGCCTTCTGTCCTTTCCTCATGCCACGCTGAGCAGGCGTGCGTTGACGATGTCGAGCAGTGCGCGTGGGGTGCTGGCCTCGTTGAGCGCGTCGTCGCCGAGCGAGATCCCGTACTCGCGTTCGATCCGGCTGGTGGTCTCGAAGATGGCCAGCGACTCGTAGCCGAGCTCCTCGAACTCCGTGTCGAGGATGTGGCTGTCGAGGTCCACTCCCTCGTCCTCACCGGCGCACTCGCGCAGGATCGACTTGAGGTCCTCGATGGTGAACTTCTCCGGCATGCTTCCTCCCTAACGGATTCGCCGTGCTGGTCTACCGGGCCGATCGCACGACCACGGCCGAGTTGAAACCACCGTGGCCACGGGCGACCACGAGCGCGGTGCGCACCGGGCCGCCGCGCGTTCCGGTCACCAGATCCAGCTGGTAGTCCGGGTATGGATCACTGTGGACAGTCGGTGGCAGCACGCTGTCCCGGATGGCCAGCAGTGCCGCGGCCACGTCCAGCGGTGCCGCGCCCGCGTACAGCCGTCCGGTCATCGTCTTCGGCGCGGTGACAGGCACACCGCGCGGACCGAACACCTCGTTGATCGCGTCGGCTTCCTGACGGTCGAGTTCCGGCACGGCGACCGCGTCGGCGAACACCACGTCGACGTCGCCCGGCGTGACGCCCGCGTCGTCGAGGGCAAGCGTGATCGCGCGCTTCAGGGCCGGTGGCCGTCCGGTGCCCGGTCGAGGGTCGAAAGTGGACGCGTAGCCGGCGATCCGGCCGTAGATCTCGGCTCCGCGTTGCCGTGCGGCGGCTTCGTCTTCGAGCACGAACAACGCGCCACCTTCACCTGGCACGTAACCCGAAGCCGACGCGTCGAACGGCAGATACGCCCGGTCAGGGTCGGTGGCCGTGCTGATCTGGCCGCTCGACAGATGCGAAATCCAGCCGTACGAGGAAAGTGAACCGTCCACACCGCCGGTGACGGCCAACGGCGTGCCCTTGCGGATCTGCCGTCGTGCCTGGCCGATCGCGTCCAGCCCGCCCGCGTGGTCACTGACCAGCGCGGCGCTCGGGCCCTGCATGCCGTTGCGGATCGAGATCTGCCCGGTGTTCACCGCGTAGAACCAGGCGAAGGACTGGTACGCGCTGACGTACTTGCTTCCCTTGCTCCACAACGCCTGCAGTTCACGTTCACCGAACTCGAACCCGCCGGCCGAGCTGGCTGTCACGACACTCATGTCGTACCCGTCCAGCTGGTCGGGCTTGACCCCGGCGTCGGCCAGGGCCCAGTCCGCGGTCACCAACGCGAGCCGTGTCATGTGGTCGGTCTGTGGCAACAGCCTGCTGGGCAGGTGTTCCTTGGCCACGAAGCCGGGCACCTCACCGGCCAGCTGAGCGGGATAGCCGCTCGGGTCGAAGCGGGTGAGGCGGCCGATGCCGCTGGTGCCGTCCAGCGTCGCGGCCCAGTAGTCCTTGGTGCCCAGGCCGTTCGGCGCCGTGACGCCGATCCCGGTCACCACCGCCGACGGGGTCATGCGTGGTCCTTTCCCGGTGCGGTGAGCACCATCGCGCTCTGGAACCCGCCGAACCCGCTGGCCACCGTCAGTACCGTGTCGGTGTCCTGTTCCCGTGCGGTCACGGGGATGTAGTCCAGGTCGCATTCCGGATCGGGGGTGTGCAGGTTGGCGGTCGGCGGCAGGACGTCGTGCTCCAGCGCCAGCACGGACGCGGCGACCTCGATCGCGCCGATGGCGCCGAGCGAGTGGCCGATCATGGACTTGATCGAGCTCACCGGGATCCGGTACGCCTGGTCACCGAGGCTGCGTTTGAACGCCGCCGTCTCGTGCCGGTCGTTCTGTTTGGTGCCCGAACCGTGTGCGTTGATGTAGTCGATGTCCTCGGGGTTGACCCGCGCCTCGGCCATCGCCACCCGGATGGCCTCGGCCATCTCCCGGCCGTCGGCTTTCAGGCCCGTCATGTGGTAGGCATTGCACCGTCCGGCGAAGCCGGAGACGATCGCGTGGATGTGCGCGCCGCGTCCGCGTGCGTGCTCCACTTCTTCGAGCACGAACATGGCCGCGCCCTCGCCGAGCACGAACCCGTTGCGGCTGGCGTCGAACGGACGCGAGGCGTGCTCGGGGTCGTCGTTGCGTGGGGTGGTCGCTTTGATCGCGTCGAAGCAGGCCAAGGTGATCGGTGTGATCGGCGCGTCCGTACCGCCCGCGATCACGATGTCGGCCGAGCCTTCACGGATCAGGTCACAGCCGTAGCCGACGGCGTCCACACCGGACGTGCAACCGTCGGAGATCATGGCGGCGTGGCCTTCCGCGCCGACCGCCCACGCGACCTCGGCCACGATCGAACTGGGCACGAAGTAGTTGTAGAGATGCTTGGCCGCGTAGTTCTCGTCCAGCAGGTCCAGCCTGCCGTCGTCGCTGGCGGCCCGGTACTCCTCCTCCAGCCCGACGGACGCGCCGATCGCGCTGCCGACGCTCACCGCGACCCTGCCCGGGTCCACAGTGGACATGTCAAGTCCGCTGCCGGTCACCGCCTCCCGTGCGGTCACCACGCCGAACTGGGCAGCCCGGTCCATCCGGCGGATCTCCTGCGGGCCAAGGCCGAACGCGGCCGGATCGAAGTCGGCCTCCGCGGCGATCCGGGACCGGAACGGCGCCGGGTCGAAGTGCGTGACGAGCCTGGTGGCCGTGCGGCCCTCGGTGAGCAACCGCCAGAAGTCCGGTACGCCGATCCCGCCGGGGGAGATGACCCCGATGCCGGTGATGGCCACTTCCCTGCGGCTCATGGCGTTTCCTTCGGGCCGAACCAGCGCTCCAGCGCGGTGGCGAGGTCGTCGCGGCTCTCCGGCGTCCAGGCCACGTGCGAGTCCGGCCGCAGGAGCACGGCAGCGGTGCCGTGCAGCGGCCCCGCCGGGTCGGCACCGTCGTGCGGCGAAGCGGTGATCACGTTCACCCGGTCGCTCCACGCCTCGGCGACCTGGCGCAGCCCGGCGTCGTCCGCGCAGTCGATCAGCACGCCACGGGCCGGGCGCATCAGTTCGGTGGTGCTGGTCTTGCCGTCCGCAGTGATCAGTTCGACGTGCGGCATCCGCTCGCCGAGCAACGGATGCCCGCCCTCGCCGACGTCGTACCGGACGGCCAGCCCGCTGACCATCCGCGCGAGGTGCCGGTGCACCTCCGGGTACTCGACCAGCTCGGCCATCACCTTGCGCAGCGGCAGCATTTCCTCACCGCGCAGGAACAGCAGGGCTTGGGCGCGGGTGTTCATCGTCAGCCGCTCGCCGACCGGGTGCCGTTCGCTGTGATACGTGTCCAGCAGGCTTTCCGGGCTGGTGCCGCGGACCACCGCGGCCAGCTTCCAGCCGAGGTTCACCGCGTCCTGGATGCTGGTGTTCATGCCCTGGCCGCCCGCGGGCAGGTGGATGTGCGCGGCGTCGCCCGCCAGCAGCACACGGCCGCGCCGGTACTCGGAGACGAGCCGGGTGGCGTCGGTGAAGGCGCCGATCCACACCGGGGTCGCGGCCGAGATGTCCTCGCCCGTCAGGCGTTTCCACGCCCCGGCGGCCTCCGCGAACGTGACCGGTTCGGTGCGCTTCTTCGGCGGGTTGTCCCGTTCGCAGATGGTGATCCGGAAGACGCCGTCGCCCAGCGGGCCGCCCATCACCATGCCGCCGGGGACCTTCTCGCCGATCTCCCTCGGCCGCATCTCGATGCCCTTGAGGTCGACCTGGAACATCTCCATGGTCCCCTCGACACCGGGGAAGTCGAAGCCGCACTGCTTGCGGACGCGGCTCCGGCCGCCGTCGCAGCCGACGAGGTACTGGCACCGCAACGTCCGCACGGTGCCGTCCGGCCCGGCCACCTCGACGTCGACACCGTCCGCGTCCTGCCTGACCGACTTCACGTCATGGCCCCGGCGAATGTCGGCCCCGAGTTCGGCGGCCCATTCTTCGAGCACGGTCTCGGTCTGCGACTGCGGCACCGTGCGGTTGGCGAGATGAGGATTGCCCAGCACGCTGAAATCCAGCGGAATCCCGCCGAAATGGCCGAGCGAACTGGTCTCCGGATTGCCGAATCTCGGCAGCAGGCCGCGCTGGTCGAACACCTCCATGGTGCGGATGAACAGCCCAAGCCCGCGGGATTCCCCGGTCCGCTCGGCGAGCCGCTCGAGGACGATGACGCCTGCCCCGCCGAGCCGCAGTTCGGCCGCGAGCATCAGGCCGGACGGCCCGGCGCCGACGACGATCACGGGAGCGTCAACGGGCTTCCCCTTGACCATGAGCTGTCGTTCCTTCCGTGCGATTTTCTCCGCGGCGCGAAAACACCCGCCGAAATGTTCGGTGATCCCCGTTCCGGCACTCGGTCAGTGCTGCCGGTTGCTGATATCGAGTCTTGTCGCCGGCCGTACTCCGCGTCAACGCGGTCGCTGCAAGAACAACCGCAAAGCTTTGTCAAGCGCATGTCAGGAAATGGCTCAGGATGACAAATCCCCGGTACCGCGACCGTCGCCCGGCCTATCGGCAGGCGAAACGAAAACCGACACCGCGAACCGTGCGAATCCAGTCACTGCCGCCCAGTTTGCTGCGCAGCGAACCGACGTGGGTGTCAATCGTGCGGCTGGCTCGCACGCTGGCGGCGTGCGGGGTTTGGTCGCCCCATACCTCGGCCATCAGCCGTTGGCGCGTGACGACGGTGCCGGCGTTGCGCGCCAGGTAGTGCAGCAGTTCGAACTCCTTGCGGGTCAGTTCGACGTGCCTGCCGTCCAGCCGCGCCTCGCGGGCGGTCGCGTCGATCTCCAGCGCGCCGATCGACAGGCTCAGTTCGACCGCGCGGGTCCGCTGACGCGGCCGCAGCCTGCGCATCAGCGCCTCGATCCTGGCCAGCAGCTCACGGAACTCGCACGGTTTGTCCATGCAGTCGTCCGAACCGGCCTGCAACGCGAGCACCCGCTCCAGCTTCGCGTCGCCGCCGGTGAAGGCGATCATCGGAGTGTCACTGCGCTGGCGGATCCGCCGGCACAGCTCCACCCCGTCCATGTCGGGCAGTTCGAGGTCGAGCAGGATCAGGTCGGCGTCGCTGTCGGCCGTCAACGCCTCGCCGCCGGTGCCGACCGTGGCGATGTCGTAGCCGTGGCGGGTCAGGTTCTGCGGCAGTGAACTGGCCTTCTGCTGGTCCTCCACGAGCAGGATGCGCAGCGATTGCATGATCGATTTCCCCAGTGGTGGTTTCGGTACGATGCCTGCCTGCGAAATCATTCCCCAGGTATTGCTTTCCGCTTTCGGGCGCGCCGGGCCGTGGCCTTGTTTCCGCGAGGTTACGTCCACGCGCGGGGATGTCCCATTCGTCCAGCTGACCCGTGGCGTCGCGGAAACTTCTGGCAGACGGTCAATGATCTCCCCAGTTTTGGCAACCGGAACGGCGGTCCTGTCAACCGTGGTAATCGAGAAGTGACACCGTGTCAAGTGACTGTCCACTCGCCGGTATGACTGTGCGTAGCCGATAAGCGGGCGGCCGTCCCGAGGATCATCCGATGTGGCGTTGACATGCGGGCGAGATTGCGTGATGTGAACGCAGCGTGGCTGGTGACAGTGTCACGTACTCGGCCGAAGGGTCAGCCTTTTCGCAGAGACACGCAGTGTGATGTTCGCCCCTGAATGGCGGCGAATGTGCGAGCCGGGTAAAGGATGTCAGGTCTTCGGCCGTCCATTGCGGGCGGCTGGCCGCGCCTTTTGTCTGGTTTCGGTGACGACGTCTTGTTCCGGTGGTTCGTTGGCGGACCGTCAAAAGACTTCAAACGTTCCGCCAAGTCGGCACGAGCGGGTTGTCACCCTTCGGCGATCGCGCCAAGCTCGGCTACGAGTCCCGCCCGGTCGTGCGGTGTTCTCCGACCCCCGGCCGGCGCATCACCCGTGAATCCGATGGGAGCGAGCCGATGACACACGCGATCGAGACCGAACACGACACGCTGCTGCGTGAGCTGTCGCACCGAGCCGAGATCTCCGACCTGCTCGCCCGGAACTGGCGGACGATGGACGAGAAGGACTTCGACAGCGCCGCCGAGCTGTTCACCGACGACATCGTCCTGGTGATGGCGGGTGGCGAGCCGATCGTCGGTGCCGCCGAGGTGATCGAGTGCACCCGCGCCTTGAACGTCCCTTACGGGGCCACACAGCACAATGGCTGCAGCATCGGCATCGACCTGGACGGCGACCGGGCGACCGTGCACGCCAACGTGATCGGTGTGCTGGTCGGTGCGACGGACGATGTGCCGCCGGTCAGCGTGACCGCCGTCGGCGCCCGGGTCGGCGTTGTCCTGACTGAGCAGGGCTGGCGGATCAACCGCATCGAACTGACGCCGCGGTATCGGTATCCGGTCCGCTGACCGGTCCACTGCGGACGGACACGGTCACCCTGGACACCCCGCAGCGGATCGGCGTGGGATCGCCGATCCGCTGCGGGGTCTTTGCGGGTCAGCCGACGTCGCGGCGGTTGCTGGTGAACGGGGGCGCGTCCGGGTCGATGCCGAAGCTGATGACGCGTCGCGGGTGAATCCGGATGATCGCGCCGTCGAACCCGTTCGGCACACCGGCCCAGGCCGAGTCCGTGGCGTCGACGAGCGCCTCGCCGCGTCCGCGGATCTCCAGGCACCGCGGCTCCCACGACTCGTCCGACACGAGGTCGTCGATCACGAAGGCGACACGGTCGTTCTTGGTGACGTTGCGGAACTTCTGGCTGCCCGCCATCCGGCGCCCGCCGATGTCGATCGTGCCGGTACCGCTGTTGTAGCGAAAGGTGACCGGGTTGATCTGCAGGGTGCCGTCGGGTTGCGCGGTGGCCAGCCGGCCAAGTCGCTGACCGGTCAGGAAGTCGAACTCGATATCGGTGAAAACCATGACAGTTCCTCGTGATCCGGGTGGGTGATCGATGTGTCGGCGAACGGACGGCGAGTCCTGTGCCACAGTCGGCGACGATCCCGGCACAGTGCCCGGGAATGCTCCCGCTTGTCGTGGAGCACGCGGACGCCGGGCCATCGCGGCGATGCCCGTCCGCTTTCAGACAACCGCAGGAAGGGTCACGGCGCAACCTGTGTGAGGCGGTCAGTCGGGCGGATTCCGGTTCGTGCGCACGACTTCGCGGCACGGACGGGTGGCGGGGAGTGCTTGGCCGGGACGGGATCTTCGCGTTCTGCCCGCGTTCGGCGGTTCGGTCATGAACGGCTCCAGCAAGATCCACCGACTCCGATCCCCAGTCGTGCTCGCTCCGGACCCTCCGGCCCGACGTTCGACCATAGTGCGGTCCGGCCGCCGCCCGCCAGTGGTTCGCCGGTTTCCCCACCGGCATCGGAATCGCGGGCAGCATCGTGACGTAACAGACGGAACCACCCAAACTCCGACCGGTATCGGCAGCCTTGACGGGAACCGCGAAGGCTGCGACTCTCGATGGAGACTGCGGTCGAGCGATTTCGCCTGGGGGAGACCAGCGCCCGTGCGTGCCGACAAGCCTGTGGCTGTCCCGGAAACGCCCCTGGGTTTGCGTGCCGCAGCGTCCGATCAGCGTTCTGGCTGGGTACATCTGTCCTGAAAGGAATGGTCAACCCGTGGAACGAAGCCGATGGGGCCTGGTCGTGGCCGCCGGGCTGGCGGTGTTCGTCGTCCAGCTGGACGCCACGATCGTGAACATCGCGTTGCCGTCCATTGAGGACGATCTGCGGACGTCCACCTCGTTCGTGCAGTGGGTCGTGCTCGGCTACCTGACGCCGATCATCGGCTTGGGGCTGTGCGCCGGGCGCTGGGTGGACGCCGTCGATTCCCGCCGCGCGCTGACGCTGACGTGCGCGGGATTCGCCCTGTCGACGGCGGCGGCCGGGCTGGCGCCCGGGATCGGGTGGCTGGTGGCGGCCCGGTTGGTCCAGGGCACGTTCGGTGCCATCCTGATGGCGCTTTCGTCAGTACTCGCGACCGTGTCGGTACGGCCGGACGCGCGAGCGCGGGCGTACGGCCTGATCATGCTGTTCGGCACCACCGGCGGGGTCACCGGGCCGGTGGTGGGCGGGCAGATCGTCGAATCGCTCGGCTGGCCGTGGATCTTCTACCTGTCCATCCCGCCGGTCGCGGCGGTCGCGTTGCTCGCCGCCGGGCAGTTGCCGCTGGGCGACCGGCTGACGTGGCCCCAGCGTCGCTGGCTCGTCGAGGCGGCCACGTTCGGCGGCGGCGCCGTGGCGGTCCTCTTCGCGCTGTCCCTCGCGGTGACCGAAAGTCCTGTGTGGATCGTCGTGGCACTGCTGGCCGTTCCGCTTGTGGTGGCGTGGTATCGAAGCCGCGACGCGGTACCGGTCCGTGAACTGCTGGGCACCCGGGGCGTCCTCGGCCCGCACGCGGCGCTTGTGCTGGTGTACGTGGGCCTTCACGTGCTGATCTTCGTGTTGCCCTTCTTCCTGCAGCACGGCCTGGGCACCACGCCGGGCACCGCCGGTCTCGTCCTGCTGGCGTATCCGGTCGCCGCTCTGGCGACGAGCTATGGCGCGGGCATGGTCGCCGACCGGGTCGGTACCCGGCCGGTCGCGGTGGCCGGTGCCGCGGTCATCACCGTGGGCTTCGTCCTGCTCCTGCTCGCCGGTGGCGGGCCGGTCGACCTGTTCTGGCGGCTGGCCGTGGTCGGCGCCGGGTTCGGGCTGTTCAACGGGCAGTTGCAGGTGTTCCTGATGGGCAACGTGCCGCGCTCGCAGCTGGGGCTGACCGCGGCGACGTCGAACCTGGTGCGCCAGATGGGAAACGCGTTCGGCACGGCGACAGGTGCCGCGTTGTGGGCGCTGTCGGGCTCTTCGGCGTTGAGGTGGGGCGCGGCCCTGGCGGCGGTGTCCATGGTGATCGCGGGCGTGACCGTGGCGCGTTCCCGCTCCGGGCCGAAGGTCGAAGTTTCCTCGTAGGACATGACACAGGAACCGCCAGGCGGGTTCCGCCTGGCGGTCCTTCGCGCTCCGATGCCGCCGGCATCAGGGTGCCGTGCCGGTGCGCGTCCGGTGCTCGCGGATCTGGCCGTGGTGGTCCGCGACCCATGTGATCAGGGACGTGACGATCTGGTGGAGGCTGCGGCCCAGGGGAGTGAGGGCGTACTCCACACGCGGCGGCACCTCCGCGTAGGCGGTCCGGGTCACCAAGCCGTCCTGCTGGAGCTGGCGCACGGTGAGGGTGAGCATCCGCTGGGAGATCCCGGGGACTTCGCGCCGCAGGTCGGTGTAGCGCAGCGGGCCGGCCGCCAGCACGGCGATCACCAGCATGCTCCACTTGTCGCCGACCCGGTCCAGTATCTGCCGGACGAAGTCCATCTGCTCAGCGGGGATGGCGGCGCACGGCCCTCGGCCCGCGGCGGCGTCGGGTCGGTCTGCGGTGTCCATGGCGCACATTCCCCTCCGGCACGCACATCGATGTGCCTTTTGTACGGGCTTCCATACTGGTCCATCATGGCGCTACGCACAAAAAGTAGGAATTGAAGGGCGGCTGCGCGGTTCCCGCCGCCCACGCCTGATCCACCCACCTGCCGGGCAGCTGATCCGCGCATGTCCCGGCGGTCACGACACGAAAGAGATCCGACTGTGCCCACTCTCGCCATCGTCGGCGCCGGTTCCGGCATGGGCCTGGCCATCGCCCGCACCTTCGGCAGCCGCGGCTTCGACGTAGCCCTGATCGCCCGCACCGAGCAGAAGCTGGAAGCACTGGTCGACCAGCTCGGCCAGGAAGACATCAAGGCCGCCGCGTTCCCCGCCGACGTCCTCGACCGCGCCTCACTGACCGACGCCCTGGACGCGGCCAAGGCCCACTTCGGCGGCATCGACGTACTGGAGTACTCGCCGGCCCCGCATTCCCCGGTGCCGGGCATCACCATGGCCGCTCCCTCGGAGGTCACGGTGGACAACCTGCAGCCGCAGATCGAGTACAACTTCTACGGCGCCGTCACGGCTGCCCAGGCGGTTCTGCCCGCCATGCGGGCGGCCGGCGCCGGGACCCTGCTGTTCACCACGGGCGGCGGCTCCGTGGACCCGGTGCCGATGCTGGCCAACATCAACGCGGCCGCGGCGGCTCTGCGCAACTGGGTGATCAACCTGAACAAGGAGCTGGCCGGCAGCGGCGTGTACGCCGGCCACGTGGTGATCAGCGTCTGGATCGGCGGGGGCGCCGTCGCGCGCGGCGGCGCCCCGGATGGCGTCCCGACGGCCACGCCCGAGCAGATCGCCCCGCTGTACTGGGACCTGTACGAGAACCGCGACCGGCCGGAGGCCATCTTCAGCGCGTAACCGGGGCAGTACGCCTACGCGGGGCCGAACCACCGTTCGAGTGCCGCGGGAAGACCGGCTTTGCTGCCGGTCGCCCAGGCCAGGTGGCCGTCCGGACGGATCAGGTACGCGTCCGCGCCGTGCAACGGGCTGTCCGTGCCGTTGTCGACAGGTGCCGCCGTGACGATCTCCACTCGGTCCGACCAGGCAGCGGCGGCCTTGCGCAGCCCGGCGTTGCCGGCGCAGTCCAGCAACACACCGCGACCCGCGTGCAGCAACTCGGTGGTGCTGGTCTTCCCGTCCTCGTGCACGAGATCGACGTGTGGCACCCGGCGGCCCAGCAGCGGGTGGTCGCCCTCGCCCATGTCGTACTGGATGTCCAGGCCGCTGACCATGCGAGCCAGGTGCCTGCTGACGTCCTCGTACTCGATCAGTTCGGAGATCACGTCCCGTAACGGCTGGATTTCCGTGCCGCCCAGGAAAAGCAGCCCTTGGGCCTGGGTGTTGGTCAGCAGGCGCCGCCCGACCGGGTGCCGTTCACTGTGGTAGGTGTCCAGCAGGTCGGCCGGTGCGGTGCCGCGGACCACGGCGGCGAGCTTCCAGCCCAGGTTCACCGAGTCCTGGATGCTGACGTTCATGCCCTGGCCGCCGGCGGGCAGGTGGATGTGCGCGGAGTCCCCGGCGAGCAGCACGCGGCCCATGCGATAGCTGGTCACCTGCCGGACCGCGTTGCCGTACGAACTGGTCCACACCGGGGTGCCGCCCGAGATGTCCTCGCCGGTGAGCCGCTTCCACGCCGCCACGACCTCGTCGAACGTGGCCGGGCTGGTGCGTGGCTTCGGCACGGCCGCGTGTTCGCAGATGACCAGCCGGGTCAAGCCTTCCGGCAGGTGACCCGCCATGACGAGGCCGCCCGGCACGGTCTCGCCGTACCTGCGCTCCCGTACCCGCACGTCCTTGACGTCGGCGAGGAACATTTCCATCGTCGCGGGAATTCCGGGGAAGTCGAAACCCGCGCTCTTGCGCACCTTGCTACGGCCGCCGTCGCATCCCACGAGGTAGGCGCCACGCAGGCGATAAGCGCCCTGTGGGCCGTTCACCTCGATCTCAACCCCCGCGTCGTTCTGGGTCAGCGACACCAGTTCGTGGCCGCGGCGGATTTCCGCGCCGAGTTCGGTCGCCCATTCTTCGAGAACCTTCTCGGTCTGCCATTGCATCACTGTCTTGTTGGCCAGGTGCACGCCGTCGAGGACGCCGAGATCGAGGGTCAGGCCGCCGAAATGGTGGTAGGAGGTGGTCGTCAGGTCCCCGAACCGCGGCAGCAGGCCGCGCTGGTCGAAGACCTCCATCGTCCGCACGGTGAACCCCAGGCCACGGGATTCCCCGGTCGGCCTGGCGAGCTTCTCCACGACGACGACGTCCACGCCGGCGAGCTGCAGTTCGCCGGCCAGCATCAGGCCTGCCGGACCCGCGCCCACGACGACAACGGCAGTGTCCATGTCTTCTCCTTGACGGTGATTCGAGGCCAGATTCGACAGACCCAGCCACAGTAGGCCGGCGCGCGGAACGACGGAAAGAGCCGTCGCCCATTTTTGTGGCCGGTCCAGCAGAATTGACGTTTCCGTGGCCGGCTTGGCGATTCCCTGACAGATTCTTGGCGCAGTCCTTGACGTGATCGCTTGACGCGGAATCCCGCTGCCGGAGAAGCTGTCATCGAATTCTTTCGTCGATTCTCGCAGTGCGCGGAGGGGACAATGACGACAACACAGGCGACTCCGCCACCGGCCGGGGACATCCGGGAAGTCGGCCCGGTGGCGCTGGTGACCATCCCGACCGGACAGACGGCGTACCTGGTGACCCGCTACAACGAAGCGGTGTTCGTGCTGTCGGACCCGATCTTCAGCCGCCAGGAGGTGTTCCGCACCCGGGGGACGAACTACACCGGGCCGGGCGCGAGCAGCACCGGCGACATGCTGCTGGACATGGACCCGCCGCAGCACACCCGGATCCGCGGGCTGGTGGCCAAGGCGTTCTCCCGCCGCAGGACCGAGATGATGCGGCCGGGGATCCAGCAGATCGTGGACGAGCTGCTGACCGGCCTGGCCGACCACGGGCCGCCCGCCGACCTGGTGGACGCGCTCTGCCTGCCGCTGCCGATCACCGTGGTGTGCCAACTGCTCGGTGTGTCCTATGACGACCGCGCCTGGTTCCAGGAACGCTCGCTGGTGCTCGCGTCCACAGCGGACACGGCGGAGAGCAAACTGAACGCGGTGAACGAGCTACGGGCCTACCTGACCGAGATCATCGCCGAGAAACGCAAGGACCCGAAGGAGGATCTGCTCAGCGAGCTGGTGTCGGCCCGTGCCGAGGAACGGCTGACCGAGGAGGAACTGATCAACCTCGGTGTCCTGCTGCTGCCCGCCGGTTACGAGACCACGGCGAACCAGATCTGCAAGAGCATGCACGCCTTGCTGTTGCACCCGGACGAATATTCGCGGCTGTGCGCCGAGCCGGCCGGCGTCCCCGCGGCGTCGGAAGAGCTGATGCGCCTGTACCCCTCCGTGCTGACACCGGGTTTCCGGGTGGCGACCGAGGACGTGACCGTCGGCGAGGTGACCATCCCGGCAGGCAGCCTGGTCATCGTGTCCGACGCACTGGCCAACCGTGACCCCGAGATCTTCGCCAGGGCGGAGGAGATGGACCTCAGGCGGACGAAGAACCCGCACCTCGCCTTCGGTCACGGCCTGCACTTCTGCCTCGGCGCCGCACTGGCCCGCGTGGAACTGGAGGCGGCGATGACCGGCCTGGTCACCCGGTTCCCCGGCCTGCGGCTGGCCGTCGACCCGGAAACCATCCGCTGGCACACCGAGCGGCGCTTCCGCGGCCCGTCTGAACTGCCCGTCACCTGGTGAGGTCGCGGACCGGCCGCACGGCGTGACCCGGTTATCCGGCCGTCCACGGGCGGAGCTTCTCCGGGTTGAGCACGGCCCAGATGCGGGTGATCCGGTCCTCGGCGATGTCGAAGGCGAGCACCGCCACGGTGGCGCCGTCCTGCTGGGCCACGAGGCCGGGCTGGCCGTTGACCGTGCGCTCCAGGAAGGTCATGTTCCCGGGGGCGCGGCGGGCGAGGTCGATGAAGTACTGGGCGACGTGCTCGTTGCCGCCGATGGGCCGTGGCGCGGCGGTGACGAGGCCGCCGCCGTCGCCGGTCGCGGTCACGGCCGGGTCGAGCAGGCCGATGAGCGCGTTGATGTCCTTGGTCTCCCACGCCTCTTTGAAGCCCCGGACGATGTCGGCGCGCTTGGCCGGGGGCGCCGGGGGCGCCTGCGACGCGTCGATGCGGCGGCGGGCCGAGGAGGCCAGCTGGCGGCAGGCCGCCGGGCTGCGGCCGACGATCTCGGCCACTTCGGCGAAGGAGTAGCGGAAGACGTCGTGCAGGACGAACGCCACCCGCTCGGCCGGCGTCATCGATTCGAGCACCACCAGGAACGCCATGCTGACGGACTCGTCGAGGGTCACGCGGTCGGCCGGGTCGGCGGTGACCCACTCGGACGGCTCGGGGACCGGCTCCGGGATCCACTGGCCCACGTAGCGTTCCCGCCGCATCCGGGCTGAGCCGAGCAGGTCGAGGCAGACACGGCTGGCCACCCTCGTCAGCCAGGCGCCGGGCGAGTCGATCGCCTTCCGCTGCTGCGGGGACATGGCGTACCAGCGGGCGTACGTCTCCTGCACGACGTCCTCGGCGTCGGCGAGCGAGCCGAGGAGCCGGTACGCCAGATTGATCAGCTGACGCCGCTCCCGCATGATCGCGCTCAGGCTGTCTCCTGCCTCGGACTGCGTGCTCATGGTGGTGCCGGCTCCCTTGGTCGCTTCCGCCTTACCCAGTCCGACGAAACGTCGCACCGGAGTGTGAGGTCAGCGCGTCACCTCACATTACGGGGCGTTGTGTCGTCGGACGGGCATGGACATCGCACTGTGGATCATCGCGGCCCTGCTGGCCGTGCTTTTCCTGGCCAGTGGCGCCGCGAAGCTGTTCGTCCCCGGCAAGGCGGTCGTCGAAGGCTTCAGCGTGGGCGCCGTCAAAGCCATCGGCGTGCTCGAGGTTCTGGCCGCCGCCGGCCTCGTCCTGCCCGCCGTACTGGGGATCGCGCCGGTGCTCGTGGCACTGGCCGCCGTCGGCCTGGCGCTGCTGATGGCCGGCGCGATGGTGTTCCACCTGCGCCGGCACGAGAGCCGGCAAGCCGTGGTGACACTGTCGCTGCTCGCTCTCGCCGCCTTCGTCGCGTGGGGCCGTTTCGGTCCCGCGCCGTTCGCCGCCTGACTCACCAAAGAAGGACATCAACCCATGGAACCGGTCAACGTCTCGATCATCTACTACAGTGCCACCGGCACTGTGCACGCTCTGGCACAGGCCGCCGCCGAGGGCGCCGAAAAGGCAGGCGCCCGCGTGCGGCTGCGCAAGGTCGCCGAACTGGCGCCGCCGGAGGCGATCAGCAGCAATCCCGCGTGGAGCCAGCACATCCAGGACACCGCCGACATCGCGGAGGTCAGCCCGGACGACCTGGCCTGGGCCGACGCGGTCCTGTTCGGCACGCCGACCCGATTCGGCACCATCTCCAGCCAGGTGAAGGCGTTCATCGACACGACAGGTCCTTTGTGGTTCGCGGGCAAGCTCGCCGACAAGGTGTACTCGGCCTTCTCCGCGTCCAACACCGCCCACGGCGGACAGGAGTCCACCATTCTGGCGCTGAGCAACGTGTTCTACCACTGGGGTGGCGTCATCGTGCCTCCTGGCTACACCGACCCTGTCCAGTTCAAGACTGGCAATCCCTACGGCACGTCCCATGTGGCCGGTGACGGCGCGCCCAGTGAGGTGACCTTGCAGGCAGCCCGTTACCAGGCGCAGCGCGTCGTCGACACCGCGGCGGCACTCAAGATTGGTCGTGCCGCGTCATGACCACGTTGCAGGACATCACTGACCGAGTCGAAATCGAAGCACTGCGCGGCGAGTTCACCGACGCCGTGATGACGCGTGACTACGACCGGTTCGCCGCGCTGTTCACAGTGGACGGCGCGATGCGGATTCCCGAGGTCTCCGAGCTCGTCGGCCGCACCGAGATCCGGGCGGGAATCGAACGGATGCAAGGGTTCTGGGACTACTTCGTCCAGACCATCCACCCGGGCACGATCCAGCTCGCCGGGGACACCGCGACCGGGCGTTCGTACATCTCGGAGTTCGGGCGCCTCCGGGACGGCAGCTCACACCTGAACTATGCCGTGTACCACGATCGTTACCAGCGCACCCAGGACGGCTGGAAGTTCACGGAGCGCGTCTACGAGAT
The DNA here is from genome assembly GCF_013280595.1 of Kibdelosporangium persicum. Classification (GTDB taxonomy): domain Bacteria; phylum Actinomycetota; class Actinomycetes; order Mycobacteriales; family Pseudonocardiaceae; genus Kibdelosporangium; species Kibdelosporangium persicum. The sequence continues at coordinate 171,032 of NZ_JAAATY010000013.1, forward strand.
ACGGTACATCGACAGCGCTCCGCTCACCGGCTCGGTTCCCTAGCGCCGTCGCTCGGGCGGCACGTATTCGAAGGCCGGGCCCGCGGTCGTCCGCCTCGTGAGTGTTTATCCGTGTTCTAACCCGGACAAACACTCACGAGGGGGTCAGCGGAAGCCGGTGTCGATGCGGTCGCCACGGGAGTCGAAGAAGTGCAGCAGTTCGCGCCGGATGACGACGTTGATCGTGCTGCCCCTGGTGACGTTGGTCCTCGGCGGAAGGCGCATGACCAGACCGGCTTTGCGTTTCTGGTGCCTGCCCGCCGTCGAGGTGGCCTGAGTTGTCTCGGGTTCCTCCGGTTTCGTCCCGCTGACGCGTTTCCAGACGCCGCGCATCGCCGTCAGCGGCCGTTGCCGGAACTGCTTCAGCTTCGTGGCCGGGGGAGTCCGGGGCGGCGGCGCCAGGTCGACTTCGATGCCCACCGCGCCGATGTCGACGAACGCGAGGGACTCGTGCCCGTGGTGTTCCAGGTACTGGACCTGCCCGCGCAGGGTGCAGTCCGCCACCGGCTCGGCGGCCGACAGCAGGGCCTCGGCCCGTATCCCGACCACGACCCGTTCGCCGTGGTAGTGCGCCAGTTGCCGGGCACGGGGATCCTGCCACGGCAGGGCGATCGTCTGCTCGCCGATCCGCAGCGAGACGTGACTGTCCACAGTGTTCCAGACCCAGGCCTCGAGCAGGTTGATCCGCGGTGTGCCGAGGAACGAGGCCACGAACATGGTCGCGGGCTTGTCGTAGACGCGGCCGGGCGTCCCGATGTCCTCTATGCATCCGCCGCGCATCACCGCGATGCGGTCGGCGAGCGTCAGCGCTTCGGTCTGGTCGTGGGTGACGTACACGGTGGTGATCCCGGACGACCGGATGGTCGAGGAAATCTCGGCGCGCAGCTCGGAACGCAGCCCGCTGTCCAAGTTGGACAGAGGTTCGTCGAGCAGCAGCAGCTGCGGATCACGCACCAACGCGCGACCCATGGCGACCCGTTGCCGTTGGCCACCGGACATCTGGTTCGGCCAGCGCCCGAGCAGCTCCTGCAGGCCCAGGGCCGCCGCCGATTCGACGACGAGTTCGTCTCGCTCGTCCGGAGGCAGTCCGGAAGCCCGCAGGGGAAAGCCGATGTTCCCGGCTGCCGTCATGTGCGGGTACAGCGCGAAGTTCTGGAACACCATCGCGACCTGACGCTGTTGCGGGGTGAGGTTGGTGGCGTCGGTGTCGTCCAGATACAGCGTGCCCGACGTCGGCTCCTCCAGACCGGCGATGATGCGCAACAGCGTCGACTTGCCACAGCCGGACGGTCCGACGAGAACCATCAGCTCGCCGTCGGCCACGTCGAGGTCGACCTGGTCGAGCGCGATGCTGCCACCAGGAAAGACCTTGCTGATGGAGCGTAGTCCGATCGTCGCCACTGTTCGCCTCCCGTCCCCTGCGGTATGCGCGGATCGTCACTGTTTCGGCCTGTCGCCGGTAGGGCAATAGCCCGAACGCGGGAAGCACCCGCAGTGATCGGGCGGATACGCCGACTGTCCGATACCGGGCTCAACGGTACGCCGTTGGGCGCGTCGTCGCGTCAGATCGGCTCTTGGCGGCCCGCCATCACGGTGTCCACGGCCAACTGGCATGTCCCGCCGGAGCGACACCCGTGGGTGCCGGTCCTTGTGCCGTCGGGGTCGTCCGTGTTCAGTGCCCGCGTCCGGCGGTGTAGCCGAGGTCCCGCCCGCACCGCGTCCAGATCACGTCCGGGCAGTCCAGGCCTTCGGCCGCGAGCTGCCGCTTGATGACCTTGAAGGTCGACGTCCGCGGCAGTTCGCGGACCGTGCGCACGTACTTCGGCACCTGTTTGGGCCCGAGGTCCGGCTGGGCGGCGAGAAACCGGCCGAATTCGGCGGGGTCCAGCGGTGTGCCGTCGGTGACGATGGCGGCCATCACCTGGTCTCCGGTCACCGGGTCGGGCACCGCGTAGACGGCGGTGTCGGTGATCGCGGGGTGCCGCAACAGGATTCGTTCGATCGGTGCGGTGCCGAGGTTCTCCCCGTCGACGCGAAGCCAGTCACCGAGCCGTCCGGCGAAGTAGACGAACCCGTCGGCGTCGGCGTAGGCGAGGTCACCGGTGTGGTACCGGCCGCCGCGCAACCGGTCCGCGTCGGCTTCGGGGTCGCGGTAGTACCCGGCGAACCAGCCCGCGCCCGAGGTGTTGACGAGCTCGCCGACGGCCTCCTCGGCGTTGGTCAGCCGGCCGGCCGCGTCGAACTCGGCAGGCGGGCAGGGGCGGCCGGTGTCCGGGTGCACGATGGCCACGTCCCCGGTGGGCCTGCCGAGCGATGCCGGCGGGGTGTCGTCCGTGCGGGAGAAGCCCACTCCGCCCTCGGTCGAGCCGAACGCGTCGATCACCTTGCAGCCGAAGCGTTCCGCGAACGCGGTCAGGTCGGCGCCGGCGCCTTCGTTGCCGTAGACGAGCCGTAACGGGTTGTCCGCGTCGTCCGGGCGCGGCGCGGTGGCGACCACATAGGACAGAGGCTTGCCGACGTAGTTGGCGTAGGTCACGCCGAACTTGCGTACGTCGGGCAGGAACCCGGATGCCGAGAACTTCCGGCGCAGGGCGATGCCCGCCCCTGCCGCGAGCCCGACAGCCCATCCGGCCATGATGGCGTTGGAGTGGAACATCGGCATGGAGACGTACACGGTGTCCTGATTCGACAGCCCGAAGCGGTCGGCGAGCATCCGGCCAGGGAACGCGATCTTGCCGTGCGTGCAGCGCACGGCCTTCGGGTCGCCGCTGGTGCCGGACGTGAAGATGAGCATGAGCAGGTCGTCCGCTGACGCGGGAACGGGATCGAGTGGCGCGTCCTGCGGTGTCGTCCAGGATTCGAGGTCTCGCACGTCCACGTCGAGCCCGTCCAGCAGCGGCTGGTACTTCCGCTCGGCGAGCACGAACTGGCAGTCCGTCAGCCGGGCGTCGCGCGCGAGCGCCTCGCCCCGCCTGGTGGGATTGAGCCCGACCAGCACCGCCCCGGAGAACGCGCAGGCGCCCAGCAGGAACGAGAAGACCGGCACGTTGTCGGCCAGAATGCCGACGTGGGGCGGTATGTCCCACCGCAGGGCCGCCCGGAGCGCGGCCGCATGCCGGGCCGACGCCCTGACGTGCTCGGCCCAGGAATACGTCTCATCCTCGAACCGCAGACCACGCAGTTCGTCCCCAGCCCGGGCCAGCAGCAGGTCGGTGACCGACGGGACGTCCATCCCACCACCTCCACGCGGACTAGAACGTGTTCTATTCCTACCATCGTGGCGGCAAGGCCGGAAGACGACGGCGTTGGAGTACAGTGGTACGTCACCCCTGCCGAGGCGGGCTTACGTGACTCCTGCCGCGATCAGCTGCTGCCAGACATCGCCCTGGTCGACGACCTCGACACCCAGCTTCTCGGCTTTGGTCAGTTTGCTGGCGCCGACGTCGGCGCCGGTGATGAGCATGTCGGTGTTCGCCGAGACGGAGGACGCGATCGTCGCGCCTGCCTTCTCGCACAGCCGCTGAAAGGTGGGGCGGGGGACCTTCTCGCCGGAGCGGGGGTCGTTGATCGCGCCGGTGATGACCACTGTCTTGCCCGCGAGCGGGGCGTCGGACGCGACGGCGGGCGGGAGGTCCTCGTCACGCACGTCCAAGGAGACACCGCGTTCGCGCAGCCGTTCGAGCTCGGGCCGCAGCCGGGTGAGGTGCATGGTCAGCGAGGCGGCGACCTTCGGGCCGATGTCCTCCACGGCCACGAGCCGGTCCTCACCGGCGTCGGCGACCTGTTCGAGGGACGTGAACCCCGCGCGGCACAGCCGGGCCGCGGTGCCCTCGGAGGCCATCGGGATCGCCAGGCCGATCAGCGCCCGGCGCAGGCCGACCTGGCGGCCTGCGTCGATCGACTCGATCATGCGGGTGGCCGAGACGTCGCCGATCCGGTCGAACTCGAGCAACTGCTGTTTGGTCAGCCGGTAGAAGTCCGACGGGTGCTCGAGCAGCCCGGCCTCGGCCAGCCGCTCGATCCACATCGGACCGACGGCCTCGATGTCGGCCGCGGCGCGCGACGCCCAGTGCACCAGCCGCCGGACGGTCTGCGCGGGGCAGGCGACGTTGGTGCAGAACAGTTCCCGGCTGTTTCCCTGTTCGGTCACCGGTTGCCCGCAGGACGGGCACGCGGTGGGCGGCACGATGTCCCGTTCGGCTCCCGTGCGTTTCGAGGCGTCGAGCACGCCCGCGACGAACGGGATCACGTCGCCCGCGCGCCGGACCAGCACCGTGTCACCGATCTTGATGTCGCGGGCGCGGATGACCTCCTGGTTGGCCAGCGTCGCCCGCATGACCGTCGTTCCGCCGACGAACACCGGCTCCAGCTGGGCGACCGGGGCGATCTTCCCGGTCTTGCCGACATCCCAGAGCACATCCGACAGCACCGTCGTCTTCTCTTCGGCGGCGAACTTGTACGCCAGCGCTCCGCGCGGCGAGCTCGACCGCGTCCCGGCGGCCGCGTAGGCGTCCCGGTTGGCCAGCCGCAGCACGGCGCCGTCCAGGTCGTAGTCCAGCTCGTTGCGCTGCTGCTCGATTTCGGCGATCACCGCCTGCGCCGCCTGCGCGTCGTCGCAGTGCCGCATGTCGGCGGCGTCGAATCCGAGCGCACGCAGCCCCTCGTGCAGGTCGGTCGCGGCGCTGTCGGTGGAGGTGTCCAGGTCGAAGGCGAAGAACCGCAGCCGCCGTTCGGCCACGGTGGCCGGGTCCTTCGCGCGCAGCGTGCCGGCCGCGGCGCCCCGCGGGTTGATCAGCGGCCGGTCCGGATGCGCGGTGTTGTACGCGGTGAACGTGGAACGCAGCATCACGGCCTCACCGCGCACCTCGACCCGGCCGTCCGCGGGAATACGGTCCGGTACGCCGTCGACCAGCGCACGCACCAGGACAGTCACATCGTCGCCGGTCGTGCCGTCTCCTCGGGTGATCGCCCGCGACAGCCGCCCGTCCTGATAGACCAGGGCCAGCGACAACCCGTCCAGCTTCGGCATCACGACCACCGGCTGGCCACCGAAGCGGTCGAAGAACGCCACGACCTGCTCAGGCCGCGTCGCCTTCTCCAGCGACAGCATCGGGCGTGAGTGCCGGATCGGCGCGTGCAGCACCGCGGGCGCGCCCACCTGCTCCAGCGGGTTCGGATCGGGCGCCAACTCCGGGTTGGCCTCGATCAACGTCCGCAGCTCGTCCTCGATCGCGTCGTACTCGGCGTCCGCCACCAGCGGCGAGCCCCGGTAGTACGCGTCGCGCAGCACCATCACCCGGTCGGCGAGTTCCTGGATCCGTTCCCCAGCGTTCACAGCGCACAACGTACCCGTGCCCACCGACATTCAGCGTTGCCGGCGAGCCTCCCGACTCGGACCGGTCAGTCGACGGTGTCCGGCGAGGGCTGGTCCTGGTGGCCCATCGCCCACGAAGCGAGGAAGCGCAGTCCTTCGTACGATCGCGAGCCGGGTTCGGCGATCCAGATGACGAGCTCCTGCTCGGGGTCGGCGCTGCAGGTGAGGGCGTCCCAGTCGAGGGTGAGCTCGCCGGCGACCGGGTGGTTGATGACCTTGAGGCCGCCGGTGCGGGGGCGACGTAACGGTCTGCCACCATTGGCGGAACTGGTCGTCGTGGACGGACAGTTCACCGACGAGGGCGGTCAGTCTGGGGTCGTCGGGACGGGCCGCGGCCCGGCGGCGCAGCCCGGCGACGGTGTTGTGGGCCGAGGCCTCCCAGTCCGGGTACAGCGACCGCATGGCGGGTCGGTGAAGATGTGCCGGACGTAGTTGCGTTTCTTCTCGGGGATGGTCGAGAAGTCGGTGTTCAGCAGGGCGGCGGCCATCGGGTTCCACGCCAGGATGTCCAGGTAACGCCCGAGGATCATGCCGGGCGTCACGCTGAGCTCGGTCAGCACGGCGAGCAGCTGCCGCTGTACTTTTTGGACAGTCCGCCGTGGCCGGTTGACCTGGCGTCCGGCCAGCTCGTACAGGTAGTCGCGCTGGGCGTCGTTGAGGTGCAGGACGCGGACCAGAGCGGCCAGCACGGACGTCGACGGAGTGATGCGGTCCTGCTCAGGGCGCGTGTAGTAGTCGGTGCTGATGGCGGCGAGCACAGCCACCTCTTCCCGCCGCAGGCCGGTAACGCGCCGGCGCCGGTGGGTTCAGGCAGGCCGACGGCGCGGGGGCTGAGATCGGCCCGGCGGGCCTTGAGGAACTGATGAGCCGCGATCATGCACGCAGATGGTGGACCGCTGCTTCGCCGACCGATGTGGGCAGGGTGTTGCTGGCCTTACCGCGGTGCAGGTTCAGGGTGTGAACCATCGGCCCGCGCCTGATGTCGGTAGTCCTTGGGGGCGATGCCGTAGGCGGTGCGGAAGGCACGGCTGAACGCGGCGGGATGGGTGAATCCGTACTGGGCGGCGATGTGGCTGATGGAGGCGGTGGTCAGGGCGGGGTCGGTGAGGTCGCGGCGGGCGCGTTTGAGACGTTGCTCGCGGATCCATGCGGCGACCGTGGTGCCGTCGCGTTGGAAGAGCCGGTGCAGGTAACTGGTGGAGATGTGGTGCGCGGCGGCGACCATGCCCGGGGTCAGCCGCGGGTCGTGCAGGTGCTGCTGGATGAAGGTGCGGATGCGCAGGATCAGGGTGCGCTGGCGGCTGTCCGGCGCCAGGGTGCTGTCCGTTTCAAGGGTGTGTGCGAACAGTGCCGAGGTCAGGTCGGTCAGCACGGTGCCCAGTCGTGGGCCGTCGGAGGGCCGGTAGGCGCTGGTGTTCGTGGTCAGTTGGACGAGGAATCCGCCCAGCAGGGCAGCGATTCCCTGGCTGGGCAGCCGTTTTCCGACCAGGTGGTCGATCTCGGTGACAGGCAGCGAGAGCAGCTTCTTGGGTATCTCGACGCCTATGCACGTGACCAGTCCTTGGGTGCTGTGCGCTCGCAGTACGTAGGGCTGTGACGAGTCGTTGACGTGCAGATCATGGGGACCGTAGGTGGCTTCGTGCCGGCTCCAGGTGCGGCCGATCGTGCCGTGCTGGACCAGGACGAGGTTGTAGGTCTCGGGATCGGCCTGCCGGATCAGTCGTGCGGTGCGGCGCAGGGTGATCGGTTGCACGGCCATGGTCCACACCCAGATCAAGTCCAGGTTCAGTTTACGCTGGTGCAGCCGGAAACCGTCGATGTGGTCAGTGCTGGCGTCGTGGGGCGCCGGCAAGTCGGACATCGCCGCGCGTACGTAGTCGAACTGATCCGGCGCAGGCAGATCCTCGGTGGTGAACTCGAACTCGAGCACCTTGACCCCCATCAAGGTCTTTGTCCGGGCGGAACGCTGTGCTCGTTTCGAGCATTCACGTGGAGCTGTTCCCTGCCGCCAGCATACCGCCGGTTGCCGGCGAGCGTCTTCGGCGACCAGTCCACCGTCACCAGATCCACGTTCGGCTGCCGTGGTGGACTCTCCGTCAAGAAACTGTGGACTCTCCGCCAACAACTCTTCAGGGATGTCGCGGCATCGTGGAGGACATCCCCGCTCGATCCGAGAATGGGGTTCGCGTGAACTGGGGAGATCAAATGCGAAAGACACGATCAATGGTGCTCGCGGCAGCCGCGAGCGTGGCGACGATCGGGCTGACGCCGATGACGGCGTCAGCCGGCAACCATGTCGGCGCCGGGAGTGCCGAAGCGGGCTACTGCGCCGTCCACCTGGACAGTGGGCAGATCGCGTGTGCCGCCGACGCCGGGCAGGCCGCGGCGCAACTCCCGGCACAAGCGTTGCTCGTGGCCGAAGGTTTCGACAAGACCAACTTCGAGGGGGAGAACTATATCGGCTTCTACAAGGAAAAGGAGTGCACCCCGGCGTACGACAACGAGAGGGACGTCAACTACGAGAGCCTTGGCGCGATGAACAACCGGATCAGCTCCATTCGCACCGCTCACAGGTGTGATGTCAAGTTGTTCAATGGGGAGAACTTCACGGGGGCCTCCTCGGTGTGGATCGACGAGGCGCGCAATCTCGCCAATATCGGAGATGGGTGGAGCAACCGGGCGAGCTCGATCAGGATCTCCTGACCAAACCCCCTCGTGAGTGTTCAGCCGTGTTCTAACCCTGATAAACACTCACGAGGGGTGGGCTGGCCGAACCAGCGGGCGAGGTGATCGTCCAGGTCCTGCTGGTCGTCGCCGATCCAGGCGACGTGGCCGTCGGGGCGTAGCAGAATGGCCGGAACGTCCAGTGCCGCGGCGGGATCGGCGACGAGGTCGGCTCGGTCCCGCCAGCCCTCGACGGTCAGCCGTTCGGTGCGGTCGAGGACCAGGCCACGGCCCCGACGGAGATGGTCGTAGAGGCGGCCCTGTTTCAGGTCGATGTCGCGCAGGCGGCGGCCGAGCAGGTCCGGGCCTGTGCCGAAGTCGTAGCGGACATCGATCGCGGTGATCTTCCCGATCAGGTAGCGGTTCACCTCGTCGAAGTCCATCAGTTCGGTGAGCAGCCTGCGCACGGCCCGCGGGCCCGGTCCGCCGGACAACAGTTCCGTCTGGGCGCGGGTGTTGTCCAGCACGTCCTCGGCGACCGGACGACGTTCGGCCTGGTAGGTGTCCAGCAGTGGTTCCGGTGCCCAGCCGCGGATCTGTCCGGCCAGTTTCCAGCCGAGGTTGACCGCGTCCTGCACGCCCAGGTTCAGCCCCTGCCCACCGATGGGTGGATGGATGTGTGCCGCGTCCCCGGCCAGCAGCACCCGCCCGGCCCGATAACGCTCGGCCAGCCGGGTGGCGTCCCCGAAGCGGGACAACCAGCGCGGGGAGTGCACGCCGAAGTCGGTTCCGGCGATGGCACGCAACTGGTGCCGGAAGTCCTCAAGGGTAGGCGGTTCCGTGCGGTCGCTGACTTCCGCGGCGGGGACGACGACACTGTAGACACCTCTGCCGAAGGGCCTGAGCCAGAACTGCTTGTGGGTCGCGTGGATTTCGGTCACCTTGGCCGTGATCTCCTCCTGCGGCACACCCACTTCCATCTCGCCCATCAGCGTGTACGTCCGCGAAGGCTCGCCGGGGAAGCCGACGCCGAGCAGTTTGCGCACCGTGCTGCGCCCGCCGTCACAGCCGACGAGATAGCGCGCACGCAGCTGTTCGCCGTCGGCCAGCTCGACGGTCACGCCCTCGTCGTCCTGCTCGAAACCGGCCACCGCACAACCACGCCGGATCTGCGCGCCCAGTTCGATCGCGTGTTCTTCGAGCAGGCGTTCGATGACCGGCTGCGGGATGCCCACCAGATAGGCGTGCGCGGAATCCAGGCCCGGGGGCGCGGGTTTGGCGATGGCGGCGAAGAATCCGCCGGCCGGACGCCGTCTGCCGTGTTCGAGGACGCGATCCAGCAGCCCGCGCATCGCCATCAGCTCGATACTGCGAACATGCAGGCCGACTATGCGGACGAACGACTTGGGCTCGGTTTCCTGCTCCAGAACGAGTACCCGCACGTCGTGCAGCCGTAGTTCGGCGGCCAGCATCGCGCCGGTCGGCCCGCACCCGGCGATGATCACGTCGACCATGAGGGGCTGGACCGGATCGTTCGACGACGGCCCGGTGGTGAACTGCGGAGAGTGCATAGGTGGTGCCTTTCGGGAGTGCCTTGTCGAGGCGCTCCCGGCGACACCTACGTCAGTCGCCGGCCGTGACGGGAAGGGGGAGCACCCACGTCGATACAGCGTTCATGGGTCTCACCTCCTCGGGCGGTGTCACGGTCGACGGCAAGCTACAAGCCCGGGCATCGCCACGTCCAATCCTTTTTCCCAGCCACGTGATCACGCCGGTGGCGGACACCGCGTGCTTACGGCCGGCCTCGTTTGCCGCGCTTGGACCCGAGGTCCGCCGTCTTGTAGGTGACGAGCGGGACCGTGGTCGCCACCGGCGTCGCCAGGTCGTGGTCGACGAGGTCACCGATCACCTGCTCGATGCGCTTGTAGGCAGTGGGTGCCTCTTCGAACAGCAGCTGACGATCGCCGCACACCACCACCGATCCCACCGGTGTCCTGCGCAGCTGGTCCACTGTGTGCTTGACCTTGCCGCGGCGCAGGGCGTCGGCACGTGACATCTTGCGGCCCGCGCCGTGCGCCACCGAATGGTTCGCCTCTGGTCCGGCGTGCGCGGCCACGAGGTAGGAATGGGTTCCTCGCGTACCGGCGATGAGCACGTCGCGGCCGTCTCCTGGCGCCGCGCCCTTGCGGTGCAGGTACACCCCGTCACGGATTTCGACCAGGTTGTGGCACTGGTCCACGATGGGCTCGGTGAACTCGGCGCCCAGGGCATCGGCGACGCGGGCGGCCAGCAGCCTGCGGTTGAGTGCTCCCCAGCGGACGGCTTCGTCGTGCGCCGCCAGGTAGGCATCGGCGTCGGCAGCCGGTCCCGCACCGTGGACCTCGGTGTGCGCCCGCAGGATTCGCTCGCCCAGCCCGCGCGATCCCGTGTGGACGATCAGGACGAGGTCGTCGGCGGCGAACCCGAGCCGGGTCGCGTGGCCCGGCTCGAAGACGGTGCCGATCCGCGCCAGTTCGACGAAGTGGTTGCCGCGGCCGACCGTCCCGAGACCTTCGGTATGGCCGGCGGGAATGTCACTGTCCACAAGCGGATCGCCCGGGTCCAGCGGCTGGTCGAGATCCGGGAACCTGGCGGCCAGCTTCTCGGGCACGGCACGTTTGAGCTTGATGGGGAAAACGGCGATGCCGCACCCGATGTCGGACCCCACGAGGAACGGGTACAACACGGTCGACGCCATGGCGGCGCCGATCGGCGCGCCCTTGCCGGGATGCAGGTCCGGCATGGCGGCGACGTGGATCATGCCGTCGAAGGCCGCCACCTGGTGGCACTGCGCGACGGCGTCGGACTCGATCCAACTCGACGGGGACGCGAAGACTGTGACCGTGGCCGAACGCACGGCCGGGTTGTGCTGGGACAAGACGCTCTCTTCACTGGGAGTGGATGATGGCGCGGTGGTGTCCGTCAGAACGTCATGGGCCCACGGTCTCTCAACTCACCGCACGCGGCAAGCGACTTTTGATCGTCTGCGCCGTTCGGTGCGTGATCGGCCCGGGATGCGCGACGGCCGGCGGACGACGCCGGGCACCGCCCACCGGAAGGATGACCGGCATGGAACCCGTTGTGGAGCAGGGCATCTCCAGCCTGCTGCGGCCGTATCTGAGGAGTTTCGCCGCTGTTGTCGTCCTCCAGGTCATCGGCGCCGTCGCGGGGTTGGCGCCGCTGCTGGCGGTCGTCGAACTGGGCCGGACGCTGCTGTCTCCCGGGCCTGTCGATCACGACCATGTCTGGATGGTCGTGATCGCGGGCGCGGCCGGTCTGTTCGTACGGCTGCTGTTCACGGCCGCGTCCTCCGGAATCGGCCACGTGCTCGACAGCCGGGTGCAACTGGCGTTCCGGCGGCAACTGGCCGCGCACCTGGGGCGCGTACCGATCGGCTGGTTCTCCCGTCGCCGGACCGGTGAGCTGGCGAAGGTCGTGGGGGAGGACGTGAGTGCGGTGCACCCGTTCATCGCCCACACTCCCGGCGAACTGGTCGCCGCGTTCGTCGTGCCGCTGGTGTCGTTGCTCTACCTGGTCACCGTCGACTGGCGGCTCACGCTGATCACGGTGGTACCTGTGCTGCTGGCGGTGGCTGTGGTCCCGTTCATGATGACCTCGGCCCGGCTGCGGGAGCAGGAGGACCTCGACGCGGCCATGGGGCGGATCTCCAGTTCCGTGGTCGAGTTCGTCCAGGGCATCGCGGTGGTCAAGGCGTTCGGCGGAGGCGGCCGGGCCCACCGGAAGTTCCGCACGGCCGTTGACGACTTCGTCGAGAACTTCAACCGGTGGGTGCGCGGCATGTCCGTGCTCGCCGCGGCGATGCAGCTGGCGCTGTCGCCGCCGTTCGTGCTGCTGGTCGTGCTGATCGGTGGTGCTTGCCTGATCACGTCCGGTGGTATGGCGCCGGCCGACCTGCTGCCGTTCCTGTTGCTGGGACTGGGCTTGACCGCTCCGGTGGCGGCTCTGGGCCATGGCTTCGACGAAATGCAGGCCGCGCGCCGGGCGGTCGGCCGGATCCGGGACGTGCTCGCGGTTCCGCCGCTCCCCGAGCCCGCGAATCCCGTTGTGCCCAAGGGCCATCGGGTGGAGCTGCGGGACGTCCGGTTCGGTTACGAGGACGATCACGAGGTGCTGCACGGGATCGACCTGGTGCTGGAACCGGGGACGGTCACCGCGATCGTCGGACCGTCCGGCAGCGGGAAGTCCACAGTGGTCCAGCTGTTGCCCCGGTTCTTCGATCCGACCGCGGGTTCGGTCGTCCTCGGCGGCGCCGACCTGCGTGAGCTCGGCAGCCGTGCGCTCTACCGGACGGTCTCCTTCGTCTTCCAGGACGTCCGTCTGCTGCGGGCGCCGATCGTGGACAACATCGCACTGGCGGTGCCGCACGCCGACATCGAGGACGTGGTCCGGGTCGCCAAGCTGGCGAACATCCACGACCGGATCCTGGAGCTGCCACGCGGATACGCGTCGGTGATCGGGGATGACGTCACGTTGTCGGGCGGCGAGGCACAGCGGATCTCGATCGCCCGCGCCCTGCTCGCCGACACGCCCGTCCTGGTGCTCGACGAAGCGACCGCCTTCGCCGACCCGCCGACCGAACAGGCTGTGCGCCAAGCGCTGGCGACGCTGGCGGGCGATCGGACCATTCTGATCATCGCGCATCGCCTCGAAACGGTCGTCGACGCCGACACCGTCGTGATGCTGGAGAACGGGTCGATCGTCGAGCGCGGCAAACCAGCTGATCTGCTGGCCCGGAACGGGAAGTTCGCCGCGTTCTGGCGATCCCACGGTGGCACACGGCAAGGAGACGAGCCCTGATGATCCGAACACTGCTCCGCGTCCTGGGACACGAGTACGCCCAGCCGGTACGACGCACGGTGACCCTGATGACGATCACCGCGATAGCCGAGGGCCTGTCCTACGCCCTGCTTGTGCCAGTTCTCCAGACGCTGTTCGGAAGCACGCCAGGGGATTGCTTACCCTGGCTGGTCGCGTTCGGCGCGGCGGTCGCGGTCTACGCGGTGCTGCGTTACGGCAGCGACCTGTCCGGTTTCCGCGTCGGCACCACGATGTTGCGCGGCATGTACTACCGGCTGGGTGATCACCTGGCGCGCCTGCCGATCGGCTGGTACAGCGCCGGCCGTGTCGGGCAGGTCTCCGTCCTGGCCGGTCAAGGCGTTCTTCAGGCGATGGGTGTGATCGCTCACCTGTTGGCACCGTTCATCTCCGCGTGTGTGACGCCGCTGACGATCGTTGCCGTGATGCTTTCGTTCAACTGGCACATGGGACTGGCGGCGTTGATCGCGGTGCCTGTCGTGGCCGTGATCCAGGTCCGGACGGGACGCGCGCTGGCCGCCGCGGACGCGGAGAGCGCCGGACGCGGCCAGGAGGCCAGCGCACGAGTCATCGAATATCTTCAGGCCCAGCCGGTGCTGCGAGCCGGTGGCCGGACGGTCGAGCGCTTCCGGTTGCTCGACGACTCGCTGCGCGACGTCCAACGGGCGTCCCGCCGTACCCTGGTGTCGGTGCTGCCCGGCGTCGTGGGTTTGACGCTCGTGGTGCAGGCGATGTTCACCGTGTTGCTGGTACTCGGTGCCTCCCTCGCGCTCGGCGGGGACATCGGTGCGGCCGAGGTGTTGACGATCCTGGTGCTGGCCGCTCGCTGCGCCGATCCGTTGCTGTCGTTGTCGGACATCGGCGGCAAACTGCGCGGCGCCCGTTCGGAACTGGCGAGGCTCGAAGCGTTGTTGCGGACCGAGCCGCTGCCGCAGGCCGCCGAACCGGTCCAGCCGATCCGCCATGACCTGGAGTTCGACTCTGTCACGTTCCGGCACGGCAACCGCACGGTGATGGACGACGTGTCGTTGTCCGTGCCGCAGGGACAACGGCTTGCCGTTGTCGGGCCGTCAGGAGCGGGCAAGAGCACCCTGCTGCAGTTGCTCGCGCGGTTCTACGACGTGGACGCGGGCGCCGTGCGGGTAGGCGGAGTGGACGTGCGCATGATCGACGCCGAACTGTTGATGGCGCAGACAGCGTTCGTCTTCCAGGACGTCTACCTCTTCGACGGCACGATCGAGGAGAACGTGCGGCTCGGCCGTCCGGACGCCTCCGATGCCGAGGTGCGGGCGGCGGCGACCGCGGCGCGTTTGGACGAAGTCATCGAACGGCTTCCCGGCGGCTGGCAGGCGAATGTCGGCGAGGGCGGTGCGTCGCTGTCCGGTGGGGAACGCCAGCGCGTCTCGATCGCACGAGCACTGCTGAAGGACGCGCCCGTCGTGCTGCTCGATGAGGTGACCTCCGCGCTGGACCCGGTCAACGAGGCGGCGGTCCACGAAGGCATCGAGCGCCTGATGGCGGGCCGGACCGTGGTGATGGTGGCGCATCGGCTGCGGACGGTCCAACGTGCCGATCGCATCGTGTTCCTGGACGGCGGCAGGATCGTGGAGGAAGGCAGTCATGAGCAGTTGTTGCGGCGTGGCGGCCGCTACGCCGGCTTCTGGAACGTCGCCATGACACCGGGGACGCCGTGACGGGCGATCTGGGCATCGGCCTCGGCGATCATCCGGCGGAAATCGGGGAAGTCCCGTAACGCGGGCCGCGTGCCGAGCAACGATTCCACGGTCTGGCCCTGGCAGCGCAGAAAACCAGCGAGGGCAAGGCAGATCATCCGCGGTGCCGTGCCCTGCCCGAGCAGCTCGGCGGCGGGGTCGAGCAGGCGTTGCGGGAGTTTGCGCAGGCCGTCCGCGGCGATCTGCGGCAGCTGATGGGTGATCCGCGGATTGGCCAGGCGGTGCAGCAACGCTTCGATCTCGGCGTCGCCGACGGTCTGGCCGAAGCGGACCAGCGACGCGCCGGTTTCGTTCCGCAGCAGGCGTTCGGCGTACGCGACGAACTCCGGGCGGGCCGCCACCTCGGCGGTCGTCCGACAGCCCGCGAGCGTTCCGAGGTAGGCGAACGCCGAGTGGGTGCCGTTCACCAGTCGCAGTTTGGCGGCCTGATGGGCGGCGATGTCCGGGACCAGGCGGACACCCACCCGGTCCCAGGCCGGCCGTCCGGCGGCGAAGTCGTCCTCGATCACCCAGTTCCGGTACGTCTCGCCGACCACCGCGCCCCGGTCGAGCAGGCCGAGCCGGGACGTGACCCTGGCGATGTCGTCCTCGGTGGTGGCAGGCACGATCTGATCCACCACTGTGGACGGGAACCGCACGTTCCCGGCGATCCAGCCGGCCAGGCCGGATTCGCCGGACAACGCGCAGAAGTCCAGCACCAGCCTGGCCACCAGAGGACCGTTGTCGGGAAGGTTGTCGCACGACAGCACGGTCAGCCCCGCCACCCCGGCGGCCCGTCGAGTCCGCAGACCACGGATCAGCTGGCCCGCCAGGGTGTGCGGGGGACGACCGGCCAGATCCGCGGCGACCTCAGGATCGTCGGCACGCAGGTGCCCGGTGACCAAGTCGTGGCGGTAACCGGACTCGGTGACGGTGATCGTCACGACATGAGTGTCCGGACTGGCCAGAACAGTCGTCAGCCGATCAGGTTCCGCGGGGGCCAGCAGCACTTCGCGCACACTGTCCACCACTCGCACATGATCAGTGTCGGCGTCTCGCTCGGTCACAGTGAACAGGCAGTCCTGCGCGGCCAGTGCGTCTCGAACCGCCGGGCTGCGTTGGCTGACCGCGCAGATTCCCCAGTCCCCGGGCTCGGCACGCATCGCCTCCTGTGTGAACACCGCCTGATGCGCACGGTGGAACGCACCCAGTCCCAGGTGGACGATGCCGATCCCGCCAGCCGGGCCAGCTCCGGTCCACGCGGACCTGGACAGTCGCTGGGTCATCGCTGGGTCACGGGCATGGCGGCGGCGGTGATGTCGACGTCCTTGCTTTCCTTGGACAGCCAGAACGCCACGAACGAGATCACCGCCGTGAAGATCATCCACACGGCGACAAGCCAGCCCTTCCCGCCCGCCTGTGCCACCAGGGCGGCCGCGATGAGCGGGGAGAACCCGCCGAGCGCGGCGCCGATCTCCCTGGATGCCGCGAATCCGGTGTAACGGACCCGTGCGCCGAACAGTTCGGCGTAGAACGCCGGTTGCACCGCGATCATCGGTGCGAACCCGAGCGTGGTGGCCAGGACCAGCGCGATCCAGATCAGCACGGGCTCTCTGGTGTCGAGCAACAGGAAGAACGGGAACGCGAACGCCGCCGTGAAGACCACGCTGAACAGGTTCAGCGGCCGCCGGCCGATCCGGTCGGACAGCGCGCCGTACACCGGTTGCAGCGCGATGACGATGACGCTGAAGATGATCACGCCGGTCAGGCCGACCCAGCGCGGTAACGCCAACGTCTTGGTGATGTAGGTCAGGCTGTAGGTGGCGTAGATGTAGACGACCGCGGTGTCGCAGATGTGCGCGCCGATGCCGATCAGGAAGTTGCGCGGGTAGTGGCGGATCGCGTCCAGCACAGGCAACTTCACCGTGGTCTGGTCCGCGGACATCCGGCGGAACACCGGCGACTCGGCCACGCGCAGCCGGACGTACAGGGCGACCGCGATCAGCACGAAGCTGAACAGGAACGGGATCCGCCACGCCCAGGCGAGCACGGTCGCCCGGGAAAGCAGTTCCACCAGCAGGAACACCGCGGTGCCGGACAGGAGTCCGATTTGGACGCCGGTTTGCGCGAACGACGTGAAGAACCCGCGTCTCCCGGCGGGCGCGTGCTCGGCCAGCAACGTGGACGCGCCGCCGAATTCCGCCCCGGCGCCGAGCCCTTGGCACATCCGCAGCACGGTCAGGATGATGGGTGCCGCCACGCCGATGGTGTCGTACGTCGGCAGCAGGCCGATCAGTCCGGTGGACACGCCCATGACGAGCGTGGTGAGCACCAGAGTGGCCCGGCGGCCGATCCGGTCACCGAGGTGGCCGAAGAAGAACCCGCCGAGCGGCCGGACGGCGAAACCCACGCCGAACGTGGCGAAGCCGATGATGATGCCCATCGCGGGATCACCGGTCTTGAAGAACAACTCGTTGAACACCAGCGTCACAGCGAAGCCGTAGATGAAGAAGTCGTACCACTCCAACGCGGTTCCGACGACCGACGCGCTCACGACCCGGCGTAACTCGGCTGGCGTGGTTCCCCGGTCGGTACTGTGCATGTCAACTCCTCAGGAGAGCGTTGAGCTCATGCCAGGTGTTGTTGGTGACGGGAATGCCGTCATGCAGCCGTTCCGCCAGGATCCGCTGCTCCGGATCGCCCGGGACCAGCACTTCACGGAACCCCGCGGCGGGCGCGGTCTCGGTGAGCGAGACGCAGAACCGCTCGGTCTGCTCCCGGAATTCCCGCACCGGGAGGAACGCGGCGATGTCGAAGGCGACGAAGACCGTGCCCCAGCCCTCGCCGAAGCCGGGCATGCTGCCGATCCCCATGCCCGTCACCAGACCGGCGACGATCTCGATGAGCACGCTCAGGCCGTATCCCTTGTGCCCGCCGAACGGCAGCAACGCGCCGCCCTGGTAGAAGTCGGCGGGCTTCGTGGTGGACAGGCCGGCGGCGTCCAGGACCAGTCCTTCGGGCACGTGCTCGCCCTTGTCCCTGGCGACCCGGAGCTTGCCCTCGGCGATCCCGGACGTGGCCCAGTCCATCACGACCGGTGGCCGGTCCGCCGCCCTCGGCACGGCCCAGGCCAGCGGGTTCGTGCCCATCCGGCGTTCCCGCCCGCCGTACGGGGCGACCGTGGGATCGCCGTTGCCGAAGGCCAGGCCGACCAGGTCGCGCTCGGCCAGCATGCCGACGTACTCGCCGAGCCTGCCGATGTGGTTGCCCTCACGCAGGACCGCGACGCCGGACCCCTGGGCCGGCGCGAGGTCCTGGAGTTCACGCACCGCGCACAGGGCGGCGAGCTGGCCGAAGGCGCGACGGCTGTGCACCACAACGGTTCCCGGCCGGGTGTGCTCGGCTTCCGGCTCCGCCAGGGGATCGATCTGTCCAGTGCGGATTCTCCGGACGTAGTCGGTCAGCCGTCGTACCCCGTGGGAGTCGTGGCCGAGCAGGTCGGACCGCACCAGCGAACCGGCCACCGTCCGGGCGTCCGCGACGGACGCGCCGGCCTTGGCCAGGATTCGAGTGGCCAGCGCTTCCAGCTCTGCGGCTTGCACCCTCATCGTTCCGCCTCACGGAATGGCGTTCCATCTTGATTCGGGCATCATGCCACGGACAACCCGCTTTGTGAAGCGGGTCACAGCGTGTCAGTGTGCGCCGAGCGCCTTGGAAACGGCCTCCGCCGCCGCGCTGACCTGCGCGGGAAGGTCTTCGACCACGGGGGCCAGATGGACGAGTGCGGCCGTGGACAGACCACCGATCACCGCACCTGTGTGGTCGGCCACGGCGGCGCCGACCGCACGCACACCGGTCTCGTTCTCCTCGTGGTCCTCGGCGTATCCCCGGGCGCGGACGTCCGCGAGCTCGGCGAGCAGCGACGGCAGGTCGGTGATCGTGTTCTCGGTGCGGGCGGGCAGGCCCGTGCGGGCGACCAGGTCGCGGACTTCGCCGTCCGGCAGGGCCGCGAGGATCGCCTTGCCGATCGACGTGCAGTGCAGGCCGAGGCTCATCCCGATCCGGGAGGCGAGGTGGTACGGCTTGGTGCCTTCGAGCTTGGCCACGTACACGGCCTCGTCACCGGACCGCAGCGCGAGGTGGACGGTCCAGCCGGTGTGCTGCTGCAGGTCCTGGAGGATCGGACGGACCTGCTCGGCGATGTCGAGGCGCTGCAGGAACCGCCCGGCGAGGCTGAGCACCCGCGGGCCGCAGACGTAGGTGCCCTGGCCGTCGGACCGGGCGAAGTCGTGGCGCACCAAGGTCTGCAGGATTCGGTGCACGGTCGGCTTGGGAAGGCCCGCCGCGGCCGCGATGTCGGCGACACGAGCGTGCTCGGCGAGTGCCTGTAGCACGTTCAGTGTCTTGTCCGCGGCCGACTGCGGGCCTTCTCCAGCCATGCGACCACTGTAAACCGGGAGACCCGGTCAGCCGCCGAACAGGCGCTCGGCCTGGGTGACGATCGTCAGCACCGACAGCACGCCGAACAAGCCGGTCGACCAGCACAAGGCGATGATCCGGCCGGTGGAGATCCGGATCTCACCGGGCAGCACGCGACGGTTGAGCACGATCAGCAGCACCGAGTAGATGAACATCATCACGCCGCCGACACAGGCGGAGATCACCAGCAGCACCAGCGGCTGGGTGAACCCGGCGAGCAGCACGACGCAGCCGAGCAGCACCAGCACCCAGACGAGGACGAAGTAGAGGGTGCTCTCCTTGGCGTTGCGCGCGTACGCGGTCTTGATCACGTCGGCGGCGAGCCTGCTGGTGTAGTCCACGATGCCCAGTGCGGCGGCGAACAGCGCCAACGCCCCGACGATCCAGAAGAACACGCCGAACCAGCCGCCGACCGCCGTGTTCAGCGCCTCGCCCTCGGCCTTGAGGAACGCGATGCTGTTGGACAGGCCCGGCTGGCCGAACACCGTCGAGTACGCCAGCAGCGAGGTGAACAGGATCGAGACGAACGTGATCAGCACGAACGTGTAGAGCTGCTCCCGGTTCGCCAGCCGCCACCACGCGCGCCACCGGCGCATGTTGGCCTCGTCCGGTTCGAAGATGAAGCCGGTGCTCGGCGCGGCTTCCGGCTGGCCGGTCACCGGGCTGACGATGCGCGGGACGTACTTGCCCATGCCGAACTGCTTGTCCCGGATCCAGTTGCTCTGCACCAGGTTCTGCCCGCCGCCCGCGCCCGCGAACGCCAGCGCGCCCAGCAGCAGCGCGAATCCGAGTTCCTGGGCCGGAATGCTCGCGTCCGTGACGATGCGCGGCAGATCGCTCCACGCGTTGGCCGAGATCGCGAACAACGCGCCGACGACGACCAGCACGAGCACCGCGGCGACCTTGAGCATCTCGGCGCGCTCGAGGGCGACGTAGACGACCGGCGCGAGCGTCAGGATCAGCCCGATCGCGACGAGCATGCCGATCGCGATCCACGTGACGTTGCCGCCCCACAGGTACGTCACCAAAGTCGCCGAGCTGGTCACCCAGCCCGGCCAGATGTTGGCCAGGTAGGTCAGCAGGGCGAACACCAGGCCCCAGTGCCGCCAGAACCGGCTGAACCCGGTCAGCGCGGTCTCCCCGGTGGCCAGGGTGTACCGCTCGATCTCCATGTTGAGGAAGTACTGGGTCACCACCCCGACGAGCGCCGCCCAGACGAACACCAGCCCCACCTGTGAGGCGATGTACGGGAAGAGGATGAACTCGCCGGATGCCAGGCCGACGCCCGCCGCGATCACGCCGGGACCGATGATCTTCCACGTCGAGGCCGGAGGCTCCGGCAGCGGCCGGATCTCCGGAGGTCCTAAGTGCTTGGCCGGGAACCGGTCGACCACGGATGCCGGTTTGCCCTGAGTCGTCATTGACCCCACCCTTCACCGTCCTTGGGAACGGTTCCAGGGTCGCTTATCCGCGCCCGAAGGGCCAATGGTGGCAGCATCGGGGTATGAGTGCCGAGTGGTCGAGCATCCCGGGACCGGTGCCGTCCCCGCCGGACGGCAACGTCGCCGACATCGCGGCCGCGGGTGGGCTGCACACGTTCCAGCTGGAGCTTCATGAACGGCACGGGCCGGTCGCCCGGTTCGAGTTGCCCGGTACCCGGGTGGTCTCGGTGGCCGATCCGGAACTGCTGGCGGTCACGGCGCGGATCAACCGGCGGCCGGAGGAGTTGTTCGAGTTCCTCTCGCCGCTGTTCGAGGCCGGGAACCTGCAGACGATCGGCGAACGGGAGCATGTGCCGTGGCGGCGGTTGTTGTTGGCCGCGCTGGGCAATCACCGGTCGCACGAGGCGCACTTCGCGGCGTTCGCGCGGCTGACCACGCAGTTGGCCGACCGCTGGGCGGCCGCGGGCGGGGAAGTGGCGTTGCAGCAGGACCTCAGCGAGTTGTCGTTGCGGCTGATCTGCGAGTTCGCCCTGGGTGGCGAACTGGGATCGGCCCGCCGGACCAGTGCGGCGTTCCGTGACCTGATCGCCGAGTACCTGGGACGGCAGTACGGCCTGCCGTCCGTGATCGGCGAGGACGGAGCCGCCGAGGCGCTGGCCTACGTCCGGCAGACCATCACCGACGTCCTCGAAACCCCGCGGCAGGGCTCCGGACTGGTCGGCATGCTGGCCGAATCAGGATGGGAACCGGCACGGATCAGGGACACCGTGCTGGTCGTCGTGATGGCCGGCTACCACACGTCCGGCGTCGCGGTGTCGTGGGCATTGCACCTGCTGGCCACGCATCCGGACATCGCCGCGAGGCTCCGGGAGGAACTGGATTCCGTACTGGGCGGGCGGATGACGCCGACGTACGAGGAGTTGCGCTCGCTCGACTACCTCGAGCGGGTCGTGAAGGAGGCGATGCGGCGCTACCCGCCGGGCCCGTACGCGGCAAGGGAACTGGCCGAGGACCTGGTGCTCGGCGACTACCTGGTTCCGGCGGGGACGACGTTGATGTACCCGATCTGGGCGCTGCACCTGAACCCGGCGCACTGGCCGGAACCGGAACGGTTCGATCCCGACCGCTTCACCCCGGAGGCGGCGGAGGGACGGCCGAAGTTCGCGTACATCCCGTTCGGTTTCGGGCCCCGCAGCTGCGAAGGCGCCGCGCTGGCCATGGTCGAGATCAAACTGATGCTCGCGGTGCTGGTGAGGCGTTTCGAGTTCACGCCGGTACCCGGGCACGTCGTCACCCCGGTCGAGCGTTTCGTGTTGTGGGCCCGTGACGACATCAGAATGACCGTCACGCCAAGACAACCGTGAAGGTCAGACGTCGACCTGCATGACCGCCTGGGAGCCGGTGATCTCGGGGAACGCGAGAACGATCTTGTCACCCCGCATCAGCGCGCCGTTCTTGACGGGGTCGAAGAAGGTGTAGGTGCCGCGAGACCCGTCGGCCCGCTCCAGCTTGACCGACACCTCGGCCGGGCTGATCGCCGTGATCGCGATCGTGGTGGCTCCCAGCGCGCCGCCGAGCGCGATCCGGTCCCCGGGCCTGACGTGCACCCGGCAGTGACCGTCCTTGCAGGACGCGAAGTTCCGGCCCTCGTCGGGCAGGGCCGCGACCGTCGGTGAAGGCTTTGTGGTGGTAGGACTCGAAGTCGCGGCCGGTCGTGAGGTGGTGGTCTGCGTGGTCGCCGGAGTGGTTGTCGTCCCCGGCGGGGCGGCAGGTCCGGGCGGGGAACAAGCCGCGAGGGCACTGACCGCCAGTGTCGCCACCGCTGCCACCGTGCGCGAACTGGTCATGACGCGGAGCGTAGGTCCGGTGTGGTGGGACCGGTCCCGGACCTGCGATCGGCATGTTTCCCAGTGAGGGCAACGTTTCCCCGCGTCGGCGAAGGTCCACGGACCGGGTCACCGAGTCCCGCCGCCCCCGGCGGATCACCAGGGGATGACGTCCGACGGCGAGTTCGGCCCGCGGAAGACCCCGGTGGGGCCGTCGGCGGGGATCGTCGCCAGCGTGACCGGCACGACAGCGCCGTCGGCGGTGGTGCGGTCGCCGCGCGGGAACGGCGCCGCCGCGTTCTGGTCGGTCGGTACGAGTCCCGGGCTGACGGCGTTGACCTTGATGCCGTCGGCCTGAAGCGCCTTGGCGTAGACCAGGGTCAAGGCGTTGAGCGCGGCCTTGGACGAGCTGTACGCGAGGAAACCCTGGACCGGGCCGTCCAGCAGGGTCAGTGATCCCAGACCGCTGGACATGTTGACGATCCGCGGGTTGGCGGAGCGGCGAAGCAGCGGTAGGCACGCGGATGTCACCGTGACCACGCCGAAGACGTTGACCTCGTACACCTGGCGGAGGTGCGCGGCCGTCATGTCGGCGGTGCCGACACCCCACTCGACCATGATCCCGGCGTTGTTGACCAGGACGTCCAGCCGCCCGGCCGCGCTGTCGACCGTCCTGACGGCCGCCTGGACAGAGTCCGCGTCGGTCACGTCGAGCTGGACGGAACGTACGTCGCCGGTCAGGTTCGTCGCGGCGGCACGGCCACGTTCCGGATCACGGGCGCCGAGGTAGACGGTGAATCCCCGCGCGGCCAACTGGCGGACGATCTCGTGGCCGATGCCTTTGTTGCCGCCAGTGACAAGTGCTACGTCGTTCATGCCACCCACTCCAGCCGACGCGGCGCCGGAAGGGAAAGACCGATCGGGTGGCATGCCATACCTTGGCGGTATGCCGGAGATCCGCGAACTGCGCTACTTCTGCGCCGTCGCCGACGAGTTGAACATCACCCGCGCCGCCGAACGCCTGGGCATCGCTCAGCCGCCGCTGTCGCGCGCCATGCGTCAGCTGGAACGCCGGCTCGGCGTCGGCCTCTTCGACCGCACCGGAAACCGGCTTGTGCTGACCGAGGCCGGTGAGGTGTTCCGCAAGGAGGCGGCGGTCGTGCTCAGCGCGCTCGACTCCGCGGTACACCGGACACGACATGTCGGCCGCGCGCTCGTCGTCACCGCCAAACCGGGCGTCGCCACGCGGTTGCTGCTTCAGATCAGCGAACGATTCCGTGCCGATCCGGCCGCGCCGGAGATCCGGGTGGTGGTGAGCGGGTTCGGCGAACAGGCCGACATGGTCCGGGACGGGCGCGCGGACGTGGCCATCGCCGCCTGCGTCGACGGTCACGATCTCGACGTCGAACTGCTGGCGACCGAACCCCGCGTCGCCGCTCTCGCCGCCGGGCACAAGCTGGCCGGCCGCGAGGTGCTCAGCACCGCCGACCTGATCGACGAGCCCGCGCCCCGGTGGAACGACCCGAGGGTGGTCGACCGCGACTACTGGCTGGGCAACCCCCGTCGCCCGGCCGACGGCCCGATCGTGCGGGACAGCGCCCAACTGCTGGACGTCGTCGCCCTTGGCCAGGCCGTCGCCCTGGTTCCCGTCTCGCTGGCCACGGCGAACGTCCGGCCCGATGTGACCTATCGGCCCGTGTCCGACGCGCCGCCGTACCGCACCACGGCGCTCTGGCCCGCGGGCAGCCGATCGGCATCGATCGCCCGGTTCCTCCAGACAGCGCGCGTGACTCTGCTGGAACGCCCCTGACGTAGGCGCCGAGGCAACTCAGGTCCTGCGTCGGTTGCGGTAATGGTGGACGACCAACGTCACCCCGCACGTCAGAGTGATCACTCCGAACACGACACCGACGATGATGTCGAGGTTCGCGACCGAGGCGACGACGTTGCCGGACGCGCTGACGATGAGCACCAGCCACACCAGGGGACGGAACATTCCGGTGCGCTGCTCGGGAACGGTCATGACACCGACGTTAGGCCGCTACGGCGGCCGTTTCGATCCTGTGAACTGCACAGCACCGGTACAGCAGGCTGTACTCCGGCACTGCCGCTGGCGGGATCGCCCGATCATGCCCTGAAACGTAGGTTCGCTGGGACATTGACAAGCGACCTCACCAAGGGGGGAGCGGGTGCAGACCACGACCGTCGCCGTCGTCACGACGGACATGTTGTTGCGCACCGGGGCGAACGTCATGCTGAGCGGGCGCAAGGATGTGCGTGTCGTCCCGCAGGACGAGGCCCGGACGGCTGACGTCGTCGTGCTGATCGAAGCGAAGGTGACCAGAAACGGGCTGACGCAGCTCGATCTGGGCCACGACCGGGAGCGCGCGTGCGTGATCGTCACCGATCACTTCCGGGAGGACGATCTGCTGGCCGCGGTGTTCCGAGACGTCACGGCGATCCTGCCGCTGCGGGAGACCGACGCGGCCCAGCTGATCGCCGCCGTGCTGGGCGCCCGCGAAGGACTGGCGCGTTTCCCGCCCCTCCTGCAACGCAGGCTCCTGTCGTTCATCCGGGACATCGACCAGGACGTGCTGCGGCCGAACGGGCTGACGGTGGCCGGCCTGACCGAACGCGAATGCGACGTGCTCAGGCTGCTCACCGCCGGGCTGAGCACCGGGGAGATCGCGGCGAGACTGTCGTACTCCGAACGAACCGTCAAGAACGTGCTCTACCGGGTGATGAAGCGGCACGGGTTGCGAAACCGCGCCCATGTCGCGGCATACGCTGTGCGGGCGTGTGTCTGCTGAGGAGGTTGGATGCCGGCACGGCGATGGGACCTGAGGTCCCGTGTCCGCGACACCGTGGACGCGCTGGAACACATCGTGGGCGGGATGGCGACGGCCGTCATGGCGGTCGCGATGCTGCCGTGGCTGGCGATCACGGCGTTGTTGAGTGTCGTCGGTGTCGGCCTGTTCCTGGCTCCCACGGCACTGCGGATGGTGCGCGTGGTCGCGGACCGGGAGCGTGCGCGGCTGTCGCGTTGGGGCTACGACATCGTCGGTCCGGAGCCGGTATCCACGTCGCTGATCGCCGCGTTGCGCGATCCCGCGGTTCGCAAGGAACTCGGCTGGCTGCTCTGGCACGGGACCGCGGGACTGGTGCTGAGCCTGGCCGGGATGTCGCTTCCGCTCTGGGTGGTCACCGACCTCACTTTCGTGTTGTGGTGGCGTTTGCTGCCGGCAGGCGAAGCCGCGGACACCCTCGACATCGTCGCGGTGAACGACACGTCGGATGCCATCTGGGTGAGCGCCATGGGTGTGGGCTGGGGTGTTGCCGCCGTTTTTGTCCTGCCGCTGCTGGCCCGCCTGCAGGCGTGGCCCGGCCGTCAGCTGCTGTCCCCGGCTCCGGGCACTGACCTGGCTGTCCGCGTGGCACGACTGGCCGCCACTCGTGCCGCCGCACTGGAAGCGCACGCCACCGAGCTACGACGGATCGAGCGGGCACTGCACGACGGGACCCAGAACCGGCTGCTGGCCGTCAACGTCCTGCTGGGTGCCGCCCGGCGTGCCCTGGCGCGTGATCCGGCCACCGCCGACGAGATCCTGGCGCGGGCCCAGGATTCCGCCGAGCAGGCCTTGGCCGAGTTGCGGGACGTGGTCCGCAGCATTCTGCCGCCGGTGCTGACGAACCGGAGTCTGCCCGACGCGCTCACCGCACTGGCCGCGTCCTGTCCCGTGCCGTGCCGGATCGACGCCGACCTGCCCGACCGGTTCGCTGCTTCCGTTGAGGCCACAGCGTATTTCGCCGTGGCCGAGGCGTTGACGAACATAGCCAAGCACAGCGGGGCCGCCAACGCTGTTGTCAGCCTTGGTCGTCATGAGGACATGCTGGTGGTAGAGGTCGTTGACGACGGCCATGGCGGCGCCGACGAGCGTGGCGGATCCGGGCTCGCCGGCATCCGTCACCGGGTCGAAGCACACGACGGAACGTTCACGCTGACCAGCCCGGTCGGCGGTCCCACGAGAATGACGGTGAGCCTGCCATGCGGATTGTGATCGCCGAGGACGACCTGCTGCTGCGCGAAGGACTGGCGTTGCTGCTGCGCAGCGAGTCGCTCGACGTGGTCGCCACGGCGGGCGATCCGGGCGAGTTCCTCGCCGCGGTGGGCGAACACTCGCCCGACGTGGCCATTGTGGACGTCCGGATGCCGCCGACGCACACCGACGAGGGCATCGTCGCCGCGGTGGAGGCCCGGCGGCGCCAGCCCGATCTGGCCGTGCTGGTGTTGTCCGCCTACGTCGAGCAGGCGTTCGCGACGGAGTTGCTGGCGGGCGGCGGTTCCCGGCTCGGTTACCTGCTGAAGGAGCGGGTCGGCCGGGTCGAGGAGTTCCTGGACGCGCTGCACCGGGTGGCGAACGGCGGGATGGCCATCGACCCCGAGGTCGTGGCGCAGCTGTTGACCAAGTCCCGGCCGGACACCCGCCTGGAGCGGCTCAGCGCGCGGGAACGTGACGTGCTCGCGCTGATGGCGGAAGGCCTGGGCAACAGCACGATCGCCGAACGGTTGTCCGTCACGGACGGTGCCGTCCACAAACACATCCGCAACATCTTCGCCAAACTGGACCTCGCCCCGACCGACCGGGTGGATCGCCGGGTGACAGCGGTCCTGCGGTATCTGGAGAACGACCGGCGCCGCGGCTGATCAGGACACCGCCGCGGCCGCGACGGATGTCGTCGCACGGACGAAGGCGGCCACGGCGGGGGAGTGCGAGGTCTGTGGCCACGCGATGGTGAGTGTGGACGGTTCCAGGTCCTCGACCGGGCGGTAGGCGATGTCGGGCCGGGGGTGGCGGCGGGCGACCGAAGCGGGCGGGAACCACACGGCGCTGCCCAGTTCGACCAGGTTGAAGATCTGGGCGAGGTCCAGGTTCGTCCGTTTCCCGCGCGGCCCGGATGCCTCGTCGTCGGCGGGCGTGCCGTCGGGCAGTTCCCGTCCCGCCAGGTCCGCAAGGCACAGGCTGGGACGGGCGACGAGTGGGTCCGTGGCCGCCAACGCGACCAGGCGGGCCTCGGTCAGCAGCGGCTCGTGATCAAGGCCGCGATCGTCAAAAGGCGCCGGGAGAAGGGCGACGTCGGCGCGGCCGTCGTGCAGGGCGGGTACCTGTTCGCCTCGGCCGCCCATCAGGATCTCGACGGGCAGACTGGCCTCCTCGCGCTGGTACGTGGCCAGCACCCGCGGCAGCAATCCGGCGTCGTAGTCCGCCTTGAGGGCGACGCGGAGCGTCGGTTTCGGTTGTCCGGCGTGCCGGGCACGCCGGGCGGCCGCCGTGATCGCGTCGAGCGCGATCCGGGCGTCCCGCAGGAAAACCGTGCCCGCCGGGGTGAGCGAGACCTGGCGTGTGGTGCGTTCCAGCAGTGGGACGCCGAGCTGGCCTTCCAGTTCGCGGATCGCGCGGGACAGCGGTGGCTGCGCCATCCCGAGCCGCTCCGCCGCGCGCCCGAAATGCAGTTCCTCGGCGACCGCGACGAAGTAGCGAAGCTGCCGTGCCTCGGGGTCACTCATATCGCCAGGGTATCAATGGTGACCGGATCGGTCCTTCAGTTCCGCGGGCCCCGGGGGTTGGCTTGACCGCATGATCGTCGTCACCACACCCACTGGCGCCATCGGCAGCCAGGTTGTCACCATCCTGCTCGACAATGACGCGCCTGTCCGCGTCATCGTGCGCGACCCCGCGCGCCTGTCACCTCAAGTCCGGGAACGTGTGGAGGTCGTTCCCGGCTCACACGGCGACATCGACGTCGTCACCAAGGCGTTCGCCGGTGCGGACGCCGTGCTGTGGGTGGTACCGCCCAACTTCCGGACCGACAGCCTCGATGCCACGTATGTCGGTTTCACCAAACCGGCGTGCGCGGCGATGACGAGCCAGGGCGTAGAGCGGGTGGTCGGCGTCTCGGCGCTGGGCCGGGGCACGCCGATGGCCGGGGAAGCCGGGCTGGTGACGGCGTCGCTGGCGATGGACGACCTGATCGCGGGCACCGGCGTCGGCTACCGTTCGCTCGCCTTGCCGTCCTTTATGGACAACGTGCTGCGGCAGGCCGCCGTGATCAGGAACGAGGGTGTGTACGCCGAACCGATGCCCGGCGACCACAGGGCGCCGACGTGCGCCACCCGCGACATCGCCGCGGTGGCCGCGAAGTG
Organism: Kibdelosporangium persicum; assembly: GCF_013280595.1. Classification (GTDB taxonomy): domain Bacteria; phylum Actinomycetota; class Actinomycetes; order Mycobacteriales; family Pseudonocardiaceae; genus Kibdelosporangium; species Kibdelosporangium persicum. Next base: position 199,645 of record NZ_JAAATY010000013.1, read on the forward strand.
GCTGCTCGACTCCTCATGGAGCGGACAGGACAGTGTCGCGGTGCTCGGTCCGGAGGACCTGTCGTACAACGACATGGCGCGGATCATGAGCGAGGTGCTCCAGCGTCCGGTTCGCTACGAACAGATCCCGATCGATCGGTTCAAGGAAGGACTGCTCGCCAACGGTGCCTCCGCGGTGATGGCGCAGGGCTACGTCGACATGGTGGTGGCCAAGCAGAACGGCCTGGACAACGCCGAGCCGCGCACACCGGAGTCCAGTTCGCCCACGACCTTCCGTCAGTGGTGCGAGGACGTGTTCAAGGTATAGCAGCCTGTACCCGGAACTGGGATGGCAGGGGTATCGTCCTGACCGCCGTCCCGCTGTTGGATTTCCGGTATGACCAGGCCTCATCACGCCCTCCGAACCGGTCCGTTCGAGACGGTGCCGACCGCAGCGGTGACGCTGGCGGAAGTCAGCAAGATCTACCCCGGTGGTGTACGCGCGCTGGACGGCGTGTCGCTGACGGTGGATCGTGGACGGTTCGTGGCGGTGATGGGGCCGTCCGGATCGGGCAAGAGCACGCTCATGCACTGCGCGTCCGGACTCGACACCCCGACGTCGGGCAAGGTGTTCATCGACGGCACGGAGATCAGCTCGCTCACCGAGAACCGCCGCACCGAACTGCGGCGGCGGAACGTGGGATTCGTCTTCCAGTCCTACAACCTCGTGCCGTCGCTGACCATCGCCGACAACATCACGTTGCCGCTGCGGCTGGCCGGTGCGGCAGCCGACCAGGAGTGGATGCGGACACTGGCCGGGCGGGTCGGGCTCACCGACCGGCTGTCCCACCGCCCTGCCGAGCTGTCGGGCGGTCAGCAGCAGCGGGCGGCGATCGCCCGGGCACTGATAGCGCGTCCGGCGGTGTTGTTCGCCGACGAACCGACAGGCGCGCTCGACCTGCGCACCGGCCGGAACGTGCTGGACCTGTTGCGGGAGCTGGTGAACGAGCTGGGGCAGACCGTGGTGATGGTCACCCACGACCCGGCGGCCGCCGCCCACGCCGACCTCGTCCTGATCATGGCCGACGGTCACATCGTGGACACCCTCACCGGGGCGAGTCCCACGACACTGGCCCACCGGATCGCGACAGTAGAGGCGGAGTAGGGAAATGCTGCGTCTCGCACTGCAGACCGCACGCCGCCGGGTGGCGGCGTTGGTGGCTGTCGCCTGTGCCATGTTCGGGGGAGCCGCGCTGGTGACCGGCATCGGCGTGATCGCCGAGTCCGGCCTGCGCTCCCAGATGCCGGTCGAGCGGCTGGCCCGGGCGGACGTCGTCGTGTCGGCGCCGCAAAGCCACCAGCCGCCCGAGGACCTGCCGATCGGGTTGCCGGAACGCAACCGGCTGCCGGTGGAACTGACCGAACGGCTGGCCGGGGTGCCGGACGTGACCGCCGTCATCGGAGACGTGAGCTTCCCCGCCGCGGTGCTGTCCGCTCAGGGCACGCCGGTGACCGCGAGCGGACACGGCTGGTCGGCCACCAGACTGGCGGACGAGCCAGGGGTGACGGGCCAGCCGCCGACCAGGCCGGACGAGCTCGCCGTGGACGCCGGCACCGCCGCGGCCGCTGGTGTCCAGGCGGGTGATCGGGTCAACGCGGTCGTCGCGGGCCGGACCGCGCAGTTCCGGGTCACGGCCGTGGTCACGTCACCCGAGCCGGGGCTGTACTTCGCTGACGACACAGCGATCCAGTTCACCGAACGGCGCGTGGACTTCATCGCGATCCAGGCAGCTCCCGGCAGGACGGACAATGTGGCCACTGCGGTCCGCGAAGCGCTGGGCGACAACGATCTCGTCGTGTCGACCGGCGCCGACCGCGGTGACGTCGAGTCGCCCGGTGCGGCGGCAGCCCGGTCGTTCCTGCCCGCGTTGGCCGGTTCGATGGCCGGGGTCACGTTGCTGATCATCGGTTTCATCGTCGCGGGTGCGTTGAGCGTGTCGATCGCGGGCCAGCGGCGGGATCTCGCCCTGCTCCGGGCAGTCGGCGCCTCGCCGAAGCAGATTCGCGGGCTCGCCGCGGGCCAGGCCACCCTGATGGCCGCGCCTGCCCTGGTCCTCGGTGCCGGTGCCGGGTATCTGCTGGCGGATCTGTTCCGGGGGATGCTGGTCGGCCTCGGCTTCCTGCCCGCCGGGTTGCCGTTGACCGTCAGCCCGTTCCCGGCTGTCGCGGCGCTTCTGCTGCTCCTGCTGGTGGTGCAGGCGGCCGCGCGTGGCTCTGCCTGGCGCACATCCCGGCTGCCCGCCACCGAAGCGGTCTCGGAGTCCCGTGTGGAACCGCGGACGCCGTCGAAGACCCGTACGTACGCCGGTGTGCTCCTGATCGTGGCGGCGAACGTGATCGCTGTCATTCCGCTGGTGAGCCAGACCAGTTTGGGAGCCAACACGACCGCGATCGCCGGAATCCTCGCCACGGTCGGGCTCGGGTTGTGCGGCCCCGCCATGGTCCGCTGGGTGAGTAGCGTGCTGGCCGCGAAACTGCCTGCGCGGGTGTCGGCCCCGACATGGCTGGCCGTCGCCAACACCAACGGGTACGCCATGCGCGTCGCCGGTGCCGTGACGACCTTGGCGATGGCCGTGGTGTTCACCCTGACTTACACACTGACCCAGACGACGCTGATCACTGCGATCGACCGGGACGTCGAGGCGACCGGCAAGGCGGAGCTGCACGTGACCGCACCGGCCACCGGCGGACTGCCCCAGGACGCCCTCGACGCGATCACCACCACGCCGGGAGTCAAGGCCGCGGCGCCGGTCTCCACGACCACAGTGCTCTGGCCGGGCAGCGTGTTCGGCCAGATCCAGGTCGAAAGCAGCTCCGCGCTGATCCTGACGCCCGCCGCCGCGAACGTGCTCGACCTCGACGTGCGGTCCGGCGACCTGAACGACCTCACCGGTGCCACGGTCGCCGTGTCGGGTGATGCGGACCTGGGCAGCGAGGTCGGTTTCCACCTCGGCGACGGCACGTTCGTCAAGGCCAAGGTTGTCGCCACCTACGGCCGTGGCCTGGGGATCGGCGAGGTGGTGGTGTCCCGTGACCTGGCGATCGGCCACACCACCAGCGGGCTCGACCAGCGCATCCTGATCCGTACCGACGACCCCGGGACGGTTCGCGCGAGCCTCGCGTCGAACCCGGTCCTGGTGGTGGGGGAGGGCTCCGGCCTCGCGACCGGCACCGGAATCCCGCCGGAGCTGTGGATCAACATCGTCGTGCTGGGTGTGCTGCTCGGCTACCTCCTGCTGGGCATCGCGAACAAGCTGGTCGCGTCGACCGCGCAGCGTCGCGCCGAACTGGCGAACCTGCGGCTGATCGGGGCCACTGCCCGGCAACTGCGCAGGATGATGCGGCGCGAGGCCTCCGTGATCTGCGGAATAGCGCTGGTCACTGGGCTCGTGCTGGCGGCGGTGCCCATCGTGTTGCTGTCACTGGGTTTGCTCGGCCAGCCGTGGCCCGCGGGCCCGGTGTGGTTGCTGCCGCTGGTGATGGGCGTGGTCGTGGTCATCGCGTTCGCCGCGATCGAACTGCCCACTTGGCAGGCGTTGCGGCCGCCGCCGGTCGACGCGCGAAACCACCAGTCCTAGACGCCGGCGCTCTACTCGCTGGATGCCGTGGTTCCATCAGGTAGCGCCTCCAGCTCGGCCAGGTCTGGGCGGAGCTGCCTGATCCCTACGCGGTCTGAGCGGCGAGGTCGGCGAGATGGTCTGGCGCTAGAAGTTCATCTTGCTGTCGGTCGTTCGCCTGACAGCAGGTGGTTCCTCCCCTTCGTAATCTTCGAACCGAAGGGAAGGAAATGACAATCAAACTAAAACTTTCGAGGACTGCGGCAAGGCTGACCGCAATGGTCCTGGTAGTCCTGGGTGCGTTGGCCATGGTCACCACGTCCGCTCAGGCGGCCACCGAGCGCCGGATCTATCACCATCAAAGCGAGCTCTGCCTCGATGGCAGCGTTTCCCAGGGGATTCGGCTCAACAAATGCAACACCAACGGCTATCAGGACTGGGAAGTCATCAACAACCACACCGGCGGTGACGGCACGGTGTTCAGGCACGTCGAGAGCAGGCTGTGCCTCGATGCGAGCGTCGACAAGGGCGTTCGGCTCAACAAGTGCAACTACACCACCTACCAGCAGTGGTACCGCTCCACCAGCGGAGCCAAGGACCTCTTCCACTCCCAGAGCCACTTCTGCCTGGACGGCAGTGTCTCGCAGGGAGTTCGGCTCAACACGTGCACAGACAACAACACCTACCAGATGTGGACGTTGTTCTGACTTTCATGCGGTGAGGGGAAAATGACAATCAGGCAAACACTGTCGAGAACCGCGGCGGGGCTGGCCGCGATGGCCATGGCAATGCTGGGTGCGGCAACCATTGGCGTCGCACCCGCGGCTGCCGCCACGCACGAGCCGATCATCCACGACCAGAGCGGACTTTGTCTGGACGGCAGCGTTTCCCAGGGCGTTCGGCTCAACAAATGCAACGGGTCCAGTTACCAGGGGTGGACCGTTTCCGGCTACTACCTCAAGCACAACCAGAGTGGGCTGTGCCTCGACGGCAGCGTTTCCCAAGGAGTTCGGCTCAACACCTGCAAGTGGAACAGCTACCAGCGGTGGTCGACCTTCGACGGCTACAAGCTCGAACACGAGCAGAGCGGACTCTGCCTCGACGGCAGCGTTTCCCAGGGCGTTCGGCTCAACACGTGCAACTACTCCACCTACCAGGACTGGGCTGTGCTTGACACATAGCCGTTAGCACGGTCCGACGACCGGGTGCCCTGCGGCACCCGGTCGTGGTGCGCGACGGGTACCGACGACCGATTGCTACCTGGTACGCGAGTCCAGCCCTCGGGTTATCGTCCAGAGCAGGCAGAGTTTGTGTTCCTCCAGGCGGGTGTTGACGTGGATGCCGTCCGTCCACAGGTACACGTAGTCCAGTTCGGACAGGTCGCGTTGGGCGAAGGTGCGTTGCCCGGCCTTCCGCTGTTCGGTCAGCTTCGTGATCACCGCCGCGGACAAGGCCTTCGCGCTGCCGGGGAACTGACCCAGCGCGGGCACGAACTCCCCGCTGGAGAGGTTGAGATGACGGAGTAGGAAACAACCCCGTCATCTCCTCCCAACTTGGAAAGACCCGGGTGTCAGAGGTACACGCTCGGGTGCTGGCCGGTGACGCGCCGGAACGCCTCGGCGAACGCACCTGGCTTGTGGTAGCCGACGGCACGGGCGGTCGCACCGACCGAGGCGCCCTGTGCGAGGTGGATGAGCGCGGCCCGGACACGCGCGTGGGTCCGCCATTGCGCGAACGTCATGCCGGTCTCCTGGGCGAACAGGCGGGTGATCGTCCGGACGCTGGAATGGGTGTGCACGGCCCACATGGCGAGGTCCCGGTGGTCGGCCGGGTCGGCGATCAGGGCCTCGGCGATCTCCCGGGTCCGGGGGTCCTCGGGCAGTGGCACGTGGAAGGTGGTGTCGGGCACCGGTTCCAGCAGGCTCAGCAGCAGTGACACGGCCGTCGCCCGGGTGTCGTCCTGTTCCGGGTGCTGGTCGAGATGGACGATCAGCTCACGGACCAGCGGCGTGATCAGCACGCCTGTGGGTTCGGTCCAGGTGATGGGGCAGTTCTTGGCGTTGAGCACCACCGCGTACCCGCGTCCTGGGCGGAACACCTCGACGGCGTGCGGACATCCGGCGGGCATCCAGAGACCGTGGGTCGGCGGGATCAGCCAGTCGCGGGTCGCTGTGCGCAGGGACACCATGGCTGTGGCCGACCACGAGATGAGGTGCTCCGCGTGCTCGTGCAAGCCCATGGTGCCGCCTCGGTGCATGTCGCCGCCGACGGCGATCACACTCTTGGCCAGTTCGGGGTCAAGCTTGGCCACATGCCGCATGTCGGCCATCCTACGGTCGGACCATGCGCAAACTGGCGACAACCGCCGAAGTCGAAGCCACGATCGGCAAGCCCTCATCCATGGTGATGCTGAAGACCACGGACACCCTCGATGACGGATGCCGGAGTGTCCTGGCCCATGCTCGCCTTGCCGGGTTCGGCTTCCGTGACGGCGACGGGATCTCCCGCACCACGTTCGTCGGCGACGTGCGGGTGGATTCACCCACGCGGCTTTCCTTTGACGCTCCCGCGTCGCCGTCACCGCCGGCCGGCAGTGGGGCCTCGATGGTGTTCCTCCTACCCGGCGTCGGGGAGACGTTGCGCCTCAACGGTTTCGTCGGGAACGCCGAAGGCGGCCGGGTCGCCGTCGACGTGGCGGAGAGCTGGGTGCACTGCGCGAGATGCGTCCTGCGGTCGAAGCTGTGGAGCGAAACGCCGCGCGCCGTTGCGGCGCCGCGCTCGATGCGTGCGTTCCTGTCGTCGGCGACCTTCGCTGTCGTGTCCACTTGGGACGCCGATGGTCACGGTGACACGAGCCCCAAAGGCGATCCGCCCGGGTTCATCCGGGTCCTGGACGACGACACAGTGGCCATACCGGACCGTCGAGGCAACAAGCGGGCCGACACGTTCCGCAATCTGGTGTCGTGCGACGACATCTCCCTCGCGGCATTGATCCCGGGCGTCGACGAAGTCCTGCACCTCAGCGGCGCCGCATACGCGACTGACGACGCGGCGCTCCTGTCCACGATGGCCGTCAAGGACAAGCCGCCCCACGCGGCTCTCGTGATACGCGTCGAACGAGCTGAGATCAACCGGAACCACGCGGTGAGCGAGTCGGGAATGTGGGACCGGTCGGCTGACCCGTCCGACGCTCCCGACCTGATGAAGGTCGCCGCGGCCCACCTGGCCCGCAACAGCGGCACAGCCACCCGGATGCTCGCCAAAGGCTTTGCCGCGTCCCCGAAACTGGCGCGGCGGGCGATCGACGCGAGCTACCGCAAGGAACTCAGGGACGAGGGTTACTGAAACCAGCGGCGGCCCTGCCCGGCCAGCACACGGCCGAACTGGAGTTCGGGGAAGTGCGCCCCGGCGCCCAGCGTGACGCCGTCCTCCAACTCACGGAACAGCCGTTCGCGCACCTGCTGCGCCAGCTTGGGGTCGACGTCGCTCATGGCGTGCCACGAGGGCTCGTCGAGTTGCACAGGGCACGTGATCGCGTCGCCGAGCAGCAGTGCGCGGCTGCCTTGGGACGCGACGATCACACTCAGATGACCGGGAGTGTGGCCCGGCGTCATGATCAGCGTGACGCCGGGCGCGATCGTGGTGTCCTGGCCGACGAGCCGCAGGCGGGTCCCGCGTTCGGCCGAGTCCAGGAAGCCCTGCCGGATGTGCACGGCCATCGCCCTGGCGGGATCCGCGACGAAGTGGCTCCAGTCGTGCGCGCCGAACCAGATGGTGGCGTTGGGGAAGACCGGCACGGCCTCCCGGTCGAACAACCAGCCGCAGTGGTCGGAGTGCAGGTGCGTGCAGACGACATCGGTGATATCGGCCGGAGCGACACCGACGGCACGTAACCCGAGCAGGAGTTGCCCGCCGAGGAGCAGCATGCGTGGTGTGGCGTCGTACATCGCGGGCCCGATCCCCGTGTCGACGAGGATGGTCCGGTCCTTGGTCCGGACGAGGAAACAGCCGATCGGCAGCCAGGCCATGCCGTCCCGGCTGAAGAGGTCCTCGTGGCCCTCGGCGCGGACGTGCTCACCGAAGTACTCGGGCGACGCCCGGAACGTGCCGTCGGACAGGGGATGGATGTCGATGTCACCGATGAGCATCTGGCGTCAGCCGTCCTGTTCTGCCGTGACCTGTTCGTTCCACTCGCGCTTGCTGGCCTGCCAGCCGTCCTCGTTCAGGCCGAGCCGCCAGTAGCCGGAGATCGAGAGCCGGGACAGCGGGATTTCGCGTTCGACACGCAGGTAGCGGCGCAGTTCCTTGACGAACGTCGCCTCGCCGTGCACGAACGCCTGCATCTGGCCGCGCGGGAACTTCAGCTCACGCACCGCCGTCACCAGCGACTGCCCGAAGGGCTGGTCGCCGCGGGTCAGCCAGGCGATCTCGGCATCGGCGGGCGAGTCCAGTTTCTGCACCTCGTCGGTGTCGGCGACCTCGATGAACGCCTTCACCGTCGCCCCCTCGGGCATGCCCTCCAGCGCCGCCGCGATGGCGGGCAGGGCGCTCTCGTCGCCCACCAGCAGGTGCCAGTCCGCCTCGGGGTCCGGGGCGTAGCCGCCGCCCGGGCCCATGAACCGGACCAGGTCACCGGGCTTGGCCTGGGCCGCCCACGGCCCGGCGATCCCCGCGTCGCCGTGGACCACGAAGTCCACCCACATCTCCGGGACCTCCGGTACCCAGCGGCGCACGGTGTACGTGCGGATCACCGGCCGGGCGTCACCCAGCTCGAACGGCTCGGGGAAGGTCTCGCCCGGCGGCGGGAAGAGGATCTTGATGTAGTGGTCGGTGTACTCACCGATGGTCAGCTCGCTCAGGCCGTCGCCGCCGAGAACGACACGAACCATGTGCGGACTGATCTGCTCCACCCGCGAGACCACGGCCGTGGTCACCCTGCGGGCACGTCGTTCTGCCATGACACGACACTAGGGGAGGAGCGGGAACACGCGCAGTTGGAGCATCGCGGCGAACCGGGCATCGGGGTCGGACAGGTCGATCCCGCCGATCTCGGTCAGGCGGCGCAGCCGGTACCGGAACGTGTTGGGGTGCACGTGAACGGCCGCGGCGGCGGCGATGACGTCGCCGAAAGCGTCCAGCCACGCCCGCAACGTCTCGACGAGGTTCGTGCTGTGCTTCTCGTCATACTCGGCGAGCCGGGCGACGGGGCCGGTGACCTGGCCGCCCCGGGCGGCGACGAGGTCACGCAGTTCCAGCACGAGCGCTTCCACGTACACGTCCGCGAGCCGCGCGACCCGGCTGCCGGAGGCCGTGCCCGCGCGCAGGACCTGGACCGCGCGGTCGGCGCTGGCGCGGGCCGCGGCCAGGCCGGCGACGTCCGTGGCGACCGGGCTCACGCCGATGAAGGCGGGGACCCGGTTGCCCACCCGGTCGAGGAAGTCGGTGGCGATCCGGATGCCCTGTGCCTCGCCGTCACGCGTGACGGGCAGCAGGCCGTAGGAGACGTCGCCGATCAGGGCGACCGCGCACCGCGGATGGATCGCGCTCAGGTGCATGGCCAGGCCGTCGGTCAACCGCTGCCGCTCGCTCACCACCGCGGCGTCCGCCGAATGTCCTGAGTGGACTGTGGTGAGCGCGAGCACGACGACGGGGAGATCGGCCAGACCCAGCCGGGACAACGCGTCACGGGCACCGGCGCCGCCTTCCAGCGCGGTGGCCAGCAGGTCGCCGCGCAGGCGGCGTTCGACGTCGGCACCCGCCCGGATGCGCAGCATGTGCAACGCGACGAGCTTGGCGCCGTCCCGCAGCGCCTGCGACCGTTCCGGGCTGAGCTTGCCGGGCACGGCGGCCCAGATCGACCCGAGGAACTCGTCGCCCGCGCGGACCCGCACGGCCACCCGCGGCACCAGGAAGTCCTCGAAATCCTCGGACGGCGGATCGATGTAGACCGGATCGTCACTGGTGTACAGCTCGCGGAACACGCCCTGTTCGGTCAGCAGCCTGGTGAACCGCTCGGGCACCTGACGGCCGAGGATCGTCTCCACCCTGGACGGATCGGCCTCGTCCTGGCGGCCGGAGAACGCCAGCACCCGGGAGCTCCGGTCCTCAATGGTCAGTGGCGCGTCGATCAGCGCGGCGACCGCGTTGGCCACGGCGAACAGGTCACCGGACGGCAGCCCGCCCAAGGTCTCCGGCTCCGCGTCGCCGACATCGCCCTCGGCGAGCAGCGAGCGCAGCAACGCCGCCAGCTGGGTCCAGGTAGCGCCCCTGGCCAGCGCCAGCACGGCCACGCCCGACTCGTCGGCCGCCGCGGCCAGCTCAGCGGACCGCCGCACGGGTGCGCGCAGCACGAGCGCCGCGGCGCCGGAGCGGCCCAGCGAACGCAGCAGGTGCACGGGCTCGCTGACCCCGACGCCGAGGACGATCGCGTGCGGGGCCAGGACCGGCTCCTCCAGCGGGTCGTGGATGGCGACCCCGCCGATGTCCCCCGGCCTGGCCGGATCGCCGTACACCAGATCCAGCAGCGTGCTGCCCAGGTCGCCGAGGATCCGGCCGAGGCTGGCGTGCGGTCGTGACGTCATCTGTCCGAGTGTCCTACAGCGGCAGCCAGTCCACCTTGACCGTCACGGCCGCGAGTTCGTCCGGGATCGGTGTGACCCCGATGCCGGGCCCGGACGGCACCGTCAGGTGACCGCCGTCGAGCACGAACGGCTCGGTGATGTCCGTGCGGTAGTACCGGTCCGACGCGGACGTGTCGCCGGGCACGGTGAACCCGGGCAACGCGGCCAGTGCGACGTTGGCCGCCCGGCCGATGCCGGTCTCCAGCATCCCGCCGGCCCAGACCGGCACGCCGTTGGCCGCGCACACGTCGTGGATCCGGCGGGCCTCCAGGTAGCCGCCGACCCGGCCGGGCTTGATGTTGACGATCTGGCACGCGCCCAGCCGGATCGCGTCCGCGGCGGCCCGCGCCGAGGTGATCGACTCGTCCAGGCACACCGGCGTCGTGATCACGCGCGCCAGTTCGGCGTGCGCGTGCACGTCCTCCTCGTCGAACGGCTGCTCGATCAGCAGCAGGCCGAACGGGTCGAGCCCGGCCAGGTGCCGCGCGTCGGCCAGGGTGTACGCCGTGTTGGCGTCGACCTGCAGCAGCACGTCGTCACCGAACCGTTCGCGCACCGCGCGCACCGGCTCGATGTCCCACCCGGGTTCGATCTTGAGCTTGATCCGCAGGTACCCGGCGTCCAGGTAGCCGCCGACCGCGTCGAGCAGCTCGCCGATCGAGTTCATGATCCCGACCGACACCCCGCACGGAACGCGGTCACGCACCGCGCCCAGTTCCCGCGCCATCGACCGTCCCTGCGTGCGGAGTTCGGCGTCGAGAACGGCCGTCTCCAACGCGGCCTTGGCCATTCGGTGGCCCTTGAACCTCGCCAGTGCCGGGGCCACCGCGTTGCCGTCCAGTGCGGGCACTTCGGCCAGGGCCGGGATGAGGAACCGCGTCAGCACGTCGGCGGCCGCGTGGACGTACTCCGAGGAGTACAGCGGGTCGGCCATCGCGACGCACTCGCCCCACCCCTCGGCCTCGTCGGTGACCACCCGCAGCAGCAGGATCTCGCGGGTGGTCTCGATCCCGAAGGACGTCCGGAACGGTGCCACCAGCGGCATGCTGATCAGCCGCAGTTCGACGCCTGACAGCCTCATCGGCCCGCCTCCCTGGTCACCCGGTACCACCCGGCTCGGTCGAACCCGGTGACCCGGGCTCCTTCGGCGACCAACGTGCCCAGCACCTCCCGCATGGCGAGCCGCCATTGCCTGGCGCCACCGGGATCGGCCGTCCGCAGCGACTCGATGTCGTGCGGCGTGGCCACCAGCAGCTCCGGTCCGTCCACTGTGCCCATGACGGGCAGCCCGGCGGGCGACCGGTCGAGCGCGATCACGGCCTGGCGGTCGTCACGGGCAGTCGTGCCGGTGGAGCGCAGGTCCCACAGCACGAGCAGGCGGTCGCTCTCGTCCTCGCCGTTGATCCGGTCGCGCATGCCGCCGTAGAAGTTCGGCAGGTACTCCACCGGGGCCGCGCCGAGCTTGCTGAGGTTGAAGTACGCGTTCCGGCTGACCAGCGGGTCGAACGTCCACTCGATCGCGGTGATCCCCCGGCTGATCGCCCACGCCCGCTGGTGCAGCTTCAGGGCGAACCCGACACTGCGGCCCATCGCCGGGGCCGAGACACCGGCGACATGGCTGTGCAGCCGGACGTCCGGTGGCGTACCGAAAAAACCGACACAGGCCCCGACCAGCCGGTCGCCCTCGAACGCCCCGGAGACGTAGTTGCCCGCCTTGGTCATCGCCCGCAGCAGTTCCGTCGTCACCGGCGGGTTGGCCGGGTCCGGCCGCCAGATCTCGTCGTACAGACGGTAGACGCCGTCCAAGTCGGACAGTTCGCTGAGCTCGCGGACGACGACTCCGGCCGCCAGCGCGGCGGCGTCGGCGACGCGGATCGCGTTGTCCTCAATCAGGTCGGTCACGTCTACCATGCTGAGGGTTCGGCCGGTCTTGGTCATGGTCGCCGCCGACCAGATACCGCGGCCGGATTCGTCCGGCCCGCCAGCAGGTCGCCGACGAGCGCGCGGACCAGCGCCGTCCGCCCGGCCAGCTCCGAGATGATCACGTGCTCGTCGTCCGCGTGCGCGCCGCCGCCCACCGCGCCGAGGCCGTCCAGCGTCGCAACGCCCATGCCCGCGGTGAAGTTGCCGTCCGAACCGCCGCCGACGGACGCGCTTGTCAACGCGGGCAAGCCGAGTTCGGCGGCCAACGTGGACGCGTGAGCGAACAACGAGGCCGACGACGCGGCCTCCAGCGGCGGGCGGTTCGCGCCGCCGGTGACCTCCAGCCGTGCGCCTTCCAGCCTCGGCACCAGAGCGTGCATCGCCTTGTCCACCCGCTCCTGTTCGGCCACCGTCCGGGCGCGCACGTCCACCGCGAACTCACCGGCCGCGGGAACGGTGTTCGTGGACGTTCCCGCGGACAACAGGGTCGGGGTGACGGTCGTGCCCAGCGCGGGGTCGCCGATCTCGTTGACCACCAGGATCTGGTGGGCCAGTTCGACAGCCGCGTTGATGCCACGTTCCGGCTCCAGCCCCGCGTGCGCGGCCAGACCGTGAGCCCGTACTCGATACAGCGACACGCCCTTGCGTTCGGTTTTCAGCGCGCCCCCGTCCGCGGACGCCTCGAGCACCAGAGCCGCGACGCAGCCGACGGCCTCGGCCTGGATGAGCTCGCGCGAGCTGGGGGAGCCGATCTCCTCGTCCCCGGTGATCAAGAGCGTGATCCCGGCGCGGTCGGGGAGCGTGGCGACGGCGTGGAAGGCCATCGCCACCCCGGCCTTCATGTCGAAACAGCCAGGCCCGCGCAGCACTCCGCCTGCCACCCCGAACGGATGCGTGACCAGCGAACCCAGCGGCCACACCGTGTCGTGGTGGCCGAGCAGGAGCACACGGGCGAGGCCGTCACCGAAGCGCCAGCGCAGGTGCGTCCGCCCGTCGAGCACGATGCGCTCCGGCGCGACGCCCAGCCGCCGCGCGCCGACCCTGGCCACCACGTCCGCGCTGGCCGCGACCGCCGCCAGATCCGTGGACGGTGACTCACACGTCACCAGCTCCTGGATGTCCGCGAGGAGCTCTCCGAGCATCTCAGCCCACTTTCGGGGTCGCGCGCACACCGAAGTGCAGGTACCGCTCGCCGGTGGCCAGTTCGTAGAACGTCACCGGCACCCAGGCGCCCAGTTCCGGGTACAGGATCAGGAACAGGTCCTCGGACACCGGCACCATGGGGTACTCGTGGGCCGGCTCCTGCGTCATCTCGGCGAGCGGACCAGTCATCGTCGTGCGCAGGTTCAGGCCGTCCTCTCCCCGGAACACGTCCAGCCGCACACTCGCGCGCTCGTACGTGCCCACATGCCGGTCGAGGTCCACGGTAACCGGCTCGGCGGGCGGTTGCAGCGGTTCCGGCATCGCCACCCCGGCCAGCTCGGCGAAGATCTCCCGGTACAGGTCCTCGTACAGCGCGTGTGAGGTGCCGCCGTTGGTGAGCAACGTGACCGCGAGGCCCTCGGACGGCAGAATCCGCAGGTACGCGGCCTGCCCGATGGTGTTGCCGTCGTGGCCGATCAGCCGGTGGCCGTCCCAGTCGCACCGGAACCAGCCCAGGCCCCACGAGTCGCCGAGCATGTGCTTGTCCGGCAGGTCGACCTGCCACGACGCCATCGCCTCGGTGCTCTGTTCGCTGAGCACCCGCGTCCCGTCCGGCGCGACGCCGCCCGTCAGGTGCATCCGGGCGAACGCCAGCACGTCCGCGGCCGTGGCCGTGATCAGCCCGGCCGGGCCGGCCGATCGTTGCAGCACCCACACCGGTGCCTTGACCGGGTCGCCGTCACCCTGCGAGACGTGTCCCATGGCGGCGCGGTACAGCAGTGCCTCCTCCGGCAGCGTCACCGTGTGCTCGAGGCCCAACCGCACGAACAGCCGCTCCTTCATCGCGGCGTCCCACGTGGTGCCGGTCAGCTTCTCGATCACGCGACCGGCCAGCGAGAAACCCGAGTTGCAGTACGACCAGGTCGCGCCGAGCGGGTGGTTCTGCGCCTCGTCGGCCAACGCCGCCACGTACTTCTCCAGGCAGTCGTCGCCACGGCCGGTGTCGGTGAACACGTCGCCGTCGATGCCGCTGGTGTGCGTGAGCAGATGCCGCATGGTGACCTTGCTCGTGGTGACCGGATCGGCCAGCTTCAGCTCGGGCAGCAGATCGACGATCGGCGCGTCCAGGTCGATCAGGCCCTCGTCGACCAGCTGCATGACCACGGTCGCGGTCCAGACCTTCGAGATCGAGCCGATCTGGAACAGCGAGTCGGTGGTGGCCGGCACGCCGGTGTCCACGTTGAGCACGCCGGTCGCCGCCTCGACGAGTTCGTCCTGCTGGCCCGGCCGCATCCGCAGGATGCCGAGCGTCGCGCCGGGGACCTTGTGCCGCTTGGCCAGGACGTCCAGCCTGCGCTGCCAGTGCGCGGCGTCGATCCGCGGCCGGCGCGGCCCGGCGGCGTCCCCGGCGTACTGCTCGAGCCAGTCCACGATCCGGCGGTTGTAGTCGATCCGGTGTGACGGCTTGCCGGTGAGGATGAACACGTGCGAGGCGTCCGGGTAGAGCACGAGTTGCGTCGGCACACCGAGTTCCCGCAAGGCCGTGTGCCATTGCTGGGCCTGGGTCACCGGGCAGGTCATGTCCGCCGTCCCGTGCAGGATCAACGTGGGCGTACGCACGTTCTCCACCTGCGACAGCGGGGACATGCCGTCGTACCGTCGTCCGGTCCACGGCTGGCCGCCGAGTTCGTACTCGCTGAGGTAGCGCGCGCTCTCGCAGCTGCCCGCCATGCTGACCAGGTCCGCGACCACGCCACCGGCGACCGCGGCGGCGAACCGGTTGTCCCGGCTGGTGAGGTAGCAGGTCATGTAGCCGCCGTAGCTGTATCCGGCGACGGCGAGCCGCTGGGGATCGGCGATGCCCTGGGCGACAAGGTCGTCGATCGGCTCGAGGAAGTCCTTGGCGTCCGCTTCACCCCAGCAACCCATGGCGGCGTTGAAGAACTGCTCGCCGTAGCCGTCGCTGGCGCGTGGGTTCAGCAGCAGGACCGCCCAGCCGCGGGCGGCGAGTTCCTGGTGGTACAGGTGAATCTCGTCGGCCGCGCCGTTCCACGCGTTGTGTGGTCCACCGTGGATGTCCAGCAGCAACGGCTGCGGCCCCGCAACGGCGGGATCACGGACCAGCCAGCCGTGCACCACCGTGCCGTCGGAGATCGTGAACTCACGCTCCGCACGCGGGAACAGCTCGACATCGGCGAAACCGTAACTCGTGTGCACGGTCTCGTTGCCGGACTTGAGGTCCACCGAGACGATGTCGCCAAGGGAGTCCGGCGTCGCCAGCACGACGGCCGCGGTGCCGCCCGCGACGGACAGCCCGCCGACCACACGACCGGCGCCGGTGACGACCGGGCTGGGTGCGCCTCCGTCGACAGGCACCGAGTACAGGTGGGTGCATCCACGATCCCGGACGCAGAAGTACACCGTTCGGCCGTCCTCCGAAAGCTGCGGCGTGGCACCGGGATATCCCGGACCGCCGGGCATCACGTTGCGGTCCAGGGATTCCGCGAGGTTCACGGCATCTCCGCCGTCCAGCGGGACGCGCCACAGTCCCGCGTGCCCGGCCGGACCGGTGGGGGAACCGGCGACCAGCAACGCCGAACCGTCCGCTGTCCACACGGACGGGCCACCGAAGCCTTCCGACAGGCCGATGACCTCAGGCTCCGCGAAGTCCTTGCTGACGTCCAGGACGTGCACCGGGAACTGGAGGGTGAGATCGGCGTCGGGACCGGTCGCCGCGGTGAAGGCCAGCCTCGTGGAGTCGGGCGACCACGACGGGCCACTGGCGTGCCAGTCGCCGCTGGTCACCTGGCGGCATTCCCTGCCGGCCACGTCGAGCACGTGCAGGTGCTTGCGTACGGTCCGCAGCAGTCCGGCGCCGTCGGCCTGGTAGTCCAGCCGTTCGATCACGATCGGCCTGGTGTCGCCGGGCGTCTCGTCGGTCGCGGCCGAGAACGCGATCTTCGTGCCGTCCGGGCTCCAGACCGGCTCGCCGGCGCCCAGCGGCAGCGTGGTCAGCCGTTCGGGCTCGCCGCCGTCGATCGGCAGCAGCCAGAGCTGGGGCGGGCCGTCCTGGGCACGCAGGAACGCCACCTTCGTGCCGTCGGGCGACCAGGCCGGCGCCGTGTCGGCGCTGCCTCTGGTGAGCTGCCGCGGCCGGCTGGACGTGGTGCCGACCAGCCAGATCGCGTGGTTGTCACGGTCGGCCCCGGCGTCGGTCGTGCGCAGGACGTAGAGGCACTGGCCGCCGTCCGGGGACACGGCCGGCTGCCCCGGCACAGCGAACGTGGTCAGATCATCGATGCGCTGGCGTCGTGTCACTGGTCTCTCCTAGGTCGAGCTGTCCGGCGGGGTCGGCCGCGGCAGCGAGCAGTTCGCGGGTATAGGGGTCTTGCGGATCGGCCAGCACCTGGTCCGCGGGGCCGTGTTCGACGATCCGGCCGTGGTACATCACGGCGATGAAGTCGCTGACGTACCGGACGACAGCGAGGTTGTGCGAGATGAAGAGCATCGACAACCGCATCCGGCGCTGCAGGTCGCGCACGAGGTTGAGCACGGTGCCCTGGATGGAGACGTCGAGTGCCGAGGTGATCTCGTCGGCGATGATCACGTCCGGCTCACCGGCCAGCGCCCTGGCCAGTCCGACACGTTGCCGTTGCCCGCCGGACAGTTGGGCCGGGTACTGCCGTGCGCATTCCGCGGGCAGGCCGACCAGATCCAGCAGTGCGGCGACCCGGTCCCGGCGGTCGCGTGCCCGGCGGGGGAGGGCCTCGGCGATCGACTCCCCGATGGTCATCCGCGGGTCCAGTGCCGAGTGCGGGTCCTGGAACACCATCTGCAGGCGGCGTGCCCGATGGTCGATCGGCTGCCCGTCGAGCAGGATGCGTCCGCCGCTGACCGGCACCAGCCCGACCGCCGCCCGCGCCAATGTGGACTTGCCGGAGCCGGATTCGCCCACCAGGCCGACGATCGAGCCATGCGGGACCGTCAGGTGGACGCCGTCGGCCGCGGTCGTCGCGTGCCCGCGGGTGCCGAACCGGACGGTCACGTCTTCGAAAGTGAGCTCACTCACCACGATCACCCACCTGGACAGGGACATCGGCGTGCCAGCACGCCACCCGCCGCCCGTTGTCGGTTTCCAGCGGGGGATGGGCGGTGACGCACCGCTCAGTGGCGAGTGGACACCTTGGTGCGTAAGCACATCCGGTCGGTACTTGGGCTGCGTCGACGGGACGGCCGGGTATCACGGCCAGCGGGAGATCGCGGTCGGTCGTCATGTCGGGAACAGCGGCGAGCAGGGCACGCGTGTACGGATGGCGTGCCGCGGTGTGCAACTCGTCGGCGGGCAGGTCCTCGACGACGCGTCCCGCGTACATCACCAGAACCCGGTCACAGACCTGCGAGACGACCGTGATGTCGTGGCTGATCAGCAGCAGGGCGGCGCCGTCAGCAGCCCGGATGGTGCGCAGCAGCCGTAACACCTGCCGCTGCACGGTCACGTCCAGCGCGGTCGTCGGTTCGTCGGCGATGATCAGCGCCGGCTTGCCCATCAGGCCCATGCCGATCATCGCGCGCTGCCGCATCCCGCCGGAGAACTCGTGCGGGTATTGGCGTGCCCGCCGCTCCGGGTCGGGAATCCGCACCGCACGCAGCCGGTCGACGGCCCGTTGCCACGCCTGTTTGCGGCTCGCGCCTTGGTGCTGTTCGGCGACCTCGGCCAGTTGCCGCCCGATGCGCATCGCCGGATTGAGCGACGTCATGGGGTCCTGGAACACCATCGCCAACGACGTGCCCAGCAGGCGCCGATGCACGCGGTCGTCGCCGTTGCGCAGATCCCGGCCCTGGAAGGTCAACCGCTGCGCGTCGACCTGTCCTGGATGCTCGATCAGCCGCGCGACGGCCAGCGCGGTCAAACTCTTGCCGGACCCGGACTCGCCGACGATCCCGACCGCTTCACCTTGTCCCACCGTGAAACTGACACCGCGCACGGGCGTCACGCCCGGGAAGGCGACCCGCAGGTCCTCCACCACCAGAACGGCGTCGTCGTCCGTCGGCACAGCAGAAGCCGCCTCGGTCCGGCGGAGTTTGACCGGCGCCGTGTGCCGGGTGAATCCCTTCGACAGGGCTTCGCCGAAGAGGTGGAACGCCAGACCGGCGACGACCACGGCGACGCCCGGGGCGATGGCCGCGGCGGGCCGCAGGTAGATGCCTTGCAGCCCTTCGCCGAGCAGCCTGCCCCAGTCGTACTCCGGTGGCTGCACACCGAGACCGAGGAACGACAGGCCCGCGAAGGCGAGCAACGCGGCGCCCGCGGCCATGGTCGCGTTGATCACCAGCGGCTCGGCGACGTTCGGCAGGATGTGCCGCACCAGCAACCGGATCCGGCCGGCACCCGCGACCCGCGCCGCGGCCACGTAGTCCAGCCCGGCGACCTTGGCGACGAGCGTCTGCACCAGCCGGGCGAACCCCGGCGCGGTGGCGAAGCCGATGGCCAGCAACGAACCGGTCGTGCCCGGGCCGATGACCACCGCGAAGAACAGGGCCAGCAGCAGAGCGGGGAACGCCACCGCGATGTTGACCACCGCGGTGACGACCCGGCCCGCCCGGCGGCCGAGGACAACCGGCACCGCACCCAGCACCAGCCCGGCCAGCACTCCGATCGCGGTCGCCAGCAACGCCAGCCGCACCGAAAGCCCTGTCGCGACAAGGACTCTGAGGAACACGTCCCGGCCGAGGTTGTCCGTGCCCATCCAGTGCTCGGCGGTCGAACCCCGCGAGATCTGTGCCGTGTCCACGGCGTTGGCCTGGTCGGTCCACACAAGCGGCGCGATCACGGCGAGCACCAGCACGGCGAGCAGCAGGACTGCCGCGCTCAGGCCCAGTGGCGTGCGCAGAATCCGTTTCACCGGTCAGCTCTCCCTGATCGTCGAACGCGGATCCAGCACGGCGAGCAGGACGTCGACCGCCAGGTTGATCAGCAGCACGCCGAGGCCGTAGACGAGTACGACGCCCTGCACCACCGGGTAGTCCTTGGCCAGGATCGACTGGACGATCGTGCTGCCCAGGCCCGGCCAGGCGAACACGTTCTCCACCAGCACCGTCCCGGCGACCAGGGCGCCGAGCAGCAGCCCGCCGACGGTGACGGTGGCCGTCAACGCGTTGGGCAGCACGTGCCGCAAGGTGATCAGCCACTGCGGCAGTCGTTTCGCCCTGGCCGTGCGGACGTGGTCGGCCTCGAACACGGCGAGCATCTCCACGCGCATGATGCGGGCCAGCACCGCGCCCGGCGCGATCATGAGGGCCAGCACCGGCAGGATGTACGAGTCGAAACCGTCCCGGCCCGCGACCGGCAGCCAGGCCAGCCGCACACCGAACACGTAGATCAGGCCGACCGCGAGCAGGAACTCCGGGACGACGGCCAGCACGGCGCTGGTCGCGGTGAACCCGAGCTCGGCGGGGCGGCGGCGCCCACCCCGCGTGAGCACCGCCATCCCCGCGCCGAGCGGGATCGCCACGGCGAACGCCAGCGCGGCCGCGTAGCCGGCCAGCTCCAGCGTCGCCGGCAACCGGTCGCCGATCACCTGTGCCACCGGCAATCCGGACACCATCGAACTGCGCATGTCCAAGGTGAGCAGATCGCCGAGATAGTTCAGGTACTGCAACCACAACGGGTCGTTGAGCCCCAGCGCGGCCCGTCGTGCCTCGACCAGCTGCACCGAGGCCGACGGCCCGAGCGCCGCCCGGACGGGATCACCCGGGATCACGTGGATCATCAGGAACGCGGCCGTGATCAGGACCCACAGGGAGACCAGCAGCCGGCCGGCCCGGCGGACCGCGAACCCGAGCCAGGGACTGTCCCAGTGTGTTCGGCTGATGGCCGCCGTCATGCGCCGAGCATCCGGATCGTGCCGGGTGCGAGGCTGCCTTCGGTGAGCTCGAAGGTCGCGCCCTTGCCGAAGATGGGACGGTTGGCGTTGGCGAACGGCACGACGTCGACGTTCTCGGCGAGCGCCCGCTCGGCCTCGGCCCACTTGCCGCAGCCCGCCGTGCCCGCGATCACGGACGCCTCCTGCACCAACGCGGCGTACTTCGAGTTCTGGATACCGGCGAAGTTGGTGCCGTTCGGCGGCGTCGGCCCGGAGACGAACGGGACGATCGCACCGGGACTCGAGACGTTCAACGGGACGATGCCCGCGTCCCACGAGCCCTGGCCCGCGACGATCACCTGGCTGAGCTCGGCGTGCGTGCCGCCCTTCATCGACACCTCGACACCGGCCTCCTGCCAGAACTTCTGCATCAGCTCGGCTGTGGCCTGCATGGTCGTGCCCAGTTCGGTGGTGTAGAAGAGGGTGATCGCCAGCCGTTTGCCGTCCTTGACGCGAATGCCGTCCGATCCGGCTCGCCAGCCGGCCGTGTCGAGCGTGGTCTTCGCGGCCGCCAGGTCGTGCGCGGGCAGCCTGCCGCTGATGGTGTCCGGATCGCACGGCGTCATGCCCGGTGCGACAAGGCCTTTGGCGAGCTGGCCGGTCCCGCTGGTCAGCACCTGCGTGAGCTGGCCGAGGTCGAGCGCCTGTGTCAGTCCTCGGCGGACCGCGGCGTCCGCGCCCGGCAGACCGGGTTTCTGGTTGAACCACAGTTCGCCGAACATCGCCATCACGTCCCGCTGCACCGCTTTCTGCGCCTGCAGGCGTTGCTGGTCCGGCCCGATCACCCCGGCGGCGTTGGCCTCGCCGGACACCAGCAGGTTCACCGCGGTGCTCTCGTTGGCGACGATGCGCAGGGTCACCTTGTCCGGCAGGCCCTGTTGGTCGGCCTTCCAGTCGCCGGGACCCCACGCGTAGTCCTTGCGCCGTTCGAGCGTGTAGTGGTCAGCGGGGACGACCTCGGTCACGGTGAACATGCCGGTGCCGCTGGCACCCTGTTTGAGCAGGTCGCGGTCCTTCATTCCCTTGTCGCACACGATGTGCAGCGCGCCGACCGCGCGGTCGAGGAACGAGTTCGGCACCGGCGAGGTGACCGTCACCGTCCCGGCGGCGTCATCGGCGGTGGCGGTCGCGCCGGGCGGGACGTAGACGCCGATCCGGCTGGACGAGTTCTTCGGATCGCCGACGAAGTTGATGTTCGCGGCCACCGTGGCCGCGGTCAGCGGGCTGCCGTCGGAGCACGTGATTCCCTTGCGCAGGGTGAACTTCGCCGTGGTGGTGGTCGCCTCCCACTTCTCGGCGAGGTTGGGAACGCTGGTGCCGTCCTTGTCGAAGGCGACCAGTGAGTCGTACAGGAACCGGTCGACCTGCATGGTCACCGAGAGAGAGGTGAAGTGCGGGTCGAGGTTGCCCGGGTCACCGGGCAGGACCATGGTGAACGTCTTGCCGTTGACCAGGTTCTGGCTCCCGGCGTCGCCGCCGGTGCCGCCGCAGGCCGCGAGGCTCAGCGCCGCCGTGCCCGCCACCGCGATTCTCAGGACCGATCTCATCTGGCCTCCAAGGGCGTTTCCCCTCGTGGGGAGCCTGCCCCTGCCGGTCCCGGCTGTCTTCGTGCGCGCGAACCAGATATCGCCTTCGCTCTCGTCGGACGGCCCGAACGCGGTCTGTTACCGTGCTGTCCGGATCGTCGCTGACGGGGGAAACATGCGCATGATCAGGTTGTGGGGGACGGCGCTGCTGACCGCCGCGTTGCTGGCCGGTTGCGACAGCACGGAGACGAAGCCGGACCCTGAAGTGAGTGCCGGTGACGGCTCGATCGGCGCGGACGGCTCGGCGTGCCCGTTGCCGGTCACGTTCGACCTGCCGAAGGGCTGGCAGGCGGAGGCCGTGCCCGGCGACGACTTCCGGATGGGGGAAGTGACACTGGCCTGTGAGATCGACGCCAAACCCGCGGGCATGATCGGCTTCATCCGGGTGTTCACCGGTGAGACGAAGGGCACCGCTGAGTCGGCGTTGAAGGCCTTCGTGCAGGACTACAAAGGCAAGGGCGAAGGGGACGCGCAGGAGGCGTACACGGCCATCAAGGTCGGCGGAGTGGACGGCGTGGAGGTCGAGTACGTCAACAGGCCGACCAGCGGCACGAGCAAGCGGGAACGTGCGTTCGCGTTGCGGCCCGGCACCACGGCAGTCGTAGTGCATCTCGGCGGCATCGACGACGCCGAGCACGACAGCATGCTGTCGAGCTACCAGCTCGTGCGGAAGACCGTCGCACTTCGCTGACGACCGCCTTGGGGGTTGGCCGGCGGCGGAAAATCAGGTGGCCTCGGCGTACTGCCTGGGTAGGGTCGGGCGGTGCCCGAGCTGAAGCGGCTGCATGCCGGTCATGCCCCGGCGGTCCTCGCCTTCGAGCTGGCGAACCGCGCCTACTTCGCCGCGTCCGTCCCCGATCGCGGCGATGACTTCTTCGAACAGTTCACCGACCGGTTCACCGCGTTGCTGGCCGAGCAGGATGCCGGCATCTGCGCTTTCCACGTGCTCGTCGCCGAAGACGGCTCGGTACTCGGCAGGTTCAACCTGGTCGACATCGAAGACCACACCGCACAACTCGGCTACCGGGTCGCGCAGCACGTTACCGGCCGTGGCGTGGCCACCGCGACCGTTCGGGAACTGTGCCGGTTGGCGTCCGCCCAGTACGGACTGCGCGTACTGCGGGCGGCCGCCGCCCGCCAGAACGTCGCATCCCAGAAGGTGCTGATGAAAGCCGGGTTCGTCGCCGTCGGCGCGGCCGACCCGTCCCACCTCGGCGGCAAGCCAGGCACGTGGTACCAGCGCAACCTAGGCGCCACAAACCCCACCCCTCCCCCTCGTGAGTGTTTATCAGGGTTAGAACACGGATAAACACTCACGAGGGGGCGTTGGTGCTCGATCGCACGTGGGATGTTTGGGGGTTGGCGCCCATGAGATCATCCTCGGCGTGACCGAGCAGTCCGGATGGGTCCCTGAAAGTGTTGACGACCGACTGCCGAGTGCGGCACGGGTTTATGACTTCCTGTTGGGCGGCGGGCACAACTTCGCCGTCGACCGGATGGTCGGCGAGAAGGTGCTCGCCGTGCAGCCCGACGGCAGGCTGATCGCCGCGTCGAACCGGGCGTTCATGGGACGCGCGGTGCGCTACATGATCGGCCAGGGCATCACGCAGTTCCTCGACCTGGGCTCCGGCATCCCGACGGTGGGCAACGTCCATGAGGTCGCGCAGAAGGTCAACCCGGACGCTCGTGTGGTGTACGTCGACTACGACGAGGTCGCCGTGTCGCACAGCGAGCTCATGCTGGGCGCCAACGACAACGCCACCATCGTGCGCGCTGATCTGTGTGTCCCGGACGAGGTTCTTGCCGCTCCTGAGCTGCGCCGGCTGCTGGACTTCGACCGGCCGCTCGGCTTGCTGATGGTGGCGGTGTTCCACTTCGTGGCCGACGAACGCAACCCGTCCGCGATCATCGCGCGCTACCGCGAGCACTTGGCGCCGGGCAGCCTGTTCGCGTTGTCCCACCTCACCGCGGATCACGCGCCGGACCAGATGGCGGGAGTCGTCGAGGCGATGAAGAACAGCCGGGACCCGATGTACTTCCGCCCGTACGACGAGGTCGCCGCCCTGTTCGACGGGTTCGACCTGGTGGAGCCGGGCGTGGTCAGTGCGCCGAAGTGGCATCCGGAGATAGGCGTGCAGATCGACCCGGTCGAGGGCGTCTATGCCGGCGTGGGCCGCAAGCCTGCCCAGGTCCAAAAGTCCACAATGGAATAGTCGGTATCCCGGATTTCCGGTCGCTCAAACGGATCGGCGCCTGTCGGCGTTGAGTGGCTCGCTCGATCGAGGTAGCCGGCAGTGGCCAGGCGCACGGAGACGTTGTCCTCGGCCGGTCATTTCGTGGCGCAGATCGCCGGTTTCGGCCACGTGGGCACGTATCTCTGCCATTCCTGGTCGGACAGGTCGGCGCCGATGGCCGCACACACCTGGTCGGCTACCCGCGCCGGGTCGGTGGTCCACAGCAGGACGTTTCCGGTGACCCCGCCGGTCATCAGGCCGTTCGGGGTATAGGCGACGCCTGCGAGGCCGGTGCCCGCGCTGAGGATCGTCGTCGTCGATCGGGTGGCCGTGTTCCACAGCCGGACCGTTTTGTCCAACGATGTGCTGGCCAGTTCGTGTCCGTCCGGGGAGAAGGCCAGTTTGAGGACTTCGCCCGTGTGGCCTGTCAGCGTGGCGATCAGTTTGCGGCCGGCGACGTCCCACAGGCGGATGGTCTTGTCGTCGCCCGCGCTGGCCAGCAGTGTTCCGTCAGGGCTGAACACGACGTCGCGCACCACGCTGGTGTGGCCTGCCAACGGTTCCCCGATCGGGGCCCGAGTCGTTACGTCCCATAGGCGGACCGTCTTGTCGTTGGCGCCGGTGGCGAGGGTGCGGCCGTCGGGGCTGAACGCTATCCCGGTCACGGAATTCGTATGCCCGGTGAGCGGCGCCCCGGAGGGCAAGCGAGTGGCTACGTCCCACAACCGGACGGTCATGTCCATGCCCGCGGTGGCCACCAGGCGTCCGTCGGGGCTGAACGTCAGGCCGCGGACCCAGTCGACATGCCCGGTGAGCGGCGTCCCAATCGGTGCGTGGCTCACGGTGTCCCACAGCCGCAGTGTTCCGTCCCAGCTGCCCGTCGCCAGTATCCCGCCCTGCGGGCTGAACGCCATCGCACGGACTTCGGCGGTGTGTCCGCTGAGGGGCGCTTCGAGTGGTTCCCGTGTGGTGGTCGCCCACAACCGCGCCGTCCGGTCATCGGCGGCGGTGCCCAGGAGACGGCCGTCAGGACTCACCGTCATGGCGTAGACAGCGTCGGTGTGCGCGGGCATGAGGGTTCCCCGCAGTGACCAGATCAGTGTCGTACCGTCCGAGTCGCCGCCTGCGAGCGCGGAGCCGTCGGGGCTGAACGTGATGTTGAGGACGCTGCTCGTCGATCCGGTGAGTGCGGAGCCTTGCTGCCGTCCGCTGGTGATGTCCCAGATCCGCACCGTCTTGTCCCAGCTGCTGGAGGCCAGCGTGCGGCCGTCCGCGCTGAACGCCACGCCGTAGGTGACGTTGGTGTGCCCGGTCAACGGGGCTCCCACTGGCGTTCGGGTCGCCACGTCCCATAGGCGCACTGTCTTGTCCGCGCTGGTTGAGGCGAGGAGTCTCCCGTCCCGGCTGAACGCGACACCGTTGGTGACGTTGGTATGGCCGGTCAACGGGGCTCCGGCCGGGGCTCGGGTCGCCAGGTTCCATAGGCGCACTGTCTTGTCGTTGCTCGATGTGGCCGCTGTGACGCCGTCGATGCTGAGGGCTATCCCGGTGATCGGACCGGTGTGACCGACCATCGGCTCGCCGGCCGCGGTCCGGGTGACGGCGTCCCAGGTCCGCACGGTGCCGTCGGCGCCACCGGTGACGAGCAGGCGTCCGTTGGTGCTGAACGCGATGCCGGTGACGGTGCTCGTGTGCCCGGTCATGGGCTCACCGATCGGTTGGCGGCGCGCGACGTCCCACAGCCGTACGGTCCGGTCGTAGGACGCGGTCGCCAGGATTGTCCCATTAGGACTGAACGCCAGACCGTTCACTATCCCGGTGTGCCCGGTCAAGGGGGCGCCGATCGGGGTCCGGGTCGCCACGTCCCACAGGCGCACGGTCGCGTCTCCTGCCGAGGTGGCCAGGATGCGGCCGTCCTGGCTGTACGCCACGTCGCGCACCTCGCCCGTGTGACCGCGCAGCCGGGTGGGCAGCGGGTATGCCTGGGTGCTGATCAGGCTGTCACGACTGGCCGGAACCTCCGGCGCTATCCGCCACGCGGCGAGGCTGAACTGGGCGGCACGCAAGGGATCGGTCTCGCGTAGCGCGGTGGCCTCAGCGACAAGTTGACGCGCGACCGCCACCCGGTGTTGGTCACGCGCGTCAGAGCGCTGCTGCAAAGTGATCACGGAGGCGGTGGCAAGCAGCGCCACTACCGCCGCGGTGGCCACCCGCAGGCGAAGCGTGCGCCGTTTGCGTAATCGGGCCTGCTTGTCCCGCAACTGGATCGCGGCGTCGAGGAACTCACGTTCGTCGGCGTTGAGACTGGCCGCTCGATGCGTCGGGCCGGCCCACGCAATCACCTGGTCGAGCTGGGTTGCCCGGTAGAGCAACTCGGGGTCGCGTCCGGAGGACTGCCAGACCTGGGTCGCGTCGGTGATCCTGCGATGAAGCAGCACACTTTCGCGGTCGTCGGTGAGCCAGCGACTCAGCCGGGGCCAGGCGCGGATCAGCGCCTCGTGTGCGACCTCGACGCTGTCGGTGCCGATGACGACGAGCCGGGCGGCGGCGAGCTTGTCCAGCACCCGGCTCACGATGGCCGGGTCGCCGACAGTGGCCAGTTCGCCGTGGCGCACACGGCGCCGGGTGTCGCCGATGCCGTCGCCGAGCGCGATCAGTCGCACGAAAACCTGACGGGCCACTTCCTGTTCCGCGGCATCGAAGTCGGCGTACAGGCACTCGGCAGTCTGGGCGAGAGCGCCGTGCACGCCGCCACACACCTGGTAGCCCGCACGGGTCATGGTGTTGTTGCGCCGGTGACGCCAGGTTTCCAGCAGCGCGTGCGACAACAGCGGCAGCCCGCCGGGTTCGTCGGTGATGTCGGCGATCATGGTCGCGACGAGTTCCCGCTCGACGGTCAGCCCGGCCATCGCCGCCGGCTGGGTGATCGCGGACCGCAGCTCGTCCCGGGTCATCGGGCCGACGAGCACCTGGGCACCCTGCCGGAGCACCTCCAGCAGGCCGGGATGGGTCGCACAGTGCCCGTAGAAGTCGGCGCGGACACCCAGGACGACCTGGGCCACCCGGCCCGGGCCTTGGGCGGCGTCCAGCAGGACGTCGACGAACTCGGCCCGTTCCGCCGCGTCCGGGCACAGCGTGAACAACTCCTCGAACTGGTCGACCAGCAGCAGGACCCGGGTGCCGCCGGTGGGGTCGGCGTGGCGCAGCGCCCGGTCGAGCCAGCCGGGTTCGCCGCGGTCTGGTTCACCGCCGCACAGCTCCGCGACGGCTCGGGCGAGCTCCCGCAGCGGCTGACCAGTGGGCGTCACCAGAACGCAGGACCATTGGTGTCCGGAAAACGCGGGGTGCGAGCGGGTCGCGGGAATGAGCCCCGCGCGGATCAACGAGGATTTCCCGCTACCTGAGGCTCCGAACACCGTGACGACCGGCGTGCGGGTGACCTGGTGGACAAGGTGCTCGACCAGACTGTCGCGACCGAAGTAGCGATCGGCGTCGTCGGGCTGAAACGCGGCCA
This sequence comes from Kibdelosporangium persicum, assembly GCF_013280595.1. Lineage (GTDB taxonomy): Bacteria > Actinomycetota > Actinomycetes > Mycobacteriales > Pseudonocardiaceae > Kibdelosporangium > Kibdelosporangium persicum. The sequence goes on from NZ_JAAATY010000013.1 coordinate 227,184, forward strand.
ATCCGAGGTAAGGCGAGGGGCCGTCCGAAGCCGGGCGGTCCGGCGTCAACTCCTCGGCAAGCGCCCGATAACGCGTCTCCCATACCTGGGGGTCGCCGCCGCACGCCTGCACGTACGCCAACGTGACGGTCAACGACGGCAACGTCTGCCCGCCCGCCGCCTCGGCCAACGCCGTCGCCGAATAGTGCGCGCGTCTGGACAACTCCCGATAGCCGGGCTGTCCCGCCCTTAACCGCAACTGTCGCAGCTCGAACGCGAAACGCTGTAACGAACCCGCATCTGGATCAAGTGGACGCTCACGCCTGCCCATCCCTGCCCCCAGTGGCCCGGATCTTTGTTTGTTCAGCAGCGCGAACGGTACTGAACAAACGTCGCGATGCTATATCTCGAATCGGCAGGACCCAGTTACACGAATGTCCGGGGCGGACCTGTCACGTGAAAGCTCGCCGGGCGGTGAAGATCAAGGGATTCCAGGACGGGCCGCACAACACTGCCTGGAGCGCGCGATACATGGAGATCACTGACCAGGCGCCGGGCAAAGCCGGGAACGTGCAGCGGCCCGGACTCTGACTGTTTCGGAGGGGAAATGATCACAGTATTCAAACGCAGGCTGGCGAGGTTCGCGGCCGTCGTCGCGGTCGCTGTTCCCGCGACCGTCGGCGCGTCCCCGACGCAGGCATCGGCGGCACCGGCGACGGACACCGTGCAGCCACTGGGAACGTGCACGTTGGTGTTCTGCGGCAGAATCAAGAACTCGGGCTCGTCCGACGGTGATTTATGGATCATCGACAACTGGCCCCCGGAGAACGCTTCCGGTGCGTTCCTGCGGCCCGGTGAAACGTCGACGAAGTATTTCAAGGACACCGACGGCGTGTACATCCCCACCGGGTGCAAGGGCGTCCGCGACTGGGCGCCGGACTGGTCGGGCGGCGCCTGGTACAAATTCTCCAACCTGTTCGACGAAACCGTCCGCCTTGACTGCTGAACACTGACCGGCGACGCCATGACAGAGGGCTCCGCGCCCGTGGCGCGGAGCCCCGCGAAGTCTGCTCTGGCGCTCGGGTACTCATCGCTGGACTGACCCAGGCGGGCCTGGTGACGCCCCGTAGGTCAGGTGATCAGCGCCGGACGCCGTCGCCCGGTTGTCTTGCGTCCGAGCCGCCAGACCCAGCGCCATCCGGTCAGGACGGCGACCATCGTGCCACTGAGCGCCAGCGGGATCGCGATCGCGGTGGGCCCGTCGAAGTGGGCGGTGGTCAGCACGATGGCCATCGCCCAGATCTGCATCAACGTGAACGGGACGGCCACACACGCGGCGAGGTAGCCGCGCCGCCATCCTCGCGGGTCCGGTGCGGGAGCGTACGGGTCCATGATGTACACCTCCTCGTGAAGTCATCACTGATCATGAGACCGCACGCGGAGGATTTGATCTGCGTCATGTGACACACAGATCCACATCGCGGGTTCAGCCCAGGTGGTGCCGGCCGTGGCGTCCGCACAGTGCCCAAGCAGGCCGGCGTCGGCCGAAGACGCAGGCCTGCTTGGGCACGAGATGGTGCTCAGCCGGAGGCGGGACGGGACTTCTTGAACGTCTGGGACAGCGGCCAGAGCAGCCACACAGCGGCCACAATGGACATTGTCGGGATGGTTTCCCGCCAGAGCGCCACGGTGTGCTCCGGGGTGCTGACCACGAAGATCAGGAAGGCCATCACGCCGCAGGCGATCGCGTGCGCCAGCATGAACTTGCCCCACTCACGCCACTCGTAACGAACCCGGACCGAACCTGCCTTCGGTGGCTTCACCGGCGGTGGCCCGTCGGCGAACCTGTGCGCGAACCGCTGGTCCGCCCAGCGCATCATGCTGTGTCCAAACGCGACACTGACGCCAAGGTACACAGCGGCCAGCCCGTGCACGGTCGACGCCGATCCGCCTTGCCTGAGGTCGACGACCGTCGCCGCGAGCAGAACCACGTCCACCAGTGGTACGCAGATCAGCAGCACCGTGCTGGTTCGCCGCCAACGCAACAGATATCTGGCGACCAGGCCGGCGCCGAGCACCACCCAGAACCCGATCTCACACGCGAGGATCACCGTCACCATAAGCATGTTCCCAGTTTGTGCGAGCACGGCCGGAAAATCGTCATCCCTTCGTACGACGGTGCGACGACGGCAACCATGCTTTGATCGGTGTTGTGTTCGTGAGTGAGGCGGTCACGCGCTACCGGCGAAGTGGTTGGTGGGACGTGGTCATCGCCCTCGTCTTCTTCGCTGTCGCGCTTGTTCTCTACGCCACAGATCTGTATGCCTTGGTGCCGCAGGAACAACTGCCGCTGGGGTTGCTGATCACGCAGTCGGCGGTGCTCTGTGTCGCGCAGATGCTCCGGCGCAGGGCACCGTTGGTGATGCTGGCCATCGCGACCGGCATCCTGCTCGGCAACCTCAGCTACGGCCTCCCCATACCAGTGATCATCGTGTTCGTTTACCTGTTGGTCAACGCGACGTTGAGCACAACGCGGCGGGGGAGCCGGTTCATTCTGGCAGGCGCGATCGTCACGGTCCTCACCGTCGGCGTGGCGGACGTCGGTGTGACGGGGGACTGGCGGCACGGGTTCTTCACCGTGCTCAACGTCTTCAGCCTGTTGATCGTGCCGGTCTGGTGGTCGTTCAACATCCGCCAGCACGACGAGATCCTCGAGGCCGAACGGGCGAGTTCTCGTCAGCTGCACCGGATCGCGGAACTGGACCGGCGCACCGCGGTCGCCGACGAGCGTGCCTGGATGGCGCGCGACCTGCACGACGTGGTCGCCGGGCACCTTTCGGCGATCGCGATCCAGGCCGAGGCACTGCTGTCAGTGGCCGACCGTGATCCCCAGCTGGTCCGGACAGTGCTGAAGTCCGTGCGTGAGAACAGCATCCAGTCGCTCGCGGAGATGCGGGCGATGATCGACGTGCTGCAGGCGGACAACGGCGAGAAGAGCCCCCGCACAGCTCCGGCCACGCTGGCCGAACTGGACAGGCTGGTCGACTCGGCGCGGGCGGGCGGGCTGGTTCTGGAGATCCGGCGCGCGTTCGGTGATCTTCCGGTGGCCGTGGACCTTGCCGCGTACCGGATCGTCCAGGAGGCACTGACCAACGCGTTGAAGCACGCGTCCGGCGGCAGCGCCGCGGTCGAGGTGCGTGTCGAGGACACGCATCTGATTGTCGAGGTGACCAACGACCTGACCGGGCCTCCCGGTGCCGGTGCCGGCACCGGCCTGGTCAGCATGCGGGAGCGAGCACACGCCGTTGGCGGGGATTTCCAGGCGGGCCCGTGGTCCGGCGGCTGGCGGGTGCGAGCGGTGTTGCCCCTAGGACAACCCATGGAGGAGTGGCGAGTTGATTCGGGTACTGGTCGCGGACGATCACACGGCGAACCGCGCCGGACTGGTGCGGGTCCTGACCGGGGCTGACGGTGTCGAGGTCGTCGGCGAAGCAGGCGACGGCGCCGAGGCTGTGCGAATGGCACGAATCCTCAAACCCGATGTCGTCCTGATGGACGTGCGCATGGCCGGCGTCGATGCCAGTCGCGTACTCGTCCGTGACGGCATCTGCGGTGTTCTGGTGCTGACGACCTTCGACGCGGACGTGTACGTCCACGGGACCTGGGCCACTGACCGAGTCCCCGGCTCAAGGTCCTGCTGAACCGTTTTCGGGCAGCTGAGCCAGCTCGGCGAGGATCTGCCGGCGCCGCGAATCCGCGGCGGCGCCGGACAGGGCCAGCAGGGCCTGCTGGAGGCGTTCACGCGCCAGTTCGTACTCACCGGCCTCGCGCCACGCCGTTCCTTCGTACTGGGCGGCTTCGCCTTCGATGCCCGAAAGGTTGCTGGCGGCGAACGCCTCCCGGGCACGGCCGAACGTCTCCGCCGCTTGCCGCCACTGTTTCAGTCCCGACAGGCAGTGGCCGACTTCCAACAGCACCATCGCGGTCATCCACAACCGCGTCTCGGCAGTGGCGTCGTCCCGGTGCCTGTCCGCCTCGGCGAGGAGATCATTGTGTACGGACAATGCTTCGTCATGGCGCCCCAACGCCTGCAGGACCCGGCCCAGCCGGTTGCGCAACGAGAGTCGCATCGACCAGAAGCCGAATTCGCCGGCCAGGTCACAGGACTGCCGCGCGTACTCGAGAGCCTCGGCAGGCCGGCCCATGTGCATCAGCGCCGCGCCCAGATACGCGTGGGCCCACGCCTGTTCGAGCCGGTCGTCCGCCTCGGTCGCGACCGCCAGCGCCCGCTGATGTGTGGCGTATCCGGTCTCGTAGTCGCCCATGCAGTACACCTGGGCCCACCCGAGGAAGTTGAGCAGTTTCGCCTCGTCCGGCCGGGTGCCGAGCGCGCGGGCGGCCTCGACACCAAGCCGGAAGACCTCGTCCCAGGGATTGCGCATCGACCAGTTGTCGGAGTACCAGTGCATCGCTTTGGCCAGCTCGAGCACGTCGTCATGCCGGCCGAGCCGCGCGGCCTCGCGCTGTGCCGCCATCCAGTTCGACTGCTCTCGTTCCAGCCATCCGGCCGCCGCGTCGCGGGACGAGAATTCGCCAGTTTCCAGCGCGTCCGGATAGAACACCCGCGCCGCGGCACTGGCGGTGCCGAGCAGATGGCCGAGCACGGCGTGGGTCAGTCGTTCCCGTTCCGCGGGTTCTTCCTCGTCGGACATCCGCTCGCCCGCGAAGAGCCGGATCAGGTCGTGGAACTGGAACCGGCCCGGGGACGGGGAGGCCTGGAGCAGGTTGGCGTCCACCAGGACGTCGAGAGTGACGCGTGTGTCCAGCTCGGTGACGCCGGTCGCCAGCTCGGCGAGCTCGGCGTCGAAGTCCGCACCGGGGATGACGCTCAGCCGCCGGAACACCAGTTGCGCGGCCGCGGACAGGCGACGGTAGGAAATCTCGAACGCCGAGCGCACCTGCAGATCACCTGCGGACAACGAACTGAGCCTGGTGCGCTCGTCACGCAGTTGCGCGGTCAGATACGCCAGCGTCCAGTTCGGGCGGGTGGCCAGCCGGTTGCCCGCGATCCGCAGCGCCAGCGGGAGACGTCCGCACAGCGACACCAGTTCCGCGGCCACGGCCGGTTCGGCGGCTACCCGGTCCCGCCCCGCGATCGTCGCCAGCAGATCGACGGCGTCCCGCTCGGTCAACGGGTCCAGCCACACCCAGCGGGCCGCCTCAAGGCCGGCGAGCGTCCGGCGGCAGGTCACCAGCGTCAGGCAGCCCGGGACGGTCGTCAGCAACGGACGGACCTGCTCCTCGTTCGCGGCGTTGTCCAGCAACACCAGCACTCGGCGGCCGTCGAGCCGCATCCGCAGCAGGTTGGACTGCTCGGTCTCCGACATCGGGGCCTCGGGCGTGGGCACGCCCAGCGCGCGCAGCAGCCGGTCGAGCGCGACGCGGGCGGCGATCGGCTGATCGTCCATGCCGCGCAGGTCCACGGCGAAGCAGCCGTCCGGGAACTCCGGCCGTAACTGGTGCGCCGCCGACACCGCCAGCGCGGTCTTGCCGATCCCGGGATGCCCGATCACGACCACCGTTCCGCCCGCGGCCGCCTCGTGGCGAATTTGCGCCAGCTCCCGCTCGCGGCCCAGCAAGTCCGGGATTTCCGGCGGTAACGCGCACAGTGCCGTTACCGCCGTGGGTCTCGATGTGCGGCGCCTGCTGTCCTGGGCGACGGTGAGGAAAACCTGCCGCTCACTGCCTGTCAGTCGCAGGGCGTCCGCCAGCGCCTCCGCCGAGCGCCGCTGGGCGGCTTGTGCGTGCCCACGCTCCAGGTCCCGCAGCGCTCGCACGCTGACTCCCGACGCCGCTGCCAGGTCTTCCTGGGTCAGGCCCGCCCCGAGACGGTGCCGGAGCAGGAGTCTGCCGAGGGCCGATGCCTTTTCGTCTGTTCTGTCCACCGACGCTCATTCAACCGGCAGAACCGGGTGAGGGCAAAACTGCCTCCCTGTTCTGCCTGGTCGTCCAGGCGTCATGTCGGTTGGGTGAGCGTGTGGTCACGTTCTGATGTCCGGCCGTCAGGCGCCCGGCGCCATCCATACGGGAAAGGGCCTAGCTGTGCTCGTCGATTTGGTCACCATGAAGGGCGCCTGTTACCGAATCGTCCGGAGGGTGTCAAGCTTGAGATGTCCGGGCTTGTGGTTTTAGGTTGATTCGCTGGTGAAGTGTTTGTATCCTCACGGAGTGTCATACCGGGATTGTTGATGGACTGTGAAGTATGTGTTCGACCGGGGAATCGGCACGTGCCAGGGAAGTGGTCCGGCGTATGTGTGATCAAAGGCGAGGAGTTTGTCTTCACGAGTGTGGTTCGATCTTTCGGCTGATCGGCGGTCTTTTGTCAACACGTAGACCGGCCGTCGGGTATGTCACGGGGCGACCTTAGTAGTCCTCTTTGGACATTGGAAGACCTGCGGTGATCATGGTGACGCTGGGGTTCCATGGTCCGGTGTGCCCGGCTGGAGAACACGCTCGACCGGCATAGGCGCGGTATTTCTTGGGGCATTTTCAGCGCTGCGTCGGGCGTTCGTGTTTCTCGCTTCAGGTGGTGTTCGGCCGCGCTGGCGGCCGGATGCGGACACCACGATAAGACTGGGGCTGACAAATAGGGGGTTCTGTGTCCTTTTCTGCTCCCGATCGGAGTGATCCGGGCGAGCGGCCGGCCAGTGGGACGGCAGTGGATCGCACTGCGGAACCGTGGGAGTTCCGGTCCTTGTTGGACGATTCTGGTTTATGTGTGATCGTCCTCGACGGATCGCTGCGGATACGTGACGTCAACGCCAATTTCGAACACGGGTTCGGCTGGCGTGCCGCGACCCTGCGGGGACGCGAGATCCTGCACGTCGTGCACAGCAGCGCGCACCCGCGCCTGGGCCGCCGGCTCGCCCGGCTGGCCACGGGCGCGCTGACCAGCGTCTGCGAGTCCGTGCTGGCCGCCCGGCCCGACAGCGACCCGGTCCCGGCGGTCCTCATCGCGACCAGAGTCCCGGCCCATCCCGGCCGCGTAGGTCATGTGGTCCTGGTGCTGCACCCCGCGCCGGTCGGCCGGTCCGCTCCCCGTGAACCGCGGACCTGGCGTGGCCACTGGGTGCTCAGTGAGCTGGAAGCCCGGATCCTGGAATGTATCGCCGCGGGCATGTCCTCGGCCGAGACCGCCGCCACGCTCTACCTGAGCCGCCCCGGCGTCGAGTACCACGTCAAGGCCATGCTCCGCAAACTCGACGCCCCCAACCGCACCGCGCTGGTCTCCCGCGCCTACTCCTTGGGCCTGCTGGCCACCAGCGTATGGCCACCCAAGGTCGAACCCGAGTACGTCAGATCAGCCGACCCGTGATCCGGCCGGCACAGCGGACCGGGCAGGACCCCTGGTCCTGCCCGGTCGCGAGGGTGCGTTCAGCCTTGGTCGGCGGCCAGGGCTTCGAGCTGCTTGCGATCGCATTTGCCGTTGCGGTTGAGCGGGAAGCGTTCCAGCACCACCACCCGGTTCGGTTGTTGGAAGACCGGAAGCGCCGAGCAGATCCGGTCGCGCCAGTGGTCGTGGCCGCGCTGCTGTTCGTCTTCGACGAAGAAAACGAGCGTCGAACCCCGGCGTTCCGACGGCAGCGCGACGATCTTGGCCACGCACCCGTTCGCGGCGAGCTCGTGCTCGATGATCTCCGGGTGCAGCGTGTGCCCGTTGCGGTGCACCGCCATCTTGCGCCCGACGATGAACAGGTTGCTCGCCGCGTCGAGGTAGCCGAAGTCGTTGGTCTTGTACCAGCCGCGGTCCACGGGATCGAGGTCGCCGTCGGCGTTGAGGTAGCCCTCCATCAGATCGGGGTCCAGCACCTCGATCTCGCCTACCTGGCCGGCACCGAGCTCGACACCGTCGTCGTCGGTGATGCGGATCTTGAGTCCGTCCACCGTCTGACCGGCACCGACCGGGTTGTCGATCGTCGCGAAAGCCACGTTGCCCATCTCGGTGCTGCCGTAGCTGTCCAGCAACGGCATGCCGAACACGTCGACAGCGGATTGGACGAGGCCCGGGTCCAGTGGCGCGGCACCGCTGCACAGCATCCGCACCTGGCCGAAGTCGTGCACGGCCTCACGGCGTTTGCTCACGATGTTGAGGATGCTGCGGTACGTCGAAGGCGTCGCGTCCACGACGGTCGCGCCGCTCACCCCGGCCATCCGCAGTGCGCGGTCCACCCGCCGGTACGGCGCGATCACCAGCGAACAGCCGACCAGCCATGAGATCAGGACCATGGACAGGCCGTACTGGTGGTTGAACGGCAACAGCGGCAGCAGCACGTCGTCGGCTTCGTGGCCGACGAGGTCGGCGTTGCGCCGCAGGTTCTGCAGGAACCGGCCGCCGTTTTTCACCACGCCCTTCGGGACTCCGGTCGAACCGGACGACCACATGATCAGGCTGTCGGGCAGGTCGCTCCAGGCGGAGAAGTCGAGCCGCGGCGCTGCTGGCGGATGCCCTGCCGCGGCCACGTTCAACGCGTACAGCGGCAGCACCGGTTCGCCGGGCTCGACGGGGGCGTCGTCGTCCGCGATCACGAACTTCACCCTGGCCTGCTCGCGGATCTGCCGGGTCTGTGCCGGTTTCTCCTGGTGGTCCACCAGGACGACGGAGGCGCCTACGTGCATCAACGCGTACAGCGTGGACACGTAGGTGATCGAGTTGTCCGCCTTGAGCAGCACCCGATCGCCGAGCCGGACGCCGTGACCGGACAGCACTCCCGCGATCCGCAGCGAATTCTGCTCGAATTCGGTCGACGTGAGTACCGAATCGACCCCGAACATTTTTGCGGACATCAGTGTCGAACTCCTTCCGGTGGGACCGGGTTCGCACCCGTCGGGAAAGGCACTACCGGCGCGCGGGCGGGCGGATCGGTCAACGGTGCGGATTCAGGTTATGAGGGATTCGGGATCGCAGACAGCGGCGCGATTCCATGGCCGGGTCACCGTCCGGTAATTCCAGGGACCGTTTTGCCGGTGGCTGATAACGTGCGGTCAGGTGTGCGGTCGGAAGGGAATTCACTGATGAGAATCGCCTGCTGGCAGGCTCAGGCACGCGTTTGTGACGTCGCCGCCGCGCTGGACGGCCTGCACGTACGTGCCCGCGAAGCCGCGGCCGCCGGAGCGCGCATGATGGTGACGCCGGAGATGTCGCTGTCCGGCTACCACGTCGGCCGGCGGCGGTTGCGGGAACTGGCCGAACCGGAAAACGGGCCGATGGCCGACAGCGTCGGGCGGATCGCCGCCGAGTGCGGTATCGCCATCGTGTACGGCTGGCCGGAGGCTGACGGGGACCGGGTCTACAACTCGGTGCGGATCGTCGGCGCCGACGGAACCGGGCTGGCCACCTATCGCAAGACTCACCTGTTCGGCGACATCGACCGGTCGAGCTTCGCCGCCGGGGAGATCGGGGTGGTCCAGGCCGACGTCGACGGTGTGACGATCGGCCTGGTCATCTGCTACGACGTGGAGTTCCCGGAACTGGTCCGGGCGCACGCGCTGCGCGGAACCGAGCTGCTGGTGGTACCGACCGCCCTGATGGCCCCGTGGAGTTTCGTCGCCGAGACGCTGGTGCCTGCCCGTGCCTTCGAAAGTCAGCTGTTCATCGCCTACACCAACTGGACCGGCCGGGAGCGCGAGCTGGAGTACTGCGGGCTGACCAAGGTCGTCGGACCTGACGGCCGGACCGTGGCCGCACTGGACGCCGGGACCGCGGACGGTCTCCTGGTGGCCGACCTGCGCCTGCCGTTGATCGCCGAAGCCCGCGCCGAGACGGCCTATCTGGCCGACCGGCGCCCTGAGCTGTACTGACCCCGTGCCGGGTGGGTCCGGCTCGGGACCCACCGGGCGCGGGGGTCAGATCTCGATCGGGGCCAGTTCGTCGAAGACGTCGCCGGGACCGGGATTGCTCGGGTGGGTGGCACCGCCGAGGTGGTGCACCACGCCCCAGACCGCGTTCAACGCCGTGGCCACGGCGTTCTCCGCGAAACCGCCGAGCCACGAGATGTCGTCGCCCGCCATGAAGAAGCCTTGGTGCTCGTCGGCGAACCCGTCCTGCATGAAGTGGGTGAACAGGGTGCGTTGATAGCGGTACTGCCCCGGGAGGTTGGACTTGAACGCGCCCATGAAGTGCGGCTCGGTCTCCCAGGTGACGGCCACAGGCGGTGCGATGATGTGCGAGCGGATGTCCACGTCGGGATAGATCTGGCGCAGGGACGCCAGAACCACCTCCAGCCGCTCCTCGGCGGTGAGCGTGGCGACCTTCATCGAGTCGTCGTTCCACGTGTACGACAGGCACATCACCCCGGGCTTGTCCGGCCCGTCGTCGAACAGGTAGACGCCGCGTGGCAGCCGGTCGGTGAGTGTCATGCCCATGATCTCCCGGCCGGTCCTCGGATCACGATCACGCCAGAACGGCCGGTCGGTGAGCACGAACAGTTTCGACGAACCCATGTAGTGGGTCCGCTCGACCGCGATCCACGCCTCCGGCGGCAGCAGATCGGCGTCGCATTCGACACGGGACAGCAGAATCCAGCTCTGCGCGGTGAAGACCGCCGCCGGGTACGCGCGTACCCGGCCCGAGAAGTCCTCGATCAGGTACTCGTGGCCGCGGCGGCTGATCCGGTTCACCCCGGGCATCGGCCGGCCGCCGTGCAGCGAAGCCAACGAGGTGCCCTGCGGCCAGTGCACGGGCTGCTCCGGTTGATGCGTCCAAAGCCCCGCCGGGATCTGCTGACTGCCACCGATGATGCGGTACTGCTTGTCGCCCGCCTCGGTGTAGATGACCCGCAGGACGTCGAGCACGGAGTTGGGGAAGTCGGTGTCCCACCCGCCGCACCCGAAGCCCACCTGGCCGAAGATCTCCCGCTGCTCGAAGGAGGAGAACGCCGCCGTGGTGGCCAGGAAGGCGTAGAAGGACTGGCTTTCCAGCTCGCGCACGGTGCGGTTCCACATGGCTTTGATCATGGGAATGTCGCGGCGGGCCATCGCGCCGGCCATCACCGACAGGTCCGCTTTCTCGTGCAGCGCTTTCGCCCATGCGTCGGAGACCTGCTGGAACGGCATGGGCAGGTCTTCGGCGGTGCGCGCCCAGTGGGTCTCACCGCGCAGGTTGACCACCGTCATGGGCGTGGCGGGCGACAGCGGGTTGGGGAACGGCTCGGCCCGCAGGCCGAGCTTGTCCACGTAATGGAACAGCACCTCCGAAGCCGAGAAGCGCATCGAGCCCAGTTCGGCCCTCGGTTCGGGATGGCCCTCGAACCCGACCGTCCGCATGCGGCCGCCGAGTTGCTGCTCCGCTTCGTACACGACCGGCCGCAGGCCGAGTTTCATCAGTTCGTAGGCGGTCACCAGCCCCGAGATGCCCCCGCCGATGACGGCCACCTCGGTGCCGTGCCGGTGTGCCGGGACCGAGCCCAGCCCGGCCCGGTGGTTCAGCCAGTCGCCGTAGGCGAACGGGAAATCCGGGGACAACGCCGCCGTTGTCGGTATCGGATGTTGGTCGGTACTTGTCGTGGGTGAGCCCATAATGTCGGACCTCAGCGATTTCGTCGGACCTCAGCGATTGCTTTTCCAGTCGTGGTGGTCGACGGCGAGGCGTGAGACAACGCATTCGCACCGCATGGCACCACGCGTTCCCGTGCCAGGAACCGTCCTGGTTCATGGGAAAAACGACACGGTGATCAAAACATAGGCCGCAAGCCGGTCCACCGGTAGCGGGTGAAATCCTCGTCCCGGCCATTCGCCGGCAATTCGCCGGATGGAACGAGTGCCGTCATGACAACGGCGTGCCGCCCGCGGTGCCCTGTTCCTCGACGGCATCCTTTTCGATGACCTTGGGAACGCCACGCAGCGACCTCAACGCGATGAGGGCCAGGACAGCCATCACCGCGGCGCTGAAGACCATGCTCACCTGGATACCGTCGACGAACGCCGTCACCGCGGCGTTCCGGACGGCGGCGCCGATCGTGTCCTGCAAGGCGGCGGCCACCGTGAGCGCTTCGTAGAACGACTCGTGGACCTGCTCGGCCATCGGCGCCGGAACACCGGCGGGCAGCACGAGTTGCGCCCGGTATATCCCGGAGAGCACGCTCCCGACCACGGCGATGCCAAGCGATCCGCCCAGCTCGTACGCGGTCGCCGACACCGCCGCCGCGGCACCGGCGCGGCTGCGCGGGACCGTGCCGAGGATCGTGTCGCTGGTGACGGTCAGCGTGAGGCCGGCGCCCGCGCCGAACGCCACCTGAGCGACCATCACCAGCGCGTACGGCGAGTCCGCCTCGATCAACGCGAACACCGCGAATCCCAGCACGGCAAGGCCGAGACCGAGTGCCACCGAGACCGACCGGCCGAACCGGTTGACCGCCCGCGCGGCCAGCAGGCCGCCCGCCAGCATGGCGGCCAGCGCGCTGGGGATGTAGGCAAGCCCGGACTGGATCGACGACCACCCGCGCACCAGTTGGAAGTACTGGCTGATGATCAGCCCGAACGCGGCCAGGGTGAACACCGAGATCAGGTTCGACCCGACGGACGCCGCGAAGCCGCGATCAAGGAACAGCCGCAGGTCGATCAGGGCGACCGGCAGCCGGAGCTGCCGCCGCGCGAACAGCGCCAGCGCGGCCACCCCGAGCCCGAGCGCGGCCAGGACATCGGCGTGCCACAAGCCCGTGTAGAAGGCGCCTTTGACCGCGTAGACCACCGCGACCACGCCGATCACCGAGAGAACCACACTGAACAGGTCCAGCCGCAACGGTTCCGGTGTGCGCGACTCCGGCACGTACTTGGCGGCCACCAGGATCAACGCTGTGACCGGCACGTTCACCAGGAACACCGAACCCCACCAGAACGAGTCCAGCAGCAGTCCGCCGACGATCGGCCCGATCGCGAACCCCGCCGCCGAGACGCCCGCGCTGGCGCCGATCGCGGCCGTGCGGGCCTGCTGTGTGGTGAACACCGCACGCAGCAACGACGAAGTCGCGGGCAGCACCGCCGCGCCCGCCACACCGAGCAAGGCCCGCGCCACGATGAGCAGTTCGGGGGTCGGCGCGTACGCCGCCAGCACCGAGCACGCCGCGAACGCGATGGCGCCGTAGACCAACACCCGCCGACGCCCGAACCGGTCGCCGAGGTTGCCCATGGTGACCAGCAGACCGGCCATCGTGAAGCCGTAGATGTCCGCGATCCACAGCACCGACTCGCCCGAGGCGCCGAGCTGTGTGGTCAACGCGGGAACCGCCAGGTACAACACGGTGACGTCGACCGCGATCATCAGCTGTGCGAGGCACGCCACGAAGATCGTCGCGGCGCTCACCAGTCGGCTGGTCACGCGCCGACCACCCGTGCACTGTCCACTGTGTACCCCCTGCTCTCCGTGTCCTTCTGTGTCTCTCTGTGTCTCTCGTGTCTCGGCGTGGCGGTCCTCACCAGTTCACTACGGTATCGACCTGGAGTGGCGACGCCGCGCTGGCTCTTTCCACGTGCCGCCCATCGAACGGCAACCCCGCCCGGAATCCGGATATCTCCTCGCGAGCAGGGACCACGGCGCGTTCCCTCCCGGTTACCCGTCGGTGGAACTGTTCTGTGGGGACGTCCAGCCCTGCCGCGTTAGCGTCACCAGCGAGTTGTTACCGACACACGTTGAGGTTGGGAAGTGCGCGGATGAGCGAGGCGGATTGTGCGCGGCCGCTCGGCGTGACGCGGCAGACGAACAACCAGGCGGTGCTCGACCGCCCGGCGCAGCGGTTCCTCCGCGACGCCCCGGCAGGCACGGGCAAGCTTGTCGAACGTGACTCGGTCCTGGCGGAGCTGGCCCGGCTGCTGACCGAAAGCGCCTGCGGTCACGGCAAGGTCGCCGTGATCAGCGGGGGAATCGCGGCGGGCAAGACGGCTCTGCTCGAAACGTTCGAACAACACGCGGTATCCGCCCGAGCGACACTGCTGCACGCCTGCGGTACCCCCACCGAGCAAACCCTGCGCTTCGGTGTGGTCGAACAGTTCTTTCGCGGTACGACCGGATCGGCGGTGGCCAGGCTGGTCACCGATCTGATCGCGTCGCCGTACGGGAGCGAGTCGCCGGACGAGGACTCGGAATCCAGGATCGCGCACAGCGTCTGTGCCGCGCTGCTCGACCTGGCCGGCGAACAGCCGCTGGTGATCAGCGTCGACGATCACCAGTTCGCGGACCATGCCTCCATCCGTGTGCTGACGTACCTGCTGCACCGCATCGGGTCGGCGCCGGTGATGCTGGTCTTCGGCCAACGCACCGGAACGTCGTCCGGGCTCGTGCCGGAGGCGTTGCGGCATCCCGATTCCCGGCTGTTCACGCTGCCACCGCTGTCCCAGGACGGAATCGGCCGGCTGCTCGCCGATCGGCTGGACGTCAAGGCCGCGCCCCGGCTGGCACCCGGATGTCATGCACTGACCGGCGGCAATCCACTCCTGCTGCACGCGCTGATCGAGGATTGCCGTGCGCTGGGCGTCGACGGGATGAGCGAGCCGGTGGCCGGGCCGGCCTTCGCCAGTGCGGTGCTGAGCTGTCTGCATCGAGGCGGACCGCAACTGCAGCGGACAGCAAGGGCGATCGCGGTGCTCGGCGAGCTGGCCACTCCCGCGCTGCTGGCCAGATTCCTCGGCGAACGGCTCTCCGTGGTGAGCGACACGCTGGAAGCGCTGGAACTGGCCGGTTTGACCGCCGGTTCCCAGTTCCGGTACGGCCGCGCCCGTGCCGTGATCCTCGGCGAACTGACCGCCGCTGAAAGGTCCACACTGGACCTCCGGGCGGCCAGGCTGCTGCATGCGGACGGGGTGGCGCCCGCGGAGGTGGTCGGGTATCTGCTCGATGCCGGTGAGGCCGAGGAACCCTGGGCGGCCGGAGTGCTGCGGGCCGCGGGCGACCAGATCCTGACGCATGCCGAACGGGCACTCGCCCTCGGCGAGGTCGGGGATGCCGTCCGGTACCTCGAGTCGGCCAGCCGCTTCTGCGGCGACGGGCGTCAGCGTGCCACGCTCACCGCGCGACTGGCCAGGTTCCAGTGGACCGTCAGCCCGGCGGCGGCGAGCCGGCATCACGGCCCGTTGCGGGCGGCCCTGCGGCAGGGGATGCTCACCGACGGTGAAGCGATGCGGCTGGTCCGGTCGCTGGCTTGGCACGGCCAGCCGGGGGAGGCCGTGCGCGCACTGGAAACCGTGACAGGGCCGCCGGACCCGGCGGAGCGAGACCTGACCGGGCGATGGCTTGCCCGTTGGCACCCGCCGCTCTTCGCCGCGGCGCAGCGCAATGGATTGACCGAACCGCTGCGAGCCAAGAACGTTCGCGCCAAAACGTCATCGACTGACTGCGACAACACGGCAATGGTCGACCGGACCGAGCAGGTGCTGCGGGAAAGCCGGGTCGGGGACACCCCGCCGGAATCAGTGCTGTCCGCGTTGCGGGAACTGCTTGCCGCAGACCAGCCCAAGCGGGCGATGTACTGGTGCGAGGACCTGCTTCGCGACGCTGAGCGTCAGCACGCGACGGCGTGGTGCGCGGTGTTGACGGACCTCAGGTCGGCGATCAATCTGCGGCTCGGTGAACTCGCCGACGCCGAACGCGACGCCTGCGACGCCCTGTCGCTGCTGTCGGTCCGGAGCTGGGGAGTGGCGATCGGGTCGCCGCTGAGTCATCTCGTCCTCGCCACGACCAGGATGGGCAAGTTCGACGAGGCCGAGCGGGCGTTCACCCTGGCGATCCCCCGTGCGATGGGGCACAGCGGCTACTGGCTGGAGTATCTGGTCGCGCGCGGGCATTTCTCGCTCGCCACCGGCCGGCCGCATGCCGCGCTCGACGATTTCCGGACGGTGGGCGATCTCGCGGCCTCGTGGAACCTCGATGATCCGGTGACGTTGCCGTGGCGCGTGGAGATGGCGCGGGCACTGGCCCAGCTCGGCCAGGCCGACCGGGCGACGCACCTCATCCGGGAACAGCTGGCCATGCTCGGATCGGCATCCGGCTGGATGCGCGGAGTCTCGCTCGGTGTGCTCGCTTCGGTCGCCGATCTCCCCCAGCGGCGGGCCATCCTCGACGCGGCCGTGGATCTTCTGCAGACCGCGCAGGACGGGTATCACCTCGCGCACGTGATCACCGAACTGGGCCGGGTCCGGCACCGTGAAGGCCGGCTGACCCGGGCGAGGCAGCTGTGGCACCGTGCACTGCGCCTGGCCGAGCGCTGTCACGCGCATCCGTTGCGCCGCGAGGTGTTGGCCTGCCTGGGAGCACTGAACACGGATGCCAGGCCGGGCGGTCCGCGGGACGTGGACGGCAGTCCGGCACTGAGTGCGGCCGAGCGGCGGGTCGCCGAACTGGCCGTGTCCGGCCGGACCAACCGTGAGATCGGGCAGACGCTGCACATCACGCTGAGCACCGTGGAACAGCATCTGACCAAGGTGTACCGCAAGCTGAACATCAAGCGGCGAAGCGAACTGCCGGCTGTGTTGCCCGTGTGACCGGCCTGGTGAAGCGGATCTCGACCTACTGAAAAGGTGTGCACCCCGATGACTGGGCAAAGCGAAGCACAGCGGACGGCCGTGGTGTTTCCCGGGATGGGCAAGTTCGATTTCGGCAGCGCGGGCCGGTTCCTCGTGCTCGACCGGTACGCGCGCGCCCGGCTTTCCGTCGCCGACGAGGTGCTCGGCCTGTCCGTGCTGGGCCGGTTCGACACCGAGGACACGGCCTACTCGGAGTACGCGCAGCTGGCCTTCGTGATCGCCTCGCTCGCCGCGGCGGACCGGGCCGAGGACCGGTTCGGGATGCGGCCGGAAGTCTGTGTCGGGGCGAGTTTCGGCCAGAAGGCGGCGGCCGCGTACACCGGCTCGCTGGATTTCGTCGACGTCGTCCGGCTGACGGTCGACCTTGCCCGGTGCGAGCGGGAGTACTTCGCCGCCGAGTACGCGGATGTGGTGACACACGCGGTCTACCGGGTGCCGGACGAACCGTTCCACGGACTGCTGGACGAGATGCGCGCCCGCGGCCAGTGGTTCGAGATCTCCGGGACGCTGGATCGCGGCTTCTACATGATCTCCCTGCGGGAGTCCGCGCTGGAGGACTTCATCCAGGCGGTACGGGATCTCGGCGGATACTCGATGTACACGATGCGCCCGCCGGTGCACGCGAGCGCGTTCGGCGCGTTGCGGGCGAAGGCGGAGGCGGAGGTCTTTTCCCGATACCGGATCGAGCCGCCCAAGCTCACCGTGGTCTCGGACGCCGACGGCGCGGTGGTGAACTCCGCCGACGCGATGCGCACGATGCTGCTCGACACCTTCGACCGGGCGATCCGCTGGCCGGACATCGTGGGCACGCTGGCCGGGCTTGGCGTGGACACGCTCTGGTTCACCGGTCCCGACGACATGTTCCACCGGCTGGACTGCACGGTCCGCAACTTCGACGTCGTCGCGATCAACCCCAGGAACGCACTGCGCCCGGGTTCGCCGAAGCGGAAACTCCGCACGGCCTGACACCCGATGACCTTTGAGAGAGCAGACATGAACGAACTCGGGAACCAACGGCTCGTCGAGGACCTGCGTGGACTGCCGGCGTCCATGCAGCACCGGATGCTGCTGGATCTGGTGCGTACGCACGCGCTCGCGGCACTGCGCAACGTCCGGGGCGACGACGCGCGGGAGGAGTTCGGCCCGGACCTGGCGTTCACGGACCTGGGATTCGATTCGCTCGCCGCGGCCGACCTGCATGTCCGGCTGGCCGAGGCCACCGGTCTGCGGTTGCCGGTCACCGTGGCCTTCGACTATCCCACGCCGGCGATCCTGGCCAGGAGGCTGCGTGCCGAACTGCTCGGCGAGAACGCCGCGGCCGAGCCCCCGGTTCGTTCCGTGGCCGACGCCGATGACCCGATCGCGATCGTGGGCATCGGTTGCCGCTATCCCGGCGGGGTCACCGACCCGGACCAGCTGTGGCAGGTGGTGGCCGAGGGCCGGGACGTCATCGGCCCGTTCCCGGCCGACCGTGGCTGGGACCTGGACGGGATGTTCGACCCGGACCCGGACGCCGCGGGCAAGAGCTACGTCCGTCACGGCGGATTCCTCTACGACGCGGCGGAGTTCGACGGCGAGTTCTTCGGCATCGGCCCGCGTGAGGCGCAGGCCATGGATCCGCAGCAGCGGCTGGTGCTGGAGACGTCCTGGGAAGCGCTGGAACGAGCCGGAATCGACCCGACGTCCCTGCGCGGCAGCCGGTCCGGCGTGTTCTTCGCCGCCGAGCCGCAGGAGTACGGGCCGCGCCTCACCGATGCCGAGGGGATCGAGGGGTACCTGTCCACCGGCAACACGTCCAGCTTCATCGCCGGGCGCGTCGCGTACACCCTGGGATTCGAAGGCCCGGCGTTCACTGTGGACACGGCGTGCTCCGGTTCTCTTGTCGCGCTGCACCTGGCCGTTCGTGCGTTGCGGCAGGGGGAATGCACCATCGCGCTCGCCGGTGGCGTCGCCGTGCTGGCCGCGCCCGGCACATTCCTGTCCTTCTCCCGGCAACGCGGCCTCGCGCCCGACGGCCGGTGCAAGCCGTTCTCCGCGGACGCGGACGGCACCGGCTGGTCGGAGGGTGCGGGCGTCTTCGTGGTCGAGCGCCTCTCCGACGCGATCCGCAACGGACACCCGGTGCTCGCCCTTGTCCGTGGCTCGGCGATCAACTCCGACGGCGCCTCCAACGGCCTCACCGCACCGAACGGCCCTTCGCAGCAGCGGGTGATCCGCCAGGCACTGGTCGACGCCGGCCTGACACCGGACCAGGTCGACGCGGTGGAGGCGCACGGTACCGGCACCACCCTGGGCGATCCGATCGAGGCGCAGGCACTGATCGCCACCTACGGCGGCGACCGGTCCACGCCCTTGCGGCTGGGCTCGATCAAGTCCAACATCGGGCACACCCAGGCCGCGGCGGGGGCGGCAGGCGTGATCAAAATGATCATGGCGATGCGGCACCAGACGCTGCCTCGCACGTTGCACGTCACCGCGCCCACGCCCCACGTGGACTGGACGGCGGGCGACGTGGAGTTGCTCACCGAGGCCGAGCCGTGGCCGGAGAACGGCCACCCACGCCGTGCGGGGGTGTCCTCGTTCGGTTTCAGTGGCACCAACGCCCACGTGATCCTGGAACAGGCACCACCACAACCCGTGCCACCGTCCACTGTCGACCAGGTTCCGGTCCTGCCGCTGCCGGTCTCCGCGAAAAGCCCGGAGGCACTGCGCGCACAGGCCGACCGCCTGAAGTCCATAGTGGACGAGCAAGTCTCCCTGACCGACCTGGGCCACGCCCTCGGGACCACCCGGGCGCACCTGGATCACCGGGCGCTGCTGGTCGCGGGCGACGTGCCGGAGCTCAGCCGTGGTCTGGACGCCCTCGCCGCGGGGCAGCAGGTCCCCGGAGTCGTCCAGGGGCGAACCACGTCGGCTCCGGTCGGATTCCTGTTCACCGGAGGTGGTTCCCAACGGCTGGGGATGGGCCGGGAACTGTACGACACCTATCCGGTGTTCGCCCGCGCCTGGGACGAGATCTGCGCGGAGATCGACGTTCATCTGGACCGGCCACTGCTCGACGTGGTGTGGGCGGAGCCGGGCAGCCCGCAGGCCGCGCTGCTTGACGAGATCGCGTATCTCCTGCCCGCGTTGTTCGCCATCGAGACAGCCATGTTCCGGCTGCTGGAATCCTGGGGCCTGCGGCCGGATTTCCTGCTCGGGCACTCCACCGGTGAGATCGCCGCCGCGCACGTGGCCGGGGTGTGGTCGCTGCCGGACGCGGCGGCGGTGATCACCGCGCGCGGCCGGTTGATGCAGCAACTGCCCCGGGAAGGCGGGGCGATGGTCTCGGTGCAGGCCGCCGAGGAGGAGGTCGTCGCGGAACTCGGGCCGTTCGACGGACGGGCAGGCATCGCCGCGATCAACGGCCCGAGCTCGGTGGTGCTCTCCGGCGACGAGGATGCGGTCACGGAGGTCGCGGCCACGTTCGCGGCCCGTGGGCGCAAGACCAAACGGCTGCGGGTGAGCCATGCTTCCCACTCGCCGCGAATGGACCCGATGCTGCCGGAGTTCCGGATGGTCATGCGGGTGATGTCCTACTCGGCCCCCAGAATCCCGGTGGTGTCCGCGCTGACCGGCCGGATCGCCACCGCGGCGGAGCTGGGCTCGCCGGACTACTGGGTGAACCACGTTCGCGGTTCGGTCCGGTTCGCCGACGGCGTCCGCACCCTGGCCGCCGAGGGCGTACGGACGTTCGTGGAACTCGGGCCCGACCCGGTGCTGTCCGCGATGGCGGCGGAGTGCGTGCCCGGCGAGGACTACGTGTTCGTGCCCGCCCTGCGCCGCGGCCGCGCGGAGGCCCGCGAGATCACCGGTGCCCTGGCCGGAGCGTGGGTGCGCGGCGCCGACGTCGACTGGACCGGGGTGTACGGCGAATCGGCCCGCCCGGTCCGGCTTCCGACCTACGCCTTCCAGCGGCGCCGGTTCTGGCTCGACAGCGCTGCGCCCAAGCTGGACGCGCCGGGACTCGGCCAGTCCGTCGCCGGGCATCCGCTGCTCGCCGCGGCGGTCGAGTCCGCACACGCCGGCACGTGGTCCTTCACCGGGCTGATCTCCCAGCGTGCGCACCCGTGGGTGGCCGACCACGCGATCAACGGCATCGTTCTGCTGCCTGGCACCGCTTTGGCCGAACTCGCCCTGCACGCGGGCGACCGTGCCGGTTGCCCACGGCTGGCCGACTTGACCATGCACAGTCCTGTGACAGTCCCCGAAACCGGGTCGATCCGGCTCCAGGTCGAGGTGGGCGCCGCCGATGAGCGGGGCGACCGGCAGGTCGTCGTGTCCTCCCGTCCGGCGGACGACTCCGCCGATCAGCCGTGGACCCGGCACGCCACCGGGGTGCTCAGCACGGACACCGTCCACAATGGAGCTGAGCTCCGTGCTTGGCCGCCCGCGGGTGCCGAACCGGTCGACATCGGCGATCTGTACGACAGCATGAGCCGGCGCGGATACGGTTACGGCCCTGAGTTCCAGGGCCTGCGCGCGGCCTGGCGTCGTGGCGACGAGGTCTTCGCCGAGGTCGCCCTGCCTGAGGGCGCCGCAACCGGCGACTTCGCGTTGTCCCCGGCCCTGTTCGACGCCGCGCTGCATGCCATCGACCTCGGTGATTTCGTGCCGACCGACGGCCCGCCCTGGGTCCCGTTCGCGTGGACCGGTGTGAGCCTGCACGCCGCCGGTGCCCGTGCGCTGCGGGTGCGGCTGTCCAAAGCGGGGGAGAACACCGTCGCGGTCGACCTCGCCGATCCGACGGGCGCTCCGGTCGCCTCGGTGGCCGCGCTGGTGTCCCGGCCGGTCACCGAACAACTCGCTTCGGCCGGGCAGGCCGTGGTGGCCCAGTCGTTGTTCACCATGGACTGGACGCCCGTCTCGCCGGGTACGCCGACCGGTGAATGGGCGTTGCTGGGCGACGGCGACGTGCTCGGCGTCGAAGGACTCACGGTGTCCTGCCACACCGAGCTGTCCGAGGTCGGTACGCCGGATCTGCTGGTGGTGCCGTGGGAGCCGGAGGGAACCGGGCCGCGGGCCGCCCGCACTGCCGTACAGCGAATCCTTGGCTTGCTCCAGGAATGGCTTGCCGACGAACGGTTCGCGCGTTCTCGGCTCGCCCTGGTGAGCTCCGGTGACGATCTGGCCACCGCGGCGGTCCGTGGCCTGGTGCGGTCGGCACAGGCGGAACACCCAGGCCGGATCACGCTGATCGACGTGGACTCCTGGGCGGCGTCCGGCTCGGCCATCGCCGGTGCCGTGGCGTGTGGGCAACCTGAAGTCGCGATTCGCGGCGGCGAGCTGCGTGTTCCGCGACTGGCCAGGGCGACTGGCGAATCCACTGTGGACTGGGATGCCGACGGAACCGTTCTGGTCACCGGCGGCCTCAGTGGCCTTGGCGCGTTGGTCGCCCACCATCTCGTTCAGCAGCACGGAGTACGGCACCTGCTGCTGGTGAGCCGACGCGGCTCACAGGCACCCGGCGCGGAGGAACTGCGTGCGGAGCTGAGTTCGCTCGGCGCGACCGTCACCGTTGCGGCGTGTGATGTCTCGGACCGGGCCGCTCTTGCCGAACTGCTCGCCGGAATCCCCGCCGAGCATCCGTTGCGCGCGGTGGTGCACGCGGCGGGTGTCCTCGACGACGGGGTGCTCGCGTCCCAGACGCCCGAACGTATCGACCGCGTGTTCCAGCCGAAGGCGGACGCGGCCTGGCACCTGCACGAGCTGACAGCTGACCTGGACCTCACCCGGTTTGTGCTGTTCTCCTCCACGGCGACCATGCTCGACGGTGCGGGACAGGCGAATTACGCGGCCGCCAACATGTTCCTCGAAGCGCTCGCCGCGCGCCGGCGGACTGCCGGTCTCCCCGCCACCGCGGTGGCCTGGGCCCTGTGGGACATCGACAGCGAGATGACCGGCGGCCTCGGCGAGGCCGGGCGGCGCAGGTTCGCCCGCTCGGGTTTCCCGCCGCTGGCGCCGGAGGAGGGCCTGGCCCTGTTCGACGCGGCGCTGGCCACCGGCGAAACCACCGTGGCGGCGGTACGCATCGACCAGGCCGCGCTGCGGGGCCGCCCCGGCGGGGTACCCGCCCTGTTGACCGGTGTGGTCCGGCCACAGGTCCGACGGGCCGCCGGAACCGGCGCGGTGGCCGAATCCACCGAGTCCTTGGCCGACAGGCTGGCCACGCTCTCCGCCCCGGCGCGGCGGCGGACTCTGCTCAACTTGGTGCGGTCACACGTGGCCGCCGTGCTCGGTTACGACAGCCAGGACGCGGTCGACGCCAACCGAGGACTGCTTGAGCTCGGTGTCGATTCGCTCGCCGCGGTCGAGTTGCGCAACCGGCTGGGCGCGGCCGCCGGCATGACCCTGCCGTCCACGCTGATCTTCGACCATCCCACCAGCCAGGCCGTCGCCGACGAGCTGGGCCGCAGGCTGGTCACCGAGGATTCCGGCGGGCCCGGTGGGCTGGAGGCCGAACTCGGCCGCCTGGAGGACCTGCTGGGCGCCGGGGCGTCGGACGGCGAAGAGCACGAGCGTGTGGCGGCCAGGCTGCGTGGCCTGCTCGCCGCGTGGGACGGGAACCGGCGGCCGGACGGGCAAGGGCCCGTCCTGGATTCGGCGACCGCCGAGGAACTGTTCGAGATCCTGGACAACGAACTGGAACCACGGGCCTGACGTGGTTACCGGTTGATTCCCGGCCAGTGGATTGCTCGTCTTGTGCCGGATTACCGGCCGTGATGTCCTGATACGGAAATCGCGGGTTCCCGCGCGAAAAGGGAATCCCGGCGTTCTCGGACTGTGGTGCTGTCGCGGTGAATGATTCGGCGGGTTCCGGCCTGCCGCTGCCGTGCGCCGGTGTGGCGTTGGCAGGTTCGGTGTCTTTCGGCCTTGCTGACATGAGGCCCTCCGACCGATTCAGTGGAGTGGAGACGGTGGCGAACAACGAGGAAAAGCTGCTCGACTATCTCAAGCGGACGACCGCGGAGTTGCGTGAGACCCGGGCGCGGTTGACCGAGGTCGAGGAGAAGAGGTCGGAGCCCGTCGCCATCGTGGGAATGGCGTGCCGCTACCCGGGCGGGGTCTCCTCGCCGGAGGACCTGTGGCAGCTGCTGGCCACGGGCGCAGACGGCGTGTCGTCGTTCCCGGAGGACCGCGGCTGGGACATCGAATCCGTGTACCACCCGGACCCCGGGCACGCCGGTACCTCCTACGCACGCGAGGGCGGTTTCCTCTACGACGCCGCGGAGTTCGACTCCGGTTTCTTCGGCATCTCACCCCGTGAGGCCCTCGCCATGGACCCGCAGCAGCGGCTGCTGCTGGAAGTGTCCTGGGAGGCCGTCGAACGGGCCGGGATCGACCCGAATTCGTTGCGGGGCAGCAAGACCGGTGTGTTCGCCGGCGTGATGTACCACGAGTACGGCCGGGGCGTGTCCGGGATTTCCGAGGATGTGGCGGCGTTCCTGGCCAACGGGACGGACGCGAGCGTGGCCTCGGGCCGGGTGGCGTACACCCTCGGTCTCGAAGGGCCAGCGGTCACAGTGGACACTGCCTGTTCCTCGTCCTTGGTGGCGTTGCACTGGGCGGTGCAGGCGCTGCGGTCCGGGGACTGCTCGATGGCGCTGGCCGGTGGCGTCACGGTGATGTACACGCCCGAGACTTTCATCGACTTCTCCCGGCAGCGTGGGCTGGCCGCGGACGGCCGGTGCAAGTCGTTCGCCGGCGCGGCGGACGGCACCGGCTGGGGTGAGGGTGCCGGCGTGCTGCTGATCGAGCGGTTGTCGGACGCCCAGCGGCACGGGCATCCGGTGCTGGCGGTGATCCGGGGTTCCGCGGTGAACCAGGACGGCGCGTCCAGCGGTCTCACCGCGCCGAACGGCCCGTCACAGCAGCGGTTGATCATGCGGGCGCTGTCCGACGCGGGACTTCGGACGTCCGATGTGGACGCTGTGGAGGCGCACGGCACCGGGACCAGGCTCGGCGACCCGATCGAGGCGCAGGCCCTGCTCGCGACGTACGGCCAGGAGCGGGAAACACCGCTGTGGCTCGGGGCGATCAAGTCGAACATCGGTCACACGCAGGCGGCCGCCGGTGTGGCCGGTGTGATGAAGATGGTGCTCGCCCTGCGGCATGGCGTGCTGCCCAAGACGTTGCACGTGGACGAGCCCACCCCGCACGTGGACTGGTCGGCGGGCGCGGTGGAGCTGCTGACCGAGGCCCGGCAGTGGCCTGAGGCCGGACGGCCGCGGCGGGCGGGAGTCTCGTCCTTCGGTATCAGCGGTACGAACGCGCACGTCATCCTCGAACAGGCCCCGCCACCGGAGACGGCCGAGACCACCGCGGTGGAAACCGCGGTAGCCGAGCCGCTCGGCATCGTGCCGTGGGTGTTGTCGGCGCGTTCGGCGCAGGCACTGTCCGCGCAGGCCAGGAACCTCGCGACTTTTGTGGACGACCAGCCGGAACTGGACCCGGTCGACATCGGATTCGCGCTGACGGCCAGCCGGGCGGCACTGGAGTACCGCGCGGTCGTGATCGGGACCGGCCGGGATGATCTGCTGGCTGCCGTCCGTCGGCTGGCCGACCGGCAGGCCCCTGCGGTGGCTGTCGGCGACGGCAGGCTTGGGGTGCTGTTCACCGGTCAGGGCTCGCAGCGGCTGGGCATGGGCCGGGAACTGTACGAGACGTACCCGGTTTTCGCTCAGGCGTGGGACGAGGTGTGCGCGGAGCTTGATCCGCTGTTGCCCTCGCCGTTGCGTGACATCGTCTGGGGCGAGGACGAAGAGGCGCTGAACCAGACCCAGTACGCACAGGCCTCGCTGTTCGCCCTTGAGGTCGCGTTGTTCCGCCTCGTGCAGTCCTGGGACGTGACCCCGGAGATGCTGCTCGGCCACTCCATCGGCGAGGTGACCGCGGCATATCTGGCCGGGGTGTGGTCCCTGGCCGACGCGGCGAAGCTCGTGGCCGCGCGCGGGAAGCTGATGCAGGCTCTGCCCAGCGGCGGCGTGATGTACTCGGTGCGGGCGGCGGAGAACGACGTCACGCCGCTGCTGGACGGGCAAGTGAGCATCGCCGCGATCAACGGGCCGTCCTCGGTGGTGATCTCCGGTGCCGCGGACGCGGTGCACAAGCTCGTGGAAACGCTGCGGTCGCGGGGGCACAAGACGAAGGCCTTGCGGGTCAGTCACGCGTTCCACTCGCCGTTGATGGAGCCGATGCTCGACGGCTTCCGCTCGGTGGTCGAAAGCCTGACGTACCAGGAGCCCGAGCTGCCGGTGGTGTCCAATGTGACCGGTCGCCTTGCGGAACCGGCCGACCTGTGCGATCCCGGCTACTGGGTGGCGCACGTGCGGGAAGCGGTCCGGTTCCACGACGGAATCCAGGCCGCGCACGCAGACGGAATCGGCACTTTCCTTGAGCTGGGACCGGGTGGCGTGCTCTCGGCGATGGGCCAGGACAGTGTGCCGGACACCGTCACCTTCCACCCAGGGCTGCGCACCGACCGCCCCGAAACGGGCGCGCTGCTGGACGCACTCGCCGGGGTGTGGACCCGCGGGGTCAGCGTGGCGTGGATAGCCCTGCTGCCTGGCGGACGGCGGATCGACCTGCCCACCTACGCGTTCCAGCGGCAGCGGTACTGGCTTGAGGGAACCGCGGCAACCGCCGACGTGTCATCGGCCGGGCTCGGCCCGGCGGACCACCCGCTGCTCGGCGCCACGCTTCCGTTGCCAGGAACCAACGGCTTCGTGCTGACCGGACGGCTGTCCACGGCTACCCACCCTTGGCTCGCCGACCACGTCGTTTCCGGCGCTGTCGTCGTGCCCGCGAGTGCCCTGCTCGAACTGGCGATCCAGGCCGGAGACCGGACCGGTTGCGAGGTGATCGACGGACTCACCTGGCACGCGCCCCTGATCGTGCCGGATCGTGGCGGAGTCCGGATTCAGGTCGTCGTCGGCGGTCCGGACGCTGACGGCCGACGGGACCTGTCGGTGTACGCCAAGGCAGCGGACGCTGCGGACGAGCAGTCCTGGACCCAGTACGCCACCGGTGTTCTGGCGTCCGCGAGTGCGCCGGCTCCGTCGTTCGAGGCGGTCTGGCCGCCGGCCAAGGCCGATTCCGTCGGCGTCGAGCGGTTCTACGACGAACTCGCGACCCTCGGATTCGGCTACGGACCTGTCTTCCAGGGCGTGCAAGCGGCTTGGCGCCGTGGCGACGAGCTCTTCGCCGAGGTCGCGCTGGCTGAGGACGCGACCGCCGAGGCGGAGGGCTACGCACTGCATCCCGCTTTGCTGGACGCCGCCCTCCAGGTGGTGACGCTCGCTGAGTCCGATGTGGACGGTCTGAGGCTGCCGTCGTCCTGCACGGGGTTCCGGCTGCACGCGCTCGGCGCCACCACGCTGCGAGTCAGGATCTCCCCGGCAGAAGGGGACTCTTACGCGATCGTGGCCGCCGACAGCGCCAACGACGTGGTCTTCTCGGCGGACCAGCTGACGCGGCGGGCAGTGGCCGCCGACGAGATCGCCGCCGGCACAACGGCACAGGAACCGTTGTACAAACTGGAATGGACGCAACTGCCACTGGGCGAGCGCGTCGATGGAACCTGGGCCGTCCTCGGTGACGATGTCGCGCTGGCCGAGACACTGGGTGCCTCCCTGCTGGACACGGAGGACGAGAACCTCGTCGCGCCGGACATCGCGGTGCTGCCGGTGCCGCACGGGGAGCCTGGCGAGGTGCCCGACGCCGTTCGCAGCGCGGTCAACCGGATGCTGGCCCGCATGCAGTCGTGGGTGACCGACGAATGGTTCACCGACACCAAGCTGGTGATCCTCACCCGTGGCGCGGTCTCGGTCGCGGGCGAACCGGTCGACCTGGCGATGGCGCCGGTCTGGGGCCTGATCCACTCCGTGCAGTCGGAGAACCCCGGCCGGATCGTGATGGTCGACATCGACGCCGCAACCCGGCTCGACGAGGTGCTTCCGGCCGTTGTGGACGCCGGTGAGCCCGAGCTCGCCGTGCGTGCCGGGCAGGTCTGGGCGCCGCGGGTGGCCACGTTCGTCCCGGACGACGACAAACCCGGTCTGACGTTCGATCCTGACGGCACGGTCCTGGTCACCGGCGGGACCGGCAGCCTCGGCGTGGTGCTCGTCCGTCACCTGGTGGAAGACCTCGGAGTCCGCAACCTGGTGATCACCAGCCGACGCGGCATGGCCGCCAGTGGCGCCGCCGAACTGCACGCCGAGCTGACCGGACTGGGCGCGAACGTCACGATCGCCGCCTGTGACGCCGCGGACCGCGAGTCGTTGGCCGGACTGCTGGCCACCATCCCGGCGGACGCCCCGCTGACCTCGGTGATCCAGGTCGCCGGTGTGCTCGACGACGGCGTGCTGGCCTCGCAGACCCCCGAGCGAATGGACAAGGTGCTGCGGCCCAAGGTGGACGGCGCCTGGAACCTGCACGAACTGACCAAGGACCTCGACTTGTCCTCGTTCGTGCTG
Source organism: Kibdelosporangium persicum (assembly GCF_013280595.1). Classification (GTDB taxonomy): domain Bacteria; phylum Actinomycetota; class Actinomycetes; order Mycobacteriales; family Pseudonocardiaceae; genus Kibdelosporangium; species Kibdelosporangium persicum. Next base: position 255,245 of record NZ_JAAATY010000013.1, read on the forward strand.
TTCTCCGCCGCGTGCAGCGTGTTCGACGCGCCGGGGCAGGCGAACTACGTGGCGGCCAACGCCTTCGTCGACGCGTTCGCCGAATACCGCCGGGACCTCGGTCTGCCCGCCGTCTCACTGGCGTGGGGCCTGTGGGGGCAGGAAGGCGGCGGCATGGCGGGCACCCTCGCCCACAACGACCTGCGCCGGATGGCCCGTAAAGGCCTTGTCGCACTGGACTTCGACGAGGGCATGCGGCTGTTCGACGGCGCACTGCGGTCGGGCGAGGCAGTGGTCATGCCGGTGAAGCTCGACGTCAACATCCTCGCGGTGACCGGCGACTACCCGCCGAAGCTGGAAAGCCTGGTGCCGGTCCGCAGGCGGGCCGCGGCCGGCAAGACCACCGGTGGCGGGAACTCGCTGCGGGAGCGCCTGACCGGCCTGTCACCGGCCGACCAGGAGCGCGCCCTGCTGGACATGGTCACCACGCAGATCGCGGAAGTGCTGGGTTATGCCGACGGCAGCGTGGTCGAGTCGTCGCGGGCGTTCCGTGACCTCGGCTTCGACTCGCTGACCGCGGTGGAGATGCGTAACCACATCACCTCCGCCACCGGCCTGAGCCTGCCCGCGACGCTGGTCTTCGACTACCCCACGCCGGTGGTCCTGGTCCGGTATCTGCGGGAGGAACTGCTCGGCGCGTCGGACGCCCCGGGAAGCACACAGTCCGTCGTGGCGGTGGACAACACCGATCCGATTGTCATCGTCGGCATGGCGTGCCGGTACGGGGGTGGCGTGACCTCCGCGGCCGACCTGTGGAAACTCGTCGAGTCCGGCGCGGACGCGATCGGTGACTTCCCGTCGGACCGTGGCTGGGACGTCGAATCCCTCTACGACCCGGACCCCGGCAAGGCGGGCAAGAGCTACGTCCGGGAGGGCGGGTTCCTCTACGACCTCGCCGAGTTCGACGCGAAGTTCTTCGAGATGAGCCCGCGGGAGGCACTGGCCACCGATCCGCAGCAGCGAATCCTGCTGGAGACCGTCTGGGAGACGTTCGAGAGCGCCGGAATCGACCCGGCGTCCGTGCGCGGCAGCCGGACCGGCGTGTTCGCCGGGATCAGCGACCGCGACTACGCCCCGCCGAGCGACCAGGTGCCGGAGGAACTCGAGGGCTACATCGGGATCGGCAACGCGGCCAGTGTCCTGTCCGGACGGATCTCCTACAACTTCGGCCTTGAAGGCCCGACGGTCACCGTCGACACCGCGTGTTCCTCGTCGCTTGTCGCGCTGCACTGGGCGGCGCAGGCGCTGCGCAACGGCGAATGTGACCTCGCGCTGGCCGGTGGCGTCTCCGTGATGTCCACTCCGGACACGTTCGTGGCCTTCTCCCGGCAGCGTGGCCTGGCCCCGGACGGCCGCTGCAAGTCCTTCGCCGCCGCCGCCGACGGCACCGGCTGGGGCGAAGGCGTCGGGATGCTTCTCGTGGAGCGCCTGTCCGACGCCGAGCGCAACGGACACCGGGTGCTCGCCGTGGTGCGTGGTTCGGCCGTCAACTCCGACGGTGCCTCCAACGGCCTGACCGCGCCGAACGGCCCGTCGCAGCAGCGCGTGATCGAGCAGGCACTGGCCAGCGCCGGTCTGTCCACATCGGACGTTGACGCCGTCGACGCACACGGCACCGGCACCAAGCTGGGCGACCCGATCGAGGCGCAGGCGCTGCTGGCGACCTACGGCCGTGGCAGGCCCGCGGACCAGCCGCTGTTGCTCGGTTCGATCAAGTCCAACATCGGGCACACCCAGGCGGCCGCGGGTGTCGCCGGGATCATCAAGATGGTCCAGGCGATGCGGCAGGGCGTGCTGCCCAAGACGTTGCACGTGGACGAGCCCACGCCGCACGTGGACTGGACGGCGGGTGCGGTCGAGCTGCTCACTGAGCCCAGGCAATGGCCGGAGACCGGCCGTGCGCGGCGTGCGGCGGTGTCGTCGTTCGGTATCAGCGGTACGAACGCGCACGTCATCATCGAGCAGGCGGCGGAGTCTCCGGATGTGCCCCGCGAGATCCTGGAATCGGTTGTCGTGCCGTGGGTGCTGTCCGGCCGCACCGACGAGGCGCTGCGCGATCAGGCAGCGCGACTGCTGGCAGTCGACGGCGAACCGGTCGATATCGGTCTGTCGCTGGCCAAGACCCGCAGCACGCACGAGCGTCGCGCGGTCGTCGTCGGTGCCACCACGGAAGAACTGCGTGCCGGTGTCGCCGCGCTGGCCGCGGGAGAGTCGTCGGCATCGGTCGTCACGGGCGGAACTCTGCCTGGGCGGACGGCGCTGCTGTTCACTGGTCAGGGTTCGCAGCGGTGGGGCATGGGCGAGGGCCTGTTCAGGGCGTTCCCCGTCTTCGCGTTGGCGTACAACGAGGTCTGTGACCTGATCCCGGGCATCCGGCGGATCGGGGACGCCGCCGCGCTCGATCTGACCGGGAACGCGCAGCCCGCGATCTTCGCGCTCGAGGTGGCGCTGTACAGGCTGGTCGAATCGTGGGGCGTGCGGCCCGACTTCGTCGCCGGGCACTCCATTGGTGAGATCGCCGCGGCTCACGTCGCTGGTGTGCTGTCGCTGAAGGACGCTGCCACGTTGGTGGAGGCTCGCGGTCGGCTGATGCAGGCGTTGCCGACGGGCGGCGCGATGGTCGCTGTCGAGGCGAGCGAGGACGAGGTACGGGAGCACCTGTCGGCCGACGTGTCACTGGCGGCGGTCAACGGCCCGAACGCGGTCGTACTGTCCGGTGTGGCCGATCCGATCCGTGCGGTGGCCGAGCACTTCAAGGCGCAGGGCCGTCGGGTCAAGCAACTCGCGGTCTCGCACGCGTTCCACTCGGTGCTGATGGAGCCGATGCTCGACGATTTCCGCGCGGTCGTGCAGGGCTTGACCTTCAACGAGCCGCAGGTACCAGTCGTGTCCACAGTGGCCGGTGAGCCGACGGCCCGGATCGTCGATCCCGAATACTGGGTCGAGCACGTGCGGGAAGCGGTCCGGTTCGGCGACGCCGTCTCGTGGATGCGTGGTGCGGGCGTCAAGCGGTTCCTGGAGATCGGCCCGGACGGTGTGCTGTCCGCGATGGCCGACGACGGCGACGGTGTGTTCGCGTCGTTCCTGCGTAAGGACAGGGACGAGGAGACTACCGCGGTGCTCGCTCTCGGCACGGCGCACGCGCACGGTGTCCCAGTCAACTGGGAGCCGCTGTTCACCGGGACCGGTGCGCGGGTGGTCGACCTGCCGACGTATGCCTTCCAGCACGAGCGGTTCTGGCTGGATCGCGTCGCCGGTGGCGCCGGAGACGTGACCGCGGCGGGGCTGGTCACGGCGAATCACCCGCTGCTCGCGGCGTCTGTGGCGCTGCCGGACTCGGACGCGTTCGTCTTCACCGGCAGGCTGTCGCTGACGACACACCGCTGGCTGGCCGACCACGCGATCCTGAACACGGTCGTCCTGCCGGGCACCGGGCTGGTCGAACTGGCTTTGCAGGCCGGTGACCAGGTCGGATGCGGTGTCGTCGAGGAACTCACGCTGCTGGACCCGCTGCTGATCCCGGACACGGGCGGCATCCACCTGCGGGTGACCGTGGGCGAGGCCGATCCGGACGGTCGCAGGGAACTGGCCGTCTTCACCCGCCACGAGGACGGGGCCGGCCAGCCGTGGACCCGGCATGCCACCGGCGTACTGGCCAAGGAGACCGGCGCGGCCGTCCCGGCCGGCGAGATCGTCTGGCCTCCCGCCGACGCGGAGCCCGTCGAGGTGGGCGGACTTTACGCGGAGCTCGCCGAGACCGGTTACCACTACGGCCCGATGTCCCGTGGGCTTGTCGCGGCATGGCGTCGTGGTGCCGACACCTTCGCCGAGGTCGCGCTGCCCGAGGAACTCGCCAGTGCGGCCGGCGGTTTCGGCCTGCACCCGGCGCTGTTCGACGCGGTGCTGCACGCGGTCGGTGTCGGCGAAGACCGCGATACCGGAGGCCCTGAGCTGCCGTTCGCGTGGACCGGTGTCCGGCTGCACGCGGTCGGCGCGACCACGCTCCGCGCACGGTTGAGCAGGGTGGGGGAGAACGGCGTTCAGATCGTGGTGACCGATGGCGCTGGTGCCTTGGTCGCCACAGTGGACTCGCTGGTCATGCGTGAGGTGTCGGCCGAGCAGATGCGGTCGGCGGGCCAGGATTCGCTTTTCCGGCTCGACTGGATCACGGTGCCGCGGGCCTCGGCCGTCCCGCGGGCTCTCGCCGTGGTCGGAGCCGACGCGGATGTGATCGCGGAAGCCATCCGGCAGACCGACGTCGAGGTCGGCACCGCGCCGGACCTGCCTACTTTGTCCAAAGAGGACTCGCTGCCCGAGTTCGTCCTGCTGCCCGTGGTCGAATCGGGTGCCCTGCCGGGCGTGGTGCGCTCGGCCGTCGGCAAGGCACTGGAATCGGTGCAGGCGTGGCTGGCGGAGGACCGGTTCGCCGACTCCACACTCGTGATCCTGACCCGGGGTGCGGTCGCGGTGTCCGATGAGACCAGCCCGGATCCGGCGCTGGCGGCGGTGTGGGGCCTGGTGCGGTCCGCCCAGTCGGAGAACTCGGGCCGGATCGTGCTCGCCGACGTCGACGGAGACGAACAGTCACTGCGTGCGTTGCCCGCATTGCTCAGCGGAGGCGAGCCCCAGCTGGCGGTGCGTGGCGGGATCGCCTCGGTGCCTCGACTGGCCAGGTTCGGTCCGGTCGACCCGGAGCGGAACACGGTCTGGGCGGATCACAGCACTGTGCTGATCACCGGTGGTACGGGCATGCTGGGTGGTCTCGTCGCCCGGCATCTGGCCGAGAACGGGGCCAAACGGTTGATCCTGACCAGCCGCCGAGGCCTGGCCGCCGAGGGTGCGGCCGAACTGCGGGACGAACTGGGCGTGCTGGGCACGCAGGTGGACATCGTCGCCTGTGACGCGGCCGACCGTGACGCACTCGCCGCCGTGCTGGCGGCCATTCCGGCCGACACCCCGCTGACCGGTGTGGTGCACACGGCCGGTGTGCTGGACGACGGAGTCATCGACGCGCTCACGCCGGAGCGGATCGACACGGTGTTGCGTCCCAAGGTGGACGCGGCCTGGAACCTGCACGAACTGACCCAGCACCTCAAGTTGTCCGCATTCGTGCTGTTCTCCTCCGCCACCGGCGTGTTCGGTACGGCGGGACAGGCCAACTACGCGGCGGCAAGCACCTACCTCGACGCCCTGGCACTGCACCGGCACTCCCAAGGCCTGGCGGCACTGTCGCTCGGCTGGGGCCTGTGGGCCGAAAGCAGCGGCCTGACCGGCAAGCTCACCGACACCGACCTGCGGCGGATGCGGCGGGACGGACTGGTGCCGCTGTCCACCGAGGCGGGTGTGGCCTTGCTCGACGTGGTCGGCGCCGCCGACACCCCCGTGCTGATCCCGATGGGGCTGGACGCCAGGAAGCTCGCGGCATCGGACGAGGTGCCCACGATCCTGCGTTCACTCGTCCGGACCTCGACGCGCAGCACCGTCAGTGCCGTACCGGCGAAGTCGTTGCGTGACCGGATCACCGAGATCCCGCTCGCGGAACGTGCCGCGGTGGTGCTCGACGTGGTGCGCGGCCACGTGTCCACCGTGCTCGGGCACTCCGGGACCGGGACGGTCGACGCGGACCAGACCTTCCGCGAACTCGGGTTCGACTCGCTGACCGCGGTCGAACTGCGTAACCGGCTCAACGCCGCGACCGGTCTGCGGCTGCCGGCCACGCTGGTGTTCGACTACCCGACCTCCACCGCGCTGGCCGACCACATCCTGGCCGGTTTCCACCAGGAGGAGCCGGACGAGGTCGAGAAGGTCCTCGCCACCATCGCGAAGCTGGAGACCACCCTGTCCGCCCTGGACGTCGAAGCGGCCGCGCGGACGGACATCACCAAGCGGCTCGAGCGGGCGCTGAGCAGGTATCGCGACGGCGGTTCGGCAACCGCCAAGGGCGGCGACGTGCACAGCGACATCCGGGACGCCTCCGCCGAGGAACTGCTGGACGTCTTCGACCGGGAATTCGGCCGGTCGTGATCCACCCGAGCTCTCATCTCAACCTGAAGGGTCTGCTGTGACGGACGAGAAGCTTGTCGAGTACCTGAAGCAGGCGGCTATCGACCTCCGGGAAAGCCGCAGGCGGGTGTGGGAGCTCGAATCGGAGCCGATCGCGATCGTCGGCATGGCGTGCCGTTACCCGGGCGGAGTGTCCACTCCGGAGGAATTGTGGACGCTGCTGTCCGGTGGCGGCGACGCGATCACCGAGTTCCCGGCCGACCGCGGCTGGGATCTCGGCTCGCTGTACGACCCGGATCCCGAACACAGGGGCACCTCGTATGTCCGCGAGGGTGGTTTCCTGCACGATGCCGGTGAGTTCGACGCGGGGTTCTTCGGGATCTCACCCCGCGAGGCAGTCGCCATGGATCCCCAGCAGCGGCTGATGCTGGAGGTCTGCTGGGAGGCGGTGGAACGGGCCGGGATCGACCCGGCCACCCTGCGCGGCAGCAAGACCGGCGTCTTCTCCGGGCTCATGTACACCGACTACAGCTCGGTGACCGGGGTCTCCGAGGACGTGGCCGCGTTCCTCGGCAGCGGTTCGGACGGCAGCGTCTACACCGGACGGGTCGCGTACCAGTTCGGGTTCGAGGGCCCGGCGGTCACCGTGGACACGGCGTGTTCGTCGTCGCTTGTCGCCCTGCATCTGGCGATTCACGCGCTGCGGGCCGGGGACTGCTCGCTGGCGCTGGCCGGTGGGATCACCGTGATGTCCACCCCGGTCGCCTTCGTCGACTTCAGCAGGCAGCAGAACCTCGCCCGCAGCGGCGAGGTCAAGGCCTTCGGTGCCGGTGCCGACGGCACCGTGTTGTCCGAGGGCGCCGGGATGCTCCTGGTGGAGCGGCTTTCGGATGCCGAACGCAACGGGCACCCGATCCTGGCCGTGGTACGGGGTTCGGCGGTGAACCAGGACGGCGCGTCGAACGGAATGGCTGCCCCGAACGGTCCGTCGCAGCAGCGGGTCATCGGGCAGGCGCTCTCCGCCGCCGGTCTGGAACCCTCCGATGTGGACGTGGTCGAGGCGCACGGAACCGGTACGTCACTGGGTGATCCGATCGAGGCACAGGCCCTGATCGCCACCTACGGCCAGAACCGGGACAACCCGTTGTGGCTCGGGTCGATCAAGTCGAACCTGGGGCACACCCAGGCCGCGGCGGGCGTCGCCGGCGTGATCAAGATGATCCTCGCCATGCGGCACGGAGTGCTTCCGAAGACGTTGCACGCGGACGAGCCGTCGCCACATGTCGACTGGTCCGCTGGTGCAGTCAGTCTGCTCAGTGAGCAACAGGCCTGGCCGGAGACCGGGCGCCTCCGACGGGCTGCCGTGTCGTCGTTCGGTATCAGCGGTACGAACGCGCACGTGATTCTTGAGCAGGCGCCAGAGGCTCCGCAAGCGCCGCGCGAGATTGTGTCTGCTCCGTTGGTGCCGTGGGTGCTGTCGGCGCGCAGTGACGATGCGTTGCGGGCCCAGGCGTCACGGCTGCTGGCCGTGACGGGCGAGCCGGTCGACATCGGTCTTTCGCTCGCTACTTCTCGTACCGCACATGAGCTGCGGGCGGTCGTGCTTGGTTCGCATGATGAAACGTTGCGGGCCGGGTTGACCGCGTTGGCCTCGGGGGAATCCGCGGCGAATGTGGTGACTGGTCGTGCGGTCGCGGGCAAGTCCGCGTTCTTGTTCACCGGTCAAGGTTCGCAGCGGTTGGGCATGGGTGCTGGGCTGTATGAGGCGTTCCCGGTTTTCGCTCAGGCGTATGACGAGGTATGCGAACTCCTGCCGGGTGTTCGCGCGGTCTCCGACCAGGGGGTCCTGGATCAGACCGGTCATGCGCAGCCTGCGATTTTCGCGCTTGAGGTGGCGTTGTTCCGGTTGGTGGAGTCGTGGGGGATCAAGCCTGATTTTGTGGCTGGGCATTCGATTGGTGAGATTGCGGCGGCTCATGTGGTGGGTGTGTTGTCGCTTGCGGATGCTGCTCGGTTGGTGGAGGCGCGTGGTCGGTTGATGCAGGCGTTGCCGTCGGGTGGTGCGATGGTGGCTGTTGAGGCGAGTGAGGACGAGG
>NZ_JAAATY010000014.1:0-44523 GCF_013280595.1 Kibdelosporangium persicum
AGCATTGTTGGAGAGTTTGATCCTGGCTCAGGACGAACGCTGGCGGCGTGCTTAACACATGCAAGTCGAGCGGTAAGGCCCTTCGGGGTACACGAGCGGCGAACGGGTGAGTAACACGTGGGTAATCTGCCCTGCACTCTGGGATAAGCCCGGGAAACTGGGTCTAATACCGGATACGACTTCGTTGGGCATCCAATGGGGTGGAAAGTTCCGGCGGTGCAGGATGAGCCCGCGGCCTATCAGCTTGTTGGTGGGGTGATGGCCTACCAAGGCGACGACGGGTAGCCGGCCTGAGAGGGCGACCGGCCACACTGGGACTGAGACACGGCCCAGACTCCTACGGGAGGCAGCAGTGGGGAATATTGCGCAATGGGCGAAAGCCTGACGCAGCGACGCCGCGTGAGGGATGACGGCCTTCGGGTTGTAAACCTCTTTCGCCAGGGACGAAGCGAGAGTGACGGTACCTGGAGAAGAAGCACCGGCTGACTACGTGCCAGCAGCCGCGGTAATACGTAGGGTGCGAGCGTTGTCCGGAATTATTGGGCGTAAAGAGCTCGTAGGCGGTTTGTTGCGTCGGTCGTGAAAACCTGGGGCTTAACCCTGGGCTTGCGGTCGATACGGGCAGACTTGAGTTCGGTAGGGGAGACTGGAATTCCTGGTGTAGCGGTGAAATGCGCAGATATCAGGAGGAACACCGGTGGCGAAGGCGGGTCTCTGGGCCGATACTGACGCTGAGGAGCGAAAGCGTGGGGAGCGAACAGGATTAGATACCCTGGTAGTCCACGCCGTAAACGTTGGGCGCTAGGTGTGGGGCTCTTTCCACGGGTTCCGTGCCGTAGCTAACGCATTAAGCGCCCCGCCTGGGGAGTACGGCCGCAAGGCTAAAACTCAAAGGAATTGACGGGGGCCCGCACAAGCGGCGGAGCATGTGGATTAATTCGATGCAACGCGAAGAACCTTACCTGGGCTTGACATGCGCCAGACATCCCTAGAGATAGGGCTTCCCTTGTGGTTGGTGTGCAGGTGGTGCATGGCTGTCGTCAGCTCGTGTCGTGAGATGTTGGGTTAAGTCCCGCAACGAGCGCAACCCTCGTTCCATGTTGCCAGCGGGTAATGCCGGGGACTCATGGGAGACTGCCGGGGTCAACTCGGAGGAAGGTGGGGATGACGTCAAGTCATCATGCCCCTTATGTCCAGGGCTTCACACATGCTACAATGGCTAGTACAGAGGGCTGCGAGACCGTGAGGTGGAGCGAATCCCTTAAAGCTGGTCTCAGTTCGGATTGGGGTCTGCAACTCGACCCCATGAAGTCGGAGTCGCTAGTAATCGCAGATCAGCAACGCTGCGGTGAATACGTTCCCGGGCCTTGTACACACCGCCCGTCACGTCACGAAAGTCGGTAACACCCGAAGCCCACGGCCTAACCCCTTGTGGGAGGGAGTGGTCGAAGGTGGGACTGGCGATTGGGACGAAGTCGTAACAAGGTAGCCGTACCGGAAGGTGCGGCTGGATCACCTCCTTTCTAAGGAGCATTCGACCCTCGCAGAGTCTGAAGCTTTGTCGAGTGGGAGGCCACTAGCAGCGGCGTATGTTCGCTGGGTGGAGCTCAAAGAATCGTGGAACTACTGGTTTTCGGCGCTCAGACAGCGCAGATGGGTCGGCACACTGTTGGGTCCTGAGGCAACACGCGTAGGCGTGCGAGGCTTCTGGTGACCGGAGTTGCTCCGAGTTCAAACCGGCCAGGGTGACCTGGAAGAGGTGTTCTCAGTAGTGGGCGGCTTTCTGGTGTGGTGTTTGAGAACTGTACAGTGGATGCGAGCATCTTTGTGGTCAAGTTGTTAAGGGCATACGGTGGATGCCTTGGCATCAGGAGCCGATGAAGGACGTGGGAGGCTGCGATATGCCTCGGGGAGCTGTCAACCGAGCTGTGATCCGAGGATTTCCGAATGGGGAAACCCGGCACCCGTTATGGGGTGTCACCTGCACCTGAATATATAGGGTGTGTGGAGGGAACGCGGGGAAGTGAAACATCTCAGTACCCGTAGGAAGAGAAAACAACCGTGATTCCGTGAGTAGTGGCGAGCGAAAGCGGATGAGGCTAAACCTACTGCGTGTGATACCTGACAGGGGTTGCGTAGTGGGGGTCGTGGGACCCACTGGCTGGGGCTGTCAACTCAGCGGAGAGTCATAAAATCATGTTGCTAGTCGAATCAGTCTGGAAAGCTGAACCGTAGAGGGTGAGAGTCCCTTAGGCGAAAGCGCGTGATCTCTCTTGGTGGTGTTCCCGAGTAGCAGCGAGCTCGTGGAATTTGCTGTGAATTTGGCGGGACCACCCGTTAAGCCTAAATACTTCCTGGTGACCGATAGCGGACTAGTACCGTGAGGGAAAGGTGAAAAGTACCCCGGGAGGGGAGTGAAAGAGTACCTGAAACCGTGTGCCTACAAGCCGTCAGAGCCTTTCGGGGTGATGGCGTGCCTTTTGAAGAATGAGCCTGCGAGTTAGTGCTGCGTGGCGAGGTTAACCCGTGTGGGGTAGCCGTAGCGAAAGCGAGTCTGAAGAGGGCGTTGAGTCGCGTGGTCTAGACCCGAAGCGGAGTGATCTACCCATGGCCAGGGTGAAGCGCCGGTAAGACGGTGTGGAGGCCCGAACCCACCAGGGTTGAAAACCTGGGGGATGAGCTGTGGGTAGGGGTGAAAGGCCAATCAAACTCCGTGATAGCTGGTTCTCCCCGAAATGCATTTAGGTGCAGCGTCGTATGTTTCACGGTGGGGGTAGAGCACTGGATGGCCTAGGGGGCCTACAAGCTTACTGAAGTCAACCAAACTCCGAATACCATCGTGTGAGAGTGCGGCAGTGAGACTGCGGGGGATAAGCTTCGTAGTCGAGAGGGAAACAGCCCAGAACACCAGCTAAGGCCCCTAAGTGTGCGCTAAGTGGGAAAGGATGTGGGGTCGCCCAGACAACCAGGAGGTTGGCTTAGAAGCAGCCATCCTTGAAAGAGTGCGTAATAGCTCACTGGTCAAGTGGTCCTGCGCCGACAATGTAGCGGGGCTTAAGCGTACCGCCGAAGCTGTGTCATTCATGCATATACATCCAGTGATGCTTTCGAGTGTCTCTGCAGTGGCATGGATGGGTAGGGGAGCGTCCTGCACCCCTGGAAGCGAGCGTGGAAACGACTCGTGGAGGGTGTGGGAGTGAGAATGCAGGCATGAGTAGCGATAGCAGAGTGAGAACCTCTGCCGCCGGATGACCAAGGGTTCCTGGGCCAGGCTAATCCGCCCAGGGTAAGTCGGGACCTAAGGCGAGGCCGACAGGCGTAGTCGATGGACAACGGGTTGATATTCCCGTACCCGCGTGAACGCGCCCATGATGAACCCAGCGATACTAACCACCCAAAGCTATGTGTTGAGCCTTCGGGCGATTCATGTGGTGGAGCGTGGGACCTGAACTGGTATTAGTCAAGCGATGGGGTGACGCAGGAAGGTAGTTCCGCCAGTGAGTGGATGTACTGGTGTAAGCGTGTAGGGCGGTGTGTAGGCAAATCCGCACACCATTGAGCCTGAGACGTGATGCGTAGCCGATTGAGGCGAAGTGGATGATCCTATGCTGCCGAGAAAAGCCTCTAGTGAGTGTTCAAGCGGCCCGTACCCTAAACCGACACAGGTGGTCAGGTAGAGAATACTGAGGCGTTCGGGTGAACTGTGGTTAAGGAACTCGGCAAAATGCCCCCGTAACTTCGGGAGAAGGGGGGCCGTGTGGCGTGAAGGGATTTACTCCTGGAGCGTTGTGTGGCCGCAGAGACCAGCGAGAAGCGACTGTTTACTAAAAACACAGGTCCGTGCGAAGTCGTAAGACGATGTATACGGACTGACGCCTGCCCGGTGCTGGAACGTTAAGAGGACGGGTTAGTCACCTTGTGTGGCGAAGCTCAGAATTTAAGCGCCAGTAAACGGCGGTGGTAACTATAACCATCCTAAGGTAGCGAAATTCCTTGTCGGGTAAGTTCCGACCTGCACGAATGGCGTAACGACTTCTCGGCTGTCTCAACCACAGGCCCGGTGAAATTGCACTACGAGTAAAGATGCTCGTTACGCGCGGCAGGACGGAAAGACCCCGGGACCTTTACTATAGCTTGGTATTGGTGCTCGGTTCGGCTTGTGTAGGATAGGTGGGAGACTGTGAAGCTCGGACGCTAGTTCGGGTGGAGTCGTTGTTGAAATACCACTCTGGTCGAATTGGGTGTCTAACCTCGGACCATGATCTGGTTCAGGGACAGTGCCTGGTGGGTAGTTTAACTGGGGCGGTTGCCTCCTAAAGGGTAACGGAGGCGCTCAAAGGTTCCCTCAGCCTGGTTGGCAATCAGGTGTTGAGTGCAAGTGCACAAGGGGGCTTGACTGTGAGACTGACGGGTCGAGCAGGGACGAAAGTCGGAACTAGTGATCCGGCCATGGCTTGTGGAAGCGTGGTCGCTCAACGGATAAAAGGTACCCCGGGGATAACAGGCTGATCTTGCCCAAGAGTCCATATCGACGGCATGGTTTGGCACCTCGATGTCGGCTCGTCGCATCCTGGGGCCGGAGTAGGTCCCAAGGGTTGGGCTGTTCGCCCATTAAAGCGGTACGCGAGCTGGGTTTAGAACGTCGTGAGACAGTTCGGTCCCTATCCGCCGCGCGCGTAGGAGACTTGAGGAAGGCTGTCCCTAGTACGAGAGGACCGGGACGGACGAACCTCTGGTGTGCCAGTTGTTCCGCCAGGGGCATGGCTGGTTGGCTACGTTCGGAAGGGATAACCGCTGAAGGCATCTAAGCGGGAAGCTCGTTCCAAGATGAGGTCTCCCACCTTTTATAGGGTAAGGCTCCCAGCTAGACGACTGGGTTGATAGGCCAGAGATGGAAGCGCGGTAACGTGTGGAGTTGACTGGTACTAATAGGCCGAGGACTTGTTCACAAAGGTGTTACGCATCCACTGTACGGTTTCTGAGATACCAGGCTGGGCACCTCGGGTGGGGTGTGGTCTGTGAATTTCATAGGTTTACGGTGATAATAGCGAAGAGGAAACGCCCGGTCCCATTCCGAACCCGGAAGCTAAGCTCTTCAGCGCCGATGGTACTGCACTGGGTACGGTGTGGGAGAGTAGGTCGTCGCCGTAATTTATTTCCGGAAGGGCCCCACAGGTATCTGTGGGGCCTTTTCCGCATGTCATGTTCGTGAGTGTTTGTCGGGGTTAGAACACGGATAAACACTCACGAGGGGAGACGGGACGATGGAAGCACGGGCGTACGAGACGACTGCGGCGTTCCGGGAAGCCGCCGGACGGCTGCTGGCCGCGGACCCGATCAGGAACACGGTTCTGCTCACCGCGACCGCCAAACCGCTGACCGGTGCCCTGCTGCTGACATTGCACGACAACGGGAAAGTTGTCGGCGCGGTCATCCGTACTGACCCGTATCCACTCCTGGTGAGCGCCATGCCGGTCGATGCCGCGGAGTTCACCGCCGAGGCGGTCCACGACCTGGTGCCGGACCTGCCGGGTGCGAGCGGATCGCTCAAGCAGGTCGAAGCCTTCGTCGCGGCATGGACCGCCATCACAGGCAAGCAGGCCACCCGGACCTTGGCGCACCGGCTGTTCCGGCTCGACCACCTCCAACCGCCCCAAACCGCGGGCTCGCCCCGTGAAGCGACAGAAGCCGACCTCCCGCTCCTGGTCGACTGGAAGACCCGGTTCCTTCGCGAAGCCCTGCCGCCGACGGTGAAACGGGCCTCCCCCGAAGAAATCGCCAAGGAGAAACTGGGACCTGACGCGGTCACGATCCTCTGGGAAGTCGACGGAACACCCGTGTCCCTCGCAGCGGCCCGTGGCCCGTTCGAAGGCATGGCGAGGATCGCACCGGTCTACACCCCGCCCGAACACCGCGGCCACGGCTACGCCTCCGCCGCCACAGCCGCCGCATCCCAATGGGCGCTCGACCGAGGCGCCACGGACGTGTTGCTCTTCGCCAACCTGGCGAACCCGACGACCAACCGCATCTACCCGGCTATCGGCTACCGGCCTGTCGAAGACACGGCCGAGTACACGTTCTGACGCGATGGAGCCTGGACCGATGGAAGCACGGGCCTACGAGACCGCAGCGGAGTTCCGGGAAGCTGCCTGGCCGGTGCTGGCCGCCGACCCGATCAGGAACACGATCCTGCTCACCGTGACCACGAACCCGCTCCCCGGCGCACTGCTGCTGACGTTGCACGACAACGGGAAGCTGATCGGCGCGGTGATCCGGACCGATCCGTATCCCCTCGTGGTGAGTGCCATGCCGGCGGAAGCCGCGGCCTTCACCGCCAGGACAGTTCACGAAGTCCTGCCTGACTTGCCCGGGGCGATGGGACCGGTGGATCGGGTCGAAGCGTTCGTCGACGCCTGGACGAAGATCACAGGCGCGTCGGCCACCCGGGTCCTGGCCGTCCGGATGTACGAACTCGGCGAGCTCGTCCCGCCCGTGGCCGCAGGCTCACCACGTCATGCGGAAGAGAAGGACGCGCCTCTGCTGATGGACTGGTTCGCCAAGTTCGCGCTGGACACCCGTCCGGCGGGATCAAAGCTTCCCCCGGTGGAGCCGATGGTGAAGGCGACGCTCGCCCCAGGTGCGGGCGGCATCCTGTGGGAAGTCGACGCGACACCAGTGTCCTTGGCGGTGGCCAATGGTCCGGCCGAAGGCGTGGCGAGGATCGCACCGGTCTACACCCCGCCCGAACACCGCGGCCACGGCTACGCCTCCGCCGTCACGGCGGCCGCGGCCCAATGGGCGCTCGACCAGGGTGCCCGGCATGTGTTGATCAACACAGACCTGGCCAACGCGACCACCAACCACATCTATCCGGCGATCGGCTTCCGGCCCCTCGACGACACCGCCGAATACAGGTTCTAACGTGGCAGGTATGACACGCCTGCTCGTGATCCAGCCGGACGACTCCGACCCGGCTGCGAACCTCGGCGACTGGCTGACCGCCGCCGGTGCCGAACTGACCGTCGTGCGCCCGTTCGCCGAACCGCTGCCGGCACTCGACGACTACCAGGGCGTGGTCTGCCTCGGCGGCGCGATGGGCGCCCTGGACGACGCGGAACACCCATGGCTCAAGGACGTCCGCCAGCTGCTCGCGTCCGCGACCGGAAACCGCATGCCGGTCCTCGCCGTGTGCCTCGGCAGCCAACTGCTCACCGTCGCGCTGGGCGGACGTGTCACCGTCGGCGACGCCGGTCCGGAGGTCGGTCCGTCACTGGTCGCCAAACGAGACGTGGCGTGGACCGACCCGCTTTTCGCCGAGGCCCCGCTGATGCTCGACGTGATGCACTTCCACGTCGACACCATCGACCGGCTGCCACCCGGTGCCGAGCTGATGGCGTCCTCCGGCAAGTACCCGAACCAGGCGTTCCGCGTCAACGGCTGTGCGTACGGGTTGCAGTTCCACATCGAGACGACTACCGACATGATCCTCAAGTGGGCCGAGCTGGGTCCGCAGGCAGCTGCGACGGCACGTCCCGGGGCGCTCGACCGGGAGAACCTCGACCGTGTGCACGCGGACATCGCCGAGACGTGGCAGCCCATTGTCGAGCGGTTCGTGCGGCTGGCGTCGGGTGAACTTCCGCCCGCCGACCAGGCGCGGCCGACGTTGCCGCTGGTCTGATCGTCACGTTCACTTTCCGGTTAGGTAGCGTTCACTCGCAAGTTACCTTCAAACCGGAGGGGCAGGCGTGGATCCCGCGCTTCTCGTCGTCGTGGTCGTGGCCACCGCACTGGCTTTCGACTTCACCAACGGCTTCCACGACACGGCCAACGCGATGGCCACCTCGATCGCGACCGGCGCTCTGCGACCCAGAACGGCCGTGGCGCTGTCGGCAGTGCTCAACCTCGTCGGCTCGTTCCTGTCCGTCGAGGTGGCCAAGACCATCTCCGGCGGGATCGTCGACGACGCCAAGATCACCCCGGCGGTCATCTTCGGCGGCCTGATCGGCGCGATCATCTGGAACCTGATCACCTGGTACGTCGGCCTGCCGTCGAGTTCCTCGCACGCACTGTTCGGCGGCCTGATCGGCGCGACGTGGGTGGCGTCCGGGATCGACGCGGTGCACTTCGCCAAGGTCGTCGAGAAGGTGCTCGTGCCCGCCGTGGCCGCACCGATCGTCGCCGGCCTTGTCGCCGCGGGTGCCACGTACCTGACCTATCGGCTCACCCGCAACGGTGACACCAAGACTGTGGAGCGCGGCTACAAGGCCGGGCAGGTGGTGTCCGCGTCGCTCGTCTCACTGGCGCACGGCACCAACGACGCGCAGAAGACCATGGGCATCATCACCCTGGCGTTGATCGCGTCCGGTTCGCTGGCCGCGGGCTCCGGGCCGCCGATCTGGGTGATCATCAGCGCCGGGGTGGCCATCGCCCTCGGCACGTACCTCGGCGGCTGGCGGATCACCCACACCCTGGGCAAGAAGCTCACCACCATCGAGCCGCCGCAGGGCTTCGCCGCGCAGACCAGCTCCGCCGTGGTCATCCTGGCGTCGTCGCACGTCGGCTTCGCACTGTCGACCACGCACGTGTGCTCCGGCGGTGTGATGGGCTCCGGGCTCGGCCGTGCGCCGCGCGGCGTGCGTTGGGGCGTGTTCGGCCGTATGGCGCTCGCGTGGCTCATCACGTTGCCCGCCGCAGGTGCCGTTGGCGCGGTCGCGGGCATGGTGGCCGAGCGCGGCACGGTCGGCGTCATCATCGTCGCCGCCGTGGGAGTTCTGGTGTCCCTGGGGATCTGGCTCGCGTCTCGGCGTCGTCCGGTCCGGCCGGAGCATGTGGTCGACGAGATCGCGCCTCAGGCCGAGCCGCACGAGATCAAGGTGGCCTGATGCACGTCAACTGGACTGCCCTGGGCAGCGTCTTCGCGGTCAGCGTGCTGGTGACCTTGCTGGTCACGGTTCTCTTCGCCTTCGGCGTCGTGGCCCAGGGCAAGGGCAGGAACGTCGTGGCCCTCGGCAGCTTCGCCGTGTGCGGAGTGGTGACGTTGCTCGGGATCGCGGTCATTCTGGCGTAGTTTCTACGGTGATGGCTGATCGCGCGCGTACCGTCACGTCCACTGCCCGCTTCGGGCTGACGGACGACCGTGCCGACGCCGCGTTGCGAGCGGCGGGATGGTGGGGTGACGGAGGCCCGGTGCAGGGAGCCGAGCCCATGCTGACCGCTCTGTCCCGGAGTCCCGATCCGGATCTCGCGCTACGCGGAATCGACCGGATGCGGGAGTGCGTCGCCTGGGCCGACCTGGAAGCGGCGCTCCGCGACGACACGGCGCTGCGCGGCAAGCTCATGGCCGTGCTCGGTGCTTCGACCGCGCTCGCGGATTTTCTCGTGGCCAACCCGGACGCCTGGCGCTCGGTGCGCACCGGCACCGGGCCGGACCTGGTCTCCACGGTGGACGGGCTGACCGGTGCGGACGCGGTCAAAGCGTTGCGGGCGGCGTATCGGGAGCGGCTGCTGCTGATCGCCGCGGACGACCTCGGGCACCTGGTGGAACCCGATCTGCCGGAGCCTGCGTACGACGACGTGGCCGCGCGGCTGACCGTGCTCGCCGAGGAAGCACTGCGAGCCGCACTCGTGGTCGCGCAGACCGAGATCGGGCCGAACGACGCGCGGCTGGCCGTGATCGCGATGGGCAAATGCGGCGGCCGCGAGCTGAACTACGTCAGTGACGTCGACGTGGTGTTCGTCGGCGAGGACGACCTCGACGTGGCGACCAGGCTGGCCAGCCGGATGATGACGGTCGCGGGCTCGGCCTGCTTCGAGGTCGACGCGGCGCTGCGGCCGGAAGGCAAGGCGGGCGCGCTGGTACGCACCTTGGACGGGCACACCGCGTACTACCGCCGGTGGGCCCGGACCTGGGAGTTCCAGGCGCTGCTCAAAGCCCGCCCGGTCGCCGGCGACGCCGCGCTCGGCGAGGCGTATCTGGACGTCGTCCGGCCGATGGTGTGGACCGCGGCCGATCGCGACGGGTTTGTGGCCGATGTTCAGCAGATGCGGCGCCGCGTGGAGGACCACGTGCCTGCGGAGCTGGTCGAGCGTGAGCTCAAATTAGGCCGCGGCGGCCTGCGGGACGTCGAGTTCGCCGTGCAGCTGTTGCAGCTCGTGCACGGCCGTAGCGACGAGACATTGCGTCTCGGTTCGACCACGGCGGCGCTGGCCGCGTTGGGCGCGGGCGGATACGTCGGCCGCGCTGACGCGGCGGGCCTTGGCGAGTCGTACCGCTTCCTGCGCACGTTGGAACACCGTCTCCAGTTGCAGAAGCTACGGCGCACGCACCTGTTCCCTGAGGAGAACAACCTCGTTGACCTGCGGTGGCTGGCGCGTGCGGCGGGCATCCGGCCAGACCGGGGCCGTGCTGAGGAACAGGTGTTGCTCTCGGAGTTCCGGCGGCAGGCCAACCGGGTTCGCCGCCTGCACGAGAAGTTGTTCTACCGGCCGCTGCTGGAGTCCGTGGCCAAGGTGCCGACCGAGGCGCTGAGGCTGACCGCGTCGGAAGCGGCGGCACGGTTGGGCGCGCTCGGCTACGCGAGCCCGCAAGGCGCGTTGAACCACATCTCGGCGTTGACCAGCGGTGTCTCACGGCGGGCCGCGATTCAAGGCGCGCTGCTTCCCGTGCTGCTGGATCTCCTCGCGCAGACGCCGGATCCCGACGGCGGGCTGCTGTCGTATCGCAAAATGTCCGAAGCACTGGCCACAACGCCGTGGTACCTGCGATTGCTGCGCGACGAGGGCGCCGTTGTGGAGCGAATCGCACAGTTGCTGGGCACGTCGAAGCTTGTGCCGGAGATGGTCGCGCGGGCGCCGGAAGTGTTGCGCCTGCTCGCCGACACCGACGAACTCGCCGGCCGGGACCCCGCCGAAGTGGCGATGTCCTTGCGTACAGCCGTTGCGCGGCACCGTGACCTGCATAGTGCCGTGACCGCGGCCAGGTCACTGCGACGGCACGAGCTCGCGCGAATCGCGTGCGCCGACTTGCTCGGGTTGATGGAAACACCCGCGGTGTGCAGGGCACTGTCGAGCGTATGGGTTGCCGTGCTGCAGTCCGCGCTCGCGGCGGCCGAGCGCGAGAAGTCCGTCGAGTACGGCGGCTGGCCGAAAGCGAAGATCGCGATCATCGGCATGGGCCGGCTCGGCGGCGCCGAACTGGGCTACGGCTCGGACGCCGACGTCCTGTTCGTCTGTGAGGCCGTCGACGGCGGCAGCGACGACGAGGCGGTCAAGTTCGCGTCCACTGTGGTCGAATCGATGCGCAGGGCACTCGGTTCGCCGAGCCAGGATCCGCCACTGGAAGTGGACGTCGGACTGCGGCCACAAGGACGTCAAGGTCCGCTGGTGCGGACGTTGACCTCGTACATCGCCTACTACCGGCAGTGGAGCGAGGTCTGGGAAGCGCAGGCGTTGCTGCGTGCCGCGTTCGTCGCGGGTGACGCGGACCTCGGTTCGCGGTTCATCGCGGCGATCGAGGAGTTCCGTTATCCCAGAGGCGGTCTGGACTCGACCAGTGTGCGTGAGATCCGCCGGATCAAGGCCAGAGTGGACAACGAACGGCTGCCGCGCGGCGCCGACCCGGCCACACACACCAAACTCGGCCGCGGCGGCCTGGCCGACATCGAGTGGACCGTGCAGCTTCTGCAGTTGCAGCACGCGCACGAGATCCCCGCGCTGCGGACCCCTCGAACCCTCGAAGGCCTTGCCGCCGCCCAGGAAGCCGAGCTGATCACGCCCGCGGACGCCGCGGAGCTGCGCGCCGCGTGGCTGCTGGCGACCAGCGTCCGCAACGCGGCCACGTTGGTCCGTGGCAAACAGTCCGACCAGGTACCGACTTCCGGACGCGAATTGCTCGCCGTGGCAACCGCTTTGGGCTACCCGAGCGACGCCGACCCCGGCGAGTTCCTCGACGCCTACCGCCGAATGACACGACGTGCCCGAGCAGTCGTGGAACGAGTCTTCTACGACTAGCTGGACGCGATCCGGATCGCTTCGTCCTTGGTGAAGTCGCCTTCGAGCCGCATCGTGATGCCGTTCTCCAGCCAGATCAAGGTTTTGCCGGACATCCGCGCGGACTCGTCCTGCCACACGCCGTTGGGGTCGATGTACATGACCTCGTGCGGGCGCGGAATCCACAGGCCTTCGTGGCCGTTGACGCGGACTCGTTCGATGTCCTGGGCGTGCGCGAACTTCGCCATCGTGGGACGGAAGTCGCCTTCGAACTGGTCCAGCCGCTTGCCGGGGTACAACAGGGACACGACCCGTTCGGTCACCCGGACCTCGGCTGGCTGACCAAGCGCTTGGGGAACCTTGACGTCAAACCGTCTCCTGGCCTCGTCCAGGGTCGTCTTCCGCTCCCCGGGAACCGTCGGCGTCTCCGGGATCGGCGGAGGCGGCTGCCGGCTGAACTCGATCCCGGCGAACCGCAGGAACTCCGAGACCGCCGCCCGGACGTCCGGCGACACCGCGAACGCCAAGGCGAACGCCAGGAGGACGGCGGCGGCCGTGACCAGCACCGGCCTTCGCCTGCGAGGTTCGCTCAGCCGCGCGCGGACCTGCGCCTCGACGTTCGGCGGTTCCGGCACGTCGACGCGGAGTTGCCGGAGGGCGGCCTCGAGCTGGTCGTCAGTCATGGCTCACCGCCTCCCGCAGCTTGGTCAACGCCCGGGAGAGCCGGGACTTCACGGTTCCCTTGGCCAGGCCAAGCGTTTGCGCGGTCTCGGCCTCGCTCAGGTCGAGCAGGTACCGGCAGGTGACGACCAGCCTGTCCTTGTCCGGCAACGCCCTGATCGCGTTGAGCAGTTCCGTCTTCGCCGCGTCCCGCACCGCGAGGTTCGCCGGGTCCCGGTGATCGACGGGGTCCTCGGCGACCCGGAGTTCGAGGAGGTTGCGCCGCTTCTTCGTCCGGTGCAAGTTCTTGGTCTCGTTGGCCACGATGCTCAGCAGCCACGGCCGGAACTGCGCGCCGTCCCGGAACCGGGGCAGCGCTTTGAACGCTTTCACGAACGCCTCCTGCACCACATCGCTGGTGTCAGGACCGGCGCCGAGGAGGTAGGCGGTGCGATGTGCGAGCGCGGTGTAGCGGGCGACCAGGGTGCCGTAGGCGTCCAGGTCACCTGCCCTCGCCAGGGCTATGGCTTCCTCGTCCGTGATGACACCCCTTGTACACCGCGGGGTGCGTGCGGGTTCCGTTTTGTTAGGGCTCGCCGGCCGGCCGAGTGCTGCGCGCGTCGGTGAGAAGGC
Organism: Kibdelosporangium persicum; assembly: GCF_013280595.1. Taxonomy (GTDB): domain Bacteria; phylum Actinomycetota; class Actinomycetes; order Mycobacteriales; family Pseudonocardiaceae; genus Kibdelosporangium; species Kibdelosporangium persicum. Next base: position 13,282 of record NZ_JAAATY010000014.1, read on the forward strand.
CGACCGGCGAGTCCGATGGTCCCGGCCCAGGACGAGTCGGGGTGATCCCGGGCCGGGCCACGATCTTCGTGACCCTTTCGTTACTCCATACGAGCAGTGCCGGGCACCGGTTCAGCGTCAGCCGGAAAAGTCCGGCGACTGTCCCCATCGCGCTGTCGGTACCCAAGCCTATGGTGACGGCCATGACAACACTGCCCAACCGGCCGAACACAGCGCTGATGGTGATCGATGTGCAGAACGGCGTGGTGAAGGACGCCCACAACCGCGATGCGGTGATCGCCAACATCAACACCCTGGTCGAGAAGGCGCGCGCGGAGAACGTCCCGATCGTCTGGGTACAGCACTCCGACGAAGACATGCCCCGCGACAGTGAGGCCTGGCAGTACCATTCTTCGTTGAAACGCGATTCCTCCGAGCCCTTGGTGCACAAGTCCTACAGTGACTCCTTCGAGGACACAGACCTCGAAACTCATCTGGCAGCCCTCGGCGTCGGCCACCTCGTAGTGACAGGTGCCCAAACCGACGTCTGCATCCGCGCCACCCTCCACGGCGCCATGGTCCGCGGCTACGACGCCACCCTCGTCGCGGACGCCCACACAACCGAAGACTTCACCTCCTACGGCGCCCCTTCCCCCGACCAAGTCATCGCCCACACCAACCTGTACTGGAAGTACGAATCGGCCCCCGGCCGCAAAGGCGGCACAACCCCCACCGCCGAGGTCGCATTCTGACTTCCCCTGGGATGCACCGTCCCCACGTAACCCGGGTGCCTTCCCTCGATGCCGACCGCGCCACCCTCGGCGCGCTCACCGACTCCGGCCAGGCAAGCGACGCCGAAATCTCGTACTACGAGGCCTTCGTCGACCCCGACGCCCGAGCTTTGGACGCGTCACGCCGTCGCCGCAGCGGACAGCACCTCCGTCGCCTGCGCCGTACTACCGATCAGACGTCGTAGCTCTGTCCCTCGCCCTTTCCGACCTGCTTTCGATGGCCGCGTACCCGCTCTGACCTGCTGGTTCTTAGTTGATGTTGATGGTCGTTGACGGTCACTTTCGAACGTCTGACGGCCTGGAGACGGCCTGATCTTGGTCCTTCGCGGCCTGCTCGGTGCGAACGTCTGACTGAGTTCGTACCTCGTCCAGAGCACCATCTGCGCGTCCATCCCGGCGGTGTCAAGGGTGGGCGCTTGCGACCATGGCGCAGCCACGCCGTAGGCGCCCTTGATGCCGATGGCCTGGTGTTAAACGATCAATCGCGAGGGACCACAAGGTGACGGTCTCTTGTCGCAATCAGGCAGAGGCCGGCGGGCATCTCGTCAGCCCGCCTGCCGGTCGATTCCGCGGTGACTTTCCCAGTTTGACCTGTGCTGGTTCATGCCGTCCGCTCTATGCCATGTGCGCCGCCGTCGGCCCAAGGAACTCACGCGGGCAGCTCGGGGTCCAGCCGATCGACCGACCGGGCGTAGCGAAGCGGGAGCCCGGTCGTCTCGGGATGGACTGGCCTGAGCTGCCAAGCGTGACGCGCGCCGCCAACGGCGGCGCGCCTTGATCCCTTAGAGCCAAATTCGGCACGTTCGTACGGCGTTTGCTTGTCGCGATCCGGCTGATGGTTGACACAACTTGTTCAGGATCGAACACTGGCCTCTGGTTTATGACGGACTAGAATTTTCACTGCTCCATCAGAACTCGGAGACGTCAAAGCTGTCCTGGTGCGCGTCAGTAGACCCCTAGGTCGGTTCGCTGGAATCTATCTCCAGGCCGCCAAGGTCACCTTCAAGATCCTTCAAGCGCAGCATAGAAAGTACATGCGGCTCAACGCCTATACGTCGCGTCGCTTCGGCGATCGCTTCGCGAAGGAAGGGGAAAATGGTGAAGATTGCATCCTTTGCGACAAATTGCTTTATCGCCCTCTCGCTGTACAATGCTTCATTCGGTACGGTGTAGATTGCAGCGAAATCTGCCCGTACTTCAGCTTCGTCGGAAAGGATCTCTGCGCGAATTCTAACGCCGAGCTCACCCTTCCTTCGTTGGATAAAGACTCTTAGCTCGGTAGGCATCTCACGGTCATCGCGAGCCTTAGGCAGTTTGAAGCCAGCGCGAGCTTTTGCGCCAATTTCGTAGCATCGCACGTCGAGCAGTTCGGCCTCGTCGAGCAGGCGGCTAACTTCAGCGTCTACCACCTCATCAGGCACTACACGTCTCACTTCCGCCACTCAGGGTCCAGTCGACCAGTCGAGCCTCGTGGTGACGATCGGAACGTGGTTGGACATGGCTTCTAGCCCGGAGGCGTCCGGCCGTCTTCCACTCGTCGTTTACGACGAGGGTGCGAAGTTTGAGCGCAGCTCCTACGGCACGCGCATACCGTTGCAGAGTTGTTACCTGTGGGTCGATCGCGGTACGCTCAAGATCGGAAACAGCCGACTGGGTGGTGCCCATGCGGTTTGCCACCTCAGCCTGCGTTAACCCCGAGGATCGACGCAGCTCGTAGAGGCTTCGCATGAGGTTGGCGAGGTCAGCGTCGTCTTCTCGGGCGGACTTTACGACCTGACTGTCAGGGTCGACTCCAAGCAGCCTGAGCAGGTCGTTTGCCATGGCGGCCTCCTCACGTGGTTCTACCATGGTGCATCGGTCCGGACCGATATCGCAAGCTGGACGCCGCATGTTACTCCTCCTCTTCCCAGTCTCTGAGACGGTCCCTGGCTTTCTTGATCGCCCGCGGTATCCGCTGTCGTTTCTTCTGTACGAAATGTAGGGCTAAGAAGACAAAACCTTCCTGTGTCCGCGCATAGAACAGTCGCCACTCGTTGCGTTGGACGCTCAGTCGGCCCTCGTAGAGACCTTGGCCTAGGTGCTTCACGTCGCGCGGCAGCGTCTGGCCAGTTCGAATTCGCTCTTGCAAACCGGTAAGCTTTACCAGCAGATTTACGTCTGACCCCAGTTCAGCCGCTATCTCTTTGATCACCACATCGCCGCCACCTGAAGCCTCGTAGTACTGCCAACTCGGCTCGGTCAACCCAACCCTCCAGCTGCCGTGACTTCAGATGGGTGACATCGACCGTACGTCATAAGGGTCGCTGCTTGCAGTGATGGATCTGCTTGATTGCCAATTTGTCATCAATGACGGCGCGATCTCACTCGAATGGCTTATTTTTGTAACGAGTCAGCCTGGAGGTGGGGGCGACGCGCTTACCGGCTGTTAGTGGTCATTTTCGGGCGGCGATTGGTTTGATCCAATGGCCAGCCTGGCCGACCACCGTTTGTGGATCAAGAGCGCTGTGTCTGCTTGGGCGGAGTGATCTCGGTTGTCATCACGCGCGAGAGCACACCAGCTGTAGCCTCGTGGTATGCGTGGGGCTGGTGATCCGCTGACGGTCGGGGAGCGTGTGGCGTTCTACCGGCGGCGTCGTGGGTTGGCGCAGTCGACGTTGGCGGGTCTTGTCGGGCGGTCTGAGGACTGGTTGAGCAAGATCGAGCGTGGTGAGCGGGACATCAACCGGTTGGATGTGCTGGTTGAGGTGGCTCGGGCGCTGCGGGTGTCCCTCGGTGACCTGCTCGGTGAGCCGGTGTTGCTGGAAGATGAGCAGAAGAACGATGACGTTCCGGCGATTCGTGATGCGTTGATGACTCCGCGTCGGTTGTCGAAGACGTTGTTCGGGCCGTCGATCTCGCCGGAGTACGTGGATCCGAGGCCGGTCGCCCAGTGGACTGAGGCGGCCTGGATGGATTACCAGGCGGGGCAGATCGGGCGTGTGGTCGCGGTCCTGCCGAGGTTGATCAAGACGGCGCAGCAGATGGAAGCGAACAACGTCGACGAGGCATACAACCGACTGGCGGCGACGGTGTCAGCGCGGATTCACCATCTCGCGGCCACGACGTTGAGCAAGATCGGTGAAGCGGACTTGGCGTGGATCGCGGCTGAACGCGCAATGCACGCGGCCGACATCGCTGACGACCCGCTGGTGTTGGCCTCGGCGGCCAGGTCGGGCACGCACGCGCTGTTGGCAACGGGGCGGTTCGAAGACGCGTTGGAGCTGGGAGACGCGGCGGCGAAGTACCTCGAGCCAAGATTGAGGGAAGGCCACCCGGGCGCGCTGAGTCTGTACGGGATGTTGCATCTGCGGGCGGCGGTGGCTGCGGCGCGGCATCAGGAGCGGGCGACGGCGAACGAGCTGTTGGGCAAGGCGGAGCGGGCGGCGAACGCGCTGGGGCGGGACGCGAACTACTGGCAGACGGGGTTCGGTCCGGGCAACGTGCAGCTGCATCAGCTCTCGGCGTCGCTGGACCTGGGGGATATCTCCTATGTGGTCGACCGTGGCGGCCAGGTGGACACAGACGGGTTGCCGGTCGAGCGGCAAGTGACGCACCTGATCGATCTGGGGCGGGCGTTGAGCCTGCTCGCCAAGGACGAAGAGGCGTTGCAGGTGCTGTTGTCCGCGGAACAGAAGTCACCCTCACTGCTGCGGCACAGTTCGATCGCGCGTGAGGTCGTGCGGACGTTGTATCGGCGGGCACCTGTGACGGGTGGCAAGAAGTCCTCGTTGCTGCTGGTGCTGGCGGAGCGGTGCCGTGCGGTGAGCGAGAGTTGATGAACGCGCCTGTGGTGGGTCTGGTTGGCTGCGCGGCCGGCGGGTTGGAAGAGGTCGCGTCGAAGCTGATCGAACCGGTGATGCAGCGTGGCTTGCGGGTGGCGGTGACGCTGACTCCTACGGCGTGGACGTGGCTGAATGCCATGGGTGCGGTCGACAAGATCGAGCAGCTGACCGGGCTGCCGGTGCGGCACAAGCCCCGGATGCCGTGGGAGGACAGTCCACACCCGAAGGTCGACTGTTACGCGGTGGTGCCAGCGACGTCCAACACGGTCGCGAAGATGGCCCTGGGCATCGCGGACAACCAAGCCTTGACCCAGGTCTGCGAGGCGATCGGGCTCGGTGAAGTGCCGGTCGTGGTGTTCCCGCGCGTCAACGCGGCGCACGCGAACCAGCCTGCCTGGGATGACCACATCACCAAGCTGCGCCAGGCCAACGTGCGGCTAGTGATGGGTGAGGACATCTGGCCGTTGCACGAGCCGCGCTCGGCTCCGGGCAAGGAGCTGCCGTGGGCTGCGATCCTTGAGGCCATCGTGTCGGCAGTTCAGAAGCGCCACTGAGGTATACCCGGACAGTTTGTCCGGGGTGTTGTAGCTGATCGCCGGTTTCCTTGACCTGCACGCACCCAATCCCGGGTGTCATCAAGGGAGCCGGAGGAGCCATGACCATTTTGCCGATTATGGCTGTGCCACAAGGAATGTCGCTCGCGACCATGCTGCTCAACCAAGCCGCTGGCGATGAGAAGGCGGCGTGACATGACCACAGGGACTCAGTGGCAGATCGGGGCAGACACGCGAGTAATCGTGCACCCACAGGACGAGTGTGATGCGGCGCGGCTGTTCATGGCAGACGCGTCCTACTCGGTCACGCTGATGCCGCCCACCGATCCCGAGACGTACCCGCAGTTCACCAAGTTCCTGGAGGACTTGGCGGAGGCAGCGTCTGAGCTGGCGGCGGTGTATCAGACGCCGGAGCAGACGTGATGACCATGCAGCGACCGGACCGGTCGCCAATGGAGGTGGTGCGCGCGTTGCGGTCCAAGGCGTCGTGTTTCACGGTGCTGGCGGACGTGCTCGACGGTGTGGACGAGACCAATGCCGCTATGGCGCGAGAAGAGGCTGTGCAGTTGGGGTGTCGCGCGGCGGTAGTCGAGCAACTGTCCGAGTTGTACGAGGACTTGGGCGAGCAGGCCCGACAGTGGAGTGCGCTCACGGCCACGTTGAGAGGCACGCCGTGACTACGCCATCTGGAAACGACAAGCACTGGTTAACCAGCTTCGGAAACTACGTGAGCGGGTTCCGATGACGCAGGAGGACGCGACGACGCGCTCAACGAACACGTAGATCAAGTCTTCGGGACAGCGGCATGAACGTGATCAGGCCGGGTGGCCGAGGAAACCCTCGACCACCCGGCCTGGTGCCGTTACGTACTACCGATCAGACGTCGTAGTACAGCGAGAACTCGTACGGGTGCGGGCGGAGGCGGAGCGGGTCGATCTCGTTCTCGCGCTTGAAGGCGATCCACGTCTCGATCACGTCCGGCGTGAAGACGCCGCCCTCGAGCAGGTAGTCGTGGTCGGCCTCGAGGGTGTCGAGGACGGTGCCCAGGTCGGCGGGGACCTGCTTGACGTTCTTGGCCTCCTCGGGCGGGAGCTCGTAGAGGTCCTTGTCGATCGGGGCGGCCGGCTCGATCTTGTTCTTGATGCCGTCGAGGCCTGCCATCACCATCGCGCTGAAGGCGAGGTAGGGGTTGCCGGAGGAGTCCGGGCAGCGGAACTCGATGCGCTTGGCCTTGGGGTTGTTGCCGGTGATCGGGATCCGGACGCAGGCCGAACGGTTGCGCTGCGAGTAGACCAGGCTGACCGGGGCCTCGTAGCCCGGCACGAGGCGGTGGTACGAGTTCACCGTCGGGTTGGTGAAGGCCAGCAGCGACGGCGCGTGGTGCAGGATGCCGCCGATGTAGTGCCGCGCCACGTCCGACAGGCCAGCGTAACCGGACTCGTCGTGGAACAGCGGCTCGCCTTCCTTCCACAGCGACTGGTGGCAGTGCATGCCCGAGCCGTTGTCGCCGAACAGGGGCTTCGGCATGAAGGTGACGCTCTTGTTCGCGTGCCAGGCGGTGTTCTTGATGATGTACTTGAACAACTGCAGGTCGTCGGCCGCGTGCAGCAGCGTGTTGAACTTGTAGTTGATCTCGGCCTGGCCTGCGGTGCCGACCTCGTGGTGGCCGCGCTCGACCGAGAAGTTGGCGTTCATCAGGTTCAGCACCATCTGGTCACGCAGGTCGGCGAAGTGGTCGACCGGCGAGACGGGGAAGTAGCCACCCTTGTACTTCGTCTTGTAGCCGCGGTTCCCGCCTTCTTCGTCGGCGCCGGTGTTCCACCAGCCCTCGACGGAGTCGATCTCGTAGAAGGCGCCGTTCTCGGCGTTGTCGAAGCGGATCGAGTCGAAGATGTAGAACTCGGCCTCAGCACCGAAGTAGGCGGTGTCGGCGATACCGGACTCGTTGATGTACTGCTCGGCCTTGCGCGCGATGTTGCGCGGATCACGGCTGTAGGCCTCACGCGTGAACGGGTCGTGCACGAAGAAGTTCAGGACCAGGGTCTTCTCCACCCGGAACGGGTCGATCCGGGCGGTGTAGGGGTCCGGCAGCAGCAGCATGTCCGACTCGTGGATCGACTGGAAACCACGAACCGACGACCCGTCGAAGGCGAGGCCGTCCTCGAACGCCGAGGCGTCGAACGACTCGGCGGGCACCGTGAAGTGCTGCATGATGCCCGGCAGGTCGCAGAACCGGACGTCGACGAACCGAACCTGCTCGTCCTTGATGAAGCGCAAGACCTCGTCGGGGCTAGTGAACACGCTCGTAGGCTCCTTACTCAGTGCTTGGCGCCGACGGGCGCCCCACTTCCGTCGTGAAGCTATGAGCGTGGTGTTGCCCGACCGTCACCCGGGTGTTTCGCCGATGTTAACGAGCCGCGTGATATTCGAAATGTCGACCGTTGGACGCCGCCGGGTGACGTCGTTCTACTCTGGTGGGGTGACAAGGTGGACCGGATCGTGGTTGTCCGGGCCCCGCGCCGCGCTCGAACCTGGCGCGGATGCCGGCGACCGTCCCGTACAGAGCTACCCCGGCGAGCGCCTCGGCCTGCCCAAAGACGGCCCCGGATCGGTGGCCGGAACGGGTGTGCGCGCGCTCGCACTCGTGATCGACGCGGTGCTGGCCGGCCTGGTCGCCGGCCTGTTCACCGCGCCCGAGCTGCCCCGCAACTGGAGCCTGCTCGCCTGGTTCGTGATCACCGTGATCGCCGTCGCCTTCTTCGGGTCCACCCCCGGCATGAAGGTGCTCGGCATCCGGGTCGCCCGCCTCGGCGAGAACCCGCTCGTCGGCCCGCTGCGCGCGGTGCCGAGAACAGTGCTGGTCGCGTTGATCATCCCCGCCGCGATCTGGGACGCCGACCGCCGGGGACTTCACGACAAGCTCTTCGGCACGGTGGTCGTGCGCACCCGTTGACCGGCAGGGTCGTCGCCGCGAGCCTGGGAGCGCTCGGGCTGGTCACCGGCGTCGCCGCGGCGGTCGTCACCGAGGCGCTCGACGCGTGGGGCTACTCCGGCTACGCGGCCATGCCGCTGGACGTCGAGATAGCCATCTTCTACGCCGTCATGGGCGTCCTGGTGACCTGGCAGAAGCCGGGCAACCTGGTCGGCTGGGCGCTGGTGACGATCGCCGCGTGGGACGGCGTCATGGCGTTGGCCACCGCACTGGTCGGCGCGTTCGATTCACCGGACCAGCCGATCGTGCTCTTCCTCGAGGCGATCCAGCACGCGGGGTGGTCGCCGCCGATCTGGGCGATCGCGACCCTGCTGCCCCTGATCTATCCGGACGGACGGTTGCCGAGCCCGCGTTGGTGGTGGGCGGTCGGACTCGCGTCGTTCGGGATCCTGGCGTATCTCGTCGGCGGAACGTTGTCCGAAGGCGTGCACGGCAGCAAGTACACCGTTCACAACCCGGCTGCTGTGCCCGAGCTGCAAGGGTTCGCCACGTTCCTGACCGATGCGGCCGTGGTGATCCTGGTCGCTTCGTCGGTGATCGCTTTGCTCAGCTTGGCGATGCGGTGGCGCCGGGCGACGGGCGTGCAGGCGCGGCGCCTGTCGTTGCTGCTCTGGGTTCTGCTTTACGGTGGGGCGCAAGCGGTTGTGCGCGAGTTCGTGCCGATGCCCCTGGTGCTGCACCACATCCTCGAGGTGCTCGCGTCGGCGCTCATCCCCGGCGCCGTCGCGATCGCGGTGACGCGGGATCGCTTGTACGACTTGGATCTCGCGGTCCGCCGGGCCATCGTCGCGGTTGTCGTCACGGCCAGCCTGATCGCGTGTTACCTCGGTCTGTACGCCGTTTCGTCCTTCGTCATCCCCATCGATTCGGCCTTCGAGGCCGGGATCATCGGTGCGGCGATCTTCCCGATCGCGTTGCTGTTGACGCGGTGGGTCCGGCAAGTCGCGTGGGGCCGACGTGTCGACATCGTCGAGGCCGTGACCGCGTTGGGACAACGGATGCGCGACCGCATCGAGGTCTCCGAAGTGCCCGCGGCGGTGTGCGAGGAGATCGTCAACTCGCTGCACCTGCGGTTCGCCCGGCTCGAACTGGAGATCAACGACGGCGTGCGCACCCTGGCCGAAGTGCGCAAATGCGTGGACGACGAAGCCGAACCGGTGACCTTCGATCTCCGGCACCGCGGCGTGGTCGTCGGCAGGCTGCTCGTCGCGCCGCCTGAAGGCCGTACGCACCTGGACGAAATGCTGACCCAGGCGCTGGCGTCGTTGGCGGACCAAGTGGCGCCCGTTGTCGCCGCGCTGCGGTTGGACGAAGAACTGCTGCGTAGCCGCGAACAGCTGGTCACCGCACGCGAGGAGGAACGGCTACGGCTGTCGCGCGACTTGCATGACGACGTCGGGCCGACGCTCGCGGGTATCCGCCTACAGCTGGACGCGGTCCGTGCGAAGTTGCCAGACGACACGCCCGCCATCGAGCTGATGGACCGTGCGGTCAGTGCGATCCACGACGCGTTGGGCATCGTGCGTCGCGTCGCGTACCGACTGCGGCCGCCGGAGCTGGAAACGCTGGGGCTGGTGGGTGCGCTTCGTGAGCTGGCGGTGTTCCTGTCCGCGCCGACGCTGAAGGTGGAGACCCACCTTCCGGACGACGTGTCCGCGTTGTCGCAGACCATCGAGGTCGCCGCGTACCGGATCGTCGCGGAGGCGTTGACCAACGTGGTCAAGCACGCGAAGGCGACCTCGGCGTCGGTGCGCCTGTCGATCAACGGCGAAGGTGTCGTGCTGGAGATCAAGGACGACGGCGTCGGGCTGCCCGCGGACGCCGGCAGCCGCGGCATGGGACTGAAGTTCATGGCCCAGCGGGCGCAGGAGATAGCTGGTCAGTTCTCCTGCCGCACCACTGAGCACGGAACGCTCGTCCGGGCTGTGCTTCCGTTACGAAATCGTGTCTGACCGGGTCACCGGCGGCGGATGGTGCGCTGCACGTTGCGCATCTTCGCGCCCTGCGGCATCGGGCCCTTCGGCAGCGCCGCACCGCGGCTGGCCAGCGCGGACAGCCGCTTCTCGATCGCGTCGACCTGCTTGGGGCCGAGGTTGCGCGGCAGCTTCATCAGCCGCGACTGCAGCTTGGCCAGCGGAACCTGGCCTTCCTCGTTGCCGATGATCATGTCGTAGATCGGGGTGTCGCCGACCAGCCGCGAGATGCGCTTCTTCTCCTGCGCCAGGAGCGTCTTCACCCGGTGCGGGGCGCCTTCGGCGACCAGCACGATGCCCGGACGGCCGAGCACCCGGTGCACCGCGTCGAGCTGGGTCGTGGCGGCGACGGTCGGCGTGACGCGCCAGCCCCGCTTGAGGTTCTCCAGCGCCCACGCCCCCGCGCCCGGCTGGCCGTCGGCCTTGTTGAAGACGTTCTTCTGCACCCGGCGGCCGAACACGATCACCGCGCCGAGCACACCGAACATGATGCCGACCGGCAGCGCCATCCACTGGATGTCCAGCAGCATGCCGAGCAGGAACACCGCCCCGGTGATCACCAGGAAGACACCGAGCATCCAGGGGATCAGCAGCTTGTCTTCCTTGCGCTGCATCTTGAAGGCCTGCCAGATCTGGCTCCGCTTGGCCTTCGACTCAGCCTTGCGCGCGGCCTTAGCCGCCTTGAGGGCTTCCTTGTCCTGCTTACCAGCCATGAATCCAGGATACGGCCCGGGCGAAACCGTACGAACGGACCGTTCGACCTGGCGCCCACAGCGCCACAGACCCCCGCACCGACGTCCTGCGGCCCTTTGCGCCCCGCACCGCCCCCTTTGCATCCCCCACCACTCCCGGGGGGCGACCCCGAGCCCAGTCTACCGGTGATAAGGGCTGGTCACAGGGGTTACTGGCGGGTTGTGGACAACTAAATTCGCGAACGGACCGTTCGCACCGACACGCCCGGCCAACGCGTTGACGGCGCCGAGAGGGGCTCTGTCAGGATGAAATCATGGTCGGCGACGCAGAAAAAAACCTCCTGGAGGGCCTGGATCCGGAGCAGCGCGCGGCTGTGCAGGCCCCGCGCGGACCGGTCTGCGTACTCGCCGGCGCGGGAACGGGCAAGACCAGAACGATCACCCACCGGATCGCCTACCTCGTCCACACCGGGCACGTCGCGGCGGGACAAGTCCTCGCGGTGACGTTCACCAACCGCGCGGCCGGTGAGATGCGCACCCGGCTGCGGGCACTGGGCATCCCGGGCGCGCAGGCACGGACGTTCCACAGCGCGGCCCTGCGTCAGCTGCGGTACTTCTGGCCGCGGGTCGTCGGCGACGCGCCCTGGGAGCTGATCGAGGGCAAGCTGCGGCTGATCGGCCAGGCAGCGCACAAGGCCGGCGCGCCGACCGAGATCGAAGTCCTGCGTGACTTGGCGAGTGAGATCGAATGGGCGAAGGCGTCGCTGATCTCGCCGGACGACTACCCCGACGCGGTCCGGCGCAGGCACCGCACGCCGCCGATCCCCGCCGACCAGGTCGTGAAGGTCTACCAGGGCTACGAGAAGCTCAAGAACAACGCCAAACTCCTGGACTTCGACGACCTGCTGCTGCACACCGCGGCCGTGCTGGAGGAACACCCGCAGGTCGCGGAGGAGTTCCACGAGCGCTACCGCTGCTTCGTGGTCGACGAGTACCAGGACGTCACGCCGTTGCAGCAACGAGTGCTCAACGGTTGGCTCGGACAGCGCGACGACCTGACCGTCGTCGGTGACGCGAACCAGACCATCTACTCGTTCGCCGGTGCCTCGTCGCGGCCCTTGCTGGAGTTCACCCGGCGCTTCCCCGAAGCGACCGTGATCCGGCTGGAACGCGACTACCGCTCGACACCGCAGGTTGTCGGCCTGGCCAACCAGGTGATCTCGGCGGCGCGCGACCGCCCGGCCGGATCGCGGCTCAAGCTGATCGGCCAGCGTCCGGCCGGTCCAGTGCCGCAGTTCCACGAGTACGACGACGAACCGACCGAGGCCGCGGCAGTCGCGAAGCGGATCCAGGACCTGGTCGACGCGGGCACGCCGCTGAGCGAGATCGCGGTGCTCTACCGGGTCAACGCCCAGTCGGAGGCGTACGAGCAGGCGCTGACCGAGGCCGGCATTCCCTACTTGGTCCGGGGCGGCGAGCGGTTCTTCGAGCGGCAAGAGGTCCGTCAGGCGATGTCGGCCCTGCGTGCGGCCAGCATGGACGCGCCCGAAGGCGAGTTGCCGGAACTTGTGCGGCGGCTGCTGGAACGGGTCGGTCTGACGGCCGAACCACCCGCGGGCGGATCGGCGCGGGAGCGTTGGGAGTCGTTGCTGGCGATCGTGGAGCTCGCCGAGGAGCTCACCGCCACAGTGGAAGGCGCGGACCTGCCCAAGTTCGTGGCCGAACTCGAAACCCGTGCGGCCGCGCAGCACCCGCCGACCGTCGAGGGCGTCACGCTGGCTTCGCTGCACGCGTCCAAAGGTCTCGAATGGGACGCGGTGTTCCTCATCGGACTGGTCGACGGCACTCTGCCGATCCAGTTCGCTGACGGCGACGAGGCGGCGGTGGAGGAGGAGCGCCGGCTGCTCTACGTGGGCGTCACGCGTGCTCGTGAGCACCTATGGCTGTCGTGGTCGCTGTCGCGTTCACCAGGCGGGCGTCGGCACAGGCGACGCTGCCGTTTCCTCTACGGCCTCATCCCGGAGGAGCACCCGACCGCTCGGCTGGCGCGCAGCAGCACCAACGGCGCCAAGGGCCCGGCGCAGAAACTGTCGTGCCGGATCTGTGGCCGTTCGCTGGTCGGCACGGTTGCGACCAAGCTCGGCCGGTGCACGGACTGCCCGTCGGACGTGGACGAGGAGCTGCTGAGCAAACTGCGCGACTGGCGGATGACGCGGGCCAAGGAACTCAAGGTCCCGGCGTATGTCGTGTTCACCGACGCGACCCTGATGGCCATCGCCGAGCAGCGCCCGACCGACCCGGCCGGCCTGGTCTCGATCTCCGGGATCGGCGCGGCCAAGCTCAACCGGTTCGGCGGGGACGTCCTGGCTTTGGTGAACGGCACGTCAGCGGAGTAGCCCGCCCAACGCGGCCGCGGTGATCTTGTCGGCCTCTTCCGGGGTGAGCGGCTGGTGGCCGCTCATCAGCCGGAAGACCAACGGGCCGAACAGCACGTCGGTGGCTGTTTCGGCGTCGATCTCCGGCTTGGCCTCGCCGCGTTCGATCGCACGCTGCCACAGCGTCGCGATCGCCTTGCGCCGATCGGCGAGGAAGAAATGCCGGAAGTACGGCGCACCGGTTGGATCGGTCACGCAGGCCGCGAGGAGCTGGGCGAACACCGGCTGGGCGGCGTAGAACGCGCTGACCTGGCGGACCTGCTCGGTCAGGTCACCGACCGCCGATCCGGTGTCCGGCAAGGGCAGCGCGTCGCCCATCAACGTGCCGAAGGCTTCCGCCGCGATGGCCGTTTTGGACGGCCAGTGCTTGTAGATGGTCGCCTTGCTGACACCGGACCGAGCCGAGACCGCGTCACACGTCGCCGCGGTGAGCCCGCCTTCTTCCAGCAGCTCGATGGCTGCCGCGACGGCGGCGTCGTGCACCCGTTGGCTGCGAGCGCCACTCGGAAAGGCCTGGATGCCGGTCCCGGGCTCAGACGCTGACAATCACACCGCCTTGGCCAAGGCTTCGAACTCGTCGTCGCTGAGCTGCACGCCGGCCGCGGCGATGTTGTCCTCCAGGTGCGCCACCGTGGACGTGCCCGGGATCGGCAGCATCACCGGCGAGCGCTTCAGCAACCAGGCCAACGCCAACTGCGACGGCGTGGCGTCGTGTTGCTTGGCGAACTTCGCCAGCGGGCTGGTCTCCTGGGCCAGGGCACCGACCGCGAGCGGGTTCCACGGGATGAAGCCGATGTTGTTGGCCGTCGAGTAGTCGAGCACGTCCTCGGCCGACCGGTTGCCGAGGTTGTAGAGGTTCTGCACCGACACGATTGGCGCGATCTTGTTCGCCGCCTTGACCTCGTCGACCGAGACCTCGCTCAGCCCGATGTGCCGGATCTTGCCCTCGTTCTGCAGTTCCTTCAGCGCGCCGAGCTGCTCGTCGAGTGGCACCGACGGGTCGATCCGGTGCAGCTGGTACAGGTCGATGCGCTCGACACCGAGGTGCCGGAGGCTCAGCTCGGCCTGCTGCTTGAGGTACTCCGGCCGCCCGACGACGGCCCACTCGCCAGGGCCCTGCCTGGTGAACCCGGCCTTGGTCGCGATGACCAGGCCCTCCGGATACGGGTGCAGCGCCTTCTTGATCAGCTGTTCGGACACGAACGGCCCGTACGAGTCGGCCGTGTCGATGAAGTTGACGCCGAGTTCGACCGAACGCCGCAGCACTCGCAGTGCCTCGTCGGGATCCGCCGGGTCGCCCCAGATGCCTGGGCCGGTGATCCGCATCGCGCCGAAGCCGAGCCGGTTGACCGTGAGATCTCCGCCGATGGTGAAGGTCCCCGAGGCTTGAGCCGTCGTGGTCACGGTTGTCCTCCCGCTGAATTGTCATCTGAAAACTGAACTGAACGACTAGTTCACTTTAGTGCGCATCGAAGCACCAGCCACCGCGCTTCGACTGGGTTCGCCCCGGCCAACCCAGCCTCGGCGAGCGTAGTGATCAGGACCTGGCTCGGCGAATGGTCAGTCGAACGCCTCGATGGCTTCCTTGACCGTCCGGGCCGAGTGGTCGTCATGGCCGGCGAACCGGACATTCGCGATCACCTGCTTGGCGATCGCGTACCAGTTGGGCTCCGCGGACCAGTACGACCGCGGGAGGCTCAGAACCGCGACAAGGAGGTCGCCGGGGTAGTAGCTCGCTTCGAGCAACGGTTCTTCTTGCAGCATCGCCAGTGCCCGGGGCGTCAGGACGTCGATGCCTTCCCGCTGTCCGAGCAGGACCCGGACGTCGCCGGGTGTCAGCTGACCGATCGGCTTGGCGCGCAGAGCGTGCACTGTCCTCATCAGGCCGGTCGCGTCATCGGGGGCAGGTCCCCACGCGTCGTTCTCGAGCTGTTCGAGCGAAACTTCTTCGGCCATGATGGGTCCCCTGTGGCTGCACGGCGGTCGCGCCGGACTGCGGGTGACCGCTTGGCGACGGTAAACGCCCAGGTTGACGGCTTATGTCGCCCAATCGGGCGGCGGTGTGACCGGCGTCACCAGATTCTGTCAAAAACCTGTTGCGGGGACCCCGGTACCACCAATAACCTGCAGTAGCCGGGCTGAGAAGGCCCGAAGATTTTCGAAGTCTCCGGCAGGGGACGACGGTAGAGAAGGGGGGCGATCCACGGTGACGAACTATCTGCTCATCTGTGACGCTCCCGGCATCCCGTTGTCCACCGGTTCGCTCATGCACGCCGAATGGCGGGCGTTCGAGCTGCCGGCCGCCGTGAGGAACCCGGGCGGCGTCATGGTCGCGCCCAAGCAGATCTCGATCCAGGGGACCAGTGTGCGCACGGTCCGAACTGGCGATTTCCCGTACTTCCCTGTCCGCGCAGGAGCGCAGGAGGACCTGACCTAGGTCAGGAACCCCCAAGGCTCACGAAGGCCGCGGACCCGGAAACGGATCCGCGGCCTTCGTGTTTTTTGTGTCCCACAAAGAAAACCCAGCACACCACACACAACCGACAGGAGCTCCACCAGATGTCTCCGATCGCTGTCCCTCGCACCGAGGGCAGATCACCTGACAACCCCATCGACTTGGCGGAGGCGGGAATGACCGGCCTGCTCGACGCTGCACCCCTGGCAGGGCTCGACTTGCCCTGCCGTTCTGCCACCAACCCTGACCTCTGGTTCGCCGAGGCGCCCGCTGACCTCGAGCGGGCCAAGCAGCTCTGCGGAAGCTGCCCCGTCCGGGCCGAGTGCCTGGCCGGAGCGGTCGCCCGGCACGAGCCGTGGGGCGTCTGGGGTGGCGAGATCTTCGAGCGCGGTGTCGTGATCGCGCGGAAGCGGCCTCGTGGCCGTCCGCGTAAGGACGCGACTGTCGCGGCGAGCGCGCAGGGGGCGGCGGCATGACCCCGACAACCGACTACACGACCATCCTCAAGGGAGACAACACGATGTTGCTTTATGAAGATCTCGCGAGAGCACGAATGCGCGAGGCGGAACAGGCAGCGAGCGAGCTGCGTCTGGTCCGCCGTTTGACCGCCGCGAAGCGGTGGAACCGGGTGTCGAACTGGGCCGCCAAGCGCGCGGTGAAGGTCGCATCCTCGCTGTGACAAGCGAATCTGCCGACGGGTGCTCGTCTTCGGACGGGCACCCGTCTTTTTGGTTAAGTAGACGCCATGGGCGTGCACACACATGACGACTTCGACTGGACCACACGGCTGGTCGACCTGCGACGCCGTGACTCCATCGCGGCCGAGGCGTACCGCGGCACAGCCGACCGCCTCGTCGGCATGCTGCAACCAGGCTCGACCGTCGTCGACATCGGTTCCGGTGCCGGCGGGATGGCCGCACAACTCGGCCTCGCTTTGCGGGCCCGCGGTGGCGGACGGCTCGTTCTCGTCGACGCCGTCCAAGAACTCCTCGACGCCGCAACCGAACACGTCCGCACAGTGCTGTCCGGTCCAGGCGCGACAGTCACTGTGGACACTGTGCTCGGCGACGCGGCCAGTGACGAGCTCGCCAACCAACTCCCCGCGGCGGACCTGGTGTGGGCCGCCGCGGTTGTGCACCACTTGCGTGATCAGCAGGAGGGCGTGAACCGGCTGGCCGGTCTGCTCGCGTCAGGTGGTTGGCTGGCCCTCGCCGAGGACGGCCTGGGAACCCAATGCCTCCCTTGGGATCTCGGCGTCGGCGCACCCGGCCTGACCGACCGGCTGATCGCGGCGCGTAAAGCGTGGTTCGCCCAGATGCGCGCGGACATCCCCGGTTCCGTACGCCTGACTGTCGGCTGGACCCGGTCACTCGCGGACGCGGGCCTGCGGGACGTCACCTCCTTCAGTTACCTGATCGACCACCCCGCGCCGGTCTCGGAGGAAGTGCGGACCGCGGTGATCGGCTGGCTGCACCACACCGCCGAGGTCGTCACCGACCTGCTCGCCGAGGACGACCGGACCGCGCTCGCGCGTCTGCTCGATCCGGCCGACCCGGCGTTCGTCGGCGCCCGTGACGACCTGTTCTACCTGGCCTCGACCACCGTCAACCTCGGCCGGCGCGGCTGAGCCCTTCCGTCGCGTTTCCATGTTTTATGGTCTGCGGGTGAGTGACGCGACATGCTCCCGGTGTGGCAGACCGAAGTCCGCCGCCACGCCCGCGGAGGCGCTGGCTTGGGTTTCCGAACGGTCCAACGGCCGTCTGACCTGGCTGTGCCCGGCGTGCGCCCGGGCGCACGTGCGGGACATCGAGGGCAAACTGCCGGAGGAGTACTGGTGATCGGCTCAGCAGTGTCCCCAGTGCATCGGCCGGACCTCGATCGGTAGGCCGATCACCTTGGCGAACTTGCGGCCCCACGCCAGCGCGGCGTCCAGGTCCGCCGCCTGGAGCACGGTGAATCCGCCGATGTGCTCCTTTCCCTCGATGTAAGGCCCGTCGGTGACGAGCATGTCGCCGTCCTTGTGGTGCAACACGGTCGACGTTCCCGGCGGGTGCAGCCCGCCTGCGAACACCCAGGCACCCGCGTCCCTGATCTCCTGGTTGAGCGCGTCGAGCTCCCGCATGATCGGATCGAGCACTTCCGGCGGAGGCGGATCGCCGTCGGGCTGGTAGATGCTGAGCAGGTACTGCTGCATGACTGGTCCTCCTTGAGTCGGCCTTTCACCCCCTACACGAACGGCCTGCGCCAGTATCGACACACGAGCGGAGAAACTTTCGGGCAGTCGATGACCAGGGTTCACCCATCCGTGGCTGTACGCGGAGTACCGGATCGGACTGGCGCATGTGGACATTCGTCCCTGGTTCTCCTTGCCTTGGCGGAGTGGCGGATCGGCCGTGCATGTGAGGTGGCTCTGATGATGGGGTGTGCCTGCTTGTGTGAGCAGTCGTGATCGAGGCTGGAGTAGCCACGGTGGCTGGGTCGGTGTTGGCAGAGTCCGGCGCGGTGATCGACAAGCAAAAGGATGTGGGTTGGGCCGGTCAGATCGACGCGGCGGACTGGTGATGGCGGGGGAGTTGCGATGGGTCGCGCTCGGCGGCGACGAGTAGCCGGTGTCAGCGGCCAGCCAGAGTTCCCCCTGTACGGCCGGTCGCGGCGGCCAGATGCGCATCGGGTGACGATGGTTGCGACGGCTCCCTGCAACCGGTCGGACGGCTCGGCCGCGCAAGCGGGCCGTCGGCACGGTGTCGCGCGACATGGCACAAGCCATGGCCAGCGGCACGGCCGCTCGGTGCTGTGGGCGGACGAGCTGGTCGTCGGCCAGGACTCGACGAGCCCTGGACAGGCATGGCACTCAACGCGTTCCCGGCACGACCGGTTACCTCCCCGGTAAGTGGCCGTCAGCGGGAATGTGAACTGGCCACTGACAAACCGGGAACGGGACGGCACGTGGTGGTCGGGGATGGCGTTGCCAGGCCGTGTTGGGTGGGTCTGTGCCGGTGTTGTCTTGGGCGTTGCTTCTTTGTGGTGGGTGCGGGCGGGTGGTGTCCTGAATGGACGGTTGAGGCTGCATGAGGGCTCCAGGGTCAGGCGACGGCGTGGACTTGGGGGCGCGGGCGGTTGGCCGCGGCGTAATAGGCACGGGCGAGGGCCTGGACGACGCCTTCGATGTTGTTGCGAAGTTCGGTCGCCGTTGTGGAGACGACGACTATGCCTGCTCTGAGGAATGCCTCCTGGCGCTGGCGGACGCCGTAGTCACGTTGGTTGCCGAAATCCCAGGCCACGCCGACTCCGTCCCACCATGCGTCGGCGATGCCGAGGGCTTGACCGGAGTCACTGTGAATGGACACGCGCCATTCCGGGGGTGGCAGCGGCGCCTGGTGCAGCACGCGCTTCGCCCAGCCTTGCTGGACCGTGTTCGTCATGGAGGGAAGCAATGATTCTTCGAGCATGCTGCGCAGCGCCGCCGTGCCGCGTTGGGCGCCCGCGTCGATCTCGACACGGATTTGTTCGATCGTGCACAGGCCGGAGTCGATGGGTGCGTAAAGCAAGGCGCGTTGTTGCGACGGATCTCGGTTCCGGCGTGCGGCGTCGACTGCCGCTCGGTGTGGCGGGGCGTATCTCAGACCTTTGATGACCCGGGGCCTGGGCAATCTCGTCGTGCGTTCCACGCGTACGTATTCGCGCGAGGACAATCGGCGGGTACCGGGGATCAGCATGTGCACTTCGTCGGCGTCGAAAGCGTGCAGGCCGTGGGCGCGCAGGGATTCGATGCCGGTGATCACCGCGTCCTCCCCGGCATAGAGCACCGCGGCTTTCACCCGTTGTCGTCTTGTCGGCGGACCGCTTTTCAACAACAGGACGCCGGGCAGCAGTTGCTGCCACGGACCGTCCGGGCGGCACCGGACGGCGACGGAGTAATTGGAGTGGCCCGCAGCCATCAACGTGCTGCGACGGACTACTGATTCGGTGTTCGTGGTCATGCTTCGATCTTGCGGATCTCGGCTCGACCGGGAAAGTCCATCGGGTCCGGCTGTGGACAACTCCTCGGGCGTGTGGCTTGTTCGCTCTGGTTTTCCGCAGGTCAGGCCTTGAATCCTGGTTGCCAGCGCTCGACGATCTCCCGCGCGGGCAGTTCCGCGTCGAGCTGGCAGAGGATGCCGGTCGACCCGGCCAGCACCCGGTGGATCAGCAGGTACTGCGGCGGCAGGTTCAGCGACCGGCCGGTGCGGAAGTCCTGCCCGCCCAGGTCGCCGACCCGCTCGGCCTGCGACTGCATCCACTGCCGGGTGAAGTGGAACCGCTCGGTCAGCAGCGGCTCGACGAACGGCGCCAGGTAGGCGTGCACGTGCTCGGCGGGCACGCGCGTGCCGGGACGGACAAAACCCTCCTCGCGGAGGGTCTCGTACAGGCTCTCGGAATCCCCTTCCACGGCGAACCGCATCAGCCGCCCCAGCGACTCGGGCGTCCCGCCAGGCAACTTGGCGACGCCGCCGAAGTCGATCACGCACATCCGGCCGTCTTCGGCGAGCATGAAGTTGCCCGGGTGCGGGTCCGCGTGCAGCATTCCCGCCCGCGAGGGCGCGGAGTAGTGGAAGAGCGCCAGCAGGTATCCGGCGTGGTCACGGACTTCTTTCGAACCTGACCGGATGATCTTGGCGAGCGGTGTGCCGTCCACCCATTCGCTGACGAGGACCTTCGGCGCGCTGGCGACCACCTTGGGGACGATGAAGTGCTCGTCGCCGTCGAACGCCGCCGCGACCGCGCGCTGGTTGTCCGCCTCCTGCCGGTAGTCCAGCTCCTCGCTCATCCGGGCGGTCAGCTCCGCCAGCAGCGGTTTGATCTCGGTACCCGGTACCAACGCCTGGAACAGTCGGCTGAACCGGGAAAGCTGCCGCAAATCGGACATCAACGCCTCGTCGGCACCCGGATACTGGACTTTCACCGCCACCGGACGTCCGTCGTGCCAGACACCGCGATGCACCTGACCGATACTCGCCGAGGCCGCCGGGGTGTCGTCGAACTCCGCGAACCGCGATCGCCATGAACGGCCCAGCTGCTCGGCGAGCATCCGGTGAGTCGCTCGGGTGCTCATCGGCGGCGCCGCGGTCTGCAGCTTGGTGAGGGCCTCCCGATAAGGCTCGGCCATGTCGTCCGGCACCGCCGCCTCGAACACCGACAGGGCCTGCCCGAACTTCATCGCACCGCCCTTGAGCTGCCCCAATACGGCGAACAGCTGCTCGGCGGTCCTCGCGGACATCTGGGCGTTCACCTCGGCGGCGTCCTGGCCGGCGAGGCGTTTCCCCCAGCCACCGACCACCCGGCCGGCGACCCCCAACGGGAGGCTGGCGAGCCGTGCCGTTCTGGCGACGGTCTTGCGCGGCATCTCGTTCACTAGGTGATTCTCCCCTGTAGACGGCCCATCTCGCAGCAATTTCACTGTCGGGCTCCACACGTGCAGAACACATGGGGCGGCCAGGGCCGACGATCCAGTGTGCCGTGGAAAGGATCAAGTTCGAGAGTGTTGTTCCAGATCGGCGGCTGATCGCCGCCGTCCGACAGCCACTCCAGGGCACGCATCGCCTGCTCGGCGCCCATGGCGGCGGTCGCGTGCGCGCACATCAGGTCGGCATGCTGACGCTGGCCCACCAACTGCGCGGCGACGGCGGGCCAGTCGCGGTCGAGATCCGCCCGGTGCAGATCGGCACAGCCCAGACAGCTGCTCCGGCCCGGCACGACGAGCGGGCCGACGATCCCGATGCCCTCACGAACCCGCACGCTCATGTGCGGCACCGAACGGGACAGCAGACTCGCGACGAACTCCGGCGTCGGCACCGCCGAATCGGTCAGCACCACGAGGTCGGCAGCGGTCACCGGCGTGGACGGCAGCAGCGACCGCGCCACCTCGGCCCGCGGCTTGCCGACGTCCTCGTCTCGGTAGCCACAGCCGGTGTCCTCGGCCTCCACGACACCGTCCGCCTCGAAACCGACCGCGCCGATGCCCGCCGTCGCGAGCAATCGCGCGACGGCGATACCGAGCCTGCCGGAGCCGTGCACCAGCACGGAGGACTTCGTTCTGGCGGCAGCCAACTGGCCCGGCCGGTTGCCGGTCCGCAGCGACCACGTCGCGGCGTCCGCCGCGAGCCGTCCGGGAATCCCGGTATCGGTCACGTCCTCGACCAGACCGAGCTCGTGCAGGTCCCGCAGCAGCGCCGCCAGAGCTGCGCGATCATCCGGCGGAGCCTGCTCCAGCAGCTGCCTGAGCCGGGCCCGGCCGTCCAGGTTTTGAATACTCTCCGCAATCGTTTTGGTTACTCCGCCGATCACGACGGCGTGCCGGGGATCGAGCCCGAGCTGGATCTCGTCGTCGCCGCGACGCAGCACCGGCAGGCCCGTGAGCACCTTCGGCCGACGGGGCAGCGGCCTTCCACCATATGACATACCTCAAGGCTGGCAAGGGATCCACGACAAGCCAAACCTTTGTCCACAGGGGGCTGTGGGTAGAAGGTCACCCTCCTGGCAGGTCCCAAATTGTCGGTGGGTGGTCGTACCGTTGTCGCGTGGCCGAACCAGTCGTCGAAGTACGTCGCAGTAAGCGGCGTACGCGGACAGTCACCGCGTACCGGGAGGGCGACGCTCTGATCGTCCTGCTGCCTGCGCGGATGTCCAAGAGAGAAGAAGCGCATTGGGTCGCCGAGATGCAACGCCGCCTGCTGCGCAGCGAGTCCCGTCGCCGCTCCCCGGCGCGGACGTCGGACAGCGCGCTGCTCGCCAGGTGTGCCGAGCTCTCGTCCCGACATTTGGACGGCGAAGCCGTCCCGCTGAGTGTTCGTTGGGTGCCGCCGATGCGGACGCGTTGGGCATCCTGCACGCCTGTTGACCGGACCATCCGCGTCAGCGAGCGCCTGAGGGAGGTGCCGTCCTGGGTCCTGGACTACGTGCTGGTGCACGAACTCGCGCACCTGCTCGTGCCAGGGCATGACGAGCAGTTCTGGGGCCTGGTGCGGCGATATCCCAGGACAGAGCGGGCCATCGGGTACCTCGAGGGCCTTGCCTCTGCCGCGGGATCGGGGCCGATGGTCGAGGACTAGCTCCTCGAACGCACCGGAGGCCACCTCGCGCGGGTGGCCTCCGGTCGTGTCAGGACTCGTCTTCGTCCTTGTCCTTCTTCTCGGTCCGCTCCAGCTCGGCGATCGGGTCCATGTCCGACGCCGCGCCGACGCGGTCGGCGAAGTCCAACGGCTCGTCGAGGTCCTCGGCGGTCGGCACCAGGTCCGGGTGCGCCCAGACGCCGTCACGCTTGTCGATGCCGTGCTTGTCGCCGACCAGACGCCACAGCGCCGAGGCCGCGCGCAACCTGCGGGGCCGCAGTTCCAGTCCGACCAACGTGGCGAACGTCTGCTCCGCCGGGCCACCGGAAGCACGCCGCCTGCGCAGCGTCTCGCGCAAGGCGTCGGCGCCGGGCAACCGGTCGCCGACGGCGTCCGCGACCACGACGTCCACCCAGCCCTCGACCAGCGCGAGCAGGGTCTCCAGCCGCGCCAGGGCGGCCTGCTGTTCGGGCGTGGTCTGCGGCTCGAGCATGCCGGACTGCATGGCCTGCTCGATCGACTGCGGGTTGGCCGGGTCGATCTGCGTGGCCAGCTGCTCCAGGGCCGAGGTGTCCACCGTTATGCCGCTGGCGAACTCCTCGACGGTCGCCAGCAGACGCTGCCGAAGCCACGGGACGTGCGCGAACAGGCGCTGGTGCGCGGCCTCCCGTGCCGCCAGGTACACGAGCACCTCGCTGGCGGGCCGCTCCAGGCCTTCGCTGAACTTCGAGATGTTCGCGGGCAGCAGAGCACCGGTCGCCTCGGGACCGAGCGGCAGGCCGATGTCGGTCGACGTCAGCACCTCCGCGCCGAGCTGGGCCAACGCGTTGCCCAACTGCGAGCCGAACGCCATCCCGCCCATCTGGCCGACCATGGACAGCAGCGGACCGGCCGCCGCCTTGGCCTCCGCGGGCAGCGCCTCGACCCAGGCGCCGGACATCCGCCTGGCCACCGGGTCGCACAGCCGCTGCCAGGTCGGCAGGGTCTTCTCCACCCAGTCCTTGGCCGTCCACGACTTGGTCGACGTCGCGCCCGCGGGCAGGATCGTGGCGGCGTCCAGCCACAACTCCGCCAGCCGGGCGGCGTCGGCCACCGCCTCGGGCGACTCCGCGCCGGCCGGCTCGGTCTCCGCGAGCCGCTGCATCGCGATCTGTTTGGCCAGGTCGTAGTTCACCGGTCCGGTCGACGAGCCCGCCCGGCTGAACATCTCCCCGAGCTGGCTCAGCATCTGGCCGAGCTGGTCGAACGGGTTCTCCTGCCCGCCGCCCGGCCCCTGGCCGGACGGGTTCTTCTTACCTTTGTCATCGGGCTCCGGCATGCTGAAGCCGAAGGGGAGCTCGTTCATACCTCCACGGTACGCGGGGTGCGGTGGTCGTAGGCTGTTGCCTCGTGAGTACTCCCAGCAAAGAGGCGACGCCTGAGGCCGACGCAGCCGCCGAACGGCGGGCGCGGGACGAACGCTGGCAGATCTCCCGGCGCGGCTGGACGGTTTTGCTGAGCTTCCTGATCGTGGTCACACTCGGGCTGGCGGGCGCGTTCGTACCTGTGCCGTTCGTGGCGCTCGGCCCGGGGCCGACGTACGACACCCTCGGCGCGGTCGAGAACACGCAGATCGTGCAGGTCGACGGGGCGCAGACGCACCCGACGACCGGCCAGTTGCGGATGACGACGGTGTCGCTCAAGCGTGAGGTCACGTTGTTCAGCGCGTTCGGCCTATGGGTGAGCGGGCGGTACGCGCTCGCGCCGCGTGAGGAGTACATCAGACCTGGTCAGACCGAGGACGAGGTCCAGCAGCAGAACGTGAAGATGTTCCAGGACTCGCAGAGTGACGCCGAGGTGGCGGCCATGCGGTTCCTCAACCACCCGGTGAAGGTCGTGGTCAACGAGGTCACCTCGGGTGCGCCCGCGGATCGCGTCATCGAGCCGGGGGACCGGCTGCTGCGGGTCAACGGCAAGCAGATCACCCAGCAGGACGACGTGATCGTCGCGGTCGAGAACACCAAGCCCGGGCAGGCGATCGAGATCGTGCTGCAGCGCGGCGGCCAGGAGCGGACGGTGTCGGTGACGCTGGGCAAGGCCCCGGACGACCGGCCGCAGGGCTACATGGGCATCCGCGGCGTCGACCGCGCGGACGTGCCGTTCAAGACCACGATCCACCTGCAGGACGTCGGCGGCCCGTCGGCCGGGCTGATCTTCTCGCTGGCGATCGTCGACCGGCTCACCCCGGACGACCTGGCCGGTGGTCAGCCGATCGCGGGCACCGGCGAGATCGACGTGAAGGGCAACGTCAGCCCGATCGGCGGTATCGGGTTCAAGCTGGTCGCGGCCGCGGAGGACGGCGCGAAGACGTTCCTGGTGCCGGCCGCGAACTGCGCCGAGGCCAAGGCCGACCCGCCCGCCGGCCTGCAGTTGATCAAGGTGGAGACCCTGGCCGGGGCCGTGCGGGCACTCGAGGACAAGAAGGCCGGCCGCCCCGTCCCCAGCTGCTGAAAAAGACCTCGTGAGTGGTTATCGGTGTTCTAACCCTGATAACCACTCACGAGGGGGATTTCAGGTGAAGGTGGCGTGCAGGGCGGCGGTCAGGTTCGGTGCGAGCTCGGCGCCTTTCAGCAGGTCGTCGTGGTCGCGCAGGCGCATGACGCACGCCTCGCCGCCGTCCCGGAGAACTGCCGCGACCAGCCGTGCTTCCTGGCGCTGCGGGTGCTCGGCCGCCAGCTGACGCACTCGGTCTTCGTCCTCGCCTGAGGCGTTCACCTCGGCCTCGGCCTCGGGAGGCAGCACGACGATCTCCTGGACCAAGGCGCATCCGTGCACCGCCTCCGGCCACATGATGCCCGCGAGGGCCGAGCCAAGGTCACCATCCGGCAACGAATCCTGGGCTATCGGGGTGAGCACCGAGGCGGCGTCCAGCTGACCGGCCAGCTCCGGTTGCATGCGCAGCAGTTCGGCCGTCGGGACCAGGGCGAACAGCTGCGGCGGCTGGTCCCAGCCGGCCGCCGCCACGAACTGCTCGACCTCTTCGGCGAGCGCCGGCAAGGCATCAGAAGTGCTCGACACGGCGGTCATCGTCGCATTCCCACAGCCGGTGACGGGAACCGGAACACCGTCCGTAGAGTTGGACATCTAGGACAGCTGTTTCAGCACACGGCTGTCGGCCAGACTCAAGATCGCTATTCAGGAGCGTGTCCAGTGGCCTCTCGGCCCTCGATCGGCTTGCCGAAGCTGTCTCGCCGCAGCCGCATCCTGCTGACCATCGCGGCGGTAATCGTCTTTCTGCTCATCGTCGGCGCCCGGCTGATCGACACATATGTCGACTGGCTGTGGTTCGGTGAGGTCGGGTTCCGGTCCGTCTTCACGACCGAGATCCTGACCAGGATCGGGCTGTTCTTCGCCGTCGCCGTGTTCGTCGGCGGCCTGCTCGCGGTCAGCCTCACCATCGCCTACCGGACCCGTCCGGTGTTCGTCCCGGTGTCCGGCGCGGAGGATCCGCTGGCCAGATACCGGTCGACGATCGTGCAGCGGATCCGCCTGTTCGGCATCGGCCTGCCGGTCGTCACCGGCCTGATCTCCGGATGGGCCGCGCAGGGCGACTGGCAGCGGGTCCAGCTGTTGCTCAACGCCGTGCCGTTCGGCAAGACCGACCCCGAGTTCGGCATCGACATCGGCTTCTACGCCTTCAAGCTGCCCTTCTACGAGTGGCTGATCAGCTGGTTCTACGTGGCGCTCGTGGTCGCGTTCATCGGCGCGGTCGTCGTGCACTACATCTTCGGCGGCATCCGGCTCGCCGGCCGCGGCGGTCAGCTCTCCGGCCCGGCCCGGGTGCACCTCTCCACCGTCGCGGGCCTGTTCGTGCTGGTCTACGCGGTCGACTACTTCTTCGACCGGTACGAGCTGCTGTACTCCAGCCGCAACGACACCTTCACCGGTGCCACGTACACCGACCTCAACGCGGTCATGCCGGCCAAGCTGATCCTGATGTCGATCGCGATCTTCTGTGCCATCGCGTTCTTCGTCGGCGCGTTCCTGCGCAACCTGCAGCTGCCCGCGATCGCCCTGGTCCTGCTCGTGCTGTCCGGTCTGCTGGTCGGCGTGGCCTGGCCGGCGATCCTCGACCAGTTCTCGGTCAAGCCGAACGCCAACGAGAAGGAAGCGGCGTCGATCCAGCGCAACCTGGACGCCACCAAGGACGCGTTCGGGCTGACCGACGACAAGGTCAAGATCGAGGACTATCCCCCGGCGGGCGCGACCGAGCCGTCGGCGGCCGAGATCCGCAACGACACCGGCACCATCCCGAACGTCCGGCTGCTCGACCCGAGCATCCTGTCGCCGACGTTCACCCAGCGCGAGGCCCGGGCGAACTTCTACGGCTTCCCGGACAAGCTGGACGTCGACCGCTACAAGGTCAACGGCAAGGTCCAGGACTACGTGGTCGCGGTCCGCGAGATCAAGACCTCGGGCCTGACCGAGCAGCAGAACTCGTGGATCAACCGGCACATGGTCTACACGCACGGCAACGGCTTCGTGGCCGCGCCGGCGAACACGATCGACCGGGCGCCGACGCCCGTCGGCGGCACCTCGGCGGCCAACGCCAGCCAGCAGGGCGGGTATCCGCTGTTCACGGTCAGCGACCTGAACGCGATCAACGCCAAGGTCAAGATGGACATCCCGGTCACCGAACCGCGGATCTACTACGGCGAGCTGGCCACCACGTACGCGATCGTCGGCGGCACGCCGGGCGAGGCCCCGGGCGAGTACGACTCGCCGGGCGACAGCGAATACCTGTACAAGGGCGCCGGTGGCGTCCCGATCGACGGGCTGTTCAACCGGCTGGTGTTCGCCGCCTACGAAGGCGAGCGGAACATCCTGTTCAACACGGGCATCAGCGAAGGCTCGAAGATCATGTACAACCGTGACCCGCGGGAGCGGGTCCGGAAGGCCGCGCCCTGGCTGACCGTGGACACCGATCCGTACCCGGCGGTCGTCGACGGCCGGATCCAGTGGATCGTCGACGGGTACACCACGCTCGACAACTACCCGTACTCGCAGTCGACCTCGCTCGGCCAGGTCACCACCGACTCGCTCGCCAACGTCCCGCGCCAGCAGGACAAGAAGATCGGGTACATCCGCAACTCGGTGAAGGCCACCGTCGACGCGTACGACGGCACCGTGACGCTGTACGGGATCGACGAGAAAGACCCGGTCCTCAAGGCCTGGTCCGGCGTCTTCCCCGGCACGGTGAAGCCCGCCTCGGCCGTGCCGCAGTCGCTCAAGGAGCACTTCCGGTACCCGGAGGACCTGTTCAAGGTCCAGCGAGACCTGCTGGCGAAGTACCACGTGACCACGCCGCAGGACTTCTTCTCCACGCTGACCTTCTGGGACGTGCCCTCCGACCCGACCAAGGAAGGCAGCGAGACCGGCGGCGCCAAGCAACCGCCGTACTACGTGCTCGCCCAGGCACCGGGCCAGAGCAAACCGAGCTTCCAGGTGACCAGCGCGCTCACCGCGTTCCGTCAGCAATTCCTGGCCGCATGGGTCTCGGTGTCCTCCGAACCGGAGGACTACGGCCAATTCAGGGTGCTGCGACTACCCACACAAGGGGACGTGACACCGGGTCCGAACCAGGTCCAGAACCAAATGCGGACAACGGACAAATTCACCCAGGAAAGAACGCTGTTCCAGAACACGGGTGTCGACGTGCAATACGGAAACCTGCTGACCCTCCCGGTCGGCGGCGGACTGATCTACGTCGAACCGGTCTACCTGAAGCAGAAGGACATCAACGCCTTCCCGCAGCTGGCCCGAGTGCTGGTCGCGTACAAGAACCGCGTCGGATTCGCCGCGACCCTGTCCGACGCGCTCGACCAGGTCTTCGGACCGGGCAGCGGATCGTCGACGACACAACCCGGGCAAGGCCAGCCGACAACACCACCGTCGACGCCGACCCAACCACCGAACACCGGCGGCGCGCCACCACCACCCAACAACGGCGGTGGCACAACACCTGAGCTCAACCAGGCCATCACCGAACTCAACGCGGCAGTGGCCAAACTCAGGACCGCGAACCAAGGCGGCGGCCTCGCCGAAGTCGGCAAAGCCATCGAAGAACTCGACGCCGCACTGAAGAAGTACGAGCAGGCCAGAACGGCAGCACAAACAGCGCCGCCAAGCCAGCCAAGCACGCCACCGTCATCGCCGACACCACAAGGCGGAGGGTGACCCAGAACACGGACAGGAACCCCTGACCCCACCCGATTTGCCCCGCCCCGCAACCCCCAAGTAAGCTGGAAACAACCAACGCGGGGTGGAGCAGCTCGGTAGCTCGCTGGGCTCATAACCCAGAGGTCGCAGGTTCAAATCCTGTCCCCGCTACGCGAGTGGGCGAGCCATGGTCGGTGCTGATGCACCTTCCATGGCTCGCTTCGTTTTATTTTGGGGGGCCGAGCCCCCCAAGCCCCCCACGGTGCGTGCTCCTTACCTTCCAGCGCTGGTTACCTTTCAGCTGAACCAGCTGCGCGGCTTTGCCGCGAGGCGCCTTCGGCGCCTTTTTCTTTTGGGGCGAGTTGGGTGNTGTCTAAAGCGAGTGTCGGGGGTGGTGGGCAAGGGCGGAAGGTGGGGAAGCCGCGGGGCGGTGATCCGGCTACGCGGACCGGCCCCGGGCGGTAGTCATACGGATCTCCGTCGTTAGGTGCGCGGGAGCGCGGGTGGTCTTCGTGCTCCCTTCCTGCCGTTTGGCCTGGACGTAGTCCAACCATGGGGGTCAAGGGGTCGGCCCACGCGAAGAACCTGGCTGGAAGTCGAACCGATCCCCTTGACGGCCATGGTTGCCTTTGGCAGGCCGGGCGGGAGGAAGGGAGTGCGGCCCCCTCTCCTCTTGGTGGCCTGCCCGTCCGGCGAGGACACCCTCTTTCAAAAGACGGCTCAGAAGCGGCGGCGGTACTCGGCGGGGGAGACGCCAAGGGCGCGGATGAAAGCACGGCGCATGGTTTCGGGTGTCCCATATCCACAGTCCCGGGCGACACGGCTGATGCCGGCGTTGGTGTCCTCCAGCAGACGCCGAGCGGTCTCCAGGCGGACACGATCGACGTACCGCCCCGGCGTCATCCCCGTCTCCGCTGTGAAGGCCCGAGTGAACTGCCGGGGCGACAGATTGGCCCGTTCGGCCAACGCTTCGACGGACAGCTTCGCCGCCGGGTGCTCGATGATCCACTGCTGGACCTCCCGGAGCGGTTCACGCACCGCCGCCTGCAACTTCAACGGAGCGCTGAACTGCGTCTGATTGCCCGGGCGCCGCAGGTACATCACCAGATGCCGGGCGATGGTCAACGCGCACTCGCGCCCCAGGTCCTCTTCGACCAGAGCGAGTGCCAGGTCGATGCCGCTGGTCACGCCCGCGGACGTCGAAATCTTCCCGTCCCGCACGAAAATCGGCTCCGGGTCCACTTCGATGTCCGGGTGCTGCCGCGCCAGCAGGTCACACGCGAACCAGTGCGTCGTCACCCGGCGCCCGGACAGCAACCCCGCCTCCGCCAACAGGAAGACACCACTGCAGACAGACACGACCCGCTCAGCCCGCATGGCGTGCTCCCGCAGCCACTCCACCAACTCGGGCTGGCCGTCCAAAGTCCCGTAGCCACCGGGCACGATCAGCGTGTGCGGCTTCGGGGCCGAACACAGGTCGATGTCAGGTGTGATCCGCAGCCCGCTCGAACCACGGACCACAGCGCCGCCGATCGACGCCGTGACCACTTCGTACGCGTCCCGGCCGGAGTACCGGGCCGCACCGGCGAACACCTCGAGCGGCCCCGTCACGTCGAGGCTCTGGAACCCGTCGAACAAGGGGATCAGCACGAGCTTCGACATGCCCTCATGGTGGTCCTGACCAGGCATCGCCCGCAATGACGAACAGCCACCTTTCCGGACACGACACCCCCCTGAAAACCCCTCGACACCACCATGTAGAGTTCTAACTACAACGACGCGGGGTGGAGCAGCTCGGTAGCTCGCTGGGCTCATAACCCAGAGGTCGCAGGTTCAAATCCTGTCCCCGCTACGCGGATGGGCGGAGTGTGGTCGGCGCTGGGGCGCCTTCCGCACTCCGCTTCGTTTTGTTTTGGGGGGCCGAGCCCCCCAAGCCCCCCACGGTGCGTGCTCCTTACCTTCCAGCGCTGGGCGCGTACCTCTTGGACCAGCGACTTGGTTTGCGCAGCTTCCAGCGCTGGGTGCGTACCTCTTGGACCAGCGACTTGGTTTGCGCAGCTTCCAGCGCTGGGTGCGTGGCTCTTGGACCAGCGGCTTGGGTTTGCGCAGCTTCCAGCGCTGTTGCTTGGGGGTGACCAGGACTTGGGGGTTTGGCTTCTTTCAGCCATGGTTGCTTGGGCTTGGGCCGGTGGCTTGGGTTGGCTTCTTTCAGCGGTGGTTGCTTGGGGTGGCCATTGGTTTGGGATTGGTTGTGGGGGTGGGGT
>NZ_JAAATY010000014.1:44722-225439 GCF_013280595.1 Kibdelosporangium persicum
GGGGTTTCGGTGGCGAAGTGTTGGCGGCCAAGCAACCTTGGTATACAGAACCGGGCCGGGGTGGGGCGCGATCGATGCCGGGTGTGAAAATCTTCCTGGCTGTCCACTGTGGAAATTTGGCATGACCGCTGACACGGGAAGTAATCACCCGCATGCGCTGCGCTACTCCATTTGAGGGTGTCAGGGCCGGTTGGAGCACATCAGCGACCGCTGGCCGTGGATCAACGGCCGACCGGCGCGCCACCCGTGTTCGGCGAGTGGTTGAGCTGGCACACTGGGCACATGGAGCTCGTGCCGCCCTCACCAGAGATGGAGGCCTTGTTTTCCCGGCAGGAGGCTGAGTATGAGCGCCTGGTCCGGGCAAGCTCGTTGCCGTTGCTCGGCATGGCCGAACCCGCACCACAGCCGCGTTTGCTCGGCGAGGCGGAGATCGACGGCGGGATCGTCGAAAGTGTCGGCCTGGCCTACGGCGACCTGATGCGGCCCAGCGGACCGCTCGTCCAGGTGCACACCGCACGCTGGCGCGAGTCCCGGCCGGGCCCGCCGGATCTCCGGTACTTCTTGGAGAACCTGCTGGACAGCATGGGCGACGACGGTCCGGTGGACGGTGATCCGGTCCCCGCGCACGTGGTCGTCAACGGAACGCCGCGACCGGCTTCGTTGCTGCGCACGAGACGCAAGATGTGGGCGGCCCGTTGCTGGCACCAGGATTCCGACGTGATCGTGGTGGCCAGGGAGTGGGAGCTGGCCGCGACGCACCTGGTCGCGGTGCCCAGCATCGAGTCTTTCCTTCGCGGGCGTAGGGAATACCTGCGTGATCTGCGCACCAACCCGCCGACGATGCCGATCATCGACCGGCCGTTCGACGTGGCCACAGCGCATCGGTCGCTCATCGACGCGACGCTCGCGCGCAGTCTTCAGCTGGAAGCCGCGGCGCGCCAAGGGCGCCCGCCCCGGCTGCGGGCCAACGCCCGTAAGCACGGCGAACTCTGGGAAGCGGCCGTACGGGCGCAGATGCACCTGGCCGATCAGTCCAGACAGGACGCTAACGAGGCAGTGACCATTCTGGTTAACCAGTTGGGCCGTTTGCAGGAGAAGGCGAGTTGGTTCGCCAACAAGCGACTCCGGGACGCCGCGGTGACCGAGACTCTCTTGTACTGGACCGGGATGCGGCTCGAGCTGCTCTCCCGGCCCGCGCAGGAGAGCTGGCGGACCGTCTGGGCGTCACAACGGTCCTGGGCGCCGGACCCGTTCGCCCGCCAGGAAAGAACTTCTTCACAGCATGATGATTCGTTGCGGCGCTGGCACGCGGAGCTCGTGACGGGGCAGGACGAATGGCTTCGTGCCTGGTCGGAGTGGGTGCGGCAGAAGGGGTACTGAGCCAATCGGGTGTACTTGTGGCATCCGGGTGACGGTGTAGCCACTGTGGACAGATGGCTGGGCCATTGTGGACAGCGAGCGAAATTCATGGCACGGTGGTTACGTGTCTGAATTGAACGCAACAGCCGCGGCTCTGCTCGGCTTGCTCCATGACGGCCCGAAGACGGGTGGCCAGCTGGTCGCGGTGGCCCGTGAGCGCTTTGGCGCGTTCTTCAGCGTCACGCGCAGCCAGGTATACCGCGAGCTCCCCGCGCTGGCCGACGCCGGCCTTGTCCGCCTTGGCAAGCAGGGTCCCCGCTCCAGCCAGCAGTATCTGATCACCGCCGCGGGCAAGAAGGCCTTCAAGACCTGGCTTGCCTCCGAGCCTGGTCCAGACCACCTGCGCAGCCCGCTGATCCTCCGCCTCGTGCACGCCAGCAACTTGACCGCGAAGCAGCGCACCGCGCTGGTCGACTCCGCCCGGCAGGCGTACAACGCCGAGCTGGAGGAGGCCCGCAACTCGGTCAAGAACACCGACGACACCTACGCGAAGGCGATCGGCGAGTTCGCGGTGGCCAGGGCCCGGGCGGCGCTGAAACTGCTCGACGCGGTCCCGAAAGACTGAATAAAAGGCGCCGGTCGGCGGCAAACAGCCGACCGGCAACGCACCGGCACGCGGTCTGACGTAACCTTCTTGGCCGTGAACCCGGACGTCGCAGCAGACCTGAATGATCTCTCCGCCACGTTGAAGAGCATCGAGGCGGTGACGGATCTCGATGCGCTGCGCGCTCAGGTGACCGAGCTGGAGCAGCAGGCCGCGCGCCCCGATCTCTGGGACGACCCGGAGAAGGGGCAGCAGGTGACCAGCCAGCTCTCCCACAAGCAGGGCGAGCTCCGCCGGGTGTCTGAGCTGCGTCAACGCCTCGACGACCTCCCCGTGCTCTACGAGCTGGCCGAAGACGAGGGTGACGCGGGCAGCCTCGCCGAGGCGGACGCCGAGCGTGAGAAGCTGCGCGCCGACATCTCCTCGCTGGAGGTGCGGACGCTGTTGTCCGGCGAATACGACGAGCGTGACGCTCTGGTCACGATCCGTTCCGAAGCCGGTGGCGTCGACGCGGCGGACTTCGCCGAGATGCTGCTGCGCATGTACATGCGCTGGGCGGAGCGGCACGGCTACCAGACCGAGGTGTACGACACCTCCTACGCCGAGGAAGCCGGCATTAAGTCCGCGACCTTCAAGGTCTCGGCGCCCTTCGCCTACGGCACCCTGTCCGTCGAGCAGGGCACCCACAGGCTGGTGCGGATCTCACCGTTCGACAACCAGGGCCGCAGGCAGACGTCCTTCGCCGGCGTCGAGGTCGTCCCGGTGGTCGAGCAGTCCGACCACGTCGACATCGACGAGAAGGAGCTGCGTGTCGACGTGTACCGCTCGTCCGGACCGGGTGGTCAGGGCGTGAACACGACGGACTCCGCGGTACGCATCACACACATACCGACCGGAATCGTCGTCTCGTGCCAGAACGAACGTTCACAGTTGCAGAACAAAGCGTCCGCGATGGCCGTTCTGCAGGCCAAGCTGCTGGAGCGCCAGCGCCAGGAAGAGCAGGCCAGGATGGACGAGCTCAAGGGCGACGGCGGCTCTAGCTGGGGAAACCAGATGCGCTCGTACGTTCTGCACCCGTACCAGATGGTCAAGGATCTTCGTACCGAGTACGAAGTGGGGAATCCCTCCGCTGTTCTGGACGGCGATATCGACGGATTCCTGGAGGCCGGAATTCGGTGGCGGCGCACTAACTGAGCGTGTTAAACCATCCCAATGCAACGGGCCGATAACGGTCGTGGGTAGACTCCGCGACCGTGATCCGGCTTGAACATGTTTCCAAGACCTACAAGACGTCGACGCGTCCCGCGTTGGACGACGTCTCGGTGGACATGGACAAGGGGGAGTTCGTCTTCCTGATCGGCCCGTCCGGTTCGGGAAAGTCCACCTTCCTGCGCCTGCTGCTGCGCGAGGAAGTGCCCACCAAGGGCAAGCTCTACGTCAACAACTTCGACATCACCCGGATGTCCCGCCGCCGGATACCCCGGCTGCGGCAGTCCATCGGGTGCGTGTTCCAGGACTTCCGGCTGCTGGTCAACAAGACCGTCGCGGAGAACGTGGCGTTCGCGCTGGAAGTGATCGGCAAGCCCGCGCACACCATCCGCAAGGTGGTGCCCGAGGTGCTGGAGCTGGTCGGTCTGGACGGCAAGGCCAACCGCATGCCCAACGAGCTGTCCGGTGGTGAGCAGCAGCGTGTGGCGATCGCGCGTGCGTTCGTCAACCGGCCGTTGATGCTGCTGGCCGACGAGCCGACCGGAAACCTGGACCCCGACACCAGCCAGGACATCATGCTGTTGCTCGAGCGGATCAACCGCACCGGCACCACCGTGCTGATGGCCACCCATGACCATTCCATCGTGGACTCGATGCGCCGCAGAGTCGTCGAGCTCTCGTTCGGCAGGGTCATCAGGGACGACGCCCGCGGCGTCTACGGCGTGGGCCGCTAAGCCGAAGTATTCCCCCGACCTGCGAGGAAACCCGCACCGATGCGTTTCAGTTTCGTGTTGTCCGAGGTCCTGACCGGACTCCGGCGCAACGTCACGATGACCGTCGCGATGATCCTGACCACCGCGATCTCGTTGGGGCTGCTGGGGGGCGGCCTGTTGGTGGTCCGGATGATCGACCACATGCGCGACAACTTCGGCGACGAGGTCGAAGTGAACGTGTACCTCAGCAAGGACGTCAGCGGCACGGACAAGGACTGCCAGCAGCAGCCCTGTGCGGGCATCAAGGCCAACCTGGAGCAGGACGCGAACGTCGAGGACGTCCGGTGGGAGAACCAGGACCAGGCGTTCGACCGGTTCCAGCGGGTCTTCGCGGGTCAGCCCGAGCTGCTCCAGCTGACCAGGAAGGACTCGCTGCCCGCGACGTTCCACCTGAAGCTGAAGAACCCCGACCGCGCCGACGTGATCGTGCAGACGTACAGCAACAAGCCGGGAGTCGACCGGGTGGAGGACCAGGGTGTCTTCCTGGAACGGTTCTTCGGCGTGCTCAACGGCGTGCGGAACGGAACGTGGGTGGTCGCCGCCATCCAGGCGATCGCGGCGCTGCTGCTGATCTCCAACACCATCCAGGTGTCGGCGTTCACCCGGCGGACGGAAGTCGGCATCATGCGCCTGGTCGGCGCCACGCGCTGGTACACGCAGTTGCCGTTCCTCCTGGAGGCGGTGGTCGCCGGCCTTGTCGGTGCGGTCATGGCGATCGGCGGCCTGATCGGCATCAAAGCGGTGTTCATCGACAACGTGCTGGCCGAACCGATAGCCGCGAACATCATTCCGCGAATACCGCTGCTGGACATCTTCTGGCCGGTCGCACCGATCCTCATCGGCGTCGCGATCTTGATCTCGGCGATCACCGGGTACGTCACGCTGCGGCTCTACGTGCGGACTTAACCGGTGGCGGTGTGACGGTAGAGTTCACTGTCATGGCGAAAGAACGTGGTCAGAAGGTGATCGCGTCGAACCGGAAGGCGCGGCACGACTACGAGATCCTGGACACCTACGAGTGCGGGATCGTGTTGGTCGGGACCGAGGTCAAGAGCCTGCGGATCGGCCGTGCGTCCCTGGTCGACGCGTTCGCCACGGTGGACGACGGCGAGGTGTGGCTGCGTGGGCTGCACATCGCCGAGTACGAGATGGGCACGTGGACCAACCACGAGCCACGGCGGCGGCGCAAGCTGCTGCTGCACAAGGGCGAGATCCTCAAGCTGATCGGCAAGACCAAGGAGAGCGGCCTGAGCCTGGTGCCGTTGTCGATGTACTTCAAGGACGGCAAGGTCAAGGTCGAGCTGGCGCTGGCCAGGGGCAAGAGGTCGTACGACAAGCGGCAGGCGCTGGCCAAGCGGACCGCCGAACGCGAGATGGTCAAGGCCGTCGGCCGGGCACGCAAGCGGGGCGGCGGCTGGTGAGGGACTCCGAGGTCCGGTCCTGGGTGACCGGCCTCGGCCTGCCCGGCCTGGTGGACGTCCACGTCCACTTCATGCCGGACTCCGTGTTGCGGAAGGTGTGGGCGTACTTCGACAACGCCCGCGCCAACTACGGCGTCGACTGGCCGATCCACTATCGCCACGACGAACAGGAACGGCTGCGGCTGCTGCGTTCGTTCGGCGTCATCCGGTTCGCGCCATTGGCCTACCCGCACAAACCCGGAATGGCCGAATGGCTGAACGAGTGGATGCGTGACTTCGTCGCCCGCACCACGGACGCCGTCATGACCGCGACACTGTTTCCGGAACCAGAGGTCGAGTCGTACCTGGCCAAGGCGCTGGACGCGGGCGCCAGGTGCGTGAAGGCACACGTCCAGATCGGTGGCTACGACCCTCGGGCGTCCGAACTGGACGGTGCGTGGGGCCTGCTCGCCGAAGCGGGTGTGCCCGCTGTTGTGCACTGTGGACACGGCCCGCTCCGCGGGGCGTTCACCGGCCTGGACGTCTTCGAACAGGTGTTACGCCGTCATCCGGCGCTGACCGTGGTGCTGGCGCACGCCGGGATGCCGGAGTTCCGTGCGGCGTTCGACCTGGTCAGCCGGTATCCGAACGTCTACGTGGACACCACGATGGTCGGCGTGCGGTTCGGCGCGGCCCAGCTGGCTGACGACTTCGTGGCGAGGCTGGCGGACTTCCCCGACCGGGTGGTGCTCGGCACCGACTTCCCGAACATCCCGTACGCGTACGCCCACCAGCTGGAGGTCATAGCCGGCTGGGCCGAGGCGGACGAGCGGCTCGGCCCCGAGTTCCTCAGGGCCGTGCTGCACGACACCCCAGCCCGGCTGTTAGGCGCTGCGGACCAGACTGACCGACGGTAGCCGGTAGCGAACCGCCAGAAGTCCACTCAGGACGATCCCGGCCCAGATCGCCGCGCCGGTGGAGACCAGGCCGCCGCCGGGTGCGAACCCGGTCGCCGCGATCCCCAACGTGCCGATCGCGATCACGGCCGTCCCGATCATGACCTGCGTCGCGGGCGGCTGCACCACGAGCGGGCCCGGTGCGTGTGCCTCGAACCGGCCGAACGCCTTCAGCAGCCCGTACAACACCGCGGCGGCCGAGCCGATCCACAGGGGCAGGACCAGGAACCACAGGAAGCTGCCAGGCTCGGGCGTGCTGTAGCCCAGCCCGACGGTCCAGACACCGGCGACGGCGACCATCGCGGACATGTGCCACAGGTACAGGCTCATCGACCGCGCGCCGACCCACGTCAGCACCCGGGCTGCCGCCGGACGGGCCACCAGCGAGCGGATCAGCGGCCGGGCGAGCAGCACGAGTCCGATCTGGCCGATGCCCAGCGTGATCAGGCACGCGGTCGGCGGGCCCGCGTTCGACACCGGCGCACCCGGCATACCGACCATGCTCAGCGGATACGGTCCGAACGAGACCATCAGCGCGGTCAGGCCGAAGCCGACGCCGGCCATCGCCGCGGCAGCACGCATCGACGGCGGGTTCTTGGCGTAGTGGAAGCCGAGCTGGTGCACCGCGAGCCACACGAAACCCGCGTTGAGGAACCCGGCCATCGGCAGGCCACCGAACCGCAGGACGTCGACGAGCAGCGCGGCTCCGGCCAGGACGGCGAACACGCGGAAGCCGTACCGCTCCTGGGCCTTGATCATCCACGGCGTCACGAGGATCGCGGCGAGATACACGGCCATGAACCACAACAGCTGACCGACCACCGCGCTGCCGACGTCCAACGGCTGCCGCGGCACTCCGAGCGTGATGAGCAGCTGCGGAAGCACCAGCCACACCGCCATCAACGGCAGCATCGGGATCGCCAGCCGGTGCACCCGGCCGGACACCCAGTCCCGGACCGAGCCGCCCCGGCCGCGATGTGCCCGCAGGGACAACATGTTCGCCGCACCCCCGGCGAAGAACACCAGCGGCATCACCTGGCCGACCCAGGTCAGGACCCACCAACCCGGTGTGGCGTAGGCGTTCCCGGTGGTCAGCTCGCTGCCGTTCCAGTCCAGCACCGGCACCAGCCAGTGCTGGAAGACCACCAGGATGATGGCCAGCACCCTGACCACGTCGAGAAATGGATCCCGTTTCGACACCGCTGTGCCCCCGTTCGCTTGGCTGTCAAGAGCTTCGCGAATCAGCCGGGCAAGATCACTGGTGTCTGCTCCCAAACCGCAGTGGGGGTTTTCCCTACCCTGACAGGGGAGCTACCTACGCTCCAGATACGCCAGGACAGCGCGCACCCTGCGGTGCTCCTCCTGGCTGGGCTCGAGACCGAGCTTGGCGAAGATGTTGCCGACGTGCTTCTCCACCGCGCCGTCCGAGACGGTCAGCGACTTCGCGATCGCGGCGTTCGACATGCCCTGCGCCATCAGGCCGAGCACCTCGCGCTCGCGAGGCGTCAACGAGTCGATCGGATTGCGTCTGCCACGTGCCATGAGCTGCGAGATCACCTCCTGGTCGATGCACGTCCCGCCGCGCGCGACGCGGTGGACCGCGTCGACGAACTCGGCGACGTCGGCCACCCGCTCCTTGAGCAGGTATCCGACGCCGCCCGCACCGGCCGAGATCAGTTCGACCGCGTAGCGCTCCTCGACGTACTGCGAGAGCACCAGCACCGGCAAGTCAGGCGTGCGTTCCCGGGCCCGCAACGCGGCCCGCAGTCCCTCGTCGGTGAACGTCGGCGGCATCCGCACGTCCACAATGGCCAGATCAGGCCGGTGTTCGTCGAGGACCTCGAGCAGTCGCTGGCCGTCCTCGACGGCGGCGACGGTCTCGATGCCCTCGTCGGACAACAGCCGTTCGATCCCGGCACGAAGCAGAACGGAGTCCTCCGCGATCACCACTCGCACGGCAGGTCCGCCCGGATCACTGTCGGCCCGCCGATGGGGCTCACCACGGTCAGCACGCCGTCAATGGTGGCAGCCCGGTCGGCGAGACCGGCCAGCCCACCCCCACGCCGTGTCTCCGCGCCACCCACACCGTTGTCCGTGATCTCGACGACGACCTTGCTGTGCTCCCGGAACACCCGGACTGAAGCCTGCGACGCGTCGGCGTACTTCGCGATGTTCGTCAACGCCTCGGCGACAGTGAAATAGGCGGTGGTCTCCACGGCCGCGGGCGGCCGCCGGTCCGTGGACAGACCGTCCTCGACCTGCACGTCCACCGGCACAGGCGACTTCGCGGCGAGCGACGACAACGCCGCGTCCAGCCCACGGTCACCCAGAACGGCCGGGTAGATGCCGCGCGCGAGGTCCCGCAGCTCCGCGACCGCCTGCTTGGCGTCCGCGTGCGCCTCCTCGATCAGCACCTTCGCGCCCTCCGGGTCCCGCTCCATCTTGCTCTTGGCCCGGCCCAGCCCCATCGCCACAGCGACAAGCCGCTGCTGCGCCCCGTCGTGCAGATCACGCTCGATCCGGCGCCGCTCGGCCTCCGCGGCATCCACCCCACGCGCGCGGCTGGCCTGCAGATGCGCGGCCTCCGCCTCCAGCAGCGTCGCCTTGCTCGGCCCGAGCAGAGCCCGCGCCAGCTTGCCGTGCACCACGCCCAGCCACCGCGTCGTCACCAGCGCGAGAGCCAGGAGCAGCACACCGACCAGCGCCGGGATTAACGTGTCGTCGAACGAGTTGACGACGTACGCCGCCCCGCGCACCGAACCGAAGACCATGTACCCGCCGTCGACCCACCGGTACCACAGCGGCAAGGACGCCAGGCCGATCCCAGCGGACCAGAACGCCACCATCCACGCGAACGAGACCACGGACATCGGCAGCAGGACGAAGAGGTAGAGCAGGTCACGCCACGTGGCCGGATCGCGGAAACGGCCCTTGAACCACCCGAACATCCCCGGCGGGATCGGCCGGTACGGATCCGGGACGTAGTAGCCGAGCGTGGCGTACACCAGCCGGCGCTCCATCCGCGCGAACCCGCGGATCAGCATCATCGTGGCCGTGAGCAGCGGAAACCCCACCCAGACGACCAACGTGCCGAACGACGACGCCAGCAGCGCCGCCACCACCGGGAGCCACGTCACAGCCATGATGAAGCTGGTGAACAGATAGACGTTCGCCCCGACGGCCCCCGGCTGATGCTGACGTCCATCAACCTGCTCCACCTGAGTCATCATGACGACAAGCATCCCAAGTCCACGTCGGCACGGCGATGGAGTAAGCCAGTATCCCCGAGGTAGGGCCAGCCCCACCCAGGAGCCGTAACCGGAATGAACCACCCGCCCCGGCGCGTTATGCTTACCGTAAGACCAACCCAACACCACGGGGGTGAACGGTTTCGACTCTGGACGTTGAGTCAAGGGAAGCGTGCAGGTGCAGGCGAGAGACCACCTTGAGCGTCGCCGCAAAAAAATAAGCGCCAAGACTGAAACCAGTCAGGCCAACTACGCTCTCGCTGCCTAAGCGGTAGCGTAGTTACCTTGTCGGTCCGGGAGTGCCTTCGGCCCGGTTGCCGGCATCATCCAGAAGGCTCACCGCCGTACTCGGTCGCGGAGTGCGGTTGGGAAGCAAACAGCGACTGGGCCCGTCACATCGGCTAGTTCACGAGACCGATGGGGTCAAGCAGAGGCACAGTGAACTGCGCACGGAGAAGCCTTGGTGAGGCGGCAGAGGACCCGGGTTCGATTCCCGGCACCTCCACTCGGGGCGAGCCTGCTCGGTTGCTTTGCAACCTCGCCGGCTCGCTTCGGATTATTTTGGGGGGCCGAGCCCCCCAAGCCCCCCACGGTGCGTGCTCCTTACCTTCCAGCGCTGGGCGCGTTTCGCTTGGACCGGCTACGCGGACCGGCCCCGGGCGGTAGTCATACGGATCGCCGCCGTGAGGTGCGCGGTAGCGCGTGGGTGGTCTTCGTGCTCCCTTCCTCCCGTTTGGCCTGGACGTAGTCCAACCATGGGTGTCAAGGGGTGCGCCACCACAAGCCAGCCCGGCTGGAAGCCATACGCGCCCCTTGACGGCCATGGTTGCCTTTGGCAGGCCAGGCGGGAGGAAGGGAGTGCGGCCCCCTCTCCTCTTGGTGGCCTGCCCGTCCGGCGAGGACATCCTCATGAGAACCCAACCCCAACGCAAGCCGAAGAGACCCAGCCCGGCAGCAACGAAGGACGAAGACAACTCCAACATCCCAACCACAATA
The DNA here is from genome assembly GCF_013280595.1 of Kibdelosporangium persicum. Taxonomy (GTDB): domain Bacteria; phylum Actinomycetota; class Actinomycetes; order Mycobacteriales; family Pseudonocardiaceae; genus Kibdelosporangium; species Kibdelosporangium persicum. Next base: position 55,268 of record NZ_JAAATY010000014.1, read on the forward strand.
TGGATAGCCGAACTAGCCACTATCGAAACAGACAGCCCAGACCCCAGGGGTGTTCAACCCACTTGAAATTCAGGCGTGAGTGGGCAGCGACTTGACCGAAGAGCCGAGTGCGTCGACCAGCCATGTGTGGCTCTCGCCGACGGTCACCGGCTCGCCGGTCAACGTCCCTACGAGCTGCCAGTACCTCCGCAACGGAGCCGAAGCGTCAATCGCCGATGCCTGGAAGAGCGCACGCCGGAAAGAAGCCGTGTCACGTTCCCGCCGAACCCGTGCGTGTGCGCCGACGAAATGGTCGAGCGCGTGGCCGGGTTCAGGCGCCACTCCGGAGAGCACGAGCGGCCGAGCCAGGGAACAGGCCTCGTTCACCCCCTCATGCAGTTCGCCCTCGTCCGAGATCTGCTCCAGGTTGTGCAACGTCCGCCGCAGCATGCGGGCACGCAGCGATGGATCGCTCAGCAGCACGACCATCTCCGCGTACGCCACGACCTGCGCGGGGCTTGGCGTGTCGGGTAACGAAGGCACGCTGACGGACAGGAACATCTCCAGGAACTCGTCCGGCATCGGACCCAGGAAAAGCCGCTGCCAGAACTCGACGAGCGAATCCCGGGCCGCCGCACGGTCCTGCACCGCGGCCAACAGGTCCAGCCGGGCCGCGCGCTCCGAAGGCGACGCCTGCTCGACTGCGCGCAACGAAGCCCGGCGCCAAGCCAGCGCCGCCAACTCCACATCAAGCGCCTGGCGCTCCGCGGTGACGACATCGGACATCGATTCGCTGCCCGAAAGGACCGACCGGATCGACCCCAGTCCCAGGCCGAGGCCACGCAGTCGGCGGATCAGCCGGAGCCGGTCCACCGCGGACCGGTCGAAGCGGCGATGTCCGCCCGCGCTGCGGACGGCCTCCAGGACGCCTTCGTCGCAGTAGAACCTGATGGTCCGGACGGGCACGCCCGTCGCCTGCGCGAGATCGCCGATGCCGAGTGTGGCTTTTGTCACGTTGAACCTCCACCCCAGTGCGCTTTCTACGGTACGGCCATGCACATCGACTGGCTACGCGCCCAGACCGCGGCCTTCGCCGAAGCCGCGACCCGAGTCGACCTGGACAAGCAGGTCGTGACATGTCCTGAATGGTCAGTGCGGATGCTCGTCGCGCACATCGGCCACTCCCACCGGCAGGCCGCGAACATCGTCCGGACCGGCGAGCCCGAACAGTTCCGTGACCCGCGAACCGCCGAAGTGCCGCCGGACTGGGAACCGTGGGTACGGGACGGCGCCGAGGAACTCGCCGACGCGGTGACCGAAGCCGGTACGAAGCAGGTGTGGGCGTACGTCGGCCAACGGCCCGCGTCCTTCTGGCTGCGCCGGATGCTGCACGACACCACGGTTCACGCGGTCGACGCCGCCAGAACGGCAGGCGTCGGCTACCGAATCCCCGCCGACGTCGCCGTCGACGGGATCGAGGAGGCCCTTGACGTGATCTCGGCACCTGGAGTCGAGGCGCTCAAGCCCGACTTCGTCCACCTGCGCGGCACCGGGCAGACCTTGCAGTTGCGTGCCTCCGAAGGGGAGGCGTGGCTGATCACCCGCACACCGGCCGGGCCGTCGTGGAAACGGGGCGAGACCGGGAGTCCGGACGTGACCCTGCTTGCGGGTGCTCAGGATTTGTTGCTGCTGTGTTACGGCCGTCTCGGGCTCGACGACGTCACGGTCACGGGCGACCGGGAGTTGATCACTCACTGGCTCGCGCACACGGCGCTCTAACGTGGCGTCATGCACATCGACTGGCTGCGTGACCAGACCGGCGCTGTCGCGGACGCTGTTACGGGTCTCGACCCGGACAGGCGCGTGCCGACTTGTCCGGAGTGGTCGGTGCGGGAACTGGTCGCGCACGTCGGCCTGATCCAGCGCCGAGCCGCAAAGATCGTCCGGACCGGTGAAGCCGTGCCGTTTCCGCGGTACGCCGAACCACCGGCGGACTGGGCGGGGTGGTTGCGTGAAGGGGCGGCCGAACTGGCGGACGCGGCGATCGAGGCCGGGGCCAAGGAGGTCTGGACGTTCTTCGGTGACCGGCGGCCCACCGCCTTCTGGGTGCGCCGGATGCTGCACGACACCACGATCCATGCCGTGGACGCCGCGCTGACCGCGGCGAAGCCTTACCGGATCCCCGCGGCCCTTGCCAAGGACGGCATCGACGAAGGTCTCGACCTGGTCGGGCGGATGCGAGGTGCGGAGCTGCGGGGCGACGGTGAGACGCTGCGGATGGTGTCCCCGGAGGGCGACGGGTGGCTGATCACCCGGGAACCGGACGGCCCACTGTGGAAACGCACAGTGACCGAAAGCGCGGACGTGACCGTGACCGGCACCGTCCAGGATCTGTTGCTGCTTCTCTACCGCAGGATCGGCCTTGACGGTGTCACGGTTACCGGCGACCGGGACCTCATCACCCATTGGCTGGCGCACAGCGCACTCTGACAGAGCAATCCTGTGCAGCCGTAAGGGTTTCACTCACTGGTCGACATTGACAGTGAATTTCGCCGCGGCTTACGTTCGAGGTGTGGTGACACCGGAACTGCTGGCAGCGGGGCCTTTTCACGAGGCGCTGCGGGCGGCGATCAGCGCGAGCGGGCTCGCGCTCGACCGGATCCGCTACCGGCTGCGGCTACGTGATGTGTCGATCAGCGTTCCCACCCTGAGCAACTGGCAGTCCGGCAGGCGCAGGCCGGAACGCGCGGAGTCGTTGCGCGCACTGGCCGAACTGGAGGCCGTGCTCGACCTGCCGCCGGAGGCGTTGCGGTCCCTGCTCGGCCCGCCACGGCCACGCGGCCGGGCCGCGCATCCCAAGGGCCCGGAGGCGATGCTCAAGGCGTGGGGCAAACCGATCGAGCACCTGCTCACCGGCATCGACACGTCCTCGGACGGCCGGCTGACCCGGCTGAGCCAGCACGACCGGATCGAAGTGGACGCCGGCGGGTGCCTGGCCGAGGTGGCCAACCGGCAGGTGCTGCGGGCCAGCCACGACGGCGCCGATCGGTGGATAGTGGTGTGGGACGCGGAAGGCGCGGCCAAGCCGCCGGAGATCATCGCGGGGCAGCACTGCCGGCTGCGCACGCTCAACACGGACGTGGACACCGGGATGATGGTGGCCGAGCTGGTGTTCGACGCCCCGCTCGCGCGCGGCGAGACGATCATCATGGAGTACCGGATCGCCGGCCTGGCCCAGCCGGACCAGTTCGTCCGCAGGCTGCACCGCACCACCCGGGACTACGTGCTGGAGGCCCGGTTCGACCGGGCCGCGATCCCCGCCCGCTGCGCCAGGATCTCCTCGCCGTCATGGGACCTGGCCGCCAGCCCGACGGGGTCGGTGCACCTGGTCGAGTTCAACGCGAGCGGCACGATTGGGATTCGCTGGCAGCGGTGATGTTGGATCGGCGGCATGGAACGTGTCGTCGCGCCCATGCAGGGCACTGTCGTGCTGATTTCGGTCAAGCCGGGCGACCGGGTCGCCGCCGGGCAGCAGTTGGTCGTGCTCGAGTCGATGAAGATGGAACACGTCGTCGCGGCGACGACCGACGGCCAGGTCGGGCAGATCTCCGTCACCGCGGGCGAAACCGTGAAACGCGACCAGGTTCTGGTCACCATCCAGCCAGGTGCTCCGGCGGCGGCACCGCAAGCCGTCGAGGAGACGGCCGAAGACGGCATCCGGGCGGATCTGGCCGAGGTCCTGGCAAGGAAAGCGGCGGGGCAGGACGCCAACCGGCCGGAGGCGGTCGAGCGCAGGCACCGCGAAGGCAGGCGGACCGCGCGGGAGAACGTCGAAGACCTCTGCGATCCGGGCACTTTTGTCGAGTACGGCGCTCTGGTCGTTGCGGCGCAACGGCAACGGCGGTCGATGGCGGAACTCGTCGCCAAGACCCCGGCGGACGGCATGGTCGCGGGCATCGCCGAAATCGGCGGCAGGGAAAGCGTCGTCGTGGCCTACGACGCCACGGTTCTCGCGGGCACGCAAGGCTTCTACAACCACGCCAAGAAGGACCGGATGTTCGAGCTCGCGGCGCGCCGTGAGCTTCCGGTGGTGCTGTTCGCCGAAGGCGGAGGCGGCCGTCCGGGCGACACCGACGTGCCGTTGGTCGCGATGCTGGAAGCTCCGGCTTTCTCCTTGTTCGCCAGGCTTTCCGGGCTCGTGCCGCTCGTCGGAGTGGTCGCCGGACGGTGTTTCGCGGGCAACGCGGCCTTGTTGGGCTGCTGCGACGTGATCATCGGGACGGCAGGTGCGACGATCGGCATGGGCGGCCCGGCGATGATCGAGGGCGGCGGTCTCGGTGTGGTCGCGCCGGAGGACGTCGGGCCGATGTCGGTCCAGGTGCCCAACGGTGTCGTCGACATCGCGGTCGCCGACGAGGCGGAAGCCGTCCAGGTCGCCAAGAAGTACCTGTCGTACTTCAGCGGCCCGGCCGGCGACTGGTCCACTATGGATCAGGAAAGGCTGCGTAACGCCGTTCCGGAGAACCGCGTCCGTGCGTACGACGTCCGCGCGGTGATCGAGCTCGTCGCCGACACGGACTCGGTGCTGGAACTGCGCCCGCGGTTCGGCGAGGGCATCGTGACGGCCCTGGTTCGCGTCGAAGGCAGGCCGATGGGCCTGATCGCCAACAATCCCGGGCACCTCGGCGGCGCGATCGACCGGGACGCGGCCGACAAGGCGGCCAGGTTCATGCAGCTGTGCGACAGTCACGGCCTGCCGATCGTCTCGCTGTGCGACACCCCTGGGTTCATGGTCGGGCCGGAGTCGGAGAAGACCGCGACAGTCCGGCACTTCAGCCGGCTGTTCGTCACGGGCGCGAACCTCACTGTGCCGCTGTGCTCGATCGTGCTGCGCAAGGCGTACGGCTTGGGTGCCATGGCGATGTTCGGTGGTGGCTCGAAGATCCCGTACGCCACGGTGGCGTGGCCGACCGCCGAGTTCGGCCCGATGGGCCTGGAGGGTGCGATCAGGCTCGGCTTCCGGCGTGAGCTGGACGCCATCACCGATCCGGTGCGCCGCAAGGAGACCCTCGAGAACATGATCGCGATGGCCTACGAGCGCGGCAAAGCGCTCAACGCGGCGTCGATGTTCGAGGTCGACGACGTGATCGACCCGTCCGGCACCCGCCGGTGGATCACGGCGGTCCTGCCGAAGGAGGTGGCCAGGGCCAACCGGCCGCACGTGGACACCTGGTGAGTAGAAAAAGTGATATCAGTTTGCTAGGTTGACGATATGACTACCGCAACCGAGCTCAACCTCGACATGCCCGAACCGCGGGTTCGGGAACGCAATGCCATGGAACGCCCGGGTCTGCCGATCGGGGGCGGTGCGTTCGTGGGGATACTGGCCGGACTGGGCCTGCTGACCTGGGGCGTCATGCAGACCGTCGAAGGCGGCAGGTCCGCGGGGATCACATTGATCATCGTGTCGTCCTTGCTGATCCTGGGCGTGACCGTGGTCGCGACCGGGCTCACCGTTGTGGCGCCGGGCGAGGCGCGTGTGCTGCAGTTCCTCGGCCGGTACGTGGGAACCGTGCGCACTTCCGGGCTGCGCTGGGTGAATCCGTTCACCACACGGGCCAAGGTGTCCACCAGGATCCGCAACCACGAGACCGCGGTGATGAAGGTCAACGAGCTGGACGGCAACCCGATCGAGATCGCCGCCGTGGTCGTCTGGCAGGTCCAGGACACCGCGCGGGCGATGTTCGAGGTCGACGACTTCGTCCAGTTCGTCAGCATCCAGACCGAGACCGCGATCCGGCACATCGCCAACAGCTACCCGTACGACTCGCACGGCACGGACGCGCTTTCTTTGCGCGACAACGCCGACGAGATCACCGAGAAGCTGTCGGCGGAGATCAGCGCACGGGTCGAACCGGCCGGTGTGCGAGTGATCGAATCCCGGCTGACGCACCTGGCGTACGCTCCGGAGATCGCCCAGGCCATGCTTCGCCGTCAGCAGGCAGGTGCCGTCGTCGCGGCCCGTCAGCTGGTCGTGGAAGGCGCGGTCGGGATGGTGGAGCTGGCGCTGGACCGGCTGGCGCAGAACGATGTCGTCGAGCTCGACGAGGAACGGAAGGCCGCCATGGTCAGCAACCTGCTGGTGGTCCTATGCGGTGATCGAGACGCCCAACCCGTGGTGAACGCCGGCTCGCTCTACCAATGAGGTTGTTGTGACGGAACGCAAAAGCGTCCTGTTGCGACTCGATCCCGCGGTGCACGACGCATTGGCCCGGTGGGCGAGCGACGAACTGCGCAGTACCAACGCACAGATCGAGTTCCTGCTTCGCCGGGCTCTGTCGGACGCGGGCCGGATGCCCGGCGAGGCGGGCAGGCAACGCCGTCAGGGCAGGCCGCGTAAGGACGAAAAGTGAGTTTTGCTACTTTGCGCAACACGGCCGCGGCCGTGCTTGGGCCGACCGGGCGGGGATCTGACTTTCCGTAACCTGCTCGTAATTGGTATACCAGCTTGCCGATACCTCTCAATACCGTACGTGACCAGCGACTTTCCTCCTTTTGCGAAGTGAATCCGGGCACCGGTTCTGCCAAAGTTGGTAGTGGGAGGTGGTGCGCTGTGTCACCGTCATCGAGTGATCGTGCGCACGTGCGCGCACTGTTGCAACCAGGCGAAGAGATCAGCTACTTGTTCCCGGCCTCGATGGTCGGCGGCCCGTACAGCTCGTCGCACTTCCTTGTCGCCGTCACGGACTCGTCGATCACCGTGCTGGACACCGGGCTGGGTGGCCGCACGAGGCCGAACGCGGTCTGGCGCCGGTATCCCAGGCACACCAAGCTAGGACCGGTCGACCTGCGTGTGATCCCGGAGTTCCAGCTCGGCGGCCGGGTCTACGAGGTCGACGAGGAGTACGTCGCGGAGATCAACGCGGCGGACGCCGAATGGTCGGCCGACGCCATGCCCCCTGATCCGCTGCCGCACCTGTAGGTACATTTGTGCCCGTGGAAGAAGAGTCATCACGGCTCGACGACTTGATGGGTGTCGAGGACAGGGCCGCCGGAGCGCGAAAGGCGCAGCTGCCGAAGCTGCGCGCGTTCTGGCACGCGGCGACGCGTGGCCGTTACTGGCCGGTGACGGTCATCGTGACGCTGGCGGTCGTCGGTGTGCTGATCTATTTCGCGGTCGGCCTCATCGCGGGCTTCTTCGCCGGGATCGTGGAATAGCGGTCAGCGGATCGGACGGCCAGTCGTGTTTGGGGTACCGGCCGCGTAGTTCGGCACGGACCCGCGGATATCCGTTCGCCCAGAACGACTCCAGGTCGTCGGTGACCGCGGCCGGGCGGCCGGCGGGGGAGAGCACGTGCAGCAGCAGCGTGACCTTCCCGTCGGCGATGGCTGGTGCCTGCCGCCAGCCGAAGATTTCCTGCAGCCGTACGGCCAGGACGGGCCGTTCGCCCGCGTAGTCGACGGCGATCCGTGATCCGGAAGGCACTTCGACGCGTTCCGGCGCGAGCTCGTCCAGCCGCGCGGCGGCAGGCCACGGCAACATCGCCCGCAGCGGATTGATCCTGGCCAGGTCCTTGCGGTTCCGCGCGCCCGAGACGTCTACAGAGGACAAAATGGCGTCCTGGCCGACGGCGGGCCACGGGTCGCCGAGCGTCCGGTGCAGCAGCGCCATCCTGGCGTGCAGCTTCGCATCCCAGTCCAAGATCGACACGCCTTCGGCGCGGATGCCCGCACGCAACGCGGCTTCGACGACCGCGGGGTCGGGGTCGCTGATCGGCTTCCCGGACAGCACGATGGCGCCGAGCCGCTGGACACGACGCGCCACCACGTCGCCGTCCCAGGTCACCATGTCCTCTTCGGACACGCCGATGATGCCGGTCGCCAGGTCCAGGTCGGCGGCCGCGGCGAGCCGGACGCGGCCGTGCTTCTCACCGGGCCTGCGGTCCGCGACGGCGATCGCGAGCCAGTCCCGGTGATCCAGGCCGGTCCCCGGCGGCAGTTCCACCGCTGTCCCATTGGCCATCAGGTACACGCGGGAGTCGGCTGACCTCTTTCTGGCCAGTCGCTCCGGATACGCGAGGGCGATGACTTCCGCGGCGTCGGTCGGTTTGTCGGAACGGGGCGCCAGCGCGGCGAGGCGTTGGGACTCGCGGCGCCATCGCTGCGAGCTCTTCACCTTGCGCAGTGCGGTTTCCAGATCCACGTCGTCGGCGAGCGAGTCGTCGTCCAGCAGTGCGACCACGTCCGCCGCCTGCTTGCCGCCGTCCAGCAAGGCCCTGGCAAGCCGGGGATGCAGGCCCACATCGGCCATCCTGCGGCCACGGTCCGTCGGCGTGCCGTCCTCGTTCACCGCGTGCAGATCACGCAGCACCGCCTGACCGGCTTTCAACGCACCTTCCGGCGGCGCGTCCCACCACCGCAACGCGGACCCGTCCGGCGTGCCCCAGCAGGCCAGTTCCAGTGCCAGCCTGGTCAGGTCGGCGACCCGGATCTCCGGCTCGGGATACCGCGGCAGAGTCGACTGCTCGTGCTCCGGCCAGCATCGGTACACGCGGCCAGGGCCTTCACGACCAGCGCGTCCGGCCCGTTGGTCGGCCACCGCCGCCGAGGTCCGCACGGTGGCCAGACCCGGCAGGCCACGGCGGTGATCCACTCTGGGCACACGTGACAGCCCGGAATCGACCACGGCCCGTACTCCGGGAACCGTCAGGCTCGACTCCGCGACGGCCGTGGCCAGGACGACCCGCTGCCCGTTCGTGGGTTTCAAGGCGGCGTCCTGGTCCTTGGCGGCCAGACGGCCGTGCAGGGTGACCACGTTCACGCCGTCCAGCATCTGCCGCACGCGGTTGATCTCCGCCGCGCCAGGCAGGAAGACCAGGACGTCACCGTCCGTTTCGGACAGCGCGAGGCGTGTGGCCCGTGCCACGGTGGCTTCGACGCGTTCGCCTCTGGCCGGCGGGAGATACGTCGTTTCGGTCGGGAACGTCCTGGCGTCGGCCTTCAGCACAGGCGCGTCGCCGAGCAGTTCGGCCAGCCGCTCCGCCGCCACGGTCGCGCTCGTGGCCAGCAGCTTCAGGTCCGGGCGCAGCGCTATGGCGTCAGTCAGCAGTGCCAGCAGCAGGTCGGCGTCCAGGTGCCGTTCGTGGCACTCGTCGAGCAGCACGGTGTCCACACCGGACAGCTCCGGGTCGTGCTGGATCCGCCGGACCAGCAGGCCGGACGTGACGACCTCGATCCTGGTGTCCTTGGACGTCCTGCGGTCACCGCGGACCGCGTAGCCGACCGTGCGGCCAACTGGCTCGCCCAGCGACGCCGCCATTCGGGCGGCGGCGGCACGGGCGGCCAGTCTGCGCGGCTCGGCCACCACGATGCGGCCGGGCAGGGCCAAGGGGACCACTGTGGTCTTGCCCGTGCCGGGCGGGGCCACCAGAATCATGCTGCCGCGAGCGGCCAGCGTGCTGGTCAGTTCCGGGAGGACTGCCCGGATCGGCAGGTCGGGGAGGTTCATCCGGTCGGGTCACGTCGATTCGGTCACGGCGGGAACTGGTACGCCTGGACTTGTTGCTCAGGTTTCACTCAGTTTGCCCGGGTATCGTCCGTCAGGTGGTTCGACCGTCACCTCGCGTGCTCGACGGGATCGGCACAGTGGCGCGGCTTGGCCTGGCCGCTGTCTGGATCGTCTCGGGGGCGATCAAGGCAGCAGACCTGAACCAGGCCTACATCGCGGTCCAGGCGTACGACCTGCTGCCCAAGGGCTCGGTCAGCCTGGTCGCCGCCGCGGTGCCGTTCCTGGAGCTCGCGCTGGGCGTGCTGCTGGTGGTGGGCCTCGGTACGCGGCTGGTCGCGGTGTTGTCCGTGGTCGTGCTGATCGGGTTCATCATCGCGATCTCGCAGGCGTGGGCCCGTGGACTGACCATCGACTGCGGCTGCTTCGGCGGCGGCGGGCAGGTGGCCGCGGGCCAGACGGCGTACCCCGAGGAGATCGCACGGGACATCGGGTTCCTGGTACTGGCGGGCTGGCTCATCGTCCGGCCGCGCAGCCTGCTGTCGATGGACAGCTGGCTGACCAGACGCCCGGCCGTAGTGGGAGAGGACTGAAGGACGTGGGTGGAGCCGAGCGCAACGCGAAGAAGCGGCGGCAGGAGCTCGCCGCACAGCGGGCGGTGGCTGCGGCACGCAAGAAGAAGAGCGACCGCAACAAGATCATCATCACGGCCGCGGTGGTCGTGGTGATCGCCGCCGCCGTCGTGGCGGGTGTGCTGATCACCAACAGCCAGAAGAACGAGGCCGCCGGCGTGCAGATCCCGGTCAAGACCGTCTCGGCGAACCTGGAGACCAAACGCGACGGTGCGACCGTGCTGGTCGGCAAGGACACCGCGAAGGTGACGCTGGACGTGTACGAGGACTTCCTCTGCCCGGCGTGCCGCCAGTTCGAGGACGCCTACGCCGGGCAGATCGAGAAGAAGATCGAGGACGGCACCGTCCGCGTCCGTTATCACATGCTCACGCTGCTCAACGACCGTTCCGACCCGCCCGGCTACTCGCTGGACTCGGCGAACGCCGCGCTGCTCGCCGCCGACGCGGGCAAGTTCGCGGCGTTCCACGCGAGCCTGTTCGCCGCCCAGCCCGAGGAGGGCGCCCGCGGGTACGACAAGAACCAGCTGATCAAGCTGGGGCAGGACGTGGGCATCACGTCGCCGGACTTCGCCAACGGTGTGACGAACGGCACGTACAACCAGATCATCGAAGAGGCCTACCAGAAAGTCTCGACTGATCCCGCCCTGCAACAGGACTTCGGCAACGGCCAACGCGGCTTCGGCACGCCGACGCTCGCCGTGAACGGCAAGATCGTCGACACCCAGGACCCGAAGTGGCTGGACACCCTGGTGTCACAGGCCGGCTAGCGGCGGATCGCCCTGGTTCCACCGGGCCAGGCGGCGTGCCTTCCCGACTTCGGTCCGGGGCACGCTGCCTGGCTCGAGCACTGTCACCACACAGGTGATGCCCAGCCGTTCCCGCAGGGCGTTCGTCAGGTCCGCGCCGAGGGCCGGTTTGTCCACGCTGTCGGTGAACGGCTCGACCGCGACCCGCAGCTCGCTTCTGCTGGGATCACGCCGGTCCTCGACGACCAGGTAGTGCGGGCTGACCCGCTCGTCCCGCAGCAGAACGGCTTCCACCTCGGTCGGGAACACGTTCACGCCCCGGATGACCAGCATGTCGTCCGTGCGGCCCTTGAGCTTGCTCATCCGCCTGAGCGTCCGCGGCCGGTTCGGGACAGGGCCGGCGAGCGCGGCCACATCGCCTGTGCGGTAACGGATCAACGGCATCCCGGTCTTGGTGAGCGTGGTGAACACGAGCTCGCCGGGAGTGCCGTCCGGCACCGGATTGCCTTCCGGATCAACGGCTTCGACGAAAAAGTGGTCCTCCGCGACGTTCAGCATGCCGTCGGAGTCGAGCGACTCGCACGCCACACCCGGCCCGATGATCTCCGACAGGCCGTAGATGTCCAGGGCGCGGATGTTCAGCAGGCTCTCGATCTGCGCCCGCATCTCCTCGGTCCACGGCTCGGCGCCGAACACCCCGGCCTTCAGGCTCGTCGGCTCGCCCTTGAGAGCCTCGCCGAGATGGATGGCGTACGAGGGCGTGCACGTGAGGATGTCCGGCTTCAGGTCCTGGATGAGCCGGATCTGCCGCTCAGTCATGCCACCGGACACCGGGACGACGGTCGCGCCGAGACGCATGCCGCCGTGATGGACCCCAAGCCCGCCAGTGAAGAGCCCGTACCCGTATCCATTGTGGATGACGCTGCCCCTGGTCGCCCCGGCCCCGCCGAGCGCGCGGGCCATGACACTCGCCCACACCTCGATGTCGGCGGCGGTGTACGGGATGAGCGTGGGCCGCCCGCCGGTCCCGGAACTGCCGTGCACGCAGACGATGTCCTGGTCCTGGGCGACCTGCAGCCCGAACGGGTAGTTGTCCCAGATGTCGGCCTTGGTGATGGTGGGGAGGTCCTTCAGGCCGTCGAGTGTGACATCCGCCCCACTCGTCACACCGGCGGCACGCAGCCGCTCGGCCTGCGGGTTCCCGCTCGCCAGAACCCGGTCGACCACCTGCCGGAACCGCCGCTGCTGGACCTTTCCGCGCAGCTCAGGGGCGATCCCCTCGGCATCCGCGTCCACCAGGGGCACAACCACGTCATCTCCGCTGATCACAGCAACGGTCTAGCACTCCCGGCGGCCGAACGCGACCCCCGGTTTTTGAGCCGCGGAACCCGTGATGTACGGTATCCCAGCACTCGAAAGAGCGCGGCGGGGCTGTAGCGCAGTTGGTAGCGCACCACACTGGCAGTGTGGGGGTCAGGGGTTCGAATCCCCTCAGCTCCACAACCTTTCAGAGCCCATCTGTTCCAGTTGTATTGCCTGGTCGGGTGGGCTTTTTCGTGTTCTTGACTGACTGTCGCCAGTGGAGTGTTTGGTGGGTTGTGTCCACCGAACTGGAGAAAAATCTGGAGAGCGGCCGTTCGGGACGGCCATGTGTTCTGGAGTGATCGTCACGGCTGTGCCATCCGTCTGAGTGATTGTTGACAGGATCTTTTGGGCGGCCTGTGACCTGGGTCTTTGCCGCTGGTGCGGGGGTGGTCGCCGGTGGTCCGGGTTGCTGGCGTGTACGGCGATTCTGGCGGGTGGCGCGGGACCTGCGGGATCGTCGGCTCCTGGAATTCAGCGGCGGAAGCCGCGGTCCGGAGGCAGAGTTCGCAGGTCTCGAGCGGGTCGTCGGCGGTGCAAGTTGGGCAGGTATCGCAGCCGTTCGCGCAGTCGGTGCAGGCTGGGCAGCCTTCGGCTGGGCACCCGGTGGTGGGGAACAGCAGGAGTCCGTCGATGGGGTCGGTGTAGATGTGGGCTGCCATCGGGGTGCGTCCGCGTCCGGCGCGTTCGGGATCGATGGGCAGTTGTTGGATCGCGGCTCGGATGCTGTCGGGTAGTCCGTGCAGGGCACTGGTGAGGCGTTCGGTGTGGTTGCGGCGAGCGAGCAGGCGGGGGTTGAGTGCGTCGTGGACGGTCTCCACTGCGTGGAGTTCGGTCTGGCCGGCTCCGACCGTATAGGCCTCGTACGGGGCCTTGACGCCCGTCACCGCTGATAGTGCACGGCCAACACCGCACCCAACGAGATCACCGTATACACAGTCAGCGACATCGATCGACGCGTGAATTCCACCAATCGGGGACAGCTATCGTCCTGCCGGGCGCACCTTGACGAAAGTTCAACACGAAATAATCACGGGCGAAGCGGACCCGGCTGGCGTAGATTGGTGGCAGGCGCCCAGGATTTCATGGGCTATCACCACACACCCCAGAGAAGCCCGCCACGCACGTCGCGGAGGGCTTCTCTGTGTCCTTATCAGTCAACCGGCGGTCCTGGCTCTCCCCAGCTCCAGTGCTGGAGAAGTCACTGCCGCCGCATCGGGTTCGCACCTTTCCTCGAATTTGCCGGACTTCAGGGCCCTCGGTCTTCTGACTCTGTCGGCCTCCCGCCGTCCAATCGAGTAGAACCGCGATCTCTATTGATTCGCGACCATCGCCACCCTTGGCGGTCCGGTCGAACCTGGCCGCTACTTCTGGCATTGATTCATGCCGGCTGTCCGGCGGGCACCGCCTGGCAGTCCAGGTATTGCCCTTCCACTTCATGACGGCGAATTCGTAACCCAATTCGAGCCACCGCACGCGCCGCTCCTCCGGTGACATGCCCTCCAACTTCATGCCCTGTTCGGTCAGTCGGAACGTAGTGTCCTGAGTGGAGGGATGTGTCGCCGAAGACCGCGCAGGCGCTCGGACGTGAAGTGGCTGACGCCGGAGGCGTTTCGCTTGTGGCGCAACATCGGACTGCGCGGCTTCACCGGTGACGGGGTGCCTGGTGCGCGATGGCAGGGGCTGACGGAGGACCGCAACGTCGCGTTCGTCGAAGGATTGTTCGGCACAGGATTGCGGGCTGGGAGTGGGCCGTCGTGGTCGGTAGCCAGTTGCTGACGTCGATCCCCAGCATGATCCGGCCGTCGCCCCAGCGGGGAACCTGCTGGCGGGCAACAACATTGCGGAAGCGGTCGATGTCGCCCCCACCTTGATCGAAGCCGCCGGACAGGCTGTCATGGCCACGCCGATGCTCGGGCTCCAGCGATAGTTCGGCCAAGGAGGTGACCGGCCCCTCGGCAGACAACTCGAACAACGCGTCCGCCCGCGCGGTCAGACACCGATGGAACGCTTCACGGAACCCAGACAGATCCCCAGCGGCCGCTTTAATCCTGGCTTCAGGTTGATCGGGGACACTGAGCGGCAAAAGCATCGACTGGAGGGGGCGGGCCGGCGTGCGGATCATGATCGCGGACGACGAGGCGGCCATCCGTGAGTCGCTGGAGCGGGTGCTCCAGGTCGAGGGTTACGACACCAGCACTGTCGCCAACGGTCTCGCCGTGCTCGACGGGGTCGGTGGTGACGCGCCGGATCTGCTGATCCTCGACGTGATGATGCCTCGCCTCGGCGGGTTGGAGACCTGCCGGCGGTTGCGGGCGGCGGGTCAGGATCTGCCGGTGCTGATGCTGACCGCCCGGGATCAGGTCTCCGACCGGGTCGCGGGGCTGGACGCGGGCGCCGACGACTATCTGCCCAAGCCGTTCGCCACCGAGGAGTTGCTGGCCCGGGTCCGGGCCCTGCTGCGCCGCCGCACACCGGGCGACGACGACTCGCAGATCCTGACGTTCGCCGACGTCCGGGTCGATCCCGACAGGTTCGAGGCGTGGCGGGGCGGGCGGCCGCTCCGCCTGACCCGGATCGAGTTCTCCCTTCTGCAGCTCCTCGTGCGCAACGCGACCCGGGTCTTGACCCGCGAAGTGCTGTTCGAGGCGATCTGGGGCTTCGACATGAGCGTCACCGCCAACAACCTCCAGGTGCACATGAGCTACCTGCGCCGCAAGATGGAGGCCGAGGGTGAGCCGCGATTGATCTACACGCTGCGCGGCTTGGGCTACACGTTGCGGGAGAATCCTCCGTGAGGGGCTCACGCCGGCTGACCCGTTGGTGGCGCCGGCGGTCCCTGCGGACCAGGCTGACGGTGATCGCGGCGACGGCCGTCGCGGTCAGTGTGTTCGCGGCCTTCCAGGTGGCCAGCGAGCTACTGGACGGGGAGCTGCAGGACACCGCGGAGGATCAGCTACGCGCCGACTCCCGCGTCCTGGCGACGGACGCGGAGCGCGCCGGCCTGGCGCAAGTCGAGCTACCGCCGTATCCCGGATCCGGTCGGCTGGTGCGGGTAATCCTGCCCGACGGCTCGAGCCGGACACCGGTCGGCCAACCCGCGCTTCCCCCGGTCAGCGAGCACGCCGGGCGCGTGGCGCAGGGCGCGTCGGCCGACCTGATGGAGTCGGGCGACAGCGACGACGACGGCTACCGCATCTACACGCTTCGGGCGGGCGACGGCGCGGTCCAGGTGGCCGTCATCGCCGACGACAGCACGATCAACCAGTTCGGGTTGGGCATGCTGCTGATCGGGCTGTTCTGCGTGGTCGGCGGCGCCCTTGTCGGGCGGACCGTGGCGCGGACCGGGCTGGCGCCGATCGACCGGCTGACCGCCGCCGCGGTCCGTGTCGCGCACACCCGGGATCTCGACGCCGACATCCCGGATGAGGGCGGTGGGGAGATCCGGCGGCTGACCCAGTCGATCAACGACATGCTCGCCGCGCTCCGGGACTCCCGTCGGGCCCAGCGGCTGCTCGCCGAGGACGCCGACCACGAGCTCAAGACCCCGCTCACCAGCCTGCGCCTCAACGTCGAGCTGCTGATCCGGCTCGATCGGCGCGGCGCCCTGGACAGCGCACTGCCGGCGGAGAGCCGGACCCAGCTGCTCAACGATCTCGGCGCCCAGGTGGCCGAGTTGAGCACCCTTGTCGCCGAGTTGACCGACCTTGCGCGCGGTGACGTCAGCGACGAGAGCACCGAGGTGCTCGACCTCGCCGACGTGGTGGTGGCCGCCGCGACCCGGGCGCGTTCCCGCGTGCCCGACATCGAGGTCGCGCTCGACGTGACCTCCGTGTGGGTGAGCGGGCGTCCCGCCGGCCTTCAACGGGCGGTGCTCAACCTCATCGACAATGCCGGCAAGTGGTCTCCCGAGGACCAGCCGGTCCAGGTCCGGCTCCGTGCCGAGGACGCGTCGGCGGTGCTTGAGGTCGACGACGCCGGGCCGGGCATCGACGCCGTCGACGTGCCGCGGGTGTTCGACCGGTTCTACCGTGCCGACAGCGCCCGGGCGTTGCCGGGATCCGGTCTGGGGCTGTCGATCGTGCAGCGGGTCGTCGACGCCCACGGCGGCCGGGTCACCGTCGCCCGGTCCGCACGTGGTGGTGCGCTGCTTCGGGTCGACCTTCCGGCTGCGGCCCCGCCCGCCCCGATCGCGCGGCTCACCGCCGGGGGAAACACCGCGGTGCGCTGACCCCAGTCCCGGTCGCACGGCGCAGGACCAGAGGGCGGCGACCGTCGGGCCCACGAAAAGATCCGGGACGGGCCTGGGCCCGTCCCGGATCTTGTCCGTGCCGCCGCGCTCACCGTTGCAGCGCGGGCTCCTCATCGTCCACGAGCGGCCGCTGACCGTCCGGCGGCTCCGCCGGTCGGGACAGCCGGCTCGGCCACCAGATCCGCCGGCCGATCAGCAGGGTGAGGGCGGGCACCAGGACCGACCGCACCAGCAGGGCGTCGAGCAGCACGCCGAAGGCGACCAGGAACCCGACCTCGACCAGCATCACCATCGGAAGCGTGGTGAGGACCGCGAACGTGGCCGCGAGGACCAGGCCTGCCGAGGTGATGACGCCACCGGTGGCGGAGAGGGCTTTGAGCATGCCCTCTCTGGTGCCCAGACGCACGGTCTCCTCCCGTGCCCGGCTGGCCAGGAAGATGTTGTAGTCGACGCCGAGCGCCACCAGGAACAGGAATGCCAGCAGCGGCACCGAGTAGTCGACGCCCTTGAACCCGAGGATCGTGTCGAAGACGAACACGCTGCCGCCGAAGGCCGCCGCGAACGAGACGATCACGGTGGCCATCAGGATCAGCGGGGCCACGATCGCTCGGAGCAGTAGCCCGAGGACGAGCAGGACGACGATGAGCACCAGCGGGATCACCAGCTTCTCGTCGCGGCTGGTGGTCACCTCGGTGTCGAGGTTCTCCGCGCTCGGCCCGCCGACGATCGCCTCCGCCCCGCTCACCGCGTGCACGGCGGTGCGCACCCGCTTGATCGTGTCGTACTCCGCGACGGTGTCCGGCGCGTCCTTCGGGAACACGGAGATGTCGGCCCAGCCACCGCTGGTCTGACCAGGGACGGCCTCTGCCACACCGGGAGTGCCCTTGACGACGTCGAGCACCCGCTCCTGGTACGCCGGCCGCGTCAAGATCGTCATCGGCTGGCCGCCGAGCTCCGGGAAGTGCTGGCGGAGAACGGTGAAGCCGGTGACCGACTCCGGCGCGGACAGGAACTGGTCCTGCATCCGCAGGGCGCCGGTGTTGCCCGCCAGGCCGATGGTGAGAACGCCCAGGACTCCGAGCGAGCTGAGCGTCGCCACCCACCGGCGGCGGCTGATGGCGGCGCCGAGCCGTCCCCACAGCCCCGGCTTCTCCTCCACGGCCGTCACGGCCGTGCTGAACCGCGGGATGGCCGGCCAGAAGATCCGCCTGCCGAGCAACACCAGTATCGCCGGGAACAGCGTCAGCATGGCCACCAGCGCGCACAGGATGCCGGCCGCGCCGATCGGGCCCAACCCGTTGGTGCTGTTCAGGTCCGCGACGAGCAGGCAGAGCAGGCCGGCGATCACAGTGGCCGCGGACGCGACGATGGCCGGCGCCGCGCCGCGTAGCGCGCGGACCATCGCGACCCGGACGTTCTCGTGGTGGTGCAGTGCTTCCCGATATCGGGCGATGAGCAACAGCGCGTAGTCCGTGCCGACGCCGAACACCAGGATCGTCAGCAGCGCCGAGTTCTGGCTGTTGACCACGATGCCGAAGCCCTTGACGAGCAGGTAGACGGTCGCCATCGCGGTCACTGCGGCCGCGCCCACGGCCACGAGCGGGATGAGCCACAACACCGGGCTGCGGTAGGTGAAGATGAGCAGGAGCGTGACGACGAGGACGGTGGTGAGGAAGACCGCCAGGTCGATGCCGTCGTAGATGGCGTCCAAGTCGCCGTCGACCGCGGCCGGGCCGGTCACGTCGAGTTCCAGGCCGGCGGGGCGGTCCTTCGCGGCGTCACGCAACGGGCCGACGATGGTTTCTGGTGCGCCGTAGGCCGCGCTCACATCGAGGGTGAACATCATCGCCTTGCCGTCGGTCGAGAGTCTCGTCTCCGGGCCCTCGTCGTCCTCGCCGGCCGGGGTCACCACCTTCGGCGGGTACTGCTTGGCAAGGGTGTTGTAGTGGCGCTCGACCGTCGCGCGGTCTGCGTCGGTCACGCCGCCGGCGCGGTGGTACACGAAGACGAACGTGTTGTCGCCCCCGCCAGGGCGACTGTCCTCCAGCACCGCGACCTCGGTGGACTCGGCGCCGGCCGGCAGGGTGTCCGCGGCCCTGTCGGTGGTGACCGAACTCAAATTTCCGCTCAGCGGCCCCATGACCACCGCCAGCGCCACCCACAAGCCAATCACCAACCACGGCACCCACCGGCCTGCCAACCGGCCGGGTGGCGCTTCCCCGGACGGCGCTGCGTCGACTGCCATCACTGGCCTCCTACATACGGATTACATCGCTCATCTGACGCCGACTTCGTACCGAGCGAATCTGAAACGACCGTTAATACGGCGCTCAGGCCGGTTGGCCGACCTGCCGCGGCGAGCCCTCGGACTCCACTGTGGACACCCGGTTCATCCCGAGCCCGTGCACGCCGCCCACGAGG
This sequence comes from Kibdelosporangium persicum, assembly GCF_013280595.1. Classification (GTDB taxonomy): domain Bacteria; phylum Actinomycetota; class Actinomycetes; order Mycobacteriales; family Pseudonocardiaceae; genus Kibdelosporangium; species Kibdelosporangium persicum. Next base: position 74,165 of record NZ_JAAATY010000014.1, read on the forward strand.
CGTCCGCCAATTGAATCCTTTTTGGACGGAACCTTCTGGAACTGGGTGCTCCGGAGAGAAGTACCGTGGTACCACCTCCCTCCCGAGAATGACGACCGCAGTACGACGAAACGGGACGGAATCGGGCCTAGCGTTCAGGCTATGACGAAACCTGGTAGTCCACAGCGGAGGTTCGGGGCGGCCACCATGGCGCTGGCGACGGCGTTCGCTGTCGTCGCCTGCGGGTCGGACGCCGGCAACAGTGCGGCGCCCGCCGCGACCGGCTCGCACAGCGCGCACGCGGGCGGGCCGTCGGCTCCACCGCAGCCGCTGCGCGCCGGCGAGCGGTTCGTCGAACTGAAGATGCCCGAGGCCTACACGCCCGCGCCGCCGGAGGGCGGCGGCACGGACGAGTACCGGTGCCAGGTGATCGATCCGGGCCTGACCAAGGCGGCGTTCCTGACCGGGACCCAGGTCATGCCGGAGAACGTCGCCATCGCGCACCACGCCATCGTGTACGCGGTGCCGCCGCGCGGCGTTGCCCTGGTGCGCGAGCACGACGCGAAGACCCCCGGCCTCGGCTGGCAGTGTTTCAGCGGGACCGACGTGAAGGGCGCCGACGTGGAGGAAGACGAACCGGGGGCGGCGTGGGTGGACACCTGGGCGCCGGGCGCAGCGGAGACGCTGTTCACCCAGGACGTCGGCCACAAGCTGGAGCCGGGCAGCCTGCTCGTCCTCCAGATGCACTACAACCTGCTCGCGACCGACGGCAAGCCGGCCGGGTCGGACCGCACGGCGGTGCGGCTGCGGCTGACGGACGGCACGCCGCAGACCCGGGAACTCGTCACGTGGCCGCTCGACGCGCCGACCGACCTGCCCTGCGCCGCCGACGAGTCGGGTCCGCTCTGTGACCGGGCGGCCTCGATCGCGGACGTGGCGAAGCGGTTCGGGCCGGAAGTCGGCGGCACCGCGGACGAGCAGTTGGAGGAGTGCGGCCAGAGCGCGCCGAAGCCCGGTGACACCCAGACCTGCGACCACCCGGTGCCGGCGCCGATGACGCTGTTCGCCGGTTTCGGCCACATGCACATGCTCGGGCGGGCCATCAAGGTCGAACTCAACCCGGGCACGCCGAAGGCCAAGGTCGTGCTGGACGTGCCGCAGTTCGACTTCGACAACCAGCGGTTGGTGAAGCTGCCGTCGCCGGTGGAGATCGGTCCGGGGGACACGCTGCGGGTGACGTGTACGCACGACGCGGGGCTGCGCAAACTGCTGCCGCAGCTGAGCAAGCTGCCGCCGCGCTACGTGGTGTGGGGCGACGGCACCAGCGACGAGATGTGCGCGGGCATCATGACGGTTTCCCACCGCAAGTCCTGACGAAGCATCGATCGTGTGTGAGCTCGCTGAGGTCAACAAGCCGAACCACACCGCTGTTCGCGCTCAGGAGGCATCGTCTTGCCAGATCCAACACGCCGCACGGTTGTCTGCGGCCTGCTGGCCGGTCTGGTCGCACCGGTTTCCCTGGCCGCCTGCTCGTCCGAGACACCCGCCGGAGGATTTTCCGGCTCCGGTGGCACGCCGTTGGCCAAGGTGGCCGACGTCCCGGTCGGCAGCGGGGCGATTGTGGACGGACCGTCAGGCAAAGTCCTGATCGTCCGGCCATCGGAGAACGAGGTCAACGGGTTCGACCCGGTCTGCCCGCACGCGGGTGTCACCGTTTCCCGACCGGCGGGCGGCACCATCACATGTCCCGGCCACGGCAGCGTCTTCGACGCCGCGACCGGCGACATGAAAAAGGGGCCGGCGACCACCGGCCTGACCCCGATCCCGGTGAAGATCAGCGGCGACTCGGTCGTGACCGCCTAGCAAGGTGTCGGCGGCCGCCGGAACTCGGCGGGCGTTCGCCCAGGGATAGTGGTGCGGCTGGGAACTGCGGTCGCGCCCCCGACGGACGCGCAAGATGAAGCGCTAAATCGGCCGGGTGAGTCTCAGGTCGTAGGCGAGGATGACGGCCTGGATCCGGTCCCGTGCGCCGATCTTGGCGAGGACCCGCCCGACGTGGGTCTTCACCGTCGACTCCGACAGCGTGAACCGTTGCGCGATCTCGCCGTTGGTGAGGCCGTGGCCGATGGCGACGAGGATCTCGCGCTCGCGGCCGGTCAGGGAGTCCAGCCGGGGATCGTCCCGCACGGGCTCGCAGAGGTCATCGCCGAGCCGGTCGGCGAACGCGTCGAGCAGCCGCCGGGTCAGCGCCGGGGCGATCACCGCGTCCCCGGCGGCGACGGCCCGGATGCCGGCGAGCAGCTCCTCCGGGCGGGTGTCCTTCAGCAGGAAACCGCTCGCCCCGGCCCGCAGCGCGGCGAGCGCGTACCGGTCCACGTCGGACGTCGTCAGCACCAGGACCCGCGAACGCCCACCGGCGGCGACGATGCGCCGGATGGCCTCGATCCCGTCGACGCCCGGCATGCGGATGTCCATCAGCACCACGTCGGGACGCAGCTCGGTGGTCCACCGAACGGCCTCGGCGCCGTTCTCGGCCTCGCCGACGATCTCGGTGTCGGGGGTGCTCTCCAGCAGCATGCGAAACCCGAAGCGCCGCAGCGGCTGGGCGTCCACCACGAGCACAGAGATCATGAATGGCCGCCTTTCAGGGTCGCGTGGACGGTCCAGCCGCCGTCCGGTGCGGGGCCGGCGCTGACCGTGTCGCCGTGGAGCGTGGCGCGTTCGGCCATGCCGGCGAGGCCGAGACCCGCGTCGCCCGGCGGTGCCTACGTCGTACCGAGCGGACCTGAGACGACTGTTAAAAACGGCGCTCAGGCGGGTTGGCCGCCGGCGCGGGTTCATCTCCGCCTCGACAGCCCGGCCTTCACCCAACCCTGGCCGCGGCTGGAGCGACGCTGCCGGTAGGCGTGTTCGGCGGGTGGCATTCCCGGCCGGTGGTTTCCGCTGGTGAGAGTCCTTTTTGGACCCGATTGGCGGTGTGCGGCCAGTGGTTCGAAGCCCCCCAGCTCCACTCGACTCAGACGGTCTGTGTTCGCGGAAAGTGCGAACCGGGTCGCCTCGAATCATTTCTGCGTCCGGGCGAATCGCCCGGACCAGCCGTCCTCACCCCTGTTCGGCCGGGCCCCGGCCAGTCCCGCGCGAACGGCCATTGCGCCCCTCGGTTCCCGACGTTGGCACGCTGCCGAACACCCGCTTGCCCTCGGTGGCGAACCGCGGCAGCAGCACACCGAACATCGCCCGCTCTTCGCGCGTCCAGTCGGCGCAGATACGCCGGATCAACGCCCGGTTGCGCACCCGCATGTCGTCGAGGAAGCCCTGGGCCGCCGGAGTCAGGCTCGCCACCATCGCGCGCCGGTCTCGCTCGTCGGGCTGCCGGGCCACCAGACCGCGGGACTCCAGGTCGTCGAGGTGACGCGTCACCGTCGTCCGGTCCAGGCCGAGCTCCTCGGCGAGCTGCGACACCCGAAGCGGCCCGGCCCGGTGCAGGACGAACAGCGGCGAGGCGGTGCCGCGGCGCAGCCCGGGCGAGATGCCGCCGGCGACCCGCTCGAAAAAGTCCTCCGTCGCCCGCGTGAGCAACGCCATCGCGTCGAAGACCCGGTTCTCGAGTGTCTGTCGCGTCATCGGCCCGCTCCGCTCTGCGTCCCGACCCGTCGAGGAAGGCAAGGCAGGGGGCGGGACGTCTGCGTCCGCGTCGCCGTGGGCCGTCGTCATCCTGGCGTCACCGCGTCCAATCGTCGAGCTGGTGGGTGAAGGTCGGGGTGGTCCACGTTGCACCGCTCGTTGCGAATTCACGTGTACACCGCTTCCTAACAATGTACGCGAGCACCTGCCCCAACACTCGGCCGACCTGTTCGGTAGCACCGGACCGCGATCGAACTACGTGTAGACGGCATCATAATTTACGTGTAGCGTGCCACATATATCGACGGCGGGCCGCGCTCCTGACGACCATGTCGGAGCGCATCGCCGCCGCCACCACCACCACGGAAGGGAACCGCGCGTGGAACCGAACTACCCGCTACACCTGCCGGACTTCTACGTCGGCGACCCCGCACCGGCCTACCGGGACTTGCGCCACAACTCCCCGGTGCACTGGACCAGCGCCAACGGCGGATTCTGGGGCATCACGCGCTACGAGGACATCAAGTTCATCGGCTCGCGGCCGCACCTGTTCTCTTCGGCGAACGGGGTGCTGATGCCCGACGGCAAGCCTCGGACGGCCGACCCGCGCCCGATGCTGATCACGACCGATCCACCGCGGCACAAGGCAATGCGCCAGCTGATCTCGAAGGGCTTCACTCCGAGGCACATCAACGCGATGGAGCCCGACATCCGCGCGATCGTGCGCGGTGTGCTGGACTCCGCCAAGGCGGACATCGAACTGGAGTACGCCGAGGGGATCGTCGCCAAGGTCCCGGTCCGCATCATCGCCGACCTGCTCGGGGCACCGGCCGAGGACTGGGAGCAGTTCCGCGCCTGGTCCGACGCCTCCGTCGGCTCGGCCGACCCCGACATCAAGATGACCTCGCAGGCGGCGTTCGGGGCCCTGACCACCTACTTCCAGCGGCTGATCGACCTGCGCAAGCAGGACCGCACCAACGACCTCATCTCGATCCTGATGGACGCCCGGGTCGACGGCGAGAGCCTGTCCGACGACGAGCTCATGTCGTTCCTGCACCTGCTGCTCGTCGCCGGCAACGAGACCACGCGCAACCTAATCGCGATGGGCACCATCGCCCTGATCAACCACCCCGAGCAGCTGCGGATGCTCGTGGACGACCCGAGCCTGATCCCTACCGCGATCGAGGAGATGCTGCGCTACGTCTCCCCGGTCACGCACATGACCCGCTGGGCCACCGAGGACGTCGAGCTGCGCGGCAAGACCATCAAGAAGGGCCAAGCGGTCGTGCTGCTCTACGGCGCCGCCAACCGTGACGAGAACGTCTTCGGCGATACCGCCGAGCAGTTCGACATCACCCGCCGGCCCAACCCGCACCTGGCCTTCGGTACCGGCGAGCACGCCTGCCTGGGCCTGTCACTGGCCCGGCTCGAGGCCCGGGTGTTCTTCGAGGAGTTTCTCGCCCGCTTCGACCGCGTCGAGCTCACCGGTGAGGTGCTGCGGATGCGCTCGACCATGGTGCCCGGCGTGCGGACCATGCACGTCCGCCTGGGTTCCGCGGACGAGAGGGCCACCGTCCGATGAGGATCGTGCTGGACCGGGCCAAGTGCACCGGTATCGGGATCTGCGAGGCCCTCGCGCCCACCGTGTTCGAAGTGGACGATCACGGTGAACTGGTGGTGCTGTCCGCCGAGGTGCCCGAAGACGCCCAGAACGAAGTGACCGAGGCCGTCGAGGGCTGCCCCACCATGGCCCTGAGGCTTCAACCGTGAGCGCTGCGACGGTCCGCTCGCTCGTTGTCGTCGGCGCCTCGCTTGCCGGCCTGCGTGCGGTCGAGGCCGCGCGCAAGGCCGGATTCGCCGGCCGTATCACCCTGATCGGCGACGAGCCACACCTGCCTTACGACCGGCCGCCGCTGTCGAAGCAGTTGCTGGCCCCCGGCGGTCCGACGGACCCGGTGACCTTCCGCAGCCGTGCCGAGCTCGTGGCCGAGCTGGGCGTGGAACTGCTGCTCGACGCCCCGGCCACCGGACTCGACCCGGACTCCCGGGTCGTGCACGCCGGCGGCGAAGATGTGGCCTACGACGCGCTGGTTGTCGCCACCGGCGCCGCGGCTCGCGGCCTACCGGGCACCGAGGGCTTGGCGGGCGTGCACGTCCTGCGCACGCTCGACGACGCGCGCGCGGTCCGCCGCGCCCTTGACGAAGGCGCTCGCACCGTCGTTGTGGGGGCCGGGTTCATCGGGTCCGAGGTCGCCTCGGCCGCGCGCGAGCGCGGCTTGCCGATCACGATCGTGGAGGCGCTGCCGTCCCCTCTCGTCCGATCGGTCGGGGCAGACCTCGGTACCGCGCTGTCGCTGCTGCACGCCCGTAACGGCACCGCGCTGCACTGCGGACAGACCGTGGCCGCGGTGGAGGGCACCGGCCGGGTCGAGGGCGTCCGTCTCGCCGACGGCACCGTGATCGACGCCGACCTGGTCGTTGTCGGGATCGGGGCGGTGCCCCGCACCGACTGGCTTGCCGGCAGCGGACTGCCCGTCGACGACGGCGTGGTCTGCGACGAGTTCCTCCGTGCCGGTGCCCCCGGCATCTACGCCGCGGGGGACGTCGCCCGCTGGCACAACGCCCTGTTCGACCGCTCGATGCGGGTGGAGCACTGGTCCGCCGCCGCCGAGCAGGGTGCGCGCGCCGCACGCAATGCGGTGTCACCGGCAGAAGTCCAGTCCTACGTGACGGTTCCGTACTTCTGGTCGGACTGGTACGGCTCCCGCATCCAGTTCGCCGGTGTCGCCACCAACGCCGGCCACGAGATCGTCTCCGGCGACCCAGCCGGTGACCACTTCGTCGCGTTGTATCGCGAGGGCGACCGGCTGACCGGGGTGCTGACCCTGAACGGTCAGCGCCACGTCATGAAGTACCGCCGGCTCATCGCCCAACGCGCCCGCTTCGACGAAGCCATCGCGTTCGCCCGGACGTCCGTGCTCAGGCGCTCCGCCACCACCACTTCCTGACCTTCTGCCCTGCCAACGCCGGCACACCGCCGGAAAGGACGTATCGACCGTGACCAAACCGCAGCAACAGGACACGACGGACGACGACCACACGACCACCCCGGGGCCCACCCGGGAGGAGGCGATGCTCGCCCGCATGGGCGGGCGACGGATGGGCTTCGTCTACACCGCTGTCCCCGTCGTCGTGTTCGTAACGGCGAACCTCCTGTTCCCGTTGGCGGTGACGATCAGCGTCGCCCTGCTGGCGGGGGTGGGGTTGATGGTGTTCCGACTCGTGCGCGGTGAGCGCTGGACCGCGGCTGGCGGCAGCCTGATCGGCGTCGCGATCGCCGTGGGGATCGTGGCTCTGACCGGGTCGGCGAAGAACTACTTCGCGGTGGGGATCTGGGCCTACTTCGCGGGCTTCGTGATCGCCCTCGGCTCGGTGCTGGCCCGCCGGCCGATCACCGGGGTCATCTGGAACTTCGTGCACGGCGGCAAATACCGGTGGCGGACCGATCGGAGGGTGCTGCGTGCCCACACCGTCGCCACCCTTGCCGCCGCCGGCGTGCTGGGCGCCCGGTTCACCCTCCAGCAGTGGCTGTACATCGCCGACAACACCAGCGCGCTCGGTGTCGCCCGTATCGCGATGGGCACGCCGCTGTCGGCACTCGTCGCGCTCGTCATCGTGTGGGCCTTCCGCCAGAGCAGCAAGCAGCTCATCCCGAAGAAGGCGGACACCGGCGAAGGCATCGGGGACACCGGGCACAAGCCGGCGGAGTAAACCCGTGAACCAGCCGGAACCCGTGACATCGCCACCGAAGGCGCTCATCGCCGTGCTCGCTCTCGCAGGGATCACGGTGTCGTTGCAACAGACCTTCGTCATCCCCTTGCTGCCCCATCTGCCCGCGCTGCTGCACACGACCCGTGGCAACGCATCGTGGGCCGTGACGGCCACGCTGATCGCGGGGGCGGTGTCGATCCCGATCGTCGGCCGGCTCGCTGACATGTGGGGCAAGCGGCGCATTCTGCTGTCCTGTCTCGCGTTTCTGGTCACGGGTTCCGCGGTGACGGCGTTCAGCACCTCGCTGGGCTGGTTCGTCGCCGGTCGCGCCTTGCAGGGCACCGCCGCGGGCGTGGTGTCGCTGGGCATCAGCCTGCTCCGCGACCACCTACCCCCGCACCGGCTGGCCTCCGCGACATCGGTGATGAGCACGTCGCTCGGCGTCGGGGCCTCGCTGGGAATCCCACTGTCGGCGTTGCTCGCGCAGTACGCCGACTGGCGGGTCCTGTTCTGGACCGCGGGCGGGCTGGCCACCGTGGCAGGTGTTCTCGTCCTGCTCGTCGTGCCCCGTACGTCGCGGCCGCCGGGCGGGCGGTTCGACCCGCTGGGGGCGCTGCTGCTCTCCAGCGCGCTGGTCTGCCTGTTCCTCGCCGTCTCCCAGGGCGGAACCCGGGGGTGGACCGGCGGCCTCACCCTGGGATCGTTCGCGGCCGCGGCCACACTGCTGGTGCTGTTCGGCGCGTGGGAACTGCGCACCGCGCAGCCGCTGATCGACCTGCGGGTGAGCCGTCGGCCGCAGGTACTGCTCACCAACACCGCCTCGCTGGTCTTCGGCTTCTCCATGCTGACCAGCTCGCTGGTGTTCACCCAGCTCCTGCAGATGCCCACGACGACGGGGTACGGGTTCGGCGAGTCGATGCTCGTCGCCGGGCTCCTGCAGGCCCCGGGCGGAGTGTGCATGATCGCCATGTCGCCGGTGTCGGCCAAGATCACCGTCCGCTCCGGACCGCGGACGACGCTCATGGCCGGTGCCTCGGTCGTCCTGTGCGGTTACGGCTTCGCGACGCTGTCGCACACCCAGTTGTGGCAGTTGCTCGTCTGCTCCGCCCTCGTCGGTTCCGGCATCGGGCTCGCCTACGGGGCAATGCCCTCGCTCATCATGAGCGCAGTCCCTGTCAGCCAGACCGCGGCGGCCAACAGCCTGAACAACCTCTGCCGGTCGTTGGGCACAACCACCGCCAGCGCGGTGGCCGGGCTGCTCCTGGCCACCATGACCACGACGGTGAGCGGGCATGTCGTCCCGGACCGGACCGCGTTCACCACCATCCTGCTGACCGGCGCGGCGGCGGCGCTGCTCGCCTTGGTCATCGCCGCTGTCATCCCCAGCCGTCGCCCGGCCACCACCGCCGACCTTCCGCTCGCCGCGGCCACTGCCGTGGTGCGGCACGAGCCGAGCACAGCACACTGCCCACCTTGAGCAGCGGGGTGCGGAAATTGACAAGCCGCAGTTCCGGGAAGTGTGGTTGATGTTTCTTCGGGAACGTTGGTCATGCTCTGGTTCGTCCGGTGTGGAGCGTGATGACGTTTGTCGGCGTGTGGTTCGTGGGTGAGCTCCGTGATGACGGCGCAGAAAGTCTGGTTCTGTGCACGGAGCTGTGCTTGCCGTGCTTCGAGTTCCTCGATGCGTGTGCGGGCCTTAGCCAGTGTTGCCGCAGTGCTGTGACGTCGGGTGGGGTTGGGCCGCCGCTGGCCTTGGTTCGGAATGCCGTGATCAGGTCGGCGTGATGTTCGTAGAGGCGTTCTCGGTGAAGTCCGTCAGTGGTCGTACTGGTCGTGCAGGCGCCACCACTGGTAGGGCGGGGTCTGGGGCCAGCCTTCGGGTGAGTCCTCCCATGTCTCCTGTCGGCCGTAGGGCGTCAGGTCCAGCAGGGCGAGGTCGTTGCGGAGGTGGTCGATCCCCCGTGCGGCGGTGGAGTAGCTGCGGAACACGCGGTTGTCGTCGGAGCGCACGAACACGCTGATTCCGGCACCGTCGTGGATGCCGCAGTCGGTGTTGAAGTCGCTGCCCGCCGTGGAGTACCAGGGGATGTCCCAGCCCATGCGGATGCGGTAGGGCTCGAACTGGGAGACCGGCGCCGGCGAGGTCATCACGTATGTGGTGTCGCGGGCGTGCAGGTGCGCCAGGTGGGGCGTGCTGTCGGCGACGGCCGAGCAGCCGGGGCAGCGGTGATCCGAACCCGGCTCCATCATGAAGTGATAGACGATGAGCTGACGGCGCCCGTCGAACAGCCCGGCAAGGCTCCTGGTGCCGTCAATGCCCTCGAACACGTACTGCTTGTCGAACTCGACCACGGGCAGCCGGCGCCGGCGCGCGGCGAGGGCATCGAGGGCGCGGGTCATCTTCTTCTCCTCGGCCAGCAGCTCCTCCCGAGCGCTGGCCCACTCCTGGGCGGAGACGATCGGTGGCAGCTTCATGAGCGCTCCTTGCTTCCGGTTCGCACGTTACCTTTCGCAACCGTAGCAGTTACTTCGTAAAATGAAGTAGATACTTCGGAACAGAGAGTGCGAGCTACACTGGCCGTGTGCCCACGAAACGCAGCTACGGCGACCCGTGCGGCGTAGCCCGTGCGTTGGATCTGGTGGGCGAGCGCTGGGCGTTGCTGATCGTCCGAGACCTGTTGCTGGGCCCGAAACGGTTCACCGACCTCCAGGTGGGTCTCACCGGAGTGCCGCCGAACGTGCTCACGACACGCCTCAACGACCTGCGGGAGGCCGGCGTGGTGCGCAAGCGGACGCTGCCGCCACCTGCGGCGTCCCAGGTCTACGAGCTGACCGAGTGGGGCGCTGGGCTGAAGCCGATCGTCCTGGCGCTCGGCCTGTGGGGCGCACAGTCCCCGGTATCGCGTCCCGAGGGTGAGATGGGCACGGACTCGCTGATGCTGTCGATGCTCGGCGCGCTGGAGCCCGCCGCGTTCGCCCCGGGCGGCGGCGTCTTCGATGTCCGGCTGGGCCGGGAAAGTTTCACCGTCTCGATCGGCGAGGACGTCCAGATCACGCGTGGCAACGCTCCCGTCCCCACCGGCACGGTCATCAACACCGACGCCGCCACCCTGGCGGCGCTGATGGCGGGAGAAGTCGGGGTGGACGCTGCCGTCGCGGCCGGGCGCGTGCGGCTGGAGGGTGACACGAACGCCTGCCGAGCCCTGCTCGCGGCCGTGTGGCGCAGTGACGACTCCGCGCGAGCGCATCCAGGCGTGTAGCCGCGGGAAACCGTAGGTCAACGACCACGGATTCGCTCCCTTTCGGCGGCCGGTCAGGTCTGCACTGCGGATTGACGCGGCCGAAAGGACGATTCATGGACGCAGTGCAAGCGTTACACCGGGCACAGGACAGCTTCGACGCGGTGCTGGCCGCAGTCGGGCCGGATCAGTGGGACGCCCCTTCCTGTTGTCCGGGCTGGACCATCCGCGACGTGGCCGGGCACGTGATCTGGTTTCAGGAGCAACTCCGCTGCTGGGCGACCGGCATGCCATATGACAACAGGACAGGCGCGCCTGGCGCGGATCATCCCGGGGAGATGGCCGGGCCTGACCCGATGCCGACCTGGCGGTCAGCCCGGGACAGGGCCAGGAAGGCGCTCAAGGCCCACTCTCTTGACCGCCCTGTTCGACTGGGTGACGATCTGGTGCCCCTGTCGGCGGTTGTCCAGCGTCTGGCCATTGATCACACGGCCCACAGCTGGGACATCGGGTATCCGATCGGGCTTGCTGTCCGGTTGGACCCCGAGCTGCTGACGGCTTCGTTTCCGTGGGCGCGCCAGTTCGTCGTCCGTCGGCAGAGTGGGTTCGGCGCCGAGATCGCCGTGCCGCCGGACGCCGACGAACAGACCCGGTGGCTGGCATTCCTGGGCCGCGGGGCCGATTCCTTCCGGACCGGCGCCGGGTCTGTACAGACATGACCACTACAACCGAGTTCGCCGGTCAGGCCGAACCCGCGCCCGAGACCAGGTCTCCCGAAACACGGGTGCTGGCCCGGACGGGCGGCGCCTGGCGTGTCGAGGCTTTCCACAACCGCCCCGGATCAGGAGAATGACGATGGCAAGCAAGGAATCACTCGCTGTCCGTGAGATGTACGCGGCCTGGACGGAGGCGGCGAAGCGGGGCGAGCAGCTCGATCCGGATGACTGGGGCAATCTGACCGCTGAGCCGGGAGGCGTCGACTACATCGAGGCCGACGCGGGCGGCGTGCCCGCGATGTGGCTCGTTCCCAAGCAGAGCAAGCAGGACCGGGTGATCTTCGCCATCCACGGCGGCGGGTACATCGGTGGATCGCTTTACTCGCACCGGAAAGTGTATGCGCATCTGGCCAAAAAGGTCGGTGCCCGTGCGCTGCTCGTGACCTACAGGCACACACCGGCGCACAGCCACCCGGCCCAGGTCGACGACACCACGAACGCCTACCAGTGGTTGCGGAACCAAGGCATCGACCCGTCACGGATCGCCTTTGTCGGTGACTCAGCGGGTGGCGCGCTCGTGCTGACGACGCAGTTGCGCGCCCGTGAGCTCGGGGTGCCGTTGCCCGCGGCGTCGATGTTCATCTCGCCGTGGGTCGACCTGGAACTGACCGGCGAGTCCTTCCAGACCAACCGTGACAAGGACCCGTTCTTCTACAAGGAGATGTGCGCCCAGTTGGTCGAGATGTTCCTCAACGGCAAGGACAAGCGTGACCCGCTGGCCAACCCGCTGTACGGCGACCTCACCGGGTTCGGGCCGATGTACATCCACGTCGGTGACGACGAGCAGCCGAGGGACGACAGCTTCATGCTGGAGCAGCACGCCCGTAAGGCCGGTGTGGACATCCAGTTGGACGTGTTCCCGGAGATGCAGCACACGTTCCACATGGCCGCCGGGCACGCGCCCGAGGCCGACGAGGCGATCGACCGGTTCGCCGCCTGGCTGAAGCCCAAGCTCGGCCTCTAGCCTCACGCCCGGATCGTCGCACCCGGCGATCCGGGCTGTCCCAGTGGGGCAGGCCGGTGTCGACCGAGCATGTCGTGTCACGCAGTCCGGGCGGACTCATCTGCCCGTGTCGACGCGCCACCAGTCCTTCACGTCAGTCGCGTCCCCTGACCAGAATTCCAGGAGGTCTCCCGGTGCGAGTCCGAGGGCGCGTTCGATTTCGCCGGGAGTGAGGCTGCGCAGGGAGTCGGACAGCGACCGGGTGAGGTCGAGCCAGTAGCCACGCAGCGTGGATTCGCTCACGAACAACTGCTTGGCGATCTGAGCGTAGGTCAGTCCGCGGGCACGGCCGTGGAGGAGTTGACGCTGGCGCTCGCTGAGCAGGGTGATGCAGTCGCGCCGGACGAGAACCTCAAGTATGCCGACGACCGACTGTGGCACGACGGTGCCACCGGAGGCGACGTCGAGGACGAGTTGCTCGGCCCGGGCGGTCGGCAGCGCCTTGGAGACGACCCCGCTCGCACCCGCCGCGATGCACGCCGCCAGGACGAAGCGGCGTTCCTCCTGGCTGTAGACGCAGACACGGTAGCCCTGTCCCCTCAGCGCGCGGATCGCGGCGATGCCCTGCCGGACGTCGGGCTGCTGTTCGAGGTTCGCCAAGTGCAGGTCGAGCAGGACCACATCGACCACGGGGCGACGGCGCGCCAACTCCTCCACGGTCGCGACCGCGGCGACGACGTCGAGACGGGACATGAGCAGGCCGAACGACTCACGGATCAGCGACGCGTCATCGACGACCGCGACCCGGGGCCTCATGCTGCGCCCGTGGAAGTGTCCCGGTCCGCATGAACGGCTGACTGCGCAGGGCCGGACGAGATCGTCACTGTTGTCCCCTCACCTACCGCGGACTCGATCTCGACGTCGAGCCCTCGCAGCCGCAGTTCGCCCACGACGACCTCGCGCAGGCCGACCCCGGTGGTCACCGACGCCGGGTCGAACCCGACGCCGTCGTCGCGCACGGTCAGCGTCCAACTCCCGGCCGCTCCTTGGTCGAGGTGGACGACGACGGCATCTGCCCGGGCGTGCATGCGTACGTTGAGCAGCAGGCTTTCGAGTGCGCGCTCGAGAGCTTCGGCCTGCGCGGCGGGAAGTTTCAGGTCGGCGCCGAGGTCGAGTAAGGCATCGACGTTCAAGTCGGCGAACCGGTCGCACACCCGCTTGATCATCGCTGCGAGCACTACGGAACGGGCTGATGCGTGGGCGGCGGCCCGATCCTCGTCCGGCGCTCGGCCACGCAAGTAGGAGCGCATACGCCGCAGTTCCACCTCCGCCTGGTCGATGAGCTGGGAGCGTGCGGCATCGGTCCCCGGCTCGGTGAGCAGGCGCATGATGGCGACGCCGTTGTGCATCATCACCTGGGCCCGTCGTTCCTCCTCACGTCGTGCCAACTCCGCGGCGTGGGCACGCGAGGCGTCAGCGTCGTGCGCGATGCGGCGCGTGTATCCGAAGAACATGCGCGCGACCAGCGCGTACACCACGAAGGTGAGTACGTTGCCGATGGCGGTCGAAGTCATGTCTCCGTCGACCTCGCCGCTGAGATACACCAGGTAGCAGACGACAATGCCGAGGAGGCCGCCCGCCCAGAGAATGCGGCTGCGGACACCGCTGGCCGTGAGGATGACCGACAGCACGTAGGCCGGCTGGAAGGCGACCCAGGTGCCGAGGCGTTCCCCCGGCGCCAGCACCTGAGGCCCCAGGACGAGCAACACGCAGGCCAGCGCGAAGTCCGCCGCGGAACTCGCCGCGCCAAGCGGGCGGCGGCGCGCGAGTGTCACCGCGCTGACCGTGACGGCCGCGAACGCCGCGGCAGCCCAGCACGCGAGGTAGACGGCTTCGTCCGGTGACGTCGCTATGCCGATGTGAACAGCCGGGATCATCTGCGCGATCGTGCCCAGACGGACGCCCGCGATGAAGTACGAGAACGCCCGCTCGACGCCCGCCTCGGTCGTCGGTAAGTCGGCGACCCGCCACCGCCCGTTCCGACCGCGCATAGTTCTCCTCGGTGGCCGACCGCCCATGCCGGCGAAAGTTCGCGGATTCGTTGGGTCACAACGAACCGGCGAAACGCAACGATCAGGGTACTTCAGCGGACGGAGCTGGATGTCACCAGGTTTCCGAGAGGACACAACAGATGCGACGATTACTGACCCTGCTCGCCTCGCTGGCGGTCACCGTCGGCCCGACGGTGGTCGTGGCCGCTCCCGTCCAGGCAGCTCCCGCCCCTGGCAACATCAAGAACAACGCGGCGAGTTTCGGCGTGTCAGTGCGGCCCGCACCGTCGGCGGGCACGGTCCGGGTGACTGGGAAGGGCCTGTCCGCACTGGCTCTGGATGACGCGACGATGCGTGATCTGTCCACGTACGCCAAAGCGAGCGGACAGGACCTGTCCGCCCTCGTCGCGGCGCACCAGGGCATCCACGAGTTCAGTGCGTACACCACCAAACTGGAGGAGACCAGGCCGGACATGTTCGTGCGGGCCGGCGTTCCCGTCGCCGGTGGGGCGACCGCCCATTGGATCCAGACCACCTCCAAGCCGAGCGCCGATGTCGTTGCGGAGCTGGAGCTTCTGCCGGTGAACACCGAAGTGCGCTACGGTGCGCCGGCCAGCTCGAAGGAGCTGGCCGATTTGGCCTACGCGCTCACCACCTCCTTGGCGGCGCGCTCCGACGTCATCCGGTCGGCGGGGGCCGGCTACGACCACGAGCGACGCGTGATGCGCCTTCAGTACGCGTCTGTCGGGACGGCGCGGCTGAGCGCACTCGACCCGGTCATCCACGGGGCGCTGACGGCGGGCACCGTCGGGGGCCAGCTTCCCGTCGACGTTGTGATCGAGCGCGATGATGCCGACGTCGTGGTCACCGAAGCAGTGGTCAAAGGCGGGAGGAGCCTCACCGCTAACGGCGAGCACCGCTGCACCAGCGGATTCACCGCACGCCGCGCCGGAAACACGGGTGTGCTGACCGCGGAGCACTGCACCAACGCGCTTCGGTACCTCAACACCTCGGGCGTCATCAGCACCAACCCGCGCCGGCCCGCGAACGACGCGATCGATTTCCAGTTCCACCGGACCCTGACCGGGAACGGTCACTCGACCAGCAAGCAGTTCCGGGCGGGAAGCGAGGACCGGACGGTGACCGGCGTCGCCAACGCACCGCTCGACTCGACCGTGTGCCATTGGGGCCAGAGCACCGGGTACAGCTGCTCCCGCGTCTCCATGATCGACAACTGTCACATGGTGAGCGGCCATCGCTACTGCGGTCTGGACTTCACCTATGACGACATCTCGGCAGGCGGTGACAGCGGCGGCCCGTGGTTCCTCGGGAACACTGCCCGGGGCGGCCACACCGGCGCCAGGGATGGCCAGTTCAGCGTCTTCACCCGGATCGGCCGGGTGAATCGCCACCTCGACGCCAGGGTGTTGCAGAACTAGGCCGTGTTTCAAATGCCCGATCGCGATAGCCGGGCCGGATGCGGCCCCTGACGCCACCGCGGGACCGCCCAAAGACAACCAGTATTCGCGGCGATCCCGCGGCGACGCCAGGAACCGCCCCACCGAGCCGATTCCGGCCTCCGGCCGGGGCAGACTCTCATCGACCGGGACATTCGAAACACGACCTAGCCGCAAGGCGGTGTAGCCAAGGTGCGCCAAGCCTGGGGCGTCGCGGTTCCCGCCGCCGAAAGTCCTTTATGGACAGTCAGCGGTTGTGGGGCTTGGGTTCGAATCTGGCCGGCTCCACGTCGCGCGAAGTCCGCTGACAGGCGATCACTCGCAAGTCAGCGGACTTTTCTTGCGAAAACCACCGCTACGGACTGTCGGCGCCGCGGCTATTCGATGGCGAGCGCCGCCTCGGCCGGCCTGCGACGCGTCGCGCGCCATGCGGGCAGGAGCGTGGCTCCGAACGTCAGCAGAACCGTCAGCGCGGCCGTCGACACGTAGATCCACGGGGACCCGGCGGGCAGTACCGAGTCGAGGCGCTTGACGCTGACCGGCACCAGGATTCCGATCGCGGCAACGGTGCCCAGCGCGATGCCGCTGACGGCCAGGATCGCACCCTCCAAGCCGACCATCCGCATCACCTGACCACGAGTCGAGCCCGCGAGCCGTTGCAGGCCGAACTCCCGCCGCCTCGCCGTCGTGCTCGACGCCAGCGTGTTGATCACCGTGATCGCCGCGTATCCCGCGATCATGAGCACCATGATGTAGATCGCGAAGTTGGCGGTCGTCTTCTGGGCGTCATATTCGCCGAACAGGACGTCGCGGCCCGCCACCGTCAGACCATCCGCGGCGGACGTTACCTCGGTCAGGTCAGCCATCAACCGCTCGGGGTCGGTGTTCTCGCCGAATTTGACGAGGATGCGCTTCGCGTATCCCTCGGTGGTGTGGGCGGCCAGGGTGTCGGCCGGGAGCAACAGGGTGTCGTAGTCGTCCGGAGCGGAGAACAGTGCGGCCACCCGCACGTCGAGCGGGGTGTTGTCACCCATGCGCAGTGTGATCGTGTCGCCGATGTCGACGCCCAGCTTGTCGGCGTGCTGGTTCCCGATCGCGATCGTGTCGTCGTGCAGGTCGGCGATGGTGCCCGCGGTGACCTCGACTGGTGTGGTGGCGGTGGCGCCCTCGGCGGTGACGCCCTGGAGGGTCCAGCCCTCGTTCGCGGGCGAGCTGTCATCCGGATTCTCGATGAAGCCGACACTGGTGACGTACGCCGAGGCGCCTGCGACGCCCGGCAGGTCGTTGATCTGTGCCACCAGGTCCGCGTCGACGCGGTCCTGAGCGGTGACCACGGCGTCCGCGACCAGGTTGTCGGCGAAGCTCCGTCGATCGGCCTCGTCATTCGTCGTCTGGAGGTAAAGCATGCCGGTCGACACCGCGGTCAGCAGGATGACCGGCCCCATCACAGCCGCCATCCGGCCACTGCGGCCACGTGCGTTGAGCACGGCGAGCTGGCCGGTCACACCACCCAATGCGCGCACGGGCCACTGCACGGCAAAGGTCGTGAGCTTGGTCAGCACGGGTGCCAGCAAGGCGAACCCGATGGCGAGGAGAATCACGGCAGGTGCCGCGGTGGCCGGCGTGAGTGGTCCGCTGATCACGGCGATGGTCACAATGGTCAGGGCGACCCCACCGGCGAGGAAGATCACCGCCAGGAGCATGCGTCCGGCGCCGATCGGCCTGCCTTCGACGGAGACCTCCGTGAGCGCCTGGGTCGGCTTGACCCGCGACGCCCTCCTGCCGGCGCCCAGGGCACCGGCCACGGCCGCGACGATCGCCACCACCATGGCGGCCACGGTCGGGAGCCAGCCCTGATGGAAGACCACGCCGTCCGCGGCGATCCCGCGCTCGGCCAGCCGGTCGAACACGAACTCGCCCAAGAACTGGCCCGGGAAGTAGGCGAGTGCGGTGGCGAGCAGGGACAGCAGCAGCGTCTCGCGAAGGATCAGCCGGCGCAGTTGACGAGGTGTCGCTCCCACCGCTCGCAGCAACGCCAGGTCCTGCTGGCGCTGGGCGATCGACAGGGCGAGCATGGCAGCCACCCCGAAGATCGACACCAGGATCGCGAAGGCGGTGAAGACTCCGGCCAGGGCCATCACCGTGACGCCGCTCGCCTTGGCCTCGCGCAGTTCGGCCTGTCCCCGTTCGTCACCGACCAGGGTGATGGTTCCGCGGTCCAGCTTGGCGTCGATTCGCTCCTGAAGCTCGCGAATGTCCACTCCCGGTTCGGCCACCACGCCGATCGCGTCGACCGTGCCCGTCGGCGCGACACCCTCGAAGACGAAGCTCTCGGCCTTCCGCACACCAGGCAGTGCCGCGATCGTGCCTGCCAGCCCTGCGTCGATACGGACCCGCTCGGGCAGGATCGGAGGTTCGTCGAGGTCGCCGCCGGAGTCGTGGTACTCCTGGTCGCCGGTCACGACGACGTCGGCCGAGTCCAGCTGCCGCGGCGGAACAGCCGTGCGGATGCCGGTCTCGATGAGGCCGCCACAGGCCATCATGATGGCCGCCGCGAAGAACATGGCGAGAAAGGCCGCCACGAACATGCCCGCGCGGAACCGCAGGGTACGGAGTGCGAACTGCAACATCAGCGCTGCCCTCCGCGGTTCGCCGCCAACCGCGGGAGGGGGCCTTCGTCGGCGAAAGCACCCAGGTGGGTCATTCGGTCGGCCACGGATTGAGGGGTCGGCGAGCGCAGCTCACCGGCCAGACGCCCGTCGGCGAGGAACAGGACGCGGTCCGCGTACGACGCCGCGACCGGATCGTGGGTCACCATGACGATCGTCTGACCGGCTGCCTGCGACGAGTGCCGAAGCAGCGTGAGAATGTCCCGCGCAGTCCTCGTGTCCAGCGCGCCAGTCGGCTCGTCGGCGAAGATGACGGCGGGGTCGCTGATCAACGCGCGGGCGATGGCAACCCGCTGCTGCTGCCCGCCGGACAGCTCGGCCGGCCGGTGGTTGCCCCGCTGGGCCAGGCCGACCTGGTCGAGCACGTGCGAAACCTGGCCCCGGGCCGGTTCGCGGCCGGCGAGCCGCAGCGGCAACGTCACGTTCTGCCGCACGGTCAGGACCGGCAGCAGGTTGAACGCCTGGAAGACGAAGCCGATCCGGTCTCGCCGCAGCTTCGTCAACTCGGTCTCGTTCATCTCGCTGAGCTCGTGGTCCTCGAGCAGAACCGAACCCGACGTCGGCTGGTCGAGCCCGGCCGCGCACTGCAGCAGGGTGCTCTTGCCGGAGCCCGATGGCCCCATGATCGCCGTGAACGTTCCCCGGCCGAACCGAGTCGTCACGTCATCGAGCGCCACCACCTGGTTGTCGCGCCTTCCGTAGAGCTTGCGGACGGCCGTCAGCCGAACCGCGTCGGTGATGTCTCCGGTGTTCTTCAACGTTTTTCCTGCCGCTTTGCCGTCCCGGCCCACCGCCGGACGATTCCTCACCAACCCTGTCGTCCACGGCGGCGCCGCACATCGTTTGCCGAGACCGTCTTCGCCTGGTGCACGTGAACCAACCCGGCCTGCTTCTAGTGCGGACGCACTACATGCGCGTGCGTGGTCTGCCTGCGGGGTGGCCGTCCCGTACGCTGACCGTGTGTTGCCTCCGGGGAAGTGGTGGCGGGAGGGAACGGTCGTCGCGGCGGCGTTCGTGGTCTGCCTGCTCGGAGGTTTGCTGCACGTCGACGACACGGTGGCACCGCCACTGACGCCGACCTACCTCATCGCCGCGGTGTCGTCGGCGATGCTCCTGGCGCGGCACCGCGCGCCCGTGGCCACCACGATGGCCACGACCGCGTGCGGCATGCTTGTCGCGCCAATGGGCCTGCTGCTGACCCCGCTCATCGTGGCCCCCGTCGTCATCAGCGCCTACTCGCTCGCCGTACGCGGCGAACGGCGGGTGACGGTCGCAGTCCTGCTCCCATCGGCTGTGCTGCTGGTCGCGTCCACTGCCTTCTTCGAGGCCGATTTTTCGTGGGCGGACACAAGCAGACTGGTGACCGTGGCCGCATCGTTGCTCGTGGCCGCTGTGTTCGGCCGCTCGGCGTGGCACCGGCGGGCCTACCTGGCGGTCGTGGAGGAGCGGGCACGCCGGGCCGAGGAAAGCCGGGACAGCGAGGCGCGCCGGAAGGTGGCCGAGGAACGGGTCCGCATCGCCCGCGAGCTGCACGACCTGGTAGCCCACCAGATCACCCTGGCCAACGCGCAGGCCGCCGTCGCCGCCCACTTCTTCGACACCCGCCCCGAGCAGACCCGCACGAGCCTGGCGGAACTGGTCAAGACCACCCGCCATGCCCTCGACGAGCTGCGGGCCACGGTCGGTCTGCTGCGCCAGCCCGACGACACGTCCGAACCCACCGATCCGGCGCCTGGGCTGTCGCAGGTCCCCACGCTGCTGAATGCCTTCCGGCGCGCGGGCCTGGAGGTGTCGATGCACGAGGACGGCACAGCCAGGCCGCTGCCGCCGGCAGTGGACCTCACCGCCTACCGCATCATCCAAGAGGCCCTGACCAACGTGACCAAGCACGCTGCCACCGGTAGCGCCCAGGTGCACCTCGCCTGGAACCGCGACCACGTGACCGTCACCGTCACCGACGACGGCGGCCGTACGCCGCAGGATCGCCCACCCGGCTACGGTCTGATCGGAATGCGGGAACGGGCTACCGCGGTCGGCGGAACCCTCACCGCGGGCGCGCGGGCCGAGGGAGGCTTCCTCGTCTCCGCCCACCTGCCCCTGCCAGCCGCCGAGAACGCGGCACGGCGAACTGACGGAGCAACCAACAGCGAGGGCCGATGACCCACGACGCACCAGGCGCCGGACAGAACACCAGCGCAGAGGCCAGTGACACGCTCCGAGTTCTCCTCGCCGACGATCAGGCGCTGCTACGTGGTGCCTTCCGCACTCTCCTCGACAGCGCAGGCGATATCACCGTGGTCGGCGAGGCAGGCGACGGCAGGGAGGCGGTGGCGCTGACCCGCGAGTTGCGCCCGGACGTGGTGATCATGGACATCCGGATGCCCGACATGGACGGTCTCACCGCCACCCTGAAGATCTGCGCCGATCCGGATCTGCGTGCCACCCGCGTCCTGATCCTCACCACGTACGAGACCGACGAGTACATCGCCCAGGCCCTGCGCGCGGGGGCCAGCGGCTTCATCGGCAAGGGGATCGAGGCCCAGGGCCTGCTGGACGCCGTGCGCACGATCGCCGCAGGCGACACCCTCCTGTCCCCGGCCGCGACCCGCTCCCTGGTGGCCCGTTTCCTCGCCACGCCGGTCGACACCCCACCGCGCCATCCCGGACAACTCGCCGCACTCACCCCGCGCGAACGCGAGATGGTCGCTCTGGTCGCGACCGGTCTGTCCAATGTGGAGATCGCCGATCGGATGTACCTCAGCCCCTTCACCGTCCGCGCCCATGTGCAGCGCGCCATGACCAAGCTGGAGGCACGCGACCGCGCGCAACTCGTTGTCATCGCCTACCAGACCGGCCTGGCCGGCGCCGCCCCCAACGGCGGCGCCGGCCAGGTGTGACGGCCCGTGTGTCCGATGAGCGGTTCAGCCTCGCTACCGACCTTGGCTTCTTTTGATGGCCAGTGGGGGTTGTGCAGCAGTTCGCCATGTGACCGCATCGATACCGGCCATCACCGCAGCGGGTTGCGCTTGATGAGCTGACGCGCGATGACGTTCTTCTGGATCTCGTTCGTGCCTTCGCCGACGATCATCAGTGGCGCGTCGCGGAAATACCGCTCCACGTCGAACTCGGTCGAGTAACCGTATCCACCGTGGACACGCACCGCGTCGAGTGCGATCTTCATGGCCGTCTCCGACGCGAACAGCTTCGCCATACCCGCTTCCATGTCGGCCCGCTCACCCGAGTCGTAGCGGCGAGCGGCGTACTGCACCAGCTGCCGCGCGGCCGTCAGCTGGGTCACCATGTCGGCGAGGTGGTTGCCGATCGACTGGTGCTTCCAGATCGGCTGACCGAAGCTCTCGCGCTCCTGGCTGTAGCGCACCGCGTCCGCCAGCGCGGCCGCACCGACGCCCAGTGCTCGCGCCGCCACCTGGATGCGACCGATCTCCAGCCCGCGCATCATCTGCGCGAAGCCGCGACCCTCCACGGTGCCCAGCAGCGCACTCCGCGGCACGCGGAAGTCGCTGAAGGACAGTTCGCAGCTCTCGACGCCCTTGTAACCGAGTTTGGGCAGATCACGGGACACCTCGAAGCCCGGTCCCTTACCGGCCAGCAGGATGCTCATGCCCCGGTGCCTAGGCTCGGCCGTGGGATCGGTGAGGCACAGCAGCGCCACGAGGCCGGAGCGCCGGGCGTTCGTGATCCACGTCTTGGCGCCGTTGACCACGTAGTCGCCGTTCTCCTTGCGTGCCACGGTTCGCATCGCTTGGAGATCGGACCCGCCGCCGGGTTCGGTGAGCGCCATCGTCGCCCGGATCTCGCCGGTGGCCATCTTCGGCAGGTAGTGGTCCTTCTGCTCCTGGGTTCCGTGGTCGAGCAGGAGTTTCGCGACAACGCTGTGCCCGCCCACGGCACCAGCGAGGCTCATCCACCCGCGAGCGAGTTCCTCGGTCACCGCGGCGTAGCAAGGAGTGGAGACACCGGCGTCGTTCCACGGCTCGGGGATGGCGAGGCCGAACATGCCCAGTCGCTTCATCTGCCCGATGAGCGCCTCCGGATAGGTACCGGCGTGTTCGAGTTCTCGCACCACGGGCTTGACCTCGTGGTCAACCCAGTCAGCGACAACCTCGACGATCGCTGTCTCGTCCGCACTGAGCTCGTACATGGCCAGCCTCTCGAAGCGAAGAACGGTTCACTCCATCCTGCTGCTGTGGCCGCCGTCAGGTGGCCGGCATGCTCCACTCCTGGTTCGGGCCCGCGATGCAGTCCCATACCTGCAACCGTCCGGGGAAATGCTGTAACCGCTGGTCACCCCTCGTGAGTGGTTATCCGTGTTAGAACACGGATAACCACTCACGAGGCAGGAAGCCCACCACCTGACCACGATGATTCCTGACCGCGCGCTCTCGCGCACCGGCCGCAACGACACCGGAGCGATGAGCATCGCCAATTGTGTCACTCCGGTGGACAAGCAGAGCAGGACAAGGTGCGGAAATTGCTACGGCAACGTCTTGACCTGACATTCCGGCCAGACCAGCCTTGATCATTTTCAGGCGCCGGACACGACCGACAGAGGGGCGGTGAGGCGTAGATCACATCGGTTCGGTAAGGTGCGCCAATGGACTACGCGATGCGACGTATCCAAGGCGGCCGGTAGATGGTCAAGATAGGTATGCCTCTGGGGCTCAGTGAGGTCATGGGCGGCATCATCGGTCGCCAGCTTGGCGCGGAAGCACTCCAGGACGGTGACTTCCGAGGCGCTGTCGTACACTTTTCCAATGCCATTCTGGTGGTCAAGGACGTCCGCGAGAAAGCTCAGCTGCAGACGCTCCTTGGCTATTGCCAGTTGAAGGTGAAAAAGTACGACGAGGCCCAGCAGCTCTTGGTGGAAGCTGCTCGGGTGCTGCCGGACGAAAACGCGAAGTTTGATTCGAGAATGCCATCGCTGATGGCGCTGAAACACAGTTCCGAGCTCCCTGGGAACGCGCACGACGAGCTCGAACGAACTTATCGGGTGGTCCTTGCTCTCGGTCACCCGGAGTACGTGCCACGAGCCCAACTGAACCTTGGCGCGATCGAGTACAACGTCAAGGGCAGGGGAAAGGTTGCGCGAGAACTCTGGGAGCAGGCGTATCAGGCCTCGGCGCCTGATGCCACCAAGGCGCGCGTGACGTACAACCTTGGCTGGTACTGGGAACACGAAGGAGACCGGAAGCGTGCCCGGCAGTACTATCACGAGGCCAGGCGGATATGGCCGGAAGGCGAAGAGATGCCAGATCGGTTGGCGGCCGAACGTGACGCGTAGGGTTGATCAATGAACGTGGTTGTCCTGGCTGCCATTATCACCGGTAGCTGCGCGATCGTCGCGGGGATCATCGCCGGACTGATGAACCTTCGCTCGAGGCACAAGCCGCGTCAGCGGGTGAAAATGGAGGATCATTATCCGACCGTCGCGGTGACCGGCGAATCGGGATCTGATTCGGCGTCGTCCTCGAACAGTCAGATACTGGGAGTGCAGCTCCACGATATCGACGTGCCCGACCTGTCGTACGCCCTCGATCATCCGGTCGTCGACGTCAAGTTTGTCAACACCGGTGGGCAGCCTGCTTATCTGACCCGGCTGACGGTGGAGATCAAATGGGCGAGAAGCTTCCGTGTCCTGGAGGATCTGCTTCCCTATGTGGACACTTCCGGCCCGCTGATGATGCCGCCGTCGGCGACATACGACGTCACTCTTCCGGATCCCGCACGTGCGCAGGGTGAACGGGTCACCGTCGGTATCTCGCAGGCAATCGCCGGTGGCGAGACCGACCGGATTCACGTGCGTCTGTGTACCAAGTTCGAACACAGTTCGACGTCGGTGTACTCGCAACCCGCTGCGACCGCGGTCTACATCCTGACTCTCGAATTCGTGCACGAGAACGGGAAGCGTAAGTTGACGTCCCGGCCCGTGGCGGCTGCCTGTCCTGGAAATATTCTGTATATTCCGACAATCGACGGGCTCGAGCGCAACATAAAGCGGTTCATGGTCGAGGTCGAGTCATTGCGTGCCCGGGTGGACGAGGAGATGGAGCGGCGTAACCTGCCGAGTGTCGATTGGCGTTCGGCTGACGACGCGCGAGCCTCGGTGCCCGGCGATATGGATATGTTGGGACGGGTCAACGACAATTTCTGGAATCCCGAGAAGGGGATCGACGACTACCTGACACGCGCCTCGGTGATCTGCGAGGAGTTGGTGGAGGCGCTGGACCCGGGTATGCCGGACGGACTCGGCGATGCCGTCACGCTCGCCCGCGAAACCGCGCTGCGCATACCGGAACTGAGGCGAAGCCGCGTCTGAGACTCGCTTCTGAGTTCGTGCTGGATGCCGGTGAGCAAGACGAGACAGTAGGCCAAACGTTGACCACCCGACATCCCGTGCGGTCTCGCCGACCGCGACGTATGGCGTGAGCCTCCGCCGCGGCGTCGAGCATCAACACCAGTCCACATAGGACAAGATTGACCCGGCCTGGTCTCAGCGGAACGCGGCGATATTACGGGCGGCCCAGTCGGCGAAGGGGCGTGGAGCACGGCCGAGGACGTGTTCGACGTCTGGGCTGACGCGCAGTTCGGCCGGGGTCGGCGAGCCGAGGATGTCCAGGGTGTCGTCGGCGAGTTCCGCCGGCATGCTCTGCGTCATGGCGGCCTTGGCCTCGTCGCGGGTGAGTTCGTGGAACCGCACGGGCGAGCCGAGTGCGTCGGCGATGGCGTCTGTCTGTTGGCGCGGCGTGATCACCTCCGGGCCGGTCAGCTCGTACACGCCGCCGGTGTGCCGGTCGTCCAGCAGGCAAGCCGCCGCGACCTCGGCGATGTCCACCGGGTCGATGATCGGCACCCCGATGTCGCCGAAGGGGGCGGCGACAACCTGGTGTGCGCGAACGGATTCGGCCCACCACAGGGCGTTGGAGGCGAAGCCGCCCGGCCGCAGGATGGCCCAGTCCACTCCGGACTCCCGCAGCGCGTCCTCCAGCGCGCGCATCGCGATCCGCGTCGTGCCGAAGGGCCTGGTCACCACGCCCAATGTGGAGAGCAGTACGACCCGGCGGACGCCGCTGGCCGCGGCTTGGCCGATGACGTCGGCTGGGCTTGCTCCGACGGCGTGCAAATCGCCCGACAACAGCAGGAACAGCGCCTTCGCCCCGGCCAGCGCGGGTTCCAGGCTGGCCGGCTCGGCCAGATCGGCCTGCACATGGCGGACGCCGTCCGGCACCGTCGCGGCGTGCCGCGACACAGCCGTCACCTGCTGGCCCGTCTCAGCCAGCGCCCGCGTCAACGGCCTGCCCACATTCCCGGTAGCCCCAGTCACCACGATCATGATCGACTCCTTGTCCGGTTTCGCTGTGGTCGTGACCGTAGGAGTCCGGGCTAACTCTTGGTAAGGACATACCTTTGGGTAAGCTCATGACATGGGGTTAGGTGCGCCGTTCATCCGGGCCGAGACCGAGAAGCGGTATGACGAGCTTCACACCGACTGCCCCGCCCGCGATGTGGTCAACCACGTGACCAGCAGGTGGGGCGTCTGGGTGCTGATCTGCTTGCGAAGCAACGCCCTCCGGTTCTACGAACTGCGCGAGAGCATCCAGGGCATCAGCGAGAAGATGCTCGCCCAGACCCTGCGTGTGCTGGTCCAGGACGGCCTGGTCTGGCGGAAGGTCGAGCCGACGACGCCACCGCAGGTCACCTACGGGCTGACCGAGTTCGGTCTGGACGTCAGCGAGCCGCTGACGGAGCTGTTCGACCGGGTCACCCAGCGGCTGGCGCCGCACGGCGAGAAATAGCGACACCTCGGCAGGGCAGGCTTCCGGTTCGCCGGAGTCCGGGCATGATCAGAGCGTCAGTACGATTTTTCCGTGGGCGTGGCCGGTTTCGCTCAGCTCGTGGGCGGCGGCCGCGTTGTCCAGGGAGAACACGCCCGCCACTGGGACGGTGAAGCGGCCCTGGTCGGCGAGGCTCGCGGCCTCCGCCAGACCGTGCAGCGCCTGCGGGTCCGCGCCTGGTCCGCCGGTACGCGACAGGTGAACGCCATGCTGACTGGCTTTGAGATCGGCGACGGTCACGACCCGCTCGGCGCTTCCCACGATGTCCACGAGGTCCGGTAGCGATCCGGACCCGGCACAGTCGAGGACCGCGTCCACCCCGTCCGGGGCCAGGGCCGTGACCCGCTCGTGCAGTCCGGGACCGTAGCGGGTCGGCACCGCTCCCAGCCCGGCGAGGAATTCGTGCGTGCCCACGCTGGCCGTCCCGATGATCGTCGCGCCACGGGCTTTCGCGAGCTGGACGGCGACCGTGCCGACGCCACCGGCCGCACCCTCGATCAGCAGGGTGGTGCCCGGAGCGACCTTCAGCCGGTCGAGGACACGCGTGGCGGTCTCCACGTTCGCGGCAGCGCCTCCTGCCTGTTCCCAGCTCAGCGAATCCGGCTTCGTCGTCCAGGCGGCCAGGACGGCGTACTCGGCGTTCGCGCCGCCGTACCGGGCGAGGTCGACGACGCCGAACACGGCGTCGCCTGGCTGGACTCCGGTGACGCCCGCACCGACCTCGTCCACCACGCCGGCGGCGTCGACGCCGAGCACGTGGGGCAGGGACAGGGGAATCCGGTCCCGGAACTGGCCTGAGCGCAAGTAGGTGTCGGCGGGGGTGACACCGGAGGCTCGAACGGCCACCCGGATCTGCCCTGGCCCGGCGTGCGGCTCGGACACGTCGGCGACATGCAGCACGCTGGTGGGGCCGTACTCGGAGAATCGCAATGCTCGCATGATCCGGACGGTAGTGGAACAGGCCGTCCACTTAGTTGAAGTGAGAGCGGTGACCGACCGTTTGCCTCACACGCTGCGTTCCGACGCCCGAGACAACCGGGACCGCATTCTCGTGGCGGCGCGTACAGCGTTCGCCGCCGACGGCATTGACGTGCCGATGCGCGAGATCGCCCGGCGTGCGGGAGTCGGTCCGGCCACCCTTTACCGTCGTTTCCCGACGAAGGAGGCACTGGTCACCGCGGCATTCGTCTCCGCTTTCGCCCACACGATGGATTTCGCCGCCGCCCGGGAGCGGGCGCTGCGTTCGCTCGCCGAACTGACCCGGGTTTCCTCGCCGGCCGCCACCGCAGCCGCCAGCTGTCCGGCTACCGCGGACGACCGTGCGCGAGATCGGCGATTCGACCGGTTGACGGCGGGTGTCAGCGCAGCCGCCCGGGACTTTTTTCTACCATTGGTAGACAGGTCGCCCGGTGCCGGTTCATGCTGCTGCTGAGGGATGCAGGGTGGACCGGGAGGTGTTGTGGCGACCCGAGGCCGGCACGGGGAACGGCGTGAGCAGCTGGTGACTGCCGCAATGGCCGTCATCGCCCAGCGTGGCGTCGGTGCGTTGCGGACGCGGGAGGTCGCGGCGGCCGTGGGCATCACCCACGCCAGCCTGCATTACCACTTCCCGAACAAGATCGACCTTATTCGGGCGGTGCTCGAGCGTGCTCTGCACAAGCAGATCGTGCTTCCGATGGTGCACGTCGACGAGAAGTTGTCCGCGGCGGAGCGATTGCGTGTGTTGCTGGTGGGGCTGGCTCGCCAAATGCGCCGAGAACCCGGCAACGTCGCTGTGCTGAAGGAACTGCATCAGTTCGCCGACCGGGACGATGCCGTCCGGGCGTTGCTGGAGCCGGGAATCCGCCGGTGGCGGGAATTCCTCGTCACGTTGATCAAGCAGGGGCAGGCGGAAGGTGATTTCCGCCCGGATCTGGATCCGTCGGCGACCGCGTCTCTGTTGATCCTGGTCACGCTCGGCACGCGTCTTGGCGGGTCGCTGGCGCCCGATCTGGATTCCGCGGTCCTTGGCCAGATCGCGCGGTTGCTCGGTGCCGATACCGCGTGGAATCGGGGGGAAACATGAGCAGTCTGTCGTCCACGGGGTCACACCGCACGTCGAGCGGCCGGCCGTGGCGAGCCCGCCGCTGGACGGGGATGGCCGGTGTCGTCTGCGCGGTGACTGTTGTTGTTCTCGGCCTGGTCGTCCAAGACTCGGTGCCGGTCATCGACCGCTGGGTCACCGACAGCGTCGTCGTGCCGGACAGGGCCGTGCACCGGTTGCTCCTTGCCCTGAGCACGGTCACGGTGCTCGGCAGTCTGGTCATCCTCGCGGCGGTGGCGGTGCACGCGTGGCGGCGGCGAACATTGGGGCTCAGGGACGCGCTGCTGTGCACCGGACTGCTGGTGGCATGCGGTCTCCTGGTTGCGTCCCAGTACGTCTTCCGCCGGCCGGGACCGGCCGGACAGCCGGACGCCTTCAGCTACCCGAGTGGTCACGCTTCCGTCGCGGGCGCGTTCGCGGTGACGGCGGTGGTCATCGCGGCGGTGTTCGCGCGGCGGTGGTTGCGAGCCGTCCTGGTGGTGCAGGGCACCGCGGTTTTGCTCACCATGGCCGCGCGGGTGTTGCTCGCCGAGCACTACGTCACCGACGTGATCGGCGCCGTGCTGGGAGTCTGTGCGATCGGTTTGCTCTGGCTGACCGCCGTTCGCCGGTGGTGGGTGTGAGTCATGGGACAGCAGACGGCAGAGCGCACTGATCGACCACATTGGACGGTGCGGATCGCGGCCGGCTTGACCGGGGCGGCAGCCGGACTACTCCTGCTCGGGATGGTTGTTGAACTGGCCGCGGGGGGAAGCGCGACGACCGTCGGCTGGCCCGTGGTCTGGTCATCGGCGATGATCTTCTTCGCCGCCATGACCCTGCACGGCAGGCAGTGGGGGCGCGTGATGCTGGCGACGCAGGCGGGCCTGACCTGGCTGCTGTTCGGCCAGTTGGTCGTCACCGAGCCGAGCCTGCTCGACTCTGTCGGCCGACCGGATCTCGTGGTCGGCCTGACGCTGGCGAGCGCGATCGTGCAGACGGTGGCCGCGGCGATACCGTTCACGCCCCCGTCGAACGCCTACTTCGGACGGACACGCGAGGCCGCGCGGGTCATGTCTCCCCGGCTGCGCAAGGCAATCCTGACCGTGCACGTGATCGGCTCGGTTGCCTGGATGGCCATCATCTCGGTGCAGTCGGCGCTGGCGGCGGTCGCCCGCACGGTCGGCGACGACCGGGCGCTGTTGCGTTCCCTGTACGAAGCGCAGTACGTCGTCGAGAACCTGTTCCTGGGAAAGGCATCCTTCGTGGCGCTGTTCAGCGGCCTGGCGCTGGCTCTCGGCACAGCGTGGCGGCTTGTGCACCACAGGTGGGTGGTCGCCAAATTCGCGCTCACCGTGACGGTGATGATCCTCCCGATCGTCGTCTACCAACCGGTCCTGGACCGTGGCTACGCGCTCGTCCTCGACGGTTACCCGGCCGACGAAGTCAATTCGGAGCTTGGGTTCCCCGGCATCCTCCCCGCTACCGGACTGTCGCCGCTGATGCTGCTCACGGCCGCCGTGTTGTCCACGTACAAGCCCGGAAAGCGGACGCTGTACGGCCGCCGTCTGCCGCTGCGGACCGGCGGAACTCGTCGAGGCACTGATGCCGCGAAAACGCGCCGGCCACCGGCTGCACGTGGAGCATTTCGTCGCCACACCGCGTGATCACAACCCGGACCGGCCCTTTCCGCCTGAACGCCGACGAGCGAACCCGCACGGAAGGTCATCTACCCGTGTGTCTCCCGATCCCGCACCCCGCGCCTGACCGTCGATTTGTCATTCTCGCGAGCGCCGAGGGAGCTGAGGAACCGGATGGGGCGAATCAGAGCCCGGTAGAAGGGGCGTACCACCCGTCCGGGGAGGAGACCGTGTCGCTCCTCTTCCCAGACCCTGCCCCTCGGATGACTCCTGATCAGGGGGCCTTCGGCGATGACGGGGGCGGTGGTCAGCAACTCGATACGGGAGAGGTGTTTGACGTTGATGTAACCGTACTGACTGGGGCTGACCAGGCGGGCCGGTGCTCCGTGGTCACTGTCGAGTGGGTGGCCGTCGAGATGCTCAGCGATGAGTACGTCGTCGGCCAGGATGTCCTCGATCGTCACCGCGGCTTCCCACCCGTCGAGTCCGCGGCATTTGATGTGGGTGATCGATGTTCCGGGCGGAAGCGCCGGTTCGACCAGGGCGCGGTAGAACGTCGCGAACGAGACGCCTTCCCAGCGCAGGCCGGTCGCCGTCCAGCCGGCCACACAGTGGAAGTCGGCGGTGATCTCCTTGCGCGGCAGGGACGAGAGTGACGTGAGCGGAAGGTCGAATTCCCCGGTCACCGCCCCGCGTACCTCGATCACCGGGTCGGCCGGGACGGCCGGGGCAGGCCGGTGGAGGTGCGTGCCGAACCGGGGGAATCCCTTGACCCGGCGTTGTCCTGGAGGAAGGGTGTTGCCGTGCGGCATTGATCCAGCCTTTCGCCCGTGATGTGATCACAGCGAGACCATCGTTTCCCCAGCCGCCCGGCACGAGATCACCCACAGGAGCGAGTCCGCTCCCTCGCAGGAGTGGCGTTGGCGGACTTCCACCGTCCATGGTTCTGTGCCGGGTGACCGGGCCCGCAGGCCGGCGCCGGGCCGAAACGACCGTCGACCGGCGCGCGATCACTGGAGGGGCGGACAATCGCCAAGGCACGATCTGGCCTCGACATAGTCCACTTTCATCGTGGCCGGATAGTCGGACGCGTGCGGCGGCCCAGGCCAGTCCCCGCCCACCGCGAGGTTGAGCAACAAGAACACCGGCTGATCGAAAGCCCAGTTCTGCTCAGTGATCATCGCCCGGCTGATCGACTGGTACAGCTGTCCGTCCACATACCAGTCGATCCGGTCCGGTTGCGTTCGCCAGTCCACTGTGTACGTGTGGAAGTCGTCGGCCAGGCCCGCGTGATCCGCATAGCGGGACCTTTTCCCGACCGGTTCACCACACTGCGGACAGTGCAGTACCCCGTACACCTCATCAGGCCGTGATCCCCGGTACTCGATCGCGTCGATCTCGCCGGACTCGGGCCACCTCAGATCAGTCCGGAAAGAACGTCCCAAGGCCCAGAAGGTCGCCCACGAGCCGCGCGCCGCGGGGAGCTTCACTCTCGCCTGAATGCGGAGCGTGCCGCCGGCCGGTGGCCTGAAGTCGCTGCGTCGCGTCTCTATCCTCGCGGACCGGTAGTCCTCGTCGCGGTCGACGGTGGCGACGATTTCCAGGTTTCCCGCCCCGTCCATGCGGAGGTTGTCCTGGGATCGGGTGTACTCCTGGATCTCTCCGGTTCCCCAGTTCGGCGGACCACCCGGGTAGTGGTGTCCCGTGCTGAAAAACCAGTCCCGCTCCGAAGGCTGCGCACCGGCAGGACCCGAGAAGTCCTCCCGCCACACCGCTGGTCCAGCCGGACTGGATGGTCGTGCGTACGGTGTCGACGAGAACTGCTCGGCGACCGTCGCCGCCAGCGCGAGCACAGCGCAGCATGTCGCCAGGGCCCACCAGCGCACCCGCCGGGACATCTGCGCGATGCGGTATCGGCGGATCGACGGCAGCAGGAACATCACTGCCATGGCCGAACACCAGGCCATTGTCGCGAATACCCATGCGTCATCCGCGGCCGCCAGCCCGAGGAACGCGGCAGGACGGGCATGGCCAAGACGAGCCAGACCGATAACTGCGCCCACGATTATCGCCGCGAGATTGACAACCACTATCGCACCACGAAATACGGTGTACGAGAGGGCCGGGCGGCGAGAGGCCACTGATCCGTGCGTGGGTTCCCAGTCGACGTTTCGGCGGGTCAACGCGTCCAACAGGCCCAGGACGTGGGCAGGACTGGCCACCGCATGAGCAATGGCCCCTGCGACGCCGTAGCTTCCGTCCTGTATCCGATTCGCAAGCGTGACCGTCACCATCGCGGAAAGCATGAGCCCGAGCGGAACCACAGGATCAACGGACAGCGGCGAGACGCGCCCGAGCAGATAGATGCCGGGAAGGATCGACATCGGCAGAAATATGATCGAAGACAGATAATGTGTCCCCAACATGCTGTACTGCAACCGCTGCCTGCTGGTCAGCTTGCTCCGCTTCCACAGCTGGGCGCTCAGTAGTACTTCGAACGCCCCACGGGCCCACCTTCGCTGCTGCCTGAGATACGCGCGCCAATCGTCGGGAGGTAACCCGCGTGCCAGGTGCTCCGAAACGAAGGCCGACCGCCAGCCCAGGCTGTGGAGCCGGAGCGACGTATGGACGTCCTCGGTCTGGCTTCCGCTGTACACTCCGCCGATTTGTTCCAGAGCTGCCCGCCTGAAGACGACGTTGGTGCCAACGCAGATCGCCGCGCCCCGTCTCGCCTTCCCAGGCATGACGTGCTTGTAGAAGGGATACTGCGCCTCCTTGGCGCCGCGGGCAACCAATGTCCTGCGTGCGGCGTAGCTTTGCGGCGTCTGCACGAACGCCAGTTTTTCATCGGCGAAACGGCCGACGGTCTTCCTGAGAAAACTGCGGTCGGGCCGGTGGTCCGCATCGAAGACCGCCACGAGCTCACCCTGCGTGCGGGCGAGCGCGTAGTTCACATTCCCGGCCTTTCCGTGGCTCCTGCTGGGGCGCGAGAAATAGCCCACGCCTTCTGCCTGGCACCAGTCGCGCAACTCCTGGCTCGGACCGTCGTCGAGCACCCACGTTTCATGGGCGAGGTCCATGTCCCGAGCGGCCCGAATCACGGGAATCAGAACGTCGATCGGCTCGCCACACACGGTTATGAAGACGTCGATACCACCGCTCCACCGCTCGGAGCCCGGCGGTGACACCGGATCGGGTCCGCGGGTGGTCAACCACGCGACGCTCGTGTGCCAGATGACAACGAGTTGCAGAGCGACCATTCCGAGCCAGAGAAGGAACTCCGCCGTCGAAGCCGTCCTGCCGAAGAACAGCAGAACGGCTTCGAAAGCCAATGCGTGCTGTAGTGCCAGTAACAAAGCGACGCTGCCGAAGCGGTGCTTTTTCATGTGACGACCCTTGGCATGCCCTCGGGTGGAGGGTGACGGGCCGACCTGGCGCTGGGGAGTGATCGCCTGCATATGATGGACGTGGCGGGTCAGACGAAGTGACCTGCCGCGGCAACATGTCGCGACGGGTGTGCGGATGACGCACTTCTGAAGCCGTTGTCCTTACCAGAAATAATCATGAAAAACATCCCCCCGGATCTGCACTGCCCGTGTGGCCACAACCTTCGCGGCAGGCGGCCACACATTATTCTCTGCTGGAGAAACGGAAGGAGTCCCCGTCGGATCGGGCCGACGGGGATCTCCTCACCAGCTCAGGCGTAGAGGTCCCACGGCCACCAGGCGTGGCCCGAGTGGCTGCAGCTGTACGAGCGCCACTTGCCGGCCAGCACGCCGCTCTCACCGGCGTCGATGCAGCCGAACTGGGTCGTGTAGGAGCCCCTCTTCGTCGGGAAGGCCACACCGGCCGAAGCCGGCTGGGCCAGCGTGAGCGTGGCCGCCACGGCGACCCCGGCCGCGACCAGCCCGGTGCGAATCCTCTTTCCCATGAGCATCCCCCTGTTCCACGCGACCGACCGTCGATCGCGACCGCAACGTACATCAGGTCGCGATCTGCGTGGGGCGGATTCAGCGGAGACGAAAACGTGCTCCGCCCCGGCGAAACCCGCGCCCACAGCCGATCCGCGGACGGCCCCCGGCCCGGGACCGTCTGTTGTGGACGTATCCGGCCCGGATTCAGTCCTTCATGGCGGCGAGCATGCCGGGCTCGTAGGAGCCTGCCGGGTTGCGCACGATCACGTTCATCCGGTTCGCCGCGTTGATCAGGCCCACCAGGAAGACCAGTGCGGCGATCTGGTCGTCGTCGTAGTGCTTGCGGACCTGGGCCCAGGTCTCGTCGGACACGCCCTCGTGGGCGTCGGCGAGCCGGGTGCCTTCTTCGGCCAGTGCCAGCGCGGCCCGCTCGGCCTCCGTGAACACGGTCGCTTCGCGCCAGGCGGCGACCAGGTTGAGCCGGACCGACGTCTCCCCGGCCGCCGCGGCTTCCTTGGTGTGCATGTCGATGCAGAACGCGCAGCCGTTGATCTGGCTGGCGCGCAACGACACCAGCTCCTGAGTGGACTGCGGCAGCGACGACTGGTGGAGCACCGTGCTGAGACCGGCGAACCGCTTGCTGACCTTCATGGCGAACTCGTTGCCGAACATGTTGAAGCGGGGTTCCATGACTTCGTCCTCACCTGTGGTGTTGCATGACGACCACGAGATGCCGGTGGCGCCGTCCTTGTGACAGCACGGCGACCGTGACGAGCGCCACAACGGTTGGACGTCACAGCGCGGCGGCGGCCGGCGTCTGGTGGGAAACACACCGCGAGCCAAGGGGAGCGAACCATGTCCGGCACCGAAGACCGCCCGGATGCCGCCACCGAGGCGTTCCTCACGCACCGCAGCCTGCTGTTCACGGTCGCCTACGAGATGCTCGGCTCGGCTGCCGACGCGGAGGACGTGCTGCAGGAGACGTGGCTGCGGTGGGTCGGTGTCGACCTCGACACCATCGAGAACCAGCGGGCGTACCTGGTCCGGATCACCACACGGCAGGCGCTCACGCGGCTGCGCACGCTCAGCCGCCGCAAGGAGTCCTACGTCGGCCCTTGGCTGCCTGAGCCGCTGCTCACGGCGCCCGACGTGGCCGAGGACGTCGAACTGGCCGACAGCGTTTCGATGGCGATGATGCTGGTGCTGGAGACGCTCACGCCGACCGAGCGGGCGGTGTTCGTGCTGCGTGAGGTGTTCGACATGGCTTACGAGGAGATCGCCGAGGCCGTCGGCAAGAACCCGGCCGCGGTCCGTCAGATCGCGCACCGGGCACGGGCGCACGTCACGGCACGCCGCCCGCGCGGGGTCGTGTCCGCGGCGGAGACCCGAGACGCGCTCGACGCGTTCCAACGGGCGACCACGACAGGCGATCTTCAGGGCCTGCTCGACATCCTCGCGCCGGACGTCGTCTTCCTGGGCGACGGCGGCGGAGTCAAGCAGGCCGTCCCACGGCCGGTCGTGGGTGCCGAAAAGGTGGCTCGCCTGCTGGCCGGCGGGCTCAGCAAGGTCGGCGACGACGCCTGGTCGCTGCGACCGGCGCAGGTCAACGGTTACCCGGCGTTGATCTTCCAGCTGCACGGCGAGCTCGACACCGTTCTGGCCGTGCGCATCGACGACGGGCTCATCACCGGGCTTTACGCCGTACGCAATCCGGAGAAGCTGTCACACATGGACCAGGAAACCGCCCTGCGTCGCTGAATCGCCAGGACCGCCGGGCTCTTACCGGTCGAAGTCCTCGTCGGGGACCTCGATCTGCTGGTCGACGACGTCCGCTTCGGAGGCCTCCCAGCCGGCGTCGCTCATCCCGAGCGGGCCGTGGCCGGGCCGGTCGCCCGCGTCCATCGCCTGCTCGGCGACGTCGGCCTCCGAGGCCTCGGCCGGGACCGGGGAATCCGGGCCGCCGGACACGTCGGGGCGGTCGTCGCCGACCGGAATCCGCTGCTCGACGACGTCCTCGATGGGGGCTTCGGCTCCGAATTCGGGCATGCTTCCTCCGCGACGCTGGTGATCTCCTCCGCCCAGGGTTCCCCGCCGCGGCCCGTTCCAGTCATCCGCGCTGATTCTTTCCGCTCGGCACTGTCGACCCGTGGGGACACCACTTCGGCATGACCGGTGCGCTCCGGAGCCAACACGCGTGAAGCGCATCGATCGTTCTCGATAGATCAGCCAACTTGAGCTGATGTGCTCGACATCTCTGCGCACATATCGCACTGTTCGTTCTCAATAGAGCTATCCTGGCCGCAGGAGAGAGACAGGAAGGACGATCATGGACTTCGAGAGGACCGTCGCGGTGGTCACCGGAGCGAACCGCGGCCTGGGCCGTCAGTTCGCGCAGCAGCTGGTCGAGCGCGGTGCCAAGGTGTACGCGGCCGTACGCCGGCCGGAAAGCGCCGACATCCCCGGCGTCACGCCGATCAGGTTCGACCTCACGGACCCGGCCTCGATCGAGGAAGTGGCCAAGGTCGCGAGCGACGCCACACTGTTGGTCAACAACGCGGGGATCTCGACGCACACGTCGCTGCTGACGGGCGACTTCGACAACGTCCGGCTGGAGATGGAGACGCACTACTTCGGCACGCTCGCCACGACGCGGGCGTTCGTGCCGGTGATCGAACGCAACGGCGGCGGTGCGGTGCTGAACGTGCATTCCATCCTGAGCTGGGTGCACATCGGAGGTGCCTACAGCGCGGCCAAGGCAGCCGGATGGGCGATGAGCAACGCGCTGCGCCAGGAACTCGCGCCCAAGGGCATCGGGCTCACGGCGCTGTACGTGGCCTACATGGACACTGACATGGCGTCCTTTGTGGCCCCTGAGGAAAAGGTCGACCCGGCCGCCGTCGCCAAAGCGGCCCTCGATGGTGTCGCGGCGGGCACGGCCGAGGTGCTCGGCGACGACAGGACGAGGTCGGCCAAGCAGAACCTGAGCGCCGCGCTCTAGGCTCTTCTCGGGGAAAGGAGCGATTCGTGGCGCGGCACAAGGAGTTCGATCCGGATGTCGCCCTTGACCGGGCGATGGAGATGTTCTGGGAGCGCGGCTACGAAGCCACCTCGGTGCAGGACCTGGTCGAGGGGATGGGCGTCGGGCGGCGCAGCCTGTACGACACGTTCGGCGACAAGCACGCGCTGTTCATGCGGGCGGTCAACCGGTACATCGAACTCCAGGAGGAGAGGGCGGCGACGGTGGCGAAGGCCCGCACCGCCCGTGACGCCATTCGCGAGCTGATCTCCGCCGTGCTGGTGCCCAACGCCCACCTCAAGGGCTGCATGCTGGTCAACGTCGCGACGGAGGTCGCCCCGCGCGACAGCCAGGCCGCACACCAGGTGGACCGGCACATGGTCAAGACCCGCGATTTTCTGCTCGACCTCGTCCGGCGTGGCCAGCAGGACGGCAGCGTCGGCAGCACCGCCAAGCCGGAGGCGTTGACCACCATGCTGGTCAACGCCTGGCTCGGGCTGCGGGTCGCCGTACGGTCCGGAGTGGACCGCAAACGCCTGCGCAAGGACATCGACGAGATCATCAGCCTGCTTGACTAGGCGCCCTGTAAGGCGCCTAGTCTTCGTGCTACGGGTACTGCTTGATGTAGACCGGCTGGCCGACCTTGGTCATGTCCGCCGCGTCCCCGACGCCGTTGACCACGTGGTCGATGATCCCGGCGCTGAGGTTGACGGTCATGATGTGGTGCAGCTTCACACCAGGCGTGTTCGGCACCTCGAACCCGTTCTCCGTGTGGATCTGCGGGTTGTTCTGGTTGAACACGTAGACGCCACCGCCGTGCAGTGTGTGGGTGCGGACCTTGTCGCCGACCTTGTACCCGGCGTAGCCCTCGACGCTGCCGTTCATCCAGTCGGCCTGCGTCGGCGGGTCGTACGGCAGTTCGTTCTGGTACAGGATCGTGGTGCCGTTCTCGCCGTTCCACGTGGTGTTGTGCTGCTGGAAGTGCTCGACGAACAGGCCGGTGGCGGTCACGTTGTCGCCGTTGACGACCGCGCCCTTGCGACCGGTGTTGGTGTTCCACCGCTGGGTGTCGGTGAAGCCCTCGACGCCGTGGTCAGCACGCCACACCCACGTGTGGTCGATCAACACGTTGTCACTGTTGATCTCCAGGGCGGTGTCGGTCTTGCCGACGTGCGGCCCGCCGACCCGGAAGTACACATCGGACAGCGTGGTCGGGTTCGACGGCGAGCTCCAGCCCCAGCCGTGCCGCTTGCCCACGCGCAGCAAGGCGGGCGATTCCCGCAGGCCCGCGTCGATCGTGACACCCGCGATCACGACACCGGGGACGTCACCGACCTCGAGCGGGACCGCGCCGCGCACAGCGGTGAGAGTGGCGTGACCGAGGCCGAGCACGACCGTGTTGGGCCACCTGACCTCGATGCTCCGGGCGATGTCGTACAGACCCGGCGTGAGCAGCAAGTTCTTGCCCAGCGCCAGATGCGCGTTGATCGTGTGCACGGAGTCGCCCGGCTTGGCGACGTAGAAGTCGCTGAGCGGGATCGTACGGCCGGGCGTCATGCCGTTGGCCCAGGAGACGCCACTGGTGTTCTTCTGGGCGTAGGGCACGCGCACGTTGTACTTGCCCTTGGCGTCGACGAACAGGTACGGCTTCTCACGGCTGACCGGTGTCTTCTCGATCGTCGTGTACGGCGGCGCCGGGAAGGCCGAGTCGTCCGGGGCGCCGACCACGCCGGAGAACACCTGGTTCCACACGCCGTTCGACCAGCTGGCGACCTCGCTGTTACGGGTCAGCCACTGCTGCTGCGAGCCGTTCGTCGTGGCGGGCAGCCTGGAGTCGGCGATGAACCCGCCGCTGGCGTACTGCGGGCCGTCGGTGCAGTAGTCCATCAGCGACAGACCGCCGCCCGCGATGTTCACCCGCCGCACGGACACGGCCTGGGAGACCGCCCAGAAGTTCGCCGACGAGCGGCAGCCGTCCTGGCCCTTGGCGTTGATGTTGAGCGACAGGTTGGACAGCGTGCGCCAGAAGTTGACCAGCGCGAGGCAGTTCGGGCCGGCGTTGTTCAGGCAGCGGTTGTAGACCTCGATCTTGCCGTTGATCACGACATCGGTCGGGGACGCGCCGAGACCGGAGACCTCGGTGTAGTAGCCGACCTTGATCTGCAACGGCTTGTCCGCGGTGCCGTACGTGCCGGGCCTGAAGAGGTAGGCGTACCGCGTGGTGCCCATCTCGTTGTCGACCTGCTTGGCATGCGTGGCGTCCAGAGTCGCCTGGATCTGCTCGACCGGCATGCTCGGGTCGAAAATGGTGACGTTGGGACCGAAGTCCACCGCGCCGCCGCGCCGTTCGGTCCGCGGGTCCGCTCCGGCGGCGGTGCCCGCGGCGGTGACGAGGGCGAGGCCGAGCACCAGCGCCCGGCCCAGTCTGGATAAGTGCGTGTGAGCGCTCCCACGCGCCCGGTGGTGCACGACCGTCATCGACCTGCCTGTTCTCCAGGCCCGCTCGGCGGCTGACGAGAGAGCGCTCTCTCACGCTGGCCGTCGTGCCGGGCGACGGATGGAGGGAATGGATATTTCTACCCCGTGGATCGGTTCGGCGCCATGCCCCGATGGGCCGTTTGTGGTCGACGAGATCGGTCGCGCGTCCGGTGGAAACCGGCAACCGCACTGTCCACTGTGTCCGCCGGTGGCCCGGTCCCCGGACGGGGGCCGGGCCCGCGGATGTCAGGGTCGTGTCCACACCGCGACGTAGTCGACCACCATCGGCCGTCCCGGCGTGGTCTCCGGCACCGGAGTCCCCCGTCCCGCGACACCGTTGGGGAACGCGCCGCCCATCGCGACGTTCAGCAGGATGAAGTAGCCCTGATGGGACGTCATGTTGTTCCAGGACGTGGCATCCATCTGGTCCTGCCGCACAGTGTGGTACTGCTGGCCGTCGACGTACCACCGCAGCTGGTTCGGGCTGACCGACCGGTCCCACTCGAACCGGTACGTGTGGAAGGTGCTCTGGCACGTGCTGCCAGGGCACGCACGGGAGGCGCCGAGGCCGTTGGTCTCGTTGCACGGACCGCCCGGGTTCACGCCGCAATGCAGCACGCCCCAGACACTGTTGATGCCGTTGACGTTCTCCATGACGTCGAACTCGCCGATCGACGGCCAGTTCCAGTAGTTGCCGCGGTACGGGGCGCCAAGGGCCCAGAACGCGGGCCAGTAACCGAGCGCGGCCGTGCCCGTGATGTCGGGCATCTGGATACGGCCCTCCATGCGCAGGATTCCGCCCGCGGGCGCCTTGAAGTTCGACCGCCGGGTCTCGATGCGCGCGGACGTCCACTCGCCGCTGCCCGACCGCTGCGGGGTGATCCGCAGGTTGCCGGTGCCGTCAAGGCGGAGATTGGCGATGTCGGCGGTGTAGCGCTGGATCTCGCCGGTGCCCCAGTTGCCCGGGCCGCCCGGGTAGCCGTGACCCAGGTCGATGATCCACTCGTTCTGGTTGGGCAACGTGTTGTTCGGGCCGGTGAAGTCGTCGCCCCACGCCAGCGTCCAGCCGGGCGGGGTCGGCGGGATCGCCGCCTGCGCCGGGCCCGCCAGCGGGACGACCAGCAGGATCGCGGCGCTCAGCAAGGCCAGCCGTGATTTTCGAGCCATGATTGACCTCTCTGTCATTCGTGGCTTGCAGGGTCCGTCCATGGAAGCGCTCTCACCGCCGGATGTCAACGTGACGGCGGAACCGACGGCTGGAACTCGTCGGATTCCTGCTGTTCGGTCAGACGATGGAACACCCGCGCAACTCCCGCAGCAGGCTGGCAGCCACAACCCATTGGATCGCCGGATCATCGAAGCCGACGGTCCGCTTCCCCGTGGGGATGGGGGACGGGTGGCCGCTCCTGTACACCATGCCGTAGACGCCGACCACCGGTGATTCCTTGGCGAGAACCACGACGGAGCTTTTTCGCAATGCCGGGCAGAGGCGGTTCGATGTCGCAACGCACGGCAGACAGACAGGTGGTTCGGTCACGGCCATCCGCTCGGGCCAGTCTGTCCAGTCTTCACGGTGGTCCTGGAGCAGCCAGAGCGCGCCATCTCTGGAGCATGTCGATGGGCCACCGCATACCTGGCAGAGCATCCGGCGCATCGCTCGGCGTTGCCGGTATGGATGAACTCTGCCGAACAATGGCCGTCCTTCTCGAGGACGTGACTTCGTGCGAAGCCAGAGAACGTGGTCGTCATCCCGGTCGACGACTGATTCATCCGCGTAGGCGATGCCGAAACCCCGCCGCTCGACCAGGTCATGGTCCAGGCAAGACTCTTCACTCCATTCGGTGATGTATGGCGCGACGATGCCCGGTTGGGCGACAGACGTCATTCTTCCCCTCCTTGACCTGTGGCTGGTCCGAGGACGATAAGGAACGAAATTCGGTGTCACCCCAACAAATTGTTGGGTCGCTACGCTGGATGTATGCGGCTTGATGACGACACCACTGTCGGCGAGCGGATCGCCTACTACCGCAAGCGGCGAGGCATGACGCAACAGGTGCTGTGTGGTCTCGTCGGTGGGCGGTCGACCGAATGGTTGCGGCAGATCGAGAACGGTCAACGGCAGGTTGACAAACTGTCGACGATCGTCGCGGTCGCGGCGGCGCTCAAGATCAGCCCTTCCGCGCTGTTGCCGGGCCCGTTCCGGTCTCGGCCCACTGGTGGCGGATCTGTCGGAACGGCTCCGGACTACGTTCCGGAAATTGAAGCCGCGATGTTGCGCTACGACGGTATCGCTACTTTGATCGGTGTGTCGGACCATCAGGTCTCGTCCGCGGAGCACCTTCGAATGCGCGTCGAGCGGGCATTCGTCTGTTCGCAGACCGAGCAGTGGTCGGATATGGCCCCGATGATTCCGGACATGATCGCCGACGCCTGGCACCTGGTGCACGCCGCCCGAACCGAAGAGGACCGAGTGCGGGCCTACGAGTTGCAAGCCCTGGTGTACCGGGTGACGTCGGGGATGCTGGATCGCCTTGGTGAGACGCATCTGCCGTGGGTGGCCGCGGAGCGGTCCATGTACGCCGCGGAGCAGACTGGGGACCCGTTGCTGATCGCTGGCGGCGCTTGGCGGCTCGCGGTCGTGTTGCGACATGCGGGCCGGTTGATGGAATCGACCGATGCTCCCCTTGCTGCCGCCGATGCGTTGCGGTCCACACTCGACACACCGCAGGCGTACAGCGTCTACGGTGCCTTGATGCTCAAAGGCGCGGTCGGTGCGGCCACCTTGGGTGATCACCGGGGAGCCAACGACTACCTGGCGGAAGCCTCGAAGGCGGCGGACGTCATCGGCGACCGCAACGACCACTGGTTCGCCTTCGGCCCGACGAACATCGCGATTCATCGGGTGTGGTTGTCTCTGGAGCTCGGTGATCCGCGGCGTGCGATCGAGCAGGCCGCCGTCGTGCCGCACGAACGGCTTCCCCGCGAGCTGGCCGAGCGGCGGACCTCGCACCTGATCACCGTGGCGTGGGCGCACTACCTGCGTAAGCACGACCGGGAGGCGCTGAGCGCGTTGCAGGCGGCACGGTCGGCGGCGCCCGAGCAACTGCTGTTCACCCGGCGAGTTCATTCCATGGTGCGGGACATGCTCCGCCGTGAACGGCGATCGGTGCGGGTTGATCTGCGGGAACTTGCCGGGTTCGTCGGAGTGGCGTGAGCCGCTCAGTGGTCTTCGGTGCGGGCGATGATCTTGTCGGAGGCTGCCTTGATGGCGTCGAGGGCCGATTTGTCGAGGGCGTCGATGACGAGGGTGCGGACGGCCGTCACGTGGCCGGGGGCCGCGCGGACGAGGTGTTCCCAGCCGGCGTCGGTCAGGATCGCGTTGGTGTACCTGCCGTCGGTGGGGTCGGGCTCGCGGCGGACCAGGCCGCGCTTCTCCAGGCGCTTGATCAGGTGTGACATCCGGGACAGCTCCGCGTTGACGAACACCGCCAGCTCGCTCATCCGCATCGTGCGGTTCGGCGACTCGGACAGGCCGGCCAGTGCGTAGTACTCGACGAAGCTGAGCTGGGAGTCGCGTTGTAACTGGCTGTCCAGTGCCGTCGTCAGCCTGGACATCATCAGCGAGAACGACCGCCAGGCCTGTAGCTCGTCCGGGTTCAGCCAGCGCGGCTCGGGTGTGGCGGGCATGACACCAGTGTACGGTTCGCTTGAACTTTCAAGTCATGCTACGTTTTGGGTGAGAGTTCAACTATCGATGGGGATTTTCCGATGAGTGATCTCAAGATCGCGGTCATCCTGGGCAGCACCCGCCCCGGCCGCAACGGCAAAGCTGTCGCCGACTGGGTCATCGAGCAGGCCGGGACCCGGGCCGACGCCGACTACGAGCTGATCGATCTGCTCGACTACCCGTTGCCGCACATGGACGAGGCCATTCCGCCGTCCATGGGGCAGTACACCAACGAGCACACCAAGGCGTGGGCCGCGAAGATCGACTCGTACGACGGCTTCGTCTTCGTCACGCCCGAGTACAACCACTCCACATCCGGTGTGCTGAAGAACGCCCTGGACTACCTCTACGCCGAGTGGAACAACAAGGCGGCCGCGTTCGTGAGCTACGGCTCGCTGGGCGGCGCGCGGGCGATCGAGCACCTGCGGGCTGTATCCAGCGAGCTGCAGCTGGCGCACGTCCGTCAGCAGCTCAGCTTCTCGCTGTTCACCGACTTCGAGAACTTCTCCGTCTTCCGCCCGGCCCCGCTGCACAACAACAGCGTTCAGGTCATGTTCGACCAGCTGGAGTCATGGACGCGGGCGATGAAGAGCGTGCGCCAGTCCGCTGCCGCTGTGGCCTAGGCCGTGTTTCAAATGCCCGATCGCGATAGCCGGGCCGGATGCGGCCCCTGACGCCACCGCGGGACCGCCCAAAGACAACCAGTATTCGCGGCGATCCCGCGGCGACGCCAGGAACCGCCCCGATCCCGACTCTCATCGACCGGGACATTCGAAACACGACCTAGACCGGACCGGTTTCGGTGAGCCTGCCGTCGGCCATCCGCAGCCAACGGTTCACGCCCACGTCGGCGAGGAACCGGTCGTCGTGGCTGACCACGATGAAGGCGCCCTGGTAGGCGTTGAGCGCACTGGTCAGTTGCTCGACGCTGACCAGGTCGAGGTTGTTGGTCGGCTCGTCGAGCAACAGCAGTTGCGGTGCGGGTTCGGCGCGCAGCACGCACAACAGCGTCGCCCGCAGGCGTTCACCACCGGACA
Source organism: Kibdelosporangium persicum (assembly GCF_013280595.1). GTDB lineage: Bacteria > Actinomycetota > Actinomycetes > Mycobacteriales > Pseudonocardiaceae > Kibdelosporangium > Kibdelosporangium persicum. Next base: position 118,401 of record NZ_JAAATY010000014.1, read on the forward strand.
GCGCCCTGACCGGGAGGTTGGCACGCTCGCCGCGGAACAGGAAGCGGGCCAACAGGTTCATCATGTCCGAGCGTGGCAGTTGTGGCGCGAAGGACTGCAGGTTGTCCATGGTGGACCTGTCGAGGTCGAGCAGGTCCAGCTTCTGCGACAGGTACGCCACCCGGCCTTCGGCGCGGGTCATCAGTCCGCCGTCCGGCGTGAGCAGCCCGGCGATCAGGCGCAGTAATGTCGATTTGCCGACGCCGTTGGCGCCGGTCAGCGCGATGCGTTCCGGGCCGCGGATCGACAGATCCACGCCGTCGTCGCCGAACAGTGAACGGACCTGCATGCGCTGGCCGTGGAACACGGTCCTGCCCGCGGGAACCGTCGTGTCGGGCAACGACAGGGCGATGGTCTGGTCCTCCCGCAACGCCCGGTCCGCCTCGTCCACTTTGGCTTTGGCGGCGTCGAGCCGTTGTGAGTGCATGATGTCCGCTCGGCCCGCGGACTCCTGCGCCCGTCGTTGCAGGCCGCCCTTGATGATTCGCGGGATGTCCTGATTGGTCCGTGCGCCGGTCGCGGCCCGGCGCGCGGCACGTTCCCGGGCCTGCTGCAACTCCCGCTTCTCCCGCTTGAGCTCCTGCTCGGCGTTGCGCAGGTTCTTCTCCGCGATTTCCCGCGCCGCTTGCCTGGCGGCCTCGTAGTCACTGAAGTTGCCGCCGTGGAAGCGCAGCTCGCCGTGGTGCAGTTCGGCGATCCGCTCCATCCGGTCGAGCAGTGTCCGGTCGTGGCTGACCAGCAGCAGGCAGCCCTTCCAGTCGCCGAGCACGTCGGTCAACCGGCGCCGGGCGTCCCGGTCGAGGTTGTTCGTCGGCTCGTCCAGCAGCAGCACGTCTGGTTGTTTCAGCAGTTGCGCGGCCAGGCCGAGGGAGACGATCTGGCCGCCGGACAACGTGCCGATCCGCCGGTCGAGCGACACGTCACCCAGGCCGAGCCGGTCGAGTTCGGCGCGGGCCCGTTCCTCGATGTCCCAGTCGTTGCCGATGACGGTGAAGTGCGCCTCGCTGGGGTCACCCGATTCGATGGCCCTCAGGGCGTGCACGACCGGCGCGATCTCGAGCACCTCCGCCACAGTCGGCTCGCCGGTCAGCGGCAGCGTCTGCGGCAGGTACCCGAGCACGCCGTCGACCGCGACCGATCCGCTGAGCGGCTCGTACTCGCCGGCGATCAGTTTGAGCAGGGTGCTCTTGCCCGCGCCGTTCGGCGCGACCAGGCCGGTGCGGCCGGATCCGACGGTGAAACCCAGGTCCTGGAACACCGGGGTGCCGTCGAACCAGGAAAAGGACAGGGCAGAGCAAACGATCTTGGACATGGTGCGGCTCTCGTCTACGAGTGTGAAGAGGACATGGCTGAGCACCGCGGTGTGCCCCACCGCGGATCAGGCTCCGCTCACCCTGAGATGTCGTCCTCGACCACGAGCACGCCCGTGACTCCTCACATCGTCCGACTGATCATCGAATGTAGCAGCCACGAGGCCACCACCTCGTGAGTGTTTATCCGGGTTAGAACACCGACAAACGCTCACGAGGGAACCTGCGCAGGTCGGTGGGGCTATGACCTGAATTACATCGTGCACGACCTTTCCTGCGGCGACCCTGGGTGCTAACTTCAGTCGTGTACAACTTAGTTGGGCACAAACTAATTGGAGGGCATTGAGATGGGCAAGATCAAGAGGTTCGTGGCGATGGGTGCGGCCGCTGTCTTCGCCACGGCGGTCCTGCTGCCGCTGGCCGCTTCGGCCGCGCCGATGGAGAACAAGGCGCCGAAGCCGACGGTGGTCCTGGTGCACGGTGCCTTCGCCGAGTCGTCGAGCTGGAACGGGGTCATCGCTCGGTTGCAGCGGCGCGGTTACCAGGTCGTCGCGGTGGCGAACCCGTTACGCAGCCTGCACGGCGACGCGGACTACCTGCGGAACGTGCTGGCGGGCATCGAAGGCCCGGTCGTCCTGGCTGGACACTCGTACGGCGGACAGGTCGCCACTGAGGCTGCGGCAGGCAACGCGCAGGTCAAGGCGCTGGTGTACGTGGCGTCCTTCGCGCCGGAGATCGGTGAGTCCGCGCTGGAGCTGTCCAACAAGTTCCCGGGCAGCACGCTCGGCCCGACCCTGAACTCGATCCCGCTGGGTGACGGCAGCAACGACCTGTCGATCAAGCCGGACAAGTTCCGCGCCCAGTTCGCCGCGGACGTCGACAAGGACGAGGCCGCCCTGATGGCCGCGACCCAGCGGCCGATCCGGGACGTGGCCCTGTCGGAGGGCGCGCACAAGGCCGCCTGGAAACAGATCCCGTCGTGGTTCCTGATCCCGGCCGCCGACAAGAACATCCCGGCCGCGGCGCAGCACTTCATGGCCGACCGGGCCGAGGCGCGTGACGTCGTCGAGGTGCGGGGCGGCTCGCACGCCATCGCCGTGTCCGAGCCTGGGGTGGTGGCGGACGTGATCCTCGACGCCGCCAAGTCTGTCCGATAAGGACACTTGGCAGGGGTCCGTGCGCAGGCACGGGCCCCTTTTTCACGCCGGGCCCGGCCGTACGGCGCCGAGGAATCGCCGGCCGGACCGTCGACCACGAGGTCAGCGGCGTGGGGCACGCGGCCGCATCCGGAGGTCACGTCCCCCTTTCACACATCAGTCGTAAGAGGTGGTAGGTACATTGCTTTTGTGACTGAGGGCGAGGGGAAGCTCGTCGGCGGGCGTTATCGCTTGGCGAAGGAGCCGATCGGCCATGGCGGTATGGGTGCCGTGTGGCGTGCGCACGACGAGTACCTGCACCGTGACGTGGCGATCAAGGAACTCACGCTGCGCGAGTCGTACGGACCCGGCGAGTCCGAGTCGGCCGTGCGGCGGATGCTCCGTGAGGCGAGAGCCGCGGCGAAACTCAGGCACCCGGGCATCGTCACCGTGCACGACGTGGTGACCGAGGACGGCCTGCCGTGGATCGTGATGGAACTGATCGAGGGCCGGTCCCTCGCCGACATCCTCAACACCGACGGGCCGCTGCCGATCGAGCAGGCCGCGCAGGTGGGGCTGCAGGTGCTGCGGGCGCTGGACGCCGCGCACCAGCGGGGCGTGCTGCACCGGGACGTCAAACCCGGCAACATCATGATCGACGGCGAACGGGTCGTGCTGACCGACTTCGGGATCGCGGTGATGGACGGCGCGTCCGCGCTGACCGGCACCGGGCAGATGCCCGGTTCGCCGGAGTTCATCGCGCCGGAACGAATCGACGGGCGCGAAGCCACGCGAGCGGCGGACATCTGGTCCGTGGGCGTCACGTTGTACAGCGCGGTGGTCGGCCGGTCCCCGTTCAAGCGCAACGACATCCAGAGCACCCTGGCCGCGGCGGCGTCGCGTGAGCCGGACCCGGACCCGCGGATCGGCCGGTTGTGGCCGGTCATCCAGGGCCTGCTGCGCAAGCAACCGGCCGAGCGGATGGCGGCGACCGACGCGATCGACCGGCTGGTCAAGATCGCCGGCCCGATGACCGTGCGCACCGACCAGCCGAAGGCCCCTGCCGGACCCGAGACCTGGATCGACGTCCCGTCCGACCAGATCACGATCGTGGACGAGACCACGCCGAACACCCGGACCGCGCCGCCGCTGCTGCCCGTCTACCAGGCACCGGCCGTGCACGGGGACATCACGCTCGATCCCATTCCGCTGAAGCCGCCCAGGAAGCACCGCGGGCTCGTGATCAGCCTCGGTGCGTTGCTCGTGGTGGCGATCGCGGTCGTCGTGGTCGCGTTGACCGGCAAGCCGCCGCCCGTGGCGCAGGAGAAGCCGCAACAGCCGACCTCGACCACGCCACCACGGCCGAAAGTGCCCCTTGTCGAGCAGCGGGAGGTGCTGGGCTTCACGATCGGCGTGCCGGCGGACTGGACCCGCAGCGACTCGACGCAGGACACGCTGAGCGACGTGCTGTACGTCGGGAAGACGTCCGACCCGAAGGTCGGCGCGCCGGAGATCCAGATCCGGCGGGACAACGCCGGCGGTACGGCGACGCCCAAGGCGTACATCGAGGCGCTGGAGAAGAACGTCGCCACGGCCCGGGAGAACCTCGACTTCCAGCCCCACTTCAAGAACGACAACCAGTTGGAGTACGAGTACCGGACCGCGTCGGGTGACGTCTGGTTCCACGTCATGATCCGGGTCGCGGGTCAGAAGGACGGTGCGCTGTACATACTGCGGTTCACCCAGCACGCCGCCGACCGCAACACGTTGCGGGCCGCGTGGGACTCGGTTCGGCCGGTCGCCGTCGAGATGTTCGACAGCTTCCGCCTCAACACGACCTGACGTGCGAAGACGACGGTTCGGGAGCCCTCCCGAACCCCGGGAGGTAGCTTGCGAACCGTGCTGAAGCGGAGCCGGTCATACGCGCTTGTCGCCGCGCTGGTCGCGGGCGCGCTCGTCGCCGCCCTGACCGGGGCGGCCACGCCGTTGCCCGGCGGCCAGTTTTCCCTGAGCGGTCACTGGGTGTTCAACTCGCTGTTGCAGGTGGCGTTCCACATCGACGGCGCGACCACGAACATCGACGCCCACGCCGAGGTGCAGGGCGAGCCGGGCAGCCAGGTCGTGCAGGGCGACACCCACGGGTACGTCGTGGGGCCCGCCACGATCACCCAGTTCGACAAGGCGACTCTGGCGTCACAGCAGAGCATCAGCCCGCCCGCCAACGAACAGCCGGTCGGCATCGAGGTCGTCGGCGGACCGTACCTGGTCTACCGCAACGCCGGGAAAATCGTGCGGCTCGGTGACCCGCCGACGATCATCACGGTCGGTGGCGCGGTCAGCACGCCCGTCGTCACCTCCGACGGCACGATGTGGCTGCACCGCCAGGATGTCGGCCAAATCTGCACGCTCGCCAAGGACGCGGGCCAGATCGCCGGCTGCCCGATCGGTGTCCCGGCCGGACACCCCGGCGCGCTGACCATCGTGGACGAAAAGCCCGTGTTCGTGGACACGTTCGGCGGGACACTGCACGTCATCGACGGTGGCAAGCTCGGCGCGGGCGTGCCGGTCGGAGCGCCGCTGTCGCCCAACGCGCGGGCGGCCACGCACGATCTCGGCGGGCGTGCGGCCATTCTGGACCCACAGCGGCAGACCCTGCTGCTCGCGGACACACGGAACCCGCCAGGCAAGCCGGTCACGGTCGCGTTGCCCACCGGCGACTACGACGGCCCGGTGTCGACAGGTGACGTGGTCGTCCTGGTGGACAGGCAAAGCGGCAACGTGTTGACGTACACGCCCGAAGGCGTCCGCAAGGACACCAAGCCCGTCACGCGCAAGAGTGGACAGCCGCGGCTGAGCCGTGGTGAGGACAACCGGGTGTACGTCGAGGACAGTGACGGCACTCAGGTTCTGGTGGTGGCCAAGGACGGCGACGTCCGGGACGTGTCCACGGCACAACGACAGGAACCGACGGGACCACCCGCGCCTCCGCCGCCGACCCCCGGTACGTCGACGGAAGCTCCTGTCGCGGCACCGCCACCCGCGCCGCCCACGCAACAGCAACCACCGAGGCAGCAGCAGCCCCCGAGGCAACAACAACCGCCCAGGCAGCAGACGGAAAGGCCACGCCAACCGGCGCCGCCTCCGCCGATCCCGGCGGGTCGCCCTGGTGCCCCGGCTTCGGTGTCGGCCGCGGCAGGCAACGGTTCCGCGACGGTGAACTGGGGCGCCGCACCGGACAACCGGGCGAACATCACGGCATACCAGGTGACTTGGCGCGGCAGCACAGGTCAGACTGGGTCCATGACCGTGGGTGGGGGAGCGCGCCGGACCACCGTGAACGGCCTGAGCAACGGCGTGAGCTACGTGTTCACCGTCGCCGCGACCAACAGGGTGGGCACCGGTCCGGGTGCGTCGGCTGCCGCCGTGACACCGACCGCGCCTGTCTCCGTTGCCGAGGCACCTGGCAACTTGAAGGCGACCTACGACGTGGACGACCGGCCGACCCGGGACGTGACGCTCACCTGGCGGCGGCCGGCCCTCAACGGCGGCACTCTGCTGTACTACCAGGTCACCGCGACCGGGTACGCCACCCAGCAGGTGCAGGGGACCTCGGTGACGTTCGATCAGGTCGAGGCGAGCAAGGTTGTTACCTTCACGGTCCGGGCGATCACCAGGGCCCCGGACGGCCGGACGCTGACCGGCCGGGCCGCGACCGCGGTCCACCGGGACTCGCAGTGACCGCGGGCGGCGGCAAGACGAGAGCATGTGTCTGGAGGAGTGGATGAGCGTGTCGGCGGGCGAGGTCTACGAGCGGGTCGCGGCCAACGTGCAGCGCGTCCTACGGGGCAAGCCGCAGGTCGTCCGGCTGGCGGTGGCCGCGCTGCTCGGTGAGGGACACCTGCTCATCGAGGACGTCCCCGGTCTGGGCAAGACCACCCTGGCCCGGTGCCTGGCGCGCAGCGTCGGCGGCAGCTGGAACAGGATCCAGTTCACGCCCGACCTGCTGCCCGGCGACATCACGGGCGTGCAGGTGTACCACCAGAACGACGAGAAGTTCGCGTTCCACCCCGGTGGCGTGTTCGCCAACATCGTGCTGGCCGACGAGATCAACCGCGGGACGCCGAAGACCCAGTCGGCGTTGCTGGAGGTGATGGCCGAGCGGCGGGTCACCGTCGACTCGGTGCGGCACGAGGTGCCGCGGCCGTTCCTGGTGATCGCGACGCAGAACCCGATCGAGATGGCCGGGACGTACCGGCTGCCGGAGGCGCAGCTGGACCGGTTCCTGATGCGGCTGCAGATCGGCTACCCGGACCTCGCGTCCGAGGTGATGGTGATCCTGAGCGACTGCGCCGGGGTCGATCCGGACGAACTGCCCGCGGTGGTGGACATCCCGACGTTGCAGGCGGCCGTCGCCGAGGTGCGGGCGGCACGTGTGCACACCGCTGTCGTCGAGTACGCGGCGACGATCGCGGCCGCGACCCGTCAGCACGGGGATCTGCGTTACGGCGCAAGCCCTCGCGGCAGCATCGCGTTGGTGCGTGCGGCGCAGGCTCTCGCGGCGACGTACGGGCGCGGCTACGTGACTGTCGACGACATCAAGGAAGTCGCGCATCCCGTGCTCGAACACCGGCTCATCCTGACTCCGGACGCCGAGCTGCGGCAGCGCCGGGCCGAGGACATCGTGCGGGAGTTGCTGAACGAGATCCCCGTGCCGGTCAACACAGGGGCCTGACGATGCGCTTGACCCGGCGTGGAATCGCCACCCTCGCCGCCGCGGCCGTTCTGATCGGGGCGGGCGCGGTGCTGGGTTACGCGGTGCTGCTCGCACTCGGGGCGATCGGGGTCGGCGCCGTTCTGGCGGCTCTCGCCGTCGCGGGCCGCAAACCGCGGGTGGACGTGGCCAGGGACGTGTACCCCGACCGGGTCGAACGCGGGAAGCGGGCCGGTATCACCCTGCGCGTGCACAACCCGGGCACCCGGCGGCAGCCCGGCTTCACGGCGGTGGATCGCTTGGGCGCCAGCACATTGCGGATCGCGGTGCGGTCGCTGGCCCCGGGTGCCGAACAGTCCTACCTGAACGAACTGCCGACCTGGCAGCGCGGCAGGCACGAGGTCGGGCCGTTGACCCTGCGCCGCAGTGACGCGCTCGGCCTGGGGCACAACGAGGTTTTCATCGGGACGACCGCGACCTTGTGGGTCTACCCGAGAACACACCCGGTGCGCTCGGTCGCCGGCGGTCTTCCGTTGCACCACCACGAAGGCGCGGCGAACGAGACGTCACCGCGCGGTTCGTTGGACATCCGTGAGGTCCGCGAGTACGTGCCCGGCGACGAAGTGCGTCACCTGCACTGGAAAGCGACCGCGCGGACCGGGCAGCTGATGATCCGCGACTACGCCGACCCGCAGCAGCCGCAGTTCACGGTCCTGCTGGACAACCGCCCGGTCATCCCGGCCGAGCCGGAGTTCGAGGAGGCCGTCGAAGTCGCGGCGTCACTGGTGGTGGCCGCGGCCAAGGCGGACAACCGTTGCCAGCTGGTCACTCCGGGTGGTCTGGACGTCACCACGACACCCGGGGCGGCCGCCGTCCGGCGACTGCTGGACGAATTGTGTGTGCTGGAGCGCGCTTCGACCACCCATCTCCCGCTTGTGCCGACCGCGTTGGCGCAGTCGTGGGGCGGGCAGTTCGTCGTGATCTCGTCCGCGGTGTCGGCCGCCGACCAGGCCGCGTTGGCCAGGCTGCGCGGGCGTTACGCGGATCTCGTGGTGATCACGTTGGGTCACAGTGCTGTCGCGGTGCCCGGCGGCAAGATTCTGAAAGCGACGGACGCTGTGGACGCGACCCGGCAATGGCAGACGGTGATCGCCAGATGAGAATCCGTGCACTGTGGGTGTTGCTCGCCTCGGCGATCCCCGGTCTGCTGTTCGCGCCGGTCTTCGGCCTGCGGCCCTTGCTGCTGCCGATCGCTGTCGTCCTCGTGGCCTGCTACGCCGCGGTCGAACTGTGCATCCGGGTCAAGGTTCTGCAGGCATGGCGGCCGTTGATCACGGCGGTCCTGGGCCTGGTGGCGTTGACCTTCGTGCTGTTCGGTGCGCCGAGCGTGAGCGGTGTGGTCGCAGGCTTGACGGAGTCGTGGCAGCTCACCCTGCAGTCGACGTGGCCCGTGCGGCCGGACGCCGAACTGATGGTGTTCGTGCCGATCCTCGTGTTGCTGGCCGCCGTGCTCGGCCTCGAACTGCTGCGCTGGCCCGCTCTCGCGCTGCTGCCCAGCATCGCGGTGCTCGTCCTGAGCCAGACGTTCGTCGCCCTGTCCGGAACGACCGCCGTCCTGGCGGCTCTGGGATTCGCCGTGGTGGCCGCGGGCTTGTACATGCCGGTGCGGCCGGGCCTGATCCTCGTGCCGACGGTCGTCCTCGGTCTGGTCGGCGCGGCCGTGGCCGCGTTGATCGACACGGGTGAGCCGTACTCGTTGCGGCAGAGTGATTCCGCGCTGGTTCCGTTGCCGCGGACGATCAGCCCGCTGAGTGAGGTGGGGGCCAGGCTGGCGAAACCGGAGACGCCGGTCTTCAGCTACACCAGCAGCGGACCGGTCGACCGCTGGCGGCTGGTCGTGCTGACCGAGTTCAACGGCGTCACCTGGGAGCCCGCCAACGAGTACCGCAGGTTCGGGTCGCAGCTCGATTCGCCGGTCAGCGCCCCGGCGACACGCTACTCGGCGAAGATCCAGGCACCGGACGGGCAGTGGCTGCCCAGCCAGGCGATGCCGGCGTCGGTCACCGGCACCGCGCCGCTCGTCGACCCGTCAACGGGCGCGCTGCTGCTGCCCGAACGCCGGGGCGCGGTGTCGTACGAGCTGAACTGGTGGGAACCGCAGGCCGGCGACAATCTCCAGGACGCCGCCCTGACGTCGACCGGCCAGCCCGGCGGTCTCGGCGTGATCCCACCGGGCATCGCCGAACTGGCCACCAGGGCCACCGCGGGGATGCGGCCGTCGTTCCGGACCGCGCTGGTGCTGGAGCAGTACCTCCGCCAGAACTACAACACCGCGACCGGCGGGGACCTGCCGACCGGTAGCGGCTGGCCGCAGTTGCGCAGGTTCCTGCTGGAGACCAAGCGGGGCACGAGCGAGCAGTTCGCCGCGTCCTATGTGGCCCTGGCCAGGATCGTGGGCATCCCGGCGCGGCTCGCGGTGGGATACCGCGCGCCGCGGACGCCGGTCGGCGCGGACACCGTCGTGCACAACCGCGATGTCTATGTCTGGCCCGAAGTCTCGGTCGCCGGAGTCGGGTGGGTGCCGCTTGATCCGATGGGCGGGGCGAGTGGTGCCGGACCGGCGCCGTCCCGGCTGGCGCAGGTGACCGCGAAGGCCCGGGCCGAGTTGCCGCCGACGAACCAGTTGCCCGATCCGCCGCTGCCCGCCTCGGAGACCGACGACGACAACGGCGGCGGACCGGCCGTCTGGCAGGTGGCGCTGCTGGTCGTGCTCGGTCTCGTGGCGTTGCTTGTCCTTGCTGTGCTCGCTGTTCCGCTGGTCAAGGTGTTCCGGACGCTGCGGCGCAAACGGCAGACCGGGACGCAGGGAGTCGTGGCCGCGTGGCTGGAGGCCAAAGACCTCATGCGGGCGTACGGAACCCGTGTCACACCGGGGATGACCGCCCGTGACCTGGCCAGAGCGACCTCCGATCGTTCTATTGTGGACAGCCTGACCGGACTGGCCGGACAGCTCGATGTGGCCCTGTGGTCCGGTGCGGGGGCGACCGACGGTGCGGTCGCCGAGGCGTGGACCTCCGTCCGGCGGATCCGCAGAACGTTGGCCGGTCGCTCGTGGGGTGCGAGACTCCGGGCGGTGTTCGTGATCCGATGACGCCGACCTTGCTCGGCCGCGGCCCGGTCGCCGTGGTCTACGCCAGCACCGCCGCGGGACGGCCCGTGGCGGTGAAGGTGTTTCCCGGCAAGTTCGACCGCAAGACCCTGGCCGTGATCGAACGGGAACGCCAGAAGCTGGTCGAACTCGCGGCGTCGGTGCCGGTCCTGCCGATCGACGCCCTCGGCCAGTGGGAGGACAAGCACGCGCTGCGGATGGAGTTGTGCCCCGAGTCGCTGACCACCCGGGTGAAGCGCAGCGGTGCGCTGGACGTCGAGGACGTCGTCGAACTGGGATACGGCCTGGCGTCCGCGCTGGCCGCGGCGCATGCGGCCGGCGTGCTGCACGGTGGTGTCAGCCCGGACAACGTGCTGTTCCGTTCCTCCGGGCAACCGGTGCTGTCGGACTTCGGAGTCGCGACCCGGCAGGCATTTCGCCGGAACCCGTTGCACGCTGTGGAGTTCGTGCCGCCGGAGACGCTGCGGACCGGCGCCGCGGACGAACGTACCGACGTCTACGGCCTGGGCGCCGTGCTGCACTTCGCGCTGACCGGCGAGTCGCCGCACCCGAGCCGGATCGGGGAGCAGCCGGGCGAGCGTGTGCTGCGGGTGCTCGGCGACCCGGTCCCGGCCATCAGCAGGCCGGACGTCCCGATCGAACTGTCCACGATGGTCGCGCGGATGCTCACGCCCGAAGCGGCACGCCGGCCGGACAAGGCGACGTGGGCGTTGGAACGCCTGGGCGCCATGCTGCCTCGGCCCGTCATGAACATCACCGTCCCGGCGCCCAGACGGAAGTCGCGGATCGGCTACTTCGTGGCGGGCGGCGTTCTCGCTGCCGGGCTCGCGGCCGTGCCGTTCCTGTGGCCCGAGTCGGACGCGGCCGCACCGCAACCGTTGCCGCCCCAGCCGATCACTGTGGAGCTGGCTGAGCCGGTCGACCAGACCGACCATGTGGTGCTGACGTGGACGACTTCCCAGACGCTGGACGGCGTCGTGGTCGTGACGCCGGACGGACAGCCCGCCCGGCACGTGTTCTTCGAACGCGGCCAGACCACGATGCGGGTTCCCGTCGAGCCGAAGCGCGGGTACTGCTTCCAGATTCGGGGAACCAACAGCGAGCGGGTCTTCGAGAGCAGGCCGAAGCCGGTTCGAGGGGCGGTGTGCCAGAGGTGACGCCAGGAGGTCGGAACGTGAACCCTGAGTTGAGATACGCGGGCGGACTGCTGTTGCCGCAGGGACATGACAGCCTGGTCCACGGGGTCGGCCGCGCGGTGTCCGGATCGGTGCACGCGCTGGCGCTCGGCGGCGGCTACTCGGTCGGCCCGAGCGAGGGCCGGATAGTCTACTTCGGACGCAACCGGCCCGAGGTGCACGTCTGCATCGGCGAGGACGACCGCCAGGTCAGCCGCAGGCACGGCGAACTGCGGCACTGGCAGGGCCGCTGGTGGCTGCGCAACACCGGCCGCCGCCCGATCCGGCTGCCGCGATCCCAGTGGCTGTTCGCCGACGAGGACGCGATTCCCCTGGCGGAGGGCTACACACCGCTGCACGTCCCGGGTTCCCGCGAGCGCGAGCACCTGCTCGAAGTGTTCGTGACGGGTTCGGACGGCAGCAAACCGGCGTCGCGGCACACCGAGCGGACCGACATGCCCCGGCGGTACGAGCTGAGCGACGAGGAGCAGATCGTCCTTGTCGTGCTGGGACAACGGTATCTGCTGCACGACCCGACGGCGCGACCGCTCACGTGGCACCAGGCGGCCGAACAGTTGGCCGAACTGCGCCCGGAGATCGCGTGGACGGCCAAGAAGGTCGAACACCGGGTGAAGGTCGTGCGGGAACGGCTGTCGCGCGACGGCGTGCCCGGCCTGACCCGGGAGGAGGTCGGCGAGCCGGTCGGCAACGCCCTGAACGACAACCTGATCAGGGAACTGCTGCGCTCGACGACCCTGGTGCCCCGGGACCTCGCCATGCTCGAAAACCCCTCGTGAGTGTTTATCAGGGTTAGAACCCGGATAAACACTCACGAGGGAATTGGGGAATACCCGCTCAGCGGGCGGCGTGTTTGGTGTAGCGTTCCGGCCCGTGAAGAAGCTTGCTATCGCATTCGCCGGGGCCGTACTCGGTTGTCTGGCCATCGCTCCGAGCGCGGGAGCCGTCGAAAACTCGTCGGCCGGTGTTCAGACGTTCTACGACTGCGGATTCGTGCCCGCGTACAAGACGCCCAACAATCGTGCGCTGTACAACCACTGTGGCAGCGGCCCTGTCAAGATCATCGTCGAGAACATCTGGTTCGTGGACAGGGAAAGGTGTGTCTCGGTGGGTCTGACCGACATCGAGTACTACAGCGGCGGCTACACGACGCGTGACGCCTGGCACGTCGGCAACTGCTGAAACCTGTATCCACCATAAATGAACCCGGCGGCCCACTCGGGCCGCCGGTTTCGGCATTTTCTCGGCTGATTCAACCCATTTCAGCGGTGCCTTAAACCCCCTGCTGAGGGATTGTTTCAGGGCTCTGTGAAGGCCCTTTTACGGCGGTTTTGACGGAGCGGTGGGCCGGAATTGAGATGGTGGTCGAACGGCCTTCGTCCACCCAGCCGCCGCGTTCGTCCGGCACGTTGCCGAGGTGGCCGTCCTGCCGACCGTGGTACCAGATCTCCGCGATCCTCGGCGCGTCCCATGGCCGCGGTATGCACTTCGCATGGTGGAAAGATGACATCTCGCGGGTACGGGTTGTGCGGCCCGGACCGCACGCTCAGTACATGACTCAAGCACTGAACCTCAACGGGCGGTTCGCCCGGCATTACGTCGAGATGGTCGTCGCGATGGTCGCGGGGATGCTGCTGTTCGCTCCGGTGTGGACGATCGCGCTGAGCTGGTGGTCGCCGCTGACCCGGCCGGACGTCGAAGCGCTGGTGATGGCCACGAACATGACGGCCGGCATGTCGATCTGGATGCGGGTCCGTGGCCACGGCTGGCCGGCCGTCGCGGAGATGGGCGCGGCGATGTACGTGCCGTTCCTGCTGTTGCTCGGTCCCTACTGGTTCGGCCTGGTCTCCGCCGACGTGGTGATGATCGGCGGGCACGTGCTGATGTTGCCGGCGATGCTCGTCGCGATGTTGCTTCGTCGCACCGAGTACACCGTCCACCACCACCGTGAGGCAGCACCGTCGGGCAAGTTCGTCATGGCGTTGAAGCACCGGTGGCCGACGTGGCTGGCGTTGCTCGTGACGATCGAGACCTGGATCGATCCGCTGTACCCGCCGGCCGTCGTGATGATGATCCTGCCCACCGCGTACCTGGCGATCGGCGCGTTCCGCAAGCGTTTGCGGGAACCCGGCGTGCTGCCCCTCCAGCTCGCCGGATTCGCCGCCTACCTGGTGCTCGTCGGCGTGGCCCTCTCGGTTCCGGACGAGGTGGCCAAGTACCTGATCGGCGTGGGCTGGCTGGCCCACGGGATCTGGGACTACTTCCACCACCGCTTCGACAAGGTCGTGCCGCGGGCGTTCGCCGAATGGTGCGGCGTGGTCGATGTCGTCATCGGCGTCACGGTCATCCTGATGGTGTGACCGCGGCCGGGATCGGCGGCATGACCATCTTGCGGCCCGCCGAATCGCCGCCGTCCACGTGCACGCAGGCGCCGGTCATGAAGGGGAAGTCCCCCGACGCCAGCCCGAGCACGGCGGCGGCGATCTCGTCGGCGGTGGCCATCCGCTCCATCCCGCCCACGTTCAACGGGCCCCACAGGGCCTTGAACCGCTCCCAGTCCGGGTCGGGAATGCCGGGCGGACGGCTGAACGGCGTGTCCGTCGTGCCCGGCATGATCGCGTTGATCCGGATCCCCTGCGTGGCATACGCCAGCGCGACCGCCTTCACCAGCCCGTTGATCCCCGCCTTGCTCGCCGAGTAGGCCGCGCCGTCGGGCCGTGCCCGCTCGGCGGACAAGGACGAGGTGCACACGATCACGCCGCCCTTGTTCCTGAGCATGTGCGGCACCTCGTGCTTGATCGCCAGGAAGGTGCCGCGCGTGTTGGTGTTCAGGACGTCGTCCCACTCCGCCAGCTTGACCTCGTGCGGCAGTCCAGGGCCACGGATGCCCGCGTTGTTGACGGCGATGTCCAACCGGCCGTACCGCGCCACGATCTGGTCGACGAACGACTTCACCTGGTCCTCGTGCCGGACGTCCGCCTGGACGTAGTGCGCCTCGCCGCCCGCCCGCCGGATCTGCGCCACGACCTCGTGACCCAGCTGTGTTCGCCGGCCGCAGAACCCCACTTTGGCGCCCTGGGCCGCGAAAGCCAGGGCCGTCGCCCTGCCGATGCCGGACGTCGCCCCGGTGATCACGACGACCTTGCCGTGGAAACGGCGTTTCGACTCCCTGGCCCCGTGCTCGGCGGCGGCCGGCGTCCCGGCGAGCATCGCGGCGGTCGTCCCGCCTGCCGCGGCCGTGAGCAGAGTGCGCCTGTTCATCCTCGATCCCTCCCGATGTGGTCTCGCGGATCACTCTGGCCCGGCGGGACACCGCCGCGGATCCGCCCAGTGGCCGGGATTCCGGCCAGTCGGGGGAGTTCTCAGCTTCGCCCGGCTACCGTGCTCGCGTGGTGCCCGCATGGCTTGACCAGTTCTTCGACCGACGTGCCATCCCGCTGCGGCTGCTCGTCCTTGTGGCCGTCGCCACGAGCTACTTCCTGTTCATGAGCACGCCCAACGGGCTTGACCTGGTGCTCGTTTCGTTGGCGGTCACGGCCATGGCGGCCGGCCCACGGTGGCCGTTGGCTGTTGTGCTGACACAGGCAGGTTTGCTCGCGTTGGCGACCTCGGCGGACGCCAGTCACCTAACCTTGAAGGTCCTGGCCGGTGTCGCGCTCTTCGAGCTGGCGATGCGCCGGTCCGGCTGGCCGCTGCTCGTGGCGGCCGTGGCCGTGACCGCGGTGTACGGGCTGTACCGTCCCGATGACGTGCCAGGGCTGGTGTTCCGTGCGGTGATGGTCATCGGCGGCCCGATTCTGCTTGGCACGTATGTGCGTTCCGTGCGGCAGTTGGCTCAGGCCGAGGTCCGCACGTCCGTCGCCCGCGAGTTGCACGACCTTGTCGCGCATCACGTGTCGTCCATCGTCCTGCGCGTGAAGGTGGCCCGGCAGGTCCTGGCGCCTTCGGACGAGCGGCTCCGCCAGGTTCTGGACGACGTGCACGAGACGGGCGTGGCCGCGTTGGCTGATCTTCGGCAGTTGGTGACGGTGTTGCGTGACCCGGATCAGACCTTCGTCGACCCGGAGTCGTTGCCTTCGGCTGTCGAGGCCGCGGTCGCCCGTGCCCGGAAGGCCGGGCTGCGCGTCGACGCGTCGGTTGAC
Organism: Kibdelosporangium persicum; assembly: GCF_013280595.1. Lineage (GTDB taxonomy): Bacteria > Actinomycetota > Actinomycetes > Mycobacteriales > Pseudonocardiaceae > Kibdelosporangium > Kibdelosporangium persicum. The sequence goes on from NZ_JAAATY010000014.1 coordinate 134,101, forward strand.
CCAGCGCTTGCTCAACTCGACCCGACTCGTGGCCTCACGGTGTTGCGGTTCGCCCAGGAAGGTCTGGCCAATGTGGCCAAACATGCCGGAACCGCGGCCAGGACCCGGTTGGCGACGTCGGTCAGCGGCGAGGTGGTGCGGCTGGAGATCCGGGATGACGGCGGTGACTTCTCTGTGGCTGGGCGCGACGAGCCGGGGCACGGGTTGACGGGTCTGCGAGAGCGGGTGGAGATGCTGGGAGGAACGTTGGAGGCAGGCGCGCACGGGCACGGATGGCGTCTGCTGGCAGTCATGCCGGTGCACTCGTGATCCGGATACTGCTGGTGGACGACCAGAAGCTGGTGCGTGCCGGTCTGCGAATGCTGTGCGGCGCGGCTGACGACCTGTCCGTGGTGGGGGAGGCCGCCAACGGGCAGGAAGCGGTGCGGCTGGTCGAACGTGTCCATCCCGACGTCGTCCTGATGGACCTACGGATGCCCGGCATGGACGGGATCGTTGCGACCAAACGCGTTCTCGGCGCGCGTCCGGCCGTCCGAGTGCTTGCGTTGACGACTTTCGACGATGACAACCACCTGTATCCGGCTCTTGCCGCGGGTGCTTGTGGCTTCCTGGTCAAGGATTCCGAGCCGGACGAGTTGCTGGCCGGAATCCGCCGCGCCTTCGCCGGGGACAGCCCGTTCAGTCCTCCGGTGCTGCGCCGGCTTGTCTCGCGGGCGTTGCGGGCCGAAGGTGGTGGGCCCGCGCTCCCGGAGATGACTGCCCGGGAACGGGAAGTGCTGGCGTTGGTGGGGGCGGGCTTGTCCAACGGCGAGATCGCGAGGCAGTTGCACGTCGGGGTGACCACGGTGAAGACGCACGTCGCCAGCCTGCTGGCCAAGACGGGATGTCCTAACCGGATTCGGCTGGCGGTGCTGGCCGCCCAGGCCGGCCTGGCCCCCTCGTGAGTGTTTGTCCGTGTTCTAACCCTGATAACCACTCACGAGGGTTTACCAGGGGGTTTGTCAGGGCTCGGGGAGGTCTGTGGTGAGGGGGTTCCAGTTCGGGCCGAGTTCGTGCATGCGCTTCAGTTCCGCCAGGCCGCTGAACCAACCCGCCTCGTGCTGGGCCGCGCTGTCGAGCTCGTCTTCGCCGTATCCACTTTGGACGAACGTCAGGTAGGTCTTTCCTTCCGTTCCTTCCAGTTCCCAGTGGACCACAGCGCCTTCCTCGTCGCCGTAGACCAGTTTCCGGTTCGGTTCGAACTCGAAGATCCTGCCGTCGACGCCCATGGTCATCCTGCCGCCGACCCGGGGTTCGACTTCGGCTTCCCAGCCGAACCAGCGCTGGATCGCCGCGGGATCGGTCAGGCTGGCGAACACTTCCGGCGGCGGTGCCGCGATGGTCACCGTGGCCCTGATCTCCGAAGACCTCGCCGGGCCGAAGTCCGCCTTGACCGGCTGGGGCCTGCCGTCCAGGTATTCCGCCAGGTTGGCCAGGGCCAGGCCCCAGAAGGTGTGCATCGAGTGCCTGCCGTCCCGGCGGCCGGGCGGGTTCATCAGTTCTTCGAGCGTGGGCAGGTTGGTCTGCTGCAGGCGCAGAGTCGTTCCCGTGTCCGTTGCGGTCAGGTCGATCGAGACCGTCGTCTCCTCGGAGTCGAGGATCCACGTGAAGGTCAGCGGGGACGCGGACACGAGCTTCTGCGCCGGTTGGGCACCCTGGGGTGTGTACTTGCCCCAGAACGTGAACTGGTTGTCCGGCAACGACACTTCGGCGTGTTCGGCGAACCAGACGCGCATCGCCGCCGGGTCTGTCAGCGCCGTGTGGACCTTGGCGGGTGGATGGGACAGGTGGGCTTCCAGCCTCAGGACGTCACTCATCGGCTGCCTCCTTGGGATAGCAGGCCACGGCCAGCCGGTAGGCGTCCCCCTCGGCCCCGCCGTGGCGGGCGAACAGCTCCTGCAAGGTGGTGCGTAGGTCGTCCAGGAACGCCTTACGGTTGCCCGCCGGCAGGCGAATCTCGCCGGACACGCCCAGCGTCGGCCCGTGCTCGATCTTCGCGAGGTCGTCGTGGACTTCCTCGACGAGAGTGAGCAGGTAACCGAGGCTGAGCTCGTCCTGCACCTTCCGTGCCCCGACCGTGCCGACCAGATGGGGCGAGAGCCAGTACGACTGTGCGCTGGCCTGGTACACGCCTTCCTGGATGCCTCGCACGCGGCGTTCACTGACCTGCGTCACCAGACCGGCGTCCACCAGCTTCTTCACGTGGTAGTAGACCCGCTGCGGTGACTGCCCCAGCACGCTTCCGACTTCCGTGCACGACTTCGGTGCGGCCAGTTGCCGGAGCACTTCGACGCGCTGGGGCTTGAGCAGGGCTTCCGCCTGCTCGAAGCGGTCAATGTAAAACACCTCTTTCATGATAAGACGAGCTTGAACGTAAAAAGGTTCTTTGTCAATGCTCCGGTGGCAGCTCGTGTGAACACGTCGGAGCGCCTGCGGCTCGGGCTTGGCGGTAGCCGGGGTACGGTCCCGCGATCTCGGAGCGGGGCACGTCGGCCAACGCCAACACGGTGTCGCCCGCGGCGAGAACCTGGGCGCGCATCCGGGCGAAATCGATCGCGGCCTCGCCGAACGACGGCGCCCACAACGACCATGGGCCGGAGATCACCGCCATGGTCGGGACCAGGTGGCTGTGGAAGTGCGTGCCCAGGCCACCGAAGGAGCACTGCGGTGGTACGCGTCCGGGCACCGGCAAGTCGATGCCCGGCAGCACGAACACGCGGTCGAGGCCGTGCCGGGCGATCGCGTTCTCGGCCGCGGCGGCGAGGACCGGGCTTCCGGCGAACCAGCCGAAGGTCTCGCTCAAGCCGGTCGGCCGCAGGGTCTGGCCAACGCGCACGTACTCACGGGTACCTAGGTGTTCCAAGGCGAACGCGAACGCCACGGTTCCGTTGTCGTACTCGGCATCGAGCTTGCGCGCGTACAACTCCGTGCCCTCGGCGGGCCGATGCAGGTGACCGGTGGCGAACACGAACTCGATCGTGCGCGGACGGCACCGCGAAGGCTGGTGCGAGAAGTACTTCGCCAGGGCGAGCAGGCCGGCGTTGGCGTTCTCCTGCACCCAGGTGTTGCCGTCGGTGTTGGCGTCGAAGACGATCTTCTCCTTGCTCCGCCCCGGAAGAGTCGCGATCACCGACCGGGTCGTGGCCTGGCCGGTGACCGCCAGGACCGCGAGGTTCGCCCGGCGGCCGGCCATGTTCTTGAGGGCTTGGGCTTCGGCGCCGCCGACGAACACGCCGGGGACGCCGTAGTGCGTGCCGGTGTGCGGGTCGTAGTACCCCTTCACCTGCGATCGGGGGAAGTCGAACGCGACGATCAAGCCTGCGGCGCCTGCCTGTGCAGCCGCGACGAGGTCCCGGTCGAGGGCGGCTTCGGCGAGATAACCCCGGTCCACGGCCGGGAAGTCGCGGATGACGACCTTGCCGCGTGCGTTCGCCGCGGTGATCGGGTCACGCAGGTGGACCAGTTCCCCCGAGCTGTACAACGTCGGCTTGCTGTACGGGATCGCGCCCGCGATGGGAACAGGGTGGCCGTCGGCGAAAAGCAGGCCCGTCGACGCGAGGTCACCGGTGATCGGCAGCCAGCGGGTGATCCGGGACGTCTCCGATCGAGTGGTGATCCCGGGATTGCGCCGGACCTGGCCTTCCAGCCAGTCGACCAGCCGCCGGTGGGCCGGGCTCGCGGTGGTCCGCAGGCCGAAACCCGCGATGGTCGCGTTCAGGTGCCGCAACTCGGCTTCACTGGTGAACGCGGTCGAATCGATCACGCCGGCGCAGCCAGGTTCTCCAGTGGCTGGTGCGGCGGCAGTGACGGTGTGCGTGAGCAGAACGGCCACGAGGGCGCAGACAGATGCTCGCATGAACTGCAATGCTGGCAGTGTGAGCGCGTTCGGGGAATGGACTCGTGCGGAGGATCTGCCCGCGTTCGCGTACACGGCCGGCCCGCGACCCTGGGATCCCCTGCTCGACCCGCCGTCGACGACCCATCGCGTGCACGTGGGCAACCGCCGGATCACCCTGGTGGCCGACACCGATGGGCTTTGTGGCATCTGGGACGAACACGCCGACTGCCGCTGGATCGCCGAGCACACCGGGATGAGCGCGCTCACCGGCCTGGCCGCCCAGCCGAAGATCCTTTTTGGTCCGACGTTCGTCCGGCACACCACGGCCGACGACGACGTGGAGCTGGTCCGCACGGTGCTGTGCCCGGAAGGCGAGTCGCCGTGGGTGCTGATCCGGGTGGACATCACCGGCAGGACCGCACTGCGGCGCACTCTGACCGAGCACTGGGAGGTCCGGCCGCGCCTGGTCGATCTGGAGTTCGGGCCGCCACGCGACGAACGGCCGCCGGACATGCCCGCGATCGTGCTGGAGGAGATCGGCGGCCCGCGCGTCGCGACCGGCAACGGCCCGCTCACACTGGACAAGCACGTGGAAGCCGCGCCCGGGGAAACCACCACCGTGTGGTTCCGGTTCGGGATCGACGACGGGCCGGTGGATACCGCCGTCTACGCGAACAGTCTGCGAAAACTGCGTGAACGTCTGCCTCGCGCCCGGTCGGACCTCGCGCCGGAAGCCGAAATCGAGATCCCCTGGCACGCGGCGATGGTGACCGGAGCCGCGTGTGTCGACGGAGTGCTCGGCGGCCACACCCTGGACCAGGGTTCGGCCTATTCGTTCCGGCACGGCTTCAACGGTGCGGCCAGAGATCCCCTCCAGCATGCGCTTCCGTTGGTCTACTGTGAACCGGACCTCGCGTTGTCGGTGCTGCGCAACACGTGTGCGTGGGGCAGCCCGGACGGCGACCTCCCGTACGCTCTCGATGGCCGCAAACAGCCGTGGACCAGGCTTTTCCGGCCGTCCGACCAGAACCTCTGGGCGCTCTGGCTGGCCGCCGAGTACGCGTCGGCGACCGGTGATCTCGACGCGTTCGACCAAGTGGTGCCGTACCACCCGGTCCACGGCGCGGATCCGGTGCCGTTACGGGAGAACCTGCGCAGGCAGTTCCGGTTCTTCGTCGACCACATCGGGCTGGGCGAGCACGGGCACGTCCGCATCCTCAACGCGGACTGGAACGACCTGGCGATCGTCGAGTCCGGTGTGGACCGTGAGTGGATGGTCGAGCACGGCGAATCGGTGCTCAACTCCGCGATGGCCGCGTGGGTCCTGCCGGTGTACGCCGGACTCGCCGACCCGGACACGGCCGCCGAGGCCCGGCGGCTCGCGGCGGACCTGCGGGCCCGGGTGGCGGACGAGTGGAACGGCCGCTGGTTCCGTCGTGCTTACGGCACCGGGCCGATCGGTGACGACGACCTGTGGCTGGAGGTCCAGCCGTGGGCGATCCTGTGCGGTGCATGCGAGCCGGAACAGGCCAGGGACCTGCTGCGGACGATCGACGAGACCTGTCGGGCCGGATCGCCGCTCGGCGCCAGGGTTCGCTGGCCGGCTCCGGGTCCGGTGTGGTTCTCGGTCAACATGACGCTCATCTGGGCCGCTGCCCGGCACGATCCCGGGCTGGCCTGGGACGAGTGGCGACGGATGAGCCTGCACGCGCACGCGGCCGCGTATCCGGACATCTGGTCGGGCACGGTGTCAGGACCGGACGCGTATCTGCCGCCCGAGAGCGACCGTCCCGGTGAGACATGGGCGATGCCGGACATGGGCGTGGCGATGCAGGCCTATCCCGTGGCCAATCTGCACAGTCACGCTCAGCCGTTGCTGGCCTATCTGCGGTTGCTGGGCGTGGAACCCGGCACGAAAGGTCCCCTGCCCGGCGGCACCTTTCACTCGATGGTGCGCTGACGCTCACGCCAGACCGGACCGCGGCGCTCGAACTCGATCACCTGCTGGGCCATCAGGGCGGTGTCGATCCCGAAGAACCGCTCGACAAGCCAGAGACCGAGGTCGAGCCCGGACGTCACGCCACCGGCCGTGACCAGGTCACCGTCATCGACGACCCGGCTGCTGACGACCGTCGCGCCCATGGCCCTGAGATCCTCCAGAGCCGCGTGATGAGTCGTACACGGGCGCCCGGAGACGATCTCACCCAGCAGCAATGTGCCCGTGCACACCGATCCCACAACCATGCCGGGGCGTTGTGCGGCTTGGACAGCTTTCGCGATGGCGCCTCGGCGGACCTCCCTGTCCACTGGGGAGCCTTCGCCGTAACCGCCTCCGGGAACCAGGATCACGTCGGCCTCCGACCACAGGTCGCGGACCGCGATGTCGAAACCCGCCGAAGTGGTCACCGTGCCGGGGCCGTCGACGCCGACGTACCGGCATTCGACGCCGTCGGCGACCTCCAAGGCCGTGATCGGCCCGATGAAGTCCTGCGGTTCGACGCCTTCGTAGAGAACTGTCCGTACACGGAGCATGGCTTGATTCTTCGGCCGCCCGACGCCCGCAACCAGTGGCACGAAGGCCCATGATGCGTAATATCGAGCCATATGCACGTGGTTGCGGTTCTCGCGCTGGACGGCGTGGTGGGGTTCGATCTGACGATTCCGTGTCAGGTGTTCTCGTCGGCACCTGGCTACGAGGTGCGGGTGTGCGCGGAACGCTCGGTCACGGCGACCGCGCACGGCGAGGAGTCGTTCCGGATCTCCTCGCGCTACGGCCTTTCCGACGCGCGAGACGCGGACACGATCATCGTGCCGGGCATCTCACCCGACCAGCAGCCTGCCGAGCGGGCGTTGGACCTGTTGCGCGAGAGGGCTTCGAGCGGAGCCCGGATCGCGTCCATCTGCACGGGCGCGTTCGTGTTGGGGCGGGCGGGTTTGCTCAGTGGCCGTCGTGTGACGACCCATTGGGTTGTCGCCGGCCAGTTGGCCGCGATGTTTCCCGATGCGACCGTGGATCCGTCGGTGTTGTTCGTCGACGAAGGACAGATCCTGACTTCGGCGGGCATCGCGGCCGGGCTGGACCTCTGCCTGCACATGGTCCGGCTGGACCACGGTGCCGCGGTGGCGGCCGACACCGCGCGGGTGATCGTCATGCCTCCGCAACGGTCCGGCGGCCAGGCGCAGTTCATCGATCACCCTGAGCCGGACGTGGACACGTACGACCTTGGGCCCGTTCTGCACTGGATGCAGGACAACCTGCATGCTCCGTTGACGATCGCCGACATCGCCGCGAAGGCGACCATGAGCACTCGGAACCTGTCCCGGCGGTTCCGTGCCCAGACCGGCACCACTCCGCTGCGGTGGCTGCTTGACCGTCGTGTACAGCGGGCAAGGGAACTGCTGGAGACGACCGGGCTGCCGGTCGACCGGATCGCGCAGACGTGTGGGTTCGGCTCGCCCGAGACGCTGCGGCACCACTTCGCGAAGCACGTCGGCACCACGCCCCGGGCTTACCGGGCGACGTTCCAGCAGTCAGGCGAGCGGTAGCAGAACCTCCCGGAGCGCGGCCGTCGTGCCGGTGAACCGATGGGACGCCAGCACGTGTGTCTCGGTGAGTGGTTCCCACAGTGGTTCGCTCACCCGGATCTGGGTGATCACCAGGTGGAACGGCTTCACCGGGCGGCCGAGTTCCGCTTCCAGAGCGCGGACGACCTCGTCGACCGGAATGGCGGGCGCGTGGCTCAACGTCGCGTGATACCGGGCCGCGGGGACGGTCAGCGCGGCGAGCGCGGCACGCATGGCGGGCCGATTGGCCAAAGCGGGTGACGTCTCCACCATCGGCGCGTGGGACAGCGCCTGCGGGCCCGGGACTTCGGTACGGGACCACGCCAGCACGTCGGCCCACCAGTCCGGCCATTCCAGGGCCACTGCCGTGCGGTCGACGTTCTCGGGGACGAAGACGGGCACGGAGGGATCGAGGCTCGCGATATGCGGCCGAGTGTCCACGGACAGAGCCAACGTGTCCCGGATGTACAGCGCGACATCCACGGCGAGCGAGCCGCCGTAGCTCACGCGCCACGACTGCGTGCCACCCGGGTGCATACCGCCAGTCTACGGCCGCAATTGGCTGAGGAACTCCGCGTTGGTCTGCGTCCGGCGCAGAGTGTCCAGCAGAGCCGTGATGTCCCGGCCGTGCAGTGCGCGGCGCAGCAGCCGGGTCGCCGCGTTCTCGGCCGGAGTGAGCAGGAGATCCTCCCTGCGTGTGCCGGTCCGGGTGTGGTCGATCGCCGGGAAGATCCGCCTGCCGGCGATCTTGCGATCCAGCCGGACCTCGGCGTTGCCGGTGGACTTGTACTCCTCGAACATCAGGCTGTCGCCGACCGAACCGGTCTCCACCAGGGCGGTGGCGATGATCGTGACCGAGCCCGCGTTCTCCAGGTTGCGGGCCGCGCCGAGCAGGCGTTTGGGATGGACGAGGGCGCCGGAGTCCACACCACCGGTCAGGATCCGGCCGGAGTTCGGCGCGGCCAGGTTGTACGCGCGGCCGAGCCGGGTCAGCGAGTCCAGGATGACCACGACGTCCTTGCCGGTCTCAGCCAGGCGTTTGGCCCGTTCGACGGCCAGTTCGGCGATCGCCACGTGCTCGCCGGGCGGCTGGTCGAAGGTGGCGGCGATCACCTCGCCGGGCACCGCCCTGGCGAAGTCCGTGACCTCCTCGGGACGTTCGCCGACCAGCAGCAGCATCTGGTGGCATTCCGGGTGGTTCTTCGCGACGCCGTGCGCGATCGCCTGCAGCGCGGTGGTCTTGCCGGCCTTGGGCGGGGCCACGACCAACGCCCGCTGGCCCTTGCCGACCGGCATCAACAGGTCGATCGCGCGGGTGGTCAGCTCGTGCTGCTCGGTCTCCAGCCGCAGCCTTTCGTGGGGGTAGAGCGAGACCAGATCGGTGAACACGGGCCTTGGCCTGGGTGGCAGGCCGTTGACCAGCATGACTTCGGTCAGTCTGGAGCCGTCGGCGACACCCGAGACGGTGTCGCCGCGACGCAGTCCGTGCTTGCGGACGAGTCCCGATGGGACTGGGACGTCGCCCGGGCCGGGCAGGTAGCCCTCCGCCCGGACGTGTGCCCGTCCGTCCACAATGTCCAGTATTCCGGTTGTTTCGTGCATGATGGGTCCTCAGAGGTGGGTATGCCGGAAGAACGTCCGGCGAAGGTGGTGAAGAAACTCCGTGGGAGGCGTTCCGCCCGCATCCACAGGAGGGAGATGCCCCCGAGGCTACCCACCCGCCGTCCGGGCCGCAACAGCGTTCGGTCGCGCCTGTGGCTAAATGGATGTATGGGCAGGTTGAGTCGGACGGACCGACGTCGGCAGTTGCTGGATTCGGCGATGGAGATCATCCGGGCCGACGGCACCAACGCGTTGACGTTGGTCACGCTCGCCGAACGGGCAGGGGTGTCCCGGCCGGTCGTGTACGACCACTTCGCGACCCGGGAGGTGCTGCTGGTCGAGCTGTACCGGGACTACGACCAGCGGGTGCTGGCGACCATGCGTGACGCGTTGCAGCAGCGGGCGCGGTCGCTGGGAGCCGTCGCCTCGGTGCTGAGCACGGCGTACATCGACGGCGTCGTGGACGCGGGGGAGGAGTGCGAAGAGGTCTTCGCGGCGCTCGCGGGCAGTCCGTCGACCCGGCAGGTGTTGCGGGATTCGCGGGACTTCTACATCGCCGAGTTCCGGCGGGCGCTCGAACCGTTCGCGCGGCTGGGCCTGCCCGCGCTGACCGGGATCTTCAGCGCCGTCGAGGGCTTGGCGCGGGCCGCCGCGGAGAAGCGGATCGCACGCCAGGACGCGATCGCCACCGCCAGTCTGATCGTGAAGCGGGTTGCGGCGGCGGGCTAACCTACATAATGTAGGTTCCATGCGAACGGTGATGGTGGGGGCGAATCCCCGGGGCAAGGCGATCGCGGCTGTGCTGGGCGCGTCGGAATCCGGACTCCAGCAAGCGGACCTGGTGGTCCTCTGCGTCGAGGACTACGCACAAATCCCGGAGCTGCCGCCGGGGCCGGACGTCGTGAACCTCACGTCCGGTACGAGCGAGCAGGCCGTCGAGGCCGGGATCCGGTTCGGGGCAAGGTATCTGGACGGCGCGCTGATGGCGCATCCGGAACATGTCGGCCGCCCCGAGACCGTGCTTGTCTACAGTGGATCGCGGGAGGTCTTCGACCGGCACTCGGAACTGCTCGCCCGCCTGGGCAGGACAACGTATCTGGGCCCGGACCCGGGGACTGCGTCGCTGTACGACGCGGCGATGCTGAACTTCGCGTGGGCCACACTGATCGGCTACCTGCAGACGGCGACCCTGCTGGGGACCGCCTCGGTCAGGGCCGAGACGTTCACGCCCTTGCTGACGGACTGGCTGAAGTCGACCGTGGTGGACGTCATCTCGGACTACGCCGGTCAGATCGACGCTGGGCGCTATCCGGGCGACGAGGAATGGCTCGAACTCGACGCGCCGCTGATGCGGCACCTGATCACCGCGACCGAGCAGCGCGGACTGGACTCCGCGCTGCCCCGGCTGATCGAATCGTTGACCGCACGGGGAATCGCGGCCGGTCGTGGTGCGGAGAGCTTCGCCAGTCTCGTGGAGGTGATCCGTGGTGGCGGACCTCGGCCCGCCACCACGTGATCAGGTCACGGGCAAGTGGGTTCGCCTGACTGCGCGGGGACGCTCACCGCGTTCCACGCCGCCTTGGTGGCGTCGAACTCGGTGCAGCCAGTGGGGAACAGGGGGTCTTGGCCGCCTGCAACGTCGCGACCCGCGCACGGGCGTGGGTCCACGTCGTGGTCTTGCGCAACAGGCCGTTGTAGAAAATCTGGCCCGCCTTCTGGATCCCGATGCCTGCGATCGTCGAGTTGTCGCACGTCGGGCTGACCGGCTGCCGCCGCCCGGGTTCGTGCCCTCAGCCAGCAGGTAGAACCAGTGGTTCTGCGGGCCCGCCGCGGCGTGCACCTCGGTGTTCGGGATGGACGAGCTGTAGCAGTCCGGGTGGTTGCGCAACGAAGGCTGGTGCATGTAACGGATCGGGCCGTTGCCGACTCAGCCGAGCCGGTCACCTGGGTCGAGCGTCGGGACATCGACCTCGGCCGGGTACTTCAGGCCCGAGCCGGTGTTGAGCACGACGACCTCCTCGGTTTCCTTGATCCAGCCGGAATCGCGGAGCCGCCGGACGGCGGCGAGCGTGGCGGCGCCCTCGGGGCAGATGAACGTGCCTTCGAGGCGGGCGCACAACGCCTGGGTGGCAAGGGTGTCGGTGTCGTCCACGGCGATGGCCGTGCCGTTGGTGGCGTATAACGCTTCCAGGATCAGGAAATCGCCGAGCGGTTTGGGCACGGTGATGCCAAACGCGACAGTCTTCGGGTTCGGCCACGCCGTGCTCTCGGTCGCGCCCGCCTCGAAAGCCGCCACGATCGGGGCGCATCCGCCGGCCTGCACGGCCACCAGGCGCGGCAGCGGCCCGGTCAGCCAGCCGAGTTCCCGCATCTCCCGCAGTGCCTTGTAGATCCCGATCAGGCCGACACCGCCGCCGGTCGGGTAGACGATCACGTCCGGGCTGCGCCAGCCGAGCTGTTCGACGATCTCGTAGCCCATCGTCTTCTTGCCTTCGATGCGGTACGGCTCCTTCAACGTCGACGCGTCGAACAGTTCGCCGTTCGAGCGCGCGATCAAGGCGCCGATCATCTGGCCGCAGTCGCCGATGTGCCCGCGGACCAGATACAGCTGGGAACCGGTGATTGCCGATTCCGTCCGGTTGATCAGCGGGGCCGATTCGGGCATCGCGACGACGCTGCGCATGCCCGCCCGCGCGCCGTAAGCGGTCCAGGCCGCGCTGGCGTTTCCGTTGCTGGGCATGGCGAACGCCCGCACCCCGAGCTCGGCCGCGCGGGACACGCCGACGGCCGCACCGCGTGCCTTGAACGATCCGGTGGGGAACAGGCCGTCGTCCTTCATCAGCAGACCCGGGACGCCGAACTCCCGGCCCAACGCCGGCAGTGGCAGCAGTGGGGTCATGCCTTCGCCCATGCTGATCACGCGTTCGCGTACCGGCAGCACCTCGTGGTAGCGCCACAAGGTCGGCGGGCGCCCCGAAATGTCCGCGGGGCCGACGGTGACCGAACCGAGGTCGTATCGGGCGAGCAGGGGCGAGCCGCATACGCACAGGTTGTGGATCTCGTCGGCGTCGTACCGCTCGGCGCAGCGCGAACAGTCCAAATGAGACAGATGGCTGAAGCTCATGATCCTCATCATCGGTGTTCGCGGCCGGGAAGACGAGACAAGTGGGACCACTGTCCGCAAATTCACAGAACCCCGGGAGTGGCTTTGTCAAGCTGAGCCGTTCAATGTTCCGCGATGCAGCGCATGCCCTCTTTCAAGGAAGGTTCGTCCCGCGCGCCGAGGGCGGTGTTGCCGTGAATTTCACGACGCGGAATGACGGCGGAATGTGTGCCCGTACCCGTCCGGTAACGAGCCCCCAGGAGCAGCGGGAATTCGCCATCTCTTGACCGATACGTCGGACGTTAGTATGGTCTAGACCACAAACCCCTGCAGGTCTTGTGTTTGGTATCGGTACCCGGCGGAGGGACCGGTCGGCGCGCGACACCGGACCGCAGCTCGTCGTGACGAGGAGCTGAAAAATGAAGCGCAAGTTCATCGCAGCCGTGGTCGGTGCGCTGGTCGCCCCGCTGCTCACGGTGGTCCTGCCGGCCGGAACGGCCAGTGCGCACGGCTGGATCGTCAGCCCGTCCAGCCGTCAGGACCAGTGCAAGCGTGGTGTCGTCGCGTGCGGCGACATCAAGTACGAGCCGCAGAGCGTGGAGGGCCCGAAGGGGCTGCGCAACTGCCACGGCAACGTGGGCAGGTTCGCCGAGCTGAGCAACGACGGCAAGGCCTGGCAGGTCCAGAACGTCAGCCCGGTCCAGACGTTCACCTGGAACCTGACCGTTCGCCACCGCACCAGCACGTGGGAGTACTTCATCGGCGGCACCCGCGTGTGGTCGCAGAACGACAACGGTGCCCAGCCGGCTGCCACCGTCACGCACAACGTGAACCTCGGAAGCTTCCGTGGTCGCCAGAAGCTGCTCGCCATCTGGAACATCTCGGACACGGCGAACGCCTTCTACGCGTGCGTCGACGTCAACATCCGCTGACGTCGGGCAGGACCGGTCCCGGGCCGGTGGCGAGTCCACGCCACCGGCCCGGGATCTTTCACATCGGGTGTTCCGGCCGCCGCTCGACCGTCCACTGTGTCCTTTGGCCGGCCACCGGGCCGCGCGAGTATGGTGCTTGAAGTCACACGAACTGGGGAGCACCATGAAAAGACTCTTCGGCGCCATGGTGGCGCTCGTTTCGGCGACAGCGTTGGTGACCACGCCTGCTGTCGCGTACGCCGCGCAGGGATGTGCCGCGGTGAACAGACCGACGGTGCCCGGCGCCGACGTCGTGTCGGTGACCGCTGTCGAAAAGCCCGGCGGGTCCGTCGAATATCCGCCTGAGTTCCAGCTTCCGCCGGTTACGAACGTCCCGCCGTACTGCGACGTGACGGTCGTCCTGACGCACCCGGGCGTGGGCGACAAGGTCGCCGTGAAGGTGTGGTTGCCGATCTCCGGGTGGAACGGCCGGTTCCAGGGCGTCGGTGGCGGCGGCTACTCCATGGCGGTCTGGGACGCCGGTCTGGCTGAGCAGATCAAGCTCGGTTACGCGGCCGCGACCACCGACGGCGGCGTGGACACCAACACCGGCAGCCCGGCCAAGTGGGCGCTGGACGCCGACGGCGACGTCAACACCGAACTGCTGAAGAACTTCGCGTCCCGGTCGTTGCACGACATGGCCGTCGCGGGCAAGGCCGTGACCACGCAGCACTACGGGCGCGCGGCGAACTACTCGTACTGGAACGGCTGCTCGACAGGCGGACGCCAGGGGCTGATGAACGCGCAGCGCTACCCGGACGACTACGACGGCATCAACGCGGCGGCGCCCGCGATCAACTGGGACCGGTTCCTGGTCGCGGACCTGTGGCCGCAGGTCGTCCAGACCTCCGAGCGCAACCGGATGTCGCTGTGCGAGCAGGACGCGTTCGAGAAGGCCGCGCTCGACGCGTGCGACACGATCGACGGCGTGGCCGACCGGGTGGTCAACGACCCGCGCAAGTGCCACTACAACCCGTACGACCTGGTCGGCACCAAGATCGTCTGTGCCGGCCAGGAAGTGGTCATCTCCCGGGCCGACGCCGAGGTGATCCGCGAGATCTGGGACGGCCCGCACGGCTGGTACGGCTTCAACCGCGGCATGGACATCGGCTGGCTCGCCGGGGATCCGCCGTTCGAGATCAGCGCGACCTGGGTGCAGTACTTCATCAAGCAGAACCCGGCCTACGACATCGCGAAGATGACGTACGCCGACTACTACCGCGTCTTCGCCGAGTCGCGGGCCCGCTACAACAGCGTCATCGGCACCGACGACCCGGACCTGACGGCGTTCCGGAGGTCCGGCGGCAAGATGATCACCTGGCACGGCACGGACGACGTGTTGATCCAGTACCAGGGCACCGTCGACTACCGCGAGCGCGTCGGCCGCAGGATGGGCGACGTGAACGACTTCTACCGCGTGTTCCTGGCCCCCGGTGCGGACCACTGCGGCGGCGGCCTGGGCGCGTCCCCGGTGGACCCGATGGCGGCGCTGGTCGACTGGGTCGAGAAGGGCAAGGCCCCGGAAACCCTGCCCGCCCGGACCGCCGACGGCACAGCGACCCGCGACCTGTGCCTCTATCCGTTGGTGCCCAAGTACAAGGGCGGTGACCCCAACTCGGCGGCCAGCTTCACCTGCCGCCGGGCCTGACCTGCCCCCGGCTGGGTCCGGTGGTGCTCGTGCCACCGGGCCCGGTCGTACCATCGACGGCGTCTGGACGTCCGGCCCGGGGGACGGGCCGGGAAGCCCTTGAGATAATCGCGGAGTGGACACCCAGATGGAAACGCTCGAGTTTCAGGCCGAGGCACGCCAGCTCCTGCAGTTGATGGTCCATTCGATCTACTCGAACAAGGACATCTTCCTGCGTGAGCTGATCTCCAATGCCTCCGACGCGCTCGACAAGGTGCGGCTCGCCGCGTTCCAGGACAAGGACCTGAACGCGGAGACCAGTGACCTGCACATCGAGCTCGAAGCGGACAAGCAACAGCGCACTCTCACCGTTCGTGACAACGGTATCGGGATGTCCCGTGACGAGGTCGTCGACCTGATCGGCACCATCGCCAAGTCCGGTACCGCCGAACTGCTGCGCAAGCTCAAGGAGAGCAAGGACAGTTCCGCCGATCTGATCGGCCAGTTCGGTGTCGGTTTCTACTCCAGTTTCATGGTGGCCGACAAGGTCACGCTGGTGACCAGGAAAGCGGGCCAGAGCCAGGGCACCCGGTGGGAGTCCGAGGGCGAGGGCACGTACACCATCGATTCGGTCGACGACGCCCCGCAGGGCACTTCCGTCACGCTGCACCTCAAGCCCGAGGACGCCGAGGACCACCTTTTCGACTACACCGCCGAGTACAAGATCCGCGAGATCGTCCGGCGGTATTCCGACTTCATCACCTGGCCGGTCCGGCTCAAGGTCGAGAAGACCGAGAACGACGAGACGAAGACCGAGTTCGAGACCATCAACTCGATGAAGGCGCTCTGGGCCCGGTCGAAGGACGAGGTCGCCGAGGACGAGTACAAGGAGTTCTACCGGCACATCAGCCACGACTGGACCGATCCGCTCGAGATCATCCAGATGCAGGCCGAGGGCACGTTCGAATACCAGGCGCTGCTGTTCATCCCGTCACGCGCGCCGCTCGACCTGTTCATGCGGGAAAGCAAGCGCGGGCCTCAGCTCTACGTCAAGCGCGTGTTCATCATGGACGAGTGCGAGGCCCTGATGCCGGAATACCTCCGGTTCGTCAAGGGCGTCGTCGACGCGCAGGACCTTTCGCTGAACGTCTCCCGGGAAATCCTGCAGCAGGACCGTCAGATCCAGCTGATGCGCCGCCGCCTGGTCAAGAAGATCCTCTCCACCATCAAGTCGATGGACGCGGAAAAGTACCAGACGTTCTGGAAGGAATTCGGCGCGGCGGTCAAGGAAGGCCTCGTCAACGATTTCGACAACCGCGAGAGCATTCTGGAGATCGCGTCGTTCGCCTCGACGCACGACCCGGAGAAGCCGACGACGCTCAAGGGATACGTCGAGCGGATGAAGGACGGCCAGGAGCACATCTACTACCTGACCGGCGCGTCCCGTTCCATCATCGAGAACTCGCCGCACATGGAGGCCTTCAAGGCCAAGGGCTACGAGGTGCTGATCCTCACCGACGCGATCGACGAGATGTGGGTCGGCTCGGTGCCCGAGTTCGACGGCAGGCAGTTCCAGTCCGTCGCCAAGGGCCAGGTCGACCTGGACACCGGCAGCGACACCGAGGAGAAGTCGAAGGACTTCGCCGGCCTGCTGTCGTGGATGACCGAGACGCTGAAGGACAACATCAAAGAGGTCCGGCTGTCCTCCCGGCTGACCACGTCGCCCGCCTGCATCGTGGGTGACTCGAACGACGTCACCCCGACGCTGGAGAAGATGTACCGCGCGATGGGCCAGGAACTGCCGCCGATCAAGCGGATCCTGGAGCTCAACCCGGACCACGCGCTGGTCACCAGCCTGCGCAAGGCCCACGAGGAGAACAAGGAAGGCGCGGCCGAGACCGCGGAACTGCTCTACGGCATCGCCCTGCTGGCCGAAGGCGGCGAACTGGCCGACGCTCCGCGCTTCACCCGCCTGCTCGCCGACCGCCTCGCCCAAGCCCTCTGACCCCCTCGTGAGTGGTTATCGGGGTTAGAACCCTGATAACCACTCACGAGTGTCTACCAGCGGTGATGGACCTGGGCGCGGATGCGGTTGTCGTAGAGGTCCTCGATCGCCGCGAGCGTCTCCGCTGACAGGGGCGCGACACCGGCCGCGGCCGAGTTGGCCTGGGCCTGCGAGACGTTCCGTGCGCCGGGGATCACTGTGCTGACACCGGGCTGCTGCACGACCCAGCGCAGCGCCAGCTGGGCCGGGGTCACTCCGGACGGCGCGAGAGCCGCGAACTCCTGGGCGGCCTGGACACCGGTCTCGTAGTCGACGCCGGAGAACGTCTCGCCGACGTCGAACGCCTCGCCGTGCCGGTTGTAGTTGCGGTGGTCGTTCTCGGGGAACGTCGTGTCGGCCCGGTAGCGGCCGGACAGCAGGCCGGACGCCAACGGCACCCGCGCGATGATCCCGACCCCGGCCGCCGCGGCGGCGGGCAGGACTTCCTCCAAAGGCTTGCGGCGGAAAGCGTTCAGGATGATCTGGATGGTCGCCACGCCGGGCCTGGCGATCGCGGCCAGAGCTTCGGCACAGGTCTCGACGCTCACGCCGTACGCGGCGATCCGCTGTTCGGCGACCAACGTGTCGAGGCCGTCGAAGACCTCGTCCGAGTCGATCACCGACCGCGGTGGGCAGTGCAGCTGGACCAGGTCCAGCACGTCCATGCCGAGGTTCTTGCGTGACCGGTCGGTCCACGCCCGGAAGTTGTCGAGGGTGTAGTTGCCGGGCTCCTGGGCCATCCGGCGGCCCATCTTGGTCGCCACGAACGGGCGGTCCGAGCGGCCGGCGACGTACTTGGCGATCAGCTGCTCGCTGCGCCCGTCGCCGTAGACGTCCGCGGTGTCCAGGAAGGTCACTCCGGACGAGACGGCCGCGTCGAGCACGGCCAGCGCGTCCTTCTCGTTGACCTCGCCCCAGTCCGCGCCCAGTTGCCATGTGCCGAGGCCGATCACCGAGACGTCGCGGCCGAGCCTTCCCATGCTGCGTTGTTCCACGCCCCGATCCTCGCACTGAACACCCGCGGCCGCGAAATCAAGACGATTTGCCCCTCCCGCCGCCACTTTTCGTCGGGTAGTTATGTACCGCATGGCCCCCTTACGTGTCTTAGTCTCAGCCGTGGCGTGCTCCGCCATGGCGCTCGCGGTGCTCGCCGTGCCGAGCGCCGCCCTGCCGGACCGCAAGCCCGCGGAGCCGCCCGCCCCGGCCATTCCGCAGCGTTACCTGGACCAGCCGATCCAGTGGGCACCGTGCTCCTTCGACGCGAGCATCAAGCAGCAGTACCCGCAGGCCCCGACCACCAACTGCGCCACGGTCAAGGTGCCGATGGACTGGCACAACCCGGACGCGCACCCGGACATCAAGGTGGCGATCTCGCACAGCAAGGCCACCGGCCCGGTCCGCGGCCTGCTGACCAGCAACCCGGGCGGCCCTGGGGGCGCCGGGCTGAACCTGACGGCCACGCTCGCGGTGTCCCGGCCGCAGATGTTCCGGGACTTCGACCTGCTGGGCTTCGACCCCCGCGGCTTCGGCCAGAGTGAGGCACTGCGCTGCCTGACCACGACCGAGGAGCTGGCGGCGCTGCCGACCACGCCGGACTACCGCGTGCGTGACGAGCAGACCCAC
Organism: Kibdelosporangium persicum; assembly: GCF_013280595.1. Classification (GTDB taxonomy): domain Bacteria; phylum Actinomycetota; class Actinomycetes; order Mycobacteriales; family Pseudonocardiaceae; genus Kibdelosporangium; species Kibdelosporangium persicum. The sequence continues at coordinate 152,512 of NZ_JAAATY010000014.1, forward strand.
CGCACCGAGATCGCGGAAGCAAGGCTGCAGGCCAAGGCGTGTGCCGCGACCGAGTTCGGCCGGTTCGTCAGCAGCCAGCAGACCGTGTACGACATGGACTTCCTGCGGGCGCTGCTCGGCCACCGGCTGCTGAACTTCGTCGGATACAGCTACGGCACGTGGCTCGGCGGCTGGTACGCCGACACGTACCCGCAGCGTGTCGGCCGGTTCGTCCTGGACTCCAACATGGACTGGACGCACTCGCAGTGGGACAACGTCAACTTCGACCCGTGGTCGTACCAGCGCCGGTTCGACACGCAGTTCAAGCCGTGGGTCGCCAGGCACGCCGACCAGATCACCGGTCCCCTGGGCACCACGGCCGACGAGGTCCAGCGGACCTACGACAGCATCCGGGGCAAGCTGTCCGAGCTGCACCGGGCGGGCACGACCGACGTCCGTGCGGACGACCTCGACTTCAGGGTGCTCGGGGTGATCGGCAACAACCGCCGGTTCATCCGCGCGACCATCGACATCCTGGTGCACGACGAGCTGGTGAAGGCCCCGGCCGCGCGGATCCAGGCCGGTCACGTCGAGGGCGCCTGGGGCAGGCTCGCGCCCGCTCTGCAGGCGTTCGACTCGTTGGCGGCGATCAAGTCCCGGTACGGCGTCCCGGCCGTCGCCACGGCTGCCGCGGAGGTCAACCTCGGTGCGATCTCCACGACCGTGCGCTGCAACGACACCGCGTGGAACAAGGACCCGCGGTTCTACACGCGTGAAGCCGACCGGATGGCCAAGCGCTACCCGTGGGCCGGTTACCTCAACGGCGTGCCGATGTGCGCGTTCTGGCCGTACCCGCCGCAGGACCGCAACCTGGACCTGAAGGGCGCGCCGCGGATGCTGTTGGTGCACAGCGAGCTTGACCCGCAGACCGCGTACGAGGGTGCTTTGCGGACGTACAAGGACATCACGCATGCCGCGCGGCTCGTGTCCATCGACGACGAAGGCCAGCACGGCCAGTACATCCTTGGCCCGTCGGCGTGCGTGCAGCAGTTCGGTGACCGGTTCCTGTTCAACGGGGAACTGCCCGGCCGCAACGAGATCTGCGGTACCTCACCGCTTCCCGAGGACGGTTCGGTCTACGAGGTCAGGGGCCCGCTCGACGGCAAGGCGGTTCCGTTGCCGCGCAGCCTGTTGAGCTCCGCCGCTGACGCGAACCCGTTGCTGCAGGAGATCTTCGACCAGGCGGCCGAGCAGCCGTTGAAGGCGCTCAACCGGTAGTCCCCGACGTCCGGGGCCTCCTGAGCGGGGCCCCGGACCCGGCCCGGTCCGTCGATCCCGGGCGGCCGGGCGCTTCTGTTGTTGGGCACCAAGCGAAATGTGCGGTCAGGCGTCCGGGCGTTCGCGTAACCGGGTGAGGATCAGCCCGGCCAAGGCGATCAGGAAATTCGACGTCGCGGGCTGCAGACCGTTCCACTGCTGCGACTGCCACATGGCGAACCACTCGCCGCCGATCGCGATGAAACCCGCGCCGAACAACAACATCATCATCAGGAACCCGACCGTCCCGAAGGGACGCGCCCGGGGGTTGTCACGGACGCCCATGACGAACCCGATGCCGAGGACGATCGCGGTGAGCGCCTCCCAGACGATGATCGCGATGTAGACGATCAGCGCGACCGCGGGGCTGGTGATCGCCCGCCACATGGTGTTCGGCGACTTGAACGTGGTGTCCATCGCGAGCACGTGCTCGACAAACGCCCGGTTGGTGGGGAAGTCGGTGATGTTGTTGACCGTGACGAGCGCCATGTAGAGGGCGGCGATGCCGGTGGCCACCGCGATGGCCGTACGCAGGCTGCCGAGCCGGGTGATCATGGGCGGGACTGTAACAGACCGGCTACACTGCGAAGTGGTTGTTTTCCTCTTCGCCAGTTATTCATGTCCGCTCAGGTCAACCCGGCTTAGGGTGATCCACATGCGGGTATTGACGGTTGTTCTGAGCGTTTTCGCGCTCGTCTTCGGTGCGTCCACAGTCGCCTCGGCCACCCAGGTGCGGCCCTTGCCGCAAGCGCACGCGCACAACGACTACGAGCATGCGCGTCCCTTGTTCGACGCGCTCGACCACGGCTTCACGAGCGTGGAGGCCGACATCTACCTGGTGGACGGTCAGCTGCTCGTCGGCCATGATCCGGAGGACCTGACGCCGGACCGGACGTTGCAGTCGCTGTACCTCGATCCGTTGGCCCGCCGGGTGAAGGTCAACCATGGCAAGGTCTACCGCGGCAAGCCGGCCGCGTTCCAGTTGCTGATCGACATCAAGACCAACGGCGTGGCCGCGTACACCGCGCTGGACAAGGTGCTCCGGCAGTATCCGTCGCTGTTCACCCAGTACGTCAACGGTTTTGTGCTCCGCGGCCCGGTGACCGCGGTGATCTCCGGCGACCGCCCGCGTGACCTGATGGCGTCGCAGCGGCACCGGTTGGCGTTCTACGACGGCCGCATCGCCGACCCGGCCGACCTCGGCCCGGGCTCCGACGCCCGGCTCACCCCGCTGGTGTCCGACAACTGGACCAAGCTGTTCACGTGGACAGGCGCCGGTGAATTCCCCGCCGCGGAACGGGAACGACTCACCCGGATCGTCTCGGCGGCGCACCAGGCCGGTCAGCGGGTCCGGTTCTGGGCGACGCCGGACGCCCCGGGTGCCGCCCGGGACGCGATCTGGACCGAGCTGCGCAAGGCGGGCGTGGACCACATCAACACCGACGACCTCGCCGGCCTGCAGTCCTTCCTCACCCGCCGCTGATCAAACCTCGTGAGTGTTTATCAGGGTTCTAACCCTGATAAACACTCACGAGGGGGTCAGGGTTCGTTGGGCTTGTAGCAGCTGGTGAAGCCGTCGGGTTTGCGGCTGGCGTCGGCGAACATGCTCTCCACCTGAGCTCGCCGGAGGTTCTCGGGAAAACCGGGCCAGTCCGGTTCCTGGCCGTTGACGTGCAGCTCGTCCAGCCAGTAGCCGGACTGGCCGGAGACCTTCTCGAACTCCAGCTCGCAGCCCTTCACCCGGACGACCGCCTCGAGCACCTTCGTGCTCGACTTCACCGTCCTGCCACCGACCTTCTTGGTCTTCTTCTCCGTCTCCGAGGTCGGCTGCACCGTGCCGAACCCGGCGGCCTTGAGTTCCTCGGCGAACTTCGACTCGCTGCTCGAGCACGCCGACAGCGTGCCCGCGGTGCCCGCGACGGCCAGGACGAGTGCGATCTTGTTCCTCACCCGCGCAGCAAAGCCGAAAGATCAACGGCGTAACGCCGATTCGACGGAATAGTTATCCGGCCGTTAGCGAACTCGTTGCGCCGAGTGGAGTATTACCGGCGCGTCCCGGAATCGGTTCGCCACCCACGGTATTTCTTCGAAAAAACCCGGAAAGTCGCGTAAGTGGGAACGTTTCCGTCAGTCACACCCCTGACTGGTCGCGCGATCCCGGGGAGACGTCATGAGTCTCGGAGCCATCGTTCTCGGAACGATCAAGCCTGTCGTGGTGCGGTACTGCCGTGCCCGGATCGGACGGCGGGACGGATCGTTCGCCGTCGCCGATCTCGTTGCGACGGAGGCGTTGCACGCGGTGCTCCGGGCGCTGCCGGCCGAGCGGGAACCGTTGTTGGCCGTCACTTACCGAATAGCTTCGGAAAAAGTGAACGAGGAACTGAACGGCGAGCCGGGCTGTGCCGACACCGACCTCGACGTGGCCATACTGCCAGGTCACGAGCGGGAGATCATCATCCTGCGCGCGCTGTGCGGGCTGACCGCCGAACAGACCGCCGAGGCGATCGGCAGTACTCCGCCGGTCGTCCGGCTCGCCCAGCACCGGGCGCTGGAAAAACTTCGGAAAAGGCCCCAAGTGGACAGCCAAGTGACACGATTCGATCACGTCCCGGGAGCGAAAACGCTCAGTGAGCGCTGCCGCTGAGTTATAGTCGCCCGGCCGGGCCGATGGGGAGGCAGGCGATTTCGGCGTCTTGGGGGGCGGGTTGGCCGAGTTCTTGCAGGCAACGCTGGCTTTCCCGGCCGTGCTGTGCACGTTTCTGCTCGTCGTGTGCGTCGGTTACTGGTTGCTGACCTTGTTCGGCGCCGTCGACGTGGACGAGGACGCGGGCGATCTGCTCGGCGCGCTCGGATTCGGTGGCGTGCCACTGACCATCGCGCTCACGCTGACGATCGTCGTCTCCTGGTTTCTCAGCCTGGTCGGCACGGTCCTGTTGGCCGGCACCGGAACCGTCACCAGGATCGTCCTCGGCACGGTGGTCCTGCTGGTCGCCGTCGTCCTGGCGCTGCTGGTGACCAGGCTGCTCGTGACACCGCTGCGCAAGGTGTTCCACACCGGACCGGGTGCGTCACGCGCCGATTTCGTCGGCCGCACGTGCGTGATCAGGACCGGCACCGTGACAGGCGACTTCGGCCAGGCCGAAGTGCACGCCGAGGACGGGTCCTCGGCCATCGTCCAGGTCCGGCAGGCCGGCGAGGACGACCTGCGCGCCGGCCGGACGGCGCTCATCTACGACTACGACACCGATGGCGAGTTCTTTTGGGTCGCCCCGGTCGAGACTCACCTGAAGGACTGAGACATGGACGTTGTCGGAATCGGGGCGGGCGTGCTGATCGGCGTCGTGCTGCTGGTCATCCTGGTCATCCTCTTCGTGGTCAGCAGGCTGTTCCGCAAGATCGAGCAGGGCAAGGCACTGATCATCTCCAAGGTGCGCAAGGTGGACGTCACCTTCACCGGCGCGGTCGTGCTGCCGGTGCTGCACCGCGCGGAGGTCATGGACATCTCGGTGAAGACCATCGAGATCAACCGGGCCGGTCAGGAAGGCCTGATCTGCAAGGACAACATCCGCGCCGACATCAGGATCACGTTCTTCGTGCGGGTCAACAAGACCGCGGAGGACGTCATCAAGGTGGCACAGGCCATCGGCACCGCGCGGGCCAGCGACGAGGCCACGCTGCAGGCGCTGTTCAACGCCAAGTTCTCCGAGGCGCTCAAGACCGTCGGCAAGCAGCTGGACTTCGTCGACCTGTACACCAAGCGCGACGAGTTCCGGGACCAGATCATCCGGGTGATCGGCACCGACCTGAACGGCTACAGCCTTGAGGACGCCGCGATCGACTACCTCGAGCAGACCCCGATGAGCCACCTCGACCCGGCCAACATCCTTGACGCGCAAGGCATCCGCAAGATCACCGAGCTGACCGCGATCGAGCACGTGCGGACCAACGAGTACCAGCGCAACGAGGAGAAGGAGATCACGCGGCAGAACGTCGACGCCCGTGAGCAGATCCTCGAACTGGAGCGGCGCAAGGCCGACGCGGAGGTCAAGCAGCGCCGCGAGGTCGAGACGATGAAGGCCCGCGAGGAGGCCGAGATCGCCAAGGTGCAGGCCGAGGAGCGGCTCAAGGCGCACACCGCGCACCTGCGCACCGAGGAGCAGCTGGGCATCCAGGACCAGAACCGGGCCCGCGAGGTCGCCGTGGCGGAGAAGAACCGGGAACGGGTCATCGCGATCGAGACCGAGCGGATCGAGAAGGACCGCCAGCTCGAGGTGATCGCCCGCGAGCGGGAGACCGAGCTGTCCAAGATCAGCAAGGACAAGGAGATCGAGGGCGAGAAGCGCGCGATCGCCGAGGTGGTCCGGGAGCGGATCGCGGTGGACAAGACCGTCGCCGAACAGGAGGAGACGATCAAGCGGCTGCGCGCGGTCGAGGAGGCCGAGCGGATGCGCCAGGCGCTGGTCATCCAGGCCGAGGCCGAGGCCCAGGAGAAGCTGGTCAAGGACATCAAGGCGGCCGAGGCCGCCGAGCAGGCCGCGAAGCACGACGCACGCCGCGAGCTCGCGCTGGCCGAGGCCCGTCAGCAGGCGGCCGAACTGGAGGCCCGCGCCAAGATCCGGCTCGCCGAGGGCACCCAGGCCCAGGCTGCGGCGGAAGGCCTGGCCGGCGTGCAGGTCCGGGAACGCGACGCGGACGCCATCGAGAAGGTGGGCCGCGCGGAGGCCGCGGTCGAGCGGGAGAAGGCGTTGGCCAAGGCCGAGGCCACCGAGAAGATCGGCCTCGCCCAGGCCGGGGTGGACCGCGAGAAGGCCGTCGCGGTCGCGGACGCGTTGCGGGAGAAGCTGAAGGGCGAGGCGGAGGGTCTCACCGAGAAGGCCGCCGCGCTGGCCGCGATGAGCGACGCGACCCGCGAGCACGAGGAGTACCGGTTGCGGCTGGAGATGGAGAAGGACATCCGGCTGGCCGGCCTGGACGCGCAGCGCAAGGTGGCCGAGTCGCAGGCGTCGGTCATCGCGGCGGGCCTGGAGAAGGCCGACATCGACATCGTCGGCGGCGAGTCGATGTTCTTCGACCGCCTGGTCGGCGCGGTGTCGATGGGCAAGAGCATCGACGGGTTCGTCGAGCACTCGGCGACCGCGCGGACGCTGGCCAGGCCGTGGCTCAACGGCGAGCAGAGCTTCACCGAGGACATCGGCCGGATCCTCGGCGGCATCAGCACCGCCGACGTGCAGAACCTGACCGTGTCGGCGTTACTGCTCAAGCTGATCGGTTCCGGCGGCAAGGAAGCGGCCAAGCTGCAGGAGCTGCTGGACACCGCGAACCGGCTCGGTATCGGTGAGCACTCGGTGGCGGGCCTGCTGCCCCGATGACCACGACCGCCGCTCCTGTCTCGCTGGACGAGGGCACGTACGAGCTGTTGCGAGCGCGGCTGGCGGGCCACGCCGCCGCGCTCACGGCCCGTGCCGAAGAGCTGAACACCAAGCGCCTCGAGGTGTTCGGCAGCACCGAGTTGCGGCTGATCGGCACCGAACGGATCCGGACCGAGAACAACTGCGTGCCGCGGGACGTCGTACCCGTCAACGGCTCGATGTTGTTCGGGTACAACGTGTTCATCGGGCTGCGACCGGAGACCGAGGTCGACGACGTCTTCTCGCTGCACTCGTTCGTCCGGGACGGCGACGCGTTCCGGTTCGACGACGCCGCCGTGCCGGGCCTGATCGACGACCCGCGGTTCGTGCACGACTTCGCCGAGTTGTACCGGTACTACAAGGAAACCCGGCTGCTGCAGCTGCGCCGCGTGGAAGGCAGGCTGCTCGCGGTCTTCCAGACGGGCGCGTCGGCGTCCGACATCAGGGTGATGCGCTGGAAGATCACCACGGACGGCACTGTGTCCTATGAGGACAACCGTGGTGAACGTGACCACGTCTTCCCGCCGTCGCACGACTTCGAGTGGGTCGAGACGACCCGGGAGGACCACGTCCTCGGCAGGCACCCGCACATCTCGATCCAGAACGAGGTGTTCATCGAGTCGGTCGGCGGCGACCTGACCATCAAGCTGGAGAACAACACCGAGACCGGCGAGGGCGTCTACGCCGAGCCGGTGACCGAACCGCTGCAGAGCCTGGCCGACGCCGACGTGCACTACGCCCGCGTCGGCGCGTTGATCCTGCTGAAAATCCGGCCGTACAAGGAAACCGACTGGCGTCACCTGGTCTTCAACACCCAGACCAAGGGCGTCGCGCGGCTGGACGGCATCGGGCAGGCGTGCCAGCGGTTGCCCGAGGACCAGGGCGTCATCTTCCCCGGTGGCTACTACCTGGCCACAGGTGCCGCGAAGACGTTCGACACGGACGTGGCGGGCCTGGAGTTCGAGCGGACGATCCGGTCGACCAACGGCGAGGACGTGCTCTACGTCTTCCACGCCCGCGCAGCCGGCCGGTACCTGTTGTTGCCGTACAACGTGATCCGCAAGGAAGTCGGGACGCCGATCCCGTGCCACGGGTGGTCGTTGTTCGACGACGGCACGCTCGTGGTGTTCCGTGCCGTTTCCGACGAACCGACCCGCGTGCATCCCATGCAGGTGTGGCAGACGCCGTACCTGTCCGACACGTACGCGGCCGCGCAGGAAACCGGCGAAGGCCCGCTGGGCCGAGTCGGCAACGCCGAACTGGTCAGGGGAATCTCGGACTGCCTGTCCGTTTCCCGGATGGTGGGCGAGATGGCACCGTCCACTGAGGTCTTCGAGGCGTTGATCGCGGCCTGTGACCGGGCGTTCGACCACTATCACTGGCTCGGCGAGCAGGACCTGTGCGACCTGCGCACACCGCTCGCCGACGTGCGCGCCACCGCCGAGCAGGTGCTCGACGAGTTCGAAGGCGTGCAGGCACTGACCAACCAGGCCGCGACCGCGCTGGCGGAGTCCGATCGGGACATCGCCTCGCTCGTGCGCAAGGTTCGTGGTGAGGCGCCGAAGACCGCGGACGCCTGGGTGTCGCAGCTGGCCGACCTGCGCAAGGCGCAAGGCCACCTGATCACGTTGAAAGAGATGCGGTACATCGACCTCGCCCGCATCGGCTCGTTGAACGACCTGCTGACAACCGAGCTCGACACCGCGGCGCAGCGCGCGGTCGCGTTCCTCAGCGGGGAGAACGCGTTCGCCGGGTACCACGAGCAGGTCGAGCGCCTGGTCGCGGAGGGCGCGGCGATCAAGACCGTGGCCGAGGCCGCGCCGGTCCAGCGACGTCTCACCGACCAGGCCGAAGGGCTCGAACTGCTCACCCAGGTGGTCAGCTCGCTCGACATCGCCGATGCCACGGTCCGTACCGGAATCCTGTCGCGCGTCGGTGAGGTCCTCGGCGGGATCAACCGCGCACGCGCCACTGTGGACGGACGGCGCCGGGAACTCGCGGCCAGCGAGGGCCGTGCCGAGTTCGCGGCCGAATTCGCGTTGGTGGGGCAGGCGATCACCGGTGCGCTGGCGGTCGCGGACACGCCACAGAAGTGCGACGAGGGACTCGGCCGGCTGATGCTCCAGCTGGAGAACCTGGAGTCGCGGTTCGGCGAGTTCGACGACTTCATGGCCGAGTTAGGCGCCAAACGCACCGACGTCTACGAGGCGTTTTCCGCGCGCAAGCAGGCTTTGCTGGACGAACGGGCCCGGCGCGCGGACCGTCTGGTGGAGTCCGCGAGCCGGATTCTGGGCAGTGTGCGGCGCCGGGCAGGTCAGCTGGAGACGCTGGACGACGTCAACACGTACTTCGCGGGCGACCCGATGGTGGCCAAGCTCCGCGCGGTCGCCGACGACCTGCGAGCCCTGGGCGACCAGGTCCGTGCGGAGGAACTGGACGGCCGGATCAAGGCCGCGCGCCAGGAAGCGGGCCGGTCGCTGCGGGACCGGCTGGACCTCTACGCCGACGGCGGCGAGACGATCAAGCTGGGCAGGCACGTGTTCGCGGTGAACACGCAGGCCATGGACCTGACTCTGGTGCCGAGCGACGACCGCCTGGCGATCGGGATCACCGGAACGGACTTCCGTGACCCGGTCGTCGACCCCGAGTTCGAGACCACCAGGCCGTTCTGGAACCAGCTGCTGGTGTCCGAGACGCCCGAGGTCTACCGCGGCGAATACCTCGCCACCGTCGCGCTTCCGTCCGCACCTCTGGACGAAAGCGCTGTGCTGGAGCATGTGCGCGAGGTCGCCGAGACCCGTTACGACGAAGGCTACGAGCGCGGCGTGCACGACCACGACGCCGCCAAGATCCTTGAAGCGATCCTGCGGCTGCGTGCCGGCGCGGGAGTGCTGCGGTACACGCCGCAGGCACGTGCGGCCGCGACGATCTTCTGGGCGTTCGGGCCGGACGAGGCCGCGAAGACGGTGTGGTCCCGCCGGGCCGGGTCGCTGGCTCGCGCCCGGACCGCGTTCGGCCACACGTCCGCGATCGACGAGCTCACCGCCGAACTGACCGGGGAGATCACCGCCTTCCTTGCCGCGCAGGGGCTCGAAGGTGACCCGTTGGCGGGGGAGTACCTGTTCGAAGAGCTGGCCAGGGCGCCCTTCGGCTTCGCCACCAGCGCGGGCGCACGCTCGTTGGCCGACAGGTTCCGCCGTGCTCTGGGCACAGCCAAGGAGTTCGACGACGACCTGCGGGCGATCGACGGCGTGGCCGAGCGGCACCAGTTGATCTCCGCCTGGCTGACGGCGTACTTGGCCAGCGTCGGGGAAACCAGTGCCGACCTGCCCGAGGCGATCGCCCTTGAGCTGTGCCGTGATGTGCCGCGGCACGACTCCTCGGCCGCGCTAGAGGCGACCGTCGAAGGCCTGCTGGGCACACATCCGAGGATCGTGGACCGGAAACTGACCTTCCGCCTGGACGAACTGCTCGCCCGGACCCGCCGGTTCCACACCGAACGGGTCCCGGCTTTCCGCGCGTACCAGAAGAAGCGTGCCGACCTTGTCACGGCTTCGCGGCAGGCGCTGCGGTTCGACGAGTTCCAGCCGAAGGTGATGAGCGCGTTCGTGCGCAACGGCCTGCTCGACGAGGTCTACCTGCCGCTGATCGGTGACAACCTGGCCAAACAACTCGGCACCGCGGGCGATTCGAAGCGCACCGACCAGATGGGACTGTTGCTGCTCATCTCCCCGCCCGGGTACGGCAAGACGACGTTGATGGAGTACGTCGCCAACCGGCTCGGCCTGGTGTTCGTGAAGGTCAACGGGCCCGCCCTCGGCCACTCCGTGACCTCCGTCGACCCGGCCGAAGCGCCGAACGCGACCGCACGCCAGGAGATCGAGAAGATTTCGTTCGCGCTGGAGATGGGCAGCAATGTGCTGCTGTACCTGGACGACATCCAGCACACGTCGCCGGAGTTGCTGCAGAAGTTCATCTCGCTCTGCGACGCCCAGCGCCGGATGGAGGGCGTCTGGAAAGGCAGGACCAAGACGTACGACCTGCGCGGCAAGCGGTTCGCGGTGTGTATGGCAGGCAACCCGTACACCGAGTCCGGTCAGCGCTTCCGGATTCCGGACATGCTAGCCAACCGGGCGGACGTGTGGAACCTCGGCGACGTGCTGTCCGGCAAGGAAGACCTGTTCGCCCTGAGTTTCATCGAGAACTCGTTGACGTCCAACGCCGTGCTGGCCCCACTGTCCACACGCGAGCGTGCCGACGTGCCGAAGCTGGTGCGGCTGGCCAAGGGCGACCCGGCGATCCGGCCGGACCAGTTGACGCACCCGTACTCGTCGGTCGAGCTCGACCAAGTGCTGTCCGTGCTGCGCAAGCTGTTGACGGTGCAGAAGGTCGTGCTCGCCAACAACCAGGCGTACATCGCGTCAGCCGCCCAGTCGGACGCTTCCCGGACCGAACCGCCGTACCAGCTCCAAGGTTCGTACCGGAACATGAACAAGCTGGCGGAGAAGATCGTCCCGGCGATGAACGACGCGGAGCTGGCGGCCCTGATCGACGATCACTACATGGCCGAGGCGCAGACGTTGACCTCAGGCGCGGAAGCCAACCTGCTCAAACTCGCCGAGCTGCGGGGAACCCTCACGGCGGCCCAGGCTTCGCGGTGGGCCGAGGTGAAGGCGGCCTACGTGCGTGACCTCGCGCTGGGCGGCGACTCGGAAGACCCGATGAGCCGCGCGGTGGGGGCGGTCGGGCTCCTGGCCGACCAGGTGGGCTCGATCGCCTCGGTGCTCAGAGATTCGCGAGGTGACTGAACTCGTTCCGCCACTTCGCGTACCACTCCTCGAACCACGGAAACCCTTGGCTGAGCGGCACGATCGTGCGCACGGTCTCCAGGTAGTACTTCTGTTGCTTCGCTGGCTTGGGATGTGTGTTCAACCGCTGTACGTTGCTGAGCCGGTCGGCGAGCTTGACCGTCAGGGCGTCCTTCGGCGCGTTCTTCAGGTTTTCCAGGTACGCCTCGCGGTCCTCACCCTTGGTCACCCAGTTGACCAGTTCCGCGACCCTGTCCCCGAACTGCGCCCGGACGGTCTCCAGGTCGCAGTCGGTGTCCTCGACGACGTCGTGCAGCACACCCGCCCTCAGCACGTCGATGTCCGTCACGCCCACACCTTCGGCGAGGACGGTCACCACTTCCAGCAGGTGCTCGACGTAGGGTTCGCCCGCGGGCCTGGTCTGATCCCCGTGCCACCGCACGGCGAACTCGACGGCCTCGTCCAGCAGGTGCAGGTCGGGCACGCGCCCGTTCAGCCGCTGCCGCAGCGCCGGCCAGCCGTCCTTGGCCTCGAACGTCTCAAGTGGATGCACCATTCGAACCTTATACCTTGTGTCTTGGGATGACCGACCTTCGACCACCCGTCCGTTTCGCCGGTCGGGCCGCGTCGGTGATCGACAGCGCGGGCACCAACCGCGGCACTGCCGGCAGGGGCGAGGCCACGGGCGAGGCTTGGAACGCCTGGATCGCGAGCGCGGCGAAGCGCCGGGAGGCCGCGACCCGGGCCGCCGGTGACGCGGCGCGGATGCCGCTGTTGGCCATGAGCATGAGGATCAGGTCGTCCAGGACGAAGTCGGGACGCAGACGGCCGGCGGCTTTGGCGCGACGGGCGAGTTCGGCGATCGCGTTCAGCGAGTAGGTCCGGATCGCGGCGAAGTCCATCGCGTGCGGAAACGTCGACGTGAAGGCCGCGGTGAAGCCCCGGTCGCGGGCGTGCAACTCACAGATCCTCTCGACCACGAGCCGGAAGCCGTGCCACGGATCAGGATCGGCCAGCCCTTCGTCGACGATCGACTGGCAGGCCAGCATCTGGTCCGTGAACGCCTCGGTGACCAGCGTCTCCTTGGTCGGGAAATGGCGGTAGAGGGTGGCGGGGCCGACTCCGGCGCGCCGGGCGATCTCCCGCAGCGGCGCGTTCAGACCTTCCGCGGCGAACACCGCGCGAGCCGCGTCGAGGATGCGTGCACGGTTGTCCCGGGCGTCGGAGCGCGGCCGGTGAGGCAAACGATCGGTCACCGCTCTCACTTTAGCCAAACGGACGGGGGCGTCCGTTAACGTCGGCCCGGTTGATCCCGGAACGAGGAGACGGACAGTGAAGGCAGTTGCGGTTCAGGCGTTCGGAAGTCCCGAGGGCCTCGCGGTCGTCGACGTCGTCGACCCGAGTCCCGCCGAGGGACAGGTGCTGATCACCACCGAGGCGATCGGCGTCGGCGGTGTCGACGCCGTGATCCGAAGCGGTGCGCTCGCCGCCTACGGCTTCTCCGAAGGGCACATTCTCGGTGGCGAGATCGCGGGCACCGTGGCCGCGGTGGGCGAGGGCGTCGACCCGTCATGGATCGGTCAGCGCGTGTGGGCGTTCACTGGCGTAGGTGGCGGTTACGCCGAGCAAGCGATCGCCTCGGCCGAGACGCTCATCCCCTTGGCGGCGACCGTGTCGGCTGTCGACGCGGTGACGCTCGGGAGTTCCGGCGCGGTGGCCCACTTCGGCCTTCGCCATGCCCGCTTCGCTCCGGGCGAGTCGGTGCTGGTGCGCGGCGCGGCCGGCGGCATCGGGATCATGGCGGTCCAGCTCGCGGTTCGCGGTGGCGCCGGTGCGGTGGCGGTCACGACCTCCTCACCCGAGCGTGGTGACCGTCTGCGCAAACTCGGCGCCACCCATGTGCTGGACCGCACCGGCGAGGGAGACAAGGACGCGCCCACCGGCTACGACGTCATCATCGACATCGTCGCCGGCACGGCCCTGCCTTCGTTTTTCGCCAAGCTCAACCCGAACGGTCGCATGGTCGCCGTCGGCGCGGTCGCGGGCGAGCCGCCGGCGGACTTCGCGACGGAGATGTTCGCGGCGTTCCAGAAGTCGCTGTCGTTCGCGACTTTCAGCGCCAACACCGTGCCCGTGTCCGACCGGCGCGCCGTGACCGCCGAACTGTTCGCTGCCGCGAGCCGCGGTGAGCTGGAAACCGTCGTGCACGAGGTGCTGCCTCTGGAGCAAGCCGCACTGGCTCACCAGAAAATGGCGGCAGGTGAGGTGTTCGGCAGAATCGTGCTCACGCCATCGGCGACCGGGTGACTCACTGGGCCGGGGCGGGCGTGTCGTCTGTGCCGGCAAGTCGGAGTTGGCCGCGTGGAGGCTGCCGGAACACCAGAAAGCGACGCTGGTCTCGGGCGGAGTGCCGTTGCTCGAAGGCGTTGTTGTTCTGGAGGGAGGCGTAGAGCCCCTGCCACGACCGTTGATCGGGCCGCTTCAGCGCCAAGGCCTGTCGCAGTGCGTCAGCACCGCCCTGGGGTTCAACCGGCACCACCGCTCACGACGCGGGGCATGGCGGAAGAGTTGCGCCGGCGCCGGTAGGCAAGCGCCAAGGCCACGACGAGTGGTCCCCAGGCCAGCCAAGGGATGTAGAGCGCCATCACGGACGGCCCGGGCGTGGGCAGGCCGTTGTCGTCGCCGATCAGTATCACACCGCGTTCGACGAAACCGAACAGCGTGTTGAGCACCCAGTACAGACAGATGACGATCACTAGCACGCCTCCGGCCAGCGCGGGGATCACCGCCGCTCGGACCGGGATGTTCCGCCCACCGACGAGCGGAACCCACCGAGGGATGCGTTCGCCCCAGCGGTGCACAAGGCCCAAGGTGAGCAGCGCGGCACCCATGGAAAGCCCAGTGAGCAGCAGGAGGTACCAACCACCGCTGACAAGACCGACCTCTTGCGTGAACGCTTCTCCGGTCCGCCACACCGCCGACAGAAGTACGCACAACGGCACGGCGTAGGCCGCCCACACCGCCCAACGCGGCACGGTCGCCACTGAGGCTCCATCAGTTGGCGAACTCATCATCCCTGTCCCCGCTTCGATCCGGTGTCCTTGCAGGACGGAAGCTATTGCACGCGACCTGACATCTCTCTCAGTAGCCGACTATCCCGGCTGTGCTGTACCCAGCGGGCAGTGCCAGACCGGCTGAGCCGCTTTCGGCGCCACCGCGCAGAAGACCACTCAGGTAGGCCGTTGGCCGCTCCGCAGCACCCGACGGCGGATTTGACAGCGCATATAGATAACGGTTATCTATATGCGTCTACGCGGAGGGTGTGACGGGTGCAGGACGTGGTGCTGGCCATGTTGGCGAAGGAGCCGGCGCATGGGTACGAGCTGCGCAGCCGGATGCGTGACGCGCTCGGCCCGCTCGGCGACGCCATGAACGCAGGGCAGATCTACGTGACGCTGACCCGGCTGGCGAAGGCGGGAATGGTGACCTCGCAACGTTCCGAGGGCCTGCCGGACCGGCCCGACCGCCGGGTCTACGCGCTGACCCCGGCCGGGCAGGAACGGGTCTCCTCCTGGCTGGCCGAGGTGAGCTGGCCGAAGCCGGACCTGACGGAGTTCCATCTCAAACTGGTGGCCGCCGCGACCGCACGGCTGGCCGACCCCGTGGCACTGGTCGACGCTCAGCGGCGCGAGGTGCTGCGCCGGCTGCGAGACGCCCAGCGGGCCGCGCTGGACAGATCGGTGGACCCGGTTGCCGGGCTGCTGCTGGAGGGCGTCGTGCTGCGGCTGCGGGCCGACCTGGAGTGGCTGGAGGCGTGCGAGCGCATGTGGACCGGCCGAAATCGGAAGGCGGGGGCATGACCGGGTCGACGCTGCTGGCGGCGCGTGGGCTGACCAGGCGGTATGGCCGGGGTAGCGGGCTGGTGCGCGCGGTCGACGAGGTCGACCTGTCGGTACCGGCCGGGCAGACGTTGGCGGTCATGGGCCCAAGTGGCTGTGGCAAGTCCACCCTGCTGCATCTGCTCGGTGGCCTGCAACGACCTACCGGTGGGAAGGTGTGGCTGGCCGGCCGCCGGATCGACATGATGAGCGAACGGGCGCTGGCCCGGCTGCGACGGGACAGCGTCGGGTTCGTCTTCCAGTCCTTCCACCTCATGGACGAGCTGACCGCGGTGGAGAACGTCGAGCTGTCCGCGCTGCTGGCCGGGCAGTCACCCCGCCGGGCCCGGCAGCGCGCCATGCACCTGCTGGACCGGGTCGGGCTCGTCGACCGCGCCGACCACCTGCCCTCGGCACTGTCCGGCGGCCAGCGCCAACGGGTCGCCATCGCCCGCGCGCTGAGCAACCAGCCGCTCGTCGTACTGGCCGACGAACCCACCGGCAACCTGGACAGCGCCGCCACCTTGGAGGTGCTGCGGCTGTTCGACGACCTGCGCACCGCGGGGCAGACCCTCGTGGTGGTCACCCACGACACCCGCATCGCCGCGGTCGCCGACCGGATGATCACCATGCGCGACGGGGTGTTCGTCGACGACAGCCGCCTCGCCAGTGCCGCCACCGGCCCTGTCCACGACGGGCGGCGCTGACGTGGCCGGCCGCCTGTTGCTCGTGTGCCGGGTCCTGGTGCGGGACCTGCGTCGGCGCCCGACCGAAACCGTGCTGTTGTTGATCGCCATCACCGCCGCGACCGGCACGCTGACCCTCGGTCTCGCCCTCAACGAGATCGCCACCCAGCCGTACCAACAGACCCGGACCGCCACCGCAGGGCCAGACGTGGTGGCGGCGCCCCGAGCCACCGGCCCGGACGCCTTGGCCGCTCTCGCACCGCTGACCACAGCGGCCGGAGTCACCGCCCACAGCGGCCCGTATCCGGTCGCCTTCCTGGTGCTGACCGCCCACGGCAAGACCGCGCACGCCGTCGTCGAGGGCCGAGACAACGCACCAGCACCTCTCGACCGGCCCGCGGTAACCGACGGCACCTGGGTACGCCCCGGCGGCGTGGTCCTCGAGCGCGCGTTCGCCGACGCCCTCGGTGTGCACACCGGCGACACCGTCAGTGTCGACGGCCGCGCGCTGCGCGTGCTCGGAACGGCGGTGACCGCCGCCAGGACCACATATCCGTACGCGGGGTGGACCTCCCCGGACAGTGCTCTGACCGAGCGCGGCGGCCTGGTCTGGGTCGACCGCGGCGACATCGCCGCGCTCGCAGGCGAGCAGCCGCTGTCGTACACCCTGAACCTCAAGCTCGCCGACCCGGAGGCCAGCACGGCGTTCGTCGACACGGCGACCACCTCGCCCCGCCGCACTGTCCACGGTGGTGAGCTCACCACCTGGCAGGACATCGCCGAGGCCGACGGCAGGCCGGTCGCACAGGCACAGGCGGTCCTGCTGGTCGGCAGCTGGCTGCTCACCGTCCTCGCGATCGCCGGCGTCACCGGCGTTGTCGCGGTGCGGGTCAGCGGCCAGCGCCGCCGAGTCGGGTTGCTCAAAGCCGTCGGCGCCGGGCCCGCCATGGTCGCCGTCGTCCACCTCGCCGAATACCTCGTGATCGGGCTTGCCGCCGCCGGCACCGGCCTAGCCGCCGGCCTGCTCGCCGCGCCCACGCTGATCCAGCCCAGCGCCGGACTCCTCGGCTCCGTCAACACCCAGCCACCCGCGTTGTACATGGTGGTCGCGGCCACGACGCTCGCCCTCACGATCGCCGTGGCGGCGACCCTGGCACCGGTGGTGCGCGCCGCCGCCACCAGCACCGTCCACGCGCTGGCCGACGCCGCTACGCCGCCGCGCCGCCGTCGGTGGCGCATCTGGTTGTCCCGTCGACTGCCCGCCGCCCTGCTGATCGGGATACGCATCAACGCACGCCGGCCGCGCCGCGCCCGGCTCGTCACGATGAACACCCTGATCACCACGACCGTGCTCGTCGCGATGCTCATGAACCACGCGCAGGACAAGCCGTTCGACCTCGGCTACTCGGAACTTGTCGACCCCCGGGCCGAGCGAACCGACCAGGCCATGCTCGTCCTCACCGTCGTGCTGTGCGTCCTCGCGCTCCTCAACGCCGCCGTCAACACCTGGACCGCCGTCCTCGACGCCCGGCGGCCGCTGGCTGTCGCGCGCACGCTCGGTGCCACGCCCGCGCAGGCCGGCGTAGGCCTGGCGGTGGCGCAACTGCTCCCCGCCGTACCCGGCGTCGCCGCCGGGATACCGGCCGGCCTCGGGCTGTACACGGTCGCCAGCCGCGGTGGCATCCAGTACCCACCCGATTCCTGGCTACTCGCCACGGCACTCGGAGTCCTGCTCGCCATCACCGCACTCACCGCCATCCCTGCGATGGCCATCGCACAGCGCCCTGTCGCGGACACACTCCGGTCCACACCGACCTGACAGCCGATCGGGTGGTTGCGGTTTGGTGGGCGGCTCCGACAGCTCGAAACACGACAAAGAGGACGGACCGCTGTGCTGCGACACCAGCGCGAAAGCCGAAAGCAAGACCGACGCGGCCCGCTGGCAGGCGACGGTGTTGCCCGTCGAACGGCGCCGGACCAGACGGCGCCCAGCGGTCAGCGCGGCTCTGGCCCGCACACCTCAATGAACGCGTTCTTCCGCCGCTGACCGGTAGGTCAGTCCGGCGAACCAGCACTGAGCCGCGTGGCATCGCGAGGCGGCCCCTGCCTCACAACGAGTTCCTGCTTTGACAAGACATCCCCCGCCCTTCCCGGGGGCCGGCCCCGCTTCCATCCTAGTCGGGATAGGGCTTGGTCAAAGGGTTGCCGCGCGGTTGTGGACAACCAGATTTGACGATGGTTCCGCCGGTGCGGCGCGCCCCGGTCAGGTGAGTTTGGTCAGTGCCGCTTCGACTGCTGGGTCGGCGATCCGGAACCGACACCGGCTGGTCCGCCTTGATGTCGAAGGGCCGGGCAGCCGAAACACCACCGCCCCAAACCAGCCGCGCGACGCAGCGGGCAACAGGGACCACGTGCGCCTCCTGGGGCTGGGTCCTCGCGATGACGGGACACAACCTGGCCGGATGAGCTTCGCGCGCTCATCGACAAACTCGGGTCGGTGAGTGCGCGCGAGCTCGTGCTGTCCGATGTGGACGGCTGGGGGTCACTCCGGTAGCAGAACCAGGGTGCGCCACAGGTGGTCCAGTTGCCGTTCGGGGTCGTCCGTGCGGCCGGTGTGCGTGGGCGAGGTCTGCAGCAGGGTGCTGCGCGGCGCGGTGAGCCAGCGGAAGCGCTGGCCGAGTGACGTCTCGCGGACCTGGGCGGTGGTCGAGCCGTCGCAGGCCCCGCACCAGAGTTTGAGGCTGTCGTGCAGCAGGTCGAGGTCGATCCGGGGGTCCAGTGCGCGCAGCCGGTCGTCGTCGACGTGGGTCTTGCAGCGCAGGAAGTCCAGCGCCGAGCAGTAGAGCAGCACGCCGACGTTCATGAACTCGCCGCGTTCCTGCCGGGGCACGGCCCGCAGCAGCGCGTACTCAAACACGTGCGACACGAGCGGCCTCCAGTTCCGGCACCCACTGGTCCGATGTGGCCAAGCGCGACTCGAAGAACGACAAGTACGCAGCCCGCGCGCCGTCCGGGTCGAACACGCCATCAGAGGTGAGCCAGTCGTCGGGCACGAGGGACAGCACCTCCTCGATCATGTCCGTCGGCACGTGCTCGCCGGTGATCGGGCCCGCGGCGGGCAGCATCACGTGGTCGTGCACGTCGAACCGGTATTGCGCGGCGGGCTGCCAGCCTTCGCGGAAACTGTGGTGGAAGTACAGCGCGGCGCCGTGGTCGATGAGCCACACGTTCTTGTGCCACAGCAGCAGGTTCGGATTACGCCAGCTGCGGTCGACGTTCAGGGTCAGCGCGTCCAGCCACACCAGCCGCGCGGCGAGCTCGGGACCGGGATCGCGGACCACCGGATTGAAGTCGAACGACCCGGGCAGGTAGTCGAAGCCGAGGTTCAGGCCGCCGCTGGTGGCCAGCAGCTCCTGCACCTCCTGGTCGGGTTCGGACCGGGAGAGGGCCGGATCGAGGGTGACGAACACCATCTCCGGAACCCGGAAGCCCAGTCTGCGCGCCAGTTCACCGACGATCATCTCGGCGGTCAGTGCCTTCAGCCCATGCCCGGCACCCCGGAACTTCAGCACGTACATGCCAAGGTCGTCGGCCTCGATCAGGCCCGGCAGCGAGCCGCCCTCACGCAGCGGGGTGACATACCGAGTCGCCTCGACGGTACGAAGTTCCACTCCGGAATCATCCACTGTCCGGAATGGTGACCAGGACGCAGCCCTGGTCCGCCACAGCCGAGCGCCGCTGCCGGGGCTGCCGTGTGCCTGGACAGGGCGGCACACGGCAGCCGGGTGATCAGAGGCCTGCCCAGAAGTCGCAGTTGTGCACCTGGTAGCCGTTGGCCTCCTTGATGTCGTTCGGGGCGAGGGACAGGACGTTGCCGTCGCGGTGCTTCCGCCACGTCGGCAGGCCGTGGGTGTTCGGGTTGCCGGTGGCCGCGAAGCGCGTCCAGTAGCGGATCATCTGGTCGGCGAGTTCGCGCTGCTCGGGGTTGAGCTCGAACGGCGGGACGTCGAACAGGTACGCCAGCTCGGACGAGTGGAACGCGCCAGCCGGGATCTCCGGTGGGAAGGCACCTGCGAAGAAGCCGAGCGGCGCGGTGCGGTCGGCGAACTCGTAGGCGTACGTCTTGGTCCACCGGGCGAGCAGGCGGTCGTCGGCCAGCTGGTTGCATGCCCAGACGTCGTCGGTCAGCACGGCGCCGTACGCCAGACCGGGCGACCCGAACTCACTGGACGGGTACTCGGCCGCGATCCGTGGGGCCTGCTCGTCGTAGGCGTCGGTCAGCAGTTCGAGATAACGGGCGTCCGTGATCGGGTGCGGTGGCGAGTACGCCGAGGTCAGTCGGCCCTCGTCGCGGGTGTTGCCCCAGATCACCGGGACGCGGTTGAACTTGCCGGTGCGTAACGCGTCGACCGGGTGCACAGGCAGCACGCGGTTGCCGATCACGATGGGCGTCGGTCCACGGTCGATGGCGGTGAGGGCCGAGGCGGGCAGCGCACGGAGGCACGCGACGTCCGAGCAGCCGAGTTGCCGGGCGAGAGCGACCGCGTCGGCCGCGGCCTTGTCCTTGGCGATGAACGGCGCACTGCCGGGGAAGCCGTGTATCACGCCGTTGTCGCCCCAGGTCGTCGAGCAGCCGCCGCTTTGCGCGATGGCCTTGTCGACCAGGCCGCGTGAGAGCGGAGAGGTGACATGGGCGCACACGTCGAAGGCACCGCCGGATTCACCGAAGACGGTGACGTTGTGCGGGTCACCGCCGAACGCCGCCGCGTTGCGCTTGACCCAGCGCAGCGCCGCCTGCTGGTCCTCGATGCCGTACGCGCCCGAGTCGGGCAGGTCGGGGTGACCGAGGAAGCCGAAGAACCCCAGCCGGAAGTTGATGGTCACCACGACCACATCGCCCTGCACGGCGAGCCGTCGCGCGCCGAAGCCCTCGCCGGAGAGGTAACTGTTGCCGCCGCCGTGCACCCACACCATGACGGGCTTGCGCCCGTGCCGGGACGGGGTGGTGACGTTCAGGTAGAGACAGTCCTCGTTGGTGCTGGGCGAACCCGCACCGGCGGCCTGGGCACAGACCGGGCCGGGTTTGGTCGCGTCACGCGGCGTGGTCCACGGCGTGACAGGCTGAGGCGAGCGCCAACGCAGATCGCCCACGGGCGGCGCCGCGTACGGAATCCCCTGGTACAGCTGGTGGTCTGCCGCTACGGTGCCGCGGACCGGGCCCGCGTCGGTCCACACCAGTCCGTTCTCGCCTGCGTCGGCGACTCCGGCCGTGCTGGCCAGCAATCCTGCCGTCAGCAGGGCCGTGAGCAGTCGTTTTCGCATGGTCGTCCCCTTCGTCGAGTGATGCACTCCCCAGTGCGTCGAACCGGCGGCCCCCAGATCGACACATCGCGAGCGAAAAGTTCAGAGCGTTTCGGGCAGGCCGAAGTGGCCGAACAAGCCCGAGCCGAACGTGGTGATCTCGGCGATCAGGCCCTGCTGCACCCACAGCACGTCGAGCTTGAACGCGCGGAAGACCGTGTCGCCGGGTCTGCGCAGGTAGCTCGCGGCCGTCGGCATCCGGTTGGCCAGCGTGGGCACCAGCTTCCAGTCACCGTCACGGTCCGGCCCGAACGCCCGCTCCAGCAGCGGAGCGATCGTGTCGATCCCGTCGAAGCGCGCGGGCACCGGCGGCATCGTGATCCGGATGTCCTTCGCCGACAACGCGACAGCGGCCTCGGCGTCGAGCCGCTCGTGCGCGTCGATGAACTGGGCGAGCAGGTCTCGCTCCTCCTCGCTCAGGTCCGCTTTGGACCATTCGGTGCGTTCCCTGGACAGGTGCTGCTGCATGGTGAGCCGGGCTCGTTGCAGCGCGCTGTTGGCCGCGGCGACACTCGTGTCGAGTAAAGCCGCGGTCTCCTTGGCCGACCAGTCCAGCACGTCGCGAGCGATGAACGCGGCGCGCTGCCGGGGCGGCAGCGCCTGCATGGCCGCGACGAACATCAGCTCGATGGTCTCCCGGTCCACCGCCACCGCGTCCGGTTCGTCCTCGGCGGGCGCCACCTGGTCGAGTAACACGTCGGGATACGGCTGCAGCCACGGCACCTCGGCGTACGACTCCATGATCGGGACCTGTCTGGAGTTGCGCCGGACGATGTCGAGGCACGTGTTGGTCGCGATCTTGTACAGCCATGCCCGGAAGTGCACGCCGCCGTCGAACTTCTCGAGGTTGCGGAACGCGCGCAGGAACGTCTCCTGCACGGCGTCCTCCGCCTCGTCGAAGGACGCCAGCATCCGGTAGCAGTGGATGTGCAGTTCGCGCCGGTGGCGCTCGAAGTCCGCGGCCGTCACTGGTTCTTCCCGACTTCCTGTACCAGCCAGTTGTTGCCGTCCGGGTCCTTGAACGCGAAGAACGTGGCGAAGTCGGCGCGCTCCGGGTGGTGCCCCGGGGTCTGCCGCCCATCCTGGTACCAGTGGATCTCACCGACGTCCACGCCCCGCTCCTTGGCCTCGGCGTGCGCGACGTCGATGTCGTTCACCACCACCTGCAGGCCCATCATGTGACCCGCCCACTCCTCGTTGCGCATCAACGTGATCGAGCACGCCGACCCCGGCGGGGTCAGCTGCACGACGCGGAAGTCCTCACCCGCGCTGAAGTCCACGTCGAGGGTGAAGCCCGCGTTCTTGACGTAGAACTCCTTGGCCCGGTCCACGTCGGTCACCGGCACCACGACTACTTCGAGCTTCCAGTCCATGTCACTGCCTCCTCAGGCGGGTGTGTCGGTCGATCTACCACATGAAACGACGGTGGCCGGGAAAACTCATCGGTGCCGCGGTGAGTTTGAATATGCGAACATATGTTCGTGACAGCCGCCACGATACTCCACGCCGATCTGGACGCGTTCTACGCCTCGGTCGAGCAGCGGGACGACCCCAGGCTGCGGGGCCGCCCGGTGATCGTCGGCGGTGGTGTCGTGCTCGCGGCCAGCTACGAGGCCAAAAGAAGGGGAGTGGTCACGGCCATGGGCGGCGCACGGGCGTTGCAGCTGTGCCCGGACGCGGTCGTGGTGCCGCCCCGGATGTCGGCGTACTCGCGGGCCAGCAAGGCGGTGTTCGAGGTCTTCCGGAACACCTCGCCGCTGGTCGAGGGCCTGTCGATCGACGAGGCGTTCCTGGACGTCGGCGGCCTGGCCAGGATCGCAGGAAGTCCGGCCGAGATCGCCAGGAAGCTGCGCGCGGACGTCCGCGATCAGGTCGGGCTGCCGATCACGGTCGGCGTGGCGCGGACGAAGTTCCTGGCCAAAGTGGCCAGTGGGGTGGCCAAACCGGACGGGCTGCTGGTCGTCCCGCCCGACCGGGAACTCGCGTTCCTGCATCCGCTGGCGGTGGAAAGACTATGGGGCGTCGGCAAAGTGACCGCCGCGAAGCTGCGCGACCACGGAATCACCACAGTGGGTGACGTCGCCGACCTGCCGCGGTCCATGCTGGTCGCGATGCTCGGCCGGGCGCTCGGCCGTCACCTGCACGCGCTCGCGCACAACTATGACCCGCGTCCAGTGCATGTCGGCCGTCGCCGCCGCTCGATGGGCGCGCAGCGCGCGTCTCGTTCGTTGACAACGCCGGAAGAGATCGACGCAACCATCGTCGCGTTGGTCGACCGCGTCACCCGACGATTACGTGCGGCCAAGCGTGTCGGCCGCACGGTCGTGCTCCGCATGCGCTTCGGCGACTTCACCAGGGCCACGCGGTCTCATACGCTGCCGCAAGCCACATCGTCGACCGAGGAGATCCTGACGGCGCTGCGAGTGCTGGTGACCAAGGCGATGCCTTTGATCGACAGCGCCGGTCTGACACTGATCGGGATCTCGGTCGGCAACCTCGACAACGACGACGCCATCCAGTTGGCGTTGCCGTTCGACGAGGGCGTCCACAGTGCGCTCGACACCGTGCTGGACACCGTGCACGACAAGTTCGGGTCGTCGGCGGTGACGCGTGCGGTGCTGCTCGGCCGTGACCCGGGCATCTCCGTGCCGCTGCTGCCCGAGTGAGACCGATTACTTTCCGGCCCGAGCCGGATCTGTACTCGTGGAGGGAGTGCGATGACGAGTACAGAGGACTTCACGCGGCTGGCCGATCCGTTCCGGCGGGAACTGCTGGTGCACTGCTACCGGATGCTCGGTTCGGTGCACGACGCCGAAGACACCGTTCAGGAGACGTTCCTGCAGGCCTGGCGGGCGTTCGACGGTTTCGAGGGGCGATCGTCGCTGCGCACGTGGCTTTACAGGATCGCCACCAGGGCGTGCCTGAAGGCGTTGGAGAAGGGCAAACGCCGCCCGTTGCCGCACGGACTGGGCACGGCGCCGGGCGATCCCGGCGAGCCGTTGGCCGGGCCACGCCGGGAGATGCTCTGGCTGGAACCGTTCCCGACGCCGGCGGAGACCGTGGACGCGCGGCAGACGACCCGGCTGGCGTTGATCGCGGCCTTGCAGCACCTGCCGCCGCGCCAGCGGGCCGTGCTGATCTTGCGGGACGTGCTGATGTGGCATGCCCACGAAGTGGCTGAACTGCTGGACATCACCGTGGCCGCGACGAACAGCCTGTTGCAGCGGGCGCGGGCACACGTCGGCGATCTGTCGCAGGACGATGTGCTGGAACCGGCGGACCCGGGCGCGATCGCCACGGTCGAGCGGTTGGTGCGGGCTTTCGAGAACGCCGACAATGCCGCGCTTATGCGATTGCTCACCGATGACGCGGTCTGGGAGATGCCGCCCATTCCGTCGTGGTTCACCGGTCGTGCGGCGATTGGGCGATTTCTGGCCAATCTCGGCTGGTGTACCGCTCCGGACAATGTCAAATTCGCTCGGATCAGGGCCAACGACCAACCTGCGCTCGCCTGGTGGCTCAGGGACTATGAAGGCGGCCTCTACCACGCACATTGCATCGAAGTGCTGACCGTGACGGCCGATGGCGTCAAGCATGCGACCTCGTTCATGAATCCGGAACTCTTCCCGTTTTTCGGTCTCCCGATGCACAAATAGGACACGTACTTTCGGTGGTTCACTTCGTTATCCCGGTGGGGCAGAATCCCGGGTCTGAACGCCGAACCGGGGGACGAGAGGGACTGCTGACGTGAAGAGAATCGTGGTGACGGCTGTCATCGCCGGTTTCGCGCTGTCCGGCGCGACGACGGTGGCGACCGCCGCGCCGGAGCCGCCGGGTTTCCAGCCCAAGCCGATCCCGTGGGGCACGTGCGCGAGTGCGGCGCTGCAGAAGGCCGGTGCCGAGTGCGGTCTGCTCGAGGTGCCGCTGGACTACGCCGAACCAGGCGGCACGAAGATCAAGATCGCCGTGTCGCGGATCAAGCACAAGGTCGCCGACGACAAGTTCCAGGGCGTCATGCTGGTCAACCCGGGTGGGCCGGGTGGATCGGGCCTCGGCCTGTCGCGCCTGGGGCAGTTCGTGCCGAACCGGGCAGGCGAGGCCTACGACTGGATCGGCTTCGACCCGCGCGGCGTCGGGTCGAGCGAGCCGCAGGTCTCCTGCGACGGCGACTACTTCGGCTACAACCGGCCGCACTACGTGCCGGACGACAACGAGCTCGAGCAGGCGTGGCTCAGGCGGGCCAAGGGTTACGCGGATGCCTGCAAGGCCAAGAACGGCAAGGTGCTCGAGCACCTCAAGACGACCGACAACGCCAACGACATGGAGAGCATCCGTAAGGCGCTCGGTCAGGAGCAGATCAACTACTACGGCTTCTCGTACGGCACCTATCTCGGCCAGGTGTACAGCTCGCTGTACCCGGAGCGGGTGCGCCGGATGGTCTTCGACGGAACGGTGAACCCGAAGCGGGTCTGGTACGACGCGAACATCGACCAGGACATCGCGTTCGACCGGAACATCAAGGTCTACTTCGACTGGGTGGCGAAGAACGACGCGACCTACCGGCTCGGCAAGACCGGTGCCGAGGTGGAGAAGCTCTACTACAGCAAGGTGAACGAGCTGCGGCGGAAGCCGGCCGACGGCATCATCGGCCCGGACGAGTGGACGGACGCGTTCCTGCAGGCGGGCTACTACGTCTTCGGCTGGGCGGACATCGCGTCGGCGTTCGCCGCGTACGTCCACAATGGAGACATCAAGCCGATCAAGGATCTGTACGACGCCTCGAACGGCCAGGGCCCGGGCACGGACAACGGCTACGCCATCTACCTGTCGACGCAGTGCACCGACGTGCAGTGGCCGACGAACTGGACGAAGTGGCGTGTCGACAACTGGATCACGCACTTCCGCGCGCCGTTCGAGACGTGGGCCAACGCCTGGTTCAACGCGCCGTGCGTGTTCTGGGGCGCCAAGGCGGGCAAGCCGGTGCGCATCGACGGCCGCAAGGTCGCCAGCCTGCTGCTGATCGGCGAGACCCTCGACGCGGCGACGCCGTACGAGGGCAGCCTGGAGGTCCGCAGCCGGTACCCGAACTCGGCACTGATCGAGGGCGTCGGCGGCACCACGCACTCGGGTTCGCTCAACGGCGTGGAGTGCACGGACAACGCCATCGCCGACTACCTGGCGACGGGCAAACTGCCTGAGCGCAAGCCAGGCCGCCGGTCGGACATGCAGTGCGACCCGGTGCCCGCACCGCAACCCGCTGCGGCAACGGCGAAGTCCGCTGGTGTGACAGGCGCGAGCCGCATGCTCGTTCGCAACTGAGTCATGTACGGAAGGAGGGGGCTCGCACACCCCCTCCTTCGCGTGTGTTGCCTGTCCGCACGACTTCTCGAGACATCTTGCTGGGAAAGACTGCGTCCTCGCCGGACGGGCGGACCACCACCTGGCAACTGCCAGAACTGTCGTACCCCAGCGGTAACGTGGAAATCAGGGGCTCCCCTGGATGGCGGGGTTTGTCGGGAAGGGGAGGGGTGTTGCCGGAGCTAGGCGCGGCGTGCCCGTCGTCCGGCGATCCACGCCACGAACCACGGTATGAGGATTCCGAGTGCCGTGATGCCGGTGGAGGCGACGAGAGTCAGTGCGGTGTTCCATGGGTCGATACGTTCGACGACCATCCATCCTGTCCACAGCGCGTAGGGGAAGTTCGTCGCCATGGCGATGATCGCCCACACTTCCGGCCGGTCCCGTCGGGATCTCGCTTGGCGGTAGGCCACGATCAGCACCGGGATGCAGACGATCAACCACACGCTGGCCACGCCGATGCGTTCACTGGAGATCCGTGCGTCGAGGACCCACGCTGTCAACAGTGCCGTCGGCAGTAGTTGAGCTGTGACGAACCACGGGTAGTACCGCCGTACCTCGATCTCCCTCTCGCCCACTGAGCCCCCTTCGGCAAAGGTTCCCCGATTATGCCGGGAATCCTTCGCCGTACGGGCCCTTTATCGCAGTGGGAACGGCACGCCGTGCTCCTCTTGGGGCCGGTTGCCGAAGATACGGCGCTCCGACTCGCTGATCCGCAGGTCGTTGATGCTGGCCTCACGTCGTCGCATCAGGCCTTCCGGGTCGAACTCCCACAGTTCGTTGCCGTACGAGCGGTACCACTGGCCGTCGGCGTCGTGGCATTCGTACTGGAAGCGCACCGCGATCCGGTTCTCGCGGAACCCCCAGAGCTCCTTGCGCAGCGCGTAGTCCAGTTCGCGTCGCCACTTCCGGGTCAGGAACCCCACGATCTCGGCTCGGCCGGTGACGAACTGGTCGCGGTTGCGCCAAACGGAGTCCTCGGTGTACGCGAGCGCGACTCGTTCGGGGTCGCGGGTGTTCCACGCGTCTTCGGCGGCCTGCACCTTGATGCGGGCGGTCTCCTCGTCGAAGGGTGGGAACGGTGGTCGGGGCGCCACGGCTGGTCCTTTCACGGAGTGGAACGAAGCGGTACGGAGAACGGGCGTTCTCTGCTAGCGTAGAGAACGCCCGTTCTCTGCGCCAGGGGGATCTTGTGCAAGAAACAGCCGTGCTGGACGCCGCCGAGGACCTCTTCTACGAGCGAGGCATCCAGGCCGTGGGCATGGACCAGATCCGTAGCACGTCCGGCGTCTCGCTGAAACGTCTCTACCAGCTGTTCCCGTCGAAGGAAGCGCTCGTCGTCGCGTACCTCAAGCGCCGGGACGAGCGGTGGCGCGCCGACCTGCGTGCCTACGTCGACGGGAAGGACGACAAGGTCGGCGCGGTGTTCGAGTGGCTGCACCAGTGGTTCTCCGAGCCGGGCTTCCGGGGGTGCGCGTTCATCAACTCGTTCGGCGAGCTGAGCGCGACGTCCCCCAAGATCACGGCCGTCGCCCGGCACCACAAGGACGAGGTGCGCGCGTACCTCCGCGGCCTGCTCCGGGACGATTCCACGGCCGACCAGGTGCTGCTGCTGGTCGAAGGTGCGATCGTCGTCGCGTCGATCCAGAACGATCCGGCGGCCGCCTGGCGCGCGAAGGCGGCGGCGGAAGTGCTCGTTTCGGGTTAGGTTCACCGCATGGCGTCCGCGATCGAACTCGAGGTCGGTGACCGCACCGTGCGGGTCTCCAACCCGGACCGGGTGTACTTCCCGGCCCGCGGTGAGACCAAACTCGACCTGGTCAACTACTACTTGTCGGTCGGCGACGGCATCGTCCGCGCGCTGCGGGAGCGGCCGTGCATGATGCACCGGTTCCCGTCGGGCGTCTCCGGGGAGAAGGTGCACCAGAAGCGTGTGCCCAACGGTGCCCCGCCATGGCTGGAGACCGTGCGGATTCACTTCCCGCGGTACAACCGGCACGCCTACGAACTGTGCGTGACCGAGCTGGCCAGTGTCATTTGGGCGGTGCAGATGTCCACAGTGGAGTTCCATCCGTGGAACTCGCGCCGCGCCGACACCGAGTCGCCGGACGAGTGGCGGATCGACCTCGACCCGATGCCGGACTGCCCGTTCACCAGGGTCCGCGAGGTCGCCCACGTCGTGCACGAGGTGCTGGACGAACTCGGCATCGCCGGCTACCCGAAGACCTCCGGTGGCAAGGGCCTGCACGTGTACGTCCGGATCGAACCCCGTTGGGGTTTCCAGGAAGTACGCCGTGCCGCGCTGGCGTTCGCCAAGGAGGTCGAACGGCGCGCACCCGACGACGTCACGACCACGTGGTGGCGCAAGGATCGCGACCCGGCCATGTTGTTCGTTGATTACAACCAGAACGCGCGAGACCACACGATCGCGAGCGCGTACTCGGTCCGCGGCAACCCTGAGGCCACAGTGTCCACTCCGATCACGTGGGACGAGATCGACGACGTGGACCCGCGTGACTTCACCATCGCCACCGTGCCCGAGCGGTTCGCCAAGCTCGGCGATCTGCACGCCACGATCGACGACCGGGCCCATTCGCTGGAGCCGCTGCTGGAGTGGGCCGATCGCGATGGCCTGAAAGAGGAGTGACGCACCGGCTACCGCCCGCACCGGTGGTCCCCGCCACGGTGAAGCACCGGTGAGTGGGAGATGAACGGTTCGGCTGCCCGAAAGTACCAACCCGGGTGATCCTGCCCGGACCCTGTAATGCCACGGGGGTCCGATCGCGATTCGGAGGGTAGCTCCCCAGCCGTGCGGGAGAACCCGGAAGGATCTCGATGGTTGGTGTGGCGGTCATCGGAGCGGGCTACTGGGGCCCGAATCTGGTGCGGAACATCCAGGCGACCCCGCAGCTGCACCTCAAAGCGCTGTGTGACCTGAACATCACGCGGGCGCGCGAGGTGCTCGGCCGGTACAGCACGGTGCACGCCACCGGCTCGCTCACCGAAACCCTTGCCGATCCGGAGATCCAGGCCGTGGCCGTGGCGACACCGGCCGCGACGCACCTCGACGTCGCGCTGGCGGCGTTGGAAGCAGGCAAGCACGTGCTGGTGGAGAAGCCGTTGGCCTCGTCGTACGAGGACGGCCTCAAGCTGGTCAACGCCGCCGATGAACGCGGTCTCGTCCTCATGCTGGACCACACCTTCTGCTACACCCCGGTGGTGCGACGATTACGCCGTCTGGTGCACGACGGCGAACTCGGCGACATCCAGTACATCGACTCGGTCCGCATCAACCTGGGTCTCGTGCAGCCCGACATCGACGTACTTTGGGACCTCGCGCCGCACGACCTGTCCATCCTGGACTCGGTGCTCCCGCGGGGCGTCACGCCGGTGGCGGTCGCCGCGCACGGCTCGGACCCGATGCACACGGGCAAGGCCTGTGTCGCGTACATCTCGGTGCAGCTGTCCAACGGCGCGATCGCGCACGCGCACGTGAACTGGTTGTCGCCGACCAAGATCAGGACGATGATCGTCGGCGGATCCAAGCACACCGCGGTCTGGAACGACCTCGACCCCACGCAGCCGCTCGCGGTGTACAACCGCGGCGTCGACTGGTCGGAGAATCCGGAGGCCAAGCGGGTTTCCTACCGCATCGGCGACATGGTCGCGCCCGCGTTGCCGACAGGTGAGGCGCTGCGAGGCGTAATGGCTGAGTTCGCCGCGGCGATCATTGAGAAGCGTGCACCGCTCACCGACGGGCGGTCCGGTCTTCGCGTGCTCGCCCAGCTGGAAGCCGCGTCGGCCAGTTACGCCGCGGGCGGCACGTTCGTGCCGGTGAATGGAGGAACGTTCTGATGCAGCTGACCGACACCAGGATTCTGGTCACCGGCGGCGCGGGCACGATCGGTTCGCACGTGGTGGACCAGGCGCTGGACGCGGGTGCCGGTCAGGTGGTCGTGGTGGACGACCTCAGCCGCGGCACGCTCGCCAACCTGAGGACCGCGCTGGATCGCGCGCCGGACAAGGTCGAACTGGTCGAAGGCGACATTCGTGACGTAGCCCTGATGCACAAGCTCGCCCAGGGCAAGGACGTCGTGTTCCACCTGGCGGCGTTGCGCATCACGCAGTGCGCGGCGGAACCGCGGACCGCGCTGGAAGTACTGGTGGACGGCACTTTCAACGTGATCGAGGCCGCGGTCGCCGCCGGTGTGCCGAAGGTCGTCGCGTCGTCGTCGGCGTCGATCTACGGCCTGGCGGACACGTTCCCCACGACCGAGGACCACCACCCGTACCACAACGACACGTTCTACGGCGCCGCGAAAGCGTTCAACGAAGGCATGCTGCGCAGTTTCAAGGCCATGCACGACCTTGACTACGTGGCGCTGCGGTACTTCAACGTGTACGGCCCGCGAATGGACGCCTGGGGCAAGTACACCGAGGTGCTGATCCGCTGGATGGAACGGATCGAGGCCGGCCGGCCGCCGCTGGTGCTCGGCGACGGCAAGCAGACCATGGACTTCGTGCACGTCGAGGACATCGCACGGGCGAACATCCTTGCGGCGCAGGCGGACGTCACCGACACCGTCTACAACATCGCCACCGGCACCGAGACGTCCTTGCTGGAACTGGCCGAGGCCCTGCGGAAGGTGATGGGCTCGACCACGGACCTGGAGTTCGGCCCAGCACGATCGGTCAACGCCGTGACCCGCCGCCTGGCCGACATCAGTGCGGCGGAACGGGATCTGGGCTGGAAGCCGACGATCGGCCTGGAGGACGGCCTGGCGTCGCTGGTGGCCTGGTGGCGGGCGAACCGATGACCATTCCCGTCATCCGTCCCTGGCTCGGCGAAGAGGAAGCCGAGGCCGCGGCGGAAGCCGTACGGTCCGGGTGGGTCGCGCAGGGCCCGCGGGTGGCCGAGTTCGAGCAGGCGTTCGCCGGGTTCGCGGGCGCGGCCGAAGGGGTCGCGGTCTCGTCCTGCACGACCGGTTTGCACTTGGCGCTACACCTTCTGGGTGCCGGGCCGGGCGACGAGGTCGTAGTGCCGTCGTTCTCGTTCATCGCCACTGCCAATGCGGTTCGATACGTCGGCGCGACACCGGTTTTCGCCGACGTCGACCCGGTGACCGGCAACCTCACCGCGGGCACCGTCGACGCCGTGCTGACACCCCGGACGGTCGCTGTGATCGGCGTGCACCAAGGTGGTGTGCCGTTCGACGTCGACGCGCTGGAAGCCTTGTGCTCCAAGAACTCTCTCGCCTTGGTCCACGATTCGGCGTGTGCCGCCGGATCGACGTACCGCGGCAAGCCGGTCAGCGCGGGCGCCGCGTTGGCGGCGTGGTCGTTCCACCCGCGCAAGCTGCTCACCACCGGTGAAGGCGGCATGCTCACGACGGTCGATACCGGTTGGGCCGCGCGGCTGCGCCGGTTGCGGGAACACGGGATGAGCGTTTCGGCCGCGGACCGGCACGCGTCCTCCGGCGTGACACTGGAGTCCTACGACGAGGTCGGCTTCAACTTCCGGATGACCGACATCCAGGCCGCGATCGGCCTGGTGCAGCTCGGGAAGCTGCCGGACGTGATCGCGCGGCGCCGCGAGCTGGCCGAGCGCTACCACAAACTGCTGGCCGAGATCGAAGGTCTGCGCTGGGTCACCGATCCGGAGTACGGGACCACGAACTACCAGTCGTTCTGGGTCGTGCTGCCGGATTCGTACCCCGGGACGGTCGTGGACGTGCTCGAAGGCCTGTCGAAGCGCGGTGTTTCGGCACGGCGCGGGATCATGGCCGCACACCTGGAGCCCGCCTATTCCCGTGTGGACCTTCCGGTGACCGAGCACCTGACCACGAGATCGGTGATTCTCCCGCTGTTCCACCAGATGACGGAGTCCGAACAGGACACTGTGGTCACCGCGCTCGCCGGGATCGTCCGATGAACCCGTTGATCATCGTCGGCGCGGGTGGCCTGGCCAGGGAGACACTGGCGGCGGCCAGGGACTCCTGGAAGGTGCTCGGGTTCGTCGACGACAACCCGGCGCTGCATGGCAGCGAGGTCGACGGATCTCCTGTCCTCGGGCCGCTGGACGCGATTCAGGACTATCCCGACGCGCAGGTCGTCATCTGCACGGCCAGGACCACCGATCTGGCCAGTCGCAGGCGGATCTCAGAACGGCTCGCGCTGCCGGTCGAACGGTACGCGACAGTCGTGCACCCGACCGCGGGTATCGCCGCGGGAACTGTGATCGGTGCGGGTTCGGTCGTGCTCGCTTTTGTCGTGGTGACGGCACCGCAAGAGATCGGTGAGCACGTGGTGATCATGCCGCACGTCACGATCACCCATGACGACCGCGTTTCCTCGTACGTCACGTTCGCCGCCCGCGTGGCGTTGGCGGGCAATGTATCCGTCGGAGAAGCGTCGTATCTGGGCAGCGGAGCCCTGGTGCGGGAGGGCCTGTCGATCGGCGCCGGTGCGTTGGTGGGGATGGGCGCGGTGGTGCTTGAGAACGTGCCGGACAACGAAGTGTGGGCCGGTGTGCCCGCCAGGAGGATTCGATGATCCCGCCAGTGGACCTGTCCCTGCAGCACGCCGAGATCGCCGACGAGGTTGCCGCGGGCTGGGACGCCGTCGTGAGCAAGACCGCCTTCGTCGGCGGCCCGCAGGTCGCCGAGTTCGAGCGGGACTACGCGACTTTCTCCAGCGTCGCCCACTGCGTCGGTGTCGCCAACGGCACGGACGCCTTGGAACTGGCGCTGCGGGCGGTCGGTGTGGGCCACGGTGACGAGTGCGTCCTGCCGGCTAACTCCTTCATCGCCACGGCCGAGGCCGTGGTCCGCGCGGGTGCGAAACCGGTCTTTGTGGACTGTGACCCGGACAGCTTCCTGATCGACACCAAGGCCGCGCTGGCCGCGATCACCACACGGACCAAGGCTGTGCTGCCGGTGCACCTCTACGGCCAGCTCGCCCCGGTCGAGGACCTGCGCGACCAGGGCATCGCCGTGGTGGAGGACGCGGCGCAGTCGCAGGGCGCGACCCGCAACGGCGTGAACTTCCTCGGTGACATCGCCGCGACCAGCTTCTACCCGGGCAAGAACCTGGGTGCGTACGGCGACGCGGGCGCCGTGACGACCAACAACCGGGAACTGGCCGACCGGGTGCGGCTGCTGAGCCGGCACGGATCAGCCGAGAAGTACGTCCACAGTGTACTGGGCTTCAACAGCCGCCTGGACACGCTGCAAGCCGTGGTGCTGCGAGCCAAGCTGCGCCGCCTGGCCGTGTGGAACGCCCAACGTGCCGCGGCCGCGGACTACTACTCCACCTTGCTCAGCGGCGTAGCCGGTGTGAAGCTGCCGCAGGTGCTGCCGGGCAACTCGCACGTGTGGCACCTGTACGTGATCCGAGTACCGGAACGCGACCGCGTCCACGACGAGCTGCGAGCGAACGGTGTCGGCGTGGCGATCCATTACCCCACACCGATTCACCAGACCGAGCCGTTCGTCACCGGCGAGACCTTCCCGAACGCCGAGCTTCTCGCCGGGGAGATCCTCAGCCTGCCGATCTTCCCCGGCATCACCCGGGCCCAGCAGGAACGGGTCGCCGAAGTCCTGATCGGAGTGTTGGCATGACGTTCGTGCATCCCCAGGGCCTGTGTGAGAGCTCGGACGTCGGCGAGGGAACCCGGGTCTGGGCCTTCGCGCACGTGCTGGCAGGCGCGAAGATCGGCCGTGACTGCAACATCTGCGACGGAGCCTTCGTCGAGAACCAGGTCGTACTCGGCGACAACGTGACTGTGAAGAACAACGTGCTGCTGTTCAACGGTGTCACGTGTGAGGACGACGTGTTCCTTGGCCCGAACGTGGTGTTCACCAACGACATGCGGCCGCGTGCGCACCAGAAGCTCGGCAGCGACCAGCTTCTGCCCACTCGCGTGTGTTCCGGTGCGACGCTTGGTGCCGGAGTCGTCGTGGTGTGCGGCACGACGATCGGTCGCAACGCCTTTGTGGGCGCGGGTTCCGTCGTCACGCGGGACGTTCCGGCGCACGCGTTCGTCGTGGGCAATCCGGGTGTCCAGAAGGGCTGGGTGTGCCGGTGCGCGGCCCGCCTTGACGACGACCTTCGTTGTCCGGAGTGCGGCACACAGCACCGGCAGACGCCAGACGGGCTCGACTACGCCTGACGACGCGACAACAGCCCGAGCAGCACCCGACCGGCCACGGCGAGGACAACACCACAGACCGCACCGATCAGCAACGAGGTCCACTGCAGACCGTTCGCCGGGGGCGCGGGAGGAGCCGCGGCCGTCGTCTGGACCGACGCTTGAGTCACCGGTGTGGCGAGGATTCCGTTGAGCAGCTTCGCCAACGCCTCCTGGTTCGCCGGGCGGTGGACCACGCCGCGCTGATCGAGCGTGACCCTTTCCCATGATATGATGGTCTGCACCCAGATCCCGTCCGGGCGGTCGAGGAACACATGATCCACCCGCCAGACCTGGACGTCGTGAATCAGCCAGGTCACGTTGATCGAGCGCGATCCTGGCCCGCCACGCAGGTCAGGCGCCTGGGGATCGGCCGACGGCTGGTCGCCCAGCAGATGGTTGAGCTGCGTGTAGTCAGCCTGGTTCGTGTAGCGGGCAGCAGCCTCGCCTTCCGACGGCGACGTGATGATGACGCTCGTCGGCCCACCGGCCGACGCGACCGACGGCGCGGCAAGGAACGTCACGGCGATGACGGCTGACAAGGCGAGTAAGCGACGCATGGTGAACCCCTCGACGGAGAAAGACCGGGCAGTGTGCGTACACCGCCCGGCCTGTCGGGGTTCCCTACCGGTAGACGCGCACGTAGTCCACCAGCATGTCCTGCGGCAGGACCGTGCCCGCACCCGGCGGGCCGGGGAAGTCACCGCCGATCGCGCTGTTGAGGATGAGGAAATGGTCGTGGTCGTACACCCACGGTCCACGGGTCAGCTCAAGCTGCGTACGGTCGACCGTGAAGAACGACCGGCCGTCGACGAAGAACGTCATGTGCGTGGAGTCCCATTCCACCGCGAACGTGTGGAACGCGGCGTCCACCCGTTGCCCCAGGTCGAGCCGCTGGCCGTAACCACCGGCGCCGAAGTACGCGGGCGCGTGCAGGGTCGAGTAGACCGCGTTCAGCTCACGGCCGACGTGCTCCATGATGTCGATCTCGCCGCAGTTGGGCCACGGCGTGCGGGTCGAGAAGAAGTTGGACCCGAGCATCCAGAACGCCGGCCACAGACCCTGCGAACTGGACACCTTGATCCGCGCCTCGACCTTGCCGTAGGTGAACTGGAACTTGTTGTACGAGTTGAGCCTGCCGGACGTGTACTGGCACGTCGTGCTGCCGCTGATCGGGTCGGGCGGGCACGCCGAGCCGGGGGTGGCCTGCCTGCGCACCTGGATCCGCAGGTTGCCGGCGCCGTCCATCCGGGCGTTCTCGTTGTTGGTGTAGTACTGCAATTCGTTGTTCACGCCAGGGCCGATCTCCGGCGTCCACTTCGCGGGGTCCGGAACGGCGTTGGCCGGGCCGTTGAACTCGTCGCTCCACGCCAGCCTGGTGAAGTCCGGCGCGGGCGGGAGCGGCGGCGGGGGCGTCGGGCTGCCGCCGGTGCCGTAGACCTGGAACTCCCAGAGCGAGTAGCCGTAACCGTTGGAGCGCTGGGTGCCGTACATCCGGACGTACCGTCCGGTGCCGGAGACGGTGAGGGTTTCCTTGAACCCCTTGCCCGCCGTGGTCGAGTAGATCGAGCGCCACGTGGAGTTGTCGTCCGAGACCTGGATCTGGTAGCTCACCGCGTAGGCCGGATCCCATTGCAGGACAACCTTGGTGATGGTCGCGGTGGCACCGAGGTCGACGGTGATCCAGCCGGGGTCCACCCAGCCGGTCGTGGCGTTCGTCGCCCAGCGCGTCGCCGGGTCGTGGTCGGTGGCCTTGGCCGGCAGGCAGCCCGGGCACATGCCGTCGTCCTGATGGCTCGAAGCCGTCGCAGGCTTGTTGTAGGACAACAGACCGTCGTTCGGTCCCGGCCCGGACCCGGTCGTCCCGAAGACCTGGAACTCCCAGAGCGAGTAGCCCCACTGAGTGGCCCGTGCGGTCAGGTTGAGCCGCACGTAACGGCCGTTGCCGGTGATCGGCAGGGTCTGGACGCCGCCGGAGCTGGTCGTGGTGCTGTAGATCGTGGTCCAGGTGCTGCCGTTGTCCGACACCTGGACGTCGTAGGCCCGGGCGTAAGCGGCTTCCCAGTTCAGCACGACCTGGTCGACGGCGGCCGTGGCACCGAGGTCGACCTGAATGGACTGCGGGTCGGAGAACTGGCTGGACCACCGGGTCCCGGCGTCACCGTCGACCGCGGCGGACGGCGGGAACGCCGCGGACTCCGACGACGAGGCGGTGACCGGCCGGTTCTGCGAGATCAGGGGACCGGCGGCGGATGCCGTGCCGGTGAGCGCCTGCCCGAGGGCGATCGCGGTCACCGCGACCAAACCCAGTGACAACAAGCGTTTTCGAGACGGAACCGTCTGCATGCGTGCTCCTTTGCGCCATGCACGAGGTGAAACGATCCGCGGCAGGGTCGGACGTGACGGGTGCAGGGGAAACTGTGCGAGAGCGCTCTCCCAACTCAAGAGAGTGCCGCCGGGGCGCAGTGGCTGTCAAGCCGAAGCCGGTCTCCACCAGGGCCTGCCCCGGGACTTTGCTGTCTTCTCGCCCGCTGGACACCCCCCACCCTTCCCGGGGGGCGGCCCCGCTCCAGCCTATCGGCCGGGCAAGATCAACAGGGATCGGCTCGCGCGCGCTGGGGACAACTCGGAGCCTGTGGACAACTTCGCCGGGCGGATCTTGTGACCACCGGAAATGTCAGACGTGATCGGTAAGCTGGATCCGGGGGCCGGAGGCCGTGGGACGGCTGGTCGCCGTGTTCGGGAAACGGCGACGCAGGCCTGAGAGAGCGCTCTCTGACCTGGTGTGGACCGGTGGCCGGGATACGCCATCCGGCCGCACGAAGAGTGCTGAGCGGAGCAAATTGCCTTGACCTCTGTATCGTTCCGGTTGACGCCGGGTGTGACGGGCGTCATCCTCAGTTACGCGAGAGCGCTCTCACCCGTCACTCCGACAGGAGAGGGAGTTCATCTTCAATGAGGAAGACAATGAACCAGTGGCGGCTAGGTGTCCGGATCGGACTGGTCGTCGCCGCTGCCGGTGCCCTGCTGACAGGTGCGCTCAGCAGCGTGCCGGACCGTGCGAGCGCGGAACCGGTGCGTGTAGCCGAGTTCCTGGCCGAATGTCCGCTCAGTCACCGGCTGCCGGACGACCCCATCGTGCTGCCGAAGCTCGCGGGCGCGTCGCACTCGCACGACTTCTTCGGCAACCGGTCCACCAACGCCAACTCCGACATCACCAGTCTCAGCGGAGCGAGCGGGAACTGCAATCCGGCACCGGACATCTCGTCCTACTGGGTTCCGACGCTCTACAAAGGACAAACCGCGATCCAGCCGAGCGGTGTCACGTTCTACTACCTCGGTGAGGGCGTGAACCGGCCGCAGGACATCCGGCCGACGCCGTTCGGGCTGAAGATCGTCGCGGGCAACGCGAAGGCCACCGGCGACCACGACAGCATCGCTCGGTGGTCCTGCCTGCACGCGGGACACGTCCCGCCGTCGAAGAACTTCGTGAACTGCCCGTCCGGCACCCAGCTGGAGACCTATTTGGACTTCCCGCAGTGCTGGAACGGCCGGGATCTCGACTCGGCCGACCACAAGAGCCACATGGCGTACCCGGTCGCCGGTGGCTGCCCGTCCACCCATCCCGTGCCGGTGCCGAAGCTGCGGTTCGTCATCCGTTACCCGGTGAACGGCGACCCGAGCACGTTCCGGCTGTCGTCCGGTACGGGACAGACCTACCACGGTGACTTCTTCAACGTCTGGCCGCCGGCCGAGATGGAACGCCGGGTTCGCGACTGCATCAACGTCGTGCTCAAGTGCGACCACAACGGCAACTCCGGATGACTGTGATCATCCGTTGCGTCCTGCTGTGCCTCGTCCTGACGGGCTGCGGCGGGAAAGTGACTGGCCCGGTCCCGGAAACCCCTGCGTCCGGGACCGGCCAGTCCACACCGTTCGGGCCGACGGAGCGCGCGTTCGTGGAACTGGCCATCGCCACCGGCGACCAGGCGGTGAAACTCCTGGACGCCGGGGCGAAGAACGCCGCACAGCCGGAACTGAGGCGGCTGGCGGGCGACGTCGGCGCCGCGCGCCGCGCGGAAGTCGTTGAGCTGCACGGGTTGTTGCGGACAGCCGCGATCGAGTACGTGGACAACCACAAGGGACACGACATGCCCGGGATGCCGACCGATGAGGAAATATCCCTGCTTCAGGCGTCCGGGCCGCAGTTCGACGCCGTGTTCGCCAGACTGCTCCGGGCACACCTCGACGAGTCGGCCACAGTCGTGCGGTCGGCGGCGCAGTCCGTGTCGGATGAACCAACCCGGGCACTGGCCCGGCGGATGGAAGCCGACCGGATCGAGTTCGGCAAACGGCTCGGCGCGGTTGTACCGGTATAAAGAATCGGTGTCACGACACCAGAAGCGCGTCACGCTTGAGGAAGTCGCCCGCGTCGCCGGGGTGTCGAGGGCAACCGTCTCCCGAGTGGTCAACGGTGTCACCAGCGTCGACGAGAACATCCGGCAGACAGTCGAACGAGCCATCTCCACCACCGGCTACCTGCCCAACCTGGCGGCCCGCGCCCTGGTGACCCGGCGCGCGGACGCCATCGCGTTGGTGCTGCCCAGCGAGAACAGGATCGTCGGCGACCCGTTCTTCACGCGGATCGTGCGCGGGGTCTCCACTGTGCTGCGGCCGCTGGGTGTGCACCTCGTGCTGATGATGACCGGCGCGGACACCGGGGAACAGGTGATCGCGGATCTGCGGCAGGGCAGGCTGGACGGCGTGATCCTGGTGCACACGTACCAGGCGGACCCGCTGCCCGGCCTGCTCGTGCGGAACCGCCAGCCGGTGGTGCTGTCGGCTCGGCCGGCGGAGCCGATCCCGATCACGTACGTCGACGTCAACCAGACCGCCGGGGGTGCGCTGGCGGCTGAGCACCTCGTTGCCCGGGGTTGCCGGCGTGTCGCGACGATCACCGGTTCGCTCGACCGGCCGCCCGGTCAGGACCGGCTCGCCGGTTTCCGGGACGCCATGGCCGAGTCGGGGCAGCCCGGCGTGGTGTCCGTGGAAGGCGATTTCACCAGGGAAAGCGGGGCGGCCGCGATGGAGCGGCTGATCACCGAACACCCGGACGTCGACGGCGTCTTCATCGCGTCCGACCTGATGGCCGAGGGCGCTTTGCCGGTGCTGCGCAGGCACGGGCGTGCTGTGCCGGACGACATCGCTGTCGTCGGTTTCGACGACAGCAGCGCCGCGCTCAGCTGCGACCCGCCGTTGACCACGGTCCGCCAGCCTGTGGAGGACATGGCCGCCGAGATGGCACGGCAGTTGCTCAGGCAGGTCGAGCAGGTCGACACGCCGGTCCGGTCGGTGATCTTCGAGCCGAGCCTGGTGGTCCGTCAGTCCGCTTAGCGGATTCCCGTCCCACAAGGTGCTTTCGGCTGCTGATCGGCGCCGCTCTGCCTGATCGCGCCCAGCACCGTGGCATGGTCACATGCACACCGCTCGCCACGGCGCCGAGCATGGCGCCGTGGCGAGTGTCCACGGTGGTTGGGGTGATTACCTGTCCTTGTCGATGATCGTTGTCAGCAACGCGGTTATCTGAGCCTGTCCCACGGCTTGCCTGGTGAACCCTTCACGCATCTCAGTCTCGAGCCCGCCGAACCTGGCGTCGACGCCATCGAACCTCGCATCGATGACGCCGAACCTTCGGCTGTGCTCCCGGAGAATCTGGCCATGCTCTATCTGGGTCTCGCGGACAGCTTCTATCAAGGCTTTCTGGGCCGCTAGCCTGTTGTTGATCGTTTCGACATCCCTGTCCGCACACCGCGCGAGCACTCGCGCGGCGGCGGCGTCGGACCTGGCCAACTGAACTTCCTGCTCGACGGCAGTCAGTCTTGTCTCGAACTCCTTCTCGGATGCCATGCCGCGACTCTATCAGTGATCGGGAACAGTAAACGCTTACCGCGCAAGGATTCACCCAAGCAGGGAACGCGCCGTGACCATGCGTGATCATGCCTGTTCGGGTAGGGTCGGCGCACCAACTGGGGAAGGGAATCCCGAATGTCGTATCCGGAGCCGATCTACCACGGCGACACCGGTGAGAAGACCGCCACCTACCGTCCGAACGGCACCAAGCCGGACTGGACGTACACCAACGGCAACACCGTGCACTACCTCGCGACGGGCGAGTCGACGGGCGGCCTGTTCGGTTTGTACCGCTGGGAGATGGGGCCGGAGCCGAGCGGGCCGGGTGCGCACTTCCACCGGACGATCACCGAGTCGTTCTACGTGCTGACCGGCACCATCAAGATTTACAACGGCACCGACTGGATCGACACCGAGCCCGGTGACTTCGTGCACGTGCCCGCGGGAGGGATTCACGGGTTCCGCAACGAATCCGGCCGGCCCGCGTCCATGCTGCTGCACTTCTCCCCAGGCGCGCCAAGGGAAGGCTACTTCGAGGGCATCCCCGACCTGCGGACGATGAGCGAACGGGAGCAGGTCGACTTCTTCCTCGAACACGACAACCACTGGCTTTAGCGGGCGGGGTGTCACAAAACGCCGTTCCCGTGGAGTACTCGTAACAGGACCGAGTTTCTGCGAGGGAGCAATGAGCTGGCGGCTGAGTGCGGAGGGGCAGCGCAAGCTGATCGCGGCGGGTACCCCGCGTCGCTGGTCGGCCGGGCAGGTGCTGATCCGGGAGTCCGAGATGTCCGATCACGTGGTGCTGCTCACCGGCGGCCGCGTGAAGGTCAGCGTGACCGCGCCGAGCGGCAGGCAGGTGATGATGGCCATCCGTGGTCCCGGTGATCTGCTCGGCGAGGCGTCGGCGATCGACGGTGACGTCCGGTCGGCGACGGTCACCGCGCTGACGCCCGTCGAGGGCGTGTCCCTGACCAACGCGGAGTTCAACCGGTTCATGCTGGCCGCGCCGACGGTCACGGTGGAGCTGCTCAAGATGGTCGTCGGCCGGTTGCGGGAATCGACGCGCCGCCGTCTGGAGAACGGCGCGTACGACGTTCCTGCCCGTACCGCGCGACTGCTTGTCGACTACGCGCGTGACTACGGCGAGCCGGTACGCGGTGGCCTGACGGTGAAGCTACGGCAAAGCGAACTGGCTGAGGCCGCGGGCGCGTCGAGGGAGGCCGTCGCCAAGGCGTTGAAGGTTTTCCGGGACGCGGGTGCCGTGCGCACCAACCGCTGCAGCTTCGACGTGCTGCGGATGGACTTGCTCGACCGTTTCGCCGAAGGGATCGCGTGACCCCTCGCCGGGTTTTCGCGAGGGGCCACGCCAGCCGGCCTAGCGTTGGTCAGTGAAGGTGGAAATGGGGACGGCCGGCTGTGTCGAAAAGCGTCTCGGCGCGATTCACGCCAGGCTGGCCCCTGCTCGGGGCCGAGGGTGCATGGCCGCTCCTTGATCAGTTCGTGCCCGCTGGGGTGGTCGCCCGATGAACCTTGGCACCGGGCCACGGGCGCGTCTGTGAAATCGGCCGCACAACCGTGTCAACTTCTGGGCGGAGTTGACAGGAAACTGTCCAGAAAACGGTCTGCTTTTCGCCCGGTTCGTGGGGCATCCTCTGCGTCAAGAGGGAGCACAATCGCGGACTGGGCACGGGCATGCGAATCGACCAACCGGGGCATCGGGTCCTCCTTCGTGTCATCACGGAGCCGGACCTGCGGTTTCGCGCGACCGTGGACGGCTACGCGCGCCGCTACACCCTGGATCGCGACGATCTTTACCAGGCCGCCAGCGAACGGCTGCTGCGCCAGCGCGGCGTCGTGCCGGATCACGAAGGGCTGCGCGGCTGGCTGGAACGGTGTGTCAACTTCACCGCGCTCGACATGATCAAGGACCGGGCCCGGCAGCCGATGGTGATGAGCGACCTGCCGGAGCCGCCGGACCCGCGGCCGTCACCGGCCACCGACTCGGTCGGCTGGGAGCAGTGGCTGGCCGGGCGGCTGGACCGGGCGCTGACGCGGGACCAGGTGCGTGCGGTGCTGGCCCTGGTCCGCGATCCCGACCTGGGGCTGCGGGAACTGGCCAAGGTGACGAACAAGAGCTACGCGGGCGCGCGGCAGTTGAAGTCCCGCGCGCTGGCCAAGCTGGGCAGGCTGATCGGGCTGACCGCCGCGGAGCGGGCCGCCTACCGGGGCCTGCGCAAGGGCGAGGGGGTGGCTGAGGCGGCCCGTCGGCTGGGCATCGACGCGATACAGGTCGATCGCCTGCGGCGAGCCGCCTCGGTCAAGATCCGCCGGTTCCTGTCGTTCGATGCCAGCGGATCCCGTAAGCAAGGCCGGGCGTGAGCTCGTGGAACGAGGTGTGGATCTCGCCGGCGGCGTCCAGCGGGATCGTCTCCCCACGCGGTTGCGGGTCGTCGACGTCCCGCTGGAAGGCGTTGACCAGCCGCCAGATCCGCTCCGGCGGGCGCCGGACGTCGAACCGCACCCGCAGGTCGAACTCGGCGCAGCGGTGTTTGGGCACGCACACGTAGTGCGGCGCCATGGTCTTGTCCGGCCTGATCCGGTACCGCAGCCCGATCTCGTGCGATTCGTGCCTGCGCAACGGTTTGGGCAGGGTGAGCCGGAAGCCGTAGCGGTCGGTGGACTCCATCGCGCGTGCGGTCAGCCGCCCGCCGTGGAACACGTCGATCTCCAGGTCCTCGTTGCGCGCCGGGCCGTTGCCGTCGAACGGCGCGGTCAGCGTGAGAGCCAGGTCGACGTGGTCGATCCGGTCGTGGTCGGCGACGATCCGGCGGAACTCGAACGCCTCGGGCGTGGGCTGGTCGAGCGCGAGGGTGACGCGCAGTTCCTCGGTGTGCCAGCCGGGCACCGGCTCGGCGGGCCGGAACTCGGTCAGCGGCGCGCCGGACCGGGCGATCTCCGCGAGGCGCTCGATGCCTTCGTCGATCCGGCGGCGGGCGGTGCGTTCGTCGCGGTTGAGCCGGTCGGCCACCAGCCTGACCCGGTCCTTGTACAGCGGCAGCTGGTCGGACTGGTCGAGGGCGAACGCCGCGCGCACCGCGATCCGCAGGTCACCGGGCAGCTCGCCGGACCAGCGCCACAGGCATTCCGCGACTTTGCGGCGCACGTCGACGGCGTGCTCGACGCCGTGTGTCCCGGTGGCCGTGCGCAGTGCGTCGCCGATCCGGGCAGCGATCGGCCCGGCCAGTATCCCGCGGCCTTTGCGCAACGCCTTCAAATCGGCGACGAGCTGTTCATCGCGGATGGTCATCCATCGACGTTAGCCCGCTTAGCGGCCATTGTTCAA
Organism: Kibdelosporangium persicum; assembly: GCF_013280595.1. GTDB lineage: Bacteria > Actinomycetota > Actinomycetes > Mycobacteriales > Pseudonocardiaceae > Kibdelosporangium > Kibdelosporangium persicum. The sequence continues at coordinate 196,748 of NZ_JAAATY010000014.1, forward strand.
GCGTCACCCGAAAGGATCAAAGCAGTTTCCAGATAACGGTGGAAACCGGAAACTCCTTGTCGCTGCCCACCGGAGGAGAAGACGATACGAGTGCGGGTGAATTCATTTCTTTCTCCTCGAAAAGGGGCTGTGATGAGAGTGTACTGCTCGCTTTCGGCGGTGGTCAGGTTCGCATTCTGGACGGTGCTCGCCGGGGTTGTTCTCGGCGTGCTGCTGGTGGGCGGGGGGACGACCGCGCAGCTCGGCGGCGACGTCGAGCGGGTCCAGTACGAGAGGGGGTGTGTCGCTGGTGCAAACGCATTATCTGCGGGCGGGTGAGTGCTGAGCCCCGATGAGTAGGCCGGCTTGGCGGGTCGGTCGGCCGGTCCCGGTCGACCGCCTGATCTCGTCGCGGTGGCCGGGAACGGGGCTTTCGGCTGACATGCCGGAACCCTTGTGGTCGCCCACAAGGGTTGGTGGCTTCCGGGAAGCTCAGCCACGGCGGCGGCGCAGCGCGGACACGGTCAGCGAGCCAGGGCCGACGACGGCGATGAGCAGGAAGATCCAGCTGTACAGCGCGGCCGGCTCGCCCCCGTTCTGCAGCGGCAGCAGCGCGAGCTCCTGGTGCACGACGAAGTAGGCGTACGCCATCGTGCCGGAGGCCAGCAGCGCGGCGGCCCGCGTGAAAACGCCGGCTCCGACGAGGACCGCGGTCACCACTTCGATCACCGTGGCGTAGAAACCAGGCCAGGAACCGAACTCCACGGCGGTTCCCGCGCCGTCGATGCCACCGAAGGCGCCGACGCCCATCAAACCGTGGCACAGGAACAGGAACGAGACGACAACGCGGAACGCCGAGAGCGTGATGCCGGTCAGCTTGTCGTTCCGGGAAACGGTGTGGGCGGCAACGGTGTTGTCGGTGGCGGTCTGGCGGCGCAGGGTCTGCGTGGTCATTGGTCTTTCCTTCCGGATGGCCCGTCTGGGGTGTCTCTCTCTTGCCTGACACCTAGGCGTCGAGCGGCCGGCGCCCGGATCGACATCCGGCCCGGACATCTTTCCAAGATTTTTTGGCGAGGCTCTGACCAGCGCTTGGCCGGTCCGGGATGTGGTCAGGCCGGAACCCCGTAAGCTGCCCCGCATGCTTGGGCAGGCGCTCGACAGCCTTGAACAGTCAGTGCGGCAATGGGACCAGGACGGATACGAGGAGGCCATCCGGTCGGTCTGGGAGCACGCGCAACAGTCGGCTCCGGCCGAGTTGGACGCCGCGCTGCCCCGGATCGCGGGCCTGCTGGGCACGATGGCCGTCGACGCGGTCGGCCGGCTGCCGGTGCTGGGCGGTGCGTTGGTCGAACTGGGCGCGTCGCCTGCGCCGCTCGTCCCGATGGTCGTCACCGGGCTGGTCGACACGTTGCGGCGCGTCGGCACGCTGATAGAGACGTGGCCGAAGGGGGAGGAGCGGCCGGACTTCGACGGCGACGACTACGACGACACGGTGGCTGTCTTGTCGCGCACGCACACGGAGGAGGACGCGCACGCGATCGCTTTCGCGTGGTACTCGGTGGGCACGTGGATCGCGCCCGCGTTGGCCGTGTTGCAGTCCGGGGAGGTGCGGTCGGCACTGCCCAACCGCGATGTGCTGACCGGTCTGGTGGACCGGATCGGCCCGTTGCGTGAGGACCTCGGGTTCCTGGTCGAGCTGCTCGCCGTGCTCGACAAGGAGCCTTTTGTCGTGCTGCACCGCCCGACCGGTCAGGGCTACGAGCTGACGGTCTCGGGCGTGGCGGGCAACTTCCAGTTGCAGACCCTGCTCGCGGCGACGTTGGTCGGCAAGGAGAGCGACGGCCTGATCCCCGGCACGCCGCCGGACCCGGCGTGGGTCGCCGCGGCCACTGACGGCGACCTCAAGCCGCCCGGCGGCATCGAAGGCCAGTTCAACCTGGTCGACCACACCGGCTCGTGGATCTGGGGCGAGGGCAGGCCCGCGGACATCCCGGTGGTCGACGGCCGCCGGGTGGTGCTGCTGGAGCCGCAGCCGTACGCGCGGAGCTGGTCGCCGGGGCGGCTGTTCGACCGGATGCGGCCCACGGTCCAACTGGACCGTATTCTGCCGTCTGCCGAGGTCGCGGCCTGGTTGACCCGGCTCGGCTGAGGCGGCCGGTGAGTTTTTGTCGGTGCCCGGGTCTTTACTGCGCGAGCTACCGTGATCCGACTGGGGGAAGGAGACACCGATGACCGTCGAGACCGAATCCGTCGACTTCCTGCGGCAGGCAGATCCCTACCGGCGGGAACTGCTCGCGCACTGCTACCGGATGCTCGGCTCGGTCCACGACGCTGAGGACCTGGTGCAGGAGACGTACATCCGGGCGTGGAAGTCGTACGACAAGTTCGAGAAACGGTCGTCGTTGCGTACCTGGCTGTACCGGATCGCCACCAACGTGTGCCTGACCGCCCTGGACGGGCGTGAGCGGCGGCCGTTACCGGCGGGCCTGGGCAACCCGGAGAGCGACCCGTCGGGTCCGCTGCACGAGCAGAACGAGGTGCCGTGGCTGGAGCCGTTCCCGGACCGCGACGACCCGGCGTCGATCGTGGCCTCGAAGGAGAGCATCCGGCTGGCGTTGATCGCCGCACTGCAGCACCTGCCGCCCCGGCAGCGTGCCGTGCTGATCCTGCGTGACGTGCTGAAGTGGCGCGCCGCCGAGGTCGCCGACGCGCTCGACACGTCGACCGCGGCCGTCAACAGCGTGTTGCAGCGGGCCCGCGCGCAGCTCGACCAGATCTCGCCGAGCGAGGACAAGGTCAGCGAGCCGGACGAGGCCGGGCAACGCGAGCTGCTGGCCAAGTACGTGGCCGCGTTCGAGGCCAAGAACGTGCCGGAGATCGTCGCGCTGTTCACCAAGGACGCCGTGTTCGACATGCCGCCGTACGCCGCCTGGTACCGCGGGCGGGAGAACATCGCCCGTCACCTGGAGAGCAGGTGCCCGGTCGGCCCGGGGGAGATGCGCCTCGTCCCGGTCTCCGCCAACGGCCAGCCCGGCTTCGGCACCTACTGGCTGCAGGACGGCGTGTACAAGGCGTTCAACCTGGTGGTGCTGACCGTGACCAAGGACGGCATCTCGCACTCGACGTCGTTCTTCGACCATTCGTTGTACGAGAAGTTCGGCTTACCGCTGGTGCTCACCGACTGACCGGGCCGCCGGGTCTGAGCCTCGCCGGTCAGGGCCGTAGGTCACCGATCAGGCCACGCTCGTGCGCGATGGACACGACCTCGGTGCGGTTCGCCGCGCCGAGCTTGGCCATCGCGCGGGACAGGTGCACGCTCGCGGTCTTCTGGCTGATGTAGAGCCGTTCACCGACCTGCCTGTTCGTCAACCCGGACGCGACAAGTTTCAGCACGGCCAGCTCCCGTGGCGTCAGGTCGCTGATCGGCTCAGCGGCGGGTTGCCGACCCGGCAGGGAAATCCGGCTGCGGCGAGCCAGGTCGGTCACGGCCGCCCGCAACGGCCTGGCGCCCAGCCGGTCGGCCACCTCGTACGCGGCCACGAGCAACTCGGCCGCGCGGTCCCGGCTGCCGTCCGCCAGCAACAAGGAGGCCCAGCGCCATCGCGCCACGGCACGCCAGTACTCCACCAGGATCGCCGGGCCGGTGGCCTCTTCCCACAACCGCACATCGTGGTGCCCGCGCAGCCGGCTCAGCTCGGCCTGCACCCGGGCGCGGAAGGCGATGACCTCAGGGTGGGACTCGTCGATGCCACGCCTGCCGGTCGCGCGTATCGGCATGATCGCGCTGACCCGTTCCACCAGTGCTTCGCCCTCGGCGACCGTGGCGGCAGCCGCCGCCTGGTCGGAGCGGCGACGGGCGTCTTCGGCGATGTCGCACAACGCCCAGAGGCTGATGCTCGTGGCCATCATCGCGTCCGTGACCGAACCCCTGGACATCGTTTCCATGTGACTGATCAAGGTGTCGATGTGGTCCACCGCCTGCCGGGGACGGCCTCGCCAGAGGGCGGCCTCGGCCTGACCGAGGTTGACGATCTCGCGGGTGAGCACGTCCTCGGTCTGCGCGGTCAGCGATTCGGCCCGCTCGTCGAGCGCCGCGAAGTCCCCCGACGCGGCGAGCACCCACAACGTCGGCGCGAGGACCCGTGCCCGTGCCACCGTGGGCGCCCCGGCGGTGTCCTGGCCTGCCGCCAGCGCGCCGGCCCAGTCGCCGTTGGCGTAGCGCATCACGACCCGTTCGAGCCGCGCGTCGATGCCGGACAGGTTCCACGGCAGGCCGACCTCGACCGAACGCTCGGCGATGAAGTCCATCATGCGCAGCGCGTTGGTCTTGTCACCGTGGATCCAGAGCGTGACCGCGTTGTTCTTGCGGGCGCGCAGCTCCACGTCGTAGGCGCCGATCGACGCGGCACGCTCGGCCGCGGCCGCTCCCATCCTGATGGACTCGGCCACATCGCCTTCCCATTCGGCGAACACGGCACGCGTGACCAGTGCGTCCACCTCGACCGCGGTGGCGCCGACCTCCCTGGCGTCCCGCAGCGCCTGTTCGGCGAGGGACTTCACCTCCGCCAGGTCGATCTGCCACGACCAGACCCAGGACCGGGCGGCCAGTGCCAGCACCTTCGCCCTGGTCTGGCCGGCCGGCCGGTCCCGGACCAGGTCCCAGGCCTCGTCGACGGTCTTCTGGATCTCCGATCCCCGGTCCTCCAGTGCGATCAGGGCGAACGCGAGCTGGTGCCGGGTCTCCGCCCGCAGTTCGGGGTCGTCGAGCTCGTCGGCCAGGGCCACGGCGGCCCTGCTGTACTCCTCGGCACGTTCGACCTCGCCGGACGCGATCGACGCCCGGGCCGCCGCCCGCACCATCCCCAGCTCCGTCCGTCCGGTCAGCCGCTCGGGGTCCGGGACGGCCCGCCACAGCTCCAGTGCTTGTTCGACGTGCCGGAGCTTCTCGCCGAGCGCGCCCATCTTGCCTGCCTCGTCCGCGGCCTTGACCGATGCGACCAGCGCGCCGGGCAGGTCGTGGCTGCGCAAACTGTGGTACGCGAGCAAAGCGTTCGACGTGACGACCTGGGCGTATCCCGCGTGCAGCCGAACCCGTTCGCCGGGCAGCAGATCGTCGTACACCGCTTCACGCAACAACGCGTGCCGGAACGTGTAGCCGCCGTCGGCGGCGACGAGTACGTTGTGCTGCACCGTTTCCCGCAAGGCTTCCTCAAGCACGTCGTCCGGCAGGCTGGAAACTGTGCGCAGGCTTTCGTGCGTCACCCGTTGGCTGGCCACCGCCGCCGCGCGGACGACCTTGCGTGCGTCGCCGCTCAGCCGCTCGATCCTGGCCAGCAGCAGATCCGCCAGTCCTGCGGGCACTCCGGCGCCGTCGCCGTACGCCGCGGTGAGTTCCTCGCAGAAGAACGCGTTCCCTTCGGACCGCTTGGCGATCTTCTGGACAGTGGCGGACGGCAGCGTGCCGTCGGACAGCGCGTCGACCAGCTTCATCGCGTGCGCCTGGTCGAACGGCCCGAGCTCCATCAGCTCTACAGTGGACAGCCGGGACAGCTCGCCGAGCAACGGCCGCAACGGGTGCCTGCGGTGCAGGTCGTCCAGCCGGTACGTGCCGACGATCAGGATGCGCTGCGTGTACAGCCGGGACACCAGGAAGAGGATGAGGTCGCGGGTGGACGCGTCGGCCCAGTGCAGGTCCTCGATCGCCAGCAGCACAGGGGTTTCCGCGGCGAGGTCGCTGAACAGGCCGTGCACCCCGTCGAAGAGGCGCAACTGCTCCATCGCGGGCTCGTTGGACTCCTCGGCGGGCGCCACCCCGGGCATCAGCCTGCTCAGCACCGCCCGCCGCGCGGCGACAGTCCGCTGGGCGGGTGTTAGCTGGCCGAGTGCCTCGACGAAGGGCAGGTAAGGCAGCCCTGCTTCGTCCACGTCGAGGCACCGGCCTGTGAACACGGTGGTACCGCCAGATCGTGCGGCCGCGACGAACTCGGTGAGCAGCCGCGTTTTCCCAACCCCCGCGTCCCCGCCTATCAGGACCGCGCCCGCCTGGCCTGCCGCGGCCGTGGCCAGGGCGGCCCGCAGCCGCGCCAGCTCGTCCTGCCGGCCGACCAACGCGATCCCAGACCCGATCCGAGGCACACCGCATCGTGGCATAGTCCGCGGTCCGCCTTCCGCCGGTTCACACTGAGCCGAAACTGTCAGACCCCCGGTGTCGAATGAGAAACAGGGGTTCCCCCGGTGACGGCTTTTGCCGCGGTTCGTGGCGGGAGGAACCGCCGCGCCGTCCTGGGGTCCCGGCTCGGTGAGGCGCCTGGTGAGGCGCTCGGTGGGCGCTGGTCGGGGCGCCATCGGCGACTGATCTCACGCGTTTCACGGGTCTCACGCGTCTCACGCGCGAGCCGCTCGCCCTCGGCGGCGGCCCGGTGCCGCGCGTGGTCGTCGGTGATGTACCTCAGCTGGGTCTCGGCCATGTTCCACATGACACCAAGACTCGGCGTAAGACCCCCTCCGGCACATTGGGCAACTGAGCGTCAGACGAGGCTTTCGAGCAGGGCGACCGCGTAAGACGCGTCCGGTTGGGCGGCCAGTTCGTCCCTGAGGCGCACGGCGGCCTGCCGGTAGGACGGGTCGTCGAGCACCTCCGCGGCCGTGGCTCGGATCTCCGCCGGTGTGGTTTTGGTGGCGTGCAGGACCTTGCCGAATCCGAGGTCGGCACAGCGTTGCGCGTTGACGATCTGGTCGGCGCCCAGCGGGATCAGCACCGTGGGCAGGCCGTGCGCGAGGGTGCCGGTCATGCTGCCCGAGCCGCCGTGCGACACCACCAGGCTGCAGTTGGGCAGCACCTCGGCCTGCGGGATGAACCGTTCGATCCGCACGTGGCCGGGCTGAGGGCCGAACTTGGCCGGGTCGATGTACGGGCCGACCGTGACGATCAGCCGCCCGGGCAGCTCACGCAGGCCGTCGAGGACTCGCGCGAACAGGTCGCCGGACTCGGTGTTGAAGATCGTGCCGAGGGTGAAGTAGACCGTCGGCTCAGTCGGCTTGGCCTCGACGATGTCGTGGATCCGGATCGTGTGCGCGGTCTCGGGCAGCGGGAAGTCCGGGTGCCGGAGGCTGGGCGGGAACGGCGACAACACCAGGTGGCGGCTGAGCATGCGGAGGTCCGGGTCGGCGGGCAGGCCGTACGCGGCGCGCACGTCGTTCAGCGCTCCGCCGATGACCGACGCACGGACGAAGGAGCCTGAGGCGTTGCTCAGCACGGACGCGTACGGGATGCCGAGCAGTTCGGCGGCGATCATCGCGCCGAAGTCGACCTCGTCGCACAGGATCAGGTCGGGCCGCCAGCCGAGTTTGAGGATGTCCTCGGCGCGGACCCGCGAGGCCCGGTCGGCGAACCCGTCACGCAGGCCGTTGTCCTCGTGTTCCTGGTTCGGCTCGATCAACGGCCGCAGGATGCCGCCGCCGTCGAAGTCGGGCCGCGCCTCCCACGCGCGGAACCCGGCGTCCTCGACGGCTTTGACCATGGTTCGCTGGCAGACGACTTCCACGGTGTGGCCGGCGGTCACGAGGGCACGGGCGATTGGTTCCATCGGCCCCCAGTGGCCGCGCCCACCGACAAAACTGGACATGATGCGCATCCGTCCAGCCTAGGGCTTGTGTGATGCCGACCCGCTGGGTAGCTTCATGTAAGCGATTTCATAGTAAGCGCTTACCATGCCGACGAAGCTCATGGTGGAGTGATCATGCCCCTGAGGTGTCTGATCGCAGCAGTTCCCTTGATAGCACTGATTGTGGCGCCACCGGCGCTCGCCGAGGACGTCCCGATCACGGACCCGATTCCGGAGAAACCGATTACATCCGGGATCGCGCTGACCCTCGACGAGGTGATCACGCTGCCGCGGTCCGAACCCACGCCGCCGGTGACCGACGCGCGCCTGCGCAGGCACGCGCGGATCAACTACGTCGGCGAGGTGCCGGACGGATCCGGCAGATTATACGTACCAGATCTCAACAGCAAGCTCTACCTCGTCCAGGGTGGCCGGTCGGCCGAGTACCTCGACGTGGGCGCGACCGTCGGGCCGGACTTCTTCAACAACCGTGGTCTGGGCAGTGGTTTCGGGTTCGTGGCGTTCCACCCCGACTTCGCGCGCAACGGCCGGTTCTACACGACGCACACCGAGGCACGCGATGCGTTGACGACCAAACCCGCGGACTACAACCAGGCCGGCACGATCGTGATCCAGAGCGTGGTGACCGAGTGGACGGCGAGCGACCCGTCCGCCGGCACGTTCAGCGGGACACGCAGGGAGATCCTGCGGATCGGCTTTACCGGCTTCACGCACGCGATCCAGCAGATCGACTTCAACCCGACCGCGCTGCCCCACCAGGATGACTACGGCAAGCTGTACCTCGCGGTCGGCGACGGCGGCCGCGGTGTGTCCAGCGACGACCCGCAGAACCTGGCGATCCCGCACGGCAAACTGATCCGGATCGACCCGGACGGCCGCGACAGCCCGAACGGCGAGTACGGAATCCCCGTGCGCAACCCGTTCGTCGGCAGGCCAGGCGCGATCGGTGAGGTCTACGCGTACGGTTTCCGTGACCCACACCGGTTCAGCTGGGACACCGTGACACGCAGGATGTACCTCGGCAGCATCGGCGAGCACGATATCGAGGCGGTCTACGAGGTTCGTGCGGGCGACAACTTCGGCTGGAGCGACCGCGAAGGCCCGTTCGTGTTCAAGCGTTCGGACCGCTGCAACCTCTATCCGTTGCCCGACAACGACGCCCAGTTCGGCTACACGTATCCGGTCGCGGCCTACGACCACGACCCGCCGCCCGGCTTCCCGTGCACTTCGGACAGCGGCCACGCCATCGTCGGCGGCTTTGTCTATCGAGGCAAGGACATCCCGGAGCTGTGGGGCAAGTACGTCTTCGGTGACCTGGTCAACGGCAAGCTGTTCTACACCAACGCGCACGAGATGCGTCGCGGCCAGAAACTCGCGCCCTTGTACCAGTTGTCCGTGACGGACAGCTCCGGACGCCCGATGACCATGCAGGACTTCGCGGGCGACCGGCGCACCGACATCAGGTTCGGCACGAACAAGGCAGGCGACCTGTTCGTCCTGGCGAAGGCGAACGGAAAGATCTGGAAGGTCACCGGCACGAAACCGCTGCCGGACGTGTACCCGTCACTGGCCGGAAACCTGGTCGCGCACTACGACTTCGAGCATCCATCAGGGAACCAGGAAGCGGACCGGGGCCGTTCCGGCACACCGATCGACCTGGTCAACGGCGGCCCGGCGGCCCGCGTCGCGGACGGCGCGTACAAGGGCAGCCGATACTCGTTGCAGACCAAACAGGTCGACCCGGCGACGCCCGGAAACGACGACTGGAAGGCAGGAACGTACTCGCAGACCGGAGTCCCGACCCTGCGGGCCTTCAACGGCGTCCAGCAGGCAACGGTGATGGGCTGGGTCAAGATGACCGGCCGGAATCCCAGCCCGAACTCCAACTCCGCGAACCCGGACGACTTCTACAACGCGATCGGCATCGCCGGGGTGCTGTCCGGCAACTCCGACGGCCACGCGGTCCGCGCACTGCTCGAACTGATCCAAGTGGACGGCGTGCTGAAAGTCGTGGCACTCGGCAGAAGGATCGACGGCGGCGCGTCGCAGACCTTCGCGGCCACAGACGACTGGCAGAAGATCCTCCCGCCCGGCGAATGGGTCTTCCTCACGGCGACGTTCGACTTCAACACCGGAAAGATGGCCCTGTACAAGAACGGCGAAGCCCTGCCGGGCTCCTATGTGGTCACTGGTGACCCGTGGGGCGTCGGCACCGGCCAAGGCCCGTACCGCACGTCGCCGACAGACCCGCGCGGCATCAAGATCGGCGGGAGCTTCCCCCAGAACACCAGGGAGGGAAATCCCTGCGACTGCCGGTTCGACAACTTGATGTTCCTGGACAGAGCCCTGGAACCGTGGGAGATCCAGAAGCAGTACGCCCTGACCTCGTGAGTGTTTGCCGGCGTTAGAACACGGACAAACACTCACGAGGGGAGGTCGCGTTCCAGCGGCATCACCTTGGCGGCGAAGTCGTCGAGGAAGGGCCGGATGTGCGGCATCGGACTGGCGGGCCGGATCACGAACTTGGTCAGGCCCGCCTCGATGTACCGCTCGATCAACTCCTGCGCCTTGTCCCAGCCTTCGGGAATCAGGTCGGCCGGGTCGGCGTCGGGTTGCCGGGCCCGCGCCACCTCGGCGAGCGACGGCGGGATTCCCTCGGTCGCCACCGCGATGCTGATGCCGTAGTGGTCCGCCTCGATCTCGCGGCCCGCGGCCGCCGCCGCGGCTTCGATGGTGTGCCGCGCTTCCAGTGCCTGGGCGGGCGTCAGGAAGCTGCCGAGCCAGCCGTCCGCCAGCCTGCCGGCTCGTTCCAGGCCGGGCCGGGCGGAGCCGCCGAACCAGATGTCCATCCGGCGCGGCCGCGGGCTGATCCGGGCCTCGGTCAGGGAATGGAACCGGCCGTGGAACGTCACTGTGTCCTGCGTCAGCAGTAAACGCAGCACGTGCATGGTCTCGTCGAACAGCGCGCCGCGTTGCCCTGACGGTGCGGGGAAGGCCTGGCGTTCCGGCCTGCGAGCCGGTTGCAGGCCGAAGACCGGCAGCACCCGTTTGGGCGCCAGCGCCGCGAGCGACGCCAGTTGTTTCGCCACGTGCACCGGATTTCGTCCCGGCAACACCGCGACGCCCGTGCCCACCTTCAGGTTCCGGGTGCGCGACAGGGCGTACGCCATGCCGATGAACGGGTCGACGTGTTCGGTGAACACGACTTCGGAGAACCACAGTGAATCCGTCCGCAGCGCCTCCGCGTGGTCGATCGCCTCGACGAAGTCCTCGTGCGGACCGAGCCCTACCCCGATACGGATCTTCATGTGTCCATCATCGCCCGGTAGTCTCCGCAACGGGAGGCACGGAATGGGGCAGCTTCGGCGGCGCTGTGAACAGCGTGTGCGTGCACTGGCCGTTCCGCGGCCGTTCGACCTCGTCACGTTCTGTGCTCACGTGGAAGGGCTGCGTGGCCGCCGTCTCGAGCTCAAGCCGATGCCGGGACTGTCCGCCGCCGCTCCCTGCGGGATGTGGCTGTCGGTTCCGGACGCCGACTACGTCCTTTACGAGCCGAACACCTCCCAGTTGCATTCCGAGCACATAATCCTGCACGAGCTCGCGCACATGCTGTGCGATCACAGGTTGAGCATGGACACTTCCGTGCTGCGCAAGCTGATGCCCAGCATCAGCCCGGCGGTCGTCCGCCGCGTGCTCGGCCGCGTCGACTACGCGACCGAGCAGGAGCAAGAGGCGGAGATGCTCGCGTCGTTGATCCGGGGCACCGCGGGCATGCGAGGAGAACGGGACGCCCTCTCGCGGATCACCGAGGTGTTCGGCCCACACACAGGACCTACGCACACATAGGACCCACGCACACAGGACAGGGAGGCTTCGCCACTGAACGCGATACTTCTGGTGTTGCTCTGGGGGTTGGTGGCCGGGTGGGTGCCATCGTTGCGGCGCGGCGTGAAGCAACAGGTGGTGTGGCTGATATTCCTGTCCGTCGCGCTGATCAAGACGCTGGCCGTCGGCTCCGTCGGCGCGGCCGTCGAGGACGTGCTCGGCACCAACGGGGACGTGGTGGTCCAGCATCTGCTGGCGATCGTGGCCGCCGTCAACCTGTTGCGGTTCATCACCTTGATCGCGGACCGGCCGACGAGGTCGTACCACGTGCTGCTGGGACTTGGCGTGGCGGTGGCGTTGATCGTGCTCTTCACGCTCGCCCGCGACGGCGTTCACAGCTCGGCGGAGGAGCTGCTGGCCGAGTCCGAGACCTCGCCCGCGGTCGTCGCGTACTGGTTGGTGCTGGAGGCGTACCTAGGGACCGCGCTGTGCATGGGATGCCTGCTCTTGTGGCGGGTCAGCCGTACTGTGCCGATGAATCTGCTGCGCGTGGGCTTCTGGCTGATGTGTGCTGGGACCGCTCTCAACGCGCTGTTCGCTGTGTACAAGTCCGCGTACATCATCGCGAACGCGGCGGGTGTGGAGCTGCCGACCGGGCTTGTTGCCGCGATCTCCGACGCGATGCTGCCGACGGCCGGGCTGCTGATCGTCAGCGGTGTGTTGCTGCCGGCCAGTAGCTTCGCCTGGGAGCTACTCGGCCTGCGCCTGTCGATGCGGGCACTGGCGCCGTTGTGGCGCACGATGCGGGAAACGTTCCCGGACGTGATCCTGTACGTCTCCGAGAAGCTGCCGAGCGCGGACGGTGTGCTGGCGACCGCCCGGTTGCGGCTCTACCGCACGCTGATCGAGATCCGCGACGGGATGCTGGAACTGCGCGGGTACGTCCCGCCGGAGACGATCGGCGAGGCGCGGGAGTTCCTCGCCGATCGAGGCGTCCACGGTGATCAGGCGGCTGTGCTCGCCGAGGCGTGCTGGATCGAGGTCGCACTGCGCCGCAGACACGCCGGGATGCGGCCGTGCCCCGGTGAATGGGCGTCGATCCCCGGCGGAGCGGACGAACGCGAGGAGGCCAATTGGCTGTCGAAGGTGAGCAAGGCGCGCCGCACGTCGCGGTACCCGGCCCGGTTCGCCGACTCCCACTGGCTCAGTCCGCCTGTTTCATCCCGTTCTCCAGCTCCCACACCTTGAGGATCATGTTGCTGATCGTCTCGCGGCTGCCCGGCGACAGGTCCGCCGCCCGCAGCGCGATCTCGGTCACCCCGGTGTCGCGCAGTGCCACCAGCAGCTCCAGCTCACTGTCGATCTTCCTGGCCTGCTCGTCGTCGAGGAAGTACGCGACCGGGACACCGAAGAACGTGGCCAGCGCGGTCAGGTGCTGGATGGTCGGGTTGTCCCTGCGGCCGGTGCGCAGCTGCCAGATGTAGGTGTGCGAGATCGATATGCCCTGCTGTTCCCGGATGGCCTCGGCCACCGCGCTGTGGCTGTACTCCCCCTGTCCGGCCGGCCGGATGCGCTGGAACAGCCGGTCGAGCTTCTCCGCGATCGAGAACCGCGTCGTCACCTGGCCTCCTCCACCCCCCAGTGGAACCGTAAACACCAGTTGGTCGTCAAATGGTACATCGCAGCTTGCGTTGACGGCGCCGTAACGCTGGTTTACGCTCCGCTCAGCATCCGGACAACTGGGGAATCGATTTTTAGGGGTGCCATGGTCGATGCGGCCAATCGTCTACTGTGGACGCGACAGCGCCGGTCGTCGCGTGGCGTGTTCGGCTCGTCGCTGTCCGCGCTTCCATTATGGACGTCCAGATGAGCGGTGATCGCGAACAGCGACCGGATATGACGCACTGTCAGTGCTCAATGTTGAGTGCACTGCCACCCGGAGTGGTTCCACATCGCACTGTTCCGCTGGTGCGATAGGCCAGTCGGGGGACAACCGGTCCCGTTGCGTGGTTTCCGTCCCATCGTCCGGCCGAGTCAGCGAAGATTCACCGGACCGTCATCACGGATCGATACGTTGACCAGGCTGGGGCGTCGACGGATCCGACAATCAGGCGGGAGGACTTGTCACGTGCTGGTGACGACCACTCGAAGGTCCTCTGTAGAGGGACTGTTCCGGCTGCTGGGAACGGGTCTGGCCGGGGTGTTCCGGGCCGTCGGGGCAGTGCCGGTCGAGGGGGACGGGGGACCATACGGGGGACTTGCCGTCCGCAATTTGCCGAATTTGCGTCTTTCGCCGCTGTGCTACCGAAAAGGAGGGTGGCGCTGGACCAGCCGGCTGTCGGCGGGCAACGGCGTGGCATCCGGGCGGATTCTTTCCGCCACGCTTGTTCCCGGCCGCCGGGCGGGCCATCCTCGAATCTGGCGACCGGGGCGCCACGCCGCAGGTATCTCACTGTGGCTCGCACGCTCTTGTCCACCAGGGAGGCCAGCTGTGCGTTGATCTCTTGACGCGGACGAAGGGGGAAGGAACTCGGCCGGTGTTCATCGGGTCGAATGAGGGTGAGGGCGAGCATGAAGAGCCACAGGCTTGGTGTGGGCGGCCAGGCTGAGATCGGCTACCGGGCATTGCTGACCCGGTCACGATGGCAGCCGGAACGCCTCGAACACGCGTTGGCATGGTCACCGCGACAGGGGGCGGCCGCGCTGGCGGAACTGCGGGACGAAGGGCTGGTGACGAACTCCGCCGTCGAAGCCGGTGCGGTGCGGGCGGTCCAGCCGTGCCTGGCGCTGCCGGCGTTGGCCGCACGGCGATTGTCCGGCGGGCCGATGCCGAGCGCGGCGGCCGTCGAGACGTTTGTTTCACTGCACGAGCAAACCACCGGCAGGCTGGACGACTCGGCGTCCTTGTCCGATATGGACGAGGTGCTCGCGGTCGTGGAGCGCCTGACGGCCAGGGTCCGTAACGAGGTCGTCGTCCTGGCGCCGGTCTACGACCCGCGGTCGTACGAGTTCGCCGAGCACATCGCCGAAGGGGTGCTCCGCCGGGGGGCGGGGTTGCGAGCGCTGTGGCGATCCGACGTCTCCGCGCAGGAATACGCGGTCTGGCTCGGCAAACGCGGCTACACGCCGCGTGCCACCACGAACGTGCCGGTTCGTGCGATCGTGGTCGACGGGCTGGTCGGCGTGGTGCTCAACGAATCCGGCGCGGGCCGGGTCATCCGCGCCGAGGCCGAGCTGCGGTCGTTGATCGCGTTGGCCGACGGGTTGTGGGCACAGAGCGTCGAGGTGAGCCAGGTGCCGAAAGGCAAACCGACGCGGTCGCGTCACGAGCTCGTGTTGCGGATGCTGGCACAGGGACTGACAGACGACGCGATCGCTCGCCGACTGGGGGTGAGCGTGCGCACCGTCCGGGGGGATGTCGCGTCCGCGATGGTGGAGCTGGAGGCCCGCAGCCGCTTCCAGGCGGGCGTCCGTGCCATGCAGATGGGCTTGCTCTAGCTGGGAGACCCTCGTGAGTGTTTATCCGTGTTCTAACCCTGATAACCACTCACGAGTCCATAGTCGACGCTGTGGCCGGGCCGCCCCGCTGATCAGTGCCTTGGTCATGGGGCCGGCGCGGCGTCGATTAGCCTAAGCGACATGAGCAAGCGCTTAGTCGTCATGGGCGACTCCTTTACCGAGGGGGTAGGTGACGACGATCCCGCCTACCCGAACGGAGTCCGCGGCTGGGCCGACCGGGTGGCCGAGCAACTGGCCGCGCACGACCCCGATCTCCGGTACGCCAACCTGGCGGTGCGCGGCAAGCTGATGGGCCAGGTGCTGGCCGAGCAGCTCGAACCGGCCCTTGACATGCGGCCGGACCTGGTCACGTTGTACGCGGGCGGCAACGACCTGATGCGGCCGTCGGTGGACATCGACGCGCTGATGGACGACTACGACAAGGCCATCGGCCGGCTGATCGAGTCCGGCGCGACCGTGGTCGTCTTCACCGGGGTGGACGGCGTCGAGGACGCCCTGTTCCGCAAGATGCGCGGCCGCGTGGCGATCTACAACGAGCACACCAGGGTGATCGCCGCCCGGCGAGGCGCGCTGGTCGTCGACATGTGGGCGATGCGGCAGCTGCGAGACCGGCGGATGTGGGCACCGGACCGGCTGCACCTCAACGCACTCGGGCACACCGAGGTCGCGATCGCCGTGCTGGACGTCCTCGGCGCCACGCATGAGCTGGTCGGCACCGACCTCGGCCCGCGGGCGACGCTCAGCCCGCGCGAACGCCGTCAGCAGAACCTGCAGTGGAGCAGGGAACACGCGTGGCCGTGGGTGCGGCGACGGCTGCGCGGCGAGTCGTCCGGCGATCACATCATGCCGAAACGCCCTGTTCTGTCGCCGGTTGGCCAGTCCGGCTGAGCTTCCGGTACGCGCGGGCGACGTCCATCAGGAACACCGTGTCGCTCTCCAGGTCACGGCCCCCGGCGACAGTGCCGGCCTGGCTGACGACCTCGTCGTCCCGGGTGGGCGCGCCCACGCGTTTCGCCGCGACGGCCGCGGCCAGCATGCTCGCCTCGACCATGGCGTCCGAGGCGCCACGGCCGGCCTCGGGATCGAGGTACGGCTGCAACGCCAGCCGTCCGTCCCGGATCTCGATCACCCTGCGGTACAGCCGGAGTTCCAAGTCGGTGGGCAGCAGCAGGTCCGTGATCGCCGGCCGCGGCGGGACCAGCGCGATCTGGGGCGTGGCCTGGTAAAGCGCGAACCACAGCGGCCGCAGCCGGTGGTAGGTCCGCAACCGCCCGAACCAGTCGAACACCGCGGTCAGGCCGATCTTCGGCGCCCACGTCGGCAACGTCACGCCGACCAGGACGAGAATCGCGGCCAGCAGCGGCGGTATCCGGTCGAGGAACCCGCCGAGGGCCTGGGGATAGCCGATGTCGAAGCGTGCCGCGGCGAAGAACAGCGCCTTGTGCACGTGGTAGAGCAACGCGCACGTGATGCCGACGGCGATGGTCCGCAGGCTCAGCTTGCCGGTGAACGTGCCCGACAGCCGGGCGTACCGCCAGCACAACGAGATGGTCATGGCGAACGCGGGCATCAGCCCCGCCACGAAGACCAGCCAGTACTCGAGCACCCACGGCTCGGCGGCGTACCGGCCGGCGAACCGGACGTCGTCGACCGGAGTGTCCGCCAGGGTGAACAGCACGGTGATCGTCACCGCGACGGCCGTTGGCCACCACAGGTACCTGAGTGGACGGACGGTCCTGGATTCGTTGAGCCCCAGCATCAAGATCTGCGCCGACCACGCCACCAGCAGCATCGACAGGTGCGAGACGAGCCTGCCGAGGTTCGGCACCCCGGCGATCTCGCCGATCAACCGGTACGGCACGGGCGACATGGCGGTGAGCGAACAGGCCAGGCTCACCAGAATGAACCAGATGGGATAACCGGCTTTGGTCTTGCGGCGCGTGCGGTCCACCAGCTTGGCCGCGACGAACGCCCACGCCAGGATCGCCGGGCTGTAGAACCGGATGACGTCAATCATGGCGCGGTTTGGGCCAGTCGAACACGGCGTTGATGCGGTCGGCGACGTCCGTGGTCTCGCGGTCCGGCGCGGCTTCCCGTTGGGCACGCTGCCGGATCAGCGACGCGAGCAGTTCGGCTTCCTGCTCCTCGACCGCGCCGTACGTGGTGCGGCCCAGAATCCGTTCCACCATCGCGGGATCGAGGTTCGGCATCAGCAGCCGCGTCAGCTCGTTGGCCGACAGCCGCGCGGGATAGTGGTCGCACAGCACGTGGCTGAGCTCGTGCAGGATGATGTGTTCCTGGTGCGGCGGTGTGGTCGTGGCCTCGTAGAAGAGCATGTCGGCCTGGTCGGTGGCCACCCAGAGACCCAGGACCCCGCTGTCGCCGCCGTTCATCGGGTTCAGCGTGATGGGCCGGCCGCGCCGCCGTGCCACTCGTCGACACAGAGTCCGGGCGTCGAACGGTTGCGGCAACGGCAAACTGCTCGCCATCGCCTCGCACCGGCGGCGAATCTCCCGGAAACTCGCGCTCACCCCAGCAGGCTACCGAGAAAGTCCCTCGTGAGTTGCCACCCCACGAGGGACGTCACCGCGGTCAGGCGTTGGCGAATTCCGGTTCGGCGGCGGTCACACGAGCCTTGTTCTCCTTGCGGGCGGCGACGATGCCGGTGAGGGCGACGATCACGCCGACCACGGCGATCCCGGCGACCACGGCGAGGCCGGGGAAGTAGCCGGCGAGCAGCTCGTCCGGGGTGACCTGGGTGGTGTGCGTCTCGTTGGCCGAGATCACGGCGGTCACGATGGCCAGCCCGATCGCGCCGCCGACCTGCAACGACGTGTTCAGCAGGCCGGACGCCAGGCCCTGCTCCTCGTCCTTGACCCCGGCCGTGGCCTGGATGTTCAACGAGGTTATGGACAGCGCGCATGCGACGCCCAGCAGCACCATGCTCGGCAGCACGACGCCGATGACGTTCGGCGAGACGTCCATGCCCAGCATGAACCCGTAGCTGCCGACCAGCGCGACGATGCCGAGCATCAGCAGGCGAGGCGTGCCGAAGCGGTCGACGATCTTGTCCATCTTGGCCGAACTGGCGGCCACGATCACCGCGGCGGGCAGGAACGCCAGCGCGGTCTCGATCGCCGACCAGCCCAGCAGCCGCTGCATGTACTGCATGACGATGAACTGGAAGCCGACGTACGACCCGAAGAAGATCATCGCGCCGAGGTTGGCGCGCACCAGCGATCCGGACCGCAGGATGCCCAGCCGCACCAGCGGGTGGCTGCTGCGCCGCTCGATCAGGACGAACGCCGTGAGCAGCACGACGACCAGCACGAACGAGATGATGGTCACCGGGTTGGCCCAGCCGATCTCCGGAGCCTGGACGATCGCGAACACCAGCAGCAGCATGGCCGCGGTCGAGGTGACCGCGCCGCCGACGTCGTAGCCCTGGCCGTTGCGCTCCGGGCGGCCGTCGTCGGGCACGAACTTCAGCGCGGCGATCAGCACGATCAGGCCGACCGGACCGGGCAGCAGCAGCGGCCAGCGCCAGCCGATCTCGGTGAGCAGCCCGGACATCACCAGGCCGAGGGAGAAACCACTCGCGGCGCAGACCGCGAAGATGCTCAGTGCCCGGTTGCGTGCCGGGCCTTCGTGGAACGTAGTGGTGATGATGGACAAAGCGGCCGGCGCGGTGAAGGCCGCGGCGACGCCCTTGATGAACCGCGCCGCGATCAGCAGCTCGGGGCTGCTGACCAGGCCGGCGGCCAGCGAACCGACGGAGAAGACGGCGAGCGCGACGAGCAGGACCCGTCGCCTGCCCAGCAGGTCCGCGGCCCGTCCGCCGAGCAGCAGCAGGCCGCCGTACCCCAGGATGTACCCGCTGACCACCCACTGCAGGGCAGCGGTGGACATGTTCAGGTCCTCACGGATGGCCGGCAGCGCGACGCCGACCATGGAGACGTCAAGAGCGTCGAGGAACACGACGCCACACAGCACCACGAGCGTGCCCCACAAGCGCGGTCCCCAGCGCACATCCGAGGTGGAAGTAGTCGTTGACTCGATCACGCCGGTCACTATCGCATGCACGCGCATACGATGCAAACGCATTTGATGACTTTGCATTAAATGCAGCTGCAGTGGTAAGGTGCCCGGTATGGCCGCCGACGCTGACCGGCCGCTCGTCTGTGAGTGGCGGGATATGTTGTCCTTGCACGCGCGTACCTGGTGTGCGCTCGAGCGTGAACTCAACGAGCGGCATGGCCTGGGTGCCAGCGAGTTCGAGCTGCTGGACCGCCTGATCGAGACGGACAAGCCCAAGTGCCGGGTCCAGGAGCTGTCCGGTGACATCCATCTGAGCCAGAGCGCGTTGTCGCGCCTGATCGCTCGTCTGGAACGCGACGGCCTGGTGACGCGGGGCATGTGCGCTGAAGACCGCCGCAACATCTTCGTCTCGCCGACCGAAGCCGG
Source organism: Kibdelosporangium persicum (assembly GCF_013280595.1). Classification (GTDB taxonomy): domain Bacteria; phylum Actinomycetota; class Actinomycetes; order Mycobacteriales; family Pseudonocardiaceae; genus Kibdelosporangium; species Kibdelosporangium persicum. Next base: position 216,160 of record NZ_JAAATY010000014.1, read on the forward strand.
ACGTGCCCGCCATGCCGAGGCCGTGAGCACGCATCGTGCGGTCCTGGCGGAGGTCTTCGCGGCCAATCGTCAACCGCTGATCGTCCGCTGACTGCCTGCCGTGCCCCGAAAGTCCTTTGTGGACGTGCTCGTGGCTCTCGCCGGGGGTCGCCTTGTGGGCACGCCGGTCACCGCCGTGTCCGGCCCGGCGCGGTAAGGCAGCCGAGCCGGACACGGGTCGTTCACAGGCCGAAGAACGCGATGGCCTGCGCGGCCATGCCGCGGGACGGCAGGCTGTGCCCGGCGCCCTGGATGCTGTACGCCTCCACCTGGACGGTGCCCGAACCGTCGGCGTAGCGACCGCGGTTCCAGTTGGGCTGCGGTGTGTCCGTGGAGGTCGGGGTCTGGCTCAGCCCGAACACGTTCGTCCACTGCTCGATTTCCTCCTGCAGCAACGAATACGGCACGAGTGTGTCGGCGGTGCCGTGCCACAGTTGCATGCGCGGCCGTGGACCGGTGTAGCCGGGATATGCCTGCCGTACCGCGTCTCCCCACTGCTGCGGGGTCCGGTTCATGGTTCCGCCGGTGCACTTGCTGCGCCCGGGTGGGAAGTCCGCCGCGTTGGCGAAGCAGTTGAAGGGCACGCCCATGAACGCGGCGCCTGCCTTGAACACGTCCGGGTAGACGGCCAGCATGTGGTTGGTCATCATGCCTCCGGAGGACGAACCGGTGGCGAAGACCCGGGCCGGATCGCCGTTGTGCTGTCGCTGGGCGTAGGTCACCATCGACACGATGGAGACCGGGTCGCTGCCGCCGCCGCGGCGCTTGGCCGCGGCCGACCAGGTGTCGAAGCACTTGCCGAACCCAGCCTCCTGCTGGGCACTCGGGTAGATGACGACGAACCCGAGCCGGTCGGCCAGCGAGGCGAACTCGCTGCTGGCGTGGAACCCGGGGCCGGAGCCGCCGCAGCCGTGCATGGCCACCACGACGGCGGGCCTGGCCGGCCGGGAGTCCGGCAGATAGATGTGCATGCGCATTCCGCCCGGGTTGTCGCCGAAGTTCGTGATCTCGGTCAACGACGCCGCGGCGGCCGGCGTGGCCAGGGGAACGGTGAGACCGGCCGCGGTCAGCGACGCGACCGCGGCGACGATGAGCTTTCGTTTGATCATTCGCATTGTCGAACACCTTCGTTCCGCGCGGAAAACGCTCGCAGGTCGGCGCCGGTGCGTGCGTGGCCCGCGTCGCAGGGATGGAGAAGTACACGTGGTGCCCACCGGCAGGCCGCGTCAGTCGGCCAGTCGGCGCGAGGACATGACAGTCACGGAGGCGAGCTGCCTCGTCCTGGAGCCGCGACAGGTACCGGAGACGAAGCCGGTATCGACGGCTGTGCCCGGCCCAGGCGATGACCATCAGTGACAGTTAGCATGTACCCGGGACCGGAAAGTGTCAACCCAGTGTTTCGGTTCACGAAAGACCTTGTGCGGCAAGTGATCGCGCGAATCGGCCGGATGGATCGAGTGCCGTCTACAGTCAGGTGTCAAACGTCCGCCTGAGCGTTGCCGGAGCCGTCGCTGTGACCAGCCCGTACGACATCGAGGAGATCTTTCCCGGCGATGGGGCCGGGACGGTCCGTCTTCCCCGGGCACAGACCGGTAGCGCGCCGCAGGGTCTGGCCCTGACATTGCTGGCCGACTACACACTGTCCACGCGGGCTTCGCTGCCCTCGGCGGCGATCGTGGCCCTCCTGGCCGAGAGCGGGGTGAGCCACGCCGGTGCCCGGGCCGCCATCAGCCGGCTCGCCCGGCGCGGCGTGCTGGAAGGCGTCCGGCAGGGGCGCAACAGTTTCTACCGGCTGACCGCTGCCGCGGCGCTCGCGTTGGCCACCGGCGGCAAGGCGATCGTCTCCTCGGCCGCCGGGACGAAGACCTGGGACCAGCACTGGACACTGATCGCTTTCTCGCTGCCGCAGGACGAAGTCGCCCAGCGGCGTGAACTGCGCAGCCGCCTGCGGTGGCTCGGCTACGCCCCGCTGTACGACGGCCTCTGGATCTCGCCGCGTGACCTCACCGAACACGCCAGAACACGATTGACCCGGCTCGCCTTCGGCACCATGACGGTGTTCCGTGCCCGGCACATCGACCTCGGCTCGGCCATCGGCCGCGATCCTCTCGACGCCTGGGACACGACCGCCATCGCCGAGCAGTACGAATCCTTTGTCCGACGGTGGGGTCCGCTGCCGCGCCGGATACGGGCCACCCGGGTCACCGGTGCCGAGGCGGTTCGTGCCCGTACCGAAGTCATGGACAGCTACCGTCGTCTGCCCATCCTCGACCCGCAGTTGCCCATCCCGCTGCTGCCGCCCGGATGGCTGCGAGAGCCGGCCCGGGACCTGTTCATCGAAATCTACGACGGCCTCGCCGCGCCTGCCGCGCGCCACGTTCGGGCCGTGGCGAGCAGGTTCACCGCCGACAGCCTCGCCGGTATCCGTGCTCACACAGTCGCCGACCTGCTCGGCGGCATGTCGGAGGTTCGCCAAGCCGACGAGTCCACTGCTTGACGGACGCGATCGGCTGTGTCGTGGCAACAGCGTCGGGTTGCTCTCCAGTCGGACGGCCGACGCCCTCGGTGAACTCCCGGTGGGTGACCGTGTTGGTGCGGACGGTGATTGTTCGTCTTCGTGACCTGACAGCGGCGGAACAATTCTGAGGAAGATCGAATTGTTCACCGACAATCAGCGTCTGATCGCTTCGGGTAGTCGCGGGGGTCCCCCGATTGGCCCATTCGATTGAACGCTGAACCAATGTGTGGCGAGGCTCGCGTGACGATCGGTAGGCTTTTTCGGTGCCTCAGCGCGAGTCGCTCTCGCCGCTCCCGGATGATTCTGATGTCGCCGTCGGCGATGCCATTCGTGAGCGATACAAGCTTGCCCGGAAATGGGCGTACCAGCTGTGCACGTCCACATACGTGCCGTTGTCGCAGAGCGAGCTGGAGGAGCAGCTGCAGGACATGATCGGCCGGCTCGTGGCGGCACTGCGGGCCGATCCGGCCGACACGTCGGTCGCGGAGGAACTGACCGGCCGTCTGGTCGCGATGAACTGTGCGCACACGGTGTGCCTGCGGTGCACTGTGGACGTTCTCGGCCGCGGTTTGCTGTCGAGTGAGCAATTGCGGGACGTCGACCGGCTCGGCGAGAAGGTCGTCTCGCTGCTCGGCGCGTTCGCCGCCAGTTATACCGAGTCCATCCGCCAGTCGGTGTTACGCCAGCAGGAGGAAGTCGAGCAGGCGCTGATCCTGGCGGTGCGCGACGCGCGGTGGAACCTGAAAGCCAGTGAGGCCCGGTTCGACAAGGTCGCCACGTGTTCGTCGAGCGGCATTGTGATCACCGACCTGGACGGCCGGTTCATTCGCGCGAACCATTCCTTCGGGCAGATCGTCGACTACACCACGGCCGAGTTGGCCAAACTCTCCTTGTTCGACCTCGTGCACCCGGACGAAGCGCCGTACGTACGTGAGTCGTACCAAGCCGTGCTGAATGGTGAGCACGAGCGCTTCCGGCACGGGCAGCGCCTGGTCCGGCAGGACGGTGAGCTGGCGCGTGTGTCGTTGACCGCGACTGTGCTGCGCGACGGAGACGACCAGCCGCGGCAATTCGTGACCGTCGTGGAGGACGGCACCGAACTGAAGCTGTTGCAGAACGAGCTGAGCCGCCAGGCGCTGCACGACGTGCTGACCGGCCTGCCGAACCGCCAGTTCTTCACCACGAACCTGGAAAGCATGCTGCGGCGGGCTGATCCGGCGTACGGCGTGACGCTGTACCACCTCGGCCTCGACGCGTTCTCGCTGATCACCGGCGGTCTCGGCCGCAGGACCGGCAACCTGTTGCTGATCGCCGTGGCCGAGCGGCTGAAAGCCGTGCTGGCCGGCGAGAAGGCCATGATCGCGCGGTTCGACGGCGACGAGTTCGCGATCGTGGTGGAGAACTCGCCCGCCACGCCGGACGTGATCACCATGGTCAACGCGATCAACGACGAACTGGCCGAGCCGGTGTACATCGAGGAACACGGTGTCGCGGCGACCGCCAGCATCGGTGTGGTGGATCGCCCGCCGCGCACCATGGATCCGGCCGAGTTACTGCGCGCGTCGGACATGACGTTACGGCGCGCCAAGAACAACGGCCGCAGGCAGTGGGAGCTGTTCCATCCGGAGCAGCACCAGCGGGACCGCAGGACGTTCAACCTCGCCGCGACGATGCCGGGAGCGTGGGAGAACGGCGAGCTGACGGTCGGCTACCGGCCGATCGTGCGCCTGGCGGACAAGGAAATCGTCGGCACCGAAGCGGTTCTGCGGTGGGATCACCCGGAGTACGGCCTGCTGTACGACGACCGGTGCACGGAACTGGCCGAGGAGACGGGACTCATCCTCGCTCTGGGGCCGTGGTTGCTGCGCACGGCGTGCGAGCACCTGCGGTGGGACCGGGCGACGCCGCTCAGCGTGAACCTCACCGCGCAGCAGTCCGCCGACGGCGACCTGGTCGGTGCGGTCGGCAAAGTGCTGCGGGAGACCGGGATGCCGCCGGAGCGGCTGTGGCTCGGCATGCCGGTCAAGGCCCTGCTCGCCGACAAGGGCGAGGCCATGGACAACATGCGGGCGTTGGCGGACAACGGGGTCCGGACCGTCGCGGTGGATTTCGGCGGGACTTCCGGCGACATGGTGTGCGTGGAAGACCTGCCGTTACGGGCGGTCCGGATCGCGCCGTGGCTGACCGCGCGCGAGCCCGTTCCCGGTTCCCCGGTCACGCACTCGTTACTGGACCTGTCCAGCCTGGTGCACCTGTCGGGCGCGCAGGTCGTCGTCGAGGGCGTCGACTCCGAGGAAAAGGCCCAGTGGTGGCGAAACGCGGGAGCGGACTACGCGCAGGGAGCCCTGTTCTCCTGACTCAGGCTGACTTCAGATAACCGCCCATGGTCTTGAAGAAGTCAGTCGCCGCGTACTCGGTGTCGTCCTCGGTACGGACCCGCTCGATGACCAGGCCACGGTTGCGGCCGGTCCGCGCGTCCGCGCCCGCGACGATCACCACACCGTCGCCCTCGCGGATGAAGACCCGGCCGGGAGTGCCGCCGTAGCAGGCCTTCGACACCGACGCCTTGATCACCCGGATGCGTTCGCCCTTGTAGAACGTGAAGGCGTTCGGGTACGGGTCGGACTGCGCCCGGATCAGCCGCTCGATGTCCTCGGCCGGCCAGGTCCAGTCGATCCGGCTGTCCTCAATGGACCGTTTGTGGAAGAAGCTCGCCTTGCTGCGGTCCTGCTTGACCAGTTCGGCCTTGCCGGACGCGATCAGCGCGAGCGCGTCGACGGTGATCGAGCCGATCATGCCGACCGTCCGGTGGAACAGGTCGGTCACGGTGTCGGCCGGGCCGACCGGAGTCGCGCGCTGCAGCACGATGTCGCCCGCGTCGAGGTCCTCGTCCATCATGTGGGCGGTCAGGCCGACCTCCTTCTCGCCGTTGATCAGTGCCCAGATCAGCGGCGAGAAACCCGCGTAGGCGGGCAGCAGCGAGTCGTGGATGTTGAGGGTGCCGTGCGGGGGCAGGGTGAAGATCTCCGGCGGCAGCCAGGTGCGCCAGTTGTTCGCCACGATGATGTCCGGACTGGCGTCCTTCAGCCGCGCCAGTAGCTCTTCGTCATCGGGACGGTTACGCAGGAGCACCGGAACGCCGTTCTGCTCGGCGAGATCGGCGACCGAGTCGGACCAGATCTTCTCGTAGGCGTGCTCGCTCTTGGGGTGCGTCACCACGAGCACGACTTCGTGCTCGGAGTCCAGTAGCGCCTGCAAAGTGCGGTGGCCCCACGTCTGGTACCCGAACATCGCGACCCGCATGGGTCCCCCTTCTGTCATGGAGTGACTTCGTTGAGCGACGAGCGTCACCCTCGAATGTAGTAGTTGAGCCTAGCCTTAGTTAGGTTAGGGTGACCTTGCATCTGGTGGACCAACGATGGGACGGGTATGTCGGAACCAGTGGTCTATGACATCGTCGGCGTCGGCTTCGGGCCGTCGAACCTGGCGCTGGCCATAGCCCTGACCGAGTACAACGAACGGGCTGCCGAATCATCCGGCACGGGACCCGTCTCGGCGCCGATCACCGGGCAGTTCCTGGAAAGGCAGCCCGCGTTCGGCTGGCACCGGGGCATGCTGCTCGAGGACGCCACCATGCAGGTGTCGTTCCTCAAGGACCTGGTCACCATGCGGGACCCGACCAGCAGGTTCAGCTTCCTGTGCTACCTCAAGGCCCGCGACCGGCTGGTCGACTTCATCAACCACAAGAACCTGTTCCCGCTGCGGATCGAGTTCCACGACTACTTCGAGTGGGCCGCCGCGCAGGTGGACGACCTGGTCGCGTACGGGCGCGAAGTCGTCTCGGTGACGCCGGTGCCCGGCGGCGAGTTCTTCGACGTGCTGGACTCGGCCGGGCAGGTGCTGCGGGCCCGCAACATCGTGCTGGCCACCGGGCTGCGGCCGGCCCTGCCGGAAGGCGTCGCCGGGGACGACCGCGTCTGGCACAACAGCGAACTGCTCGCCCGGATCGGCACGGTCACCGACCCCAAGCGGTTCGTCGTGGTCGGCGCCGGGCAGAGCGGCGCGGAAGTCACCGCGTTCCTGCACGAACGTTTCCCGCAAGCCGAAGTCTGCGCGGTCTTCTCGCGCTACGGCTACAGCCCGTCCGACGACAGTTCCTTCGCCAACCGGATCTTCGACCCGGCCGCGGTCGACGAGTTCTACACCGCGCCGGAGCACGTCAAGCAACGGTTGATGGGCTACCACGCGAACACCAACTACTCGGTCGTCGACATCGACCTGATCGACGAGTTGTACCGCCGTGAATACCGGGAAAAAGTTCAGGGCGCGCAACGGTTGCGGCTGTTCAACGTGGCACGGCCCGCGCAGGTCGTGCGCATGGACGACGGCGTGCGGGTCACGGTCGAGACGCTCACCACCGGCGAGCGCACCGTGCTGGACGCGGACGTCGTCGTCTTCGCCACCGGCTACCTGCCCGCCGATCCGGTCGGGCAGCTCGGCGACGTCGCCCAGTACTGCCTGCGTGACGAGCAAGGGCGGCTGCGCGTGGACCGCGACTATCGCGTGTGGACAGACCCGGCCATCCAGTGCGGTGTCTACCTGCAAGGCGGAACCGAGCACACCCACGGCATCACGTCATCGCTGTTGTCCAACACGGCGGTCCGGGTCGGCGAGATCCTGCGGGCGATCGTGTCCCGGCGGATGGACGTGCCCGCCGGGCAGCCGGAACTCGTCGTGAGCGGCGTCCCGTCGGAATGAACAGGGGGTAGACGTTCGCGACCGTGCCCAGCATCCCGTCCGTGCCCGACCGAGCGCTGCCCCTGGACTCTCCCCGAAACACGCTCTCGCGAGCGGTTCAGCATCCCGCTTGCGAGAGCGCCCGAACCTTCCGTAGAGGATCGCCCCGATGTCGTCAACCTGGCCGGAGCTCTTCGCGGCACGTGTACAGGCCGCGCCCGACGCTGTCGCCGTGGTGTTCGAAGACCAGTCGCTGACCTACGCCGAGCTCGACGCGCGAGCGAACAGGCTGGCCAACCGGTTGGTGGCGGCGGGCGCGGGCCCCGAACGCCTGGTGGGCCTGGCCGTGCCTCGGTCGATGGAGATGATCATAGCCGAGGTGGCGGTGCTGAAGAGCGGCGCCGCCTATCTGCCGATCGACACGGACTACCCGGCCGACCGCATCTCGTATCTGCTCGACGACGCCCGCCCGGTGTGCATGGTCACGGTCAGCGAGCTGGCCGCTGATCTGCCTGCTACCGCACCGCTTGTGCTGCTGGACGACCCGACGACGTGGTCCGGGCCGGATCATCTGCCCGCGCCGGACATCCAGGCGACGAACGCGGCATACGTGATCTACACGTCCGGTTCCACCGGCCGGCCCAAGGGCGTGGTGCTGTCGCACACCGGCGTGGCCAAGCTGGTCGCCACCCAGACCGAACGGTTCGGCATCGGCCCGTCCGACCGGGTCCTGCAGTTCGCGTCCCCGAGTTTCGACGTGGCGTTCTGGGATCTGTGCCTGGCCTTGTTGTCCGGTGGGCGGCTGGTGGTGGTCCCGGCCGGGCGGCGGGTGCCCGGTCCCGAGCTGACCGAGTACATCGATCGCAACGAGATCACGTTCATGATCCTGCCGCCCGCGTTGCTCGCCGCGTTGCCGCGCGAGTTGTCACTGCGGCCAGGCGCGATCCTGTTGGCGGGCACCGAAAGGGTGTCGCCGGAGCTGGTGGCGCGGTACGGGCGCGACCGGCGGATGTTCAACGCCTACGGGCCGACCGAGGCGACCGTCAACTCCACCCTGGGTGAGTCGCATCCGGACAAGGTCCAGGGACCCGTTGTGCCCATTGGCATCGCGGACCCGATGACGACGGCCTACGTGCTGGACGAGCGGCTGCGCCCGGTCGGCGAGGGCGAGCTTTACCTGGGCGGGCCGGGGTTGGCGCGTGGTTACCTCAACCGGCCGGCCCTGACTGCGGAACGGTTCGTGGCGGATCCCTTCGGACCGCCGGGAAACCGGCTGTACCGCACCGGGGACCTGGTCCGGGTCAACTCCGAGGGGGCACTGGAGTTCCTCGGCCGGGTGGACGACCAGGTCAAGATCCGGGGGTACCGGATCGAGCTCGGCGAGGTCGAGTCCGTGCTGGCCGAACACCCCGGCGTGAGCCAGTCGGTGGTCGTCGCGCGGGAGGGCGAACTTGTGGCGTACGCGGTCGCGGCGCCCGGCCGGGACGAACACGCGGAGCACGATCACGTCGAGGAGTGGCGTGAGCTGCATGAGGATGTGTTCGCGGAGGCTGCTTCGGGTGGTCTTGAGGAGAATTTCACGGGGTGGAACTCCAGTTATGACGGTTCGGAGATCCCGTTGGGGGAGATGCGGGAGTGGCATGCGGCCACGATCGAGCGGATCAGTGCGTTGCGGCCGCGCCGGGTGTTCGAGATCGGTGTCGGTAGTGGTCTGATTCTGTCTCGGATCGCGCCGTTGGCGCAGGAGTATTGGGGTGTTGATCTGTCGCCCAAGGCGATCGCCAATTTGCGGCGCGAGCTTGGTGACGATCCACGGATTCACCTGGACGCCCGGCCCGCACACGACCTCGGTGACGTGCCGAGGGAATACTTCGACACTGTCGTGATCAACTCGGTGGCGCAGTACTTCCCGAGCGTCAGCTACCTCACCGAAGTGATCAGGGAGGCGTACGGTCTGCTCGCGCCGGGCGGCACGATCTTCCTCGG
>NZ_JAAATY010000015.1 GCF_013280595.1 Kibdelosporangium persicum
CCTCACGACCCGGTCCCGGCCGCCCCGCCGGGATACCCAACCACCAGCCCGCGCCACGCCACGACGTCCACACCATCACCAGCACAGACAAACAGAAACCCAACCACAGCAAGAAAACCAAATCCACCAACCCACGACCCCGCCGAACAGGTTAAAACTCAAGCTAGCGGTACACGCTGAGGGCCGCGGGCTGGGCGCTGAACCGGAACCTGTTGCCCAGCGGGCCGACTTCGCCGTCGGTGGCGATCCGGATCGGCCTGCCGTGCACGACCACGTCCAGCTCGCGGACCTCCCGGTGCCGGTACGTCTTGCTGCGGTGCAACGCGCCGAGCACGGCTCCGAGGACGAACCGCAGCCGGGAGAACGGCACGTCCGCCCGGATGTACCGGACGTCCATCAGGCCTTTGTCGAGCTCGGGCCGGGTCGTCGGGGCGAAGCCCTTCGGCCGGTAGGAACCGTTGCCGACGAACACCATCCACACGAGGTGCCGTTCGTTGTTGATGGTCAGCCGGAGCGGCATCGACTTGGCCAGCACGCGGACGAGCGCGATCGCCCCGGCCGGCCACTTGCCCCAGCGCTTCGTGAGCTTCTCCCGCAGCCGCACCATGTCGGGGTAGCCGCCGAGGCTCGCGGTGTTGAGGAACCAGCGCGGCCTCAGGTCGTCCACGTCGACGTGGCTGAGGTCGACGCGCACGCCGTCCCCCGAGGCCAAGGCGTCGGCGACGCTCTGGATGCCGTCGATCCCGACGTCGCGGGCGAAATGGTTCAGTGTCCCCGCGGGCACGAGGACCAACGGCAGTTGCCGTTCGGCCGCGACCGCCGCGACCGCCGCCACGGTGCCGTCGCCGCCCGCCACGGCGAGGGCTTTCGGCGGCACCTCGGCTTCGTCGATCGCCTCGTGCAACTGGTCGACCAGGTTGTCGCCGTCCGGATAGATCACCGTGGCCTTGGGCCAGTACGAGGTGATCTGCTCGGTCGGGTCCTGCCCGTCGATGCCCGAACCCGGGTTCACGAGCGCGAGCAGGCCGTCGCCGTTCTCGATCGCCGGGAGCGTCGAATGCGGGTGCGCGCTGGCAGGTTCGTCCGCGCCGGCCGGCCACCACCGGCGGGTGGCGAGACCCGCGGCGACACCGATCGCCGCGCCCGCGGCCACGTCCGTCGGCCAGTGCACGCCCGTGTGGACCCGGGAATACGCGACCGCTGCCGCCAAGGGCAGGACCGCGACGCCCAGCGCGGGGCTCTCCATCGTCAACGCGGTCGTGAACGCCATCGCGGACGCGGAATGCCCGGACGGGAACGACGAGGACGTCGGCCGTTTGGTCAGTCGGCGGTAGGTGGGCAACAACTCGGCGGCGGGCCGGCGCCGTGGAAAGAGCTGCTTGCCGATCAGGTTCGCGCTGAAGCTCGCGAAACCGATGGCGACCACTCCGCGTAACGCGGCCCGGCGTGTCCTGCCTTTCCGTACCGCGAGGACGCTCGCCACGCCGAACCACAACACGCCGTGGTTCGCCGATTTGGTGAGATCTTTCAGCGCCCGGTCGACCGTGGTCTCCGGCAACTCCGCACTGCGGCGGACCAGTCGTTTGTCCACCTGGCTCGCATCGCGCAGGGATCTTCGGACACGTCGGAACACGTGTTGAACGGTAGCGACAGAGCCGTCCGGGCGCCGATCGGATGTCTCATTTCGGGTAGTTGACCTATGTCGCCCCGAACGGCGCACGGTAGCCGGCGCCGAGACCGCCTAGGCTGAAGGGATGCAGCGGCGGATCTTCGGCATCGAAACCGAGTTCGGTGTGACCTGCACCTTCCACGGGCAGCGCAGGCTCAGCCCGGACGAGGTGGCCAGGTACCTGTTCCGGCGGGTCGTGTCGTGGGGACGTTCATCGAACGTCTTCCTGCGCAACGGCTCGCGCCTCTACCTGGATGTCGGGTCGCATCCGGAGTACGCCACGGCCGAGTGTGACGACCTCGTGCAGCTGGTCACGCACGACAAGGCCGGCGAGCGGATCCTGGAGGACCTGCTCGTCGACGCCGAGCGGCGTCTGGCCGACGAAGGCATCGGCGGCGACATCTTCCTCTTCAAGAACAACACCGACTCAGCGGGCAACTCGTACGGCTGCCACGAGAACTACCTGGTCACCAGGGCGGGGGAGTTCTCGCGGATCGCCGACGTGCTGCTGCCGTTCCTGGTCACGCGCCAGCTGATCTGCGGCGCGGGCAAGGTCCTGCAGACACCACGCGGCGCCGTGTACTGCCTCTCGCAGCGCGCCGAACACATCTGGGAAGGCGTGTCCAGCGCGACGACCCGCTCACGCCCGATCATCAACACCCGCGACGAACCGCACGCCGACGCGGAGCGCTACCGCAGGCTGCACGTGATCGTCGGCGACTCGAACATGTCCGAATCGACGACCCTGCTCAAGGTCGGCAGCGCCAACCTCGTGCTGGAGATGATCGAGGAGGGCGTGCAGTTCCGCGACTTCAGCCTGGACAACCCGATCCGGGCGATCCGCGAGATCAGCCACGACCTGACCGGCCGCCGCCTGGTCCGGCTCGCGGGCGGCCGGGAGGCCTCGGCACTGGACATCCAGCGCGAGTACTACGCCAAAGCGGTGGAGCACGTGGAGCGCAGGGGCGCCGACCCGGTCGCGCGGCGCGTGATCGAACTGTGGGGCCGCACGCTGGAGGCGGTCGAGCAGGAGGACCTCAGCCGGATCGACCGGGAGATCGACTGGGCGATCAAGCACCGGCTGGTCGAGCGCTACCAGGCCAAGCACAACCTGGAGCTGTCCAGTGCCCGGGTGGCCCAGCTGGACCTGGCGTACCACGACATCCGCCGTGGCCGCGGCATCTTCGACCTGCTGCAGCGCAAGGACCTGGTCGCGCGGGTGACCGAGGACGGCGAGATCGAGGCGGCCAAGGACACCCCGCCGCAGACCACCCGGGCCAAGCTGCGCGGTGACTTCATCGCCGCGGCCCAGGAAGCGGGCCGGGACTTCACCGTGGACTGGGTCCACCTGAAGCTGAACGACCAGGCCCAGCGCACAGTGCTGTGCAAGGACCCGTTCCGGGCGGTCGACGAGCGAGTGGAGCGGCTGATCGCCTCCCTGTAATCCCAGCTCAGTCCTCGTGAGTGGTTATCAGGGTTAGAACCCGGATAACCACTCACGAGGGGGGAAACCGTACGAACGGTCCGTTCGTACGCACTCGTTGGCGCGTTGAGTGTCAGGTGTGGCGGGGGTGGCGTTAAGGTCGGTGTCGTGTCCATCGCCCGTGCGGAACGCCTGGTGAACCTGGTGCTCTGCCTTCTGTCCACCCGGCAGTTCCTGTCCGCTGACCGGATTCGCGCGATCGTGCCCGGTTACGCCGACGCGCCGAACACCGAGGCCTTCTCCCGCATGTTCGAGCGGGACAAGACCGAGCTGCGCGAGCTGGGCATCCCGCTGGAGACCGGGCGCAACACCGGGTTCGACGGCTTCGACCCGGTCGACGGGTACCGCATCGCGCGCCGGGACTACGAGCTCGGTGACATCGACCTCGAGCCGGACGAGGCCGCGGCGGTCGCCCTCGCGGCCCGGCTGTGGGACTCGCCGGAGCTGACCGGCGCCGCGCACGGCGCGATCATCAAACTGCGGGCCGCCGGGGTGGACGTGGACCAGTCGTCGCCCGCGATCGTCGAGCCCAAGGTGCGCACGGCCGAGCCGTCGTTCAGCCCGTTGCTCGCCGCGGTCCAGGAAGGCAAAGCCGTCACGTTCTCCTACCGCCGACCGACTCCGGCCGAGTTGCGGACCCGCACGATCGAGCCGTGGGGCGTGGTGTCGTGGCGTGGCCGGTGGTACGTCGTCGGCCATGACCGCGACCGCAAGGCGCCGCGCTGCTTCCGCCTGTCGCGCATCGTCGGTGACGTCAGGATCATCGGCCGGGCCGAGCAGCCGCGTCCGGACGACATCAACCTGCTGGACTTCGTCGCCACGACAGGCAACGAGCCGATGCACACGGCCATGGCCAGGGTGTGGGTGGCCGAAGGCAAGGCCGCGGGCGTCCGGCGCCGGGCCAAGGTCCTCGGCAGCCGCCGGATCGGGCACATCCAGGGCGACGAGGTCGAACTGGAGCTGCGGTTCCCCGAGTCGGCCGCGTCCTGGCTGGCCGGGTTCGGCCCGGACGTCCTGGTCCTGGAACCGGAAGTGCTGCGCAAATCGGTGTACGAGCGGTTGCTGGAGGCGGCGAAATGAGCGACCGGCTGCCCAGGCTGCTCGCGCTGGTGCCGTACCTGCTGGCCAGGCCCGGCATCCGGGTCGAGGACGCGGCCGCGGACTTCGGGGTGACCGAGAAGCAGCTGCGCAAGGACCTCGAGCTGTTGTGGATGTGCGGTCTGCCCGGTTACGGGCCCGGTGACCTGATCGACCTGTCCTTCGAAGGCGACACGATCACGGTCGCGTTCGACGCGGGCATGAGCCGTCCGCTCCGGCTCACCGGCGCCGAGGCGACGGCGTTGCTCGTCGCGCTCAGGGCGTTGGGGGAGACCCCGGGCGTCGTGGACGGCGAGGCCGTGCGGCGCGCGGTGGCGAAGATCGAAGCGGCCGCGGGCCTGGCCCAGCCGGCCGGTGTGGTCGTCGGGCTCGGCGTGCGGGAAGGCGAGGACACCGCGGAGGTGCGGCGGATCGTGCAGAACGCGCTGACCGCCCGGAAGGCGTTGCGGATCACGTACTACACCGCGTCGAAGGACCAGATCACCGAGCGGACCGTCGACCCGATGCGGCTGCTGATCGTGGAAGGCCGCTCGTACCTCGAAGCGTGGTGCCGTCGTGCGGATGCCGTGCGGTTGTTCCGACTCGACCGCATCGACGAGGTGACCCAGCTCGACGAGCGCGCCGCGCCACCGCCGTACGCGGAACCGACAGACGTCTCGAGCGGCTTGTTCACACCGCAACCCGACCAGTTGGTCGCGACGCTGGTGCTGGAGCCGGACGCGCGCTGGCTGGCCGAGTACTACCCGGTCGAGAGCGTGGAAGAGCTGGAAGGCGGCCGGGTCAGGGTCCGGATGCGGTACGCCGACCGGGCGTGGATGGTGCGGCTGCTGCTCGGCCAGGGCGGCGAGGTGCACGTCGAGTCCCCGACCGACCTGGCCGAACAATTGCGGACACGTGCTCGTCAGGCACTTGAACTGGCCGGCAACCTCGCGTCAACCTGATGCGGTTACGCTTCCGCGCGTGCAATACATACCGGCCGTAGTGCTGCTGGTCATCGGCCTGGTGGTTCTCGTTCTCGTGCTGCTGAGGCTGGCCAGGTCGGCACGCAGGCTGGCCGTGACGCGTGGTCACGTGAGCGCCGAGGTGGGCGCCTCTCTGGGCATGCTGAAAGCCCGGAAGGCCGCGTTGCGAATCGCTGTCCGTGAGCGCTTCCGGCGCGCGGAGATCGATAAGTCCACGGAAGCGTGATGACAGGTAACATGCAGATGAGTTGTGCGACGCGTCAGGAGGAGTGCCGTGGGTAACCTCGGACCGACCGAGTTGATCATCATCGCGGTGGTGATCATCCTGCTCTTCGGAGCCAAGAAGATGCCCGACATGGCCAGGTCGCTCGGCCGCTCGATGCGCATCATCAAGGCCGAGACCAAGGGGATGAAGCAGGACGACCAGGAGGGGACCGCGCAGGCGGCCACCGCCACCACGGCCACCCCGGCTCCCGCCGTCCCGGCGCAGCTGCCGGAGGCCAAGCCGGTCGCCCCGGCCGCTCCAGCGGCCGCGCAGACGGACGTCGAGAAGATGCAGAAGCAGATCGACGACCTGCAGGCGCAGCTGAAGCCCAACAACCAGGCCGCTCCCACCCAGGCACCCAAGAACGCCTGACAACCCAGAGAGACGGTTCGCACGGTGGCGCGTGACCCGCACCGCCGGGAGTCGCGGCGGTCACGCAACCGCCGCCACAATCCCGACGGCACGATGAGCCTGAGAGATCACCTCTACGACCTCAGGTACCGGCTGACCCTGGCCATGGCCTTCCTGGCCATCGGAGCCATCTTCGGCTACATCTGGTGGAGCTGGGAGATCTGGCCGGGCGGTTCGCTGGGCAAGATCATGATCGCGCCGTACTGCGACCTGCCGGCGAGCGCCCGCCCGCCGGGGGAGTGCAAGTTGCTCCAGACCAACCCGTTCGAGAGCTTTCTCGTCCGGTTGAAGGTCGGTCTCGGCGCGGGCGCGGTGCTGACCAGCCCCTTGTGGCTCTACCAGATCTGGGCGTTCATCGCGCCGGGCCTGTACGCGAAGGAGCGCAAGTTCGCGCGCCGGTTCGTGCTGTTCGCCTCGGTCCTGTTCGTCGCGGGGGCCTTCCTCGCGTACTACGTCGTCCCGCAGGGCCTGCAGGTCCTGGTCGGTTTCGGCGGCGACGTGTTCACGACGTTCTTCAAGGCGGACGAGTACTTCTCGTTCATCCTGGCGATGCTGCTGATCTTCGGTGTCAGCTTCGAGCTGCCGCTGGTGATCATCATGCTGAACCAGACCGGCGTGCTGCCGTACGAGAAACTCAGGCACTGGCGCCGCGGGTTCTTCTTCGGCCTGTTCGTCTTCGCGGCCATCGCGACGCCGGGAACGGACCCGTTCTCGATGGTCGCACTGGCCGTGGCGATGGTGCTGTTGTTCGAAGTGGCGGTACAGGTCTCGCGAGTCCACGACAAGCGCAAGGCGCGGCTCGAAGCGGGCGGCGAGGAGGACTACTCCAAGCTCGACGACGACGACGTGTCGCCGTTGAACCTCGACAACCGCCGAGCCGAGGACGACCAGCCGAGCCCGACTCCGGCTTCGCCGCCCAAGGACAAGCCTGGCTACGACGATGTGACGTAATGCGGGCCGCCCTTGTCGTCTGCCCGGCATCGGGGCTGGGCACCGCGGCCCGTGTCGCGGGCACGGTCTCGGCGGCACTGCGCGATTCGGTCGATCACCTCGGCCAGCACGTGCCGACCTCCGCTGACGAAACCGTCGCGGTCCTGCGGAGCCTGGTGGCGGACGGGACGGACGCGGTGGTGGTGCTCGGCGGTGACGGGGCCGCGCACGCGGGCGTCCAGGCATGTGCCGGGACCCAGACCACGCTCGCGATCGTTCCCGCGGGTACCGGCAACGACCTCGCACGTGCTCTGGGGCTGCCGCCCAAGGACCCGATCGCCGCGGTGACAGAGGTGGCCCAAGCTCTGGCCGAAGGCCGGACCCACCGTATCGACCTGGGCAAAGTCGAGGACGGCGCGTGGTTCGCGACGGTGTTGTGCGCGGGTTTCGACTCCGCGGTGAACGAACGCGTGAACCGGACGCGCTGGCCGCGCGGCCCGCGCCGCTACGACATCGCGATCCTCGCCGAACTGGCCGCGCTGAAGTCCGCCCGGCTGATCGTGCGGACCGAGTCGGAGACCCTGGAGCTGGCCGCCAACTCCGTCGCGGTCGGCAACACGCCGTACTACGGCGGCGGCATCCCGGTCTGCCCGGACGCCGATCCGGCCGACGGCTGGTTCGACGTGACGGTCGTCGGCCAGGCCCACCGCCGTGACCTGGTGCGGATCCTGCCCGGCCTGCGGACTGGTTCGCACGTCGATCACCCGGCGGTGACCACGCTGCGGGCGAAGTCGATCAGCCTGGCGGCCGACGGCGGGTGGATCGGGTACGCGGACGGTGAACGAATCCGCGAACTGCCGCTCGACGTGCGGTGCGTGCCCGGCGCGTTACGCGTTGTCCCCGGCAGGTCGTCCCAGCTCAGAGGTCTTGACCAATAGATGCGACGACTGTCGTGGGTATTGGTTACTGTAGTGACGTGGCCGCACGCCCTTCGCGTACGCCGGCTGAGGCTTTCCAGGCGGCCAAGCGCCGTTCCGCAAGCCCCGAGCTGGCCGAATTCACCTCCGTGCTCTCCTTCGAGCTCGATCCCTTCCAGGTCCAGGCGTGCGAGGCGCTCGAAGCCGGGCATGGTGTGCTCGTCTGTGCCCCGACCGGCGCCGGGAAGACCGTGGTCGGCGAGTTCGCCGTGCACCTCGCCCTGGCCGAGGGCCGGAAGTGCTTCTACACGACGCCGATCAAGGCGTTGTCGAACCAGAAGTACGCCGACCTGGTGGCGCGCTACGGCGCGGGCAAGGTCGGTCTGCTGACCGGGGACACCTCGGTCAACGGCGACGCGCCGATCGTCGTGATGACCACCGAGGTCCTGCGCAACATGCTGTACGCGGGGTCGAACGCGCTCAAACGCCTGCAGTACGTCGTCATGGACGAGGTGCACTACCTGGCCGACCGGTTCCGCGGCGCGGTGTGGGAGGAGGTCATCCTGCACCTGCCGGACCACGTCCGCCTGGTCAGCCTGTCCGCGACGGTCAGCAACGCCGAGGAGTTCGGCGAGTGGCTGGTCGAGGTGCGCGGCGACACCACGGTCGTGGTCGACGAACACCGGCCCGTCCCGCTCTGGCAGCACATGATGGTCGGCCCGCGGATGATGGACCTGTTCGAGGGTGAGGACCCGCGGGGCGAGCCGCGGATCAACTCGCAACTGGTCCGCCGGATCGACGACACCACGCGGATGCACGCGTGGCAGTCGGCCGGCCGGGGCAAGCGGCGGCCGCCGGTGAACCGGACCCGGTTCAAGCCGCCGTCGCGGATCGACATGATCCAGCGGCTCGACGTGGCCGGGCTGCTGCCCGCGATCGTCTTCGTCTTCAGCCGCGCGGGCTGTGACGCGGCCGTTGTGCAGTGCGCGCGTTCCGGGGTGCGGCTCAACACCGACGCCGAGGTCACCGAGATCCGCCGGATCGTCAACGCCAGGACCCGTGACCTGCCCGAAGGCGACCTCGGGGTGCTGGGCTACTGGGAGTGGCGGGAGGCGCTGGAGCGTGGTTTCGCCAGTCACCACGCCGGCCTGCTGCCCGCGTTCAAGGAGACCGTGGAGGAGCTGTTCGTCCGCGGCCTGGTCAAGGTCGTGTTCGCCACCGAGACGCTGGCACTGGGCATCAACATGCCAGCGCGCACGGTCGTGCTCGAACGGCTGGTGAAGTACAACGGCGAGGCCCACGTCGACCTGACGGCGGGGGAGTACACCCAGCTCACCGGCCGTGCCGGGCGTCGCGGCATCGACATCGAGGGACACGCCGTCGTGCTCTGGCAGCCGGGGGTGGACCCCAAGCAGGTCGCCGGGCTGGCGTCGACCCGGACGTACCCGCTCAAATCGTCGTTCAAGCCCGGCTACAACATGGCGGTCAACCTCGTCGCCCGGCTCGGTTCGGAGGCCGCACGCGGCCTGCTGGAGCAGTCTTTCGCCCAGTTCCAGGCGGACCGCTCGGTGGTCGGCGTCTCCCGCCGGATCGACCGCAACCGCGAGGCGCTCGAAGGCTACGCCGAGTCGATGACGTGCCATCTCGGCGACTTCACCGAGTACGCCGAGCTGCGGCGCAAGCTCACCGACCGGGAGAAGTCCCTGGCCAGGCAGAACTCGTCGGCCCGCCGGGCGGAGGCGGCCGCGTCGCTGGAACGGCTGCGCAAGGGCGACGTGATCGCCGTGCCCAGCGGGCGCCGGTCCGGGCTGGCGATCGTCATCGACCCGGGGCTGGACCCGATGGGCGAACCACGCCCGCTGGTGATCACCGAGGACCGGTGGGCCGGGCGGCTGTCGGTCTCGGACTTCCCGCACCCGGTCGAGTCGCTGGGGCGGGTGCGGCTGCCCAAACAGGTCGACATCCGGTCGCCGCGGTCCCGCCGGGACCTCGCGTCCACCTTGCGCAGCACGGGAATCACCGCTCCCACACGTGGCAAGCGCCGGGCCGGACCGGACGACGACGCGGAACTGGCCGCGCTGCGCCGGGCGTTGCGCGCACACCCGTGCCACGGTTGCCAGGACAGGGAAAGCCATGCGCGCTGGGCTGAGCGTTACTACCGGCTGAAGGCCGAAACCCAGCAGCTGGAACAGAAAGTCGCGGCCACGACGCACTCGCTCGCGCGCAACTTCGACCGGATCCGCAAGCTGCTCACCGAACGGGACTACCTGGCGGGCAACGGCACGGAAGAAGTCACCGCGCACGGCCGCCGGCTGGCCAGGCTGTACGGCGAGTCGGACCTGCTGGCCGCGGAGTGCCTGCGGCACGGCGTCTGGGAAGGGCTCAGCCCGGCCGAGCTCGCCGCGGTCGTGTCGGCGCTGGTCTTCGAGGCGCGCCGGGACTCGCCGTTCGAGGCCCGCGTGCCGCAGGGTGCGGTGACCGAGGCGCTGGCGCAGACCGCGCAGCTGTGGGCGGGGCTGAACGAGGACGAGCGACGGCACAAGCTGGAGCGCACCCGGCAGCCGGACGCGGGCTTCGCGTGGCCGGTGTACCGCTGGGCACGGGGCGAGTCGCTGGAGCGGGTGCTCACCGCGGCCGAGTCGGCGGGCGCCGAGCTGACCGCGGGCGACTTCGTCCGGTGGTGCCGTCAGGTGATCGACTTGCTCGACCAGGTCAAGGACGTGGTCGGCGGCGACTCCGACATCGGCGCGACCGCGGCACAGGCCGTGTCGGACATCCGACGCGGCGTGGTCGCCGCGGGGACCACGTGACGTGTGTTCGGCCACGGCTCGGACAAGGTTGCCGGGTCGAGTGGGGAAATCACCACGACCTGTGGTTGGATCGCGCGGAATGGCTGCATAAGGACACCGGAGGCAAAGCATGAGCAGCCCGTACGGGCCCGGCGGGAACGATCCGCAGCAGTGGGGGCAGCAACCTCAGCAACCCTACGGCCCGCCGTCGGGCGGCTTCCCGGCCCAACAGCCAGGGGGCTACCCCCAGCAGCCGGGACAGCAGCCGCAGTACGGCGGTTATCCCCAGCAGCAACCGACGGCGCCGTATGGCCAGCCGCAGGAGCAGTCGCCCTACGGTCAGCCACAGGACCCCAACACGCCTGGCAGCGGCGGTTTCCCGGCGCAACAGTCGCCATACGGCCAGCAGCAACAGCAGTACCCGGGTTATGGCCAGCAACAGCAGCAGCCCTACGGCGGCGGCTACCAGCAGTACCCGGGTCAGGAGCCGCCGAAGAAGAAGTCCGGCGCGATGCTGTGGGTGATCGTGGGCGTGGTGGTGCTCGCGGTCGCGGCGGTCGGTGTGCTCGGGTTCGTGACCCCAGGGTTCTTCAACAAGAAGGTCCTGGACAACAAGGCGGTCCAGGACGGGGTCGTGAAGATCCTCAAGGAGCGCTACCAGGAGAACGCCACGGACGTGTCGTGCCCGGCCGACCAGGAGGTCAAGGCCGGTCACTCGTTCGAGTGCACCCTGAAGGTCGACGGTGAGTCCCGCAAGGTGACCATCACGGTGAAGTCCGAGGACAAGGCCGAGTACGAGGTCAGTCAGTCCAAGTAGAAATTCGGTCGATCGGCGAAGTCGGCCATGACACGATCCGCGGTCATGGCCGACTTCGCTGTCCGGGTCCTGACGCAGGATTCCGAGCTCCGCGCGGCGCATTCGTTGCTGCGCGTGGCACTGCACTCCCCGCCGATGACGGATTCGGACTGGGCGGCCACCAAGCCGACCTACAAGCCGGACCGCTTCTTCGGCGCGATCACCACCGACGGTGTCACGGTCGGCTCCGCGTACGTCTACGACTCCGAGGTGGCCGTGCCGGGCGGCAAAACCGTGCCGATGTCCGGGCTGACGCGTGTGGG
This sequence comes from Kibdelosporangium persicum, assembly GCF_013280595.1. Lineage (GTDB taxonomy): Bacteria > Actinomycetota > Actinomycetes > Mycobacteriales > Pseudonocardiaceae > Kibdelosporangium > Kibdelosporangium persicum. The sequence goes on from NZ_JAAATY010000015.1 coordinate 11,644, forward strand.
CGTGCGAGCCGACCACCGCAGGCGCGGGGTGCTGACGGAGCTGATGCGCTTCCAGTTCGCCGACGCCAGGGCCAACGGCCAGATACTGTCCACTTTGAACGCGACCGAGACGGGCATCTACGGCCGGTTCGGCTACGGCATCGGCACCCGCGCCAGGGAGATGCACCTGATCAAGCCCCGGCTCCGGTCCGGCGTGCCGCAGTCGGGTCGTGTGCGGATGCTGAGCTCGGCCGAGGCGCTGGCGCTGACCGCCGCGTTGTACGAGCGGATCGGCTTGTACCGCACGGGAATGATGACCCGGGGACGTGACTGGTGGGCGGTCCACTTCGACCGTTCGATGCGGGAGGACGAGCCTTATCTCGTCGCCGTTCACTCAGGACCGGACGGCGGCGACGACGCGTACGTGATCTACAAGGCGAGCTCCAACGAGGACCATGTGAGCACTGAATACGGTGCCACGCTTCACGTTTACGACCTGCACGGCACGACTTTGGCTGCCCGTAACCAACTGTGGCGGTTCCTGATCGAAATGGACCTGGTCAACGAGATCCACGCGCACGATCGCCCGGTGGACGAACCCGTCGAGCTGTTGCTGGAGAACCCGCGCGCCTGCATCACCCGCAACATCGGCGACGACGCGTGGGTGCGTCTGGTGGACGTTCCGGCCGCTCTGGGCGCGCGGACGTACACGGACGCGGAACCCGTTGCCATCGCGGTGAACGACGCCTTCCTGCCGGAGAATTCCGGGACATACCTGGTTTCGGGTGACGGTGTCGTGCGCACGTCGGCGCCTGCCGACCTGACGCTCGGCGTGGACACGCTGGGAATGCTGTACTTCGGCGCGTGGACGCCGTCCGCGTTGGCGGCCGCCGGTCGCGTGCGGGTCAGCGACCCCGTGGCGCTCACCAGGGCCGACCGGTTGTTCCAGACCGATTCGATCCCTTGGTGCGGAACCGGTTTCTGACGTCGCCGCGTGAGACTGGTGCGATCGAGTCAATCCGCGGTCCGGTTGGTCTCGACTTGGCCTGACACCGCTAGTCTCACTCCCGACGGCTGTCCACGAGCACGGGGGTGAGCTTCGGCGTGACCGACGCGATGACCGATTGGGTACCGACCGGCGTTGACGAGGAAGTGCCCAGCGCGGCACGCGTCTACGACTACCTGCTCGGCGGCGGGCACAACTTCAGTGCCGACCGCGCGCTCGCCGAGAACCTGCTGAAAGTGCTGCCCGCCCGGGACATGGCGAGGCTGAACCGGCAGTACCTCGACCGTGCCGTGCGCTTCCTCGTCGGCGAGGGCGTCACGCAGTTCCTCGACCTGGGCTCGGGGATTCCCACGGTCGGCAACGTGCACGAAGTGGCGCAGAAGCTCAACCCGGCCGCCCGCGTGGTGTACGTCGACAACGAGTCAGTGGCCGTGGCGCACAGCGAGTTGATGTTGCGTGACAACCCGAACGCCGCCGCGATCGAGGCGGACATGCGTGACCCGGAGGGCATCCTCGGGCACGAGCGGGTCCGCGGACTGCTCGACTTCTCGCGGCCGGTGGCCCTGCTGATGGTCGGTGTCGTGCAGTTCATCCCGGACACCGACGACCCGTGGGGGATCGCCGAGACGTTCCGGGCCGCTCTCGTGCCCGGCAGTCACTTCGCCCTGTCCGCGTTCACCTGGGACAACGCTCCCGAGGGCATGCGCGCGGCGATCGAGGTGTTCAAGAACAGCCGTGACCCGATCTTCCCCCGCGGCCGCGAGGAGATCCTCCGGATGTTCGGCGACTTCACCCTGGTCGAGCCCGGCCTGGTCTACACCCCGGAATGGCGGCCCGATCGGGCCAGCGCCCTGGCCGACGCGTCCCGCTCCAACCTGTACGCGGGGGTCGCCCGCAAGAACTGACACGTTTGGACCGTTCTGCTGGTTCGTTGCTTCTTGACATCGTGACCGCACTAGGCTCCATTGGAGTCAGTGCGCATGGAGTCGGGGCGCATTCACGGCTGCCGGTGGGTGTTCCGGCAGGAGCTGGCGACGACAGTGGCCAGGTGAGGGGCGTAGTGGTGACCAGCGTTCGAACCACAGACGAAGACCCTCCATGGGAGGGCTTGCACGGCGCTGAGCGATACGCGGCATGTATGCGTGCGGCGCGGGCGGGCAACAGAGTCGCGCGCGCGACGCTGGTCAAGGACCTCACCCCGCTGGTCTGGCACGTCGCGCGAGGCCACGGCCTCGACCGTGCGCTGGCCGAGGACGTCGTGCAGACCGTCTGGCTCGCCCTGTTCAGTCACATCGATTCGGTGGCCGAGCCGAAGGCGCTGGCCGGCTGGCTGATCACGACCACCCGCCGGGAGGCTCAGCGGGTCCGTGGCAAGGCCACTGACCTGCCGTTGACCGACGAGATGGCCGAGCAGCTGCCGAGCACCCAGCCGCAGCCGGAGGACGAGGCGCTGCGGGCCGACCGGGACACCCGGTTGTGGCGTGCGTTCCGGGAACTGCCGGACAAGTGCCAGGAGCTGCTCCGACTGACCGTGCTGTCCGGCCGCAGCGAATATCGCCTGGTCGCCGAGGCCATGCAGATGAAGCGTGGCAGCATCGGCCCGACCAGGGGCCGGTGCCTGGACACGCTGAGGCAGCTCTTGGACTCCGAAGGGGGCGGGGACTGATGGACGACAAAAGGGTGCTCACCGAGCTCGACAGACTGATCGACGAGTTCGACCCGCCGCCCCCGGGCCTGGTGGAACGCGTGCAGTTCGCCGTCGAACTGGAGGACCTCGACGTCGAAGTGGCCCGCTGGGAACGCGCGGACGCGCTGACCGGCGTCCGCGGCGACCAGGGCACGATCACGTTCACCGTCGGCGACCTGATGGTGATGATCAACCTGACCCGGATCGGCGAATGCCACCAGATCGACGGCTGGCTCGTCCCTCCGGGCCAGCACGCGGTCGAGGTCCGCGTCGCCGGCCACGGCTCCCACGACACGACGGCCGACGAGGACGGCCGGTTCGTCGTGGACAACGTGCCGAGGGGGACGACACAGCTCGTCGTCCAGTTCGACGGCACTCGGACCGTCGTGACACCAACGGTTCTGCTTTAGGTCGTGTTTCGAATGTCCCGGTCGATGAGAGTCGGGATCGGGGCGGTTCCTGGCGTCGCCGCGGGATCGCCGCGAATACTGGTTGTCTTTGGGCGGTCCCGCGGTGGCGTCAGGGGCCGCATCCGGCCCGGCTATCGCGATCGGGCATTTGAAACACGGCCTAGTCGTCAGCGGGGAAATGCTGACGAAGGGTCAGTGAGCGGGCACCGAAACGCAGACCATCGTGGTGTCCTCCAACGCCTCGACCATCCCCGGCGCCTGCTCCGGGACGTGCACGAAGTCTCCCGCGCGCACCGTGACGGCCTCGCTCGCCGCGCCCACCCGAAGGGCGCCGCTGAGAACCACCCAGAGTTCCGCATAGGGCGCCGGCAGGTCGGCCCGCGCTCCCTTGCGGAAGAACGACGTATAAGCGCTCATCGCCTCGCTCTCGTGCTTGCCGAGAGCGGGCGCGATGACGATCCCGTCGCCGAAGCGGATGGCATCGGGGCCGATCGTCGAGGTGAACTTCCTGGCATGTGACGGCGGGACGGCCATGTGGGCACCTCTCCGTGCCGGGATGACGGATGTGATCACGAGTCGTACTCGGCCGCGGCCACAGCGTGCACGGGAGGCGCCACGAGCGCGAGCTTCCGTGCGATCGCCGGGATCTCAGGATCGGCGAGAAACCCGGCGTAGTCCTCCGCGTCCCAGTCGAAGACCGCCCACACCCGCTGGTGATCGTCGGGATCAAGGAACACCCGAGCGCCCCGGCAGCCGTGCTCCCGGCGCTTGACCTTCCCCTTGGTCGCGAAGACCGCCAAGAACTGGTCAAGGTCGGTGACCTTGACGACGGTGACAATCACGCCCTCTGCCCCCTTCCCGGTACGGACAGCATCAAGCTTTCAGCCTGGCACCTCAAGTCGACTTCAGGTCAAGGGCGGGTGTTCGAGCAGGCTCTGTGCGACGGCCCGGCCGGACGATCCGCTGACGCTGGCGCCCGGCCAGCTCGCGGCGCCGATCAGGTACAAGCCGGGGACAGCGGTCGCGTATCCACCGCGATGCGCGGGGATCGGCCGGTGCGTGAAGGCTTGGGACAGCGCGCCGTGGCCAGCCGTGTGGTCGCCTGGACCGGCATTCGGGTTGAGCCTGCTCAGGTCCGCGGGCGTGAGCACGTGCCGCGCCAGGATCAACTCCTCCAGGCCTTTGAAGTGCCTGCTCGCCTCGGCGACGATCCTGTCCGCGTAGCGCTCGGCGACCGATTCGGTCCACTGTCCGTTCGCGTCGATCTGTCCCGCGGCGTCGCCGATCGGAGCCAGGGGTGCCTCCATGATCTGCATGCGCACCACTGCCTTCCCGGCGGGTGCACGGCCGGGGTCCACCGCCGTCGCCTCGTGCCAGGAGATGGACGGGTGTTCCGGCAGATATCCGGTGTCCGCCTGGTGCACCGAGCCGAGCAGGTGGGCGACGCTCCGGCCGAGATTGATCGCACCGCCTTGATCCAGCCGGGAGTCCAGGAACTGCGGGCGTGCCGACAGCGCGAGGCTGATCTGGAAACAGCCGCGACGGTACCGATAACGTTTGGCTTGCTGGCGTACCGACTCGCTGACGCCGTCGGCATCGCGCAACAGGCGCCCGTACAACAGATCCGGCGTCGTGCTCGCGACGACGGTCGTGGCGGTGATGACTTCGCCATCCGAGGTTCGGACGCCGACGGCACGTCCGTCCTTGGTCAGGACGGCGTCCACATCGACCCCTGTCCTGATTTCGGCGCCGTGCTCGCGGACCAGTGCCGTGAGTGCCTCAGCCAGTTTGCCGCTGCCGCCGACCGGTTGCGGATTGCCGTGGGGGAGCAGCGCGGCCAGTACGGCGGTCCACAGCGCGCCGCCCGCGTCGAACGGGCTCATGCTGAAGTGCAGCAGCCAGGGCAGCAGCACCATCCGCAGTTCCTCGGCGCGGAACCGGTCGGTGACGAGGTCGTAGCCGTTGCCAGCCAGTAACGCGGAGAACGGTAACGCGGATGTCGTGTCCTGATGCAACTGCGCTAGTAGCTGAGCGGCCTCCGGTGTCGTCAGGTCCATACCCATCAACGGCAGCAGCGTCCCGATGAGCCCGGACACGTCGGTCAACAGGCCGTTCCACGCGTCGCGCTCACCAAGGCGGTCCAGTTCCTCTTGCCACGCCGCCGGATCCGTCTCGATCACGGCGGACTGTCCGTCCGAAAGGGACGAACCGGTGCTCACTCCGCCCTGGGTGTACCGCAGGCCGTGCCTGGTGAGATCCTCACGCAGGTCGGCGAAGACGGGACCGCCCACAAAAACGGGATGCACCGCGGAGAACTTGTCGTGCACGAAGCCGGGCAGCGTCAGTTCTTCGCTGCGCACGAAGCCGCCGGGGACGTCACTCTGGTCCAACAGGCACACGCTGCGCCCGGCTTTGGCGAGGTACGCCGCGGCCACGAGCGCGTTGTGCCCCGCACCCACGAAGACCACATCGAAGCTGATCATGACCGCAGGCTAGGCATGCCGGGCCGCGCCCGCGACGGAATTCCGGTCAGTGGACCATGCCGGCGACCGGTCAGCCGGTGATCGCCTTGAGCAGCCGGTCCACCGAGGCACCCAGGTCCCACTGCTCCTGCAGGCCCCTGACCCGGTCGAGGTCGGCTGCCGCCGAGGGCAGCTTGTCGTCACGGTCGAGCACGACGGGCGCGTCGACGGCCACCGCCACGACCGTGGGCGCGGCCGCTAGGTACTCCGCGGAGGCGAGCAGGTTCGTCTGTGCGCGCTTGGGGATGCGCTTGTCCCCGGCGGCGGCACCGGCGATCAGCGCGGGCAGTGAGCCGAACTCGCGGATCAGTTTGGCCGCGGTCTTCTCGCCGATCCCCGGCACGCCGGGCAGGCCGTCCGACGGGTCGCCACGCAACACGGCCATGTCGGCGTACCGCGGGCCGGTGTCCTCGCCCGGCAGGTCGTACTTCTCGGCCAGCTCGGCCGGGCCGACCACCTCCACCTTGTTCCACCCACGCCCGACGTACCAGACCGTCGCGGGCGTCGGCTTGTGCCGCACGACCTGGAACATGTCCCGGTCGCCGGAGATCACCTCGACGGGATCCGTGGTCTCCCGATGCACCAGCGCGCCGATCACGTCGTCGGCCTCGTAACCGGTGGCCTCCGCGGTGCACAGGCCGACCGCGTCCAGCAGGTCGAGGATGATCGGGACCTGCGGGGAGAGCAGGTCGGGCACGTCCTCCTCGATCCCGTCGCCCTCCTCGGCCACCCGGTGCGCCTTGTACGTCGGCAGTGCCTCGACGCGGAACGCGGGCCGCCAGTCCGCGTCCAGACAGGCCACCAGGCGCGTCGGTTTCCGGTCGGTGATGATGCGCGCGATCGTGTCGGCGAAGCCGCGCACGGCGTTCACCGCTGTGCCGTCGGGCGCCCGCATGGAGTCGGGCAGTGCGTAGAACGCGCGAAAGTACAGACTGGCGGAATCGAGCAGCGCGAGGGTCACGGGGAGCAGCTTAGGCCGGAGGTGGTGATGTGGTGGCGCGGACGATGAGCTGCGTGTCGAGATCGACGTGGCGGACCTCCGCCGAGTCCGAGTTCAGGCCGTCGAGCAGCAGGTCGACCGCCAGCGACCCGGCCGTCGCCAGTGGCATCGCCACCGTGGTCAGCGGCGGCGAGCAGAGCTCGGCGAACATGAGGTCGTCGAAGCCGGTCACGCTCACGTCGCCCGGCACGCCGATCCCGCGGTCCCGCAACCGGGCGAGCACGCCGAGAGCCATGATGTCGTTGTACGCCATGATCGCGGTCGATTTGGTGGCCAGCGCCAGATCGCACGCCTGCAAACCGCCTTCGTAGCGCGGCGGGAACGGGCCCAGTTCGATCAGCTCGACGCCGTGCTGCTGGGTCGCCAGTCGCAGGCCGCGGCGGCGTTCCCTGTTGGACCACGACGTCCGGGGACCGTTGAGGTACACGAGTTTGCGGTGCCCGAGCGCGACGAGGTGGTCGACCACCTGGCGCATGCCCGACGCGCTGTTCATCAGCGCCGCCGGGACGCCGCGCAGCCGCCGGTTCAGCATCACCAGCGAGGTGATGCCCGCTGCCTCGTAGAGCTGGGTGTCGTCGATGCCGGGGGAGCAGACGATCACGCCGTCCACCTGCTTGGCCATCGCGCGCACCAGTTGTTCCTCGGTCGCCCGGTCCTCGTCGCTGTCCGCGACGAAAACCGCGTAGTCGGCCTGCCGGGCGCGGGCCTGCACGCCTTTGAGCACGCCGGTGAAGAACGGGTTGTTCAGGTCGGGCACGACGATGCCCATGTTGCCGGTGCGGCCGGTGATCAGGCCGCGGGCCGCGCGGTTGGGCTGGTAGCCGAGCTGGGCGGCGGCCGTGAGCACACGCTCACGTGTCGCGGGCCGGACCAGATCGGGTGACGACAGCGCCCGCGAAACCGTGGCAACGGAGACTTGAGCCTCCCGCGCGACGTCGCGGATGGTAACCGCCACGGGGTGCACCTCCACTCGTCGCTTTCGCCAGATCGTACCGGCCGATGTAACGCGGGACCGGTACCGGGGCAACGGCGTGGCGGTTCCGACGTGCGACGCGTTGACCGCGCGGCCTGGCTGATGGAAACATGACGAAAACGTTTACATCTTTTTGTGGTGGAAGGGAAGACGTATGGACGCGCTCCGCTCGGTAGTGTTGATCAACGCGACGCCGTTCGACGACGACGGGGCGGTGGCCGCAAAGGAGTACGCGCGGGTCCTCGACCACGCGGTGACCGCCGGAATCGGCGTGGTCACCCCGAACGGCAACACGAGCGAGTTCTATTCCCTGACCCCGGACGAGCTGGACACCGCGCTCGCCGTCACCATCGAGACGGTCAAAGACCGTGCGACGGTCATCGCCGGAGTCGGCCACGAGCTCGACCGGGCGATCCGGATGGCCAAGTCCGCACAGGCCGCCGGTGCCGAGGCGATCATGGTGCACCAGCCCGTTCACCCCTACCTGACGGAAGAAGGCTGGGTCGCCTACCACCGTGCGATCGCCGACGCAGTGCCGTCCCTCGGTGTGGTGTGCTACCTGCGAAGCCCGCACATCGGGCCGTCTGCCGTGCACAAGCTCGCGGTCGGGAGCCAGAACGTGGTCGGCGTGAAATACGCGGTGCCGGACGCGATCGCGTTCGCCGACATCGTCACACAGACGGCATCCGGTGGTGCGGAACGGCTCGTCTGGGTGTGCGGGCTGGCGGAGTCCTGGGCACCGTTCTTCTGGGTCGCGGGCGCGGAAGGCTTCACGACCGGGCTCGGCAACGTCGCCCCCGAACTGTCGCTGCGGCTGTTCGGCGAACTCGCCGCGGGCAACCCGGGTGCGGCGATGCGGTTGTGGCGCAAGCTCAAGCCGTTCGAAGACCTGCGTGCCCGGCACGGCAACGCCTACAACGTCTCGGCTGTCAAGGAAGCGTTGGCGCAGTTGGACCTCTGCCGGCGTGACGTCCGCCCGCCGATCAGCGAGCTGCCGGAAGCGGAACGCGCGGAGGTCGGCGAGATCCTCCGCGAATGGGGGATCGGCGGCTGACCATGGCGAGTGGCCCGCCGCTCCCCCCAGGGGCGACGGGCCACTCGTGCCGTCTGTCCGGCGACCTGTGTCAGTGCCTGCCGATCTTGTTCCCGCCACGGCTGTCGATGCAGCCGTCGGCGAACCGCCCGCCGATCTTGCTGCCCATCACGTTGCCGCCGCGCATGTCAGCGGCCACCGAGCTGGTGACCGCGCATGGTGCCACCACGCCCGCCGATCTTGTTCCCCATCACGAGTCCGCCGCGCATTTTCGCGTCCCTCCCGGTTGTGCACCCTGTGTGCGGACGGAACGTTATTGGGGCGGTGAACCCTTGCCCAGCGTAGAAGTACTCAGAACTCGATGGTGCCTTCCCACCGGTTCAGGTCGCGTCGGGTTCCGGAATTTCCCCTGGCGCGGCGAGGAAGTCGAAGTCGCAGCCCTCGTCGGCCTGGGTGATGTGCCTGGCGTGCAGGGCGGCGTAACCGCGGGGGAACGGTGTTTCCGGCGGTGTCCACCCGGCCCGGCGCCGCTCGAGTTCCTCGTCGGAGACTTCCAGGCGAAGCGAGCGGCCGGGCACGTCGAGCGTGATCATGTCGCCGTCGCGGACCAGGGCCAGCGGCCCGCCGACGTGCGACTCCGGCGCGACGTGCAGGACGCACGTGCCGAAGCTGGTACCGCTCATCCGCGCGTCGGAGATCCGGACCATGTCACGGACCCCTTGCCGCAGCAGGCTTTTCGGAATCGGCAACATGCCGTGCTCCGGCATGCCCGGCCCGCCGAGCGGCCCGGCGCCACGCAACACCAGCACTGACGACGCGGTCACCGGCACCGAGTCGATCTCGCGCTGCATCTGCGCGTAGGAGTCGAACACCACCGCCGGACCCGTGTGCCGCAGCAACGAGGGATCCGCGGCGATCGGCTTGATCACCGCGCCGGACGGCGCCAGGTTGCCGTGCAACACGGCCAATCCGCCTTCCGCGGCGAGCGGGTTGTCCACCGGACGGATCACCTCCGGGTCGTATACCTCCGCTCCCGCAAGGGAATCCTCCAGTGTCGCGCCGGTCGCGACCGGGCGCGGCAGATGCAGCCACGGCTTGAGCCGGGCGAGCAACGCCCGCAGGCCGCCCGCGTAGTAGAAGTCCTCCATCAGGAACCGGCCGCTCGGCTGGATGTCCGCGAGCACCGGCACGGGCCGGTCGAAGTCCGAAAGCGACAGTGGCACGCCCGCCCGCCGGGCCATCGCGATCAGGTGGATGACGGCGTTCGTCGAGCCACCGAGGCCCAGGATCGTGACGACCGCGTCGGCGAAGGCCTCGGCGGTCAGGATCTTGGCCGGAGTGAGGTCCTCCCACACCATGCCGACGATCCGCGCACCGCTGGCGGCGGCCATCCGCGAGTGCGCCGAGTCGACGGCCGGGATCGACGCCGCACCGGGCAACGTCATCCCGAGCACCTCGGCGACCGACGTCATCGTGGACGCCGTGCCCATCGTCATGCAGTGGCCGGGGGACCGGGCGAGGCCCTCCTCCAGTTCGGTCAGCTGCCGGTCGTCCACCAGGCCCGCGCGCTTGTCGTCCCAGGCGCGCCACATGTCGCTGCCGCTGCCGAGAGTCCTGCCGCGCCAATGGCCGCGCAACATCGGCCCGGCCGGGACGAAGATCGACGGGATGCCTGCCGAGGTCGCGCCCATCAACAGTGCTGGCGTGGTCTTGTCGCAGCCGCCCATCAGCACCGCACCGTCCACCGGGTAGGACCGCAGGACCTCCTCGACCTCCATGGCCAGCAGGTTGCGGTAGAGCATCGCGGTCGGCTTCTGGAACGTCTCCCCGCACAACGCGCTGGCCGGCAGCTCGACCGGGTAACCGCCCGCCTGCCACACCCCGCGTTTCACCGCTTCGGCCCGCTCGCGCAGGTGCAGGTGGCACGGGTTGATCTCGCTCCACGTGTTCACGATCCCGATCACCGGCTTGCCGGTGTGCTCGTCCGCACCGATGCCCAGCTGCCGCGTACGGGTCCGATGGCTGAACGACCGCAGCCCTTCGCCGCCGTACCAACGGTGGCTGCGCAGCTGGTCAGGGGACTTGCGGGTCATCGCACCTCCACGAGAGAACAGTAAACCTTTTCAAGATTTCTGTAACACATAGTTGCATGACGAACGATCGTTGCCGAAGTCACAGCGCCGTGGTGCAGTGGATCGTTGGTCGTGAAGGAGGGAAATGGGACGGCGCCTGCCGCTGGTCGCCTTGCTCGGCGCGTTCGGGATATCGCACGCGGGATCGGTCATGACGTTGCTCGCGATCCCGTGGTTCGTCTTTCAGACCACGGGAAGCGGCGTCCAGACCGGTGTGGTGACGGCGGCCGAGACGGTGGGCCTGCTCGCGTCGTCCATTCTGTCCGGACCGGTGATCGACCGGGTCGGCGCACGCGGCATCAGCGTGCTCGCCGACATCGCCGCGGTGATCGCGGTCGGCACGATTCCGCTGGCGGACGCCACTGTCGGACTTTCGCTCCCACTGCTGACCGTCCTGGCCGGACTGGCGGGGCTGACCCGAGCGCCGGGCGACACCGCCAAACGAGTGCTCTTGCCGGGCGCGATCGCGTTGGCCCGCACGACACTGGAACGCGGGTCGGGCGCGGCCGACGCCATGATCCGCCTGGGCCGCACCCTGGGCGCCCCGCTCGCCGGCACGATGATCATGGTGATCGGCGCGCCGGGCGTACTGCTGCTCGACGCGGCGACGTTCCTGGTCGCCGCCTTGCTGATCGGCGTCTGTGTCCGTGTGGACGAAGCAGTGCTGACCGAATCCGGCGGGTACTTCGGCTGGCTGGCCACCGGTCTGCGGTACGTCCGGCGCGACCGGCTGATCCTGGCCATCATCGGCACAGTCACCATGATGAACGCGTTGGACGCCGGGCTGAACGCCGTCCTGCAACCGGCATTCGCCGCGACCGTCCGGGGCAGCAGCGTGCTGCTCGGTGAGCTGATGGGCGTTTTCGGGCTCGGCGCGGCGGCGGGCAGCGTGATCTACGGCTGGCTGGGCTCACGCTGGAGCCGGTGGCCCACGTTCGCGGTGTGCGCGCTGCTCGCGGGCGCGCCACGGTTCCTGCTGCTGTGGATGGAACCGTCCGTGCCGTTGCTGCTGTTCGGCTTCTTCATCTGCGGGCTGGCCGCGGGCAGCCTCAACCCGGTGCTGGTCACCGTCGAGCTCGACCGGATTCCGGCGCACCTGCGCGCCCGGGTGCTCGGTGCGGGGGAGGCGGGCGTGCTGGCGATGATGCCCGTCGGCGCGCTGGTCGCCGGTGTCCTGCTCGACGGGATCGGCCTGGAGGCGACGTTGCTGGCGTTCGCCGCCGTCTACGCGGTGACGACCTTGTGCCCGGTGGCGTTCCGGGTGTGGCGGCAGATGGACGAGCGCCCGATCCCGGCCCCGGCGCCACAACCCGTGGCGGTTTAGGCTCTCGCCATGTCGTCAACCGCCGCACCTGTGCCCGCACCCGAGATCCTCCGCAGCCGGCTGGAGCGCGCCGCCGCCGCGGCCGCCGACGCGGGTTTCGACGCCCTGTTCGTGACGCCCGGATCGGACCTGCGCTACCTGATCGGCGCGGTCGGCGGGTCGTTCGAGCGGCTGACGTGCCTGGTGTTGCCGGTGTCCGGGAAACCGACCCTGGTCGTGCCCAAGCTCGAACTGCCCGGCTACGAGAACGTGCTGGTCGACGAACTCGGCGTGCAGGCCGTGACCTGGGTGGACGGCGAGAACCCGGCCGCACTCGCGGCGGGGCTGCTCACGTCGCCGGCCCGGGTCGCGGTCAGCGACTTCACCCCGGCGCTGCACGTGCTCGGCCTGCGGGACGCGTTGTCCGGCGTCGAGCAGCAGCTGGCCGGACCGGTCATCCGTGAGCTGCGGATGCGCAAGGACGCCGGCGAGATCGACTCCCTGCGTCAGGCGGGCGCCGCGATCGACCGCGTGCACGCGCGGATGGGCGAGTTCCTGCGGGCGGGCCGGACCGAGAACGAGGTCGCCGCGGACATCTCCGCCGCGATCGTCGAGGAGGGCCACGCGGTCGCCGAGTTCGTGATCGTCGGCTCCGGCCCGAACGGCGCCAGCCCGCACCACGGCTCCTCCGACCGCGTCATCGAACAGGGCGACGTGGTCGTGATCGACATCGGCGGCCCGGTCGCCGAGGGCTACAACTCCGACTCCACCAGGACGTACGCCATCGGCACGCCGCGCGACGAGGACGTGGCCAGGACGTACGCCGTGCTCCAGGAGGCCCAGCAGGCCGCTGTGGACGCCGTCCGGCCGGGCGTCACCGCTCAGGACATCGACCGGGCGGCCCGCAAGGTGATCGACGACGCGGGCCTCGGCGAGTACTTCATCCACCGCACCGGCCACGGCATCGGCCTGGACGTGCACGAGGAGCCGTACATCGTCGAGGGCAACGACCTGCCGCTGGAGCCGGGCATGGCGTTCAGCGTCGAGCCAGGCATCTACCAGCCTGGCCGGTGGGGCGCGCGGATCGAGGACATCGTGGTCGTGACGGCCGACGGCGTCGAGTCGCTGAACAACCGGCCGCACGAACTGGTGGTGCTCGGCGAGTGAGCACACCCCAGCACCTGGAGCCGCTCGACCAGGCGATCGTGCGTGAGCTGTCCGCGGACGGCCGGTGCAGCTTCACCGACCTGGCCGAACGCGTCGGCCTGAGCGTGTCCGCGGTCCACCAGCGGGTGCGACGGCTGGAGCAGCGCGGTGTGATCCGCGGGTACACCGCCCGGCTGGACGCCGAATCGATCGGGCTGCCGCTGACCGCGTTCGTCTCGCTGACCCCGATCGACCCGGCCGCGCCGGACGACTACCCGCAACGGCTCGCGCACATCCCGGCGATCGAATCGTGCTATTCGGTCGCCGGGGACGAGTCGTACATCCTGCTCGTCCGGGTCGGCACGCCAGCCGAACTGGAGGACCTGCTGCGGCAGGTGCGGGAGGCCGCGAAAGTGTCCACTCGCACCACCGTGGTCCTCTCGACACCCTACGAAAACCGCCCACCGGCCCTCTAAACCCCTCGTGAGTGTTTATCAGTGTTAGAACACGGATAAACACTCACGAGGGGTGGGGGACCTGCGAAGATGCGCCGGTGTTCCGAATCAAACGTTCCGGCCACCCGGTGGACCAGGTGCCGCCGATCGGTCAGACCGCCGCGCTGGGCCTGCAGCACGTGCTGGCGATGTACGCGGGCGCGGTCGCCGTGCCGCTGATCGTCGGCAGCGCGCTGGGCATGTCCAAGGCGGACATCGGTTACCTGATCAACGCGGACCTGCTGATCTCCGGTGTGGCCACGCTGATCCAGTGCCTGGGGTTCTGGCGGTTCGGCGTGCGGCTGCCGCTGATGCAGGGGTGCACGTTCGCCGCTGTCACACCGATGGTGCTGATCGGCACGAGCGACGGGATCACCGCGATCTACGGCGCGGTGATCGTGTCCGGTGCGGTCGTGATCCTGCTGGCGCCGCTGTGGGGGAAGCTGCTGCGGTTCTTCCCGCCACTGGTGACCGGCACGGTGATCACGGTCATCGGGCTGGCGCTGATCCCGGTCGCGGTGAACTGGGCCGCCGGTGGCGTCGGCTCACCGGGTTTCGGTGCCCCGAAGAACCTCGCGCTGGCGCTCGGCGTGTTGCTGCTCGTGCTTGTGGTGCAACGGTTCGCGCCACCGGTGCTGAGCCGGATCTCGGTGCTCGCCGGCATCGTGCTCGGCACGCTGATCGCGATTCCGTTCGGCTTCACGGACTTCTCCGACGTCTCGGACGCGCCGGTCTTCGGCATCAGCACCCCGTTCCACTTCGGACTGCCGACGTTCGACGCCGCCGCGATCATCGCGATGGTCGTGGTCATGCTGGTCACGATGACCGAGACGACCGGCGACATCCTCGCGGTGGGCGAGATGACCGGACGCCCGGTCGACGGCAGGCGGCTGGCCGACGGCCTGCGGGCGGACGGGCTGTCCACTGTGCTCGGTGGCGTGTTCAACACGTTCCCGTACACCGCTTTCGGGCAGAACGCCGGTCTGGTCGGGCTGACCAAGGTGTACAGCAGGTTCGTCGTCGCGGTCGGCGGCGGCATCCTGGTGCTCCTCGGCCTGTTCCCGATCCTCGGCGAGATCGTCGCCCGCGTTCCCGCGCCGGTGCTGGGTGGCGCGGGCATCGTGATGTTCGGGACGGTCGCCGCCATCGGCATCACCATGCTGGCCAAGGTCGCCTTCGACAACAACGGCAACCTGATGGTGGTCGCCGTGTCGCTGGGCCTCGGCCTCATCCCGACCGCGGTGCCGAACATCTACGAGCACTTCCCGAACTGGTTCCGCACCATCATGGAATCGGGCATCACCGCGGGCGCGCTGTCCGCCGTCGTGCTGAACCTGCTGTTCAACCACTTCCGCGGCAGGCGCGAGGCGTCATGAGCCGACGGTCGGTGCCGCGTGCAGGTTGCCGTCCGGGCCGGCCAGGCAACTGGCCGACTGGGAGGCGATGGTGAGGAACTCGCCGAGGCACCGGCCGAACTGCTCGTGACCGGCGGCGTTGGGGTGGAAGGACTCCTGCAGCGCGTGGTTCGCCCGGTCCTGCGCGCGCAGGTCCGTCCACTGCACTGCCAGGCGCCGGAACCATTCCTTGTTCGGGTCGGTCGACGAACACGCCTCACGCCCGGTGCCCGCGCGGGACAGGTCCAGGAACCGGGCGCCGCCGTCCCGCGCGGCCCTGCGCAGACCGGCGGTGAGCGTGGGCACCGCGGTGTCCCTGACCCACTCCAGATCCTCTGTCCTAAAGGGACAGCCGGACAGGTCCTGCAGGCTGTCCAGCAGGTTGGGGGAGACCGGGGAAGCGTACGACTGGAGCACGAGCTGGTAGTCGCTGTCCTGGTATCCCGCGCCGGACATCACCTTCCTGATGTCGCTGAGGACCTTGGTGACCTTGGGCGTCATCGCGTCGATCCGGCGCTGCCAGTCCTTGCCGACGCCCTGGCTGCACGCCGGTTTGCCGCTGTCGAACCACGCCTCGACGCAGCTGTTGAGCGAGTTGGCGAAGGACGGGTCGTCGTTCGCGCCGGCCGCGACGACGACGGCGACCACGCGCTGCTGCCGTGCGACCACGGCCAGCCTGCCTGCCTGGGACGGCTCGGTGTACTGCTTGGCCTCGCCGAGCCCGACCTGCGCGCTGGACGCACCCGAACACGCCAGGCTGATCGTCATCGCGATGTCGGTCATACCGGTCTTGTGGATCGAGGCGTTGCGCGACCGGTGGCACCAGTCGCCGTTCTCGCCGTTCGTGCCTGGCTCGTAGTCCCCGGCACCTTCGCCCGAGATCGTGCTGTCACCCATCGCGACCAGCACACGCGGCGCGTTCTCCGGCGGCCGCAACCCCGGCTCGGGTGGTTGTTGCTGGTCCCCGCCGAGGACGAAGACCGCGACCAGCGCGACTGCGAGCAGTCCCGCGAGAGCCATGAGGTGCCAGCGCCACTTTCGCATCCCTGGTAAGTCTAGTGCGACGTTGACGAGCGTTCGCCCGCCCGGGAGGGGAGCCCATGAGCGACGTTGGGATCAGGCCGGCGGCCGAGGCCGACTTAGCCGCGCTGATCAGCACGTTCGGCGACGAGGACTTCTTCACCGACCGGTTCGCCAGGCAGGAACGCGGCGGCGGTGTCCTGCTGACGGCCTGGGCGTACGACAAGCCGATCGGGCACGTGTACCTGTGGCTGGAACGGGCGGAGGAGCCCGAGGTCCGCGAACACCTCCCCGGGGTCCCGCTGCTCAACCGTGTCGAAGTGCGCTCCGAGCACCGTAACCGGCGTATCGGCACCAAACTGGTCAGTGCGGCGGAGAAACTCCTGACCGGACGCGGCTACTCCCAGGTCGCCCTCGCCGTGCGGATCGACAACCCGGACGCGTACCGCCTGTACGAGCGCCTCGGCTTCGTGGAGTGGCCGTATCCGCCGGTCGAGTGCATGTACGAGGTGAGATTGCCGGACGGCAGCCGCAAACGCTGCTCGGAGACGTGCCACATGATGGTCAAACCGCTGCCGTCTGATAGCAGTGCATGAGACCGATGTCGGCCAGCAGCTTCTGCAGGCCGCCTCGCCGGTACCGGCCGGCGACCGAGACCACGTGCCGCTGCCAGGTCCTCCGGTCGGCGCGCCACGCGTCCAGGTAGTCGACGCAGAACCGCGGTTCGATGAGACGGTTGCGGCCCCTGGCCGCCTTCAGCGCCTCGATCATCCGGCTGCGTTCCGCCGGGGGCAGCGGGGCGCACGCGGCCATCTCGAGGACCTCGTCGATGAACGACCTGCGCTTGGCCAGGAAGTCACGCCAGTAGCCCGCGGTGGCGGCGGTCAGGTCCCTGCCGTGGCCCAGCAGACCGAACAAGCCTTCCGCCAGGGTGTCCCCGAACTCCTCGGACCGGGCACGGTCGCCGTCCCGGTACGGGTCGTACGGCGCCTGGATGACCCGGCCGGTCATCGCCGACGGCCGCAAGCCCTTGTCGTCCAGGAGGAAGAACCAGTCCTCGTTGTAGATGTTGGGGAAGAAGGAGCCGTACGCCTTCGGGCCGACGGCGAGCGCGCCGCCGCCGATGAACGTGTCCTGCGCGCCGCCGGAGTCGCGGAAAGCGTGGCACACCACCGAGTTGTCCCAGAATCCGTCGATCGACAGGCCCACTCCGGCGTAGTCGTCCAGCAGCCCGGCCGCGTCGTTGAGGTCCCCGACCTTGGGTACGCTGATGTCGTCGTCCAGGAACAGGATGCGTTCCCAGCCGGCCACCCTGGCCAGCAGCAGCCCGAGGTTGCGTTTCATGCTGGTGTCGGTGGGCCGGTGGAACCTGGTGCCCCGTAGCAGCGCCGAGGTCCGGAAACCGGGCAGCAGGCGGGCGTTCAGGTCGGGGACGTCGACCGCCAGCACCTCGGTGCCTTTGCTCTTCGCGAGCCGGAAGGCGGCCTCGGCCGACGCGCGTTTGCTGCACAGCGCGACGAGCACGCACCCCTGCGCTCCGGCCAGGTCCACCGCTGTCCGGAGGTAACCCAAGGTGCGGGCGGTCGGCACGATGATCGCGTTGATCGTCGCGGGCTTGCCGACCGCGTCCGCGGTGACCAGCTTGCGGTGCGAAGGGATGTGGTTGGCGGTCTCGCCGCCTGCCTCCGCGTCACCGGCGGCGGGCATCAGACGTCCTCCACCCATTCGTGCAGCCGGTGGTCCGGGTCGGTCCAGTCAGGAGTGAGCACCCTGCCGCTCACCACCGAGACCCGCGTGATGATGCTGAAGGCCGGCGCGTTCTTGAAGTGCTGGGCGAGGAACGCCTCGTTGCGGTCACGGAACCGGCTGTCGGTCAGCGCGCGGACGACGCCGTAGGTGCCCCGCCCGAACATGCCGTTGCAGATGGTGACGGTGCGCTTGGCGTTGAACGGGTTGGGGCCGCGGTAGAAGTGCCCGACGTCCTCGAGCAGCTGGCCGTTCTCGTCCAGCCGGGGAGCGATCAGCTCGCTCTGGTCGCCGCGCCGCACCTCGAAGCCTCCGATGTCGCTCTCGTCGGCTCTCGCCACCTGCTGGACCGGGAGCTCCACCCGGTTGAGCAGGTCGCGGGTGACGAAGTTCCAGTCGACGCCGCCGAGCAGCACCAGATGGGAGGTGTAGTCGTCCTCCGCCAGTTCCGGAGCGGTCTTGAAATGCACCTGCGTGGCCGGGTTGGCCGCACGGATGTGACCGTACAGTTCGATCAACGCGTCAAGATCGGCGTATGTATAGAGCGCCACGTAGTCCGGGCTGGTCCGGTCGGCGTAGCTGAAGCCGCGCAGCAGCGAGTCCGGCAGCTGCGCGCAGACGATGGTGACGATCTTCTTGTCGCCGAAGTGCCAGAAACCGGAGACCGGCGGCTCCGGCTCGGTGTCGGGGACGGCGGGCTCGGCCACCGCCTGCTCGCGCAGGCGCAGCAGTTCGTGCCGCAGCGTTTCTCGGTCCGCTCGTTCCGCGTCGGTGAGCTGGCTCGGCGACAGCAGGCGGTACGGGATGGTCTCCACCGACCGCATTGTCGCGAAGAAGGTCGCATACGCCTCAAGACGCCGGGGCGGAGGAACAGTGGGCTTCGTCAGGTTCTCCCACGAGGAGATCAGCGAGATGCTCAACGGTTTGCGCCCGGCGCCGAACGCCTCCGCCAGCTGTGACTGCGTGATTCCCAGGCCTGGCCAGTGTTCCTCGCGCAGCGATCGCAGGCGGCGGGCCAGTGCACGGCGCGGGTCATCGGGGAACACGGCACTTAACCTTTCAGTGAACTTCAGTTAAGTACTAAAGCAGTGAGTGTACCGCTGCGGTCATGAGGTCTGGGAACCCCTGTCTGTGGCAAGGGGAAGGCGGGTGGCGACGGATATTGTGGTTACCAGATGCAGGGCTTACGCTGAAGCTTAGCAAAATCGAGGCAACTTTACTGAAGTTTCTGAAATTCAGTAAGACGCGAGTCGGTCTCGGTTCGCGCACCTTCGCAGGCAGGGACGGAGGACACCAGCAGACACGCCGACCGGCGTGGCACAACGAACCGGAGGGGGTCGTCATGACGACAGCATCGCCACCTACCCCTGTGCTACCTCGTCACCGGGCGATAGTCGCGGTGGACATCGAGGGATCCACCACACGGACCAACAAGGCCCGTGCGTTGCTCCGCAACGCGATGTACGACCTGCTCGAGGAAGCACTGCTGCAAAGCGGGATCAAGGAACAGCACCGTGACATGATCGACCGCGGGGACGGGGCGTTCATCCTGATCCACCCGGTCGACGACGCGCCGAAGACCGTCCTGCTGACCATGGTGATCCCGACGCTGGCCGAGCTGCTGGCGCGGCACGAGCCCGAACGGCCCGACCACAGGTTCCGGCTGCGAGCCGCCGTGCACGCAGGCGAAGTGCACTACGACAACCGCGGTTGGTACGGCGAGGACCTCGACGTCACCGCGCGTCTGCTGGACGCGCCGCAACTGAAGCGCAAACTCCGCCAGACCAGGGCACGGCTGATCGTGGTCGTGTCACAGCACATCTACCGGTCGGTCGTGCTGCACGGCTACGACGGGATCGACGACACCAGCTACGAGCAGATCGTTCAGGTGCAGATCGGCAGGCGGCGGCAGCGCGGGTGGGTGCAGATCCCCGGCGCCACCGGCTACCACGGTCAGGACCTGACGGCCTGATCCGCCTCGATGTGCTCGGCGATCGCGCCGATCACCGCGTCGGCGTTGGTGTCGATGTAGAAGTGGTCGCCGGGGAAGCTGCGGAACACGAACCGCCCGGTCGTGTGCTCGGCCCACGCGCGGGCCTCGTCCTCGTCCACCTTCGGGTCCGCGGTGCCGGTGAACGCGAAGATCGGGGTGGTCAGCTTGGGTCCGGGGGTCCAGCGGTACGTCTCCGCGGCGCGGTAGTCACCGCGGATCGCCGGCAGCACCATGCTGCGGATGTCCTCGTCGTCGAGCAGGTGCGAACCCGCTCCGCCGAGCCGCTTCACCTCGGCGATCAGGCCGTTGTCATCGAGGGTGTGGACGCGTTCGTCCCGGTTGCGGCTGGGCGCGCGCCGGCCTGATGCGAACAGGGCCGTCGGCCGGACGCCCGCGTCTTCGAGCCTGCGGACCAGCTCGAACGCCACCGAGGCACCCATGCTGTGGCCGAACACCGTGAGCGGCTTGTCGGTCCACGGCTTGAGGGCGGCGAACACTCCGTCGGCCATCTTCTGGCACGTCTCCAGACAAGGTTCGGAACGCCGGTCCTGCCTGCCCGGGTACTGGATGGCCAGCACCTCCACCTTGGGTGCCAGCGCCTTGGCCACCGGCAGGTAGTAGCTGGCCGCGCCACCCGCGTGCGGCAGGCACACCAACCGGGCCGTCGCCTCCGGCGCTGGACTGAACCGTCGGATCCACCGGTCGTCGGTCATGGCTTCCTTTCCCACTCTCTGAGGTGCACGAGGCGTTGTTCGAGCCCGTCGAGACAGCGTTGCACGGCGTACTGGAACAGGTCGGTGAAGAAGTCGGCGACCCCGTGGGGATCCGCGGCCAGGTCCGCCACGAAGGTGCCGACCGCGGCCAGGCCCGGCAGGTCCGTGCGGCCCCGGAAGGCCAGGTACTCCTCGGCGTGCGCGCTACGCACGGCGGCGATCCGGCTCGGGTAGTCCTCCAGCGAGATGTACTGGCAGGCCGTCGTCATGACGACGTTGTACGCAAGCACGCTGTCCGCGCCGAACCCCGCTTCCTGTAACAGCCGCACACCCATGTCGATGATCGGCCCGCCACACGACGCCGGGGGACCGTGCATGGCCAGCCGGTAGGCGACACCGGGATAGCGGCGCAGCACATCGCGGTAGTCGTCCAGCAGCAGGCTGAACCATTCGCGCCACGGCAGCGTCTCCGGCGGCACCGTGAACTGGCGCACGACGTGGTCGAGGACCAGGCTGACGACCGCCTCCCGGTCGCCGACGTGGTGGTAGACCACCGCGGGCGAGGCCTCGATCCCGGCGGCGAGCTGCCGCAACGTCCAGTTGTCCAGTCCGTCCTGCGCGGTCAGCGCGACGGCCTGCGCCACGATCCGCTCAGCGGTGACCGCGGGCGGCCGTGTGCCGTTGCGCGAGCGCGCCCGCTGCCGCGGAATCCCCATGGCCCGACAGTAGCGTTTCGCACGCGCCTGGCCGGGCGGATCGAACAGACTCAGGGGTGGGGCCAGGCCTTCTGTCTCACACTGTGATCGAAGTGAGGTCGACGCCGTGGGCCGCGGTGGCGGTGACGTCCCGGACCCGTTCGGCCCAGACCGCGTGCCCGTGCTCCGTCCACAGTGGAAGAACCGGCAGTTCGCGCAGGATCTCGTTCTCGACCAGCCGGTAGTTCTCCGCCCGCACGACCGGGTCACCGGATGCCGCGGCGGCGTCGAGGAACGGCTTGACCGCCGGGAGGTCCAGGCCTTCGAACAGCTGGTGCGGACTGTCGAAGGTGAATCGCTGGTCGCGGATCTCGACCGCCGGGCCGTCACCGGTCGTGACGCCGAGGTGGGTGCGGACCTGGTTGTTCACCGCGTCCAGTTCGCCCTTGCCCCCGTCTGCGAACCGCACCGCCTTGAGTCCGGCCTGGTCACCCAGGGCCTTCGCGCCCCCCGCGTCGAAATTGCAGGCACGGCACACGTCCGCACGCTCGCCGGGTGCGACGGCCGGCGGGTAGAGCCTGGTCGCCGGGTCGAACTGGTTGTCCAGCGGTCCCGTCGCGACGGTCTTGCGGTCGATGGACAGGGCGATCGCGTACCGGGCGGCGGGATCGGGCAGGTCCGGGCCGAAGAGCAGGTAGCTGGCCCGTGGCTTCGGCCAGACCGCGTGCCGGTTGGCGAAGTCCTGGTGCATCGACTGGTGCCTGCTGCCCGGGAAGTCCACCACCAGATCCAGCCTGCCCGCCTTGACCTCGTCGAACGCGGCGGCGAGATCCTCGTGCACCCGGAGGTCGATCTGCCGCGCCTTGCTCCCGACCGGGTTGACCCGGACCAGCCTGCCGCCCTTCTCGTTGTCCCACGGGCCCTCCAGCCGGAACGGGCCGTTGCCGGCCAGCTCCTTGCCCGCACGGACGGGCAGCGCCCACACCGACGCCAGGAAAGCGGGCACGTAGCTCGCGGGCGACTTCGTGGTCAGCCGGATGGTCAGGTCGTCGACGGCATCGATCCGGTCGAAGGGGATCGGCTGCCCGGCCACCTTCCGCCAGGCGTCCACATAGGAGCCGGCGGTCACCGGGGCGCCGTCGTGGTACGTCCCCGGGCGCAGCTTGATCGTCCACGTGATCTGGTCGGGAGTGCCGGTCACCGACTCCGCGGCGCGCGGGGTGATCTTGCCGGTCGCCGGGTCGTGGTCGATCAACGGCGTGTACAGCGCGTTGCTGATCATTCGGTCCTGCCACGGTGACGCGACAGCACCGATGCCCACGCTCAGCACACCGGGTTGCGCGGGAGCGGGTTCCGGGGTGGTGCTACAGCCGGTGATCATGACGGCGACCGTGAGCAAGATCGGCGTGACGCGCATGCCCAGTTCCTAGCAGATGAGGGTCTTACCAGCGACGAACGGCCATTGTGTCCTGTTCGGTAAGGGCTTTAGGGTGACCGGGGTGCGTAGGTGGTTATACGGTTCTACAGTCGCAGTGTCCGCGGTCGCGCTGATGTTCGTCAGCACAGTGCCCGCTCAAGCTTGCGGTGACGAGGTTTTCGGAAACCCGTCCAGTGCCGCACATGCCGGCCATACCGGGCCCCGGGCCGAGGGAGTGGCCGCGACCAGCGCGGTCAAGAACGTCGAACAGGTGGCGAACCTGCCTGACGCGACCGGTGCCACCTCGGTGCGGTTCCTGAAGTACGGCCACAAGGACGTGCTGTTCATCTCCGGCAGGTTCGGCCTCAAGTCGTACGACGTCGACAACCCGCGCAAGCCCAAGCTGCTCAGCGAGGTCTCCCTGCCCGGGTTCTGGCAGGGCGAGGACACCGAGGTCGACGAGAAGCGCAAGCTTGTCTTCCTGGCCCGCGACCCGCGCGCGTACGGCGGCACCACGAACACCGGTGAGTCCGGCGTCTACACGATCGACGCCAAACGCCCGGACAAGCTCGAGCTGATCAGCTACGTGCAGGTCCCGGCGGGCCACACGACCAGCTGCGTCAACGACTGCCGGTACCTCTGGACCGGTGGCCCGGCCAAGGCCGACAACCAGCCCGCCGACTGGGGCGGCCGCCCGATCTGGGTGACCGACATGAAGGACCCGCGCAAGCCCAAGGTCTTCCCGAACCCGATCGACCTGTACCGCAACGACGGCAAGACCGACTACGCGCATGACGTCCAGGTCGACGCCATGGGCATCGCGTGGTCGTCCGGTCGTGGCGGTGTGCGTGGTTACTGGACCGACGGCTGGCACCGTGACCCCGTCGCGGGCAAGTTCCGCAAGGCCACGGCGCTCGACCCGGTTCCGTACGCCGGCGGCGGTGTGTCCGAGCTGACCGCCCCGTCGAAGTTCATGCACAACAGCTACCGCCCGGTCGGCTGGCGCTCGAAGGACGGCGGCGACCACGAGCGGTTCGGCCGCACCGGTGACCTGATCTACGCCACCGAGGAGTCGTTCATCCAGAACAGTTGCGCGGCCGACGGCATCCTCGTGATCGCCTCGCTCAAGGGCTCGTACAACGGTGAGGGCTGGCGGTCGACCCCGGAGAAGCCGTTCCGGCTCAAGACCATCGGCAGCTGGAGCGTGGCGGGCCAGGAAGGCAGCATCGAGAGTGACGACTGCTCGGCGCACTACTTCGACGTGCAGGGCAACGTCCTCGTGCAGTCGTTCTACGCGCAGGGCACGCGGTTCCTGGACATCAGCGACCCGACCAACCCGCGGCAGATCGCGTACCACCGTCCGGGTGACGGCCGGTCCTGGTACCCGATGTGGCACAAGGGCCTGGTGTACGTCGCGGACAACGTGCGTGGCGTGGACATCCTGAAGCTGTCACGCTGATCCGCCAGCAGCACGGCGCCCCTGGTGGATCCACCGGGGGCGCTTCGCGTGGCGAGGTTTAGGGCCACGTCGCCGGGGGTAGCCCGCTTCGGGGCGTGTGCATCGCCCAGGCAAGAGGGAGTGAGCCTCTCGTGGGACGTGCGATCGGGGGCGATCCGGCCGACGTGGCACGCGCCTTCGAGCACCTGCCGGCAGTGGTGTGGTTGCTCGAAGGCCCTGAACACATCGTGGTCGCCGCTAACCGTGCCGCTCGGGCGAGCGTGGGTGATCTGGATCTGATCGGGATGCCGATCCGGCTGGCGGGCAAGGCGCTGCCGGGTACGCGGCTGCTCGACATGCTCGACGAGGTGTACCGGGAAGGCCGGACCCTGTCGGTCCAGGAGCCGGACGCGCTGGTCACGGTACGGCCGTTAATCGACGCCTATGACGTCGTCACCGGGCTCGTGGCGCAGGTCGTGGTGCTGGCCGACCAGCCGCCTCCCTTTCGTCGCGACGAGCACGAAGTCGCGCTCGACTTGCAGCTGGCGGTGCTGCCGCACGGGCTTCCGGTGCTGCCGGAGATCAGCATGGCGGCGGTGTACCTGCCCGCGGGCGCCAACGACGCGGCCGGTGGGGACTGGTTCGAGGTGGTCCCGATGCCGGGCGGCAGGCTCGGGCTGATCGTCGGCGACGTCGTCGGGCACGGTCCACGGGCGTCCGCGATCATGGGGCAGCTGCGGGCGATCGTGGCCGAGCGGATGCTGCTCGGCGGCGAACTCAGGGACGTGGTCAACGCGTTGGACACGTTCGCCCGGAGTGCGCCCGAGGCCAGGGGCACGACGGTCTGTGTGGCCGTCCTCGACAGGCAGAACGGCTCGTTGGCGTACTGCACGCGCGGCCATCCGCCGCCCCTCGTGGTCGGCGCGAACGGCGACACGCGGGTGCTCCCGCAGCCGAGCGGACCGCCGCTGGCGTTCGGCGACGGCGAGTTCATGTTCGCCGACGACGTGCTGTGGCCAGGCGAGACGATCGTGCTGTACTCCGACGGCGCGGTGGAGCGGCCGGGCCGCACGATCGTCGAGGGAATCGGCGAACTGGCCGCGTGTGCGGCGCAGGTCGTCCGGGTCAACGGGACCGGGCAACGGGCCCTGGCGGACCGGATCTGCCAGAGCGGCCTGCAGCTGATCGAGGACGGCCACGCCCCGCACGACGACGCCAGCCTGCTGGCGGTGACCGTGCTGCTGCCGTTCGTCGACCCGCTGGTGATGGCGGTGCCCGCGAGCCCGGAGAAGCTCACCGACGTGCGCCGTGAACTGGGCCGGTGGCTGACCGACCTGCGGCTGATGGAGGAGGATCTGGTCGCGGTCGAACTGAGCGTGATCGAGGCCGTCACCAACAGCATCGAACACGCGTACGCCGAGCCGGGCGGAACCGTGCAGGTGGAGGCGTCACTCGACGACATCGGCCGGCTGCACATCGAGGTGTCGGACACCGGGACGTGGAAAAAACCGGACGACGAACCGGGTTTCCGCGGCCGCGGCATGCTGATGATGCGTGAGTCCATGGACGAGATGCGGCTGGCCACCACGTCGAAGGGCACCGTGGTGGAGATGTGCAAGACGGTGCGGCGCCCGGTGCGTACCGGCGCGACCCGGGTCGCGCCCGCTCGTGACGAGGACCTCGACGACCTGCGGATCGACATGATGAGCCTGCCGGACTCGCTGTGGCTGACGGTTTCCGGAGCACTGGACGGCAGCTCGGCCGCTCGGTTGCGCAGCGCGTTACTCGAAGCCGCACGCGGCGGCAGCAGGTTGCCGATCACGCTCGTACTCGACGACGTGACCGCTCTCGGCAGCGCGGGCCTGCGGGTTCTGACCGAACAGGGCAGGCGCCTCGGGGACGCTGGCCGTGTGCTTCGCGTTGTCGCGTCGCCGAACAGCCCAGCGGGGAACGTGCTGTCGATCAGCGGTGTGGACATGCTGTTGGACGTGCGCTCACACGCCTGATCTGCGGAGCGGCGCCGTAACCCATAGGTTGGGGACTTGCGAGAACCAAACCGGAAGGAGCGGACATGCTCGCGGTCACGGATGCCGCCGCCCAGGCGATCGAGGCACTGACGAGTCAGAACGACGAGTCGCAGGTCGAAGGCGGGCTCCGGTTCAGTTTGCAGTCCAGCGACGACGTCGGCGCGCAGCTGGCGCTCGCGGTGACCAAACAGCCGGAACAGGGCGACCAGGTCGTCACCGCCGACAACGGCGCGAATGTGTATCTCGAACGCGGGGCCGCCGAGTTCCTTGACGACAAGGTGCTTGACGTGCAACGCAACAGCGAGGGCGAGATCGCCTTCGCCCTGGCGCCGCAAGGGGTGTAGAAGGTCGGGCTGAAGGCGGGCGTGGCGGTCGCCTTCAGCCCGGCCACTCAGGTGCCCCTCTTCGCATACGTTTGCACCGGCTGTAGATCAAGGTATGACCCGCGTACCGGCCCGGCCATGACGAATATGACCTAGGTATGGCGAAGAACCCCTAGTGGTTCCGTGTCCGTCCGAAAGGGACTGTACACAACACGAACAGGGTCGCCGTGAACACGGGCAACCACGCCAGGCGCAGCAGTGGCCACATCGGATCATCCGGTGACGTGTGCAGACCGGGCACCACGCCGAAGGCCTGCGCGGTGAGCACGACGATCAGCAAAGCACTCTGGTGCACCAGGAAAAGCATGAGCGCCCGATCGTTGATCCATCGCGTCAGGCGCGAGTTGGCCCGCCTCACGGTGAGCGATGCCGCTCCGACCTGCGCGGCGGCCAACGCCAACGCCGCCGGTGAGGGCGGCGCGAGATTCGACCGCGCCTCGCCCGTTCCCCCGACCGCGCTGACCGGATAGCCCGCGTACCGGACGAGCAGGAAGTACGCCAGAGCCCCGCCCAGCAGCAACGGCAGACCCCACCGCAAACCCGCGCGGGCGGCGAGGATTCCCGCCTGCCACGGCGCCCACCAGACGGTGATCACGGTGATCTCGTTGACCGTCAGTTCGCCGACGACCGTGAGCACAACCGGGATCGTCAACGCCCATGCCCGGAGTTTCCCGTCCAGCCACGACATGGCAGGGGTGAGTGCTTGCAGGACGACGTAGACACCGAGGAACCACAGGGGAGAGGTCACCAGGTGGATGACTGTCTTCGAGGTCTCCCCGGGCATCCCGCTGACGACGATGATCAACGCCCACGCCGCGAGCAGAACGGCGACGGGGACGGCGAGCCTGGTCAGTTTGTGCCACAACCCCGTTTTCGATCGCGCCGCGGCGAACCCGCCGGCGAAGAAGAAGAGACCCAGCGTCTGCAGAACCCAGCTCAGCGGTGCGAGATCCGGCATGTGCCGCAGCGGACTGTCCACTGTGAGGCCGGCGGGACCGGAGACCAGCGCCGTCACCAGCCAGTGACCGGCGATGACGCCGACCACCGCGACGGCCCGGACGGAGTCGATGGTCGGGTCCCGGCCAGGCATGACCAGATTGTGACTCAGCGGGGTGAATCCGCTCATAGAATGCCGCCATGGGGAAGGGTGACGGCACCATCCGGATCAGCGACGCGGAACGGGAGGCGGCCGTCGCCACACTCGGCGTGCACATGTCCACCGGCCGCCTCGACCTCGCCGAGTACGAGGACCGCTGTGGCCTCGCCGCGGCGGCGCGGACCAGGGCGGACCTGGAGGCGTTGTTCGAGGACCTGCCCGCACCCCACCCGGACCTCAGCTCGGCGACCCGCCCGGCCGACCTGGTGAAGCGGACCGGTCAACTGGTCAGCCGGTCGACGGGCAGGCAGGCCGAGACTCCCGCCACCGCGGCACTGGACGCCGTTGCCGGGCTGGCGTTCATGCTCGGCATCCCGGGCGCCATCCTGTTGACGATCTTCCTCGGCATGTGGTGGGTGTTCATCCCGGTCGCCGCCGTGCTGGTGATCGCGGGCAGCCTCAGCGACGCCGCCAAGAAACGGTCCCAGATCTCCGAATAGGGGCGCCTCGGCAGGCTGATGATTCGGTGTTGATGTCCGGGCCGAAGACCAGCGCCTGAACCTGGGTCTCGTGGCCGGGCAGCAAGGCGTTCTGGCGGGGGAGTGAAGGGCCGGCCACGTCGAAGGCCCGGCGAGACTGTCGGACCCCTCGGCTACTGTCCGGGCTGTGCGGACGATGACTGTGCTGGCGCGGCGGCCCGGGTTCGGGGTCGACGTCGTGACCTGCGCGGATGACCACACCCGGTGGTCGAAGCCGGAAGTGCGGACGGGCTTCGGCTTCGTGCTGGCCTGGCGGGGGCGGTTCCGGTTGTCGTCGCGTGGCCGTGAGGTCGATGTGGACTCGACCGTCGGTTACGTGAGCGTTCCCGGTGCCGAGGAGCGGTTCTCCCATCCGGCGGGCGGCGACGTGTGCACGTCGGTGACCGTCGCGCCGGAACTCTGGCGTGGTTCGGATGGTCCCGCCCTGTACGTCGACGCCCGCACGGACCTGGCGCACAAGCGACTGCTCGCTGCCGTGCGGGGCAGGGACATCGACTACGAGGCCGCCGAGGAGTTACTGGACCTGCTGGCTGGTCGCGCACCCGTGCTCAAGGGGCCGAACGACGGCGCGATGCTGGCGGCCGCCCGTGAGGCGATCCTGACCGAGGACCCTGGCGGTCTGTTACCGCTTGCCGAGCGGCTCGGTGTCTCGCCGTACCGGCTGAGCCGGGCGTTCCCGCGTGAGCTCGGAGTCTCGGTGACCCAGTACCGCAACCGGGTCAGGGTGGGCAAAGCCCTTGACCGGATCGCCGAGGGGGAACGGGATCTCGCGGGGCTCGCGGCCGACCTGGGGTTCGCCGACCAGGCGCACCTGTCCAGGGTGGTCCGCGCGCACCTCGGGCGCACGCCAGGGGTGCTGAGGCGGCTCCTGCAAGAATCTTCAAGACCCGCGCGGCCGGGAAGCCGAGACTCGCCGGCATGAGCAGAACGTTGACGACAGTGGTGATCGACAGTGCCGCGCCGCCGACCCTGGCGAAGTTCTACCAGGCGGTGACCGGGTGGGAGCCGGCTTCCGGCACGGACGACTTCGCGAGTCTCACCGGCGGGCCGGTGGTGCTGGCGTTCCAGTACGTTCCGGACTACCGGGCCGCGGGCTGGCCGGACAACGGCAAGCACATCCATCTGGACTTCGAGGTGGACGACGTGGCCGCGGCCGTGCGGGAACTCGTGGCCGCGGGCGCGACCAAGCCGGAGTTCCAGCCCGGCGGCGACGACTGGACAGTCCTGCAGGACCCGGAAGGCCACGTCTTCTGCCTGGTGCCTGCCGCGACCGCATAGGGGAGAACAGACCGCATGATCGCTGTGGGTTCGCTGGAAACGCCGGTCGGCAGGCTGCACGTGGCCGTGACCGACGTCGGGCTGGTCGGCGTGAGCTGGGGCGAGCCCCGGGTCGATCTGCCCGTTGTGGACGATCCCGCGCGCGTCGAGCCCGTGCTCACGCAACTGGCCGAGTACTTCAAAGGCGAGCGCACACGGTTCGACGTCGCCATCGACTGGCGGCTGACCTCCTCGGTCCAGCGCGAGGTGCTGCGGACCCTTTACTCCACTGTGGACTACGGCTCCGCGGTCACCTACGGGCAACTCGCCACGCGCAGCGGGGATCGTGTGCCCGCGCGCGGTATCGGGTCGATCATGGGGTCCAATCCCGTCCCGATCGTCGTTCCGTGCCACCGGGTCGTCGCCGGCGACGGCCTGGGCGGCTACAGCGGGGGATCGGGACGGGACGGTCTCGCCGTCAAGCAGTGGCTGCTGATCCTGGAGGGGGCGTTGCCGCCCACGCTCGGCTGGGATCCCGAGCGTCTTGAGCTCTGACCACCTGGTTGCGGCCCTGGTTCTTCGCGCGGTACATGGCCCGGTCCGCGGCGGCGAGCACAGTGTCGAGCGTGTTGCCCGCGTCGGGGTGGACGGCCACACCGATGGAGACCGAGATGCTCCGGACGACCACGTCGGAGTGGGGCACCTCGAGTCGTTCCACGGCCTGGCGAATCCGTTCCGCGACCCGCACGGCGTGGTCGTAGGAGGCCGTGGGCAGCAGGACGACGAACTCCTCGCCGCCGAACCGGCCGACGAGGTCGAACGTGCGCACCTCGCGGCTGATGGTCGTCGCGATCGCCCGCAGCACGGCGTCGCCCGCGAGATGACCGTACGTGTCGTTGATCCGTTTGAAGAAGTCCGCGTCGATCATCAGCACGCCGCACGGCTGGTCCCCGCGCCCGAGTTCGGCGTCCGCGCGTTTCTCCCACTCGCCGCCGGTCAGCACGCCGGTCTTGTGATCGTGCTCGGACATCACCTGTAGCTGACGGCCCAGTTCGCCGCGCGGCAACGTCACCACCGGCAGCAACATCAGCGCGACCAGCGCGGGATGCTCGGTCAGCAGCACCGCCGTGATCCCGCCAAGGCACAACGTGGTCGCTTCGAGCACGTTCTCGGCCCACGAACCGAGCAGCGACTCGAACGTCCGGGACGGGTGGTGCAGCCGGAACCCGATCACCACGAGCACGCAGTTGACGACCATGTACGTCGCGCCGCTGGCCACGTACGACAACGATCCCAGCGGCAGCATCAGTACGGCTTGAGCGGCGGCGATGGACAGCACGACGGTGGCCGCCGAGCACACCGTCCGGTACAGCCGCACGCGCGGCACCGCCTGCCAGATCCGGAGCCACAGGTGCGCGTAGATCAGGACAGCCAAGACGCAGGCGATGCTGTACGGCAGCAACAGCGCCCCGGCGAACAGCCAGACCGACGTCATGTTGACATGCGGGTTGCTGGTGAAGAACCGGCGCATCCGCTCCACCCGCACCGACAACTCGGCCTGCAGGACGGCCGCCGCCAGCAATACACCGAACCAGCGCCAGTCCTGGTCGGTCACGGCACGTCCGGGCACCAGCAACGGCGACAGGACGGCCGCGAACTCGAGCGTGAGATAGTACGGCAGGACACCGCGTGGCGCGGTGAGCAGCCGGGCACCCCTGGAATCGCGTGAGGTATCCACCAGTCCTCCCCCGAGAGTGGATATCAGCCCAGCGTAGCCGATTCGCCACGCTCCGAACAGGTGAATCCGCCTACCGGCTGAGTCCAACCGGACCGGGCCACCGCATTTATTTAGTATGTGAACTATTTAAAGTCCTGTACGCACAACGGAAACCTGTCGTTGACATGAGCACGCACGCCGGGTGACACTCAGCCCGGGAGAGCGCTCCCTCACTGGATACCGGACCACGCCCCGCCGCCAGCGCTGGCCGGATCCGCCCGTGCCCACCCCTGCCCGCACGGGCCGATCTCGGAAGGAGAACCGTGAAATCCGGTTACTCTGGTCTTTCCGCGCGCCCAAAACGGCTGTTCGCAGCCGGTTTACTGGTCGCGGCAACCGTCACCGCCGGACCGCTGGCCGCCTCCGGCCAGGCCGCGCCGCCGGTCAACCCCGCTGACTACCAGCAGATCACGCTGGCCAAGGGTGAGCCGGAGATGGGCGAACCCATGTCGATGACCGTGCTGCCCGACCGAACTGTCCTGCACACCGCGAGAAACGGCACGATCCGGGCCACCGACGCGGCGGGCAACACCCGGATCATCGGCACCATCCCGGTGTACAGCCATGACGAAGAGGGCATGCAGGGCATCGCCGCGGACCCCGGCTTCGCCACCAACCGGTTCGTCTACGTCTTCTACGCGCCACCGCTGTCCACGCCGGCCGGGGACGCCCCGATGAACGGCACGGCCGCCGACTTCGCGCCGTTCAACGGCGTCAACCGGCTCGCGCGCTACACGCTCAACAGCGACCTGACCATCAACATGGCCAGTGCCCGCACCATCCTCGACGTTCCCACCAGCCGTGGCCTGTGCTGCCATGTCGGCGGTGACATCGACTTCGACGCGGCCGGAAACCTGTACCTGACCACAGGCGACGACTCCAACCCCTTCGTCGACGGGTACGCCCCGCTGGACGACCGGCCGAGCCGCAACCCCGCCGTCGACGCGCAGCGCAGCTCCGCGAACTCCAACGACCTGCGCGGCAAGCTGCTGCGGATCAAGGTCAACGCGGACGGCGGCTACTCGATCCCGGCGGGCAACATGTTCCCGCCCGGCACGGCCAACACCCGGCCCGAGATCTACGCCATGGGTTTCCGCAACCCGTTCCGGATGAACGTGGACAAGGCGACCGGCACGGTCTACCTCGGCGACTACGGCCCGGACGCGGGCACCACGACCAACCGTGGACCCAGTGGCCAGGTCGAGTTCAACCGGATCACGGGTCCGGGCTTCTTCGGCTGGCCGTACTGCACCGGCAGCAACACGGCGACCGAGACGTACGCGCAGTACAACTACGACACCGGCGCGGTGGGTGCCAAGTTCAACTGTGGTGGCGCGGTCAACAACTCGCGCAACAACACCGGTATCCGCACCCTGCCGCCCGCACAGCCCGCGTGGATCAAGTACGCCGGTGACAGCGGTTCGCCGCCGGAGTTCGGCGGCGGCTCGGAGTCGCCGATGGGCGCGCCGGTGTACCGCTTCGACCCGAACCTGCAGTCCGCGGTCAAGTTCCCGCAGTCGCTGGACGGGCACGTGTTCGCCACCGAGTTCGGCCGCCGCTGGATCAAGGACATCGAGGTGCTGCCGAACGGCACCCGCGGCACCATCCAGCCGTTCCCGTGGACCGGCACGCAGATCATGGACGCCCAGTTCGGCCCGGACGGTGCACTGTACATTTTGGACTACGGCACCGGCTGGTTCAACGGTGACGCGAACTCCGCCGTCTACCGGATCGAACACCGGCCGTCCGGCAGCCGTCCGCCGGTGGCCGCGGCCGGCGCCAACCGCACATCCGGGGCGGCTCCGCTCACGGTGAACTTCTCGTCCGCCGGGTCGTCCGATCCGGACGGTGGTCCGCTGGCCTACCGCTGGACCTTCGGTGACGGCGCCACG
The DNA here is from genome assembly GCF_013280595.1 of Kibdelosporangium persicum. GTDB lineage: Bacteria > Actinomycetota > Actinomycetes > Mycobacteriales > Pseudonocardiaceae > Kibdelosporangium > Kibdelosporangium persicum. The sequence goes on from NZ_JAAATY010000015.1 coordinate 44,716, forward strand.
TCGACAGCGGCCAACCCGTCGCACACCTACACCGCGAACGGGACCTACACCGCGCAAGTCACCGTGACGGACAACCAGAACCTGACGGCGAACGCCAGCGTGATCATCAACGTCGGCAACACCGCCCCGACGGTCACGGTGGAACTGCCCGCCAACGGCCAGGTCTTCAACTTCGGCGACACGGTTCCGTTCCGTATCAGGGTGACCGACCCGGAAGACGGCACGATCGACTGCAACCGCGTCAAGATGACGTACATCCTGGGCCACGACAGCCACGGCCACGCGATCACGTCGCAGAACGGTTGCACGGGAAGCATCGCGACACCGTTGGACGGCGAACACGACACGTCCGCGAACCTCTTCGGTGTGTGGGACGCGGAGTACACCGACAACGGGGCGAACGGCCAGCCGCCGATCACCACGCACTCGCAGTCGGTGACCCAGCCGCGCACCCGCCAGGCCGAGCACTTCAAGGCCATGCAGGGTGTCGGCGTGATCGACAAGGCCGCGGCCAACGGCGGCAAGACGATCGGCAACATCGAGAACGGTGACTGGGTGTCGTTCGATCCCTATGTGCTGCAAGGAGTTCCGAACTTCACCGCCCGGGTGTCCTCCGGCGGCGCCGGTGGGCAGTTGCAGGTGCGGGCCGGCTCGCAGACCGGCGCCCTGCTCGGCGCGGCGACCGTGCCGAACACCGGTGGCTGGGAGACCTTCGTGACCGTGACCGCGAACCTGTCGAACGCCCCGGCCGGGACGACCAAGTTGTTCCTGGTGTTCACCGGCGGTGCCGGTGCTCTGTTCGATGTGGACGAGTTCACGCTCGGCGGGTCCGGCACACCGCAGCCCGGACTGCTGTCGGCAGGCCGGCCCGCGACCGCGTCCTCTTCGGAGAGCGCGACATATGGCCCTGGCAACGTGACTGACGGCAACGCCACGACTCGCTGGTCCTCGCAGTTCGCCGATCCCCAGTGGCTTTCGATCGACCTCGGCCAGGCCCGGTCGGTGTCGCGGGTCCGGCTGAACTGGGAGGCGGCGTACGGCCGCGCCTACCGGATCGAGACGTCGTCCGACGGAACCGTCTGGAACAGCGTGTACTCAACGACGGCGAGTGACGGCGGCATCGACGACGTCAGCTTCACCGCCACGAACGCGAGGTATGTCCGAGTCCACGGAATCGCCCGAGCCACGGCATGGGGCTACTCCTTGTGGGAGATGGAGGTCTACGGTGCATAACACTGTGCGCAGGGCCGGTCTGGGGATTGTCCTTGCGGTGTCACTTATGGTCTCTCTTGTGACAGGTGTCAGTCAGGCGGCCGACCCGCCATACCGGATCATGGTCTTCTCCAAGACAGCGGGCTTCCGGCACGACTCGATCCCGGCCGGAATCCAGGCGCTGCGGGAACTGGGCAGTGCCAACAACTTCACCGTCGACGCCACGGAGGACTCCGGGCAGTTCACCGCTGCGAACCTGGCCCAGTACAAGGTCGTGGTGTTCCTCAACACGACTGGCGACGTGCTCAACGCGACCCAGCAGACCGCGTTCGAGCAGTATATCGCCGGCGGCGGTGGATACGTCGGTGTGCATGCCGCGGCGGACACCGAGTACGACTGGGCGTTCTACGGCGGCCTGGTCGGTGCGTACTTCCACTCGCACCCGGCGATCCAGCAGGTGACCGTGCGCGTGGACGACCAGACGCATCCGTCCACAGCGCACCTGCCCGCGGCGTGGGTCCGTACCGACGAGCTGTACAACTACCGCACCAACCCGCGTGGGGCCGTCAAGGTCCTTGCCAGGCTTGACGAATCGACCTACTCCGGCGGCAACATGGGTGCCGACCACCCGATCGTCTGGTGCCAGAACTACCGTGGCGGCAAGGCCTGGTACTCGGGCCTCGGGCACACCCAGCAGTCGTACACCGAAGCCAACTTCCGGACCATGCTGCTCGGCGGAATCCGTTGGGTGGCAGGCATGGTCCGGGGCGACTGTGCTCCGGACACGCAGCCGGGGCCGACGTTGTTGTCCCGTGGCCGTCCGGCCGCGGCGTCCTCCGTGGAGAACGCGTCCTACGGCGCGGGCAACGCGGTGGACGGCAACACCGGCACCCGTTGGTCGTCGCAGTTCGCCGACCCGCAGTGGATCTCGGTGGACCTCGGCCAGACCCGGTCGGTGTCCCGTGTGCGGTTGCAGTGGGAGGCCGCTTATGGCCGCTCGTACCGGATCGAGACGTCGGCCGACAACGTCACCTGGTCCACTGTGAACACACAGTCGGCCGGTGACGGCGGCACGGACGACATCTCGTTCACCGCGACGAACGCGCGCTACGTCCGGGTCTTCGGTACCGCCCGGGCGACGGCGTGGGGTTACTCGTTGTGGGAGTTCGAGGTCTACGGCACCTGATCGGCAAGGAGACGAAGGGCCCGCTCGCCGCGGGCCCTTCGCCATGGTGCGGGCCCCGGACCAGCCCTCGCGGCAGGGACGGGGGCTGACCCGGTGCCGGGGATCAACTCGCCTGTGCGGAGTTGTAGAGGTTCTGGGCGTCGGTGCCGAAGTACGGGCCGAACATCCAGTTGGGGAAGAAGTTGTACTTGAAGCTGTTCACCGAGTTCTGCACACCCGTGCCGGTCGCCTCGCTGAACGACAAGAACCAGGGGCCGCCGCTCGAGCCGCCGGTCTGGTTGCACGTCATGCCGATGCCCTGGGACAGCAGGAAGTCGTTGAACACCTGGCCGCTGCAGTAGATCAGCTTCGAGCCGTCGTACGGCGCCGCGGCGGAGTAGCCGAAGGCGTACATGTTCTGGCCGCGCGGCTGGTTGAACGCGATTCCCTGGGAACCCACCACGTCGGTCAGGTTCTGGCCGTTGAGCGGGTTCACCACGGCCGCGCCGATGTCGTAGTTGATGTCCTCGCTGGCCGCCCACTGTGGGGTCGCGTGCGTGCTCTTCGCCGTCCACGTGCCGTACGGCGTATTGCCGCTGTCGTAGCCGGGCACGAACACCCAGTTGGTGTGGAACGCGCCGTCCAGCTTCACGCAGTGGCCCGCCGTCATCACGGTGTTCTTGTTCGCGCTGGTGACCGCGTTACCGCTGCACGAGGCGGTCCTGCCCTGGTAGGTGAAGAACACGCGGCCCGCGGTCCTGGTGACCGCGCCGCCGCCCGTCCACACGGCACCGCCGTTGGGGAAGGACTGCGGGACGATCGCCGGTAACCCACGGGCGACGTCCTTCAGCGACTTCGGTGCGACGTTGATCAGGTCAAGCGGCTGGGCGGAACGCATCCGCTCGGGCGTCCAGAACGCCGTCACGGCCCTCGCCGCGTCCGCGGTCGTCGCCGCGAGATGTGTCGTGGCCACGCTCTTCGCCTGTGCGGCGGGTGTGGTGAACGCGGCCACGGCCAATCCGGTCACGGCTAAGACGAGTACACGCTTCATAGCCAGCTCTTTTCCGGTGGGGAGCAGGGTTACTCGAAAGTAACTCGCGATCCGGCCGGAAACCAGCCTGAAACGGTTCAGTGCTGCTGAACGGGTGAATCAGCGGCGACCTGGTCAGCCCAGGTCGCGCAGCCACTGCTCGACGCCCGCGACGTGCACGGTGGCCCATGAACGAGCGAGCTCGGGCTGACGCGCCTCCAGCGCCGCCACGATCGCGCGGTGCTCGGCCACCGTCCGGTCGACCGCGCCGCCCTGGGAGATGCCGCGCCAGATCCGTACCCGCACGGTCGGGCCGGCCAACGTGTCCATCAGCTGGGCGAGGTAGTTGTTGCCCGCCGCCGCCACGATCCGGCGGTGGAACTGCAGGTCGTACTCGACTAGTTCCTCGACCGAACCGGCCTGCTCGGTGGCGTCGCACAGCTTGCGGAGGGCCTCGATGTCCTCGTCGCCGACCGACAGCGCGGCGGTCGCGGTGGCGGCGGGTTCGAGAATCCGGCGGACCTCCAGCATCTCCAGCACCGACTCTTCGCTGCGGTGCAGGTCCAGCACGAACGACAGCGCGCCCAGCAGTTCGCCCGCGCGCAGGCTGGAGACGTACGTGCCGTCGCCCTGCCGTACGTCGAGCACCCTGACCAGGGACAGCGCCCGTACGGCCTCGCGCAGTGAGTTGCGGGACAGACCGAGGCGATCGGCCAGGTCGGCTTCCCGCGGCAGCCGGTCGCCCGGCTTCAGCTCGCCGGACATGATCATTTCCCGGACCCGCAGGATCGCGTCGTCGGTTACCGCCACGCCTTACCCCTCATCAGACATCGGATGTCTAGAGGTCCAGTATGCGGCATGTCAAGCCTCGTGAGTGTTTATCAGGGTTAGAACACTGATAAACGCTCACGAGGGGCCTTCAGTCGAGCTGGTGGTATCGCGTGGCCGCTGAGGCGTGGGAAGCGTCGACGTAGACGTCATAGCGTTGTGCCCGCAAGGTCATGACGCTGCTGAAGTCCCGCCGTCCGAGCGTCGACCAGTGCGCCACGAAGCCGAAGACGGCTCCCCACACCGCGCCGATCAGCAGGCTGCCGAACAGCACCCACAACCATGCCGCGCTGACGGTGAACACGGCGAACAGCAAGCCGAACAACAGGCCGAACCACGCACCACCGGACGCACCCGCGACGGCGGCTCTGCCTCTCGTCATGCGCCCGGTGACCTGCTCGACCGTCCGGACACCGTCGCCGATGATCCGGACGTGCTCGACCGGGAACCCCTCGTCGGACATCCGGTCGACCAGTCGTTGCGCGTCGAGGTAGTCGGCGAAGCTCGCCAGCCGATGCTCGGCACCTGCCGGAGACGCCGCCGGGGTGGGCGTGAACTTGGGTTCTGTCATCGTTTCTCCAGAGGTGGGATGCGGTTAGAACCTGGCGTTACCCATCTCGTCACCGCGCGAAACGATTCCTGTCCCCACGGGACACTTGATCCCATGAGACTGGGTGTGTTCCTGCTGGCCGGTCGTTTCCCTGGCCAGGACGACCGTGACGCGCTGCGGCGCGCTTCCGACGCTGTGGTCTGGGCGGAGCGGGCGGGGTTCGACGACGCGTGGATCGCCGAGCACCACTTCATGTCGTACGGCGTGTGTCCCTCGGCCATCACGTTCGCCGCGCATGCCTTGGGGCGTACGGAAAGGATCACCGTCGGCACGGCCGTCAGCGTGCTGTCGACGACGCATCCGGTGATGCTGGCCGAACAGGTCACCATGCTGGACCAGATGTCCGGCGGACGGCTGCACCTCGGCGTCGGCCGTGGCGGGCCGTGGCGTGACCTCGAAGTGTTCGGCACCGGGCTGGACCGTTGGCAGAACGGCTTCGCGGAGAGCCTCGACCTGCTGATCGAGTGCCTGACCGAGCCTCAGGTCAAGAGCACCGGCCGGTTCGAGTTCCGGGAGGTGCCCATGGTGCCCCGGCCCGTCACCCGCCCTCGCCTGACCGTCGCGTGCACCTCGCCCGGCACGGTCGAGATCGCGGCCCGGCGGAACCTGCCGATGTTGCTGGGCATGGATCTGGACGACGCCGGGAAAGCCGCCATGATCTCGTCGTACGAACAGGCGGGCGGACAGTCGACCGAGCACATCGGCGCGGTGCTCGCCCATGTCGGCGACAGTCGGGCGCAGGCGGCCGACGAGCTCAGGGCGGTGCTGCCGCAATGGCTGGAGCCGGGCCTGAAAGGCTATGTGGCGGTGGACGATCGGCCGCGCAAGCCGCGTGATCCCGTGGAGTACGCCGAGCACCTGATCGGGATCAGCCCGGTCGGCACCGCGGAGGACTGCCTGGATCACCTGCGCCGCACCACGTCCGGCATCGGCCACTACATCCTCATGGTGGACGGGTGCGGCGATCCCCAGGTCACCCGTCGCACCATCGAGCGGATCGGTTACTTGACGGGCGTGGTCTGAACCGAGGCGATCAACCACTGCTCGTCCTGTCTGGCGAGCACGAACGTGACCGCGCCCTTGTCGGGCAACGGAGCGTTGGGCTCGGCCCGTTCGTCCGAGACGTGCTTGGTCGCGGAAACGACGGCGACGTCCGGTCGCACCAGCCACGCGTCGTGGATCTCGATCCTGGTCCGCACCTGAGCCAGCTGTGAGGCCATCGCCTTGCGGTAGGCGGCGCGGACCGTCTCGCGGCCGTGCAGCCGGTGGCCCGCGATGTTGACCAGGTTGACGTCCTCGGTGAGCAGGTCGGCGAAGCCGTCCGGGTCGTCCTGCAGTGTGTCGCTGTTCAGCACGACCTGCTTGATGTCGTCCATGACCGCATCCCTTCGTAACGGAGTGTTTCGCTCCGTTAGGCTAGGGCCGGAGCGTTTCGCTCCGCAACCCACTATGATCGGCGTCATGCCCAGGCAGGCCGAAGCCGAACGCAACGACCGCGCGCTGCTCGAAGCGGCGCGTGAAGTCCTCGCCGTGGACGGCGCGCACGCGTCCGTCGCGTCGATCGCCGCACGAGCGGGCGTCGGCATCGGCAGCCTGTACCGCCGGTACCGGTCGAAGACCGAACTGTTCCAGCACCTGGTGGAGATCGCGCTCGACCAGTGGACCGAGATCGCCGAGCGCGGCCTGGCCCACGACGACCCGTGGGACGGGCTCGTGCACTACGTCACCAGCGCGGTCGGTATCGGCTCGCTGGCGCCCTTGGCCGGGATGGTCACCATCACCGACGAGATGGCCGAGAAGAACGCCCGGTCCGACAAGGCTTTCGCCGCGCTGATCGACAAGGCGCACGAGGCGGGCGTGCTGCGCGCGGACGTCACCGCGATCGACGTGCTGCTGCTCGTCGAACAGCTCGGCAAGTCCCCGCTGATCGAGCAACTCCAGCGCCAGGGCCGGGAAGACCTGCTCGAAGCGGCCCGCGACGCGCGACGGCGGGTGATCGCCATCGCCTTGGACGGGCTACGTCCCAGCGATCACCCGTTGCCGGGAGACCCGCCCGGCATGGACCTCTTCAGCGAACGTTGGGCCTAACGCTGGTTGCGGAAGACGGTGAACAGCAGCCGCAGTCCGAGCAGGACGCTGATCACCAGCAGGTTGTAGCCCATCACCTGGTACAGCGTGATGTCGTTGATCAGCCGCGGGCCACCGGTCGTGCCGAGCAGCACCACGGCCATGATGCCGGTCGTCGCGCCGATGAACGCGAGCAGTCCCTGGTGCACGATGGTGGTGATCAGGCGCCGGTCCCGCTCGTCGGCGAACAGCCGGACGTTGACCGAAAGCCGGCCTTCCTCCACCGCCCCGCCGATCCGGTCGATCCGGCGTGGCAGCCTGCGCAGCACCGGCAGCAACGTCATCAGCTCGTCGGTCATCGTCTTGCGTAACGACGCCGGATCCATCTGCTCGGTCAGCCGGACCGAGGCGTACGCGCGGGACTCGACCACGATGTTGAAACCCGGTGCCAGCCCGGCCAGCGTGCCCTCCATTGTGGCCAGTGCGCGGAACACCGCCGCGATCTCCGGCGGCACGCTCAGGCCGTACGTCGTGACCAGCCTGAACAGGTCGGTGAACATCTCCACGTCCGGGGCGGCGCCGCCGGCGAAGTGCCGGGCGATGAACTGGCCGAGGGCTCGTTCGAGTTTCAGCTCGTCGATGTCGTCCGGCCGGGACACCACTTCCAGCAGCCCGTCCCGCAGTGCCGCCGCGTCCCCGCGGTCGATGGCCACCAGGAGGTTCTGCAGCCCGGTGCGCAGCGACCCGTCGAGCCTGCCGACCGACCCGAAGTCGAGCAGGCCGACTGTCCCGTCCTGCAACAGCATCACGTTGCCCGGATGCGGGTCGGCGTGGAAGACACCGTTGCGCATCACCTGACGCAGCAGGCAGTGCAGCAGTGACCGTGCCAGTTCCATGCGGTCGAGTCCGCGTGCGTCGATCTCGGCGCCCGCCGAACCCAGCGGCGTGCCCACGAGCCGGTCCATGACCAGGACCCGCGTGGTGGCCTGGTGGACGGTGGGAACGCGGACCGTCGTGTCGGCCGCGATGGCCTGGATGTTCTTGGCCTCGACCCGGAAGTCGAGCTCTTCCAGCAGGTTCTTGGCGAATCCGTCGGCGAGCGCGAGAACACCGAGCCGCTGGGCCCACTGGGTTCGTTCCTCCAGCGTGCGCGCCAGGCGGTACATGATGTCGAGGTCCCGTTCGACGATCGCGCGGATGCCCGGCCGCTGGACCTTCACGACCGCGTCGGTGCCGTCGATCAGCTTCGCCTTGTAGACCTGGGCGACCGACGCGCTGGCCAGCGCGGTCGTGTCAATCTCGGCGAAGACCCGGTCGACCGCACCGAGTTCGTCGGCGAGCACCTGGTCGATCTCGTCCCGTGGCGCGGGGGAGACCTGGTCCTGCAGCCTGCTCAGCTCCTCCACGAACTCCGGCGGCAGCAGGTCCGCTCGCGTGGACAGCACCTGACCGAGCTTGACGAACGTGACCCCGGCTTCTTCCAGCGCCTGGCGCAGGGACCTGGCCAGCTGCGCCCGCTTGACCGGATCACCGGTCCGCAGCCGGCCACGCAGGGCCGGGCCGAGCCCGTGCTTGAGCGCGATCCGAGTGATCCGCGAGTACCGGCGGGCCCGGCTGAACCGGCCGGGGATCGACCGCAGCCCGCCGACGAACCACATCCCGGTGCCGGACGGCTTCATCACCTCCAGCACGAACAGCATGGCGACCGCGACCAGCAGCGTCCCGCCGAAGATGGGGATGATGAACAGCAGGGCGATCTGCTCCTTGCCCTGGGTGACCGCGGGAAGCTGGCCCCCGATGAACCCGGCGACGCTCCACGCCGCCAGGGCCGCGATGATCGCCCGGATCGTGCCGACCCGTACCCCCAGAACTCTCCTGGCGCCCGCGATCAGAATCCACGCGGACAGTGCGAGCCCGATCAGGCCTACGATGCTGAACAGCCAGTACCCCATGCCGCAGACCCAACCAGACTCGCGCTCGGGCCGATCAGGGCCCCATGTCACCCGGTCGTCACGTGTACGGGTTGTCCACGCGCGGCCCCCAGGCGCAGGAGTTCGGCCCGGTGTGATCCGTGCACGCCTTCAGGCGCATGTCGGTCAACCGGGCGGTCCCGCCGCCGGTCCAGGAGATGTCGTTGAAATACCCGGTGTTCCCGCAGCCGCCTTCGTAATGCCGTTCCCCCACCTCGACTTCCGTGCCATTGGCGTATCGGACGTAAATCTCGAAATAAACCGACGCCTGGTCGCAGGACATGTCGGTCAGCCGGATGTCCATATCGGCGAACGACCGTGCCGACGTCCACGTGACGGTTCCGTTCGCGGACGCCCCGGCCTCGTTGGCGTAGATCGGCGTGTTCCCGGCCGACGCCGGACTCGCCAGTGCCGCGACTCCCACCACGGTCGCACCGAGAACGGCCGCGGCCTTCCGGCGGATCGATCGGCTGCTCATGCGCCCACCGCCCGCTTCGTCACCGGACGGGACGACAGATCGTCCCGCACGTCACCGGGAACCGCGTGCGCCGGAACCGCGGTCCGCGGACCGAATCCGACCAGCCCGGAAACGGCGACTGCCGTCAGCCGCCGGGCCCGGTTTCCGACCATGTTCACTTTTGTTCCTTTCCCTCGATTTCGCGTGCGGTCGCAGCGGCCAAGCTAGGTTCGGCGGGATTGTTCAGCAATGCCAGGCACACTGGACAAACAAAACCGCGAATGCCGGGTGGCGTGCCGGTGCCCGGCCTGGCGAGATGACCCGGTTCACTCCCGGGAGTGAACCGGGGACGTCCCGGACATGCCAGGATCGGGCTGTGGCGGGTGTGTTCAGTGCCGTGTTCGGCCCGGTGGGCCGGCGGCTGACGTATCGGCGCTGGACCTATCTGGTGCTGGGGGCGACCTTGATCGTCCCGTTCACGTTGGCGGCCGTGGCGATCGTGCCGCCGGTGTTGCGGCTGCTGCTGCCCGCCGACACCGCCGAGCAGCCGCTGGTCCTGGCGGCCACGATGGTCCTCGCGATCATCGCCTGGGCGGCGGGCACGTCGTTCATCCCGGCTGTGCGGGTCGTCGAGGGCACCGCCGCGCGGGAACTGCTCGGCGCCGGTGTGCCCGCGCAGGCGTCGGCGCGGGCGACGAACCTGGAGGCGCGCTGGAAGACGTGCCAGTGGTTCCTGGTGCACATCCTGATCGGCGCGGTGATCGGCGGGTTCACCCTGTATGTGCCGATCGGGCTGCTGCAGTCGTTCGCGGCGCCGTTCACGGGCGAGTGGCTCGTCATCGACGACACGCACGTCCGCGTTCCCACGGGTTGGCAGTCCGCATGGATCCCCGTGGTCAGCGTGGTGGCCACCGTCGTGCTGGTACACGTGGTCAACCTCGCCGGAGTGGGCCTGACCAGGCTTTCGCAGGTGTTGCTGGGCCCCACACCCGCGGACCATCTCGCGGAGCTGAAACAGCGCGCCGAACGACTGGCCGAGCGCAATCGGCTGGCCCGGGAGCTGCACGACTCCGTCGGGCACGCGCTGAGCGTGGTCACCATCCAGGCCAGCGCGGCCGGTCGTGTCCTGGAGAAGGACCCGACGTTCGCCCAGCGCGCGCTGACCGCGATCGAGGAGGCCGCGCGGGACGCGCTCGCCGACCTCGACCACGTACTGGGTCTGCTCCGGGAGGACGAGCCGGGCACGAAGCCACAGCACACGCTGGCCGACCTTGACGAGTTGCTCGGCACGATGCGGCTGGCCGGGGTGAACGTCGAGACCAGGATCACCGGCGATCTGCCCGGCCTGCCGTTCGCGGTGTCGACCGAGGCGTACCGGATCGTGCAGGAGTGCCTGACGAACGCGTTGAAACACGCGGGCAAGGTCACCGTGACGCTGGCGGTCAAGGCGGGCCACGACGCCCTGGAGGTCGACGCGGTCAATCCGCTGACCGGGCAGGCACGGACCGGCGGGGGTGGGCGTGGCATCGCGGGCATGCGCGAGCGTGCGACCGTCCTACGTGGACAGATCAACGCCGGCCCGCAGGACGGCGCGTGGCGGGTGAAGGCGAGAATCCCCCTGTGAGGTCGCAACTGTGAGTGTGAAGGTGCTGCTGGTCGACGACGAGGAGCTGATCAGGGCGGGACTTCGGGCGATCATCGACGCCGAGCCCGACCTGGAGGTGGTCGGCGAGGCCGAGGACGGCACCGAGGTGCTGCCGCTGGTCACCCGGCTCGCGCCGGACGTGGTGCTGATGGACGTGCGGATGCCCGTGGTCGACGGAATCCAGGCCACCCGGCACATCCTCGACCGGGTGCCGGCCGCGCCCAAGATCATCGTCGTGACCACGTTCGAGAACGACGACTACGTCTACGACGCGCTGCGCGCCGGTGCCAACGGTTTCCTGCTCAAACGGGCGAGGCCGGCTGAGATCGTGCGGGCCATCCGGGTCGTGGTGGCGGGGGATTCCCTGCTGTTCCCGGAGAAGATCCGGCTGCTGGCCGGGCGGCACGGGCTGGAGCCCGGCCGGTCCGGCCTGCGGGAGGCGGGGCTGACCGACCGGGAGGCCGAGGTGCTCCGGCTGATGGCCACCGGACTGTCCAATGTGGAGATATCGGAGCGGCTGTTCGTCAGTGTGCAGACGGTGAAAACGCACGTGGGCAACGTGCTGTCGAAGCTGCACGCCCGGGACCGCACCCAGGCCGTGATCACCGCCTACGAGTCGGGCTTCGTGACGCCCGGTTAACGCTTCGCTTCCGCCCAGGCCCGGCTCAGGCGGTTGACCAGTTCGGTGAGGATGTCGTCGGGGAACGCGAACGGCAAGCGGATGTGGTTGTCGTGCGCACCGGTCGGGTCGGTCGCGGCGCCGGGCACGACCTCGACGCCGTGCCGGAGCGCGACCTGGCCGAAGATCCGGGCGTCGGTGCCGGGCAGCTCGATCCACAGCGCGGATCCGCCATCCGGTGTGCGCCAACGCCATTCGGGCAGGTTCTGGGTGAGCAGCTCACGCACCCGGCCGAGCCGGTCCCGCAACTGCGTGACCCGGGCCGCGGCCAGTTCGGGCAGTTGCGGCAGCAGCCGTGCCGCCAGTGCCTGGTCCAGTACCGGGCTGCCGAGATCGGCCAGCGCCTTGTGCCGGGCCAGCCGTTCGGCCGTCTCGATCGACGCCCGTACCCAGCCGATCCGCAGGCCTGCCCAGACGGACTTGGCCAGCGAGCCGATCGTGAGCACTTCCGCGTTGCCGGTGGCGAAAGCGCCGATCGGCGGGGGAGCGCCTTCCGCGGCCCCGACGGTGTAGGCGTGGTCCTCCACGACCGGAACGGCGTACCGCGCGGCCAGTTCCACGATCCGGCGGCGCCGGGCCGTGGACATCAGCACCCCGGTCGGGTTGTGGTAGGTGGGCATGACGTACAGCAGGTCCGGCTGGTGCTCGGCCATCGCACGGGCCAGCTGGTCGGCCCGGATGCCCTCGTTGTCCAGCTCCACCCCGACCAGTCGGACCCCGGTCGCCCGGAACACGTCGAGACAGCCCGGCCAGCTCGGTGTCTCCACGACCGCCGTCCAGCCGCGCCGCAGGTACATCTGGGTGATCAGGCCGATCGCCTGCTGCGCCCCGGTGGTGATCACCACCTGTTTCGGTTCGGTGGGCAGCCCGGTGGCGGTCAGGTGCCCGGCGACCGCCGAACGAAGCTCGGGCAGCCCGGCCGGGTGGTAACCCGAGCCGTTGAGCAACGCGGGTAAGTCCGCGTGTACGAGGTCCAGCAACGCCCCACGCAGATGCGGCGCGCCCGGGTCGTAGGCCCTGGCCAGCGAGATGATGTCGCCTGCTCCGTCGTTGGTGCGGTTGATGATCGGTGCCGCCCGGCCAAACACCCTGCCCTCGACGCTCGGCCGGAACCCGGGTGGCCGCACCACCCGCGTGCCGCTGCCTCGCCGGCTGTCGACCAGGCCGATCGAGCGCAGTTCGTCGTACGCGGACACCACGGTCGCGCGGCTCACGGCAAGAGCCCGCGCCAGATCACGCTCGGACGGCAACCGCTCCCCGGCATGCAGATCCCCTGCGTGGATGGCTCGGCGCACAGCCTCAGCCAACCGCCGGTACAGCGGTGCCCGCCCGGCTGACGTGCTCGTCCAGTCGCCGAGAACCTCGACGAGGTCGGAGCCGTCGGTCAAACGGTCCATTGCTCCCCCTGAATGGCCCGCGATCCAGGCCAAAACTCCCTTTGCTCGTGCCAACCTTTTCCACACTGATCGGTTTTCTGGTGGCTTCGTTAGCACTTCACGAGCAGACTTCTCGTGCGTGTTTTGCCGGGTTCTGACCCGGCTAACCGCTCACGAGGGGTGACCAGGGGTTTCAGGCGACGGGCTGCTGGGCCTGGGTCTGCCCGCGCGCGGCCCGGCCACGCAACACGTCCACCCGTTCGGAGCCTGGACGGCCGAGTACCCAGCTCGAGCCCGGGACGGCCTTCGCCTGCTTCTTCAGCGGAGCCAGCCGGGCGGACGCCTCACGGTAGGACGAAACGCTGTTCACGCCGCAGACCAGGGCCGCCAGCGAGACGGTGACCGGCATGCCCTCGGCCGACCACTCGGTGTCCAGCAGCACCCCGGCCAGCGCGGAGATCTCGTCCAGGTCGGTGACCAGCAGGAAGTCGTCCCCGCCGACGTGCCCGACCAGGACGTTCGGCATCGCCGCCGCCGCCTCGCCGATCGCCCGGCCGAACATCCGGATCAGGTCGTCGCCCGCGGCGAAGCCGAGCGAGTCGTTGACGGCCTTGAACGCGTCCACGTCCAGCCAGGCGATGACGAACATCTCGCCGTCGGCGATCCGCCGGTCGACCTCACGCGCCACCGCGTCGGTGCCCGGCAGCCGGGTCAGCGGGTTGAGTGAGACCGCCTGCTCGACCTTCATGTCCGCGACGCCACGGATCACGTCGCTGGCCCGCACGACGCCGACACACCGGCCGCTCTCGTCGGTGACCACCACGTCGTCGCCCGTGCGTTCCCAGTCGGTGTCGCCGACGAGTTCGAGCAACTCCATGCCGGTCGCCTCACGGTCGATCAGCAACGGCTTGTCCGCGTGCCGTGCCGCCGCCCGCTTGGCGTGCAACGCGTGCCCGTACGGTCCGGCGACGATCAGCAGGAAGCGGCTGCGGTCGATCGACCACTGCGGCCGCCACATGTCGTCGACCAGCACGACACCGTTGACGTCCGGGCGTTCGGCCAGCGTCGCACGGACCTCTTCGGCGGTCGCGGTGTCCGGGAGCATCAGCGCGGGGTGCAGGAAGTCGGTGACCTTCGGCGGCTTGACCGCCGTGACGCGCCTGCCCGCGGCCTCGGCCAGTGCCTGGGTGCGTTTCGGGTCGGCGATCGACTCGGCGAGGTACTCGCCCTGGGCGACCCGGACGCCGAGCCGGCTCAGCGTGACGAGCTGGTTGTCGTTGGTCACGTTGACCGCGGCGATGCGTGACTCGGTGCGGGACGCCAGGGGCACCAGCGCGTCGAGCATGGCGGCGGTGACCGGGTCGTCGGGGTTCGCCAGCAGCTTGGAGTGCACCTTGAACATGTCCGGCGCGGCCTCGGCCAGCAGGGCGAGCGGTACGTCACCGTCGCCGATGCCGTCCAGCGCGATCCGGAACCCCTCGGCCCGCAGCTTGGCGATGCCCGCCAGCAGGTCCACCCGGCGGGCCTGGCAGAACGGCGTGCCGATCTCCAGCACCACGTCCCGGCTGTGCCGGTCGGTGTGCCGCAGCACGGGCAGCAGGTAGTGCAGCAGTTCGTCGGTGCGTGCCGCGGTCGACGCCAGGATGTTGACGTGCAGCGGGATGTCCGGGTCCTGGTCCTCGGCGGCGAGCAGGGCGTGCCCGGCCAGCGCGATGTCGGTCTGGGTCAGCTGCCCGGCCCGGCTGGCGGCCTTGAACAGGCTGTGGATGGTGCCGGAGGACGGCAGGGGCAGCGCCTCGACAGCGATGACTCGGCCAGTACGGGTACTGAGCAACGGCTGGAACGCGAAGCTCACATCTTGCGTCGCCGACACGCACTCCATACTGCCTAACGGGTTCCGGTTTCGGCAATTTCGTCACCCGTTGTTCATGTTGTGCGTGCGAATAATCACCGATTTGGCGCAGATCAGGCGCATCCGGCTGGACGCGGAGCGGAAGATCCGTATCATGGCGGCCATCGTCGCGGCCGGATCGTCCCGCCCGGAAAGATATCCACGCTGCGCGTCCGGTGGCAGGTCGAAAAACAACTCGAAGAACGCCCGCGTCTCGGCGGCGGACAACGACAACACCATTTCCAATCCCCAGTGCCGCAGGAAGTGCACCAGCCGCGCACGAGCCGGCCACAGCGCCGGCCACGCGTCCTCACCTGCGGCGATCGCCGCGGCGATGCGCGGCGCCAGCCGGAACGCCTCGCCGACGCTGTACCCGGACGCGGGGTGCACGAACCCGGCGGCGGCGCCGAACGGCAGGACCTGGTCCCTTTTCGGCCTCGGCACATCCAGTGGGAAACGCACACGTTCGGCATCCGTGTTGTCGATCTTTATCCCGTACGGAGCGAGGCGTTGCCGTAACGCTTCGCGCAGTGTCTGGAAATCCATCGCCGGGCGGCGCGCCAACGCGGTCTCCTCGAGCAGGACTTTGCCTTGGCCGAGCGGCATCGCGTACAGGAATGTGTTGTGCTCGGTCCGCCAGTCCATGAAGATCGCCTCGCCCGGCGCGACGATCGGCGCGGCGACTTCCTCGGGCACGATCACGCCGTACGCGGTCTGCTCGGCCGTGCCTCCGCGTGAGCCCATGGCGTTGACGACGGTTCTGGCCTTGAACGTGCGGCCGTCGGCCAGCTCCAGCCCGTTCTCGGCGGTGCCGGCCACCCGCCCGGTGATCACGGCGACGTTCTTGGCCAACGCCGCCAACAGCCGGTCGTTGTCGAGGATCGCGTACCGCCGGGCCACGACGTGGGGCTTGTTGGTGTAGGCCCGCACGACCTTCGGCTCCGCGGCCGTGACGTCCGGCGGCAGCATGGCCAGCTCGTCGCCCCACAGCCCGTAGGTCGCCGGCCAGGTCCTGAGGGGACGTGGCGCCACGACCGCGGTCTCCAGGCCGAGCCGGGCACAGTGCGCGGCGAGCGCCCACCCCGACGGCCCGGCGCCCGCGATCAGGACATCGGGCATATCCCGATTGGACCATGGTCGTGCCTGGCCACGGGCCGGGGGATGGCCGAGTACCGTGCTGCCATGAGTGATCCGAGGGAGGAGCGGCGTTCGCACGGAGCGCCGGCGGCAACGTTCGACCTGGCGGCGAGCCCGTTCCGGGTGGACCGGGACCGGGTCGCGGGATCGCCCTTCTTCGCCCGGCTCGGCGGCGTGACGCAGGTGGTGAGCGCCAGCGGCTCGGGCCTGCTGCACAACCGGCTGACCCACAGCGTGAAGGTGGCCCAGGTCGCCAGGGCCATCGCCGAACGGCTGTGCTCCTCGCCCGAGTACGCCGCGGTGATCGACGCCCTGGGCGGCTGCGACCCCGACGTGGCCGAGGCCGCGGCATTGGCCCACGACCTGGGGCATCCGCCGTTCGGGCATCTGGGCGAGCAGGTGCTCGACCGGCTGGCGCGGCACCGCTTCGGCCTGGCCGACGGCTTCGAAGGCAACGCGCAGTCGTTCCGGATCGTCACGACCACGGATGTCGGCGGTCCCTCGGCGGTCGGCCTGGACCTGACCGCCGCGGTGCGGGCCGCGATGCTGAAGTACCCGTGGACCCGGCTGCACCACCCGGAGCCGCATCCCCGGTTCATGGCCGAGCCGCCTCGCGGCGCCTCCGAGCCCGCGGACGCGCCGGGCACCGGGTCCGGCAAGTTCTCGGCCTACGTGACCGAACTGGACGATCTGGAACAGGCGCGTGCGCCGTTCGAAGGCCGCCTGGCCGACTGGCAGCAGACCATCGAGGCGTCCGTGATGGACACCGCGGACGACATCGCCTACGCGATCCACGACATCACCGACTTCCACCGGATCGGCGTACTGCAGCACGCGCCCGTGTCGGCGGAGCTCGGCCAGTGGCAGGCGAACTCGGCGACGCTGGCGTCGCTGTCCGATGAGGAGGTTCGCGGTCAGGAACGGCTGCCCGGGCGGTCCTTGGAGCTGTTGCGGCGCCGGATGCACGAGAAGGACTCGTGGATCGTCAACGACGACGCCTTCCACGCCGCCGTGGCCCGGGTCCGGGCCGAACTGGTGGACGAGCTGCTGGCGGCCCCGTTCGACGGCTCGGTCGAGGCGGAGCAGGCGGTCGCCCGGTTCTCCATGCGCTGGACGTCCCGTCTCGTCGAGGAGATGTCCGTGGTGCTGAAGCCGCCCACGCGGTCGGGACACGTGATGCTGGGTGGCGAACAGTGGCACGAGGTCCAGGTGCTGAAGTTCCTGCACCGGCGGTTCGTGTTGCTGCGGCCGGATCTCGCGTTGCACCAACGTGGTCAGGCCCGGCTGGTGTCGCAACTGGTCGAGGCCTTGGACCAGTGGCTCGGGGACCGCTACGAGGCCGACCGCCTGCCCCGCCGGCTGCATGACCTGGTGGAGCTGGCGACTTCGGAGTACGAGGCCCTGGCCCGCTCCGAGCCGGCCGTCCTTGTCGGCGCCACGGGAGACGCGCCGCAGGGCCGGGATGCCGTGCACGCCTTGGCCCGTGGCCGCGCTGTCATCGACTTCGTGGCTTCCTTGACCGACAAGCAGGCCGTGACGCTGATGGACGCGCTGTCGGGCCGTAGCGCCCAGCCGTGGTCTGACGCCTTTGTTCTTTGACGGGCATCGGGTTCGAAACAGTGTCGTAGCCGGGCGACCGCCGTCGTGAGTGCCGAAATCGGCCTACCGACGAAAGTATGGTGCTGTCAGCGAGTGACGGCTGTTGGTGACCGAGTCACTCATACGGCTGCTATTCCCTGAGTAGTCCCTGGCCATAACGTCTGCGCGATCCGGGGTCGACCCGGGCTCGTCCGCGTGTGTCGGGGCACGCGTTGAACCGCTGGGAGGGGACTAGTGCGTGCGCCCATTCGGCCGAATCGAAGATTGTTGGCCGCCTGCACGGGAGTTTTACTTTCGCTGAGCATCGTCACGCCTGCCGTGGCCGGACCGGATCCGGCGAGCAGGGCCGCTGACAACGCCGCCGCTCAGATTTCGGCGCTGCAGGAGCTCAAACGCTCGCAGACGCCGGTGGAAGCCAAGCTGGACACCACGTTGCTCGTCGCCAAGCGCGGCGCGGAAGCGGCCGGCCGGGGGCTGCGGGCCGCTGTTCCGGCGCTGCAGACCGGTGTCCCGGCCGACAAGGTCACTGTGGACATCCGGGGCAGCGCCTCGCCGGACCTGCTCGGTCATCTGCGCAAGGCCGGCGCCGAAATCCGGGCGGTGTCCGAACACTACGGCTCGGTTCGCGCCGAAATCCCGGTCAGCGCGATCGAATCCATCGCCGCCCGCAAGGACGTGAAGTTCGTCGAGCCCGCAGTCGGGGCGATGACGGCACGGCAGCTCGCCACGCCCGCGGACGACAAGGCCAAGAAGCCGGGCAAGGACGACAAGGCCAAGCAGGTCGCCGAGCGGACCAGGCAGGCCCTGTCGGTCAAGGCCGAACCCGTGGTCAGCGAAGGCGACCGCGCGCACAACGCCGACAAAGCGCGCCAGCAGTTCGGGGTCACCGGCGTCGGCGTGAAGATCTGCGCGCTGTCCGACGGCATCGACTCGCTCGCGGCCTCCCAGGCCGCGGGCGAACTGCCCGCTGTCGACGTCCTGCCTGGTGAAGCCGGTTCCGGTGACGAGGGCACGGCGATGCTGGAGATCATCCACGATCTCGCGCCCAACGCCCGGCTCGGGTACGCCACCGCGTTCCGGTCGGACGCCAGTTTCGCCGACAACATCCGGAAACTGCGGTTCGACGCCAAGTGCGACATCATCGTCGACGACGTCATCTACTTCAAGGAATCGGTGTTCCAGGACTGGATCATCGCCCAGGCGGTGAACGACGTGACCGCGGACGGCGCGCTGTACTTCTCCTCCGCGGGCAACGAGGGCAACGTCGGCGACGGCACGTCCGCGCACTGGGAAGGCGACTTCGTCGACTCCGGTCTGGCGGTCGGCAAGTGGGCGGGCACCGCGCACAACTTCGCGGGCGCCAACGGCGTGCAGATCTACCAGCCGATCTCGGACGCCTCCTCGCGCAACATCCCGGTCCTGCTGAACTGGTCCGACCCGATCGGTGCCTCGGCCAACGACTACGACCTGTACCTGTTGGACCGCAACGGAAACGTCGTCTCGGCCAGCCAGAACTTCCAGGACGGCACGCAGGACCCGTACGAGCGGGTGCAGACACCGCTGGCCGGCGGGACCGGCCTGCGGCTGGCGATCGTGAAGTTCAAGGGCGAGAACCGGTACCTCTCGCTGTCCGCGTTGCGCAGCCGGTTCAAGGACACCGCGGGCGTGCTGACCGCGTACACCACTCCCGGTGAGATCTTCGGCCACGCGGCGGCCAAGAACGCCTTCGCGGTCGCGGCGGCCCCGGCCGCCGACGCTTTCGGCCGTGACCTCGAGCCCGGCGACCCGGCCAACCCGGCGGGACCGTTCCCCGGCTCGTTCGGGCCCGGTTCCCAGGTCGAGCGGTTCACCTCGGACGGCCCGCGCCGGATCATCTACCACGCCGACGGAACCCAGATCACGCCGGGCAACGTCTCCTCGACCGGGGGTGAGGTGCGGCAGAAGCCTGATCTCACCGCGGCTGACGGCGTGGCCACGACAGTGCCGGGGTTCGAGCGGTTCTACGGCACCTCCGCCGCGGCTCCGCACGCCGCGGCCATCGCGGGCCTTGTGCTGTCCGGAAACCCGGGCCTCGCGCCGGCCGATGTCCGGGAGGCACTGATGAACACGAGTGTCGACATCGCACAGGCCGGGTTCGACAACCGGGCCGGTGCCGGAATCCTGGTGGCCGACCGGGTTCTCGGCTACACGGGCGCGAGCCCGCAGCCGCTGGCCAAAGCGCAGGCGCCTACCGTGCGCGCCAACGACGGCGGCAACTTCCTCGACCCGGGCGACACCGCGACGGTCACCCTGCCGGTGACCAACCGTGGTGACGGTCTTGCCGCGTCGACGAGTGTCGTGCTGACCTCGCCCACGGCCGGTGTGACGATCTCGCCGCGGTCGAAGTACTACGGCTCGATCGACAAGGGGCAGACCGCGGTCAACAACTTCACGCTGACCGTGCCGGCCGGCCACCCGCTGGGCACCCCGGTGGTGCTGGACGCCAAGGTGACCTTCGCCGGTTCGCAGTCGCCGACGACGGCCAGGTTCCCGGTGAAGATCGGCCAGCCGTCCACTGTGGTGCACGACTTCGCCTACACCGGTGGGCCACTGGCGATTCCGGACAACGACCCGACCGGCGTGACCGTGCCGGTCGAGGTTTCCGGCATCGGTCCGGCCAGCCGCGTGACGTTCTCGATCGACGGCACGCAGTGCACCACCGACCAGGGCGCGACCGGAGTCGGCATCGACCACACCTTCGTGGGCGACCTGGTCGGCACGTTGCGTTCACCGACTGGTGCCACGGCGACGTTGTTCTCCGGCAACGGGTCCAACGGCAACAACATGTGCAAGGTGGTCTTCGACGACACCGCCGCACAGGCGTTCCGCGGCGTCGTGGCCGACCAGGCGCCGTACACCGGCAGCTGGCGGCCGAACCAGCCGCTGGAGGGCGTGCTGGGTGCCGCCGACGGCACGTGGACGCTCCATCTGCGGGACACGGCCGGACAGGACACCGGCTCGCTGCGTGCGTTCTCACTGCACGTGTCGGGTTTCGTGACCGCCGGTAGCTGATCACCGGGTGGGGCCAGGTTTGTCCTGGCCCCACCCTCAGTGGTGTTCCGCGTGCCGAATCTCGTCACGAAGGTCGCGGTACTTCACCCATTCGTAGACGATCAGGCCGGCCATCAACGCCGTCAGCACAGCGAGGCTCGCCATGGCGGGCAGGTTCGCGACCAGTGGGACCAACGCCAGCAGCACCACACCGAGGATCACCCGCTGTGCCTTGAAGGTGCGGATGCACCGCCACGCCACGGCCGCGTAGCCGAACATGAACAGCGAGACGCCGCCGTACATCGCCCACAGCGGCGGTCCGTAGAGCGGATCGGCCAACGTGTGGCCGTTCTCGCCGCCGACGTAGCCGACAACCTTCTTCAGGCCCAGTGCGAGCATCACGATGCCGACCAGCAGCGGCAGGTGCAGGTAGGTGAACGCGGTACGGCCCATGCTCACCCGTTCTTCGCCCTGGGCATCGGACAGCGCGCGTTCGCAGATCATCACGTGCGTGTCGAAGTACGACCACCACAGCGACGCGGCGATGGTCAGGCCGAGGATCGCCGCCACGATGATCGGCCAGGAGATCGCCAGGTGCGTCACACCGACACCGATCGCGACGATCGACTCACCCAGCGCGATGATGATGATCAGCCCGTGCCGCTCGGCGAAGTGCTTGGCCGAGTTCAGCCGCCAGCCGGACGCGCCGATCAGGAACGTGCCGCCGTAGTCGGCCAGCACCGCGGCCGCCCACAGCGCCGTCTGGGCCGCGCCGGACAGTTGCGAGCCGATCGCGAGCAGTGCGGTGCTGCCGATCACAGAAGGCACGAACCGGACGATCTGGGCACGCAGGGCCGTGTCGTCGTCCGCGGCGATCCAGAACAGCCAGACGTGCACCGCGCGGACCAGCAGGTAACAGAACGCCAGCACCAGCGGGCCGTCCAGGCCGCCGGGCAGGTCGTCGAACGCCTCGGGGATGGCCAGCGCGAGCAGGAACATGGCGGCCATCGCGACGAGCATCGCGGTGCGCGCGGGCCCCTCGTCCGCCTTGACCAAATTGGACAGCCACGAGTAGCCGACCCACGACCACCAGATCACGCTGAGCAGCAGTGCTCCGCGCAGCAGCCCGTGCCACGTCGGCGTCTCCGCCATCAAGGCCGTGACCTGCGTCAACGCGAACACGAAGACCAGGTCGAAGAACAGCTCGAGATTGGTCGCGGTGGAACTCTCCTCGTTGCGTTCCATCCGGCGGCGCAGCGGCTTGTTCATGGCCGAAATAGTGACATGAACCGGATCAGTGCGACCTCCGGTGTGATGATCTCGGGACCCGCCGGGGCGGCGCGGTTCGCGCTCCGGGCAGGGGCGGCCGTGAACTCGCTGGCGCTCCGGCGGCCGGACCGATCTGTCCACTGTGGACGTTCTTGCTCCGGTGGTCGCTGTGACCTGGCCGGGGAGGTGCTGATCGTGGCCGGGGAAACTCGTTAGCCCGGGTCAGTACAATGGGACTGTGGTCGCCACCGCGTGCCACCCGTCTATGGAGCCTTACTGGTGATCACTGCTATCGATCTGGAGCTGCGTGCTGGCTCACGCATCCTGCTCTCGGAAACGACGCTGCGAGTCCAGCCTGGCGATCGGATCGGGCTGGTCGGCCGCAACGGCGCGGGCAAGACCACCTCGCTGAAGGTGCTCGCCGGCGAGGGCCAGCCCTACGGCGGCACGGTCCGGCGCACGAGCGAAGTCGGCTACCTGCCGCAGGACCCCCGTGAAGGTGACCTCTCCGTCACCGCCAAGGACCGTGTGCTCTCCGCGCGTGGCCTCGACCAGTTGCTGCGCGAGATGGAGAAGGCGCAGACAGCGATGGCCGAACTGGTCGACGAGCGCGCCAGGGAGGCGGCGGTCGTCAAGTACGGCAGGCTGGAGGAGCGGTTCGCCGCACTCGGTGGGTACGCCGCCGAAAGCGAGGCCGCGCGGATCTGCAGCAACCTCGGCCTGGCCGACAGGGTGCTCGCGCAGCCGTTGCGCACGCTCTCCGGTGGTCAGCGCCGCCGGGTGGAGCTGTCCCGGATCCTGTTCGCCGCCTCCGATGCCGGTGCGGGCGGCAAGTCGAGCACGATCCTGCTGCTGGACGAGCCGACCAACCACCTCGACGCGGACTCGATCACCTGGCTGCGCAGCTTCCTCAAGTCACACGACGGTGGACTTGTGGTCATCAGCCATGATGTAGAACTTCTTGACGCCGTGGTGAACAAGGTCTGGTTCCTCGACGCCAACCGCGGCGAGCTCGACCTGTACAACATGGGCTGGAAGAAGTACCTCGAAGCCCGTGCCACCGACGAGAAGCGCCGCCGCCGCGAACGCGCCAACGCCGAGAAGAAGGCCGGCGCGTTGCTCGCCCAGGCCGACAAAATGCGGGCGAAGGCAACAAAGGCCGTCGCCGCGCAGAACATGGCCAAGCGCGCGGAGAAGCTGCTGGCCGGTCTGGAGCAGGAACGGCAGGCCGACAAGGTCGCCAGGATCAAGTTCCCGGAACCCGCGCCCTGCGGCCGGACTCCGTTGACCGCCGAGGGCCTGAGCAAGTCGTACGGTTCGCTCGAGGTGTTCACCGGAGTCGATCTCGCCATCGACCGCGGCTCCAAGGTCGTCGTGCTCGGCCTGAACGGCGCGGGCAAGACAACGTTGTTGCGGCTGCTCGGCGGGATGGAGCAGGCCGACGCCGGGACTGTCCTACCGGGACACGGGTTGCGGCTGGGCTACTACGCGCAGGAGCACGAGACGCTCGATCACGACGCCAGCGTGTGGCAGAACATCCGGCACGCCGCCCCGGACACCCCTGAGCAGCAACTTCGTACGCTGCTGGGCACATTCCTGTTCTCCGGTGAGCAGTTGGACCAGCCCGCGGGGACGTTGTCCGGCGGTGAGAAGACCCGGCTCGCGCTGGCCGGCCTGGTGTCCAGCGCGGCCAACGTGTTACTGCTCGACGAGCCGACCAACAACCTCGATCCGGCCAGCCGGGAACAGGTTCTGGACGCGCTGCGCCGGTATTCGGGCGCGGTGGTGCTCGTCACCCACGACCCCGGCGCGGTCGAGGCGTTGGAGCCCGAGCGCGTGATCCTGCTGCCGGACGGCACCGAGGACCATTGGTCGGCAGACTATCTCGAGTTGGTCCAGTTGGCCTGAATCCCGCCCTGGTGCGCCCCGATCATCGGTGATCCACTCGGATGGAGTAGTGCGAGTGGGCGACTTCATGATGATTTTTCCAACTCGCCTGGCGTTCCGCGCTTCCGTGTTCGATCATTGCGGTCGCAGGGGTCGCTGTGACCCTAGTTACTCGCTACGGAAGGCGGAGACGTGGCTGACCTCAAGAAGGGCGCGCGCATTACTGGAAGTACGCGCGACAAGCTAGCCGCTGATCTGAAGAAGAAGTACGAAAAGGGCGCCAGCATCCGCGCTTTGGCGGAGTCGACGGGGCGGTCGTACGGATTCGTGCACCGGGTTCTGTCGGAGTCCGGGGTGCAGTTGCGTGGCCGAGGCGGCGCCACGCGTACCAAGAAGAAGTAGCGACTGTCTGGTTGTTCAGCCAGCGCACTCGTGTGTTTCACCGAGCCGGGACTGTGTCCACATCCCGTGGTTCGGCCGATCGGGACGCGGCCCGTTCGGCCACCGCGAACGTCATCGCGGCTCCCCACAACACGAGTGGGTAGACCAGGTAGCCATAGCGGCTGGCCGGGACCATCAGGATCGCGGCGCCGAGGCCGATCGCGGCCTTGAGCATCGTGGCCGAGCCGGTCGCCGGTGGGCGCACGAACAGCCAGATGGTCAGCGCCAGCGCGATGAGCCCGAGCAGGACGAGTGCGACCACGTGTCCCACTTGGCCGGTGCTCGCGATCAGATGACCAGGCAGCGGGCTCGCCGCTGGTGACGTGATCATACCCGTCCCGGACGGGAACTTGATCACGTGCTCGACGAAGGCTCCCGGGTGGACGATCAACACCGGGACGTTCAGCAGCGCGGTGACCCCGATGATCGCGGTGCCGAACCCGAGCAACGACGTGCGGCCGGCCCTGGTGGTGACCACGTAGAAGATGATCACCACCACGGCCGGCAGCGCGCTGAGTTTCATGCTCACCACGACCGCCAGCACGGCCGCGCACCAGAGGGACTTCCCGCGCACGGCCAGCGCGCCCGCCAGGACGATCAGCCCGATGATCGCCAGGTCGGGGCCCGCGACGGCGAAGGTCAACGCGGTGAGCGGGCTGACCACGGCCAGATGCGCCGCTCGGACCGGCACTCGCGGCCGGCCGAGCAGCCGGAGGCTGATCATGATCGTGACGAGGGTGACCAGCGCGAACATGATCCGCGCGTCGGTGATCGCGCCGGAGCCCAGCAGTGCCCTGGGGAAGCCGAAAACCGTCATCGCGGGCCCGTAGGGCGTGTAGTCGTTGACCTCGGGCGGCCTGGGCAGTGCCGCGATGTCCACATAGGGTGTTCCGGTGTCGAACAGCAACTGAGCCGACCGTTCGATCACCCAGACCTCCGGCTGGGCGGCCCACTGGAACGGTCTGATCACCCAGTCCGAGCCGGTCAGCCTGCGGAGGACCAGCACGACCAGCGGCGCGACCATGCCGACGCCGCCCACCACGCCGACCGGGATCCAGCGGGACCGCAGTCTGCCGCCCCGGGCGCTGGTCAGCAGGAAGATCGCGTGCGCGGCGCCGAACACATAGGCGACCGAGGCGAAATTGCCCCAGATCCGATAGCCGTAGAACTCCGACCACAGCGCCGTCGGGATGGCGAACGCGGCACAGCCCAGGTAGATGGCGATGTCCATCCCGAGCACCCTGCGCCGATCGCCCACAGCGAAAACTCTACCGATCCGGGAAGTGACGGCCGTTCACGGGTGTTGAGTCCGCCAGAGCAGCGTGAGGAGTGGGCGGCGTGGACGGAACCTGGGGTCTGATGATGGGCGCGGCACGCAGTGCCGACGCACCAAAGGGCGTTCGGAAAGGCACAGTACGGCGCGTCCTGCGTTTTGCGAAACCGCACCGGAAGCTGCTGATCGCGTTTCTGGCGTTCACCGTCGCCTCGGCAGTGCTCGCGGTGACGACGCCTTTGCTGGCCGGTCGTGTGGTGGACGCGATTGTCGGTGGTCAGGACGCTTCTCTGGTGATTTGGCTGGCCGTGGTGATTGCCGCGCTGGCGGTGCTGGACGCGGGCCTGGGATTGGTCGAACGGTGGCAGTCGGCACGAATCGGAGAGGGTCTCATCTTCGATCTGCGCCGGGCGGTTTTCCGGCACGTGCAGCGGATGCCGGTGGCGTTCTTCACGAGGACCAGAACCGGTGCCCTGGTCAGCAGGCTGAACAACGACGTCATGGGGGCGCAGCGGGCGTTCACGTCGACGCTGTCGGGCCTGGTGGCCAACGTCATCCAGCTCGTGCTCTCGCTCGGCGTGATGCTGACGCTCTCCTGGCAGGTCACCGCGCTGGCCCTGGTGCTGCTGCCGGTGTTCGTGCTCCCGGCGCGCCGGGTCGGCCGCAGGCTGGCCGACCTGCAGCGCGAGGCGTCCGGCCTGAACGCCGCCATGACCACGCAGATGACCGAAAGGTTCTCCGCGCCCGGCGCGACTCTGGTGAAACTTTTCGGGCGCCCGAAAGCCGAGGCCGAGGAATTCGGGACAAAAGCAGGACGAGTACGGGACATCGGGGTCAGGAACGCGATGGCCGCCCGGTGGTTCATGACGAGCCTCACATTGGTGTCCGCGCTCGCGCAGGCCCTGGTGTACGGCCTCGGTGGCTTGCTGGCGATCCGCGGTGAGCTCGCGCCGGGCACCGTGGTGGCGTTGGCCCTGTTGCTGACCCGGCTGTACTCGCCGTTGACCGCCTTGGCCAACGTGCGCGTCGACGTGATGACCGCGCTCGTGTCGTTCGAGCGCGTGTTCGAGGTGCTCGACCTGCCGCCGATGATCACCGAGAAGCCGGATGCCCGCTCGGTGCCCGCCGGTGGCGTCTCGGTCGAGTTGCGGGACGTGCGGTTCGCCTACCCGGCGGCCGAGAAGGTCTCGTTGGCCTCACTCGAGGACGTCGCGGCGCTCGACACCCGTGGCGGCAAGGAAGTGTTGCACGGCATCAGTTTCCGTGCCGAGCCCGGCCAGATGGTCGCGCTCGTGGGCTCGTCCGGCGCGGGCAAGTCGACCATCGCGTCGCTGGTTCCGCGACTGTACGACGTGGACAGTGGGACCGTCCGCCTGTCCGATGTGGACGTGCGGGACCTGTCGTTCGACTCGATCAGGGACACCGTCGGTGTGGTGACGCAGGACGGGCACCTGTTCCACGACACCATCCGGGCGAACGTGGCGTACGCCCGCCCGGACGCGACCGACGAGGAGATCACCTCGGCCCTTGAGCGGGCGCGGCTTTCCGAGCTGATCGCGTCGCTGCCGGACGGCCTGGACACGGTCGTGGGGGAGCGCGGCTACCGGTTGTCCGGCGGCGAGCGTCAGCGGTTGACGATCGCCCGGCTGCTGCTGGCCAACCAGCGCGTGGTGATCCTCGACGAGGCCACCGCGCACCTGGACTCGGAATCCGAGGCCGCGGTGCAGGAAGCACTTGTGCACGCGCTGGAAGGCCGGACAGCGATCGTGATCGCGCACCGGCTGTCCACGATCCGTGCCGCGGACCAGATCCTCGTGGTCGAGGACGGCCGGATCGTCGAACGCGGAACGCACACGGAACTGCTCAACCGTGACGGCCGGTATGCCGAACTGCACAACACGCAGTTCAACCGGGGTTCGTCAGAGTTGCGGGACCCGGGGGCCGTAGAGGTCTAGATAACGCTGGTTGGCCTCGTCACCGCCGGGCACGTTCGAACTGCGCCACAACGGGATCTCGACGCCTTTCGCGGCGCCCTTGTCGACCAGGCGAGCCAGGATGCCGGCCCACAGGAACGCGTTGGCCACAGTGGACAGCGCGGCGGTGACCGGGGCCTCCGGCGGGTAGCTGGAGTCCCCCGGTGCGACGAGGGTGTCGAGCACGATCGAGGCGTTCTCGGCGAGCGTGGTGTCGGCCCGGCGTGGCGCGACCGCGTTCGCCGGGCTCGAGGTGACCGCGACGACCGGCATGCCGGCGTTCTGGGCGGCGATCGCGAGCTCGACCGGGTACGGGTTGACGCCCGAGGTGGAGAAGACCACGAGCACGTCGTGGCCGCTGAGCTCGACCTTGCCGAAGACCTCGTCTGCCAGGCCGGTGAGCCGCTCGGCGCTGGTGGAGGCCCGGCCGCCGTGCAGCGGCTGGATCTGCGGGTGGTACAGCGGATACACGCAGGCCAGACCGCCCGCGCGGTAGAACGTCTCGGCGACGGCGGCCAGACTGTGGCCCGCGCCACCGCTCAGGATCAGCCCGCCCGCCTGGATGCTGCCGAGGAAGAGATCGGCGACGTTGTCCAACGCGTCGGCGTTGTGCTTCTCCACCTGGGACAGGTGATCCCTGACCAGGTTGCCGAATACGGCCATGCTCGCGGTACCTCCTCGGTTGACCTCGCAATGGTCTATACCACTGAGGAGGGGGCGTCAAGAGGCCACCTTCCGGGGCGGTCCGGGCCGTCCCGCGCCCCCTCGTGAGTGTTTATCAGTGTTAGAACACGGATAAACACTCACGAGGGCAGCTGGTCCGGCCTGTCCACATCGGAGCCGTCCGAAACGTCTTCGCACGCCACCAGTTCCGGCTTGTGCCTGCGCAGGTACTCCCTCGCGCCCGCGTCACCGGTCGCCAGTTCGTACACGCCGTCCCAGTGGTTGCGGCCGATCAGCACGGGGTGGCCCGGTTCTCCGTGGTAGCTCGCCCTCAGCAACGCGTCCGGGCTCGCCATCGCTCTCAGTCGCTGGATCGCCTCGGCGCGTATTCCCGGTGTGTCGACGGGGAGCACGATCACCGCGTCGCCCGTGATCGCCTTCAGGCCGACTCGCAGTGACGATCCCATGCCTTGTGGCCAGTCGGGGTTGTCAACGGCGTTGAGGTCCGGTGACTCCGCGCGCACGATGTCCGCGTCCGCTCCCAGCACTGCCAGCACAGGCGAGCAGCCGCCCTGTTCGAGGACTTGTACTGCTCGCTCGACGAAGAGCCGGCCTTGGAAACGGACCCGGGCCTTGGGCATGCCGTAGCGGCGCCCTGCTCCGGCCGCCAGGACCAGGCCCGCGACGTCAGCCATGCTGGGACAGGTGTTCCAGCAGGAGGCGGCTCAGGCCTTCGTCCGCCTGCTCGGGCAGCCAGTGGGAGATGTCCTGGAACATCTCGAAGCGGTAGGGGCCTTCCACCCACTCCCCGGTCGACAGCGCCGCCGTCGAGCCGAATGCCACGTCCTCGGTGCCCCAGACGTAGAGCGTGGGCACCTTGACCTTGTCGGTCCGGCCGCTGAACCTGATGCCTCGGTACCAGTTCAGTGCCGCGACGAGCGCGCCCGGTTCGGCGAGGCGTTCGACGTACTCCCTGACGTGATCACGGGGGACGACACCTTCGTACAGCTGCTTCAGCGCTGCCGCGTTGTTGGCGAGCAGCTGCTTCTCCGCGCCGCGGACGTTCTGCAGCGCCGGGATGTAGGAGGAGCGCTGCTGCTGGTCTTCGTCTTCCCGCACGGCTCTGGCGTAGGCGCCTGGGTGCGGTGTGGAGACCGCGGTCAGCGTCCGGACCCGCTCGGGATGTTCCGCCGCCGTGTGCCAGGCGACGTTGCCGCCCCAGTCGTGGCCCACCAGGTCGAACGCCGGCCAGCCCAGTTCGTCGGCGATCCGCAGCACGTCGCCGGTCAGGTCCTCGATGCTGTAGTCCTCCGGCCGTTCCGGGCGGACGTCGGGGGAGTAGCCGCGCTGGTCCGGCGCGATCGCCCGGTACCCCGCCGCGGACAGCGTCGCCAGCTGGTGTTCCCACTCCGTGGACGCCTCGGGGAAGCCGTGCAGCAACAGCACGCCCCGGCCGTCCTCCGGGCCCGCCGCCAACGCGTCGAACCGGCCCTGATCCGTGCTGATCCCGATGTGCTCGATCACACCCCGAGTATCCCGTACCCCACCCCCACCCCCGTGTCCACCTTTCCAGCACCCCGAGTTACACATTCCGGCACCCCGAGTTACACATTCCGGCACCCCGAGTTGCGCATTCCGGCACCCTGAGATGCCCGAGCCCGGCCGGAGGGGGAACTTCGGGGTGCCGGAAAGGTGGACACGGGGATGATTAGGGTGGCCAAGGTGTCCCGTCCTCACCTGCGTCAGCTCGGTTCCCGCACGCCACGTGCCGTTGTGCTGGTGCTTCACGGTGGCCGTGAGGTCGGTGAAGGGCCGGTTCCCGCGCTGGGCCTCGCCTATCTGCGGATGGTGCCGTTCGCCCATGACCTGGCTCGGCAGCGGGACCTGGCGGTGTTCCTGCTGCGCTACCGGGTTCGTGGGTGGAACGCGCCTCGGCTGGACCCTGTTCAGGACGCTCGCCGGGCGCTGGAGGAGATCCGCCGGCGCCATCCCGGCGTGCCGATCGTCCTGCTCGGTCATTCGATGGGCGGACGGGTGGCGTTCCACGTCGCCGACGACCCGGCGGTCACCGCCGTGTGCGCGCTGGCGCCGTGGTGCACGCCCACTGATCCGGTGGGGCAGCTGGCCGGGCGGTCGGTGTTCATCGCACACGCGAAGCAGGACCGTGTCACCGATCCGCGGGCGTCGCTGGACTACGCGCGGCGGGCCGAACAGGTCACCGAGCGTGTCGATCTGCGCTGGGTCGACGGCGAGACCCACGCGCTGCTCCGCAAGCCCCGGATATGGCATGACCTGGTGCGGAGGTTCGTCGTTGATCAAGTCGAACGTTCGCGCGAGGCGTGACCGTACAACTCCGTAGGGTATGACCACGCAACCTCGGCCTGCGGTCTCACGTCCTTGTGAGCATCCTTGACAAGTCGGGGGACGGATATGAGGACGAGGATGAGCTACGGGCAGCCGTACGGTTCCAGGGACGGTCAGACGCGCGCCTACCCGATACCCGGGCAGGCGCCGCCGGAGTACGACCAGCGTCGTGACCACCGGCAACAACCGCACGGTGGATACCGGCAGCCGCCGCCACCGTACGAGCCACCCGGCCAGCAGGTGCCGCCGCCCGGCGGCCGCCCGCCGCGCCGCAAGCGCAAGGCCGGCCGGATCCTGCTGATCATCCTGTTGGCGGTCGTGGTGCTGATCGCGGCGACGTGGATCTACCTGGAGTCGGCGTTCAACCGGGTCGCCGCGCTGGAGGACTACCCCGGCCGCCCCGCCGCGGGCGCGGGCACGAACTGGCTCATCGTCGGTTCGGACTCGCGGGCCGGGCTGGACACCGAGGACCAGGAACGACTGTCCACCGGCGACGCCAAGGGGCAGCGCACCGACACCATGTTGCTGCTGCACCTGCCGGACAACGAGGAGAAGCCGACGCTGGTCAGCCTGCTCCGTGACTCCTATGTGGACATTCCGGGCAAGGGCAAGAACAAGTTGAACGCGGCGTACGCGCTCGGCGGCCCGAAGCTGCTGGCGCAGACCGTGGAGAAGAACACCAACCTGCGGCTGGACCACTACATCGAGATCGGCTTCGGCGGGTTCGCCAGCGTGGTGGACGCGGTCGGCGGCGTGGAGATGTGCCCGGCCAAGCCGATCAAGGACCCGCTCGCCGGGATCGACCTGCCCGCGGGCTGCCAGGAACTCGACGGCGCCAACGCTCTGGGCTACGTGCGTACCCGCGCGACGGCGCGGGCCGACCTCGACCGCGTGGACCGGCAACGGGAGTTCATCGCGGCGCTGATGGACAAGGTCGCCAGCCCCGGCACGCTGATCAACCCGTTCCGGATGATCCCGCTGCTGGCCGACGCGCCGGACGCGATCACCCTGGGTGAGGACGACCACCTGCACAACCTGCCGGGCGTCGCCTTCGCCATCGCAGGCGCCAGTGACGGCTCGACGGTCAGCACGAGCGTGCCCGTCGGCGACACGCCCACCATCCCGAAGATCGGCTCGGTGGTCCGGTGGGACCAGAAGAAGTCCAAGACACTGTTCGACGCGCTGCGCAACGACACCGCGCTGCCGTCCAGCGTGATCACGCTGCCGGGCGGCTGACATGCTGACGACTGATCGCCTGGTCATCCGGGCGTTCCACCGGGACGACACGGCCGCGTTGGCCGCGTACCGGTCGGACCCCGTGGTGGCCAGGTATCAGTCGTGGGAGACCCCGCTCAGCCTGAAGGACGCCGCCAAGGCGGTCGCCGAGTACGCGGCGGACGATCCGGACATGAACGGCTGGTACCAGTGGGCGATCGACCTGAACGGCGTGCTGATCGGGGACATCGGCGTGAACGTGCACGACAACTGCATGCAGGCCGAGATCGGCTTCACCCTCGCGGCGCAGTACCACCGCAGGGGATACGGAACCGAGGCCGTCGAACGGATCGTCGAGCACCTGTTCGCCGACCGGCGCCTGCACCGGATCTCCGCCGAATGCGACGCCCGGAACGTGGCGTCCGCCCGATTGCTCCGCAAAGTCGGTTTCCGGCAGGAAGGCCTGTTGCGCCGCAACACGTGGACCAAAGGCGAGTGGACCGACGACATGGTCTTCGGACTACTGGAGACCGACCCCCGGTAGAGCCGCCCGCCGGTCCTCAGGCCAGCGCGCCTGCCAGGTCCGGGTAGATCGGCAGCATCTCCTGGACGCCGGCGATCTCGATGGAGCGCAGCACCGGACGCCCGTCGGCCACCAGCCTGATCTCAGTACCCGCCCGCTCACCGCGCTGTCTGGCGTCCAGCAGCACGGCGAGCCCGGCGGACCCGAAGAACGTCACGTCGGTCAGGTCGACGACAACCCTGCTCCCGGTCCCCGCGATCGCCTGGTCGCACGCTTCCGCCAGCACGGGTGCGGTGCTCATGTCGATCTCGCCGGTCACGTGCAGGACGACCGCCGGGCCTTCCACCCGCCGGTCCACCCGCAACGAGTCGTCGGATGTCGAACCTTTGCTCACAGCGGTGTTCTACCGCAGCCCGTGCGGGCCGCTGTCCTGGGGTGGCTCGCCCGCCCGGTTCAGCTTCGACAGCAGCCGCTCGAAGAACTCGTCGTCCACGTCCGCCGTCTCCGGCTCGGCCGGCCCCGCGCTGGCCGGCGGCTTGCGGCGCTCCCGGCGGGGCAGCGGGACCGCTGAGGCGTTCATGCCCGTCGGCAGGCCCAGTTCACACCAGATCAGGTTTCCGCCGCCCTGGAGCGACATCACACCGGCCTTACGGCCTTCCAGCGTCTCGGGCAGCACCGGCGGCATCAGCGCGGCGTCCTCGACCTCGATCACGAGGGCGTCGCCGTGCAGTCGTAACCGCAATGTGATGAAACCGGGTACCTTCGAGTCGTCCTGCTGCACCACGGCGTGCACCAGCTCGCACGCCACGTGGCTCGCCTCGTCCTGCAGTTGCCGCAGCGACCACTCGGTGAGCGCGAACTTCACGAACATGTCCGCGCAGTTCACCGCCGTTGGTAACGCGACCAGTCGCAGGTCATCGACCTGCGTCGTCTGCGGGTTCACCCTGCTGCCTCCTCGCGCGCGTCACCCGAACGGCCGTATCTTGCCAACATAAACTCGCGTTGCGGTAGCCAGGGTTATCCAATTCTTGCCGAGGTGATCGGTTTTGATCCGCGCCATTGGTCTTGTGCTGCACCCCCGCCGGGATTGTGTCCCGGTGATCGAGACGATCACTTCGTGGGCACGGGCCCGGCAGACCGAGGTGTTCGGCCTGGCCGAGGAAGTCGTCCGGGCCAACGGCTTGGTCAAGCCGGTGACCGAGGACGAACTGCCCGAGCGGGCGGATCTTATCGTCAGCCTCGGCGGCGACGGCACCATGCTCCGTGCCTTCCGGCTGGGCGGCAGAATCCCGGTGCTCGGGGTGAACCTGGGCAGGCTGGGTTTCCTGGCCGAGGTCGACGTCCCCGAACTGGGCGGCGCGCTGAACGCCATCGACGACCACCGGTTCACCGTGGAGACCCGGTCCGGGCTGTGCGCGACCATGGGGGACCAGGACATCGTCGCCTTCAACGACATCGCCCTGGTCAGGGTGCCCGGTCAGGGCATGACCGAGGTGGTGCTGCACGTCGAGGGACATCCGTTCGTGGAATATGCAGCGGATGCCGTAGTGGTGGCCACGCCGACCGGTTCGACGGCGTACAGCTTCGCCGCGGGCGGCCCGATCGTGTCGCCGAGGGCGGAGGGCCTGCTGGTCACCCCCGCGGCGCCGCATTCGGCGTTCAACCGGGCGCTGTTCCTGTCGACGAGCGAGAAGCTCGCGCTGGAGGTGGCGCCGGGCAGCGGCGAGGTGGCGCTGGAGGCGGACGGCAGGCTGGTCGGCCCGGTCCAGCCGGGCACGATGATCGACCTGACGGCGCTGCCCGGCGCCGCCCGGGTGGTGCGGCTCGGCCGGACCACGTTCTACCAGCGCACCCAGCGCAAGTTCCGGCTGATCGGCTCGGCCACGAGCGAGGACTTCATCTGCTGAGCCGCTTTGGTCACGGCTTGTCGAACACCAATGTCACTTATGGTGTTCACTTCGCTACCGTAGGTACACGCTCACCTCGGTGAGCGGTGAGTACGCGTGCTACGACCGCGCCTTGGCGGTGGCGCGGTCGCTGGCCTTGCGCACCGCTTCGACCAGTTCGTCCTTGCTCATCCTGGAACGCCCCGGCACGTCAAGGCGTTTCGCCAGTTCGTACAGGTGTTCCCTGCTGGCGTTGGCGTCCACGCCACCCGCGCTCTCGCCCTCGCGTTCGCGGTAGCCCGCGGCGGCCTGCGGGTCCGACGGGCCCTTCTCCTGCTTGGGCTCCCAGTGGTCGCCGACCTTCTCGAACGAGTGCTTCAACGCCGCGAAGGCCGTGCGGTGGGCACGTTCGCCCTCGCCGTACGTCTCGACGGCCGAGTCGTGCGCCGCTACCCAGGTGTCCTGCGCCTTCTTGGGCGACCTGCGCACCGTGCTCGGCAACTCATCCTTGCCGGGCATGGGTTTTCACCTCCATCAACTGCCACGCCGCGGCGAGCACCTCGTCGGTGGTGACGCCCAGCAGCGCTGGGTCCGGGTCGTCGGCGAACGGCTCGCCACGGCGGAGATCTGCTCGTGTCAGAGCGATGTGCGGACCGCCGGCCGGTGGCCCCCACCGTTGCGGTCCCAACGGTCCGAAGAGGACGACGGACGGCGTCCGGTACGCGTAGGTGAGGTGGGCGATCCCCGTGTCGGCGGAGATCACCAGGGACGCCTGCGACACCAACGCGGCCAGTTCACGCAGTGACGTCGTCAGCACGACCGCCGGATCCAAAGAGGACATTTCGGCCAGCTTGCGGGCAAGGGGCCGTTCGGCCTCGGAGCCGGTGATCACGACCTTGCCGCCGAAAGCACGAGCGACTTCGGCGTAGCGGTCAAGCGGCCAGTGCCTGCTGCCGTACGCGGCGCCGGGGTGGATCACCACCGCGCCGGGCGCGGGACTGTCCACGGGCGGGCGCCGCAGGTACAGGTCCGCGGGGTCGGTCCGAAGCCCGGCGGCCGCCAGCATCCGGCACCACCGGGCGCGTTCGTCCATCTCCTCGACCCACCGAGGGCCACGCCAGCCATGGCCGGCGTGGCCGATTCGGTGCGCGGGTCTGAGGTTGTCCAACAGGATGTTGCTCTGCGGTCCCGCGCCGTGCAGGTTGATCGCCACGTCCGGGCGATAGGCCCGTCGGCTCAGCGGGACCAGGCCGGGAGTGGGCAGCAGCTCGTCGGCACAGCCGGTGAGTTCCACCAGCTGCCGCAGCCACTCGGGTGCGGCGAGCACCACCCGTTGGGACGGCCAGTGGCCGCGGATCGCGCGGAGCGCGGGCACGGCCACCAGCAAGTCGCCCAGCTTCAGGGCACGCAGGACGAGGATCATTCGCCCCGCTGCGGCGCGCGGTCGACGTCACCACGCCACGCGCCGGTCTCCTGACCCCGGCTCTCGATGAACTCCTTGAACCGGGCCAGGTCGCCCTTGACCTTGCGGTCGATCACGCCGAGCCCGGCGCCCACCTTCTCGGTGAACGTGTCCGGGTCGTACTCCATCTGCACGTTCACCCGGGTGCTGGTCGCGTCCAGGCGGTGGAACGTCACCACACCGCCCTGCTGCTGGCCGTCGACGGCCCGCCACGCGACGCGCTCCTCCGGGTGCTGCTCGGTGATCTCCGCGTCGAACTCCCGCTTGACGCCGCCGATGTTGGTCTCCCAGTGCGTCATCGTGTCCGTCACCTGGACGACTCGTTCGACGCCATCCATGAAGTACGGGAACGACTCGAACTGTGTCCACTGGTTGTACGCGGTGGAAACCGGGACGCGCACGTCGATCGATTCCTGAATGGTCGTCACTTTCCAGTGCCTCCAGTGTTGTCCATTTCCCCTACCTCTGTGGGCTACCCGATCGCGGCGGGTTCACACCGGCCGCCTGGCGAACACGGAGAGTAGTAGTAACGCCGGTCTGGTTTACCCACTACTTCTCCGGAAACCACCGTCTGCATGGGACCGGAAAACACCTCGCGGGTCACCGCGGTGCTGTTCGACCGCGACGGCACGTTGATCGAAGACGTGCCGTACAACGGCGATCCGCGGCGGGTGAGGCCGGTCCCCACGGCCGCGTCCGCGCTGGCTCGGTTGCGCCGCAAGGGAATTCGTGTCGGCGTGATCACCAACCAGTCGGGGGTGGCCCGCGGGTTGGTCACCGCGGACCAGGTGGCGCGGGTCAACGCGCAGGTCGAAGCGTTGCTCGGGCCGTTCGACACGTGGCAGGTCTGCCCGCACGGCCCGGCCGACGGGTGTGCCTGCCGCAAACCCGCACCAGGGATGGTCCTCGCCGCGTGCGCGGCGCTGAAAGTGCCCGCCGAGCAGGTCGTCATGGTCGGGGACATCGAGAGCGACATGGTCGCCGCGCGCGATGCCGGTGTCCGGTCGGTGCTGGTGCCGACGCCCGTCACACGGGTCGAGGAGATCCACCGCGCCCCGGTCACCGCCTGTGACCTGGCAGCCGCCGTCGACTGGGCCCTGACTTGGGAGATGTCGGAGGCACTGACATGACCGAGCGTGTTCTGGTCGTACGCCTCGACAGCGACGGTGACGTCCTGGCGAGCGGACCGGCTGTCCGGGCGGCGGCGGCCGGGCGGGACGGCAGGCCCGCCGAAGTCACGTTCCTGTGTGGACCGCGTGGCCGCCAGGCGGCCGGAATGCTGCCGGGCGTCCGGCACATCATCGAATGGGTGTGCCCGTGGATCGTGCCGGATCCGCCCGAGGTCTCCCGGGACGACATCGAGGACCTGGTCGGCCGGCTGGCCGCCGGACGGTTCGATGTCGCGCTGGTGCTGACGTCCTTCCACCAGTCGCCCTTGCCCATGGCGCTGCTGCTGCGCCTGGCCGGCGTGCCCCAGATCGCGGCGATCTCGCCGGACTACCCGGGATCGTTGCTTGATCACCGCATCCGGCCGGGCCGGGACATGGACGACGACCAGCCGGAACCGTTGCGGGCACTGCGGGTCGCCACCGAGGCAGGGTTCGCTCTGCCGGCCGGCGACGGCGGCAAGCTGAAAGTGCTGCCGTCGCCGGAAGTCCGGTGGCTCACCGGCGAGGAACCTTATGTGGTCCTGCATCCGGGAGCCTCCGTGCCCGCACGGGCTTGGTCTCCCAGCAG
Organism: Kibdelosporangium persicum; assembly: GCF_013280595.1. Lineage (GTDB taxonomy): Bacteria > Actinomycetota > Actinomycetes > Mycobacteriales > Pseudonocardiaceae > Kibdelosporangium > Kibdelosporangium persicum. Next base: position 82,105 of record NZ_JAAATY010000015.1, read on the forward strand.
ATGTGCCGAAGCGGTGGCGAAACTGCGCGCCGACGGCTGGCAGGTCGTCGTCACCGGCAGCAAGAGCGAGCGGGAACTGACCGCCTTCGTGTCCGGATGCGACGCGGTCGATCTCGGCGGACGCACAGCGTATGCCGAATTGGCCGGTGTGTTGGCCGGCGCGCGAGCCGTGGTGGTCGGGAACACAGGCCCCGCACACCTGGCCGCCGCTGTCGGCACGCCGGTCGTCTCACTGTTCGCGCCTGTGGTGCCCGCGAAACGGTGGGCGCCGTACGGCGTGCCCGTCCGGTTGCTGGGCGACCAGCAGGCGGCGTGCGCGGGCAGCCGCGCGACCCGGTGCCCGCTCTACGGGCATCCGTGCTTGAACTCCATCACGGCCGACGACGTGGTCGCGGCCGTCAACAGCTTGGTAGGAAAGCGGTGAACATTCTTGTCTGGCACGTGCACGGCTCGTGGACGACCTCGTTCGTCCACGGACACCACAGGTACCTTCTGCCGGTCGGCCCGTGGGGCGGTGGCCGGATGGGCCGTGACTGGCCGCCGGACGCGGTGGAGATCCACGCGGACGAGCTGAGGAACACCGACGTCGACGTTGTCGTGGTGCAGCAACCGGACCAGATCGAGCTCGCTGAGAGCCTGCTCGGCCGCCGTGTCCCGATGGTCTACGTCGAGCACAACACTCCTAAGGGGAACGTTCCGGAAACCCGGCACCCGATCGCCGATCGCGACGACATTCCCCTGGTGCACGTGACCCACTTCAACGACCTGATGTGGGATTCGGGAGACGCGCCCACCACGGTGATCGAACACGGGGTCGTCGACCCGGGCGAGCGGTACACCGGTGAGCTCGGGCGGGCCGCGGTCGTGATCAACGAACCGGTCCGGCGGGGCCGGGTCACCGGGACCGACCTGCTCGGCCGCTTCGCGTCCGTGGCACCGCTGGACATCTTCGGCATGGGACTGGCCGGATTGGACATTCCGTCGGTGCACCCGCGGGGCGATCTGCGGCCCGGAAAGTTGCACAGCGAACTGGCGGAGCGACGCGTGTACGTCCACACGACACGCTGGACTTCGTTGGGGCTGTCGCTGATCGAGGCGATGCACCTCGGAATGCCCGTGGTCGCGGTGGCCGCCACCGAGGCATTGCGTGCCGTGCCACCGGAAGCCGGCGTGCTGTCCACCAATGTGGACGAGCTGGTCGACGGACTGCGCTGGCTGGTCGACGAACCCGAGGCGGCGCGGCGGATGGGCAAGCAGGCGAGGCAGTACGCCCTGGCGCACTACGGATTACCGCAGTTCCTGGAGAGGTGGGACGAGCTACTGATGGAGGTGAGTTCATGAGGATCGCGATGGTGTCCGAACACGCCAGCCCGCTCGCGGCGCTGGGCGAAGTGGACGCGGGTGGCCAGAACGTGCACGTGGCCGAGCTGTCCGCGGCCATGTGCCGCCAGGGACACGAAGTGACTGTCTTCACCCGGCGTGACGCGGCCGGCCTGCCGGACGAGGTGACGACTCCACAGGGATACCGGGTGGTGCACGTCGCCGCGGGACCGGCACGTCATGTCGCCAAGGACGAACTGCTGCCGCACATGGGCGACTTCGCCACCGTGCTGTGCGACTACTGGCGGCAGGATCGGCCCGACGTCGTGCACGCGCACTTCTGGATGTCCGGCGTCGCCGCCCTGCTGGCCGCCCGCGACCTCGATCTCCCTGTGGTGCAGACGTTCCACGCCCTGGGCACGGTCAAGCGCCGCCATCAGGGCAAGGCCGACACCAGCCCCCGGGAACGGATCGCGTTCGAGCGGATGATCGGCCGCGAGTCCACCCGCGTCGCGGCCACGTGCACCGACGAGACGGACGAACTGACCCGCATGGGTGTTCCCCGCTCGCGCATCTCCATCGTGCCGTGTGGCGTCGATCTGACCACCTTCACCCCGAACGGCAAGAAGGCGGCGCGCAAGTTTCCCCATCGGATCGTCACGGTGGGCAGGCTGGTGCCGCGCAAGGGTTTCGACACGGTGATCGCCGCGCTGACGCACCTGCCCGACACCGAGTTGCTGATCGCGGGCGGCCCGGCGCGCAAACGGCTCGGCGAGGACCCGGAAGCCCGCGCGTTGCTGGAACAGGCCGAACGGCTGGGGGTGGCCGACCGCGTCCGGATGACCGGTCAGGTGTCCCGCAAGGCCATGCCGGAGATCCTGCGTTCCGCCGACGCCGTGGTCTGCGTGCCGTGGTACGAGCCGTTCGGCATCGTTCCGCTCGAAGCCATGGCGTGTGGTGTTCCCGTTGTGGCGTCGGCGGTCGGCGGACTGACCGACACTGTTGTGGACGGTGTGACCGGGATTCACGTGCCTGCCAAGCATCCGGTGGCCTTGGCCAACGCGGTGCGGCCGTTGCTCGACGACGAGGTGATGCGCGGCAGCTTCGGCATGGCGGGGCGGGATCGCGTGGTCGCACGCTACTCGTGGGACCGTGTCGCGGCGGACACGGTACGCGTCTACGACCGGACCGCGGCTGTCCCGGAAGCCGCCTCGCTGATCGGGGAGGGACTGTGAACCTCGTACACGAGCACGTCGAAGCCTTGCGGACAACGCTCGACGCGTTGCGGGACCAGTCCGACATGATCACGCGGTGGGGACACGAGATGGCCCTGCGTCTCGCCTCCGGCGCCCGCCTGCTCGCGGCCGGGAACGGCGGCTCCGCGGCCGAGGCCCAGCACCTGACGGCGGAACTGGTCGGCAAGTACGACAAGGACCGCACACCGTATTCGGCCATTGCCTTGTGCGCCGAGTCCTCCAGTGTCACCGCCATCAGCAACGACTACGGGTACGAAGAGGTGTTCGCCCGTCAGGTCGTCGCCCACGGCAGGCCGCAGGATCTGCTGATCCTGCTGTCCACTTCGGGCCGCAGCGAGAACCTGTTGCACGCGGCCAAAGCCGGTGCGCAGCAGGGGATGACGGTGTGGGCGATGACCGGGCCGAAGCCCAATCCGCTGGAGAGCCTGGCCGACGAGACGCTGGCGTTGCCCGGCAGTTCCTGCAACGTCCAGGAAGCCCAGCTGATCGCCGTGCACATGCTGTGTGAGGTGTTCGAGGCCTCGTTGGCGGCGGCCCAGCGGACGACGGTCCAACAGACGGCAGCCCAGCGGCGGAGGGCGTCGTGAACCTCGTCGTGGTCGGGGACTGCCTGCTGGACACCGACCTGGTCGGCACCTCGACCAGGCTGTGTCCCGACGCGCCGGTGCCCGTGCTCGATGTCGAGGACGAGCTCGTCCGGCCCGGGGGCGCCGGGCTCGCCGCCACTCTCGCCGCCACTTTCGCCGACGCGGACGTCACGCTGGTGACGGTGATCGCCGACGACGCCGACGGCGACCGGCTGCGCAAAGCGTTGAACGGCACGCCTTTGGTCGCGGGCCCGAGCTGGACTCCGACACCCGTCAAGACACGGCTGCGCAGCGGCGGTCAGTCGATCGCCCGGATCGACCGCGGCGGCAGTTCGGGCAACCCCGTGGTGACCGGCGAGATGCTGGACGCCATCCGGTGTGCCGACACCGTGCTGGTCTCCGACTACGGCCGTGGCCTGGCGGCGAACCAACAGGTGCGGGACGTGCTCAGCTCGATCGCGGACGAGGTCCCGGTCGTCTGGGACCCGCATCCGCGCGGGCCCCGGCCGATCCCCGGCGCACGGCTGGTCACCCCGAACACCTCGGAGGCCATGAACGCCAGCGGTTGTGCCACTCACGAGGATGCCGCCGCCGAACTGCGACGCCGATGGCTCGCGGACGCGGTCGTGATCACCCTGGGTTCCCGGGGGGCACTGTTGGACGCGGGAACCGGCCCGGTGCTGGTTCCCGCGCCCACCGTCCAGCTCGTCGACCCGTGTGGCGCGGGTGACTGTTTCGCCGTGACCGCCGCGACCCGGCTGATGGCCGGGGACGACCACTTCGCCGCCGTGTTCGCGGGCGTGGTCGCGGCCAGCCGGTTCGTCGCACAAGCTTTCGCAGAAGGAGATTCGTTGTGAAGACCGTGGTGATCACGGGTGGTTCGTCCGGCCTCGGTGCCGCGGTGGCGTCGGCCGTGCTGGCCGACGGCGGCAAGGCGATCGTGCTGGACAAGGCCGCGCCGGGCAACGAGGTGACCGACTTCCTGCCGGTGGACCTGACCGACAGCGCGGCGGCCGAACGCGCGGTGACCGACGCCGCCGAGCGGCACGGTGGCCTGGATGGAGTGGTCACCGCCGCGGGCATTGACAGCTGCGGCGCGTTGTCCGACGTGTCCACATCGGACTGGGAACGTGTCGTGCAGGTGAACCTGTTCGGCACAGCGGCTGTCGTGCGGGCGGCTCTGCCGTACCTGGAACGGTCGTCGGGTCGCGTCGTCACTGTGGCGTCGACCCTTGGGCTGCGTGCTTTGCCTGAGGCGACTGCGTACTGTGCGTCGAAGTTCGGCGTCGTCGGATTCACCAGGGCCCTGGCCGCTGAGACAGCGGGCCGCGTCGGTGTCACGTTGATCGTTCCGGGCGGGATGCGGACGGCGTTCTTCGACGGCCGCGACGAGAAGTACCGGCCGGCGGACATGTCACAGCTCAACCCGCCGGAGAACGTGGCCGCGACGATCATGTTCGCGCTGAACCAGCCTGCCGGGTGTGAGCTTCGGGAGCTGGTCACGTGTGCGTCAGGGGAACCGTCATGGCCCTGATGGTCGATTTGCCGGGCATGCTCGCGCAACGCAGGCCGCGGATCGTGGTGCTCGGCGACGTCATGGTCGACGGCTGGACGACCGGGCGTTGCGACCGGTTGTGCCGCGAGGCGCCCGCGCCCGTCGTCGACGTCACCGCGGATTCGACCGCCCCCGGCGGTGCCGGCAACACGGCCGCCAACCTCGCCGCGCTCGGCGCCGAAACGGTGATGGTGTCGGCCCTGGGCGACGACCAGACCGGGCAAGCGCTGCTGGAATCGTTGCGCGACGCCGGTGTGCACACCGATCACGTCCTCCCGGTCGTCGGCCGGGTGACCACGACCAAACGCCGGATCATCGCGTCGGATCAGGTGATGTTGCGCCTGGACGAGGGCGACCGCAGCCCGTTGCCGCCGGACATGGACGAGCGCTTGGCCACCGAACTCCGCCGGGCGCTGCATGGGTGTGACGCGGTACTGGTCGGTGACTACGGCACGGGCGTCATCGGACCAGCCGTGAAGCAGGTCCTCCGGCAGGCCCGGCGGGAGATCCCGCTCCTGGCCGTCGACGCGCACGACCTGGAGGCCTGGCGCGAACTGCGGCCGTCCGTGGTCACCCCGAACGCGGCCGAGGCCACCGCCCTGCTGGGCCACAAACCGGACTCGTTCGAGTCGTACGGCGAGCAACTGCGTTCGAAGACCGGAGCCGCGGCGGTCGTTGTCACGCTGGACCGCGAGGGAACGGTTCTGCTGGCACCCGGCGTGCCCCCGCACCGGACTTCGGCTGACCCGGCGCCGGACAACCACGCCACGGGCGCGGGGGACACGTTCGTCGCGGCGCTGACGATGGCCGCCGCGTGCGATGTCCCGCTCACCACGGCGGTCTCGCTGGCCCAGGCGGCGGCCGACGTTGTCGTGCACCGGCCGGGCACCTCCGTGTGCGGCCAGGCCGAGCTGGTCGAACGACTCGGCAGGCACGAGAGTCCCAGCGCGCACGAGGCACTGGCCAGGATCGTGGCCGAACACCGCACGGCCGGCCGCCGGATCGTGTTCACCAACGGGTGTTTCGACGTGCTGCACCGCGGGCATGTCTCCTACCTGGAGCAGGCCAAGCGGCTGGGCGACATCCTGATCGTGGCGATCAACGACGACGCGAGCGTACGGCGGCTGAAAGGCCCTGAGCGGCCGGTGAACACCGCCGCCGACCGGGCCGCGGTGCTCGCCGGACTGTCCTGTGTGGACTACGTGACGCAGTTCGCCGACGACACCCCGGCCGCGCTCATCCGGCTGCTGCGGCCGGACGTCTACGCCAAGGGCGGCGACTACAGCGAGAACATGCTCCCGGAGACGCCGATCGTCCAGGCCTACGGCGGCGAGGTGCGGATTCTCGACTACATCGCCGACCACTCCACCTCGGCCGTGATCGACCGGATCCGGTCAGCCTGAGCAAGGAGGTGCCTTGTGCGCGCGGTCGTGTTGAACTGCACGCTGAAGAAGTCCCCGGCCCAGTCCAACACCGAGCTGCTGGCCCAGCCGGTCGCCGCGGGACTGCGGGACAAGGGCGTGGCGGTCGAGACGCATCGGGTCGTCGACTACGACGTCCCGCCCGGCGTCGAGACCGACATGGGCGAGGGCGACCAGTGGCCCCGGTTGCACGAGGCGCTGCTGAACAGTGAGATCCTGGTGATCGCGTCGCCGACCTGGGTCGGTCACCCGTCCTCGGTCGCCCAGCGGGTGCTGGAACGGATGGACGCCATGATCTCCGAGACCGACGACCAAGGCACTCCGGTGGCGTACAGCAAGGTCGCGGGCGTGGTCGTGACCGGCAACGAGGACGGCGCCCACCACGTGATCACCGAGATCGCCGGCGCGCTTGGCGACATCGGCTACACGATTCCCGGGCAGGCATGGACCTACTGGAACATGGGACCGGGACCTGGCCCGAGCTACACCGACACCGAGCACGGCCATGAGTGGTCGCACAAGACCGCGCAGACCATGGCGAACAACCTCTTCGCGGTGGCGAGCGCGTTGCAGCAGAACCCGATCAGCTGACGCGGACGGGGTCGGAGCAGGTCCTCCCAGGACCTACTCCGACCCCGTCTCGATCACGTGCAACCAGCCGGAACTGACGGCGAGCCCCACCGGCCCGCCTGGGGCTGATGCTGTGGTCACGCTGTGACGTGCTGTCGCCCTTCCGCGAACTGGGTGACGATCGCCTTGCAGAACGCCGGCAGGTCGTCCGGGTTGCGGCTGGAGGTGATGTTGCCGTCGACCACGACCTCCTGGTCGACCACACGGCCACCGGCGTTGCGGATGTCGGCGCGGACGCTGGGCCAGGACGTGAGCGTCCGGCCGCGGACCACGTCCGCCTCGACCAGGGTCCACGGCCCGTGGCAGATCACCCCGACCGGCTTGCCGGACTCCACGAACGACCGCACGAACGCGACCGCGGCCGAGTCCATCCGCAACTTGTCCGGATTCGTGGTGCCACCAGGCAGGATGAGCGCGTCGTAGTCGTCCGCTGACGCTTCGGAGACCTGCCTGTCGACCGGGAACGTGTCCGCCATCTCCACGTCGTGGTTCATCGCCTGGATCGAGCCGTCCTTGATCGAGAGCAGCTCGGTCGCCGCGCCTTCCCGCCGGACGGCCTCACGCGGCTCGACGAGCTCGACCTGTTCGACGCCGTCGGTCGCGAGGATCGCGACCCGGCGACCACTCAATGCATTGGTCATGACACCCGGCTACCCGCACATACGTGACGTAACACAGGTTTGGCGGAGTGCGGAAATGTTCATCCTGTAGCCGTGATCGATGAGCTCAGGGACTATCTCACCGCGGTGACCGCACACCTCGGTGTCGGACTGGAGTCGTGCTGCTGGGGCTCGGACGCGCCGGCATGGGCATATGTGGCGTTGGACTGGCGCTTATCCGGCCGGGACGTCGCACTGGTCTGGGACGCCGAATCCGGCTGGTCGATCGCGACGGAACCGGATATCGGCCGCGACCTGGACGTGGTGGCCAGACTCGACGGCGAGGTGACACCCGAACCCGCAGCGGTGGCCGACTTCGTCGCCACACTGCGGTCGGCAGTGCGTCAGCCACCCTCCGCCGGCAGCGCCGTACCGACCACAGTGTCACCCGTGACGGTGTCGACGACGACCGCCGCATGAGTTAGTTTCCTCCCCCAACACCAACCCCCTGTAGGCCTGGCCCGCATCACTTGCCGAGGGCCTTCTTCACTTCCTCGATCAGCCGCGCACCGGGATCGAGTAACAGGCCCGCCGCGGGCGCGTCCGGTGCGGCCGGATGCGGCGCCCGCGGCGCGATCTCGTTGGCGGCCAGTACCTTTTCGCCCAGCTCTGTACGTTCCCGCTCGGTCAGTGACGTCCCCAGCGCCGGCAGCACACGGGACTCCACCTCACCGATGTGCCTGCGCACACCGGTGATCAGTTTGTTCACCAGCAGTTCGAAGTCCGGATCGGCGGGCGACCTGTTCTCCAGTTCGGACATCGTGCGCTCGGCCTCGGCGAGGGTGCCGTCACCGTCCGCGCCGATCGCCTGGTACAGGTACCTGTGTTCGACCACGGTGTGCCGGACGACTTCGGTGATCAGGTGATCGGCCAGCTGCCGCCGGTGTTCCGGTGTGGTGACCGAGGTTTCCAGCTCGTAGCACACGCTTTCCAGTGTCTGGTGGTCCTGCGTGAGCACGTCGGCCAAGTCCGTGTTGCGTCGCGTGGCGGTCATGATTTTGTGCATACCCGGCCACCTGGCCCGATAACCGTGAACAGAAGTGGATTGCGGGCAAACCGGCCGGGTACACGACAGGCATGGTCAGCATCGGATACTTCCTCTCCAGCGAGGAGTTCGGGCCGCGTGAGCTGGTCAGGCAGGCCAGAACGGCCCAGCAGGCCGGTTTCGAGCGGCTGTGGATCTCCGACCACTTCCACCCGTGGAACGGCGAGCAGGGCCAGAGCCCGTTCGTCTGGTCGGTGATCGGCGCGCTGGCCGAGGCCACCGATCTGCCCTTGGCGACCGCGGTCACCTGCCCGACCGTGCGGATGCACCCGGTGATCGTCGCGCAGGCGTCGGCGACCGCGGCCGTGCAGCACGAGGGCAGGTTCACGCTCGGCGTCGGCAGCGGGGAAGCGCTGAACGAGCACATCCTCGGCGACCGCTGGCCCGCGGCGCCGGTCCGGCTGGCCATGCTGGAAGAAGCCGTCGAGGTGATCCGAGCCCTGCACACCGGCGAGGAAGTGACCCATTACGGCAAGTACTACACGGTGGAGAACGCCAGGATCTACACCGTGCCCCCGGAACCGGTGCCGATCTACGTCTCCGGGTTCGGGCCGAAGGCCATCGAGCTGGCGGGCCGCATCGGTGACGGCTACTCGTCGGTGATGCCGGACTCGTCGATGGTCCGTAAGTTCCGCGAGTCGGGCGGTGGCACCAAGACCGTCCAGGGTGGTTTCAAGGTGTGTTACGCGTCCACGGTCGAGCAAGGCGTACGCACGGCGCACCGGCTGTGGCCGAACGAGGGACTGCCCGGCGAACTGGCCCAGGTCCTGCCGACGCCACGGCATTTCGAGCAGGCGTCCACTTTGGTGACCGAGGAGACGATCGCGCGGAGCGTCCCGTGCGGCCCCGATCCGGAACCGTACATCGAGCGCGTCCAGTCCTTTGTGGATGCGGGATTCGACCAGGTGCACATTCAGCAGATCGGCCCGGGACACGACGAGTTCCTCGAGTTCTGGGCCACCGAGATCCGGCCCGCGCTGCGCACGGGCGTGCCGGCCCGAGGGTTTGGGGTGAACCACAACCGATGAGTGAGCACAATGCGCGGTTGCAGGCCAGGAGGCTGGTCGGCGTGATGCGCGCGGGTGACGACGAGAGCCTGGTGCTGGAGATGGCCCGGCTGACCGCCGATCGCGCGAACGGTGGCCGCGAGTCGCATCTGATCGTCGGCGAGCTGATCGTCGCGCTGGCACAGATGATGCTGACCGCGGCGGGCCCGGCCGAGGACGGCGACCGCGCCTACGGGCTCGAACTGACCGGAGACGACGACAACCAACTCGACATCGACCAGACCAGCCCGCCGATCCGGGCGGCCGTGCGCGCGTTGCTGGCGCAGCTCAACGACCACGCCGACGAGGCACAGTTCCAGGTGGATCTCGCGCTGTGCGAGGACAACTTCAAGGTGACCATCGAGGTGATGGCGCACGTTCTGCTGTGGACGATCGGGATGATCGACTGGTGCGACGAGCACGGCGTCGCCAGGCCGCTGTGGCTGGGCGACCTGGCGTCGGCACGCCGGGGCGGGCCGTCGGGGGGATGACGGCCAGCCGGTCAGCCTGTCACGGCGTCCAGTGCCGCCGGAACGGTGTCGAAGATCGGCAGGATGGTCAGCAGACCGGTGATCTCGAGTGGGCGGGTGACCGTCTGCCGTGCGGCGACCACGGCCCACTTGAGGTTCTGGTCCTCCATCTGCTGGCGTAGGTCCACCAGCACCGCCAGGCCGGCCGAGCTGAGGAAGTCGACGCCGTCCATGTCCATGACGAACTTCTGCCGTTGGGCGACCTGTTCCTGAACCGCCTGTTGGAGCACCGGGGCCGTTGCCAGGTCCACGTCGCCGAGCACGCGCAGGAGGGGAATGCCGCGGGGGTGTGGCTGGACGTCAACAGTCAGCAGCTTGCTCGCGGACGCGGCCTCGCTGCCGTTGCCGTTGTGTCGGTGTGCAGTGCTCACGGCAATCCTTCCGGTTGTGAAACACGTCAGCGCGGCTGTGTTTTCAACCGTGGTGATGCTCCAACCGTACGGAGCTCACTACTTCGGCACAACCTGGTGAGAAAAGTGGTTAGAAGAGGTCGCGAGTGGGTAACCATAGGCCCGCGTCGCTCGTTTGTGCAGGTCAACCGCGATTGTGGAGACGAAGTCGAGGGTACCCGATCGGGGTGAGTGATGCCGAGGAATCAGACCAGGAGCGCTTAGCGAGAAATCTCGCCGAGCTGCTGCAGGAGTTGCGTGTCGCACAGGCCGGAGTGCAGATCCTCTTCGGTTTCCTGTTGTCGATCGCTTTCACCCAGCGCTACGCGGAAGCGGACGACTACATCAGGACGACGCATTTCGTCACCGTGTTGTTCGCTACCGCGGCCACCGCGTTGCTGACCGCGCCGGCGTCCTGGCACCGGATCCTGTTCCGGCACGGACGCCGCGAGCACATCATCAGCGTGGCCAACAAGCTCGCCGTGAGCGGGCTGGTGTGTCTCGCTTTCGCGGTCACCGGCACCGTCCTGCTGATCGGCGAGATCGTGTTCGGTGGGTGGCCGGCGGTGCTGTTCGCCGTGCTGACCGCGATCGGGTTCAGTCTGTTGTGGCTGATCGTGCCCTGGCGGGAACGGTCCCGCGGTCCCGCCCCGGAACGCGTGAACGGCAACGATCCCGAGTCGTGCCCGGCGACCCCGGAGTCGTCCTCGTCGGCGCGATCGGCATCAACACGGCCAACACAGTCAACACAGTCGTCTTCGAAGTGACGCCAGCAGTTCGAGCCGTTCCCGGATGGGTAATCCCGGGGGTGGGAAAGGAGTTCGCCGTGCCGGAATCGATCGTCGTCCAAGGTCCCCCAGACGCCCCCGAGACCATCGTCGTGCTCGACCCGTCGGGTGCCGCGAGCCACGGCGAGTTGCCCGCCACGTGGCGTGAACTCACCGATCGGTGGAAAGTGGTCTGGTGCCGCCTGCCCGCCGACGACGCGGCGTCGCAGCTGGCCGAGTACATGCGGACTGCCAGCGGCACTGTCGACGTTGTGGCGTCGGGAGCGTCGTCGGTCGCGGCGATGGCACTGGCAGGCAAGCACCACGAGGTGGTCCGGTCGGTTCTGCTGGTCGACCCGGCGTCGGGCGAGGCTCCGGTCGACCCGGCGACCGCCAAGACCGCCGACGAGCTGTGGATGCGGCGCGAGGCGTCCCGGGTCGACGCGCTCGCCGAACAGGGTGTCCTGGTCCGCGTGATCGCGCACAGCTTCGACGGCGACCGTGACCGGCGCGAGCCACCGCTGCCGCTCGGCCATCCCGACGTGGTGAAGGTTCTGCGGGCGCAGCTGGTCAGCCAGTCCTCGTAGCCCTGGCCTTGCGCTTGGCCACCTCGTCGCGCTGCAGCCACCACTCGGCGATCAGCAGCGGGATCACCCAGCCGAGCCACGTCGTGGTACCGGCGAGTGAGTAGAACACCAGCTTCTCGTCACCGTGGAACGTGGTGTCCAGCTGCGGCATCAGCCAGATGCCGAACGGGATGCCCCAGATCCGGTTGGTGATGATCGACATGGTCAGCGCGAAGCTGCGGATCATCCACTTGCGGTGGTCGATGAAGCGGCGTTGCCGTGCGGTCCGGTAGCCGTTGTACGTGAAGACCAGCCACAGCGCCGCCATCAGCACGTTGCTGGACATCGCCGCCGGGCCGAACGGTGTGATCACGCCGATCACGAAGGCGCTTACGCCCGCGGGCAGCACGCCGCCGAACACGTAGACCCGGCCGGCCAGCCGGTGGACGTGCCGGTACCGCGCACGGAACCACGGCCACACCTGCGGGACACTGGTCAGCATGGCGACCGACGCGAACACCACGTGCGTCACCAGCAAGGGATAGTGCCAGCTGAACTCCGGTTGCTGGACCTGGGACAGTGTGCGGTCGCCCGTCAGGTACCGCGGCAGCGAGAACGCGACGAACGCGACGGCGACGAAGCCGAGGGGCACGATCCACGGCTTGCGCCACCACTTCCGGCTGGGCGTGGGGCTGGGGCTGATGGTGTTGTCGAGCAGGTTTGTCATGGCTTGTTCCTCCCGGCCATGACGGTGGCGCACCGCGCTTACCGGTCACGCACCAACCGCTGACCGACCAGTCGCAGCGCCTCGTCCTGGCACATCCCCGCACCCCGCCCGAAGGCGTCCGCGAACGCGTCTTCGCCGGTCAGCGCCTTGACGTCGGCCATCAGCCCGGTGGCTTCCGGGTCGACGGTCCTCGGCATGCCGCGGATCGCGGTGCTCGCGCCCAGCAGCAACGCCGCCAGCCACCCGTCGCCCGAACGCGCCGCCAGGCTCGCGAGGCCGGCCGCGGCCTTGGCCACGAACGGCTGTGACCGGCTCGCCGTGGCGGCGGTGATCGCCTCTTCGTAATGGCGCCGGGAAGCGACGTCGTCGCCGTCCGTCTCGGCGAGCTTGGCCAGTGCGATCAGCACGCGCGCCTCGTACTCGCGGATACCGAACGGGCCGGTCGAGCACTTGCTCAGGGCGAGTTCCTGCAGCCGCCGCGCCTCCACCAGGTCGCCTCGCAGTCGCGCGATCTCGCCGAGGCCGCTGTAGGCCCACGCCAGGTGGTCACGCCTGCCGGAGCGCCGGGCCAACGTCACCGCCTGCTCGTAGTCGGCGCGTGCGGTGCCGAGGTCGCCGTGGCGAGCCAGGTTCTCCGCGCGGCGGCACAACAAGGACACGGTGTCGTCGATCGAGCCGAGCTGGCCGACCAGTTCCATGGCCTCGGTGAGCACGGCCACGAACGCCTGCCGGTCGCCCCGGCTGTCGGCGAGGGTGATGAACCCGTCCAACGCCAGTACCAGGCCGAGACGGTCGCCGACCTGCCGGAAACCCGCCAGTGCGCGCTCCAGGTCGCGCTCGCACTCGGCGATGTTGCCGTCGAACATGTGCAGCAGTCCGCGGCCGAGCTTGGTGAACGCGTCCGCCCACACGTCGTCGTCCAGCAACGGCCGCGCCGGTTCGCCTTCGGGTGGTCCCGTCGCGGCTGCCCACAGGAACGCGGTATGCGCTCGTCGCAGGGCGCCGCGCGGTTGGGTCATGCACTCTTCGGCGTGCTTGAGGTGGTCGTGCCACTCCGGCGCGTCGAGATCACCCCAGGCCGCGAGCAGCACGCAGAGCACGTACTCCTCGTCGAGTTCGTCCGGCGGGTGCGTGCCGATCCTTTCGAGCAGCGCCACAGCCAGGGGCGCGGCCTGCCCGCGCAGCCCACGCAGGTACCAGTAGAGCGAGAACGCGCCGATCATGCGCAGTGCCAACGTGGTGTCGTTGGCGACCGCCCAACGCAGGGCCGCCTGGATGTTGCCGTGGTCGGCGTCCAACCGGTCCAGCCACGCCACCTGTTCGGCGCGGCGCAGATGCGGATTGGCCGTTTCACCCAGCTCGTGGAAGTACTGGGCGTGCGCGGCTTCCAGAGGCTCGGTTCGCCGCTCGGCGCAGAACGCGCGGATGGTGTCCGCCATGCGGTAGCGGCCGCCCGCGTGCTCCACCAACGACTTGTCCACCAGGCCTGCCAGCAGTTCCGCCGTGCCGGGCACCTGGCAGACCTGCTCGGCGGCCGCCAGCGTGGCGCCGCCCGTGAAGACCGTCAGCCGGGCGGCGAGCTGTTGCTCCTGGGCGTCCAGCAGGTCCCAGCTCCACTCCACGGCGGCCCGGAGCGTCCGGTGCCGTGGGGCGGCGGTGCGGTCTCCGCGGGACAGCAGGGCGAACCGGTCGCCGAGACGGGCCGCGATGTCGGTGATCTCCAGTGCGCGCAGCCTCGCCGCGGCCAGTTCGATGGCCAGCGGCATGCCGTCGAGAGCCGTGCAGATGCTCGCCACGGCTTCGGCGTTGTCCACGGTGATCCGGAATCCGGCGGACACGGCCGCGGCCCGGTCGGCGAACAGTTCCATGGCCTGCGCCGCGGGCAACGACGGCAGCGGGCAGAGGCGTTCGCCGGTGATGCCCAGCGCCTCCCGGCTCGTCGCCAGGATGTGCACGTCCGGGCACGCGTTGAGCAGCCGTCTCGTGAACGTCGCCGCTTCGTCGATCACGTGCTCGCAGTTGTCCAGGATCAGCAGGAGCCGCCGGTCCTCGACGGCGGCGATCACCCGGTCCACCGGGTCCTGGGCCGCCGAGGTCAGCAGGCCGGTGTCCCGGACGCCCAACGCCACCAGCGCGGCCTGGGGGATGTCAGCGCCGTGGGTCAGGGCCGCGAGGTCGGCGAAGCAGGTCTCCCTGGCCTGCTGTCCGGCTGCCTCGATGGCCAGCCGGGTCTTGCCCGCGCCGCCCGGCCCGGTGATCGTGACCAGTCTCGTCCTGGTGAAGAGGCCGGCGATCCGGCTCAGTTCCGGTGTGCGGCCGACAAAACTGGTCAGCTGGGCGGGGATGTTGGAGCGTGGCCGGGACTCGTCGCGCAGCAGCGCCAAGTGGATGGCGGCCAGCTCGGCGGACGGGTCCGCACCCAGTTCCTCAGCCAGCAGGCGCCGAGCGTTCTCGTACTCCGCGAGGGCTTCGGCGGTGCGACCGGCGGCGTGCAGCGCGAGCATCAGTTGACCGCGTGGACGCTCGCGCAACGGGTGCCGTTCGATGTGCGCACGCAGTTCGGGGATCAACGCGGTGTGCTCGCCGAGCGCGAGCCGGGCGTCGGCCAGGTCCTCGGCCGCGGAAAGCCTGAGCTCCTCCAGCCTGGGGTCAGGCAGGGGGAGTGGGCCACGCCAGAGGGCCATGGCCTGGGTGAGCGTGCCGGCCGCTGTGCGGGCGTCGCCGTTGGCGAGCGCTTGTGCACCCTGGCGGGCGAGGTGCTCGAACTGGTGCGCGTCCACGGTCAGCGGGTCGACCGCGAGCCGGTAGCCGCTCGGGTGGAACTCGATCAGGCCGTCCGGCAGGCCCCGGCGCAACCGGGACACCTGGGACTGCAAGGCGTTCGCGGCGCCGTTCGGCGGTTCGTCGCCGTACAGGCCGGTCAGCAGGCGGCCGACCGAGACGACCTTGCCGGCGTCCAGCAGGAGCAGGGTGAGCAGCGCGCGTTGCCTCGGCCCGCCGACCGGGATCGATTCGCCTTGCGCCGAAACGATTTCGACGTCCCCCAGGATGCCGAACCGCACTAGTCGCCCCGCTCCAGCGCCTCGATGGTGGCCTGGTGCCGCTCGCCCCACTCGCCGAGCGGCGTCATCGCCTTGATCAGCGACTGGCCGAAGCCGGTGAGCGAGTACTCGACCTTCGGCGGAACCTGGTGGTACAGCTCGCGATGCAGCAGACCGCACTTCTCCAGTTCACGCAGCTGCAGGATGAGCACCCGCTCGGAGATGCCGGCCACCCGGCGGCGCAGCTCGCCGAAGCGCAGCGGGCCGTCGATCAGCTCCCAGAGGACGAGGGCCTTCCACTTGCCGCCCATGATGTCCAGCGCGGCATCCAGCCCGCACGTGTACGTGCGCCGCTTCAGCACCGGTCCCCCTTACAAAAATGTCGGTACCCGGCAAAATTGTAGGTACTTGAAGGAATGTCTGTAAAGCGGCCATGATCGCGGCATGGATCAACGGACATCGGTCACCGTCGTCGGACTCGGCTCAATGGGCAGGGCGTTGGCGGAGGCGTTCCGCGAAGCGGGGCATCCGGCAACCGGCTGGAATCGGACGCCCGGCCGGGCGGAGTACCAGGTCGAATCGATTTCCTCGGCCGTGTCGGCGAGCCCGCTCGTGATCGCCTGCCTGACGACGTATTCGGCCACCCGGTCGGTGCTCGAACCCGCCGATCTCACCGGCCGTACCCTGGTCACGCTGAATTCCGGCGACCCGGCGGGAGCCCGGGAAACGGCCGCCTGGGCCGAGGAACGCGGGGCGGCGTACTTGGACGGAGCGGTGAAGAACGTTCCCGCGGCGGTCGGCGCTCCGGACACCTTGGTGTACTACAGCGGCCCTCAAGCCGTTTACGACAAGTATTATCCGGTGCTTCGGGTTCTGGGCGGCGACACCGTTTATCTGGGCCCTTCGGTGGATTTGGCGGCGTTGTACGAAATGGCCGTCGGCGGGACATTGCTGCCCGCGTTGATGGGATTCTTCCAGGGCGCGGCGATGGTCACCGCACGTGGGCTGCCCGCGCAGAGCATGGTCGGGTTCACGGCGAAGTGGCTGGAGATGATCGCGTCCGTCCTGCCGACGCTGGCGGCGGAGATCGACTCGGGCGACTACGGCGATCCGGCGTCCGCGGTGGGCCTCTTCGAGGAAGGCATCGCCCACGAGCTGTCGGTGGCGGCCGAGTTCGGCATCGACGTGTCCTGGCAGTCGGGCATGCACGAGGTGATCCGCCGCGCGGTGGAGCGCGGGCACCGTGGCGACAGCATCTCGGCGCTGATCGAGGTGCTCCGGAAATGAGCCGGAACCGACTCGAACGAGTGTTCGAGTCCGGTGTACTGTGGTCGGCGTGCAGGGTTCACTCTTCGACATGGCCGACACCATCGGTCTGCGCCCGCTTGACGGCGTCCAGCGCACGATGCTGAGCCACGGCGCCTGGGTCGACCTCCTGCCCGGCTGGCTGACCGGCGCGGACGAGCTGTTCACGCGCCTGGCGGCAGACGTGCCGTGGTACGCCGAACGACGCCAGATGTACGACCGCGTCGTGGCCGTACCGCGCCTACTGTGCTTCTATGCCGAGCGCGACGCCTTACCGCACCCCGTGTTGGACGACGCCCGCACCGCGCTGACCCAGCACTATGCGGCGGAACTCCGAGAGCCGTTCCGTACTGCCGGACTCTGCTACTACCGCGACGGCCGCGACAGCGTCGCCTGGCACGGCGACCGCATCGGCCGAGGCGCCACCGAGGACACCATGGTCGCGATCCTGTCCGTCGGCGACGCCCGCGGCCTGTGGTTACGCCCGCACGGCGGCGGCGAAACCGTCAAGTTCTCCGTCGGCCACGGCGACTTGCTGGTGATGGGCGGCTCCTGTCAGCGCACCTGGGAACACGCGGTCCCCAAGAGCACGAAAGCGGTCGGCCCACGAATCAGCATCCAGTTCCGCCCCCAAGGCGTCCGCTGACACCCGTGCGCGGGTTGGTGTGAAGACAATGATGCCCTCAACGCCGGGGGCGTCGGGGGCATCGGAGTGGGCCTAAGGTCTGACGACCAACACCGGGCAAGGGGACAGGTGTAGTGCGGTCCGCGTGATGGGGGAGAGCCGGCCGGGCTGGCTGCCTGGGCCCATCACCAGGAGGTCGCTGCGCGTGCACGTCTCCACGGCCTCGTGCGGGCGGCTCCGGACCAGGTGCAGGCTGGGCGTCAGCGTCGGCGCGAGTTTGCCGACCAGGCGGCGCGCGCGGTCCAGCACGTCGTTGGGATTCGTGGACTCTGCCGCCACAGCCCGGGGGCCGGGCAGCGGCCACGCGTGCACGATGCGCAGGCCGTCGCGATAACGCGTGGCGATCTCGGTGGCGCGGCGGATGACGACTTCGTCATGTTGGCCGCCGATCGCCGCTGTCACCCAGCCGTGTTCGGCGCGGACGGCTCGTGGCTCTCCGCGCACGACCACCGTGTCGCACCGGCTGCGGCTCACCACGGGGAGGACGAGGTGACCGACGCCGAGGTTGTGGTGGCCGTGCCCGTGGTGGCCGAGCACCAGCAGGTCCGTCTCCGCGCTCGCGGTCAGCAGCGTGTGTTCCGGGGTGTCGTCCGAGGTCGTCACCGAGGCGTGCAGCCAGCGGTAGACGTCGAGCCGGCGGGCGATTGCATGGTCATCGCTGGTTTTCGCCGAATAGACCTTCAGTCCGGCGTTCACCAGCCAGGCGTGCCGCAGCGCCCACTCCAGCGCGGCGTCACCCCAGGTCGATCCGTCTGTGCCGATCGTGACACGGGAGCGGTGCCGTGCGGACGATTGCTGTGCCGGAACGGCCACTGCGGGCGTCACGGCCGAGGTAGCTGTCATCGAGCCTCCTGAACTGGCCCCAGGAATGCCGCGGTCCACGGTAGTCCTGTCGGAATCCTAGCGATAGGGCCGGATGCGTGTTCGACCCGATCGGTCAATAGTCCAACGTGGACTTTTCCGCGAGGTTGCCCGCCGTTTACGGTCCGCACACGGTGGCAACTCCTTAGAGGGACGACCCCCACTTTGGAGGTGTCATGTACCGGAGCCGTCCGGCTGGTGCACCGGCCCGAATCGGGATCGCGGACGTCGAGGGCGTCGAACAGGCGGCCCGCGAGTTCAGAGCGTTGGACTACCAGTACGGCGGCGGCAGTTGCCACCGCTCGGTGTTGTCGAGGCTGCCGAAGGCCCGAGCACTGCTGGGGGCAACGGTGCCGGTCCGGCTGACCCGCAGGCTCGACACGGCGGTGGCCGACATGCACAACGTCGCGGGCTGGACCTTGTTCGACAGCGGCTCGATCACCGAAGCCCTGCACCACTTCGCGGCCGCACTGGATCTCGCCACGCGCGCGGGCAACAAGGAACTGGTGTCTAACGTCCACTATCGGATCGGGCGGGTGCACCTGCACCACAACTCCGCCGGGCAGGCCCTCTGGGAGTTCGAGCGCGGGCTGCGGGCCGCGCGGGCGGCCAACAGCACGCTCGCCGCGGCGATCCTGTCGGCCAACCAGGCGTGGGCGTACGCCAAACTCGGCCGTGCCGAGGAGGCGGTCGCCGCGCTGGCGACGACGCGCAACGAGTTCGAGGCCGCGGACCTCAGCACGGTCCCCAGCTGGGCGGCGTTCTTCACGGAGACTGACATGACCGCGACGATGGGCTCGGTCTACACCGACCTGGCCCGGTTCGTGGACGCCCGCTTCGCCAAGCGCGCGGTGCCCTCGCTGGAGGTGGCGATCCGGTCGTACGGTGACAGGATGGCCCGCAGCCGGGCGTTCTGCCTGATTTCGTTGGCGGTCAACCGACTGCTGCTGCATGACGTCGACACGGCGGTGGACATCGGCCGGGACGCGTTGGTACACGGGCGTTCCGTCAAGTCCAGCAGGCTCCGGGACCGCCTTGCCCCGCTGGAGAACGAGGCGCGCCGGTGGAGCGGCGCGGACGAGCTGACCTACGAGATCCGGACGATGATGCCTGCCGCGTCATAACAAGCGGCTCGCGGAATCGTTCCAGACGGACGCCGGGTCGACGTACGGCCGGAGCGCCTCGACGAGTTCGCTGTCACCGTGGCCGTTGAGCTCGTCCGACGCGATCCGGCGGGCCACGCCCGCGAGGAAGTCCGCGATCTGCACGCGTGCGTCGTCACGGGAATCGACGAACCGCACGCCGGCCAGCCGGTCGCCGAGGATCTGCCCGAGCAGGCCGATCCGGTGCTCGGTCAACAGGTTCTGCTGGTCGTGCACGATGGCGACCGGCCCGTCCGTACCCCACTGGCGCACGGCCCGCACGATCGCCGGGATGTGCAGATCCAGATGATCACGGTGAGCGTCCCGAAGCACAGCGTTGTAACTCCGCAGCACGGAGCGGTCCGCGTGGTAGATCGTGGCCGCGTCCAGGTGTGGTTCGAGCAGTTCGGCGACCTTGCCCGCGACAAAAAGGGCTTTGTCCGTCAGGTGCACTCTGGCATGTCCGAGGATCGGCCCGTCCTGGCCGAGCAACCAGAGCAGGACCGCCCGGTGCTTTTCGCGCAGCAGGTGATTCGCCTTGTACTCCAAGGCGGGTGAGCGTATTCGTTCGCGTAACCGGAGAACGCACTCCTGGGCGGATTCGGGCGGAAGCAGGACGCTGGCGTGCGCGAAAACGTCGGTTGTCGCGTCGATGAGATTGCCGCCCTCCGAGCCGGACTCGTCGCAGGCGACCTCGACAGTGAACCCGTTCCCGCGCATGGGCGGCCTCCGTGCGTTCTCAGCCGGCGTGCCGAACCCGGAAACGGCCGGGTTCCGCCGGATCCCGGTCCACGACCTGGACCGGCGGCCAGGCCCATTGCCGGACGCTGATGCCGGGCGGGCGAGAGAACCGAATCTGCCCGCGAGTGCCTTCGACCGCAACACGCGACCAGGATTCGGCGATGCGCGCCCGATCCGTGCCGTGCTTACGGAGAACATCGGCGAGAACCACGACCGTGTCGTAGCCCTCGAACGCGACGAAGGAGGGCGCTTCCGCCAGCCGCTCACGCAGGGCCGTCCCGACTCGTGCGCCGAGCGTGCTGAGGCGCTCGGGCAGGTAGCGCAGGAACGGGACGGCGGCGCCGTCGTCGCCCAGCGACTCCGCCCAGTCGGCGAACTCCGGTTGCCCCGCCGGAGCACCGATCAGGATTTCGGCAAGGCGCTGGTCACGGCGGACCGACTTGACGATCGGCACGGCCGGTTCGGGGAAACCGACCAGCAGCAGGACTGCGGTCGCGTGGTTGTCGGCGAGTTCGTCGCACAAGGCCGCGGGAGTCAGAGCGCGCGCATCGAGTTCGGTCACGGTGCCGCCGCGTGCCGTGACGTAGTCCCGGAGGATGCCGGTTCCTGACGCCCAGTAGACACTTGGTTCGGTCGCCACGGCGATCCGGCGGTGGCCCGCGCCGAGCAGGAAGTCCGCGTAGATCCGCCAGCCGTGTGACTGCGCCGGGGCGAGGCGCGCGACCCATTCCGTCGGCTGTTCGGTGAGCGCGTCGAGAACCGCCGACGAGCACAGGAACGGCACGCCGAGCGCGTCGGCCCTGGCGGCAGCGGCGCGAGCGACGACGCTGTGATACTCCCCGGCCACCGCCACCACGCCCAGCCGGACCAGGTCGTCCACCGCCGCGGTGGCGTTCCCCGGGTCAGCGGCGGTGTCCCGGACCACCAGCTCGAGCGGCCTTCCGTCGATCCCGCCCGCGTCGTTCACCTCGCCGGCGGCCAGCTCCAGGCCGGCCAGCAGGTGCCTGCCCGCCTCCACCCAGCCGGGCCGGGTCAGCGGAACAAGAGCACCGATCCGGACGGCTGGTCGCGGCCCGGGCCGCGATGGTGGCGCGTTCATCTGCTGTGTCTCCCCGTGTGACGGTCCGGCTGCCGTGAGCCCAAGATCCAGTGTCGCAGCTCGGCGCTCCGCGCGACCGCCGAATCGCCTGCTCGACCGCCGCCCGTCGCGAACGTTGAACCCCGCGCGCCCTGGCTACGTGTGACCAGCAAGCGCGACGAGGATGCCCTGGGAGGCGACAGGACCATGGCGCAGCGACTGAATCCAGCCGCACGGGACTCGGCGGTCGGCCGGGTCAGGATGATCACGACAGGCGTGGTGGCGCTGGGCCTGGCCGGCACGATGGGCCTCGGGTTCACCATCGCCGAACAGGTCAAGGCCGACAAGGCGGCCAAGGCCCAGGCCCAGGTCACCGAGGACACCACCGAGGTCGCCCAGGAGGAGCAGCTCCCGCAGGACCAGGTTCCCCAGGCGCAGGTTCCCCAAGAGCAGGTACCCCAAGAGCAGGTACCCCAAGGCCAGGCCACCCCGCGGCAGACGCCGCGGAAACAGGCCACGCCGGGCACGACCACACCCGCGCCCAAGCCGAAGCCGACCCCGAAACCACCGGTCACCTCGTCGGGTGGATCGTGACCGCCGGGACGAAGTTCGCGGCCATCGGCACCACCGCGCACGTGCTCGTCACGCGGCCGGAGACGCTGCCGGCGGCCGGGACGATCCTGCGCTGGTTCATCGGCGAGCTCGATCTGGCGTGCAGCAGGTTCCGGGACGATTCCGCGCTGAGCGAGCTGAACCGCACGGGATCGGCCACGCACCCGTTGCTGGCCAAGGCGGTCGAGGTCGCCTTACGGGCCGCGGCGGACACCGACGGCCTGGTCGACCCGGCACTGGGCACGTACATGGTGACCCTCGGCTACGACCGGACTTTCGCCGAGGTCCCCCGCGAAGCGGCGGTCAGCGTGACCATCGACCCGCCGGTGGGGCAGGCGTGGCGCGACATCCGGATCGCCGGTGACACCGTCACTGTTCCCCAGGGAATCACCGTGGACCTGGGGGCGACCGCGAAGGCCTGGGCCGCGGACGTCGCGGCCCGCCGGATCGCGGCGGAGACCGGCGCGGGCGTGCTGGTCAACCTCGGCGGCGACATCGCGGTCGCGGGCCCGGCACCGGACGACGGCTGGAGCGTGCGCGTCACGGCGGATCACGCCAGCGACGAAGGCGGCCAAGTCATCGCCATCGACTCAGGCGGCCTCGCCACGTCGAGCGTGACGGTCCGGTCGTGGCGACGCGGTGACAAGCGGCTGCACCACGTCCTGAACCCGATGACAGGCCTGCCGGCCGCAGGGATCTGGCGGTACGCGACGGTTTCGGCGGCCACGTGTGTCGCCGCGAACACTGCTTCGACCGCCGCGCTCGTGCTCGGCGACCGTGCACCGGACTGGCTCGCCGCGCGCCGGCTCCCGGCGCGCCTCGTGGCAACGGGTGGTGCCGTCACCACTGTGGCCGAATGGCCCGAGGAGGAGTCATGACGTTCCTGGGCGAAAGCACGTACTGGTACCTGGCAAGGGGAAGCGGGCTCGTCTCGCTGGTGCTGTTCACCGCGGCGTTCTCGCTCGGCCTGCTCACCGCGGGCCGGGTCAGCTCCCGGTTCTGGCCGAGGTTCGTCACGGAGTCGTTGCACCGCAACGTCTCCATGGCGTCACTGATCTTCCTGGCCATCCACGTCGGGACGATCGTGCTGGACACCTACGTGTCCATCGGCGTCCTGGAGATCTTCGTGCCGTTCATCGGGACGTATTCGCCGTTGTACCTCGGTCTCGGCGCGATCGCGCTCGACTTCATCCTCGTGCTCGTGCTGACCGGCGTGCTGCGCACCCGGATGCCGTACCGGGCATGGCGACTGATCCACTGGGCGGCGTACATCAGCTGGCCGGTGGCCGTCATCCACACGATCGGCATCGGCTCGGACCAGCTGTGGTCGCTGATCACTATCGGTGCCAGCGTGGCGCTGGTGCTCGGCTGCGGCAGCCTGCGTGTGGCGTCGCTGCGGAGGCGGTCACTGTGAGCGCACCCCAGCAACGGTATGACGGCCGCCCTCGCCTGCTGACCAAACAGGCGCGTTCCATCACCGAGCACGCCCGGACGGTCGGCCCGCTGCCCACGAGCGTCGTACCCCAGCTCATCGACATGGTGACGGCCTCAGGACTGCGTGGCCGAGGCGGCGGCTGGTTTCCCAGCGGTCGCAAGATGGCGTCCGTCGCCGGCCGCGACAACCCGTACGTCGTCGTCAACGGCATGGAGAGCGAACCGGCCGCCGGCAAGGACAAGCTCCTGCTGCGGCTGGCTCCGCACCTGGTCCTGGACGGTGCCGAACTGGCCGCGCTCGCGCTCGGCGCCGACCGGATCACCGTGGCCGTGCACCGCGGCACCGGCCTCGCGGAACACCTGACGGCCGCGATCGCCGACCGCGTCGCGGCTGGGTGGGGTGAAGTCGAGATCGACGTGGCCGAACCGCCCAGCTGGTACGTGTCGAGCGAGTCGACCGCGGTGGCCGGTTTTGTCGGCGGGGGCGAGGCGAAGCCCAAGGCCGACTCCGCCAGGGTGGCCGGCGTCGGCGGGCGGCCCGCCCTGGTGTCCAATGTGGAGACGTTCGCGCACGTCGCCCTGATCGGCCGGTACGGCCCGAACTGGTTCAGGCAGGCCGGGACCGGCGAGGCACCCGGCACGGCGTTGTTCACGGTCAGCGGCGCGGTCCGGTCGCCGGGCGTCTACGAACTGCCGGTCGGCATCACCGGCGAGACGATCCTGCGGGTCGCCAACGGCATCCGTGAGCCGATCTCCGCGCTGCTGGTCGGCGGTTACGGCGGCGCCTGGATTCCGCCGACCCAGCTGCACCGGCCGTTCTGCCCGGAAGGACTCGAACCGCTCGGCGCTTCTCTGGGCGCGGGAATCGTCGTGGCCCTCCCGGCGCGCACGTGTGGCCTGTTCGAAACGGTCCGCGTGGCCACGTGGATGGCCGGGCAGACGGCGAGGCAGTGCGGCCCGTGCTTCCGGGGCCTGCCCGCGATCGCCGAGGACTTCGCCATGATCGCCCGGGACGGCTCGCGCAAGGCGTACGAGCGTCTGCGCTTCCGGCTCGGCGTGATCGACGGCCGGGGCGCGTGCGCGCATCCCGACGGTGTCGTGAAGTTCGTCGGCTCGGCGCTCAAGACGTTCGCGCTCGACATCCGCCGCCACCTGTCCGGGCAGCTGTGTCCCGGTGGCCCGCGTGTCCTGCCGCTGCCGGAACCGCCTGACGAAAGTGAGGGCTGGCGATGACCGAACGCCTGAAGGTGGACATGATCGCCTGCGACGGGCACGGTGTCTGCGCGGAGCTGGTGCCCGAGCTCATCGGCCTGGACGAGTGGGGCTATCCGATCCTGGCCGACGCCCCGGTCCCCGGCGAACTGCACAAGCACGCGCGCAAGGCCGTCTCGCTGTGCCCGAAACTGGCGTTGAGCCTGGCGCGTACGCGGTCGTGACGGGCAAGCTCGCTGGTCACGGCACTGGCGGTTGATACGATTCGGCAATGGCGCCGAGTATCAAGGATGTCGCTGTCCGGGCGGGAGTCTCGATCGGCACGGTGTCCAATGTGCTCAACCGGCCGGACAAGGTCGCCGACGCGACGCGGGACCAGGTGCTCGCCGCCATTGCCGAGCTCGGGTTCGTGCGCAACTCGTCGGCCGCGCAGTTGCGCGCGGGCACCAGCCGCTCGCTCGGCTTGATCGTGCTGGACATGGCGAACCCGTTCTTCCACGACGTGGCCAAGGGCGTCGAGGACGTGGCCACCGAGCTGGGCTACGCGGTGGTGCTGTGCAACTCCGACGAACAAGCCACGCGCGAGGACCGTTACCTGCAGGTCCTCGAGGAACAGCGGGTCAGGGGAGTGCTGATCACGCCCGTCGAGGTCAGCTCGGAACGGCTGGACGCCCTGCGCAGGCGCGGGACGCCGACCGTGCTGGTCGACAGGCACGACCCGCGGGTGAACTGCTGCTCGGTCGCGGTCGACGACGTGGCAGGCGGGGAACTCGCCGGCAGTCACCTGACGAAGAAGGGGCACGAGCGGATCGCGTTCTTCACCGGCCCGCTCACCATCCGGCAGTGCGCCGACCGGCTGGAGGGGTTGCGCGAGACTGTCGCCGCGGCGGATCTCGATCCCGACAAGGCGATCGAGGTGATCGAGCTGCCCGCGCTCAAGGCCAGGATCTCGTACGAAGCCGCCCGTTCCCTCTTCGAGCGGGCGACCGACGTCACGGCGGCTTTCTGCGCCAACGACCTGCTCGCTCTCGGCCTGCTGCGCGCCGCCGTCAGCACCGGCCGCCGGGTCCCCGACGACATCGCGATCATGGGCTACGACGACATCGAGTTCGCCGTGGACGCGGCGGTCCCGTTGTCCTCGATCCGGCAGCCGACCCTCCAAATAGGACGCAACGCGGCCCAGTTGCTGCTCGAGGAGTGCGACCACCCGGACACCCACGCCCACCAGCAGGTCATGTTCAAACCGGAACTCGTAGTACGCGAATCAACCTGACCCACCAGCCCCTCGTGAGTGTTTGTCCGGGTTAGAACCCGGACAAACACTCACGAGGGTTACGCTGGGGTTTCCGGGGTTTGCTAGGCGTCCGGCTGGGGCGGCTCGGTCCGGATGAAGCGCCGGGCGATGGCGACCGCCATCGCGTCCGGGTCCATCTGCCCGCTCTGCCTCGACATTTCCTCCTTCAACGGCTCCGCGATCACCTCGGCCAGCCGCCGCACGGCCTCCTCCGGGTCCGGCGCCGGCGGGAACGGCCTCGTCGCGGCCTCCCAGGCGCCCATGTTGGCGCCGACCAGCCACACCCACATCGGGTTCATCACCGACCAGTCGTGCAGCAGTGGGCGATGCTGTTCCCACACCGCGTTGGCGACCCGGTTGACGTCGTCTTGTGTCAGTGGCATATCCGCTCCTGGAAGCTCGGTGAGGGACTCGTTCAGGTCGACCCGCCCGCTGATGCCCGGCACGCCACCCACCGACGTGTACTGGTGGATGTTGGCCCGGCCGTTGTAGCGCAACGGATGCCGGACGCCGTTGTTCGGGCCGTACTGGGCGGCCCAGACGATCGTGTTCGGCACGCCGATGGTGTCCGCGGTGATCCCGGTCAGCATGGACGTGTTTCCGTACAACGTCACTGACTGGAATCCGTTGTTGCGCAACTGGTTGAGGAACCGGAAGGCGAAGTCGCGGGCCGCGGGGCCCGGCCGGTGCGGGTCCTCGAGGTCCAGCGCGGGCGGCAGGCCGGTGGCGTCGAGCCTGCGGACCTCGGCGGTCAGCACGTTCGCCTGCGCCTCCGGGCTCGGCGAGAGCTGGGCGTAGTGGTAGAGACCGACGGGCAGGTCGACGCTCTGGGCGCCACGCACTTGCGCGTCGGCACGGACCAGGGCCGGTCCGCCGCCGTCGGTGCCTTTGACGTACACGAACCGGACACCGTGGTTGCGCACCGCGTTCCAGTCGGTGACGGTCTGGTAGCGGTAGATATCGATTCCCAGTGCCATGGGCATCACCTCGGGTGACCGGTTACCCAGAAGCCGGTCCGCTCAGTCGCTGTTTGACATGCGTCGCAGACGTACCACCGCGCGGCGTAGTAGATCAACACCTATTCAGTTCCGTCATACCCGCCGATCGACCGAAAATCGCTGTCGTACTGTGTCGATTCAGGTCCCGGTTGGCGTGTTCACGCCGATCGGGGTGCCTGGCCTTGATCGCACGCCGCGTGTCCTGTTGTGATGGTGAAACACGGAGGTGCACGGCGTCCGTGGTACTGGCGCGACGTGCCATGTGGAACTCCGCCCGCGCCGTCCACTGTGGATGCGGTTTCGTGGAGCCTGGTTGATGTGGTTCCGGACTTGCCGGGCCAGGGCGGCGGCGGATGTGACCGTTGTTCCGTGCCGGATCACCCGGCCGCTTTCAGCGAGGAATGAAACAGGGGATTCGTCGGCCGCTCAGGGGTGGCGCGAATGCTGATCGTGCGGCTCTAATTGAGGTGTGCCAGTTCGGCCGGAATCATGGGTGCGGGCCGCGGTGTTCGCCGACGGCCGGATGGAGCTGTCCGGTGACGGCACGATCTTCCACTGTGGACCCGTCGGGACCGCAATGTGGGTCGCCCTGTGTCAGCACGACTGGCAGATCGACGCGGCCGCCGACCTGCTCGCGGGCCTGTGGCGGCTGGACGTGGAGAACATGCGGACCGATCTTGTCATCTGGGTGGATGAGTTGTGGGACGCGGGTGTGCTCAGACATCACTCGTGAGCACCGCTGGCCGGTCGGCGGCCCGCACGCCGCGGCCAGGACCGCTCCGGTAACGTGCTTCCGTTGAGTGGAAACCCGGGCTGACGCGAGTGCGGGCAAGCGGTAATTGTCTGGCTTCTGACGAGACGGGAGCAGACGGCGATGGCGTTTCTCAGCGACGAGACCTGGCGTGGACGAGTCTTCACCGGTTCGTGGGTGACGCCGGGCGGCGGTGATGCCGCGGTGGTCGAACCGGCCACGGGCCACGAACTCGGCCGGATCGGAATCGCCACACCACACGACGTCGCGCAGGCCGCGGCCGTCGCGGCGGAGGCACAACGTTCCTGGGCCGCAACGCCTTTCCAGCAACGAGCGGCCGTGTTGCGCAAGGCGGCCGGGCTGTGGAAAGCGCACGCCGCCGAGATCGGCTACTGGCTGACCCGCGAGTCCGGCAGCACCGGGGGCAAGGTCGGGTTCGAACTGCATGTGGCCGAACAGGAATGCCTGGAGGCCGCGACGCTTCCCGGTCGCCCCAGCGGATCGGTGCTGCCGAGCGAGGCGCCGCGGCTGAGCATGGCCAAGCGGGTTCCTGCTGGCGTGGTCGGCGTGATCGCGCCGTTCAACGCACCGCTGATCCTGTCGATCCGTTCGGTGGCACCGGCTTTGGCGCTCGGCAACGCGGTGATCCTCAAGCCGGACCCGCGCACCGCGGTGTGCGGCGGAGTGACTCTGGCGCGTGTCTTCGAGGACGCCGGTCTGCCGCCCGGCGTGCTGCACGTGCTTCCCGGCGGCCCGGACACGGGCGAGGCCCTTGTCACCGACCCGAACGTCCGCGTCATCTCGTTCACGGGTTCCACCGCGGCGGGCAGGAAGGTCGGCGAGGCCGCGGGCCGTCATCTCAAGCGGGCGCACCTCGAACTGGGCGGCAACTCCGCGCTGATCGTCACCGAGGACGCCGATCTGCGGCAGGCGGTCGGCGCCGCGGCGTGGGGGTCGTTCTTCCACCAGGGCCAGATCTGCATGACCACCGGGCGGCACCTGGTGCACGAGTCGATCTTCGACGAGTACGTCCGGCTGCTCGCCGAGAAGGCCGACAGCCTGACCGTCGGCGACCCCGCGACGAGTGAGGTCGCGCTCGGTCCGGTGATCGACGCCGGGCAGCGCGACAAGATCCACGCGCTGGTCACGGAGTCGGTGGACTCGGGCGCGATCCTGGTGTCCGGCGGGACCTGTACGGACCTGTTCTACCGTCCCACCGTTCTCAGCGACGCGACGGCGAGCTGCCGGGCGTATCGCGAGGAGATCTTCGGCCCGGTCGCGGTGGTCACGCCGTTCGCCTCCGAGGACGACGCGGTGAAGCTCGCGGCCGACAGCGAATACGGCTTGTCGCTCGGAATCCTGACCGGCGACGCGATGCGTGGGCTGGCGTTGGCCGAACGGATTCCGACGGGCATCGTGCATGTCAACGACCAGACGGTGAACGATGAAGCACATGTGCCTTTCGGCGGTGTCCGTGAGTCCGGCACCGGGTCGCGGTTCGGTGGTGCCGAGGCCAACATCGAGGCGTTCACCGAGACCCGCTGGGTGACCGTGCGCGGCGACATTCCCAGTTTCCCGTTGTAGGAACCGTCACACCGTCACGAAGGGACCCGGCCACGGCCGGGTCCCTTCATCGTTTCAGCCCACTGCCTGCACTCACTTCGGTGAGTGCGAAGCGACGCGGATGCTGTCGCCGCCGGACAACCATCACGCATGGCGTGAGAAATTTTCACAAAACTGTGGACGGGACTCGGGTTTGTTTGTACCGTGATCGACGTGCGACAGACCGTCACTGGTCGATCCGCCATTGTGACGGGCATGCCGGACAGGAGGCGAGCAATGGCCCGAACATTTTCGTTGCGACGAAGTTAACCCGCTGAAACGGTTGTAAACGGTCCGGAAACGCCCCGCCGGGGTGGCGCTCCGGTTGTTCACCACTGGTTTCCTTTCACATCCCTTGCCCTGTAGGTGTGGAGAAGGAATCACCTTGAGCGCATTTTCCTGTCGTGACCTGGTCATCGGTGTGAGCCCGCTCGGTGTGCCCAACGCCGCGCTCGTCGTCGCCGTCGAGCGAGCGGGTGGCCTGGGCGTGCTCGACCTCGGCCGCGATCGTGCGCGGGCGTTGGCCGAGCTGGCTGCCGTGCGGCGCAGGCTGGGCGGGCCGTTCGGCGCCCGGCTGGCGTCCGACTGTCCACTGAGGCCGGACGAACTGCCGGATGATATCGACGTAATCCTTACGCCGCAGCTCCTTCCCCGTAACGGCCGAAGACTGCTCGTCGAAGTGACGTCGGTCGACGAAGCCCGCGCCGCGGTACGGCATGGTGCGGACGGGCTGGTCGCCCGCGGTTGCGAGTCGGGCGTACGCGTCGGCGAACCGACCACCTTCGTGCTCCTGCAGCGGCTGCTCGCCGAGTTCGGTGTCCCTGTCTGGGCGGCGGGCGGAATCGGTCCGAACACCGCCGCGGCGGCCGTCGCCGGCGGCGCGCGCGGTGTCGTTCTGGACAGCCAGCTCGCGCTCGTCACCGAAGTCCGTGATTGTCTCGATGTCGAGGTCGTGGCCGCGATTGAGGCGATGGACGGCGCGGACACCACTATTGTCGACGGCCGCAGAGTGCTGACCCTTCCCGGCGCCGGTTATCCCATCCCGATCGGTCAAGACGGCGCTCTGGCGAACGGATTGCGCCAATTGGGCGGAACGGCGGGTGGCGTCGTGCAAGCAATTCACAAAACTGTGAAGCGCAATCTGGAATCGGCCTTCCGGAATCCCGCGATCCGCCAGGGCGGGCGTTTCTGTGAGCGCGCCGGCGGGCCGCGCTACCCGCTCGCGCAAGGCCCGATGACGCGCGTGAGCGACCAGCCGGCCTTCGCCGAAGCGGTCGCCGCGGCAGGAGGGCTGCCCTTCCTCGCCCTTGCCCTGATGAACGGCGAGCAGACCAGGCAGCTGTTGGCCCGGACGGCCGCACTTCTCAGCGGCCGTCCGTGGGGTGTCGGGATTCTCGGCTTCGCCGAGCCTGAGCTCAGGCAGGCCCAGCTGGCGGAGGTGCTGGCGGTCAGACCGCCGTACGCGATCGTCGCGGGCGGCAACCCGGCGCAGGCGCGCACGCTGGAGGACGCGGGTATCGAGGCGTTCCTGCACGTGCCGTCACCCGCTCTGCTGCGCAACTTCCTCGACGACGGCGCGCGCAAGTTCGTCTTCGAAGGCTGGGAATGCGGCGGCCACACCGGCCCGCGCTCCAGCTTCACCCTCTGGGAACAGCAGATCTCCGTGCTGTCCGGCAGGGCCTCGCTGGCGGGCGTCAGCGTGCTGTTCGCGGGCGGCATCCACGACGAACGCTCGGCCGCGATGGTCTCGGCGATGGCCGCGCCCCTGGTCGACAAGGGTGCGGCTGTCGGCGTCCTGATGGGCACGGCCTACCTGTTCACCCGAGAGGCCGTCGAGCACGGCGCGATCACGCCGGTGTTCCAGCAGGTCGCGCTGGAGTGCGCACGGACCGCGCTGCTGGAGACCTCGCCGGGGCACAGTGTCCGGTGCGCCCAGTCGTCCTTTGTGGACATGTTCGAGGCGGCGAAGGCCGAGCTGGCCGGCGCGCCCCGGCAGGACGCCTGGCAGCAGCTGGAACAGCTCAACCTCGGCAGGCTGCGGATCGCCAGCCGCGCGGTCAAGCGGGACGGGCCGGATCTCGTCGCGGTCGGCGAGGACGAGCAACGCCGGACCGGGATGTTCATGATCGGCCAGGTGGCGACCCTGCGGTCCGAGCTGACCGATCTCGCCACCCTGCACGAGCAGGTCACGAGGACCGAGTTCCTCCAGGCCCGGTACGCCGAACTGGCCGAAGAGCCCGAGCCGCCGGCGGCGGAGCCGCTCGACATCGCGATCGTCGGGATGGCCGCGATGCTGCCCGGCGCCGGTGACGTGGCCGAGTACTGGACCAACATCGTCGCGGGGGTCGACGCGATCACCGAAGTTCCGGCCGACCGGTGGGACACCGGGCTGTACCAGGACGCCACGCCGTCGCGGTGGGGCGGGTTCCTCGACCCGGTGCCGTTCGACGCGCTCGCGTACGGCATCCCGCCCGCGTCGCTGACGTCGATCGAGCCCGCGCAACTGCTTGCTCTGGAAGCGGCCGCCCGGGCACTGACCGACGCCGGTTACCGGACCAGGGAGTTCGACCGGGACCGCACTTCGGTGATCTTCGGAGCCGAAGCCGGTGCGGACCTTGCCAACGCGTACACCGTCCGGTCCGCGCTGCCCGCGTTGTACGGCAGCACACCGGAAGGCCTTGACGACTACCTGCCCAAGCTGACCGAGGACTCGTTTCCCGGCGTGCTGGGCAACGTGATCGCGGGCCGGATCGCCAACCGGCTCGACCTCGGCGGCGCCAACTACACGGTCGACGCGGCCTGCGCCTCCAGCCTGGCCGCGCTCGACGTGGCGTGCAAGGAGCTCAAGGCGGGGACCAGCGACATGGTGCTGTGCGGTGCGGTGGACCTGCACAACAGCGCGCACGACTACCTGATGTTCGCCTCGGTGCAGGCCCTGTCGCCCAGCGGCCGGTGCGCCACCTTCGACTCGGCGGCCGACGGGATCGCCCTGGGCGAAGGCGTGGCGTGTGTCGTGCTCAAGCGCTTGGCCGACGCCGAACGCGATGGCGACCGGATCTACGCCGTGGTCAAGGGAATCGGGGCGTCGAGCGACGGCAAGTCCTTGGGGCTGACGGCCCCGCGTGCCGACGGTCAACGTCGTGCGCTGCAACGGGCCTACGGTTCGGCGGGCGTGTCGGCGAAGGAAGTCGGGCTCGTCGAAGCACACGGCACGGGCACGGTCGTCGGTGACCGGACCGAACTGGCCGCCTTGACGGAGATGTTCACCGAGGCCGGGGCGGACCCGGGCAGTTGCACGATCGGATCGGTCAAATCCCAGATCGGGCACACCAAGTGCACAGCGGGCCTGGCCGGGCTGATCAAGGCCGCCACCGCGGTGCACACCGGCATCCGGCCGGGCACCCTGCACGTCACCAAGCCCAATCCGTACTGGAAACCGGAGACCAGCCCGTTCGCCTTCGGCCACCGCACCTGGTCGGCCCCTGCCGAACGGCGCACGGCCGGGATCAGCGCCTTCGGCTTCGGCGGAACCAACTTCCACACCGTGATCACCGGTTACGGCGGCGCCGACGAGCCACGGCACGGCCTGCGGGACTGGCCCGCGGAACTGTTCGTGTTCCGTGGCGCGGACCAGGCCGCCGTCCAACGCGTAGCCGACCGGGTCGCCCGGCTGGTGCGGGCGAACGACGCCGCCGGGCGGCCGTTCTCCCTGCGGGACATGGCGATGACTGCGGCCGGCATGTCGCCCGGACAGCCGGTCCAGGCCACGGCCGTGGTGGAGGATCTCGAACACCTGCCGGACGTCCTGGCCGATGTCCGGGCCTGGCGGGCATCCCCGGCAGTCCGGCTGCGCGACAGCGGCGACGTTCCGAAGATCGCTTTCCTGTACCCGGGCCAGGGCAGCCAGCGGCCCGGCATGGTGCTCGACCTGTTCACCGCGTTCCCCCGGCTCCAGGAGACCTTGCGGCTCGCGGGCGGACGCTACGAGGACGTCATGTTCCCGCCCGCGGCCACGACGCCCGAAGAGGCTGACCGGCACCGTGCCGCGATCACCGACACGACCGTGGCCCAGCCGACACTGGGCATCGCGGGCCTCGCCGTGACGGAACTGCTGGCGTGGCACGGCATCCGGCCGGACATGGCGGGCGGGCACAGCTACGGCGAGCTCGTCGCGCTGACCGCGGCCGGTGTCTTCGAGCCCGGGCAACTGCTGGAACTCAGCGAGGCACGCGCCAAGGCGATCGTGCGGGCCGTCGGCGACGATCCCGGCGCGATGGCCGCGGTCACCGGTTCGATCGACCAGATCCGCGGGATCGTCCCGGACGACGTCGTGGTGGCCAACCACAATTCGCCGACCCAGGCCGTGATCTCCGGTGGCACGCGGGCGATCGCCGAGGCCGTGCGGATACTCGCCGAGGCAGGGCTTTCGGCGCGGACGATCCCGGTCGCCGCGGCGTTCCACAGTCCGCTCGTCGCGCGGGCCGAACAGCACTTCGCGGAAGTTCTCGCCTCGCAGGAGGTCCGCGAGGCGACCATCCCCGTGTGGTCCAATGTGGATGCCCTGCCGTACGGGGACGTCCGGGCGACCCTGGCTCGCCAGGTCGCCGCCGAGGTCAGGTTCGTCGACCAGATCGAGGCCATGTACGCGGCCGGTGCCCGGGTGTTCGTCGAGGCCGGACCGGGCGGCGTGCTCACCGGCCTGGTCCGCAAGATCCTCGGCGACCGGCCGTACACCGCCGTGGCGTGCGACGCGCCGGGCCACCACGGCATCAGGACCTTCCTGAACACGCTGGCCGAACTGGCCGTGGCCGGGGTGCCGGTGGACGTGGCCCCGCTTTTCACCGGACGGGCCCACCGGGTCCGGCCGGAGGACATCCCGGCTCGCCCCCAGTGGTTCGTTGATGGAGGACTCGTGCGTGACGCCCACGGCAAGGCCCTGACCGGTGGCCTGCGCCCGGCCACCGAGGCGCCCCGGCTGAGTGCGCCCGCCGGACTGAACCGGGACGCGATCGTCAAGGAATTCCTCGACGGCATGCGGGAAGCAGTGGCCGCGCAACGTGACGTGCTGCTCGGCTATCTCGGAACCACCCCGGCCACCCCGGCGCCCGCCGCGCGGACGGCCGTCGTCCCGGAAGCGGTGACACCCGCGCCGGTGCGGGAACCCGAGAAGACCGTGGACGTCGCCGCCGTGGACGTCGGCACGGTGGTGCTGGAGACGATCAGCGCCCGCACCGGCTATCCGCCCGAGATGCTCGAACCAGGGCTGGATCTCGAAGCGGACCTGTCCATCGACTCGATCAAGCGGACCGAGATCATCGGGGAACTCGCGAGCGCGCTCGGCGTGACCGGCGACGGGTCGGCCGTCGAGGCACTGACCGGGATCAAGACCATCGAGGGCATCGTCAGCTGGTTCGGGCAACGGGAGACGGCCGCCGCGCCCGTTCCACGGCAGCACGAGGTGGTCGTCGAAGGCGGCCGTCCGGTCCGCCAGGTGCCCACGGTGGTCACTCTGGACGCCTGCCCAGAGCCGACGTCGCTGACAGGGCGACGAATCCTGATCGTGGACGACGGCGGTGACGTGGGGCTGGAGCTGACCGACCGGATCGAGCGGCTCGGCGGCACGGCCCGCACCGTCGACCAGATATCCACTGTGGACGCCGACTACGTCCTCTACCTGAGCGCGCTCCGGTCGACCGGTGAGCCCACGTTGCCCGAGGCCTACGAGGAGCTCCGGACGTGCCTGACGGCCGGGATCAAGGGTCTCATCGTGGCGACCGCGGGCGGCGGGACCTTCGGGCACGGCGCCGCCGAGGACGACCACGAACCGCTCGACCTGGGCATGCACGGTCTGATCAGGACGGCCGCCCTGGAGTACCCGGACCTGCGCGTCCGCGCGGTCGACGTGAGCCCGAAGGAAAGCCACCGGCTGATCGCGGCGTCACTGCTGGCCGAACTGACCACAGTGGACGGACCGGCGGTGGTCGGGCACGCGTCCGGCGAGCGTTACGCCATCGAACTGCGCACCGCCGAGCTGGACGGGGACGGACAGCCGGACCTGGATCAGGACAGCGTCGTGGTGCTGACCGGCGGTGCCAGGGGCATCACGGCCCTCGCGGCGATCGAGCTGGCCGAGCGGACCGGGTGCCGGATCGAGCTGATCGGCCGGACCGCGCCGCCGAAAGGCCCGGAGGACCCGCGTACCGCCACGGCCACCAGCGAAGCGGAACTCCGCCGGGCCCTCATCGAGACCGGCCTGAAAGACCGCGACGAGATCGCCGTGCGGGCGCGCAGGATCCTGGCCGAAAGAGAAATCCGGCAGACCATGGACGCGCTGCGGTCGTCCGCGGCGTCCGTCCGCTACCACGCGTGTGACGTCCAGGACGTCGACGCAGTCCACGCGGTGCTCAACGACATCGTCGCGAGATTCGGCCGGATCGACGGTGTGGTGCACGGCGCGGGCGTGCTGGACGACAAGCTGATGGCCGACAAGACCCCCGAGGGTTTCGCGCGGGTCTACCACACCAAGGTCGGCGGCGCGCGGGCGTTGGCGAAAGCGCTGCGGCACAACCCGAAGTTCGTGGTGATGTTCGGCAGCATCAGCGGTGTGCTCGGCAACCGCGGGCAGGCGGACTACGCCGCGGCCAACGACACGCTCGACCGGATCGCCCGGTTCTGGGCCGGCCAGACCGGCGCTCGCGTGGTGAGCGTCGACTGGGGGCCGTGGGCGGGCAGCGGGATGGCCGCGGACCTGGCCGAGGAGTACGCCCGCCGTGGCATCCGGTTGATCGATCCGCGTGCGGGCGTCGAGGCCTTGCTGCGGGAGATCGCCGTCGGTGACGCGGTCCAGGTGGTCTACCAATGCGGCCGGTAGACGTCGCGATCGTCGGCATGGGGGCGTTGTTCCCCGGTGCCGGTGACGTGCCGGCGTTCTGGCACAACATCGTCGGCTCGGTCGACGCGATCGGCACGATCCCGGCACAGCGCTGGGACCCGGACGTCTACTACGACCCGGCAGGCACTCCGGCGAGCGACCGGTTCTACTGCCGTCGCGGTGGTTTCCTGGACGAGCAGGCGACGTTCGACCCGGCCGGGTTCGGCATCATGCCGTCCACAGTGGACGCCGCCGAGCCTGACCAACTGCTTGCTCTGGGCGTGGCGGCGGAGGCGATCGCCGACGCCGGGGGCGAGCAGGCCCTGCCGGACCGGGCGAAGGTCGGCGTCGTGGTCGGCCGCGGCGGGTACCTCACCCCCGGCTGCGCCCGGCTTGACCAGCGTGTCCAGATCGGGCAGCTGATCTCGGCCGTCAAGGACCTGATGCCCGGCGTCGACACCGCCGCACTGCGCGATGCCCTGCGCGATGCCCTGCGCGAACGCCTCGGGCCCGACCAGCCGGAGGCGTCCATCGGCCTGGTGCCGAACCTGGCCGCGTCCCGGATCGCCAACCGGTTCGACCTGCTCGGCCCGGCGTACACAGTGGACGCCGCGTGCGCGTCGGGCCTCGTCGCGGTCGAGCACGCGGTCCGGGAGCTCGTCTCCGGCCGGTGCGACGCGATGCTGGCCGGTGCCGTGCACGTCTCGCATCACCCGACCTTGTGGAGCGTGTTCACGCAACTGCGGGCGCTGAGCCCGACGGAGCAGATCCGGCCCTTCGACCGTGACGCCGACGGCACCTTGCTGTCCGAAGGCGTCGGCATGGTTCTGCTCAAACGAGCCCAGGACGCCGTGGCCGACGGCGATCGGATCTACGCCGTGATCCGCGGTGCCGGCACGGCGAGCGACGGCCGAGCCACCAGCATGATGACGCCGAACCCGGACGGCCAGCTGCTGGCGGTGCGACGGGCCTGGCAGGAAGCCGGACTGCGGCCCGGCGACGGCCTCGGCCTGATCGAGGCGCACGGCACCGCGACCCCGGCCGGTGACGCCGCCGAACTGGCGACGGTGATCAAGGCCTTCGGCGCGGCCGGTGCCCAGGTCGGGATCGGCACGGTCAAGTCGATGATCGGCCACGCGATGCCCGCGGCCGGGATGGCCGGGCTGATCAAGGCCGCGCTCGCGGTGCACCACGCGACCCTGCCGCCCACGCTGCACATCGACGACCCGCATCCCGCCTTGGCCGGCACCAGGTTCGCACCCGTGCTGCGGCCGGGCACATGGGAAGGCGTTCGCCGCGCCGGCGTGAACGCGTTCGGCTTCGGCGGCATCAACGCCCACGTCGTCCTCGAACAGGCGGACGATTCCGCCGCCGTGCAGGCGAACCTGTTGGCGCCCGTGTTGTTGCTGGCGGCGGACTCACCGGAGGAACTCGAACGGGACCTGCTGGCCGACGACGCCGATCTGCTCAGCCGTGCGGCCCGGCGGACGCGGCCGGAGGACAAGCCGTGCCGGTTGGCGATCTGGCAGCCGGACGCGCGCAGGCTCAAGCTGGCCCGGCAAGTCGTCGCCCGGGGCAAGAAGTGGACCGGCAGGCACGACATCTGGTTCTCACCAACGCCGTTGCTGACCCGGCGCGACCAGATCGCGTTCCTGTTCCCGGGATTCGAACAACGCGGCACAGCCGAGCTCGCGGGCGAGCAGTCCGTGGTCGAGCACGCGCTGGCGTTGCTCGGCGCGGGCCGGCGCCAGGCGCACAAGCTGCGGGCGGCCGGGATCGTGCCCAGTGTGATGGCCGGGCACAGCATGGGGGAGTGGACCGCGATGATCGTCGCGGGCATCTACCCGACGATCGACGAGTTCGTGGAATCCCTGCGTCCCGGCATGGTCGCGGTCGCCGACGTCGTGTACGCCGCGCTCGGCTGTTCGGCCGGGAAAGCGCAGGAAGTGCTGGACGAACTGGCCGTCGACGTGGTCGTCAGCCACGACAACTGCCCGCACCAGTCGGTCATCTGCGGGCCCGCGAACGACCTGGCCAAGGCGATGGAAAGGCTGACCGGCAACGGTGTCCTCGCGCAGGTCATGCCGTTTCGCACCGGCTTCCACACGCCTGCGCTCGCCCCGCACCTGGAGGCCGCGCGGGCGACAGTCCACGCGCTCGCCGTGCATTCGCCGTCGATCCCGGTCTGGTCCGCGACCTCGTTGGCACCCATGCCGGACGACCCCGCCGCGATCCGTGAACTGGTGCTGAGGCACCTCGTCGAACCGGTCCGGTTCCGGCCTTTGCTGCGACGCCTGCACGATCACGGCATCCGTGCCTTCGTCCAGGTCGGCCCGGGCAGTCTGCCGGGGTTCGTCGAGGACACCCTCAGCGGCGAGGAGTTCGTGGCCGTCGCCGGTGATTCCGAACACCGGGCCGCGGCCGCGCTGTGGGCGTTCGGGCACGACCGCGGCTCGAAAGGACGGCGGCTTTCCCTTGGCCTGACGCCGTTGCGGCTCGACCCGATCACCGTGGACCAACCGGCACTTGTGGACACCACCACGCCCGTGGGAGCCGCGCTCAGCGCGGTCCTGGCCGAGACCACGGCGGTCGCACGGGAAGTGGCGAACGCCCTCACAGCCCCCCAACCCACCGAGGTCGAACTGACCCGGGTGTTCTCGTTGCGGACCATGCCGCACCTGATCGACCACTCGGTGTTCCCCCAGCCCGAAGGTTGGCACGATCCCTCCGACGGGTTCCCGATCGTGCCGATCACCGGCCTGGTCGAGGTGATCAAGGACGCCACCCGTGCCGTGGTCCCCAGCGGTGCGCTGACCGCCGTCGAG
This sequence comes from Kibdelosporangium persicum, assembly GCF_013280595.1. GTDB lineage: Bacteria > Actinomycetota > Actinomycetes > Mycobacteriales > Pseudonocardiaceae > Kibdelosporangium > Kibdelosporangium persicum. The sequence continues at coordinate 121,055 of NZ_JAAATY010000015.1, forward strand.
TCGGTCAAGGCGATGCGGTGGCTGGAAGTCGAACCCGCCCAGGAAGTCCGGATCACGGCCGGACCGGACGGTGACCGGGTCCGCGTCCGTGTCGGTGACTTCGCCGAAGGCCTCGTCCGGTTCGATGCCGCGTACCCGAAGCCCGAGGACCGCACGTACCCGCCGTTGCGGGCACCTCGGCCGGCACCGGTGAAAGCCAGTGAGCTTTACGACGCGGGCTGGATGTTCCACGGCCCCCGGTTCGCCGGGGTCAGCGAGATCACCACCTTGGCGGAGAACGGGATCACCGGTGTGCTGACCGTGCTGCCCGCGCCGGGCGCGTTGCTCGACTGCGCCGGTCAGCTGATCGGCCACTGGATGCAGGTCAGCAGGAACGTCGACCAGACGGTGCTGCCCACGGGGATCGGCGCCGTCCGGTACTACGGCCCGGACCCCGAGCCGGGAACACGGATCGCCTGCCACGCCTGGATTCGGGAGGTCACCGCCGAGTTCATGCGCGCGGATGCCGAACTGCGCACCGAGGACGGCGGGCTGTGGTGCCGGATCGACGGCTGGACCACCCGCCGGTTCACCACCGACGACCGGATCTGGCAGGTCAAGCTCCGCCCCGGGCACAACACACTGGCCGAGCCGCAGGACGGTGGCTGGGTGCTGGTGACCGAGAAGTGGGCCGACGACAGCGCCGCTCGCGAGCTCATGGCGCGCCGGTACCTCACAGCCGACGAGCGAGCCGGCTACAACCTGCTGGACCTGCGCACCAGGCGCCAGTGGCTGCTGCGCCGGATCGCGGCCAAGGACGCGGTCCGGCGCTGGCTGTGGAACCGGGGCGCCGGTGCGATCTTCCCGGCCGAGCTGACCGTGGCCGACAACGGCACAGAGGTCCAGGTCCGTGGCGCGTTCGCCACGCCCAGGGTGTCGGTCGCGCACTGCGCCGATCCCGGCAAGCCGTCCGCCCCGGGATGCGCCGTGGCGGTCGCCGGCGAGGCCGACGTCGTGATCGGCATCAGACCCGGTGCCACGGCCCCGCCCGGAGCCACCGTCGTCACGGACCAGGGAACGTCCTATGTGGTCGAAGTGAAGCGGACAGGAGTGCGGCATGTCTGAGTCAAGTGTGCTCGACGAGGTGGTCAGGCTGATCGCCGAGGTGGTCGGCGAGGATGTGCTGCTGGGCATGGAGATCACGCCGGAGACCACGTTCAGCGACGATCTCGGCCTGGAGAGCATCGAGTTCGTGGCGCTGGCCGACCGGCTGCGCGAGCGGTACGGCGCTCAGGTCGACCTCGTCGCGTTCCTGGGCGACATGGACATCGACGAGATCATGGCCATGACCGTCGGCCAGCTCGTCGACCACATCCAGTCCCAGCCCGCGGCCCATGGCTGACGTCACCGCCCGCGGCCTGCGGTTCCACGTCCAGCAGCTGGGTTCGGAGAACACCGGGCCCACGGTGGTGTTCGTGCACGGCCTGGTGATGGACAACCTGTCCAGCTTCTACTACACCCTCGCGGCACCGTTGGCGCGCAACGGAATCCGGACGATCCTGTTCGACCTGCGTGGCCACGGCTTGTCCGCCCGCCCGGAGACCGGCTACACACCGCAGGACAGCGCACTGGACCTGCTGGCGATCCTCGACGAACTGGGTGTCGAGGAACCGGTCTACTTGCTGGGCAACAGCTACGGCGGCGTGGTCGCGATGCACGCGGCACTCAAGGCCGCGCACCGGGTGGCCGGTGTCGTGCTGGTGGAGGCCGCGTGCGCGGGCCAGTCCGGTGAGCTCTGGGTCGAGGACATCGTCAACACGTTGAGCGTGGCCGCGCTCGGCCTGGAGTTCGACCGGACCGGTGAGCAACTGCTGAAGCTCGGCCAGCGCAAGGTGGCCAAGCTCGCCGGCAACGCGGACGCCCTGCTGAACCGGACCTCGTTGATCGACGACCTCGTCTCGGGCGCGCTGCTGTCCGAATCGGACCTCCGGCAGGTCGCCTGCCCGGTGCTGGGCGTGTTCGGCGCCGAATCGGAACTCGCCGGGGCGGCGAAGGACCTGGACCGGCTGGTGCCCGGCTGCGAGACACACGTGATCCCCGGGCTCGGGCACACGGTGCTGCGCGAGGCGACCGGGGAGCTGATCAAACGAGTGCTCGCCTGGCTGGACGCGGTCCGATGAGGTTCCTGTTCGTGGTGCCGCCGCTGACCGGCCACATCAACCCGACCGTCGGCGTGGGCGAGGAGTTGCGCAGGCGGGGGCACGACGTGGCCTGGGTCGGGCATCCGGCCACGCTCGAAGCCCTGCTGCCGGAGCAAGCCACGGTCTTCCCGGCGTTGGACGACCGGCTTGAGGCGGACATCCGGCGGGCCCGGCTGCGCTGGCTCGAACTCAAAGGCTTCGCGGTGCTGAAGTTCCTGTGGGAGGAGTTCCTGATCCCGCTGGCACACGCGATGATCCCGGGCGTCCAGGACGCGGTGAAGGAGTACCAGCCGGACGTGCTGATCGCCGACCAGCAAGCGCTTGCCGGGCCGGTGGTCGCCCGTGAGCTGGGCATCCCGTGGGTGACGAGCGCGAGCACCCCGGCCGAGCTGATCCGTCCACTGAGGACCATACCGAAGGTCGAACAGTGGGTGCTCGGCCAGCTGCGTTCCCTGTCCGATGTGGATCCCAGGTTCTCCGAGATCCTGGTGCTGGTGTTCAGTTCGCCCGCCCTGGTCGGAGGTTGCTTCCCGCCGAACCACGTCTTCACCGGCCCGGTTCTGGAACACCGGCCGGAACGCGGTGACTTCCCGTGGGACTGGCTGGCCGAGGGGACGCGGAAAGTCCTGGTGTCCCTGGGAACGTTGAACGGACCGGCCGGGCGGCGGTTCTTCGGCGAAGTCGCCCATGCGGTCACGGACATGCCGGACGTGCAGGTGGTGATGGTGGCGCCACCACTCGACGCACCGCCGAACGTCCTTGTGGTGGACCGGGTCCCGCAGTTGGCCCTGATGAAGCACATGGACGCGGTGGTCTCGCACGGCGGCCACAACACCGTGTGCGAGACGCTGGGGCACGGGCTTCCGTTGGTCGTCGCCCCGATCCGCGACGACCAGCCGATCATCGCCGAGCAGGTCGTCTCGGCAGGCGCCGGGGTGCGCCTGAAGTACCAGCGAGTGCGGGCACCGGAGATCCGCACCGCGTTGCGGAACGTGTTGCAGGACCCGGTGTACGCGGTCAACGCGCGCCGGATCCAGGAGTCCTTCCGGCTCGGCGGCGGTGCCCGCACCGCGGCTGATCATCTCGAGGCGGTGGTGGCATGATCGCGTGGATCCTGTTCGGCCTGGTAGTGGCCTGCCTGGTGGTGGACACCCTGCGCCTGCGTGGCAGGGCGAGCGGGTTGCGGGTGCTGCCCGAGGCAGCCGGGGACTCCGAGGACTTCCAGTCCTTCCCGGCGCGGTTGCCCGAAGACGTGCGGCAGTCCGCCGTCGAGTTCGCCAGGGCCGAGGATCTCGGGCTGGTCGACCTGATCCCGGCGAACCTGCCGACCATCGCCGCGCTCGACCTGCTCAACCAGGTCGAGCCCAAGACCTACCGCGGTGACCGCTGGGTGCGGGGGATCAGCGCGGGCGAGGCGATCGTCTTCAGCAGCAAGGCCGTGGACAAGCTGGGCATCAGGCAACCGGCCGATCCCACGGAGTTCGTCACCGTCGCCCGGCGGGTCAAGGACCGGGAAGGCGTGTACGTCGACCTGGCCGTCGCGCCGACCCTGCCGTCAGGGCCCTATGACCTGTCGAAGCGTGCCGCGCGGCTGCGCAAACTCGGCAAGCGACCGGCGTTGTCGACCTCCGCGTCGGTGATCGGATACCTCGCGGTGCTGGGTGTCACCTTGTGGACATGGCCATGGGGTTTGATCGCGGCCGGACTCTACAGCCTCCAGCCGGTGCTGGCGTTCGCCGGAACACCCCTGCGGCCCAAGGATCTCTGGCTGACGTCCGTGCTGCGTGCGGTCTACCAGCCGTACCTCTGGGTCCGGACACTGGGCGGACGGTGGCGCACTGCGGCGGAAATCCAGCAGGAGCAGGAGATGCTGGCGTCGGTGCCGTCCTATCAGGAGGAGATCGACCGCGGCGTCGACCGGTTCTTCGAGCCGCGCCGGGAGAGTTGCCCGACATGCGGCTCGGCGGACCTGGAGCAGCTGGTCCGTGCGGTGGACCTGGTGCAGCGCAAGCCCGGTGAGTTCCGGATGGACCGGTGTGTCTCCTGTGGACACGTCTTCCAGAACCCGAGGCTGTCCACGGCCGGACTCGACTTCTACTACCGTGACTTCTACGACGGCCACGGCGCCGGCGCGGCCGAAGCCGTGTTCGCGGGCAAACCGGACCCGTACTACGACCGGGCCAGGATGGTCCAGCCGTTCACCACACCACGGAACTGGCTGGACGTCGGCTCCGGGCACGCGCACTTCTGCCTCGGTGCCAAGGAGATCCTGCCGGACACCCGCTTCGACGGCCTGGACCAGGGAGCGTCCATTGAGGACGCCGTCACGCTGGGCCGCGTCACGGCGGCCTACCGAGGGAACTTCAAGGACTTCGCCGACCAGCTGCGCGGCCGCTACGACGTGATCAGCATGCACCACTACCTCGAACACGTCCGTGACCCGTGGGACGAGCTGGACATCGCCGCGGACACGTTGCCCGACGGCGGCTACCTGCTGATCGAGGTGCCCGACCCGGAATGGCGGCTCGGCAGGCTGTTCGGCAAGTACTGGATGCCGTGGTTCCAGCCGCAGCACCAGCACATGCTGCCGATCGCCAACCTGAAGCAGGCGCTGGCCGAGCGCGGCCTGCGGCCGGTCGCCGAAGAACGCGGCAAAGCCCATCTCTGCAACGACTTCGTGCTCTCCAGCTACCTGTTCCTGGCCAGTATCGCGCCTCGCTCACCGGCTCCGTGGCGCCCGGCCGAGCCCAGGCTCAAGGCGCTGCGCAGCGCGCTCGTGTGGTCGGTCGGCATCCCGTGGCTGGTCGTGGCGGGGCTGCTGGACAAGACCGTGAACCAGGCCATCGCCCGGCGGACCGACCGCGGCAACGCGTACCGCGTGCTGGCCCGCAAGGAGAGCACATGATCGACCTCGCCGACCGGCCGGACGTCGCCCCGGAACTTCGTCTCGTCCCGCACGCGTTCCGGGAGGCGTACGGCCGTTCGGCCGAAGGTGTCTGGTACGCGCCGGGCGTGGTGAGCCTGATGCCTGGCCTGGCCGTGTGCGGCCGCTGGGGCGCGATCGTCGCGGCGGGGCGGCGGGATGACGGGGTCGTGGAGCTGGCGTCCATCAACAAGCCCGCTGAGCCCGTTGTCCTTCCCGCGCGGGACATCCCCGCGTGGGCGAGGCCGGTGGTCCAGGTGGCCGAACGGTTGCGGCCGGCCGGAGTCACCCTGCTGTGCAGTGTGGACCTGCCCGCGGGTGCCGGGTTGTCGTCGCAGACCGCGTTGGCCTGTGCGGCGGCCTTGGCGCTACGAGACCTCTGCGAGCCGGACATGCCGCTCGACCATCTGGTCGACGTCCTCGTGCGATCGCAGCCGCGATCCCGTGTGGAGGCCGCATTCGCGGGATATCAGGTGGGTCTCGACATCGGCGACACCAGGCTGCTCGTCGTCGATACCAGGCTGCGACGCGACACGCCGGTACGGCTGACCGGCTTCCCCGGGCGCGGGCACGAGTCGATCGAGCAGCTGGGACGGGCTTTGACGGATTTCCACCGTGCGCAGGACGCCGAGGACGAACAGGACATCGCGGTGCGGGCCGCGCTGGACGGCGGTGCGCTCGGCGCAACGATGCTGGTGGACGACCCCGGACGGCCCGTTGCCGCGCTCGTCGCCCCGGATCGTGTCGCGAAAGTCCGCGCCCATGTGTCCGATGCCTTCCGCCGCAAGGAGCGCACCGCGCCCAGGTATCTGACCATCCGGCCGTCCGCCGGAGCCCGCCGGATCACCGGATAAATTTCCGTATGCCACTCGTGGCGTTACGTGAACCCGTAATGTAGGAGGCGATCGGCGGCGGACAGACGGGACCAGGCGGATGACTCGGGGTGATGAATCGTCGGACGTCCGCGACACGCCTGTCCGGATCGACACGACGAGAGCCAGTGTCACCCGGGTCTACGACGCCCTGCTCGGCGGCAAGGACAACTTCCAGGCCGACCGGGACGTGCGGGCACGGTTCCTGGAACTGGACCCCGACTTCACCCGGGCGGTGCTGGACCGGCGCGAGTTCATGATGCGCGTCACGCGCTACCTCGCCGGCGAAGTCGGCATCGCCCAGTTCCTCGACCTCGGCGCGACGCTGCCCGAGGCGGAGAACACCCACGAGATCGCGCAGCGCCTCAACCGCGAGTCCGCCATGGTGTACGTGTCGCTTGATCACGGCGTGCTGGCCCACGGGCGTGCGCTGCTGGCCGACAACGACCGCACGCACATGGTCGAGGCCGATTTCCGCAAGCCACGTCAGGTGATCGAGCATCCGACCGTCGCCAAGCACCTGGACTTCGGCCAGCCGATGGCGGTCTTCCACGTCGGCACCATGCAGCACGTGCGTCCCGAGCGTGATCCGGCCGGGATCATCGCCGCCTACATCGACGCCCTGGCGCCCGGTTCGTACCTGGTCTACGGGCACCTGCTCGACCCGGGACCGGACCACGAACTGGCCGAACTGGCCAAGGGGGTGCGGGACGTGTACCTCGAAGCCGGTGTCGGTCTGTGGGTGCGGACCCGCGCGGAGATCGAAGGCCACCTGTCCGGGCTCGACTTGCTGCCACCCGGTCTGGTCAGGCTCGCCGACTGGTGGCCGGACGGTCCGCGGCTGCACCCGCTGGGCCCTACCCAGCAGATCGCGCTCGGCGCGGTGGGCCGCAAGCCCTGATGTCACAACCGTGAGGCCTGTCCCGTCCTAGTGGTGTGCGGGAGTTCCTCGAAGCCAAGGACCGGCTGCTGGGCATCGCCTACGGCATCACCGGCGATGTCGGTGCGGCCGAGGACATCGTCCAGGAGGCGTGGCTACGGCTGAGCCGGGCCGAGGGCGTCGACGACGTCACCGGCTGGCTGGTGGTGGTCACGTCCCGGCTGGCGCTGGATCACGTGCGGTCCGCCCGGTTCCGCCGTGAGCACTACGTCGGGCCGTGGCTGCCGGAACCGTTGGTGGACGGCCCGGAAGACCGGGTGACCATGGCGGAGTCGGTGAACATGGCCCTGCTCGTGGTCCTGGAGACGCTGTCCCCGGCGGAGCGGACCGTTTTCGTGCTGCACGAGGTGTTCGGCATGCCGTTCGCCGAGGTGGCCGAGGCAGTCGGGCGGTCGCCCGCTGCGGTGCGTCAGCTGGCGGCCCGGGCACGCAAACACGTCGGCGCCAGGACACCGCGCTTCGACCTGGACCACGTCCAGCAGAAGCGCGTGGTCGACGCGTTCGCCAAGGCGTGTGACGGCCGGGACATCGACGGGCTGCTGCGGCTGCTCGACCCGGACGTCGTGCTGCACACCGACGGCGGCGGCCGGGTCAGGGCCGCCCGCAGGCCGGTGTACGGCGCCGACAAGGTCGCCAGGTTCCTGGTCGGCATCTCCCGCACGGTCGCGGTGGACCACCGGCTGGTCCAGGTCAACGGCTGGACCGGGCTGCTGCGGTTCACCGAGACCACGTTGCACAGCGTCGTGGCACTCACCACGGCGAACGGCCGGGTGACCACGATCGACATCGTGGCCAACCCGGAGAAACTCACGCGCGTGCGCGCTGTGATCCACGGAAAGGACAAATGACTGTGGGACCGCGGATGGAAGCCCCCGCCGAGGTGTACAAGCACATGTTCGCCCTGGAGCGGTGGGAACAGGCCAGCGCTCTGCCCGAGGACCTCCGGCTGCTGGTCAAACTCCGGGTCAGCCAGCTCAACGGGTGCGCCTTCTGCGTCGACATGCACGCCCACCACGCCAAGGCCGAGGGGGAGACCGACGAGCGCCTCTTCAGCCTGGTCACGTGGGAGGAGACGCCGTTCTTCACCGAGCGGGAACGGGCGGCGCTCCGGCTCGCCGAGGAAGGCACCCGGCTGACCACCGGCCGCGTGTCCGACGACACCTGGGACGAGGCCAAGAAGCACTTCACCGACGAGGAACTGGGCGCGCTCGTCGTGACGATCGCGACCATCAACGCGTGGAACCGCTACGGGGTCATTCTCGAGAAGGTCCCGGGCTCCCTGCGTAAGGCGAACGCGTCAGCCTGAGCCGATCCCGGTCATCGACCGGACCTCCAGCTCGTCACGGCGATCGGGGTCGTCGACGCCTTTGCGCTCACCGACGAAGGTGCCGGCGATCCCGAGCACGAACCCGAGCGGGATGGACACGATCCCCGGGTTGGACAGCGGGAACAACGCGAAGTCGATGCCGCTGATGATCGAGGTCTCGGTGCCGGACATCACCGGCGAGAACACGATCAGCACCAGGCAGCTCGCCAGGCCGCCGTAGATCGCCCACAGCGTGCCGGTGGTGTTGAACCTGCGCCAGAACAACGTGTAGAGGATGGCGGGCAGGTTGGCCGACGCGGCCAGCGCGAAGGCCAGCGACACCAGGAAGGCGACGTTCTGGCCGATGGCCAGGATGCCGCCGCCGACGGCCAGGCAGCCGACCACGACCGCGGTCAGCCGGGCGACCCGGACCTCCGAGCCCGGCTCCGGGTTGCCGTGCTTCATCACGTTCGCGTACACGTCGTGCGCGAACGAGGCCGACGCGGTCAGCGTCAGACCGGCCACCACGGCGAGGATCGTGGTGAACGCGATCGCCGAGACCAGGCCGAGCAGGGCCGCGCCACCGATGTGGAACGCGAGCAGCGGCACAGCGGAGTTCTCGCCGCCGGGCGCGTCGAGGATCGCGTCCGTGCCGACGATCGCGCTCGCGCCGTAACCGATGAGCAGCGTGCTCAGGTAGAACAGCACCATGGCCCAGATGGCCCAGACGACCGAGCGGCGGGCCTGGTGGGCGTTCGGCACGGTGTAGAAGCGCATCAGCACGTGCGGCAGGGCTGCGGTGCCGAGCACCAGGGCCAGCGACAGGGAGACGAAGTCGAGCTTGGCCGTCTCGGTCCGGCCGTAGCGCGCGCCGGGTTCCAGGATCAGGTCGCTCAGCGCGTTCTTCTCGGCGGCCCGGCCGAGCAGCGACCCGAGGTCGAAGCCGAACTTGCCGAGGATGAACACGCTCATCAGGCTCACGCAGACCAGCAGCAGGACCGCTTTCACGATCTGCACCCACGTGGTGCCCTTCATGCCGCCGACCAGCACGTACAGCACCATGATCACGCCGACCACGGTGATCACCAGTGCCTGCCCGCTCGCGGTGTGCACGTCCAGCAGCAGCGCCACCAGGCCGCCGGCACCTGCCATCTGGGCGAGCATGTAGAAGAACGAGATCACCAGGGTGGCGTTGGCCGCCGCGGCGCGCACCGGGCGCTGCTTCATGCGGTAGCTGACGACGTCGCCCATGGTGAACCGGCCGGTGTTGCGGATCCGCTCGGCGACCAGCAGCAGCGGGATCAGCCAGGCGACCAGGAAGCCGACGGAGTAGAGGAAGCCGTCGTAGCCGTAGACCGCGATGGCGCCGGAGACGCCCAGGAAGGACGCCGCGGACAGGTAGTCCCCGGACAGCGCGATGCCGTTCTGCCTACCGGTGAACCCGCCGCCCGCCGCGTAGTAGTCCGCCGCGGTGGTATTCCTCGTGCTCACGCGATAGACGATGAACAGCGTTATCGCGACGACGGCGACGAAGATCGTGACATTAAGGGTCGGATTACCCGCGGTTGCCGCCAGATTAACCGTCATCTTCAGTTCGCACCCACCCGGTCGCGCAAGTGCTTCACCTGTGGATCGATACGGCGTTTCGCGAAGATCCGGTAGCCGATCATGATCGCGATCGTGGTCACGAACTGGGACAACCCCAGCAGAAGGCCCACGGTGATGTTGTCGGTGACCCGCCGGCTCATGAACTCCGGAGCGTACGCGGCAAGCAGGACATAGCTCAGATACCACGTGAGGAACAACAGGGTCATCGGGACGACGAACCGTCGTACCTGCTTGCGCAGCCGGACGAATTCCGCGCTCCGGGCGATCGCCGCGAAGTCGGGTTGACCGTCGTCGTGCTCCGCGAAATCATGCTCCCGTGAAAAGGACGGCATCGTTTTCATCGGGGTTGTCCTCCGCGGGGATCTTGTCGGCCTGGATCGATACCGGGGTGAGCGGGCCGGTGGCGGAAGTCAAGCTAGGCTGTCGTCCCTACGACGTCAAGCGGCATCCCAGGAAGGTTTTGACTCAGTGCTCACACGGTGTGAAAAGTTCCAACGTGGTTACTGGTCTGAATGCTGAGCCATTGACCGACCGTACCGGGATCGTGGCGTATTTGATACTTGAACAAATGGGCGACAGTTACCTAGGTTATCCGCGATGTCCTATTTGTATTTGAGGTTCTCGTGACCGCACGGCGCTCTTGGTCCAGGGTGACCGTCCAGTGGCGGAACTGGCCTGTGCTCGTCAAGATCGGCGCCGTGCTGGTGGTGCCGGTCCTTGGCGCGATGACGCTCGGCACCCTCCGGGTCCAGGCCGACCTCGAGCTGGCCGACTCGTACGCCGAGGTGGAACGGCTCGCCCAGCTGCGTGAGGAGCTGGTTCCCACCCTGGGGCTGCTCCAGGGCGAGCGCAACCTGGCGATGGAGACTCCCGGCGACGCGTACCGCGCCCAGTGGGCCCGGACGGACACGCTGATGGAGACCGTGGACTGGATGGTGCGCAACACCCCGGACCTCGGCCCGACGGCGACGGCGGGCTACGAGAAGCTCAAGCGCGAGATGGGCTCCCTGCCCGCCCTGCGCCAGCAGGTGCTCGCCAACACCGACAGCCAGGTCGTGCTGTCCGGCTACGCCACGCTGACCCAGGCGATGCTCGACTTCGACCGGTCACTGGTCAGCAAGTTCCCCGACCAGGAGCTCACCGGTGCGTCCACCGCGCTGTTCGACCTGCAGGTGGCGCGTGAGCAGGTGTCGTTCCAGCAGTCGATGGTGCTGGTCGGCATCCGCCGGGGTGAGCTCAGCGGGCCGGAACGTGAACGCCTGATCGAGGCGGACGTCCGGCTCGCCGACGTGATCACCGACATGCGCTCGGTCGCCCCGCCGCACCTGTGGCAGCAGTACGTCGACACGGTCGCCGGTTCCGAGGTCGCCCAGCGCCAGGACTACGTGCGGCAGGCCCGCAGCGAGGTCCCGCAGACGCAGCGTCGCCAGGGTGTCCGGCCGACGATGCCGTTCACCGCGGCGGACTGGACCCGCACCTCGGACCAGACGACAGCGCTGATGACGTTCGTGCTCAAGGCCGCGGCGACCGAGCTGCGCAACGGCGCGACCCGCCTGCAGGACGAGACGAGCAGCCGCGCCGGCACGCAGTCCGTGCTGCTGCTGGCGATGGTGTTGCTCGCCGCCGCCATCGGTGGCGTCGTCGGCCGGTACCTGTTGCGCTCGTTGAGTTCGCTGCGCAACGCGGCGCTGGACGTCGCGTCCAGCAAACTGCCCGCGGCCGTGGCGGACATCCGGGCGGGCCGTCCGGCGAAGCTCGACCCGATGCCGGTGAAGACGACCGAGGAGTTCGGCCAGCTGGCCCGTGCCTTCGACACCGTGCAGAACCAGGCGGTGCGCTCGGCGGAGGAAGAAGCCGAGCTGCGCGGGAACCTGCGCAACATCTTCGTCAACCTGTCGCGCCGCAGCCAGGGCCTGGTGGAACGGCAGCTGCGGCTGATGGAACAGCTGGAGCAGAAGGAGAACGACCCCGACCAGCTGGCCAACCTGTTCAAGCTGGACCACCTGGCCACCCGGATGCGGCGCAACAACGAGAACCTCGTCGTGCTGTCCGGTGCGGAGCTCGGCCGCCGGTTCACCGAACACGTGCCGCTCGCGGACGTGCTGCGGGCCGCCGTGTCCGAAGTGGAGCACTACGAGCGGGCCATGGTCCGGTCGGTTCCGCGCGTGGAGGTGCTCGGCTACGCCGCCGGTGACCTGGTCCGCTCGGTGGCCGAGCTGGTGGAGAACGCCACCGCCTTCTCACCGCCGGACTCCCAGGTGGTCATTCAGACCTCGATCAGGGACGACCGGTCGGTGCTGATCGAGATCATCGACGACGGCATCGGCATGGGCGACGCCGAACTGGCCGAGGCCAACGCGCGTGTGGGCGCGAGCGGCGACGTCGACGTCCCGGTGTCCCGGCAGATGGGTCTGTTCGTCGTCGGCAGTCTCGCCAACCGGCACGGCATCGGTGTGCGGCTGGCGCGCCGGGAGAACGGCGAGGACGGACTGGTCGCGTCCGTCACCGTGCCGCCCGACCTGATCACCAGCGTGGTGCCCGTCCCGGCCGGTTCGCCGGAGGAGACCGTGCTGATGGAGCCGGTCACCGTCGAGCCGGTCAGGGCCGAGCCGGGACTGACCGGCAGGCTCAGCTCGGTCGGCATTTCCGTGCGGCTGCCTGACCTGCCGGTGGCGAGCTCGCCCGCGTCGATCCTGTTCCGGTCGCACAAGCCGGTGCCCGAACCGGAGCCGGAACCCGTGGCGGTCGCGGCCCAGCCGCAGGCACAACCGCAACCGCAGGCACAACCGCAACCCCAACCGCAACCGCAGCACCGAGACGAGTTCGCGTGGCTGGGCGGGCCCGGTGGCGGCGCCACCGGAGCTCCGGCCAAGCACGCGGCACCGTCGGTCCCGGCACAGGCCAGGCCAGCAGCACCACCTCCGCCGCCGCAGAAGGAAGGGGAGCTGCCCAAGCGGGTTCCCAAAGCGCAGTTGTTCGTCCCGCCGATGACCGACCAGCCCAGCGCCGGGCCGGGCAACGGCAAGCGCGCCGCCGTCCAGGCGAAAGGGCCGGGCAACGCCGAGCGCGCCAGGGGATTGCTGAGCAGCTTCCAGGCGGGTATCCGCCAGAGCACGACCGATGATCAGGGGGAGGAGAAGTCATGACCGAGACTCCGATGAAGGGTCGCCAGATCAGCCGGTTCGGCTGGCTGGTGGACAACTTCGCCGAACGTGTGCCCGGCGTGGCGCATGCCGTGGTGATCTCCGTGGACGGACTGTTGCTCACCGCGTCCAAGAGGCTGCCCCAGGACCGGGCCGACCAGATGGCCGCGATCGCCGCGGGCATCCACAGCCTGAACATGGGGGCGGCGAAATGCCTCGGCGCGGAAGTGGTGAACCGCGCGATCGTGGAGATGGACTACGGCGTGCTGTTGCTGACGTCCATCAAGGACGGTTCGTGCCTCGCTGTGCTCGCCCGTCGTGACAGCGACATCGCACAGATCGCGTATGAGATGACCGTCCTGGTCGACCAGGTCGGTCAGATGTTGACTCCGGAACTGCGTGCCGAGCTGAGTGGGTCAGTCCGGCGATAAGCGAGGTGATCGGCATGAGCACTGAGGATCAGGGATTCGCCGATGTGCTCAACGGATTCAGCCTGAACTTCCGTTCAGGCGCCCGTCGGACCGCGCCACCCGCTGAATCGATAACGCCGAAGCCGGCCGCCGCGCCGGCCGTCGAGCCCGACTACCCGGTCGAGCAGGCGGCCAGCGTCCGGGCGTACGCCTGGACCGGCGGCCGGACCCGGTCGAACCACCGGCTGGAGATCGAGACCCTGGTCTCCACCAGCGCACGGGCGCTCGACCGGATGTGGGAGCTCAAGGGCGAGCACCAGGAGGTGGCCGAGCTGTGCCGCCAGTCCAGGTCCGTCGCCGAGGTCGGCGCGATGCTGAACCTGCCGCTCGGCGTGGTGAAGGTGCTGCTGGGCGACATGGCCGGGCTCGGCCTGGTCGTGGTCCACGAGAGCACGTCCACCAGCCCGGACATGGAACTGCTCGAACGTGTCCTGAGAGGACTGACCAACCTCCGGACCTGACCCAGCCCCCAAACCCCCTCGTGAGTGTTTATCGGTGTTCTAACCCTGATAAACACTCACGAGGGATGAGCAGGGGTTTTTGTGGATGCTGGCCCTGTCGGCGCGACCTTGACGGGGCAGGGGCCGGGGCCTAGCGTCCACAGGCAGTTGAACAGGTCTGAACCGGATCGGGTGGGCCATGGCGCACGAGGTAGCGGCCGGGAAGAAGCCGTTCCAGGTCGAGGCGAACGGCATCAACGTGATCAGCGACGCCGAGCGCAAAGGCACTCCGCGCCAGCTGTTCTGGCCGTGGTTCGCGGCCAACGTGTCGGTGTTCGGCCTGAGCTACGGCTCCTTCGTGCTCGGCTTCGGCATCTCCTTCTGGCAGGCCGCGATCGTCGGGCTGATCGGCATCACGGTGTCGTTCCTGCTCTGCGGGCTGGTGGCGGTGGCGGGCAAACGCGGGTCCGCGCCGACCATGGTGCTCTCACGCGCGGCCTTCGGCGTGCGCGGCAACCGGCTGCCGTCGTTGATCTCCTGGATGCTCACGGTCGGCTGGGAGACGGTGCTGACGATCCTGGCGACGTTCGCGACGGCGACCGTGTTCGAGCGGCTCGGCTGGGGCGGCGGCACCCCGACGAAGATCATCGCGCTGATCGTGGTGACCGTGCTGACCATCGCCGGTGGTGTGCTCGGGTTCGACCTGATCATGCGGATGCAGACGTGGATCACGGTGATCACCGGTGTGCTGACGGTCGTCTACATCGGGTTCGTCGCCCACCGCGTCGACTGGTCCGCGGTCTCCGCCCTGCCCGCGGGATCGGCGCAGAACGTGATCGGCGCGCTGGTGTTCCTGATGACCGGCTTCGGGCTGGGCTGGGTGAACGCCGCCGCGGACTACTCCAGATACCTGCCGCGCGGTACGTCCGGGCGCGCGGTCGTCGGCTGGACCGCGTTCTCCTCGTCGCTCGCGCCGATCGTGCTGCTGCTGTTCGGCCTGTTGCTGGCGGGGTCGTCGGCGGACCTGAACGAGTCGATCGCCGCCGACCCGATCGGCGCGCTGGCCGCGATCCTGCCGACGTGGTACCTCGTGCCGTTCGCGCTGGTCGCCGTGCTCGGCCTGGTCGGCGGTGCGGTGCTGAACATCTATTCGTCCGGCTTGACCCTGCTCGCGCTCGGCGTACGAATCCCGCGTTACGCGGCGTCCTTCGTGGACGGCATCGTCGTCGTGGTGGGCACGGTGTACGTGGTGTTCTTCGCGGACACGTTCTTCGGGCAGTTCCAGGGATTCCTCATCACACTCGGTGTGCCGATCGCGGTATGGTGCGGCGTCATGTTGGCCGACATAGCTCTGCGTCGACGCGACTACGCGGAGGAAGACCTCTACAAGCCGTCCGGACGGTACGGCGACGTACGCGCGTTGCCCATCGTCACGGTGCTCGCCGGGACCGCGATCGGCTGGGGACTGGTCACCAACGCCAACGCGGCTTGGCTTGCGTGGCAAGGGTATCTGCTGTCACCGTTGGGCCTGGCGGACGGCTGGTCCGGTGCCAACCTCGGCGTGCTGGTGGCCTTGGTGGTCGGCTTCCTCGTCACGGTGCTGTTCAGCCGCCGCCGGGTCAGGGCGCAGGAGCAGGTGTGAGCGACCGGGTCGGCAGGCTCAAGCACGAGCGGATCGTCGAGCAACTGGCCAAGGAGATCCAGTCCGGCAGGCTGGCGCACGGCGCGCGGTTGCCGGGGGAGAACGCGCTCGCGGCGAGGTTCAGCGTCAGCCGCAACACTGTCCGGCAGGCGTTGACGCAGCTGGGCAACCAGGGCCTGATCGCCACGCATTCCGGCAAGGGCTCGTTCGTCACGTTCGACGACCGCCCGATAGACGACCGTCTCGGCTGGACCCGTGCGTTGGCCGACCAGGGCGTGCGGACCGCGGTCGTGCGCGTCGACCTGGTCGAGGACGTCGGCCTGGCCGAGTGGGTGGGCGGCCTGGAATCGGCCGAGTTCGTCGCGGTGGACCGGCTGCGCTCCACTGTGGATGGATCGCCGGTCTCGTTCGAGCGCAGCCGGGTCCCGGCCATCGGGACGTTGCGCGAGCTGCCGTCCCGTGGCCTGGAGGGCTCGTTGTACGACGAGTTGCGCGCGGTCGGCCTGGTACCCGACTCGGGCGAGGAGTGGTGTGATCTCGCCCGGCTGTCCGCGGCCGACGCGCAACTGCTGGGACGGCCGGAAGGCGAACGTTTCCTGCGCACCCGGCGGCTGACCCGGGACGCCAACGGGCAGTTCGTGGAACACGTGGAAAGCCTGCTGGACCCCGACAGGTTCCGCCTGCACCTGGTCTTCGGCGGCTAGATAGCGGCTACATCGCGACAGTGCCACAGGCGACGGTGCGGGCGATCATCGGAGACCAGGCGCCCCACCGGCTTCAGGACCACGCGAGACTACGCTGGCCCGGTGGCCTGCTTGTTCTGTGAGATAGTCGCCGGGCGTGAGCCCGCCTTCGTCGTCGCCGCCGAACCGGCCGGAACGGCGTTCCTCGACACCAGACCGGTCTTCAAGGGGCACACGCTCGTGGTGCCGCCCGTCCACATCGAGACCCTCGCGGATCTGCCGGTCGCGGATCTCGCGGGATACTTCGGCTTCGTGCAACGAATAGCGGTCGCCGTCAAGGAAGGCCTCGGCGCCCAGGGCACCTTCGTGGCGATGAACAACACCGTCAGCCAGAGCGTTCCCCACCTGCACACGCACGTCGTGCCCCGCACCAAGGGCGACGGCCTGCGCGGATTCTTCTGGCCACGAACCAAATACGCCGCCGACGAGGAAGCCGAGTCCTACGCCGCCGACATCCGAGCGAAGGTGTGACATGCCGATCGACCTGTCCGGACAGCCCCGAGTCGGCCTCGGCCACTGGCCGACCCCGCTGGAGGACTGCCCACGGCTGACCGAAGCCCTCGGCGGCCCGCGAATCCTGGTCAAGCGCGACGACGTCAACGGGCTCGGCGTCGGCGGGAACAAGCTGCGCAAGGCCGAGTTCCTGCTCGGCAAGGCGCTTGCCGAAGGCGCGGACACCGTCATCACGTTCGGTGCCGTCCAGACCAACCACGGACGTCAGATCGCAGCCGCCTGCGCCCGTCTCGGCCTGCGCTGCGAGCTCGTGCTGACGAGGTCCGTGCCGATGTCCGGGGAAGCCTACGAACGATCCGGCAACATAGCCCTTGACGGCTTGTACGGCGCCCACGTGCACGTGTGTGACACGCCGGAACAGGCCGGCGAGGTGTACGACAAGGTCGTCGCGGCTGCCAGGGCGGACGGCCGCAAAACCGCGACGTTTCCCGTCGGCGGCTCCAACGGTGTCGGCGTGCTGGGCTACGTCGCCGCCGTGGACGAGCTGCACACCCAGCTGGACGGCACCAAGGTCAACCGGATCGTGGTGGCCGTGGGCAGTGCGGGGACCGCGGCCGGGCTGGCCGTGGGGATCGCCCTGCTCGACTGGCCGGTGGTGCTCGACGGCCAGTGCATCTCGCACACGGCCGGCGAATCCCTCGCCGACATCCGCAGGCTCGCCGGTGAGGTCTCGGACGTGCTCGGCACGCCGGTAGGAGACCTGGCGCACGTCCAGGTCGGCGATGGCGCGGTCGGCCCTGGTTACGGCGTGCCGACGGCCGAAATGTGGGAAGCGCTGCGGCTGTTCGCCCGGACCGAGGGGATCACGCTCGACCCGGTCTATTCCGGCAAAGCCGCCGCGGCTGTTGTGGCTGGTGTGCGCAGTGGGGCGATTGGGGCTGACGAAACGGTGGTCTTCCTGCACACGGGCGGTTTGCCGGGTCTGTTCGCCTATGCTCCGGAACTGGTTCGTTCGAGCGAAAACCAGCCGTAGGTATCCCGCGCGAGCACGCGAGCCGGGAACATGGGCCCGGGTGGGGCTGACGAAAGGCAGGTCCCATGGGGCACAGTGACAAGACCCGGTTCGCCTTGTTGTCGGCGGTGCTGACGACCATTGTCGTATTGGCGTTGAGCCTGGTGTTCCCCGGACCGGTGTGGTTGTGGGCGGCGATCTTCGTCAGCGCGAACGGAATTGCCGTTCTGGTGGCCAGACGAGTGGTGCACAGGCGGGAGCAGGCCGAATTGCGTAAAGCGATGGAAGAACAGCGCGCGGCCAGGGACGCCGCCGAGGCAGTCGCCGAACACCAGGGGCAGTCCGGGGCGCCGGCGGAACCGGAGCAGCCCGCGCACGTGCAGTACCCGGTTTCCGCCGTGCCGTTGCCCAGCTCCGAGGTGGACTACCGCTTCCTGTTCTCGGCGACCGTGTGCTGGCGCCAGACGAGCCCGAAGGCCACGGTGCCGCACGCGAGCCCCGGTGACCTGGCCGTGCACTGGATCCTGACGCGGGCCCGCGAGCTGACCGTGCTGGAGAAGCCCGAGGACTACCGCGTCGTGCAGCACCGGCTGGCGGTCGCGTTGGGCACGGCACTGGCCGAGCCGTACGGGCACGTGGTGGCCTGGGCGGTGGACGTCTCACTGGCCATGTCGGACGAGGACGCCCGGCGCCTGGAGCGCCTCGCCGAGCTGCGGAAACACGAGCGCATGTGGGAGCAGGAACGGCGGATGGAGATCAGCATGCGCCGCTACCTCAGCGAGGACGTGCTGAAGGACACCGGCAGCGCGGTGGTCTGGTGGCTGGCCCGGCACACCGACCAGATCGAGGACAGCGTGAAGATGATCGGCCACCTCGCTCAGCTGACGGCCGCGGCCAACAGCAGGGAGATCCCGGGGCCCGATCTGATCCGCGCGATCCAGGCGGCCGAGAACGGCAGGCACATCAACGGCTCGGCGCAGGATCTCTGACGCGCCACACCGAGCCGGGCCAGTTCGGCGTCCCGGCTCACGGCCGAGCCGCTGGGCCTGCACCGCGGACGCCGGTCTCTTCCGGCTGCGCCACCTCGATCAGCGCCGCCCGGCGCGATCGGGGCCGTCGGCCTGATCCTGCCGTGGCGACCGGGATCGTCGAAGCGCGCACGCCGCTCACGGCGGCCGGACTCGGAGTGTGCGGATTCCGGCGGGAGTCGTGCGCGCCCGGCGAAGCGGGTTCGAAATTCCCGCCTGCCAACGTGATTCGCTCCCTGCCGGTATTTCTGTTGCCATCGGCCGGTTTGCGACCGTGTGATCATGAATGGCAGCGGTCCGTAGTGTGAGCGCGGACACCCGGTATTGCCTTTGGTCACAAGGATGTGCCACGGATAGGGTTTCGGTCGTCTGACCCGCGCACGGGGGCGGCGGGTGATCCATGAACTCTGGGGAGATTCCTCGTGACCAACTCGGCCCTGCCTGGGACCGACAAACTCGACGCCGGCGTGCTCAAGATCGCCGGTGTCGTCATTCTCGGCGCCGTCATGGCGATTCTGGACACCACCGTCGTCAACGTCGCACTGCAGGCGCTGGCCCTGGAATTCCAGACCTCGTTCGACACCATCCAATGGGTCGCCACCGGCTACATGCTGGCGCTGGCGACCGTCATCCCGGTCACCGGCTGGGCGTCCGACCGGTTCGGCACCAAGCGGCTCTACATGCTCGCGATCGTGTTGTTCCTGGCCGGTTCCGTGCTCGCGGGCATGGCGTGGGACATCACGTCCCTGATCGTGTTCCGGGTGGTGCAGGGCCTCGGCGGCGGCATGCTGATGCCCGCGGGCATGACGATCATGACGAAGGCCGCGGGCCCGCAGCGGGTCGGCCGGGTCATGTCGGTGCTGGGCGTGCCGATGCTGCTCGGCCCGATCGGTGGCCCGATCCTCGGCGGCTGGCTGGTCGACGAGGTCAGCTGGCGCTGGATCTTCTACATCAACGTGCCGATCGGCGCGATCGCGCTGCTGCTGGCGTGGCGGCTGCTGCCCAAGGACGACCCGCAGCCGGCGGAGCGGTTCGACTTCGCCGGCATGCTGATGCTCTCGCCCGGCCTGGCCGCGCTGATCTACGGCGTGTCGAACATCCCGTCCGCGGGCGGCGTGGGGGAGACCAAGGTCTGGCTGCCGACCATCGCGGGCATCGCGCTGATCGTGGGCTTCGTCCTCAGGGCGGCCAGGGTCGAGAACCCGCTCGTCGACCTGAAGCTGTTCCGCAACAAGAACTTCTCCGTCTCGGTGCTGGCGACGGCGTTCTTCGCGGTGGCCTTCTTCGGCGCGATGCTGCTGTTCCCGACGTACTTCCTGCTGGTCCGCGGGGAAACCGCGCTGGACGCCGGGCTGTTGCTGGCGCCGCAGGGCCTCGGCGCGATGCTGACCATGCCGATCGCGGGCGCGCTCGCCGACCGGATCGGTGTCCGCAAGGTCGCGTTGCCAGGTCTTGTCCTGATCGTCGCGGGGATGGTGATGTTCACACAGATCGGTGCGGACACTCCTTACTGGCAGATCCTCACCGCGCTCTTCGTGATCGGTCTCGGCATGGGTGGCACGATGATGCCGATCATGTCGGCGGCGTTGCAGACGCTCACCCAGCGCACCGTCGCCCGGGCCTCGACCGCGATGAACATCATCCAGCAGGCTTTCGGCGCGATCGGCGGTGCGGTCATGTCGATCATCCTGGCCGCTCTTCTCGCCGGGAAGTTCGGTGTGCCGACGCAGTTGGGCCAGGTCACCGCGACGGCGGCGATCGCCGACCCGCGCACGCACGACATGGCCGCCGCGGCCGCCGCGGACGCGTTCGCGTCGACGTTCCTGTGGGCGCTTATCCTGATCGCCGTGTGTGTCGTGCCCGCGATGTTCCTGCCCGGGGCCCGCAAGCAGGTATCGTCGGGCCCAGCGGGTGACAGCGGCCGGCAGGGAGAGGACGAGGGCACCACACCGGTGATGCTCGGGCACTGACGGGGCCATGCCTGGGCTGGATATCCCGATCGGCCGAAGGTCGTTGTGTGATATCGAGGTGTACGAACGTCCCGGCTAAGGGAGCGCGGAGGAAATGATCCGGATCGGTCTCGGCGTGATGGCGTGCATAGTCTTGCTGGGTGGCTGCGCTTCGCGTGACACCCAAGGCATCACCATGGCGACACCGCCGCCGAGCCCGAGCCGGCTCGCCCCGGAAATCCCCCTGCCGCTGGACATCGAGCAGTACGCCGACGCCCCCTGTTCGATGCTCAAGCCGGGCCAGGCGATCACCAGGGACCTGGCCGAAGGCGTCAACGAGGGCGGCAACACGTGCACGTGGCGCGCGAAGACGCCGCAGCAGCCGCAGATGACCGCGACCATCGACCTGGCCTCCGGCGGCCTGGAAGGCCTGTACCGCAAGCGGGTCCGGCTGCCGTACTTCGAACCGACCGACGTGCGGAACTACCCGGCGGTGCGTTACGACCCCGACCGCTCCGTGCCTGACCAGGGCCGCTGCACGGTCAGCGTCGGGGTGGCCGAGAACGCGTTGCTGACCGTGACCACGACGATCGCCGACCCGAAGACCCTCAACTACCCCGTTCCCTGCCCGGACGCGGAGTTGCTGGCCAACGCCATCATCTCGGACATCGCCAGGAGCTGACGGGATCAGGCCAGGTTCTCCGCGCCCCACCTGGCCAGGGCGACCCGGGAGCCCAGCCCGAGCTTCGCGTAACTGTTCCGCAGGTGGGTCTCCACGGTCCGCTGGCTCAGAAACAGCCGGGCGGCGATGTCCGCATTGGACAAGCCCTCGGCGAGCAGCCGTACGACATCGGTCTCCCGTGTGGACAACGGGCCGGCCACGCGGAGCCCAGGGATTCGTACGCCCAATGACCGGGCGAGCCGACGGGCACGGTTGGCCCAGGGGACGGCCCCGGCCCGCTCGAACACCTCCAGCGCCCGCACGGCGGCGCGGGAATCCCGGTTCCGCTCGGCCACGTCCAGGCGCGTCTGGGCGGCGAACAGGACCGCCCCCATGGACTCCAACCGCTCGGCATCGCGGTCGGTTACGGCGATCGCCAGGTCCGCTTCTGGTCCGAACGCACGCAACGCATCCGTCGACCGGGTGAACACCGGTCGCATCATGGCCGTGTACGGATCGCAGAACAACGAGAAGAACCGGAAGTCGCCGGCCTCGGCAGGCCGGTCCTGGTGCACGGCGATCACGGCCTCCGCCAGCCGGATCGCCTCGATCGCGCCGAGATCGGGCGCCGGGCACACTTCGCGGGCCCTGATCAGCACTGCCGAGGCTTCGGTGAGTTTTCCCTGCTCGGCGAGGAGGAACGCACGCAAGGCCGAGACGCGGGCCTGATATCGCGGCAGCTCCGCCGCCGACGCCAGGGCCATGTCCGTTTCCCGGAGCGCGGCGGCGATGTCGCCCGACAGATACCGCGCGCAGGAAAGCACGTATCGCGAATAGCACGTGTGCGTCGGCGTTTCGATCGAATACGGGGAACGCACTGCCGCCAGCGCGGCGTCGATCGCGCCGGAAACGTTTCCCGTCAACGCTCGCAAGGGGCTCAGCACAAGGCTCGTGTACTGCACGTGGATCGGGTCCTCGGCTTCGCAGAGTTCCGCTTGGGCGACGGCCTGTTCGGCCTGCGCGAGCGCGGCGTGGAACCGCCCGTCGAGCATCGAGCGGATCGCCGCGCCCAGATTGCCCACCGCTTGGGCGGCACTGGGCCGGTCCGGTCGCGCGAGCGCCGCCATTTTTGTGGTCACCGCACGCAGGTCCGCCTCCTGCTCGTGCCGCATGACGAAGGCGAAGTGGTGCGCGGCCGCCTCGGGGAAGTGCGGCTGGATCGCCGCCGCCTCGGCGGCGAGGTGATTCACGGCGGCGTCGCTGCCCTGGCGTTCCGCGTTGAGGACGGCCAGGTGGAAGCGGAGCTTGCCGGCGATGGCGGCCAGGTCGTGCCGACGGGCCGCGACGAGCCCGGTGGTCCAGGCGTCGACCGCGGCGTCGAACTGGCCGAGCGCTTGGTGTGCGAGGCCGAGACCATCGAGGAGCACCGGCACGTCCTCCGGCGCGGCGATCTCGGCGGCCGGGCGAAGGTAGCGGATCGCCTCGTCGGGCGCGCGCATCGCCAAGGCACGCCAACCGGCCTGGCCCATGATCCGCGCCGCCCGGCCGCGGTCGACGAGGTCACCGGCCTCCCGGTAGTGCGGCGCCAACGTGAGCACGTCGTCGGGGTGGACCCGCTCGATCGCCCTGATCACCGCCGCGTGCAGCGCCCGCCGATCACCGAGCGTCATCTCGGCGTAGGCGACCTCGGCGTACAGCGGGTGCGCCACCCGGTAGGCCAGCCCACGACCGGCCGTGTGCTCGGTGATCAGACCTGCGGTGATCAGCTTTTTCAGCACGGCCGGGGCGTCGCACACCGCTGCGAGCACTTCACTCGTGGCGGCTTCGCCTGCCACCGCGACGGTTTCGACGAGCCGGCGTTCGGGAGCCGTCAGCATCCGCAGGCGGTCGAGCACGACGTCACGGACGATCACCGGAACCGTGCCGGAGCGGTTAAGACCACTGTGGACAAGGGCGGTGACGAACAGCGGGACACCCTTGGCGCGCCTGGTGATGTTGTCGAGCAACGAAGGCGCCGGGGTCTGCCCCAGCAGATCTCCGGTCAGCCGCGCGACGGAGTCGTCGGTCAACGGCGGCAACGCCAGTTCGGTCCCGGTCCGCCGGACCGCGGCGGCCAGGTCGTCGAGTGCCGGATTGGCTTCACCCGGCCGGTATGCGGCGAGCACCAGCACGCGCTCGGTGTTGCGGCCGAGGTAGTGCACCAGTTCGATCGTGCCGCGGTCGGCCCAGTGCAGGTCGTCGACGAAGAACACGGCCGGCGCCAAGTGCTGGACGAGCCGTGTCACGGCCTCGAACATCCTCGTGCGGTTGAGGTCCGGGTCGCCGCCCAGCGGAGCGATCGGGGTCTGCCGGGAAGCGAGCAACTCGCCGATGCCCTCGTCCGGCAACGCGTCCGCGAACGGCCGGATCGCCTCGACGATCGGCGCGTACGCCAGCCCGGCGTGCAACGGGTGAGCCTGCCCCCGCAGAACGGTCAGGCCTTGGGCCGCCGCGAGCTCAAGGGCGTGCTGGGCCAGCGCCGACTTGCCGATTCCCGCCTGCCCGCGCAGCAGAATCGTCCCGCCCGGTCGGTCCAGCGCTCGCGCGAGCGCCGCGAGCTCCGGATCACGCCCGATGACCTGGGATTTCATCAACCCCTGAGTCTACTCGCGGAGTCGACGGGATATCGGCCAGCAACAGCCCACTGCGCGGTTTGGGCGTGAAGTACGTGGCCTTGCGGGGCATCCGCCGGCCGGCCGCGTGCACCGCGAGCACGTCGGGCAACGGCACGGGCGCGATCAGCAGGACGGCGTCGGCATCCGACCGTGGCGGACGGCCCTGCGGCAGCGGCCGTACGTTGGGCCCGGCTGGGTCCAAACCCAACGCACGCTCGATCATCAGCTGTTCGACCAGCCGGTGGTCGAGGTCGTCACCGGGCAGCTTCACCTGCACGGCGTCTGGCCCCGCGACGGCCACGACTGTCCCCGGAGTCCGTGGGGCGGTGCGCTCACCGGTCGGCTGGACGTCCAGCCCCGCCTGCCGCCAGCGGCCGGCCAACTCCGCGAGACCGAGGCCGGTGCCGGTGAGCACCCGGTGGATCGGGCCGATCCGCAGGTCAGGACCTGCGGTGATGAGCGCGAGCAGCGAACCGTGCCCGGCTCGCGTGGCCGCGGCGACCCGATGGTTGCCGTCGGCCACGAGCAGGGACTGCGCACACGCGGCCTCGATCAGCGTGTCCTGCAAGTCGCCCTGCCCGGCCAGCCACATCCGGCTCCGGCGGCCCGACGCATCGGTCAGCGACACGGTAGGCGCGCCGAGTCGCGCGACAGCGTCACACAACAGCCGCGTGAACTGCTCACCGCCATCCGTGGGTACGAGCATCGCCGCACTTGTCGCGCACCGCAGCCCGCTGAGCACCGCGGCTCGTTCGGCCACGACGTCCGGGTAGACCTCCTCGGTGTGGCGCACGAACGTCAGCCCATCGGCGTTCACCGCGGCGGGATCGACCACGCACATCAAGCCCAGCGCGGATCCCTCCGGCCCGTCACCCCACGCCACCCCGACGACATCCGTGACCTGGTCGTAGTGGCTGGCCCGCAACTGGTCCAAGGCGGTGTGCGCGATCGGCAACGCCTCCCGCAGCGCCAGTCCCTGCCTGCGGGCGGCCGGAGTCCGGTGCGGATGCTGCACGGCGAGCAGCGTGCCGTCCGCGGCGCCGGGCTGGGCCAGGGCGGTGATCACCTGGTCGGGTTCGGCGAACTCGTCCACGTCCGGGCCGGGCACGGTGTCGCGTACCACCCAGCCGTGCCGGACCGGCGAAACCCAGGCGTCCATACCGATCAACGGTATACCGCTTCCGGCCCGGCGAACCCCCGTGCATACGCCCTGTAAGAATCGCCGGGTGACCGTACTCGTACTCGGCGGACGTAGTGAGATCGGTGTGGCAGTGGCCCGGCGCCTCGCGTCCGGCACAGTCGTGCTGGCCGCCCGGCGTAGCGCTTCGCTCGATGCGCAATCGCAGGCGCTCCTGGACGCCGGAGCGTCCCGGGTGGAACGAGTGGAGTTCGACGCGGACGCCCTCGAAACCCATGGCCCGTTGCTCGAGGACGTCTTCTCCCGGTTCGGCCCGGTGTCCGTTGTGGTCACCGCGTTCGGCGTCCTCGGCTCGCAGGAGAAGGCGGAAGTGGACGCCGTGCACGCGGTGTCGATCGTCCACACTGACTACGTGGCGCACGTGAGCGTGCTGACTCACCTGGCACGGCTGATGAAGGCGCAGGGGAGTGGCACGATCGTGGTGTTCTCCTCGGTCGCCGGTGTCCGGGTTCGCCGGGCCAACTACGTCTATGGTTCGGCCAAGGCCGGATTGGACGGATTCGCGTCCGGGCTGACCGACGCCTTGCACGCGAGCGGTGTCCGGGTGCTGACCGTGCGGCCGGGCTTCGTGATCGGCCGGATGACCGAGGGGATGGCCCCCGCGCCGTTCTCCAGTACGCCGGACCAGGTCGCTGACGCGACGGTGAAAGCGTTGCGGCGCAAGAAGCCCGAGGTGTGGGTGCCCGGAATCCTCCGGTGGGTCTTCGCGGTCATGCGGCTGGTGCCCCGAGCCGTCTGGCGGCGCATGCCGAGGTGACCGGCGGTGGCCCAGGACGGTCAGACCACGTTGTGCTCCCGCCGTACGGCTTCGGTCGCGAACCGCGTCACGTCCAAAGAGGACACGTCGACCACGGGAGTGCGGCCGAGGACGAGGTCACGCAGTACTTCGCCGATGGCCGGTCCCTGCAGGAAACCGTGACCGGAGAACCCGGTCGCGTACAGGAACCGGCTCACCGTGGCGGATTCCCCGACGATGGCGTTGTGATCGGGCGAGACCTCGTACAACCCGGCCCAGCCGCGTGCGATTCCCACGTCGGTCAGCGCGGGCGCACGCCTCGTGGCCGCGGCGCCGAGCCGTTCCAGCCATTCGTCGGACACCCTTGTGTCGAAGCCGAAGTCCTGCTCCGGATCGGACATCCCGATCAGCAGTCCCGGGCCTTCCGGGTGGAAGTAGAACGTGCTGCCGAAGTCGATCGTGAACGGCAGATCCGGCGGCACCGGCATCGGTCCGGTGACCCGGATCTGCCTGCGCAACGGCCGGACCGGCAACAAAACCCCGGCCATCTCGCCGATCGCCGCGGACCACGCGCCCGCCGCGCACACCACGGTGGAAGTCCGGACGAACTCCTGATCGGTCTGCACGCCGACGATTTCGCCGTCCTCGACACGGATTCCCGTGACCCGGCAACGCTGCCGGATCGTGGCACCCAACCGCCGGGCGGCCCGCGCGTAACCCTGCACCACGGCTTCAGGTGTGCAATGCCCGTCACGCGGGGAGAAAGCCGCGCCGAGCAGGCCCTCGGCCGAGATCAAGGGCGAGAGCTCACGCGCCTCCTCGACTGAGATCATCCGGCTCGGCACGCCGAGCGAGTTCTGCAGCCGCACACTGGTTTCGAACGCCGCCACGTCGTCCGCGTCGTCCAACAGGAACAGATAGCCGTGCTGCCGCAGGTCGATCTCGGCGCCCGGCCGCGTGCCGAACCGTTCGAACGCCTCCAGGCTCCGCAGCCCCAGCGCGATGTTCACCGGATCGGAGAACTGCGCACGCACCCCACCCGCCGCACGGCTGGTGCTGCCGGAGCCGAGCGTGTCCCGCTCCAGCAGCACCACGTCCACGCCGGCCTCGGCGAGATGGAACGCGGTGCTCACACCCATCACGCCACCGCCGATGATGACGACCTCGGTCACAGCCGGAAGCTCTCGTCCGGGTCGATCACGGCGACGTCCATCTGCGCCTTCTGCAGCCTGCCGGAGAAGTCCCAGTTCATCGACTGCCACCGGGTGAACTGGTCGAGCACCCAGATCCCGGACTGGCGGCTGCCGTTGCCGGACTTGCCGTTGCCGCCGAACGGAAGGTGCGCCTCGGCGCCGGACGTCGAGTTGTTCACGCTGACCATGCCGGCGCCGATGCCCTGCCGGAAGCGGAAAGCGGTCGCCGGGCTGGTGGTGTAGACCGAGGCGGACAGCCCGTAGCCCGGCTTG
This sequence comes from Kibdelosporangium persicum, assembly GCF_013280595.1. GTDB lineage: Bacteria > Actinomycetota > Actinomycetes > Mycobacteriales > Pseudonocardiaceae > Kibdelosporangium > Kibdelosporangium persicum. Next base: position 148,479 of record NZ_JAAATY010000015.1, read on the forward strand.
CCGGCCAGCTCGATCGCCTCGCCGAACGTGCTGTAGGTGGTCACGCCGACGATCGGGCCGAACGTCTCCTCCAGGAACACCCGGTCGTCCGGCCGGACGCCGTCGAGGATCACCGGGTGGTAGAACAGACCCTTCTCCGGGTCGCCCACGAAGCCGTCACGCGGGTTGTCCGCGGTGATCCGGCCGATTCCGGTCGAACCGAGCACCGTGTGGTGCTCGCCGATCCATCCCAGGTACCGCTCGTAGGACTCGGCGAACTTCCGGTCCAGCAACGGTCCGAAAAGGACGTCGTCGTCCGGTGCGCCCGCCTTGGCGGCACGAACCGCGGCGTCGAACCGGCGGACGAACTCGTCGTGCACGCTCTCGTGGACGATGACCGTGCCGAGCGACGTGCAGCGCTGACCGGCCGTGCCGAACCCGGAGAACAACGCGCCTTCGACAGCCAGGTCGAGATCGGCGTCCTCGGTGATCACCATCGGGTTCTTGCCGCCCAGTTCCAGGCACGGCGACTGCAGGTGTCGTCCGCACAGCTCGCCGATCCGCGCGCCGACCGCGCTCGACCCGGTGAAACCGACCTTGTCGACCAGGCCGGCGCCGAGCGAGTCCCGCAGACCGTCGAAAGTGGACTGTCCGTCGGCGAACACCAGGTTCAGCACGCCTCGCGGCAACCCGGCGTGCCAGATCAGGTCGGCGAACGCCCGCGCGCTCGCGGCCGCGTACTGCGCCGGCTTCCACACCACGGCGTTGCCGCACAGCAGGGCGGGCACGAGGTACCAGGAGGGCACCGCGACCGGGAAGTTGCCCGCCGTGATGATCGTGGCGACACCGACCGGCACCCGGAACGTGAACAACTGCTTGTCCGGCATCTCCGACGGCACGGTCTGGCCGTAGAGCCGCCGCCCCTCGCCGAGGAAGAAGTCGCACGTGTCCACGATCTCCTGCACCTCGCCGCGGGCCTCGGCGATCGGCTTGCCGATCTCCCGGGTGACCAGCCGCGCGAGCGTTTCCTTGTTGGCCGCGACCAACCGGCCGAGAGCGGCGACGAACTGGCCGCGGACAGGCGCCGGTACGGCGGCCCATTCGCGTTGCGCCCGCCTGCCGGATTCGGCGGCGGCCCTCAGGGCGTCCGGGCCGGCCAGCCGGACCGTCGCCACCACGTCGTCGAGATTCGCGGGGTTGAGCGACTGGTAGTCGGTTCCCGCTGACCAGGTTTCGCCTGCGATCGTCGTTTCGAGCACGGATCTCACGTTAGGACATAGGACCCCATGTCCGCGGTCTTCGTCCGGCGGTCGTACTCGGCCACCAGACCGGGCCAGTTGCTGACCACACGCCCGGAAGCGGTCCGGTACCAGCTACCGCACGAGGTCCAGACCGTGCCGGCGAGCCGTTGCCGCATCTCGTCGTCGAAGCGCTCGGCCACGTCGGCGCGGACCTCGATCGCCTGCCCCGGCCGCATGGCGCGGACGAGTCGCGCGATGTACCGGGCCTGGCGTTCGATCATGTAGATGATCGACCCGGCGCCCAGGTTGGTGTTCGGGCCGTACATCAGGAACAGGTTCGGGAATTCCGGCACCGAGATTCCCAGGTACGCGCGAGCGCCCTCGGCCCACGCGTCCGCCCGCAGGTCCCGGCCCGTACGGCCACGGATGTGCAGCGGGGCAAGGAAATCGGTGGTGTCGAAACCGGTTCCGTAGATGATCGTGTCGGCCTCGTGCACGGCCCCGTCCACGGTTCTGACGCCCCGGGGCGTGATCTCGGCGATCCCGGTGGTCTCCAGGTGCACGTTCGGCCTGGCCAGCGTGGGGTAGTAGTCGGTGGCGAACAGGATCCGCTTGCATCCGGCCGGGTAGTCCGGGGTGAGCTTCTCCCGCAGTGCCCGATCCTTGACCTGAATCGTCAGGAACGTCAGGGCCGTGCGCTGGACGGTCCTCGCGATGGCCTGGTTGCCGACCAAGCCTTTGGTCAGCAGCTCGCAGACCGCCCAGATCCCGCCGCGGCCGGCTGACTGCACCGGTGGCACACGCCGGAACAGCTCGTGGTGCCACCACCGGTACTGCCGGTCGAGCCTCGGCAGCAGGTACGGCGCCGTGCGCTGGAACAGCGTCAGTGACCGGACCAGCGGCTGGATCCTTGGCACGAACTGGATCGCGCTCGCACCGGTGCCGATGACCGCGACACGTCTGCCGCTCAGGTCGTGGTCGTGGTCCCAGCGCGCGGAGTGGAAGCTGTGGCCCTGGAACGTGTCCGTCCCCGGGATGTCGGGCATCGCGGGACGGGACAGCTGGCCGACGGCCGGGATCAGCACGTCGAACTCGAACGTGTCGCCCGATGCGGTGGCCACGCGCCAGCGGCCGTCCCACTCGGCCGCGGTGACCTCGGTGTTGTACCTGATGTGCTCGTCGATGCCGTACTTCTTCGCGGTGGCCCTCAGGTAATCGTGAATCTCCGCCTGGGTGGAGTACCGGCGTGGCCACGTGCGATGCGGCTCGTAGGAGAAGCTGTACAGCGGCGACGGGATGTCGCAGGCCGCGCCCGGATACGTGTTCTCGCGCCACACCCCGCCCAGTTCGGCGGCCTTCTCCAGCAGGGTGACGTCGGTGACCCCGGCTCGCCGCAGCTCGATGGCGACACCGATTCCGGCGAATCCCGACCCGATGATCCCAACCTTGGTCATCCGGCGACGTTAACGGCGTCCAGGGAAAGCCGGAAGAGTGAACGTGGCTGCGGCTGTCGCGAGCCAGGTCAGCAGGTCGATCAGCGGGATTCGCTCGTGCCACCGCTCGGCCTCGCCCCGCAGCACGAGCCGGCTCTCGCCGAGCTCGACCCCGGTGAGCCGCAGCCCGCGCGGCAGATCCGGGATCTCCACGACCGCCGGCCGCAGCCGGTCCACCGCCCGGAACCGGAAGTTCCTGACCTGCAACACCTTCGGCCGCAGGTGCACGCCGCCGCCGGCGACGACCGGCTCGACCTCGACGTGGCCCCACGAACGGCGCGGTGCCCAGCGCACCCGCATCACGCTGTCGTCGCCGATGTCCACGACCAGATCGGGTTGCAGCTCCGCGACCTTGGCCCGGACCACGTCAGCGGCCAGCGTGATCTCCACGGACACCTCGTTGGCCTGCACGCTGGGCATCGGCAACGACTGGAACCGCACGTCGCTCGCGGTGACCGCGAGCAGCTGGACCGGGGTGCCCGGCCAGGTCACGTCCTGGGCCACGACCCGCAGCCACGGCACCTGGCCGAGCGCCAGCCCGACCGTGTCCAGTTCGGTGTCGATCTCGACCGGGACGAGCGTGACGTCCGCGTCGGCGACGCGCATCGTCACCTCGCGGCCGATGACCCGGTCACCCGCGGCGCGGACGGCGGCCTGCAGCACCGTCGCCGGGCTGCCCGGCACCAGGGCCTTCCCGGCGGCGAACAGACCTTCCAGCTCGCGCCACGGCCACGTCACTCGGCCGGGTCCCGGGGTTCGTCCGGCTTGCGTGCGCGCGGCCGGATGCGCACGACGCCGGAATCCAGGTCGAGCGGGCCGTGCTCGAACCGCTCGCCGTCGCCCTGGTCGTCGGAGCTCTCCTTGCGCAGCTTCGGAGCGCCGAACAGTTCGCCGAACTGTGCCATCCCTCTACCGTAGCGATTGTCGGCGGCTCGTGCGGGGTACCCGTGCGCCGTGGAGGACGACAGAAACTTACTCGACCGGGCGCGAGCCGGCGCCCGGGAGCTGGTGCACGTGGCCAGGGAAGGGGACACGGACGGCGTTTTCGAAGCGCTCCGCAGGCTCACCGGCCACCAGGGCGTCGTCGGGCCGGACACCCGCCTGATCGTCGGGCAGTTGGTCTCCGCGTCGGCTCAGATGATGTTGTTGCGAGTGGGCTCGCCGCCCCCGGACGTCACGTACGCGGTGGATCTGCGTGACGACGACGAGTTCGCGGTGCCGATCGACGAGCTGGAACCTCCGCTGCGGGCCACCGTCAGGGCCCTGCTGGCCGAGCTGAACGGCCGGCCGGAGGAGGCCGATTTCCAGCTCGACCTGGCTTTGCGTGAGCGGACCGTGCCCACCACCCTGGATGTCGTCGTGCATTCGCTGCTGTGGACCATCGGGCTGCTGGAGTGGTGTGAGGCCGAACGGCAGCCCGCTCCCGAGTGGTTGTCGGCCGGCTGGTCCTGCAACTAGCGCCGGTCACCTTCCAGCGTGGGGTCGTGAGTGTTTATCCGGGTTCTAACCCTGATAAACGCTCACGAGGAAAAGGGCGGCCCGGAGGCCGCCCATCGCCGAGGCTGATCAGTACGGACTCTGCCCAGGCGCGCCCGGACCCGGACGACCCTTGACCTTACGGACCGCGTTCTCGATCTGGTGGTGGTACTTGCCCTTGGTCTGCCGGTCGACGAACTTGCCGGCCTTGTCGGCCATCTGCGCGACCTTCTCCGGGTTCTTCTTGGCGTACCGTCGAGCGGCCTCCGCCGCACCGGCAAGCACGGTCAGCTTTCGGAACATTCGGGCCATGACGAACCTTTCGCAAGCGGTGCTTTCGTCCTCTCAACGTCTGAGGTACCCACTGCCGTTCCCGTCAAATCGCCCGTTCGGCGGTATTGATCATCCCGGCGGGCCGGTGCGGCTCTCACCCAGCGTCATCGGCACGGACTTCACATCGGACTCAGACCGGATCTGGCAGGCTCTGGGCCGAAGGTCGGTGCCACGGACCGGGTTGATCGGGAACAATGGCGCGGGCGGAGACGGTGAGGCAAGGGGGACGACTGTGGGAGTGCTGGTCCGGTCGGGTGGCTGGCGGGGTGCCTTGGTGCGCAAGGTCATGCTTGCCGCGCTGGGGACCCTGATCGCCGGTCTGCTGAGCGCGGTGCCCGCAGCGGGGGACGAGAACGAACAGCCCACCACTGTCGCGGGTCTGCTCGGCCACTACAAGGACCTGAGCAACAAGGCCGAACGTGTCAACGAGGAACTGCTGCGCATCCAGGAGGAACTGGAGGCCAAGCGCCAGGAGTCCCGCGGAGCGGGCCAGCGTGCCGACGCCGCCCGCAAGCAGGCCGACGACTTCCGCGCCCGCGTGTCCCAGGCGCAGCAGGACAAGTCACGCGTCGACGCGTTATTAGGCGGTACCGGCGACCTGAACGCGATGAACGCGTTCCTCACCGGCAGCAGCCGCGACGACGTCGTCTCCCGGATGCAGGCCGCCAGCATGGCCTCACAGCTCAGCGGGACCGCCGCGGAGCAGGGCCGCAAGGCGATCGTGGAGGCCGAGCGGGCCGCCAAGGACGCGGCCGCCGCGCAGAACGACGTCCGCCGGTCCGAGGCGGCGTTGCAGGCGGGCGCCACCCAGGTGCAGCGCTACCGCGACGAGCTGGCCAAGCAGATCGAGCAGGTCAAGGCCGCGATCGACCGGCTGACGCCCGAGCAGAAGGCGATGCTGTCCGACAACGGCGACAGCGCCAGCACGGTCCGGATTCCGGACGGCGACGTCGGCGCCGTGCTGCGCTACGCGCTGGCGCAGATCGGCCGCCCGTACGTGTGGGGCGCTGTCGGGCCGGAATCGTTCGACTGCTCCGGGTTGATGATGACCGCGTACCGGGTCGCCAACGTCAACCTGCCGCGGGTGTCGATCCAGCAGTCCGCCGTGGGACAGGCGATCCCGCGCGACCAGGTCCGCCCTGGCGACATGATCTTCTACTACACCCCGGTGCACCACGTGGCGATGGCCATCGACGGCAACCGCGCCGTGCACGCGCCCAGCGCGGGCCAGAACGTCAAGATCGCGCCGATCGACTCGATCGGTCCGATCACCGTGATCCGGCGCGTGATGAACTAGCCCACCGAGGCCGTGATGAACGGGTCCGGGTCGGCCACGATGGCCCGGACCGCCGCCGAAGCCGCGCCGCGGACGGCCGCTTCGGTGCCGAGCGTGGAACGCAGGACTTGTACTCGCGACCAGGCCGCGCTGACCACGCGCAGGTTCAGTTCGTCGAGCAGCAGCTCGTGCAGCCACGGTTCGAGGCGAGCGTAGGTGCCGCCGAGCACGATCGTCGGCACGTCCAGCAGGTTGACCACATTGGACAACGCGGTGCCGAGCCACTTGGCCACCGAGCGGGCCGCGCTGATCGCCTTGCGGTCGTTGGCTTCCAGCCGCAGTACGAGCGTGTCCACGTCCGGCACGCCGGCCTGCCGCAGGATCGCGTCCTGGCCCGCCATCGCCTCCAGGCAGCCGCGGGCACCGCAGGAGCATCGCGGGCCTTTGGAATCCACCGGCAGGTGACCGATCTCGCCGCCGAAGCCACGGACTCCTTCGAACAGCACGCCGTCCATCACGATGCCCGCGCCGATGCCGATCTCGCCGGACACGTGCACGAAGTCGCGCAGGTCCTCGTGACCGCCGCCCCACAGCTCGCCGAGCGCGGCGAAGTTCGCCTCGTTGCCGACCATGATCGCGCTGTCGCCCAGGTCGGTCCGGTCGCGCAGCTCCGCCCGCACGTCCACGTCGCGCCAGCCGAGGTTCGGGGCCGTGCGCAGGAAGCCGCTGGACGAGTCGACCAGGCCGGGAACGGCGACGCCGACGCCGCCCACCCGGGCGGGCAGTTCGGCGACCGCGGTCCGGATGGCACGGGCCACTTTGACCAGCACGCGGTTGGCCGGCTGGGACCGGTTGTCCACTGGTCGGATGCGTCGGCTCGCGACCGAACCGGTCAAATCGACCAAGCAGGTGGCGATGTAGTCGACGCCGATCTCCACGCCGAGTCCGTGCGGGCCCGCGGGCGACAACGACAACGCCGTGCCGCGCCTGCCGGGGCCTTCGCGCCGTGCCGGCTCCCCGTCGACGACGAGGTTCGCCGCGATCGCGCGGTCGACGAGGCTGGACACGGTGGCCTTGGTCAGTCCGGTTCGTGCGGCGACTCCGGCACGCGAGATACCGGGGGAGTCCGCGATCGCGCCGACGACGAGCGCGGAGTTGTGCCGGCGGACGGTGTGCTGGCCGGCTGGCCTCGGCTGGGTCACGCCGTCATGCTAGTGGGGACAGGTGTGCGCCAGCGGTTGCCTCACCAGTGTGACGCAGATAAGTTTAGGCATCGAACTATTAACGGCTCGATCCCGGGAGACACACCGTGACAGACTCGCCTACTCGTGCGGACAGGTTCAGCTTCGGCTTGTGGACCGTGGGGTGGCGGGCGGTCGACCCGTTCGGCGAGGCGACCAGGCCCGCGCTCGACCCGGTCGAGACCGTGCACCGGCTTGCGGAACTGGGCGCCTACGGCGTCACGTTCCACGACGACGACCTGATCCCGTTCGGCTCCGACGACGCCGAACGTGACCGCCACATCAGCCGGTTCAAGCAGGCGCTGCAGGACACCGGTCTCGTCGTGCCGATGGCCACGACGAACCTGTTCAACCACCCGGTGTTCCGCGACGGCGGCCTGACCAGCAACGACCGTGCGGTCCGGCGGTACGCGCTGCGCAAGATCATGCGCAACATGGACCTCGCCGCCGAACTCGGCGCGCAGACGTACGTGCTGTGGGGCGGACGCGAAGGTTCGGAGACCGACGCGGCCAAGGACGTCGCGGCCGCGCTGGACCGGTACCGCGAAGGCATCGACCTGCTCGCGCAGTACTCGATCGACCAGGGGTACGGCCTGCGGCTGGCGCTGGAGCCCAAGCCGAACGAGCCGCGCGGCGACATCTTCCTGCCCACGATCGGGCACGCGCTGGCGTTCATCTCGACGCTGCAGCACCACGAGATCGTCGGCCTCAACCCGGAGGTCGGGCACGAGCAGATGGCCGGCCTGAACTTCGTGCACGGCATCGGCCAGGCGCTGTGGCAGGGCAAGCTGTTCCACATCGACCTCAACGGCCAGAAGGGCCCGCGCTACGACCAGGACCTGATCTTCGGGCACGGCGACCTGCTGTCCGCGTTCTTCCTCGTGGACCTGTTGGAGAACGGCGGATACGAAGGCCCGCGGCACTTCGACTACAAGCCGCTGCGTACCGAGGACATCGACGGCGTCTGGGCGAGCGCGGCCGCGTGCATGCGCAGCTACTTGCTGCTGCGTGACCGTGCCAAGGCCTTCCGGGCGGACCCGGAGGTGCAGGAAGCGCTGGCGGCCTCGCGCGTGCCGGAGCTGGCCGTGCCGACGCTGTCTTCCGGGGAGACCTGGGAGCAGCTGCGCGCGGACCGTTCGGCGTACGAGGACTTCGACCCCGAGAAGGCAGCCGAGCGCGGCTACGGCTTCGCCCGGCTGTCGCAGCTGGCCTTCGAGCACGCGGTCGGCGCCCGCTGAACCACCCCCTCGTGAGTGGTTGTCCGGGTTCTAACCCGGATAACCACTCACGAGGGTTTCAGGTCGTGGATCGCGGTGATCAGCCTGTCTACATCGGACTCGTCGGTGTACGGGGCGATCCCGGCGCGCACGGCGCCGCCCTCGGCGAGCCCCAGGTGACGTGCGCACTCCAGTGCGTAGAACGTCCCCGCCGGGGCATTCACGCCACGGACCGCCAGTTCCTTGTACACCGTCGCGGACGGGACGCCGTCCACTGTGAACAACGCGGTCGGCGTCCGGTCGCGCCGGGGTGAACCGTACAGGCGGGTCACCCCCGACAGGCCTGCTTCCAGGCGTTTGAGCATCGCGCTCTCGTGCTGCTCCAGGACCTGCATCGACTGGGCGAGCCGCGTCCGGCGCGGTCCGGTGCCCGGGGTGAGGTCCGCGAGGAAGTCGATGGCCGCGGTCGTCCCGGCGAGCAGTTCGTACGGCAGGGTGCCGTACTCGAAACGTTCCGGGACCGCGTTCGACGCGGGCAGCAGCTTGTCCGGCCGCAGGGATTCCAGCAGCGCCGGACGGGCCGCGACGATTCCCAGGTGCGGGCCGAGGAACTTGTACGGCGAGCACGCGTAGAAGTCCGCGCCCATCGCCTCGACGTCCACCCAGGCGTGTGGGGTGAGGTGCACGCCGTCCACGTACACCAAGGCGCCAGCCTCATGGGCGCGTGGCGTGATACGGGCGATGGCCGGCCTGGTGCCCAGCAGGTTCGAGGCGGCGGTCACCGCGACGACGCGGGTCCGCTCGGTGAGCAGGCTGGTGACCGCCGAGACGGGCAGCTCGCCGGTGGTCCGGTCGAACTCGGCCCACCGGACGCGGACGTCGTGCGCTTCGGCGGCCTGCACCCAGGGGCGCACGTTGGCGTCGTGGTCCAGCTTGGTCACGATCACCTCGTCGCCCGCGCGCCACTGCTTGGCCAGCGTGCGGGACAGGTCGTAGGTCAGCTGGGTCATGCTGCGGCCGAAGATGATGCCGGCCGGCTGGGCGCCGAGCAGGTCGGCCGCCGCCTGCCTGGCCGTCGCGACGACGAACTCCGCTCTCAGTTCGGAGGCGGTGACGGAACCCCGGTTGGAGATCCCCGACCGCAGGGTGTTCGCCACCGCGTCCGCCACCACGTCGGGGACCTGGGATCCGCCCGGTCCGTCGAAATGGGCGACGCCCTCCTGCAAGGCCGGGAAATGCGCACGCACAGCCGCTACGTCGAATGGCACATCCGCGAGAGTACTTGCGTGAAGATGTGAATCACTGGTTCACTTCTTGGGTGCCGTACCGCCGGACCCCGCGAGTGCAGGCGCGCATGGACAACCTGCGCGCCGCGATCCTCGCCGCGGGCGTGGAACTGCTGGCTGAGCAGGGCTACGCCGGGTGTTCGGTGGCCGCTGTGGCAGCGCGCGCGGGCATCGCCACCGGGAGCGTCTACAAGCACTTCGCGAGCAAGGCCGAGCTGTCGGTCGAGCTGTTCCGATTCGTGGTCAACCACGAGGTCGACGCGGTCGCCAAAGCCGCCGCGCAGCCCGGTGACCTGGTGGACCGGATCGTCTCGGTCGCCGTGACGTTCGCTTCGCGCGCCCTGCGGTCGCCGCGGCTGGCGTACGCGTTGCTCGTCGAACCGGTGGATCTGCCGGTCGAGCAGGAGCGGCTGGTGTTCCGGCGCGCGTTCCGGGACATCGCCGCCGAGCGGATCGCGCACGCCGTCGACGCCGGCGCCCTGCCCGCGCAGAACCCCGAGTTCACCGCCGCCGCGCTGATCGGCGCGATGAGCGAGCTGCTGGTCGGGCCGTTGGCCGAGCGGGCTTCCGAAGCCGACGTCCTGCCTGCCCTGACCACATTCTGTCTGCGTGCTTTGGGAGGTCATACGTGAGTGCCACACACGAGGTCACCAACCAGGTCCCGCCGCTCGTCGGCCACGACGTGGCCGAGGACCCGGTGCTGCTGGAGGCGTTGCACCGGGAAGGGGCCGGCTGGGCCGAGCCCGACCTGCGCGCACTGGGCCGGTTGGCGGGCAGTGAACAGGCTCAGGAGTGGGGCCGGGTCGTCAACGACAACGAACCCGTTCTGCGCACGCACGACCGGTACGGCAACCGGATCGACGAGGTCGAGTTCCACCCGTACTGGCACTCGTTGATGACGGTCGCGGTCGAGAACGGCATGCATGCGACGCCGTGGACGGACCCGACGCCCGGCGCGCACGTCGCCCGCGCGGCCAAGATGTTCGTCTGGACCCAGGTCGAGGCCGGGCACTCGTGCCCGATCAGCATGACCTACGCCGTGATCCCGACGCTGCGCTCGAATCCCGAGCTCGCCGCGCGGTACGAGCCGTTGCTCACGGCCAGGCAGTACGACTTCGGCCTGCGCGTGCCGACGGAGAAGCGTGGCCTCATCGCCGGCATGTCCATGACCGAGAAACAGGGCGGTTCGGACGTACGGGCCAACACTACCCGGGCCACTCCGGCAGGCGACGGGACCTATCGCCTGGTCGGCCACAAGTGGTTCACTTCGGCACCGATGTCCGACGTCTTCGCCACGCTCGCGCAGGCTCCGGGCGGACTGACGTGTTTCCTGCTGCCTCGCGTGCTGCCGGACGGCACCCGCAACCGGATGCACATCCAGCGGTTGAAGGACAAGCTGGGCAACAGGTCCAACGCGTCGGCCGAGCTGGAGTACGACGAGGCGGTCGGCTGGCGGCTCGGCGAAGAGGGCGAGGGCGTGAAGGTCATCCTCCGGATGGTCAACAACACCCGGCTCGACTGCCTGCTGAGCAGCGCCGCCGGGATGCGGTACGGCGCCGTGCAGGCGATCCACCACGCTCGCCACCGCGGCGCGTTCGGTTCGGTACTGATCGAGAAACCGTTGATGCGCAACGTGTTGGCGGACCTCGTGGTGGAGTCCGAGGCCGCGACCCTGGTCGGCATGCGGCTGGCAGGCGCGACCGATCGCGGCGAGGAGGTCATCCGCCGGATCGGGCTCGCGGTGAGCAAGTACTGGGTCTGCAAGCGTGGCCCGGCGCACGCCGCCGAGGCGCTGGAGTGCTTCGGCGGCAACGGGTACATCGAGGAGTCCGGGATGCCGCGGCTCTACCGCGAGGCGCCGCTGCAGTCCATCTGGGAGGGCTCGGGCAACGTGGCCGCGCTGGACGCGCTGCGGGCGATGGCGCGGCAGCCGGAGACCGTCGAGGCGTTCTTCACCGAGGTCGACCAGGCCTCCGGTGCCGACCCCAGGCTTGACGACGCGATCGAGGGACTGCGCAAGGAACTGTCCGACCTGGCGGACATCGAGTTCCGGGCGCGCCGCGTCGTCGAGACCATGGCGTTGGTGTTGCAGGGTTCCCTGCTCGTCCGGCACGGCTCGGCCGCGGTCGCCGACGCGTTCTGCGCGTCCAGGCTCGCCGGTGACTGGGGCGTCGCCCTCGGCACCCTGCCGTCCGGCGTGGACACCGAAGCGATCATCGCGCGTGCCGCGGTGTGACCAGGCCGATCCGCCCGTGCTCGTGACGGTCACCGACCGCGAACACCTGGCGAAGCGCAACGCCCCCGGGAGGTGAGTCCCGGGGGCGTTCGCGACATCAGCCGCCGCTGCGGCGGCTGGTGAAGTTGCGGTGGGTCGGCGTCGGCTGGCTGCGCAGGTTCTGCACCTTGCCGTACGTCTTGGCCTGCGGTTTCGCCGCGCGGCGTTCGGCCCGGCTGAGCTTGGGCGCCTCGTCGGCGTCGGCGCGCTGCTCGATCGGCTTCATGAACGACAGGCCTTCGGACGCCTGCTTGTCCGCGGACTTCTTACCGTTCTTCTTGGCGTTGGCAGCCATCAGGAACCTCCAGCGAGGGTGAATGGGGGGATGCCACGCGGCGGCAACTCAGCCTGCGATGGCGTGGAAAGTCAAGGAGAATGCGCGATCCGCGCGGAGGTTCTCAGATGCCCATGGCAAGACCATAGCAGCGCCCCTCGCGGGGCGCACCCCCATTTAGCCCACCGGGATCGCGATCGCGGTGATGACCAGGCCGTCGCCGACGAGCCAGCGGCCGGTGAAGCCGTCCACCTGCTCCCCGGCGATCACCGGGCCGGGCACCAGCAGCTTGGCCTCGAACGTGCCGTCGCGGCCCAGCGTGATCGACGCCTCCTCGAACCCGAGCCACTTGTGCGTCAGCGGATACCAGGCCTTGTAGACGGTCTCCTTGGCGCAGAACAGCATCCGGTCCCAGTGCACCGCGCTGTCCGCGGCCGTCAGCTCCGTGAGCCGGACTTTCTCCTCGTCACGGGCGATCACGCCGAGGACGCCGTCGGGCAGCGGGCCGTGTGGCTCCGCGTCGATGCCGAGCGTGTGGACGTCGCTCGAACGGGCGACGACCGCGGCTCGATAACCGGCGCAGTGCGTCATGCTGCCCACGACTCCCGTGGGCCATTGCGGCGCTCCGCGTTCGCCGTTGAGCAGCGGCGCGGGCGGGATGCCGAGCTCGGCGAACGCCTGGCGGGCGCAGTGCCGGACCGTCGCGTACTCGCGCTTGCGCTTGTCCACGGCGTTGGCGACGCGCTCGGCCTCCTCGGGGAACATCGTCGACTCGGGCACGTCGGAGAACGTGTCGCGGCCGACCACGCCCGCCGGCATCAGCTTCTCGATCACGGTGCCACCCTCACCGGCAGAACGGGCTTCAGGAGCTTCTCCGGCAGGCCACGCGGCTTCCACTCACGCGGGTAGCCCAGCGAGACCTCCTCGAACGGCACTCCGTCGTACACGGTGTGCCGGGGGATGTGCAGGTGGCCGTACACCACGCTCGCGGTGTTGAACCTGGTGTGCCAGTCGGCTGACAACTCGGTGCCGCACCACTGGGCGAACTCCGGGTACCGCAGGACCCGCGTGGGCTGGCGGACCAGCGGCCAGTGGTTGACCAGCACCAACGGCACGTCCGGGTCGCACGCGGCGAGCCTGCGTTCGGTGTACTCGACCCGTGCATGGCACCAGGCGTCGATCGACGGGTACGGGTCGGGGTGCAGGAAGTACTCGTCGGTGCACACGATCCCGGCCTCGTGCGCGATGGCCAGCGACTCCTCCTTGGTGGTCGCGCCGTCCGGCCGGAACGTGTAGTCGTACAGCGCGAATAGCGGCGCGATCCGCACCGGTCCGCCGTCACCGGTCCAGACCGGGAACTCGTCCTCGGGTGTGTGCACGCCCAGCCGGCGGCATATCTCGACCAGGTGCTCGTAGCGTTGGACGCCACGCAGCTGCACGGGGTCCTTGGTCGTGGTCCACAGCTCGTGGTTGCCGGGCACCCAGATCACCGTGTCGAACCGCGACTTCAGCAGCGACAGCGCCCACTCGACGTCCGGGACCGTCTCGGCGACGTCGCCCGCGACGATCAGCCAGTCGCCCGGGTGGCCCGGCCGCAGGCCCTCGACGATCGGCCGGTTCTCGGCATGGCCGACGTGGATGTCGCTGATGGCCAGCAGTTGTGGTGTCGCGCTCACCTGACCGAGCTTAGCGAGCGTGATCGCGCCGGAAGCGCCTTTCGCTGTGACGCCCGCCTCTGGTAGACCCGTGAGGACGTCCGACGCCGCCGCCACCGACATGGATGTGAGGACTTCCCCGATGGCGTTCGACCGGCGGAATTTCCTGGTAGGCAGCGCGGCGACGGCCGCGTACCTGGCGACAGCGGGCCAGGCGGAAGCGGCGGCACCCCAGGTGTGGGACGAGTTCGTCGCCAACCCCTATGACCACCCCCAGATCCCCAACATCGCGTACGCCGGCTACCGGATGGGCGACAAGCCGCCCGTGAGGCCCGCGCGCACCAACGTCCTGCGGTACGGCGCGAAGCCCGACGGCTCCGCGGACGCCTCGGCCGCGATCAACCAGGCGATCGAGGACGCCGGCCGGGCCGGCGGCGGCGTGGTGTTCGTGCCGGCCGGCACGTTCCGGATCGACGACATCGTCGAGATCGGCTACGACAACGTCGTGCTCAGGGGTGCGGGCAGCGACCGGACCACGCTGTTCGCCCCGCGCTCGCTCGAACAGATCGTCGGCGTCAACCGCAGCCGTTACGGCGGTGAGAGCTCGGCGTGGAGCTGGTGCGGCGGCCTGGTCTGGGTCTGCCACCGTGACCGGCGGCGTCCGCTGGTCGACGCGATCAAGGCACGCGAGTGGCCGCTGGAAGGGTGGATCGGCAACGAGGGCACCGATGGCAGCGTGATCACGTCGGTCGTCGGAGCTGTGCCGCGTGGGTCGTTCACGGTCACCGTCGCGGACACCAGTGGCCTCGCGCCGGGACAGCGGGTGTTGTTGCAGGTCGACGACGATCCGGGGCACGGGCTGCTCAAGCACATGTGCGGCGACATCCCGGGCACGTCGTCCTATGTCTGGACCGACAAGACCAAGCTTCTGTCGTACAAGCCGTTCATGTGGCCGGTGCGTGTCGCCGCCGTGCACGGCTCTGAGGTGACGCTCGCCCAGCCGCTGCCTGTGGAGCTACGGCCGGAGTGGAACGCCCGGCTGACCACGAGCGCGCCCGCGATCACCGGGGCGGGGGTGGAAGGGCTCACCATCCGGATGGTCAAGACCGTCCGCCCTGCCCACCTGCGGGACAAGGGCTACAACGGCCTGGTGTTCCAATGCGCGTGGGACTGCTGGGCCGACGACGTGTCCGTTGTGGACAGTGACAACGCGTTCCTGCTGGTCTCGGCCAAAGGCGTGACGCTTTCCCGGACCCGGGTGAGCGGCCGCGGCCAGCACCATTCGTACGCGTGCCGCGAGCAGTCGCACGACAACCTGGTCGAGGACTTCGCCATCGGGAAGTTCACCGAGCCGCCGACGCCGGGCTCCGGGCACCACGGGATCAACGTGGAAGGCCTGTCCTGTGGCAACGTCTGGTCGCGCGGCCGGATGGCGGCGGGCACGTTCGACACGCACCGCGGGCTGCCGTTCGGCAACGTGCGGACCGAGATCGAGATCTTCAACGACGGGTCGCACGGCGGCAGCGCCGACGCGGGTCCGTTGTACGGCGCCCGATTCGCGCACTGGAACATCACGGTCACCAACGAGCGGGCGGGCTGCGTCAAGATCGACCACGTCGCGCCGCGCAGCGCGACCGTTGGTATTTCCCCGGTTCGCGAGTTCGGCCAGATCGACCGGCCGGACTTCACCGGACCGCTTGAGTCCAAGCTGGAGAGCTACGGGTCCACCGCGGTGCACCCGCCGAACCTGTACCGCGCCCAGCGAGCTTTGCGAGGTTTCATCCGGCCGTAGCGTGGAATTGGTCTGAAAAGATCACCGCATCGGTTGTGCCGGACACCGGTGTGCGGGTACCTCTATGGGATAGAGGCTTTTTGCTACAGCTGGGAGATCCGGCATGATCACCGCTCCGGACCGCCAACCATGGCGGCTGATCAGCGTGCCCGCGCTCGTCGCGGCCGTCCTGCTCGCGGTGCTGGCTGGTCTGCTGTGGTTACTCGGCATGCCGGACGCCTCTCTACTGTGGACGATCGCGGCGGTGGCCGGGCTCGCCCCGCTGACCGTGTGGGCGGCCGAGGACGTGGTGCTGGATCGCCGGGTGGGCGGGGCGCTGCTGACCCTCCCGGTGATCGCGGGCGCGTTGCTGGTCGGTGAGCACGAAGTCGGTACGGCGGCGGGGATGCTGGCGTGCGCGATGCGTGGCGCTGAGACGCTGGTGCGCAGGCGGGCGAGCCGCGAGGTCGCCGCGGTGGCCCGTGCCGCGGACGAGACCAGGATCCACACCGGTGACCGGGTCAGGGTCGCGACCGGCGAGGTCGTGCCGGTGGACGGCAGGCTGCTGCACGACGCCGTGCTCGACGAGTCGCCGCTGTCGGGCGACCCGATCCGGGTGCGGCGCAAGGAAGGCGAGCCGGTCCGCAGTGGTGTGATCAACGCGGGGGAGCCGGTCGAGGTGATCGCGGCGGTGCCCGACACTGAGGGAACGTGGGCCGCGATGGCACGCCTCGCGCACCGTGCGGTGACCGATGGCGCGGGACCGCTGCGTCGCGCCAACCGTGCCGGGTTGGTGTTCGCGTCCTTGGCGATCGTCGCGGCTGTGGTGGTGTGGCTCGTCACCGCGAACCCGCTGGCCGCGTATGGTGTGCTGGTTGTGGCCGCCGCTGGTCCGGTGCTGCTGGCGGTGCCGTTGTCACTGATCGCGGGGCTGACGAGGGCCGCTCGGCAGGGTGTGGTGGTCGGCGACGTCGGTGTGCTTGAACTGTTGGGCCGTGCGAAGGTCGGCGTGATCGACGCGTCCGGCGTGGTGTACTCGGGCACGTTGTCGGTCACGGAGGTGGTGGCCGCGCCGGGCTGGCTGACCAACGACGTGCTCGCGTGCGCGGCGTCGGCGCAACGCCTGCGGCCGGACGCGTTCGCCGGAGCCGTCGCGCGCGCCGCGAAAGCCGCCGGCCTGGGGATCTGCACCCAGCCGGGCAAAGTGACGTTCGCCGAGACCCAGCCCGACGGGGCACATGACTGGGTGAAGGTGGCGTTGGCCCGGGCGAGCCTGGACAACGCGAGCGTCGCGTGGGTGACCGTCGACGGCCAGCCCGTCGGAGCCTTGCTGGTCCGTGACGAGGTCCGGCCGGAGGCGGCGAAGTCGCTGCGGGCGCTGCGGCGCGCCGGGATGCGGCGGCTGGTGCTCGTCATGCGCGGGCACCTCAACGATCCCGAGGATGTCGGCGCTGTCCTGGGCGTCGACGAGCTGTGGACGCGATGCGGCACGGCGGACAAGGTCGAGCGCGTGCGTGAGGAACGCCGTCGTGGCCTGACGTTGATGGTCGGTGACGATCCCGCCGTCGGCGCGGCCGATGTCGGTGTCGCGTTGAGCGGCCGGGGCGCGTGCGTCGCCGACGTGATCATCGCCGATGGCCAGGTCGCACGCCTGGCCGACGCGATCCGGACGGCCCGGCGGACCCGGTGGATCGGGCTGGTCACCACGGCTGTGGGGCTGCTCGTGATCGCGGCCGGGATCGCTGCGTCGGTGATGGGCTGGCTCGCGCCGTTGTTCGCGGTGCTGATCCGGACCGGCATCGACGGCCTGGTCATGGCTTCCGCCCTGCGGGCCTTGCGGCCCGGCCGCCCCGCCGGTGGTCCGTACATGCCCGAGCCGGACCACCTCAGCCCGGTGCGGCACGCCGTGCGCCAGGCCGCCGACGACCTGTCCACCGGACTGACCCCGCAGGCCCAGCAGTCCGTGCTGCGGGCCTACCACCTGATGTCCGACCACCTGGTCCCCGCGCAGCGAATCGTCGAGATCGAGCGTCAGGTCCGGCGGCTCGGCGCACACCTGACGGCACCGGACGCCCGGGTGGACGACCTGCGGGCGACCTTGTACGGCCTCAACGCGGTGCTGAACGAACGCCTGATCGCGTCCCGGCGCGGACGGCTGTAGACGCATGCCGAACCTCGACTTCTACGCCACCGGCGAAGACTGGTCCGCGGTCCTGGAGGCGGTGTTCGAGCTCGGCTCGTTCCGTGTCTTCGAGGCTTACTCGGCGCCGGACCACGAACTGCGTGAGTTCCACGCCGCCACGGAGATCCCCGAGGGCAGGGCCGGGCGACACCTGCAACTGCTGGTGATCGGTGCCGGCCCGGACCCCGTCGCGAAGCGGATCGATGTGCTTCCGGGAACGCTGGGCGACGCGACCTTCCGCTACTGCTGCGAGGGCTGGGGACTCGTCCAGCTCCAGCACGGTGTGCCGGACGGGACGCGGGAGCTGCGATGGAGCCATACGAACCACAACACCGAGAAGCGCGCCCGGGCGTGGTCGGGCACACTGTCGCGGCTCGGTGATCCCGCCGAGTGGGACTGGCGTGCGATTACCAGTGCGTCCGGGCGGCTCAACCGTGCCGTTCGCCGGATGGCCGTGAGCAAGATCGGCTCCCACCCCGTTCTGCCGCATGCCGCGCGCTTCATCGCGGACGCCGGTTTGCGGTACGAGTACGGCAGGGGCATCCACGCGACTCGCGCCTTCGGCGCGACTCCCCGCTGACATCGCCGCTGTCGCGGCTCGGCTGACCACGGTTACCCCGGAGCGACTCACTTCACATTCTGAAAGTTTGCAGGCTCTGCAAGATCCTCGGTAGCCTGGCGTCATGACCGAGGGGGAACCGCCGTTGGGCCTGCGCGAGCGCAAAAAGCGCGAAACGCGGGCCAAGCTGGTGAAGATCGCGATCCGCCTCGCGGCCGAGCGGGGGCTGGAGAACGTCACGGTCGACGACATCGCGGCCGAGGCCGGAGTGTCCGCGCGGACCTTCTTCAACTACTTCCCGGCCAAGGAAGACGTCATCCTGCACGCGGACCCCGATCCGATCGGGCAGACGCGCCGGATCGCGGCCGCGCTGCTGGCCGCACCCGCCGGGCTGAGCCCGGTGCGGGCGGTGGCCCACGCGATGCGTCCGTACATCGACGAGGTCGACGACGACCGGGACCAGTGGCTGGCCCGCATCACGATCATCGAACGGGATCCGGCGCTGATGGTGCGGATGTTCGCCACGCACAAGGAGTCCGAGCGGATCCTCGTCGACGCCGTCGCCGAGCGGACCGGCCTCGACGCGTCCGGGGACTTCTATCCGATGTTGCTGTTCAAAGTCGTTGGCGGGGCCATGCAGGCGGCCACCCAACGCTGGCATGAGCTGGGGGGCTCGGTCCGGCTGGCCGAGTTGTTCGACGCGGCGATCGAGACGATCGCCGCGGGATTGCCCGTGCCCGTGGGCACGGCCGTTCTCGAGGGGAAAACATGACAGTCACGGCAGATCCGCCGGTCGACGGCGTGAAACCGAGCCGTGCGCAAGTGGTGCAGGCGCTGTCCGGCCTGATGATGGGCATGTTCGTGGCCATCCTGGCCTCGACCGTCGTGGCCAACGCGCTGCCGCGGATCGTCGCGGACCTGGGCGGCTCGCAGTCGTCCTACACCTGGGTGGTCACCACCGAACTGCTCGCGATGACCGCGACGGTTCCGCTCTGGGGCAAGCTCTCCGACCTCTACAACAAGAAGCTGCTGATCCAGCTGTCGCTGGGGATGTTCGTGGCCGGTTCGCTGGTCGCCGGGTTCTCCGGGGACATCGGCACGCTGATCGCCAGCCGGGTCGTGCAGGGCATCGGCGCGGGCGGCCTGACCGCGTTGGCGCAGGTCGTCATGGCGGCCATGGTGTCGCCGCGGGAACTGGGCCGCTACATGGGCATCTTCGGCGCCGTGTTCGCGGTCGGCACGGTGGCGGGCCCGCTGATCGGCGGCCTCATGGTGGACACCTCGTGGCTCGGCTGGCGCTGGTGCTTCTTCCTCGGTGTCCCGTTCGCGGTCCTGGCGATCCTGCTGCTGCAGCGAACCCTGAACATCCCGACGGTCCGGCGGGAGGGCGCGAAGGTCGACTACCTCGGCGCGTTCCTGATCATGCTCGGCGTGTCTACGCTGCTGGTGTGGACCACGCTGGCCGGCCACCAGTTCGACTGGCTGTCGGGCTGGACGTTCTTCCTGGTCGGCGGCGGTGTCGTGGTGCTCGCGCTGGCCGTGTGGGTGGAGTCGCGGGTGGCCGAGCCGATCGTGCCGCTGAGCATCTTCCGCAACCGCACGATCTCGCTCACCACGATCGTCAGCTTCCTCGTCGGTATCGCGATGTTCGGCGGCACCGTCTTCCTGTCCCAGTACTTCCAGCTGTCGCTGGGCAAGTCGCCGACCGTGGCCGGGCTGATGGGCCTGCCGATGATCTTCGGCCTGCTGGTCTCCTCGACCCTGTCCGGGCAGATCATCAGCCGGACCGGCAAGTGGAAGAGTCATCTGATCATCGGTGGCGTGTTCATGATCGCCGGGTTCGCGTTGCTGGCCACGATCGACCGCGGCACCAGCATCGTGGTGCTCAGCGGGTACATGATCGTGCTCGGCATCGGCGTCGGCATGCTGATGCAGAACCTCGTGCTGGTCGCGCAGAACGACGTGGCCGCGCAGGACCTGGGCGCGGCGACCTCGGTGCTGTCGTTCTTCCGCAGCCTCGGCGGCTCGATCGGCGTCAGCGTGCTGGGCGCGGTCCTGGCCAACCGGGTGACCGGTGAGATCACCTCGCACCTCGGCCCGCTGCCGGGCGGCTCGTCCACGTCCGCGGTGCCCGACCTGAGCACCCTGCCCGAGCCGATCGCGACCGTGATCAGGGACGCGTACGCCGTCGCGACCAGCGAGATCTTCCTGTACTGCCTGCCGTTCGCGGTGCTGGCGGTGGCGTTGATCTTCTTCCTGAGGCAGATCCCGCTCAAGACCCAGACCGGCGCCGAGCGGCTCGCCGAGGAAACCGCAGGTACCCCCTCGTGAGTGTTTATCAGGGTTAGAACCCTGACAAACACTCACGAGGGTGAGCAGTACAGTCGGGGGCGTGATCCCGGTTGTACTGCTCACCGGCTTCCTCGGCTCCGGCAAGACCACGCTGCTCAACCACCTGCTGCGCAGTGCGCGCGGCACCCGGATCGGCGTGATCGTCAACGACTTCGGGCAGATCAACGTCGACGCGATGGCCGTCGCCGGCCAGGTCGACTCGATGGTCTCGCTGAGCAACGGCTGCCTGTGCTGCGTGGCCGACACCTCGGACATCGACGAGATGCTCGGCAAGCTCGCCGGCGCCAAGCTGGACGTGATCGTCATCGAGGCCAGTGGCCTGGCCGATCCGCAGACCATGGTGCGCAAGCTCCTGGCCAGCACCGACACCCGGGTGCGGTACGGCGGGCTGGTCACGGTCCTCGACGCGGCCGAGTTCACCAGGACCCACGCCGAGCACCCGGAACTGGTCAAGGCGCTGCGGATCGCGGACCTGCTCGTGCTCAACAAGATCGACCGGGCCGGGGCCGCCACCGAGCTGATCGACACGATCCGCACGCACAACGGCGTATCACCGATCATGCCGGTGAGCCACGGCCGGGTCGATCCCGAGCTGCTGTTCGACCGCGCGCCGGAACTGCCGGTCGCGCGGCAGTTGTCGTTCGACGACCTGGACGATCACTCGGACCACGCGCACGCCGTGTACGACACGGTCACGTTCACCTCGGCCGAGCCGATGCACCCGGTCCTGCTGATGGACTTCCTGGACAACCGGCCGGCCGGGCTGTACCGGATGAAGGGCTTCGTCCACTTCGGACTGCCCGGCCACACCGACCGGTTCGAGGTCCAGACCGTCGGCAACTACCTGCGCTTCCACCGTTCACCGTGGCCGCGTGGCAGCACACCGCGGACCGAGCTCGTGCTCATCGGCAAGGACGTCGACGCGACCGCGGCCGACTGGCTCGAAGCCTGCCGGCAGACCGGGCCGGTCGACGTCGACGACATGCTGTGGGTGACGCGGTATCTGGACTCAGTGGACGCCGTGCATGAACCGCCGGAGGACGGGCCGCAGGCCGAGCAGGACGAGACCTAGCACGATCGCCGCACCGCCGAGGATGCCGAAGTAGCCCGGCTCGTTGTCGGCCGAGTAGTAGGCGGCGAGCTCACCCGCGACCGACGAGCCCAGCGCGATGGACAGGAAGAACAACGCGACCATCTGCGCGCCGAACGCCTTGGGCGCCAGTTTGGTGCTGACCGACAGGCCGACCGGCGACAGGCACATTTCCGCCATCGCGAAGACCACCAGGATCAACGCCAGCAGAAGCGGGTTCACCGCAGGCCCGGACCCGGTCGCGCTGACCGCGACCATCAACAGGAAAGCAACGCCCATTCCGATCACGCCGAGCGAGAACTTGACGGTCGTGCTCGGCTGGCGTTCGCCCAGTCTGGTCCACAGATAGGCGAACAACGGCGCCAGCACGATCACGAACGCCGGTTCCACCGAGTTGAACACCGCGGGCGGGATGGGGAAACCGAGCGCGTCCAGGTCGACCCGGGTGTCGGCGAAGATCGGCAGCACGGTGAACTGCTGCTGGAACAACGCCCAGAACCCGAAGCTGATGACGAAAAGCGGGATGAACGCGAACACCCTGCCGCGTTCCACCGAGGTGATCTTGCGGCTGGACAGGATGACCGCGAAGTAGGCGATCGCGGCCGCCAGCACCACCCACGTGACGACCGTGGGCAGGTTCTCGGGTGTGATCGCGCCGAAGATCACCAGCAGCGCGACCGCGACGACACCGGCGGCGATGATGACCAGGGCCCGCACGCGCGCCGCGCCGGTCAGCGGGTTGGGCACGACCCGGGCGTCCGGGCCGAGGTTGCGGCGGCCGAGCACGTACTGGACCAGCCCGGCGGCCATGCCGACGGCCGCCGCGCCGAAGCCGAGGTGGAAGCTCACGCTGGTCTGCAGCCAGCCGGTGACGATCGGGCCGAACATCGCCCCGAGGTTGATGCCCATGTAGAACAGCGAGAACCCGGCGTCCCTGCGGTCGTCGTCCTTGGCGTACAACGTGCCGACCAGCGCGCTGACGTTCGACTTCAGCCCGCCGGTGCCGATGATGACCAGCACCAGCCCGATCGCCACGCCGGCCAGGCCCGGGATCAGCGCCAGCGCGATGTGGCCGCACATGATGAACACGCCGCCGAAGAACACGGTCCGTTCCGCGCCGAGCAGCCTGTCCGCCACCCACGCCCCGCCGACCGAGGCCAGGTACACCAGACCGCCGTAGGCGCCGACGATGCCCGCGGCGGTCGCCTTCGGCAGGCCGAGACCACCCTCGGTGACGCTGTAGTACAGGTAGAACGCCAGGATCGCCTGCATCCCGTAGAAGGAGAACCGTTCCCACATCTCGGTGCCGAACAGGTTCGCCAGCGCACGGGGATGTCCGAAGAATCCGCGTTGTGGTGTTTCAGTAGACGGCGATGTCACGGTGAGTCACCTTACGCCGAACGGTCTAGACCTGCTCAACGGCCGTTCGTAGGTCATCCGCCGACCGCGGCGGCCGCGCCTTGTGATAACCCTGTCGGGTGGGTACGAACGAGCCGTTCAGGGGTGCCGTACTGGAAGCGGTCCTGGAGCGGATCACCTACGCCAACGAGGACACCGGCTACACGGTCGCCCGTGTCGACACCGGGCGGGGCGGTGACCTGGTCACCGTCGTCGGCGCCCTGCTCGGCGCGCAGCCGGGGGAGTCGATCCGGATGCGCGGCCGATGGGGTTCGCATCCGCAGTACGGCAAGCAGTTCCACGTCGACGACTACACGACTGTGCTGCCCGCGACCGTGCAGGGCATCCGCCGGTATCTGGGATCCGGGCTGATCAAGGGGATCGGGCCACGGCTGGCCGACCGGATCGTCGAGCACTTCGGCGTCGACTCGCTCGACGTGATCGAGCAGAACCCCGAACGGCTGATCGAGGTGCCCAAGCTGGGCCCCAAACGCACCAAGCTGATCGCCGCGGCGTGGGAGGAGCAGAAGGCCATCAAGGAGGTGATGGTCTTCCTGCAGGGCGTCGGCGTGTCGACCTCGCTGGCGGTGCGGATCTACAAGCAGTACGACGACAAGTCGATCGACGTGGTGCGCACCGAGCCCTACCGGCTCGCCTCGGACGTGTGGGGGATCGGGTTCCGTACCGCCGACACCATCGCCAAGGCCGTCGGCATCCCGCACGACAGTCCACAACGGATCAAGGCGGGCCTGCAGTTCACCTTGTCGGAGTCCACCGGTGACGGGCACTGCTACCTGCCGGAGCAGCGGCTGATCGCCGAGGCGGTCAAGATCCTCCAGGTGGACACCGGCGCCGTGATCGACTGTCTCGCCGAGCTGGTCGAGGAGGAGGGCGTCGTGCGCGAGCTGGTGCCCGGCGAGGACACCGAGGTCGACGAGGTGGCGATCTACCTCGTGCCGTTCCACCGCGCCGAGATCTCGTTGGCGGGGCAGCTGACCAGGCTGTTGCGCTCCGAACAGGACAGGATGGCGGCGTTCGCGGCCGTCGACTGGGACCGTGCGCTCGCCTGGTTGCGCAAGAGGACCGGCGCGGAGCTGGCGCCGGAGCAGGAACAGGCCGTCAAGCTGGCGCTGACGAGCAAGGTGGCCGTGCTGACCGGTGGTCCCGGCTGCGGCAAGAGCTTCACCGTCCGGTCCATTGTGGAGCTGGCGACGGCGAAGCGCGCTCGTGTCGTGCTCGCCGCGCCGACGGGCCGTGCCGCGAAGCGGTTGAGCGAACTGACCGGGCACGAGGCCAGCACCGTGCACCGCCTGCTCGAACTCAAGCCGGGCGGCGATGCGGCCTACGACAAGGACCGGCCGCTGGAGGCCGACCTGGTGGTCGTGGACGAGGCGTCCATGGTGGACCTGCTGCTGGCGAACAAACTGGTCAAGGCGCTGGCGCCGGGCACACACCTGCTGATGGTCGGAGACGTCGACCAGCTGCCGTCGGTCGGCGCCGGCGAAGTGCTGCGTGACCTGCTCGCCGAGGGCACGCCGATCCCGCACGTCCGGCTCACGCACATCTTCCGCCAGGCCCAGCAGTCCGGTGTGGTCACCAACGCGCACCGGATCAACGCGGGCGAACACCCGCACACCAAAGGGCTCGACGACTTCTTCCTGTTCTCCGTCGACGACACCGAGCAGACCGCGGCGCTCACAGTGGACATCGTGGCCAACCGGATCCCCCGCAAGTTCGGCATCGATCCGCGCCGTGACGTGCAGGTGCTCGTCCCGACACACCGCGGCCCGGCCGGTGCGGCGGCGCTGAACACCCTGCTGCAGGAGGCTTTGACACCGTCCAGGCCGAACCTGCCGGAACGGCGGTTCGGCGGCCGGGTGTTCCGGGTCGGCGACAAGGTCACCCAGATCCGGAACAATTACGACAAAGGTGAGAACGGTGTGTTCAACGGCACCATGGGCGTGGTGACCGGCCTGGACGCCGAGGAACAGACGCTGACGGTCCGGACCGATGAGGACGAAGAGGTCGGCTACGAGTTCAGCGAGCTGGACGAGCTGACCCACGCCTACGCGGTGACTATTCACCGGTCGCAAGGAAGTGAGTACCCGTGCGTGGTCATCCCGATCACCACGAGCGCGTGGATGATGTTGCAGCGAAATCTGCTGTACACGGCCGTCACCAGGGCGAAGAAGCTGGTCGTGCTGGTCGGTTCGGCCAGGGCGATCGGGCAGGCGGTGCGCACCGCCAGTACCGGGCGCCGGTACACCGCCCTTGACCACCGGCTTCGGGCGTGATGTTGTAGCCTGCGTTCAGGTCTGCTTGTTGTTGCTGGTGAGGTGTGCGGTGATCTCTGGCAAAGTGTTGCGGTTCGATGATGTTCGTGGATATGGCTTCATCGCCCCGGATGACGGTGGCGAGGACGTGTTCATGCATGCGAACGACCTGCGTGACGAGAAGTTCCTGTTCACGCCGGGGACCGCGGTGGAGTTCGACGTCGTCGAGGGGGACCGGGGCCTGAAGGCCTCGTCGGTGAAGATCCTCGACCGCGGTCAGGCCAGAACGGCGGCCACGCAGGACGACGAGGTGCTGTGCGACGTGCTGTCACCCCGCGAACTGATGCAGGAGCTGACCGAGGCGTTGCTGGAGGCGGCCCCCACCCTCACCGCGGCCCAGATCGTCCAGGTGCGACAGCGCATCGCCAAGCTCGCGCACGCCCACGGCTGGCTGGAGAGCTGACCGTCGCGGAGTGGACAGCGGCGTGAGTCAGTGGGCGAGCAGCACGAGAACCAGGCCGATGGTGGCCGGAACCGTTTGCACGAACAGGATCCGCTTGCTCGCGGTGGCCGCGCCGTAGAGGCCCGCGATCATGACGCAGATCAGGAAGAACACGGCGAACTGGTAGCCGGCCGTGCCGCCGGCGATCAGCGCCCACACCAGACCGGCGGCCAGGAAACCGTTGTACAGGCCCTGGTTCGCGCCGAGCACGGCGGTCTGTCTGGCGAACTCCGGTGTCAGGCCGAAGGCCTTCCGGCCGCGTGGCGTCGTCCACAGGAACATCTCGAGCACCAGGATGTAGGCGTGGATCGCGGCGACGACGCCGATCACGATGTTCGCGGCCACCTGCATCGGAGCTTCCTCCCACATCCCGGCTAACGGAGAACGCCTCCGATTCGCGCGCATCTTACCTGGTCGAACGGCGTCTTGCCGGGTCGCCGCGACTTCGTTCGTGACTACGACCACCGTTATAATCAGTGTGACGAAACGGCAAGCTGGATTGCGCACGTGCCGGGGCATCCGGCAGAGGTGGAACCGCGCTGCGGGAGGCACTCGCGGTCAACGTTTGTGTCCATCCGCGACTGTCCACTCACGTCAACCCTCGTGAGTGTTTATCGGTGTTCTAACCCGGATAAACACTCACGAGGCTTATCAGGGCTTTCGGCGGGGATCACGTCGAGTTGTCGCTCTTGAGGTTGGCGCTGAACGGATATCCGCTCCGACCGCGACATGACAGCATCGGTGTGCACGACTGGCTGTGCTACACCGGGGGACGATGTGCTGCGCATTCATTTCACTGCGGCGGATTTGATGCGTGTTCGCATCAGGACCGAACCAGATCCGTTATGGGAGGTGCTACTCAGTCTGCACATGCTGCAGACCCGGCAGGGCGCCGTGGAGTTCGACGGCTGGCGCAGGCAGGTGCGGCGGCAGTTGCGGCCGTCGGTGAGCCTGCTGACAGCACTCGCGCGGCCGAGCGGTTACTCACCGGATTTCCTCACACCTGACTGTGACAGCGCGGATATCGAGCACGGATTGGACCTCATGCTCGCCACTCCGCCGCACGAGCTTCGCACGGACATCCTCAAGCTCGCCGCGCAATCGCCTGTGCCGCAGTGGACTTCGTCGCTGGCGGACGGTGATCTCGGGGTGCTGAAGGACATCGTGGCGGCGATCAGGGTGTATCACTCGATCGCGTTACGACCGTACTGGGCGAGTATCAGGACACACATCCGTGCGGATCGTGACCGGCGTGCGGATCTGGCGACCGACCGCGGCTTCGAGACTGTGCTCGGCACCCTGCACCCGGGGATGCGGTGGCGGCCACCGGTGCTGGAGGTCGACTACCCGGTCGATCAGGACCTGGACCTCAAGGGACGCGGCCTGGTGCTGGTTCCGTCGTTCTTCTGCTGGCAGAAGCCGATCAAAACGGCCGATCCGGCGCGGACACCCGTCCTGGTGTACCCGGTCGACCGGACGCTGGACTGGATGACGACCGGTGGTGGCGACCACAGTGTGGCATCGCCACGACCGGAATCGTTGACCGCGTTGATGGGCCGCACCAGGGCGACCGTGCTCAAGGCCATCGCGGACACGCCGTTGCTGAACACGTCCACCCTGGCCAAGACGACGGGAATCTCCCTGTCGGGTGCCTCGCAGCACGTCACGGTGCTGCGAGACGCCGGTCTTGTGGTGACTCACCGGCACAACGGCGCCGCGGTGCACAAGCTGTCGTCGCGTGGCGCTGTGTTGCTGGGCGCGGCCCGCAAGGTCTGGACCGGCGAGTGCCCGTAGGTCCGGCGGTACTGCGCGGCGAACCGGCCGAAGTGCGCGAACCCCCACCGGGTCGCGACGTCGGCGACAGTGCCTTCGGCGTGGCCGGCGGCGATGGCCTGTAGATCGTGGTGTGCTCGTCTGAGCCGGACGCGTTGCAGGTACTCGAGCGGGCTCATGCCGAGGTATGTACGGAACATCCGTTGCAACGAGCGCACGCTGGTCCGTGCGGCGTGTGCGATGTCCGTCGTGGTGATGGGATCGCCGGCGTGGTCGGCGCAGAAGCCGACCGCGCGCCGGACGGTGTCGGGTAAGGCGTCCGCCTTGTCCACCAGCGCCTCCGGTTGGCTGTCCAGCAATCCGTGGATAAGGACCTGCTCGAAGTGCGCGGCCGCCAGCGCGGATCGCTGGAACAGGCCGGCCGCGTCGCCTTCCCTGAGGGCGAACGCGGTCGCCAGCCACGCCTGGCCGACGGAGCGGCGGGCTCGTGGAGCGCGCGTGCGGCCACGCCTGCCGACGGCCTCGGCGACGGCGGCTCGGCTGACGTGCAGCTCGACCGTCCGTCCTGATCCGGATTCGCTGGTCACCGACACGCGCACGGCGACGTCGTCCGGCTCTTCCCCAGTCTTGGACACAGGTGTGGTCTCCCCCCGCGACTTCGAGGAACAGCCACAGGTGAAACATCCCGCCGTCGGTTGACACTGTTCCTCGTTGATCTCGTCCGCCGATACTGGCCAACAGCGTCTTCAGTTCGGCAACAGCTCGGTTTCAGCCGCCGAAGTGCCCGGTCGCCAGCCCGGCGAGCAGGTACGCCGCGGCCGCGATGCCCGCCGAACCGGGGAAGGTCAGCACCCAGCCCTTGACGATGTCGCCGGCGACGGCCCACCGGACCGCCGAGCGGCGGTGGGTGGCGCCGACGCCGAGCACGGCGGACGTGATCACGTGCGTCGTGGAGATCGGCGCGTGGAAGACGAACGCGGTCAGGTAGAGCACGCTCGACGCGGACAGCTCCGCCGCGAAGCCGTGCGGGGGAGTGAGGTGGAAGATCCGGCGGCCGAGCGTGCGCATGATCCGCATGCCGCCGGAGTACGTGCCCGCCGCCAGCGCGACGGCGCACACCAGGATCACCCACAGCGGCACGTGGTAGCCGGTCTGGTTGCCGCTGATCACCAGGGCCAGCACGATCACGCCCATGCTCTTCTGGGCGTCCTGCAGGCCGTGGCCCAGGGCGAGGCTCGCCGCGGACGCGATCTGGGCGCGCCGCATCGCCCGGCCGACGCGGTGCGCGTTGGCCTTCCGGAAGAGCCACATGATCGTGGTCATCAGCAGGTAGCCGAGGCCGAAGCCGACCAGCGGCGAGATGATCATCGGCAGGACGACCTTCTCGAGCACGCCGTCCCAGCGCACACTCGTCGCCGACGCCAGCGCCGCGCCGACGAGCCCGCCGATCAGCGCGTGTGACGACGAGGACGGCAGGCCGAAGTACCAGGTGGTCACGTTCCACACGATCGCGCCGACCATGGCCGCGATGACCACCTGTAGTCCGTCGTCGGGTCCCGGCGTCGAGATGACACCGGCCGCCACGGTGACCGCCACCCCGGTGCCGAGCAGGGCACCGATCAGGTTCATCACGGCCGCGAGCGCCAACGCGGCCCGCAGGCTGAGCGCACGCGTGGACACCGCCGGTGCGATGGCGTTGGCCGCGTCATGGAAGCCGTTGGTGAAGTCGAACACCAGAGCCAGCACGATCACCACGAGCAGCCCGGTGGTCAGCATCAGGATTCCTTGACCGCGATCGTGTGCACCACGTCGGCGACGTGCTCGAACGCGTCGGCCGCGGACTCGAGCATGTCGATGATCTCCTTGAGCTTGATCACCGTGAGCGCGTCGAGATCGCCGTTGAACAGGGTGGACAGCAGGCGCCGGTACACCTGGTCGGCCTCGTTCTCCAGCTCGTTCACCTTGACCCAGTACTGGGTGAGGTCGTTCGGTGTGGCCAGGCGCGGCATCGCGTCGGCCGTCAGGCTGGCGGCCTGGCACAGCAGGTCGACCTGGGCGTGCACGCCCTGCGGGAGCTCGCCGACGTTGTAGAGGGTGGCCAGGTCGACCGCGGCGTCCATGTCGTCGACCACGTCGTCGAGCCGCCCGGCGAGCCGGTAGATGTCCTCGCGGTCGAACGGCGTGACGAACGACCGGTCGAGGTGGTCGATGATCGCGTGCGTGGCCTCGTCACCCGCGTGCTCGGCCTCGTGCATCCGGGCCGCGAGCGCCGGGCGCCGGTCGACCGGCGCGGCGACGAACTCGCGCAGGATCTCGACGCTGTGGCCGATGTTGCGGCCCGCGTCGGCGAACAGTTCGAAGAACCGCTTTCCCGTCGGTTTCCTGGAGATCTTCATCAGTACCGGCGGATACCCGTTCCGCCCGGTGGTCATGCGTGCGCCCGGCCATTCAGGGGTAACCCGCCGGTATGGCCATCGCGACGACCAACCCGGCGACCGGTGAGACGGTCGAGGAGTTCCGGGCATTCGACGCCGAGGAGATCTCCGCGCGGATCGGCAGAGCGGCGGAGGCCTTCGAGGAGTACCGGCGGACCACGTTCGCCGAGCGGGCGGGCTGGGCGCGGGCGGCCGCGGACGTGCTCGACGGCTCGGCGCGGGCGATCGCCGACGTGATCACCCTGGAGATGGGCAAACCCGTCAGACAGGCCCGGGCCGAAGTGGCCAAGTGCGCCAAGGCGCTGCGGTTCTACGCCGGCAAGGCGGAGGGCTTCCTGGCCGACCAACCGCTGGACGGGAACGCCGTCGGCGCCGCCAGGGCGTACGTCCGGTGGCAGCCGCTCGGCCCGGTGCTGGCGGTGATGCCCTGGAACTTCCCGCTCTGGCAGGTGATCCGGTTCGCCGCGCCCGCGCTGCTGGCGGGCAACGTCTGCCTGGTGAAACACGCTTCGAACGTGCCGAAGACCGCGCTGCGGCTGCAGGACGTGTTCCTCGACGCCGGGTTCCCGCCGGACGCGTTCCAGACGCTGCTGGTCGGGTCCGAGGCCATCGACGGCATCATCGCCGACCCGCGGGTGGTGGCCGTGACGCTCACCGGCAGCGAGCCCGCGGGCCGGTCGGTGGCCGAGGCGGCCGGCCGGCGGATCAAGAAGACCGTGCTGGAGCTGGGCGGCAGCGATCCGTTCATCGTGATGCCGTCCGCTGACCTCGACCGGGCCGCCGAAGTGGCGACCACGTCACGGACCCAGTGCAACGGGCAGAGCTGCATCGCGGCCAAGCGGTTCATCGTCCACCGGGCCGTCGCGGCCGAGTTCCGGGAATTGTTCATAAAGAAAATGACGTCGTTGACCGTCGGCGATCCCGCGGACGAAGCGACCGACGTCGGCCCGCTCGCGACCGAACAGGGACGGCGGGACGTCGAGGAACTGGTCGCCGACGCGGTCGGTCAGGGCGCCGAAATCCTGTGCGGTGGCAGGAAACCGGATCGCCCCGGCTGGTTCTACGAGCCGACCGTGATCACCGGTGTGACGCCGCGGATGCGGATGTACCGCGAAGAGGTCTTCGGCCCCGTCGCCCAGCTCCACGAGGCCGAGGACATCGGCGAGGCGATCCGGCTGGCCAACGACACGGACTTCGGACTGGGCTCGAACGCGTGGACCACCGACCCGGCCGAGCAGGCCCGGTTCGTGGAGGATTTGCAGGCCGGGCAGGTTTTCGTGAACGGCATGACGACCTCGTACCCGCACCTGCCGTTCGGCGGGATCAAGCACTCCGGGTACGGGCGCGAGCTGGCCGATCTCGGTATCCGGGAGTTCTGCAACGCCAAGTCGATCTGGGTCGGGTGACGACGTCGTCCCGCCACGACGCACGTGGACACTCACCGTGTGACGGGTCACAATGACGCGGATGCGTACGCCGACGACCCGACGAACCACGCCATGAGCGAAGAAGCGGTGCGGTTCGGCGTTCTCGGTCCGCTGCGGGTCTGGCGCGGCCGGCGGGAGCTGGATCTCGGCCCGCCCCGGCAACGGCTGATCCTCGCGGTTTTGCTGGTCCGGCCCGGCGACATGGTCAGCGCCGACGATCTGGTCGACGTGCTGTGGGACAGCGCCGCGCCGGCCAGCGCGAAGAACCTGATCCACCGGTACGTCGGGGCGTTGCGCCGGGTGCTGGAGCCGGATCTGCCGCCTCGGGCCGCCGGGCGATGGCTGGTCCGGCAAGGGCCCGGATACGTGCTGCGGGCCGGCAAGGACAGCACGGACATCGCCGCGTTCCGCGACCTGGTGGCCACGGCGAGGACCCAGAGCGACGCGGAGGCGTTGCCGACGTACTACCAGGCACTGGAGATGTGGAGCGGCGAATGCGCGGACGGCCTGGCGCTGACGCCCGCGGCTGAGGCCCTGTTCGCCTCGGTCAACAACGAGTTCACAACCGCGGTCGCGGCCATGGCCGACGCCGCGTTCCGCGTCGGCCGCGCGCCCGAAGCACTTCGCGCCCTGCACTGGGTCAGCCCGCAGGTCCCGCTCAACGAAGGGATTCAGGCCCGGCTGATGCTCGCGCTGGCCGCGTCCGGCAACCAGACGGAGGCGCTGCAGGTCTACCGTGCCACCACCGAACGCCTCGCCGACGAGCTGGGCATCGATCCAGGCCAGGAACTGCGGGCGGCGTACGCCCAGGTACGGCAGCAGGTGGAGCAGCCCGGTGACGCGTTGGGAACGAGGCCCGCGCAGTTGCCGATGGACCTCTCCACGTTCGGCGGCAGACGGGCCGAACTGGACTATCTGCGATCTCTGCTGGAATCCGGCGACCCGCCGGTGACGATCGTCGCGATCGACGGCATGCCGGGCGCGGGCAAGACGACCACCGCGGTGCACCTCGCGCACGAGATCGTCGACCGGTACCCGGACGGCCAGCTCTACGTGAACCTGCGCGGCTTCGACCCCAGCGGACTCGCCGTTTCGCCGTCGACCGCGTTGGTCGGATTCCTGACCGCACTGGGGATACAGGGCGACCGCGTGCCGCCGGACGTCGCGTCACAGTCGGCGTTGTTCCGGACGTGCTTGGCGGGCAAGCGAATGCTCGTCGTGCTGGACAACGTGCGGGACCGCGAACAGGTTCTGCCGTTGCTGCCCGGGGCACCGAGCTGTCTGGTCATCGTGACCAGCCGCAACCGGATGACCGGCCTCGTCGCGATGGAAGGCGCCCGACCGTACACTTTGGACCCCGTGCCGGTCGAGGAGGCACGCGAGATCCTTGCCCTGCGGCTGGGTGCGCGCGGACGTTCGGACGCGGCGGTCGACACGATCGTGGACGTCTGCGGCGGTCTGCCCCTGGCGCTGGCCATGGTGGCCGCGCGGGCGGCGACCTACCCTGACCTGCCGCTCAGCGCGATCGCCGAGGAGCTCCACTCCGGACACAGCAACCTGGACGCGCTCAGCCACGACGAAGCACGCGGAGTGCGTGCCGTGTTCTCGTGGTCCTACGAGGCTTTACGGCCGCAGGCGGCGTTGCTGTTCCGGTTGTTGTCCTGGCATTGGGGACCGGACATCTCGGTGCGCGCCTGCGCCAGTCTGCTGGGTGTTCCGCTGCGGGAGGCGCAGGCCTCGCTGGCCGAACTGAACCGGACCCGCTTGGTGACCGAGCACGTTCCAGGACGGTTCCTCATGCACGACCTGGTTCGCGCGTACGCCATGGAACTGAGCAGGGAACTGGACCCGGCTGAGGTTCGCGAGCAGGCCGTGCGCCGCGTCTTCGACTACTACGTGCACTCCGCGGTCGCGGCCAGCCTCCCGCTGATGCCCCACCGGCCCGTGCCGCTTGAGCCGCTGTCGCCGGGCGTCACACCTGAGCAGGGCTTCGACGACGCCTCGGCCTGCCAGTGGTTGGGCGCGGAGTACGCGGTGTTACGCACGTCGGTCGGTCAGGCGATCGAACGCGGCGACGCGGGGACGGCCTGGCGGATGGCCTTGGCGTTGCAGATCTTCCAGCACTACATGGGATACCTGCGGGACTGGGCGAGCACGGCACGAGCCGCGCTCGAAGCGACCCGTGCCGCGGGGGACCAGCGCGGTCAGTTGTTCGCCGAACGCAGCCTGGCAGGCGCCTACTACATGTTGGGCGAGGGGCAGTCCGCGCTCCACCACCTGGGCAACATCCTCGAGTTGATCACCGCGGCCGGCCTGGCCGACGAGGAGAGCGCGTACGTCGAACGCAACATCGGCGAGGTGCTCTCCATGGGAGCCCTGGACATCGAGCCGGACTACCGGGCCGCGACCGAGCACTTCGAGCGTGCCCTGACGCTCTACCGGCGGATGGACCACCCGCAAGGCGTCGCGTACTGCCTGGAAGGCATGGCCGTCTGCGCGGTGAAGCTGGGCGCGGGCGAGCGCGGCATCGAGCTGCTCAACGCGGCGATTCCCTTACACCGCCGGATCAACGACCGTGTCGGCGAGGGCTACGCGTACGCGAAGCTGGCCGAGGCCTACCTCCAGCTCGGCCGGCTCGACGAGGCCGCGACCTGGCTGGACCAGGCGATCGACCTGCACAGCAAGGGCAACCACCGGCCGATGCAGATGGACGACCTGGTGCTGCTCGGCGACATCCGGATCGCCCAGGACGATCCGGACGGCGCGAGGGAGGCCTGGCAGAAGGCGCTGAGAGTGGCCGAGGAGCACGGCGTGCCCTACAGCGTGCCCGAGCTACAGGCCCGGCTGGCCGCCTTGGCGGGCGATCAGCAGCAGGTCAGCAGGCCTTGATCCAGCTGCACTCGACGTCAGCGGGAACGGCGGCGACAGGGAGTCGCGCTGTGCGTGCCGCTGTTGTCTCGTCGGCACGGTACTCGGCCAGCCGGACCGCGACGGCGTCCTCGACCGGTTTGGCCGTTCCGATGAAGTTGTTGCTCAGCATGGCGAACACGAGTGGCTGCCCGTCGGCGGACGTCACGTAGCCGGACAGTCCGCTGACGCCGGTCAGGGTGCCGGTTTTGGCGTGCACGTTGCCCGCGGCTGCCGTGCCCGCCATCCGGCTGCGCAGCGTTCCGCCGACGAGCCTGTCCGAGATCCCGGCGACCGGCAGTGAGTTGTACCAGGTGGTGAACCACGGCTTGGTCCGCACGGCGCGCAGCAGCGCGACCACTTGTTCCGGCGAGATCTGGTTGAACCGGGACAACCCCGACCCGTCAGCCAGATAGGCGGTGCTCGCGTCGATGCCAAGGCCGCTCAGCCGTTGCCCGAGCGCGGTAAGCCCGGCCTGCCAGGTCCCGGCGCCGGACACCGCGCGTCCCATGCTCTTGATCAGGATCTCGGCGTGCATGTTGTTGCTCAGCTTCATGAACGGCACCAGCAACTCCGCCAACGGCATCGACTTGTGCTCGGCGACAAGCCGCGCGCCCGCGGGTGTGGCGCCGGTCTGCGTCGGCCCGGCGACGTGGACTCCGTGACGTTTCAGCGCTTCGCGGAACAACGCCGCCGCCAGGCCGGTGGGTTCCTTGACACTGGTCCATTTCCGCACCGGTGACGCCTGGTGCGGGATGCTTCCGCTGACCCGTACGACGGCGGAACCGTGCTTGCGCTCGACCGCGATGGTGTTGGCGGTGCCCGGCGCACTGGTCACCGTGGCGTTCTCGATGGTGACGTACTTGTTGTCGGGCTGCATCGACACCACAGCGGCCTTGCCGGGCGAGCCGGGCTGGACCGCCACGATGACGCTCCCGGCGTCGTAGTCGGTGTCCGGGGAGACAGTCAGCGCGGACGTCTCGGCGCTGTAGTAGAAGGGCTCGTCGTCCCACGCCCAGCCCTTGCCGAGGCGGGTCGCGTCGAACCAGGTGTCGTCGGCGATCAGCTTGCCCGGAAGGGTCTGGACGCCGCTGGCGGCGACGTTCGCGGCAAGGGCGTCGTAGTCGGCCGCGAGCACGGTCGGGTCGCCCGTGCCCTTCAGGTAGAGGTCCCCGCCGGACTCCAGCACGGACGTGGTGAACCGGTGATCAGGACCGAGCACGTCAAGCGCCGCGGCGGAGGTGAGCAGCTTCATGTTCGACGCCGGCTGGCGCCTGGCCTCGGCGTTGGAGCTGAACAGAACCTGCCCCGTGTCGGCTTTGCGTACCACGAGACCCACGGTCGCGCCGCGCAGGCTGGGGTCGTGCACGAGTGCGTTCAGGTCCGTCACCAGCTTGCTGTCCGCCTGCGCGGAGCCCGACGCCGGTAATCCGGCCAGCAGCACTGCGGCTGTCGCCAGGCCACACCCCACGAGCACCCTGTTGCGGGTCATCGACACTCCGAACGAAGAGGAACAATTCCGGGCTGGATCGCACACCTTACTCACGGTGTCGTCGGACGCCAGGTCGACAGCCGCAACCGGCGTGATGGCCTTCCTGCTCGGGACTCGTGAGTGGAAAACCGTGTTCTAACCCCGATAACCACTCACGAGCCCTGAGCTGGGGAAGGGCTAGGACTCGTGGGCGAACCGGCCGGCTAAGGTCGAGTAGAGCTTGCGCGCCGTGGCTTCGGACAGCCCGTTGAGCAACAGTTCGGTCTGCTCGTCGGTCAGGTCGACCTGAGTCGCGTCCCTCCCGATGGCGGCCAGCAACGTGGCCTGGTCGGTCGTCAGGCTCCCCGCCATCGAATCCAGTTTGGCGTTGGTGACGGCCGTGTTGTTCGCGGCGATCCAGGCGGCGTAGTTGGTCCACATCACCCAGTCCCGGGCCTGGATCGTGGTGACTTTGCCGTCCGGGGCGGTGAACGTGAGGTTCTCGGTCCAGGACAAGTCGTCCTCCTCGGTGATCGCGGTGATCGGTGGCCCCGCCGCCAGCGAGTTGATCAGTCCGATGGCGGCGTACGCGTGCTGCCCCGGGCAGCTGGTGGCCTTCACGTCCCGGTGGCCGCCGTTGAGCCGCGCGTGCCTGATCCAGCCGTGGCGTTGGGCTTCCTGCAATACCCATGCCGCAGCCTGGATCTGGGCGTTGGTGGGACGCTGCACGTCGTAGTTGCCGATGAAACAGATCGCCCGGGCGATCGAGTTGCGGCCGCCGGTGTGCGCGCCGAGCCTGCCGACGGAATGGCCTTCGAAGATCAGCCCGGATGGCGTGATCGCCCATGTGTAGGAGATGCCTCTGCCGAACCGTTGCTCGCCGACGGCCTCCAGTGCGCGGACCGCCGCGTAGTCGTCGTCGAACGGCGCCACCACGTCGGGTGCGATCGTGACCGAGTGGTGCAGCCACATCTCCGACGCGGGCAGCGGGGCCGAGCCGCTGCCGTTGTCGTGTGCCGCGCCCCATTCTCCGCGAAGGATGATGCGCGGTGTTCTGGCCATGCTTCACCTCGCTGATCGTCGACCAGTCGGTTACCCGCGGCAGGCGTTGCTCTAAAACACGTATCGGCCGGTCCGCCGGTTCACTTGACCGGATTACCCCAGTTGGCCGTACGCCCCCTCGTGAGTGTTTATCAGGGTTAGAACACCGATAAACACTCACGAGGAGTCGCGGCCAGGGACGTGTGCCGCGCGGGGATCGTCGGCCGCGCGCGGGCACACTGTCACCCATGGCCGACCACAACGAGGCGATCCGCGCTCAGTTCCGGATCCAGGCCGCGACCTTCGACGACACCGGGTTCGCGGTGGCCGGGCTCGACTGGATCGTCACCGGGCTCGAACCGTCACCGACGGACATGGTGCTCGACGTCGCCGCGGGTGCCGCGCACGTGGGCCGCGCGCTGGCTCCGCACGTGGCCCACGTGAGCGCCCTCGACCTCACGCCCGAGATGCTGCACCAGGGACAACGCCTGGCCGTCGGCGCGGGGCTGCGCAACATCGCCTTCCTGACCGGTGACGCGGTCGCGCTGCCGTGGCTGGACGGCCAGTTCGACCTCACCGTGTGCCGGCTGGCCCTGCATCAGGTCGCCGATCCCGGGGCGGTCGTGCGCGAAATGGTCAGGGTGACCCGGCCGGGCGGGCGGATCGGCGTGATCGACCTGACAGCGGTGGACGATCCGGCTGCTGCCGCCGAGGCCGACCGGATTGAGCGCCTCCGTGACCCGAGCCACGCGACAACCCTGACGGCGCAACAGATTCACGACCTGCTTGGCCGATCCGGCGCTGAGGTCACGTCGGTGACGGCGCACGATCAACCTGTTGAGGTCGAAGACTGGATGGAACGCACACGCACCGAACCGGTTGTCCGCGACGTCATCCGGGCACGCTTCGACGAGGAGTTGCGCGGCGGGCGGCCCAGCGGCCTGCGTCCGTTCCGCGACGACACCGATGCGCTCTGGCTGACCCACACCTGGACCATGACTGTCGGGCGCAAGACATCGGAC
Organism: Kibdelosporangium persicum; assembly: GCF_013280595.1. Classification (GTDB taxonomy): domain Bacteria; phylum Actinomycetota; class Actinomycetes; order Mycobacteriales; family Pseudonocardiaceae; genus Kibdelosporangium; species Kibdelosporangium persicum. The sequence goes on from NZ_JAAATY010000015.1 coordinate 186,428, forward strand.
GGATCACCGGCGTGAGACGATGACCCGTCATGGGGAGGTCTCAGACGCGGGCCGTTGTCCTCGGCGTCGTCTGCGTGGGGTTGCTCGGCGTCGTGACGAATGTCGCCACGGGTGCGTTGCCTGAATCGTGGAATCCGTACTTGTGGATCGCGTGGCCACTGCTCCTGGTGGTGCTCGGCGTGCTCGTGACGATGGAGATCAGGCGGGTTCGTCCCGAACAGAACCACCTGCACTCCAGTCCCCGGTCTCGGGAGTTGTTGATCGACCGGGTGCGGCGCTACTGGATCCGTGGCGTTCTGGACGGATCGCTCTACCAGAAGGCCCGCATCGAACTGGGGCTTCAGCTGAGGATCGACGCGCCGCATCCCTGGCAGGCCCTGGTGGCGCGACCCGGAAGTACCGCACGGGCCGTTCCGCCGGGAACGAGCGTCACCACCGTCTTCGACGAACTCGACCAGCTCATGCTGATCCGTGGCGCGCCCGGTGCCGGCAAGACCACGATGCTGCTGGAGCTGGTTCGCGACCTCCTGCAACGCGCGACTGACGACGCCCGGCATCCGATCCCGGTGGTGCTGCCCTTGTCGACGTGGGCACTGACCCGTGAGCCGCTGGGCGAGTGGATCGTGCGCGAACTGGCCGGGCAGTATGAGATCCCCCGCGCGGACGTGGTCCAGTGGCTGGCGACCGACCAGGTGATGCCGATGCTGGACGGGCTGGACGAGGTCGCGGCCGAACACCAGGACGCGTGCGTCGAGGCGATCAACAAGTTCCGGGCGGACCGTGGGACCACGCGGCTGGTCGTGACGTGTCGCAGTGAGGACTACGAGCGGATGAAGCGGCCGCTTCGGACGTACGGCACGCTCACCATCCAGCCGCTGACTCGTGACCAGGTGCGGGAGTTCCTGGAGACGACCGGCCCGCAGCTGGCGGCCGTGCGGCTGGCGCTGAGCCAGGATCCCGTGCTGTGGGAGCTGCTCGAATCGCCGTTGAACCTGAGCATCATGGTGCTGGCGTACGGCGGCGTGAAGGAAGGCAGCATCCAGACCGGCGGCACGGTGGCCGAACAGCGTGAACGGATGCTGGCGACATACGTGCGAACCATGCTGCGCCGTCGTTCCCACGTCAGGTTCCGGCCTCGGCGGACCGCGCGGCGGATGGCCTACCTCGCCGCACAGCTCAGCGGAAACGACCAGACCGTGTTCACGTTCGACCAGTTCAACGAGTTCAGCGTGCCGTTCAGGGGAGCCCCGCTCGGTACGGCCGGTTCGCTCCTGCTGCTCGCCGGTGCCCCGCTGGCCGGGGCCGGCTATCTGACGCTGGGTTTCCCGGGCCTCGTGCTGGGTGCCGCGGCGGCCCTCGCGTTCGCCCTCGGCGCCGGGCTCGAACTGATCGACAAGATCGACGCGTTCTGGTTCAGGGACCCCTCGAAGCTCAGCGAGATGTCTCATCTGCTGTCCGGGAGGTTCTCCAGCGACGACGTGTTCTCGTACCACGAGATGCGTGGGATAACGGCCATTGTGGCTGGTGCGGGCAGCGGGCTTCTGTTCGGGTTGAGCCGTGAACTGGACATATGGGCGACTGCGGCCTACGGGCTCAGCGTGGCGGTCGCCGTGGTGATCGTCGGCTGGGTCTGTGAGGGCTTCACCATGGGCCTGATCTATCTGCAGTCGCGGGACACCCATCATGAGCTACCCACCTCACGGGCACGTACCATCGCGAGGCGAGGTCTGGTCATCGCGCTGGGAGTCGCCGTGCTTGCCGCACTGGTGCCGACGATCCTCGTGGGGCTGACGGAAGACCTGGCCGCGGGAGTGACCTATGGCGGGTTGTTGGCCGTGTGCGCGGGCGTGTACACGTTCCTGTGGCTCGGCGGGTATCTGATCGCCGAACAGGTGGTCATCCGGGTGATGTTGCATCTGTCCAAGGTGTTCCCCTTGCCCGGCCGGCCCTTCCTGCACTACGCGACCCAGTGCTTGTTCCTGCGCCGCGTCGGTGACTCGTACATGTTCCACCACCTGTCCCTGCAGGAGTACTTCGCCGGCATGTGGCCGAGCCAGCACCAGATGCGTGACATGGTCGACGAGAGGCTGCCAGGGCTCTGATCGAGTTGCGTGGATCACGCCCCGGGTATCGGAAGCAACGTTACGGGGTACTCGCGCATCTGTATCCATGGGGAAAGACGGAGATCATCGGGATTGGGGTTTCGTGTGGCCGCCTCTCAGGCGAAGGCGTTGGGCAAGTTGCTGGCGTTGTGTGTCACGGCAGGAGTGGTTCTGGCGGCCATCCTCTTCCCGTACGTGGGCGGGATAGGAGTCGCCGCGAACCGGGTGAGTGACACGATCGCGGCCGTGCCCGCGGATCTGGTGACCGCCCAGCTGCCGTTGGGCAGCACGATCCTCGACCGCAACGGCAACCCGATCGCGTACCTGTACGACCAGGACCGCGAGATCGCCAAGCCGGAGGAGATCTCGCCGTACATGCGCAACGCGATCGTCGGCATCGAGGACCACCGGTTCTACCAGCACAACGGCGTCGACGCGCAGCGCAGTCTCAAGGCGGTCGGCGGCTTCGTCGCCGGTGAGTCCGCGGGCGGCGGGTCGACGCTCACCCAGCAGTACGTGAAGAACTACCTCGGGTACGTCGTCGCGCGCGACGAGGCGGGCCGCAAGGAGGCCATGGCGCACAGCCCCGCGCGCAAGATCCGGGAGGCCAAGCTGGCGCTCGAGGTCGAGCGGCTGATGGGCAAGGACGACATCCTGGTCCGGTACCTCAACCTGGTTCCCTTCGGCGGCAACGTGTTCGGCGTCAAGGCGGCGGCACGCACGTACTTCGGCACCACGCCGGACAAGCTGACGCTCGCGCAGGCCGCGTTCCTCGCCGGCCTGGTCAACAAGCCGAGCTCGCTGCTGAAGGACCCGAAGGAAGCGCTCAAGCGGCGCAACCTGGTGATCGACCGGATGCTGGAGACCGGCTTCCTGCCGGAGGGCCCGCAGGCGGCCGAGGCGGCCAAGAAGGAACCGCTCGGCATAGCCCAGCCGCTCAACACCCGGCCCAACGACTGCGGCAACCTCGACGGCGGCACCACCACCGGGTTCTTCTGCGGGTACGTGCTGGACTACCTGGCCAAGGCCGGGGTGTCCAAGGACGACCTCAAGCGGGGCGGGTACGTCATCAGGACCACGATGGACCCGGTCGCGACCGAGGCCGCGAAGCGCGCGGCGGAGAACCAGGTTCCCAAGGACACCAAGGGAATCGCCAACGTGATGGCGGTCGTCGAGCCGGGCGCCGGCAAGCACCCCGTGCGGGCGCTGGCGGCCAACCGGGACTTCGGTATCGACGCGTCCAAGGGCCAGACCGCCTACCGGCTGCCCAGCACGATCACCCGGTTCGGCGCGGGCTCGATCTACAAGATCTTCACCGCGGCCGCCGCGCTCGACCACGGCATCGGCGTCAACGAACAGATCGACGTGCCCGCGTCGCACACGTCGAGCATCTACAAGAACGGCAACAGGCCCTACACGGTCACCAACGACAGCGAGGGCGGCGGCGGCAAGATGACGCTGCAGGACGCGCTCGCGCACTCGCCGAACACCGGCTTCGTGATCCTCGAGGAACGCGCCGGGCTGGACAAGGTCGTCGACATGTCGGTCCGGCTGGGCCTGCGGGAGAGCATGAAGTCGGTCAACCGCGGCGGGGAGAAGCCGGACCCGGACGCCAAGGACCCGTCGCTGCGAATCAGCCAGGAGCAGTGGGTCAAGGACGGCAAGATCGGCTCGTTCACCCTGGGCGTCACCGTGACCAGCGTGCTCGAACTGGCCAACGTCGGCGCGACGATCGTCGGCGACGGCAAGTGGTGCCCGCCGAGCCCGATCGAGCAGGTCCTCGACCGGGACGGCAAGCCGGTCGCGATCAACGAGGCGCCCTGCGACCAGGCTGTCGAGCCTGGCCTGGCACGCAGCCTCGCGCAGGGCATGGCCAAGGACACGACCGAGGGCACAGCGGCGCAGGCGGCGCGCAACGTGAACTGGGACCGTCAGATGATCGGCAAGACCGGCACCACCCAGATCCACCAGTCGGCGGGTTTTGTCGGCGCCACCCCGGGGCTGTCGGGCGCCGTGCTGACGTTCAGCGACAGCGACACCCCGAGGCCGATCTGTGACGGTGACCGGCCGTTCCTCTGCAAGACCGGCAACATCTACGGCGGCAAGGTGCCCGCACGGACCTGGTTCGAGGCGATGAAACCGCTGCACAAGGACATCCCGCCGACCCCGCTGCCGCCGGCCGACCCGAAGTACCTCAACTAGGCGGACCGGCCCAGATCAGGTGCCGGACCTGGGGGTTGTCGACGGCCAGGTCCCGTGCCGCCTGCTGAACCGTGGCGTCTACGGCAGTGCCTCGTTCGAGGTGCTGCCGTAGATGCTCCTGCCAGGTCGCGAGCACGAACGTCTCCAGGTACAGCTCCGGGTCCGCCGAGTCGCGGAACAGACCCCACATGGACGCGCCGGTACGCCTGCGGGACCGCCCGACCCGTTGCATCGCCTCGACGAACGCCGCCGAGTTCTCCTCGTCCACCCGCCATTCCAGCGTGACGAGAACAGGCCCGTCGTCGCTGTCCGGGCCCTCGGGCGGCTCGTCCCAGACCGCGGCAGGCGTCACGTCGAGTTGCCGTTCGGTCAAGGGCAGCTTGACGACCGCGTACAGGGCGATCAAAGCCATCAGGGCTGCGGGGACCACCATCGCCCAGCGCAGATCCAGCAGGTCGGCGATCGCGCCCCAGACGATGGCGCCGATGGCCTGGCCGCCCATCAGCATGAGCTGGTAGTACGCCAACGCACGGGCCCGCGTCCACGCAGGCAGCAGCACCTGCGCCGTGGCGTTGAGCGTGGACAGTACGGCGATCCAGCCCGCACCGGCCATGAGCATCGCCAGGATGGCCAGCGTGATGGACGTCGTGATCCCGCCGATGGCCGTTGCCGCCGCGTAGGCACACGAGGCGATGGTGATCACGACGTTCTTGCCCAGGGTCCGCAGCAACCGGGGCACGAGGAACGCGCCGCCGATCGCTCCGGCGCCCACGCTGCCGAGCAGGGCCCCGTAGCCGCCGGCGCCCAGCCCCAGTGGGCCACGGGCGATCGCGGGCAGCAGCGCCCACAGCGCGCTGCCGAAGAGGACAAAGAGGACACACCGCACCAGGACCCGGGAGAACAGCGGTGAGCTGCGGACGTACCGCGCGCCGCTGCGTACCGCGGTGAGGACGTGTTCCGCTCCGAGTGGACGGTGGTCAGGCGGGCGCCGCCAGAACCCGAGCACCAGCAGCACACCGACGAACGACACCGTGTTGAACGCGAAGGTCGCCTCCGGGCCGGCCGCCGCGATCAACGCACCGCCGAGCGCGGGACCGATCGCCCGGCCGACGTTCATGTTCACCCCGTTGAGCAACGCGGCCTGCGGGATCTCCTCCCGTGGCACGAGTTCCGGCTGGATCGCCTGGAACGACGGCATCGACGCGGCCTGGCCGACCCCCATCAGCGCGATCAACGCCAGCAGGACGTTCGGCGTGGTCACGTCCCTCGCGGTGAGCACCATCAACAGGCCCGCACCGGCCAGCATCAGTGCCTGGCCGAACATCAGCACCTTGCGCCGGTCCAGGATGTCGCCCAGCGCGCCCGACGGCACGACCAGCAGGAACACCGGCAGGGTGGTGGCCGCCTGGACCAACGCGACCTGCAGCGCGGTACCGCCGAGGTCACCCATCAGCCACTGCGCGCCGACGGTCTGCGCCCACGTGCCGATGTTCGACGCGAACTGGGCGATCCACAGCGCACGGAAGGCGTTCCGGCGCATGGGCGCCCACGGGGACGAAGCGGTCATGGCCTGAATCTTGCCCCGCGCGCCTCATATTCACTCGGCCCGCCACGATCGCGGGGCTAACCTGAGCCTTTCACCCGACCCGACCGAGCGGAGCGGTAATCCGGATGAACGTCCCAGAACGACCGTCGTTGGACGGCCTGGCCGAGAAGTGGGCAGCACGGTGGGAGGACACCGGGCTGTACAGGTTCGACGCCCCTGGGGATCGTTCCGTCGTATTCTCCATCGACACGCCACCGCCGACGGTCAGCGGGTCGTTGCATGTCGGGCACGTGTTCTCCTACACGCACACGGACATCATCGCCCGGTACCAACGGATGCGGGGCAAGCACGTTTTCTACCCGATGGGGTGGGACGACAACGGCCTGCCGACCGAACGCCGGGTGCAGAACTACTTCGGCGTGCGCTGTGAACCGTCGCTGCCGTATGACCCGTCGTTCCAGCCGCCCGAGCCGGGGTCGAAGAAGGTCGTCGACGTGTCCCGGCGCAATTTCGTGGAGCTGTGCGAACGGCTCACGATCGAGGACGAGAAAGCGTTCGAGAACCTGTGGCGGCGGCTCGGGCTGTCGGTCGACTGGTCGATGACGTACACCACGATCGGCCGTCGCTCGCAGCGCGTGTCCCAGCGGGCGTTCCTGCGTCAGCTGCGCGCCGGTGAGGTGTACCAGGCCGAAGCGCCGACGTTGTGGGACGTCGGTTTCCGGACCGCGGTGGCGCAGGCGGAGCTGGAGGACCGTGATCATCCCGGTGCGTGGCACCGGATCGCGTTCCACACGCCGGCGGGGCCGAAGGTCTTCATCGAGACCACCCGGCCGGAGTTGCTGCCCGCGTGTGTCGCCCTGATCGCGCATCCCGACGACGAGCGGTACCAGCCGTTGTTCGGCACCACGGTGACTTCGCCGGTGTTCGGTGTGGAGATTCCCGTCCTGGCACACCAGGCCGCGGAACAGGAGCGCGGTGCGGGCATCGCGATGTGTTGCACGTTCGGCGATCTGACCGACGTGCGGTGGTGGCGTGAGCTGAACCTGCCCACCCGGACGATCATCGGCCGGGACGGCCGGGTCCTGCCGGACGCGCCTGAGGGCGTCGATGCCGAGGCGTACCAGCGGATCGCCGGGGCGACCGTCCACACGGCACGCGAACGGGTGGTGGCCATGCTGCGGGAGTCCGGTGATCTCGACGGACAACCGCGGCCGATCGTCCGCCCGGTGAAGTTCTACGAGAAGGGCGACAAGCCGCTCGAGATAGTCGCGAGCAAGCAGTGGTTCATCCGGTCGGTCGCGCACCAGGAGGTGTTGCTGCGCCGCGGGGAGGAGCTGCGGTGGCACCCGCCGCACCTGAAAGTCCGGTACGACGACTGGGTCCGTGGCCTCAACGGCGACTGGTTGATCTCCCGGCAGCGCTACTTCGGCGTGCCTTTCCCGGTCTGGTACGCGGTGGACCAGAACGGCGAACCCGGTGAGCTGATCCTGCCGCGCGAGGAGACGTTGCCCGTCGACCCGTCCTCGGACGTGCCGGACGGCTACACCGCGGACCAGCGTGGCAGGCCCGGCGGGTTCGTCGGCGAGACCGACGTGATGGACACGTGGGCGACCTCGTCGCTCACCCCGCAGATCGTCTGCGGCTGGGACGAAGATCCTTCGCTGTACGCCCAGACGTATCCGATGGATCTGCGGCCGCAGGGCCACGACATCATCCGGACCTGGCTGTTCGCCACGATCCTGCGGGCCGAGCTGGACTCGCACACGCTGCCGTGGCGGCACACGGCGCTGTCCGGCTGGATCCTCGACCCGGATCGCAAGAAGATGAGCAAGTCCAAGGGCAACGTGGTGACCCCGATGGGCCTGCTCGACCAGTACAGCCCGGACGCGGTCCGGTACTGGGCGGCCAGCGGCAGGCCCGGCACGGACACCGCGTTCGACCAGGGCCAGATGAAGATCGGCCGCCGGCTGGCGACGAAGTTGGTGAACGCGGCCAAGTTCGTGCTCGGCTTCCCCGAGCCGTCGGCGGGCGCGAGCGTCACCGATCCACTGGACCTGGCGATGCTCGCGGTGCTGGACGACGTGGTCGGTCAGGCAACGGAGGCGCTTGAGGCGTTCGAGTACACGACCGCGTTGGAGCGGACCGAACGGTTCTTCTGGCAGTTCTGCGACGACTACCTCGAACTGGTCAAGCAGCGCGCGTACGGCGACGTCAGCGAGGGCAGTCCGGAGTCCGCGCGGCTCGCGTTGCGCACCGCGCTGGACACCATCATCCGGCTGCTCGCGCCGTTCCTGCCTTACAGTGCCGAGGAAACGTGGTCGTGGTGGCACACGGATTCCGTGCACACCGCCGCATGGCCGGTCGTTCGTGGCTCCTCGGCTGACGGCGTCGCGCTGGACCTGGCCAGTTCGGTGATCACGGCCGTCCGGCGGGAGAAGTCGGCCGCGAAACTGTCCATGCGGGCCGCGGTGCACGCCGTTCGTGTGCACGTTCCGGCCGATCAGCTCGAAGTGCTCAGGGCGATCGGCCCGGACCTGCGTGCGGCGGGCAACATCGCGTCGCTGGACGTCCAGCCGTCCGGCGAGCTACGCGTCGACGTGACTCTGGCTTAGGACTTCGCGGGCGACGAGCACGCCGCCGACGAACGCCACCGGCATCACGATGATCGCCAGCAGCGGGATGGCGCAGAGCAGTGACGCGGGCAGCCCGAGCCCCAGCGTGAGCATCCGGCGCTTACGCATGTGGGCACGGCGCTGCCGCAGCGCCATCCCGCGCCGGTAGAACGGCACCGCGACCAGTTCGAGCGCGAGGAACCACGCGGCCACCATCGCCATCAGCACCGGCACCACGAACTGCCCGACGACCGGGATGAAGCCCGCGACGAACAGCGGGATCGTGTACAGCAACGACCAGAGCACCAGGATGATGCCGTCCCGGATGCCCATGCCCAGCAGCCGCCACCACGGCAGGTCCACCGCGTCCGGCACGCCGCCGAGGTCGTCCTCCACCTTCTCGGCGATGTACTCGTAGAACGGCGCGCCGATGGCCAGCGTCAAGGCCGAGAACCCGATCAGCCCGATGGTCACGGCCGCGGCGAACAGCGCGACGCCCGCGGCGATCCGGATCGTGGTCTGCCAGCCCGCCGACCAGTCGTCGGCGAACGGCGTGACCCAGGTGGCGAGGTCGTCGATCCACGTCACCAGCGCGATCATCCCGCCGAGCAACAGCAGCGTGGTCAGTACCGCCGGAATGGCCCCGAGCAGCAGCAGTTTCGGCCGCCGCAGCAGAATGCCCAGCCCTTGTCCGAACATCCGGACGCCCTTGAGGAAATCGCGCACCGGGTATTTCTATCAGCGACCCGATTGCCCGATTTGGGCGGAGCATCCGCTCGGCCGTGCGGCGCCGCCGGCCGGCGAGAAGACGACAGCTGTCTGGAGTCGCCCGCGTGGGGAGACTACCTTCGGGCGCAGTCGCTTCAGCGGAGTGTGGTCGATGAGGACATGCGGTGCCGGGGGCGGCTCAGTCGGTGCGCATGCCGCGCCACACCAGGTCGAACAGCTGATCGGTCTCGTTCTGCCAGTCGCCGTCGGGATCGAGGAACATCACGCCGCCCAGCGCGCGCAGCACTGTTTCCGGGTCGAGGTGGGCGCGGATTTCGCCGGCCTCCACATTGGCGTCGAGCAACGTCGACACAGTGCTGAGGATCGCCTCGTACGACTTGGCGGCCACGCCTTCGTACGCGGTGCGGGAGGCGGCCTGCAGGGCCGAGGCGAGACCGTGCTTGGTCATCATGTACCTGGCCAGGTGACCGGTCCACGTGCGGAATGCCTGGTGGGGCGGTTTGTCACGCAGCAGCGCGTGCGCCCGGTCGACGAGCGTGCGGACCTCGCTCTGGTACACCGCCAGGACCAGCGATTCCGGGGTGGGGAAGTGCCGGTACACCGTGCCGACGCCGACTTCGGCCTTCTTGGCGATGGCGTTGTACGACACCTCTCCGGTGCAGGTGAGTGACTCCTTGGCCGCCGCGATGATGCGCTCGTTGTTGCGCCGGGTGTCCGCGCGCCGGGGGCTCACGGATCCCGTGGTCATCGTTCCTCCCCTGGAGTGTCGGTCGAGTGGGGCTCACCCACTGTCTGAAATGTAGTGCACGACCGGCCAGACCTGCAGTGACTCCAGCTCGTTGCCAAGCGGATAAAAATCCGGTAGCGTCGGTTGAAACGGATATCTATCCGGTTCCCACCACACTATCTCTCCGGGGCCAAGAGTGGACATCTCCCTCGAAATCAATGGCAGGACCGAACAACTGAGCATCGATCCCGGCGTGACCCTGCTGGACGCGTTACGGGAGCGCCTCGGGATCACCGGTCCCAAGAAGGGCTGCGACCGTGGCCAGTGCGGTGCGTGCACGGTGCATGTCGACGGTCGGCCCGTCCTTTCGTGCCTCACGTTGGCCGCGACGGTGAAGCGGCCGGTCACGACGGTCGACGGGCTGGCGGACGGCGAGACCCTGCACCCCGTCCAGCAGGCGTTCGTCGACCAGGACGCGCTGCAGTGCGGGTTCTGCACGTCCGGCCAGATCATGTCGGCGGTCGCCGCGGTGCGCGACGACGTCGAGGACGTCCGGGAGTTCATGTCCGGCAACATCTGCCGGTGCGCGGCCTATCCGAACATCGTCGCGGCCGTCGAGCAGGCAAGGCGGGCCGATGCGACCGTTTGAGCTCACCGCGCCCGAATCAGTGGCCGACGCCGTGGCGTCACCGGGGACCTTCCTGGCGGGCGGGACCACGCTCGTCGACCTGATGAAGCTCAATGTCATGACGCCCCAGCGGGTTCTGGACATCAACGCGCTGCCGCTGCGTGGCATCGACACCAGCGACGGCCTGCGGATCGGCGCGCTGGAACGGATGAGCGACATCGCCGCACATCCCGGCGTGTACCCGGTCATCTCCCGCGCCTTGCTGCAGAGCGCGTCGCAGCAGTTGCGCAACATGGCCAGCATCGGCGGAAACCTGTTGCAGCGCACCAGGTGCGGCTACTTCCGTGACGTCAACATGCCGTGCAACAAGCGGCAGCCCGGCAGCGGATGCTCAGCCATCAACGGGGTCAACCGGATGCACGCGATCCTGGGCACGAGCGATTCCTGCGTGGCGACGCACGCCAGTGACGTGGCCGTCGCCTTCGTCGCGCTGGACGCGGAGATCACGCTGGCCGGCGCCTCCGGCACGCGCACGGTCAAGCTCGACGACTTCTACCGCGTGCCGGGCGACACGCCCGACGTCGAGAACGACCTGCGGCCCGGTGAGCTGATCACCGAGGTCGTGGTTCCGAGGCTGGACTGGGCGCGGCGTTCCACCTACGTGAAGGTGCGGGACCGGCAGTCGTACGAGTTCGCGCTGGCTTCCGCCGCGGTCGCCCTGGACATCCAGGACGGACAGATCGCCGATGCCCGGGTGGCCGCCGGCGGCGTGGCGACCAAGCCGTGGCGGCTGACCGCCGTCGAGGAGGCGTTGCGCGGCAGGCCCGCGACCACGCAGTCCTTCGAAGATGCCGCGTCGGTCGCGGCCGACGGAGCCAAGCCGTTGTCCCACAACAGCTTCAAGCCTGCCTTGCTGAGGCGGACGGTGGTCCGCGCGCTGATCGAGGGGAGTCGTTGATGACCAGCAGGCTGGACGGTCCGCTCAAGGTCACCGGCGGGGCGAAGTACGGCGCCGACAACCTGCTGCCCGGCATGGTGCACGGCTACGTCGTGGTGAGCACGACCGCCCACGGCGAGATCACGGCCATGGACGTCACCGCGGCCAAGGGCGCTCCGGGCGTGATCGCGGTGTACTCGCCGTTCGACTCGCTCGAAATGCGCCCGGCCGAGACGCCGCTCTTCGGCACCACATGGGTTCCCTTGCAGGACAGGGAGGTCACGTACTACGGCCAGCCGATCGGCCTGGTCGTCGCCGAGACGTACGAGCAGGCACGGGACGCGGCGATGCTGATCGAGGTCTCCTACCAGGAGCGGCCTGCCGTGACCTCGTTCGAGAACGGCATCCCGACCGCGGAGATCGCGCCGGCGCCCAGGCCCGGGGTCGAGGCCGAGATCACCGTCCTCGCGGACGGCGTCGAGTCCATCGAGGACGCTCTGGCGGCCAGCCCGGTCGTGGTCGAGGCCACGTACTCGACCGCCACGCAGAACCACGCCGCGATGGAGCCGCATTCGGCGGTGGCGGAGTGGACCGCGGACGGGCTGATCGTCTACAGCGGCAATCAGGCCGCCTACATCCAGGCGGCGGAGCTGGCCAGTGCGCTGGAGATCGACGTGGAGTCGGTGCGCTGCGTGAACCCGTACGTCGGCGGGGCGTTCGGCGGCAAGGGCCGGACCTCGGTCACCGCGTTCCTGGCCGCGGCCGCGGCCCGAGCGCTCGACCGGCCGGTGAAGGTGGTGCTGACCAGGGAGCAGGTCTTCACCGCGACCGCGACCCGGCCGGCCACGCTGCAGAAGATCGCGCTCGGCGCGGCCGAGGACGGCACGCTGACGGCGATCCGGCACGACTCGTGGTCCAGCACGGCGATGGACCGGTCGTTCGTCGAACCGACCTCGCACGGCACGTCCCGTGAGTGGTACGCCACCCCGAACCTGGCCGTCAGCCAGCGGATGGTGCCGCTGAACGTCCCGCCGGTGACGTACATGCGGGCGCCGGGGGAGGCCCCGGGGTCGTTCGCGCTGGAAAGCGCGATGGACGAGCTGGCGATCGCGCTGAACATGGACCCGATCGAGCTGCGCCTGCGCAACAACTCGACCGCGCCGCCCGGCCACGACCTGCTGTGGTCGAGCAAGCACCTCGACGAGTGCTATCGCATCGGAGCCGACCGGTTCGGCTGGGCCGAGCGTTCCCCGGACGGGCGCGCGGACGGCGACTGGCTGGTCGGCATGGGCACCGCGACGGCGATGTTCCCGGCCATCCGGTTCCCGGCGACGGTCCGGGTCACGCTGCGGGATGACGACACCGCCGAGGTCGGGACCGCTGGTGCGGACCCGGGCACCGGCCTGTGGACGGTGATGTCGCTGGTGGGCGCGGAATCGCTGGACATCGCGCAGGACCGCGTCATACCGTTGCTCGGCGACTCGGCCCTGCCGCCGGGTGGCCTGTCCGGCGGGTCGACCGCGACGGCGAGTGTGGGTTCGGCGATCATGGCCGCCGCGACGCAGGTGATCGACGACCTGACCGCGCTGGCCTCGTCCGCCGGCGCGCCCTTCGAAGCGCTCGAAGTGTCCTACGAGGACGGTCGGGTGCTCGCCGGCGGACGGTCGATGAGTTTCGGCGAGTTGTTGCGGGCGACCGGGAACACGACGATCTCGGCGACCGCCACGTCCGCGCCCGGCGAGGAGCTGACCAAGCACTCGTTCAGCTCGTTCGGTGCCCAGTTCGTCGAGGTCCGGGTGCACAAGTGGACGCGTGAGGCCCGGGTGTCCCGCATGCTCGGCGTCTTCGACGCGGGCCGGATCATCAACGAGAAGACCGCCCGCAGCCAGATCATGGGCGGCATGATCTGGGGCGTGTCGGCGGCCCTGCACGAAGGCCTGGAGATCGAGGCGAACGGCAGGTTCGCCAACGCCGACCTGGCCAACTACCTCGTCCCGGTGAACGCGGACATCCCGGCCGTGGATGTCCACTTCGTCCAGTACCCGGACACGCTGCACAACCCGGTCGGTGCCAAGGGGCTCGGCGAGATCGGCACGGTCGGCATGGCGGCGGCGGTGGCCAACGCGATCCACAACGCCACCGGCATCCGCGTGCGGCACATCCCGATCGTGATCGAGGACCTCATCGACTGACGTTCTCGATGCGGCTGAACAACGTCATCCTGGCCGTCGCCGCTGCGGCGGCCGGGATGACGTCCCAGGCGAAGAGGCTCGTCGTCTGTCCTAATCGGTCACTCTCCGGAAGAACGCCCGGACGTCCGCGGCGAACAGGCCCGGCTGTTCGAACGCCGCGAAGTGCCCGCCCTTCGCCGGTTCGTTCCAGTACCGGATGTCGGTGAACCGCTTCTCGGCCCAGCGCCGCGACGGCCGTTGGATCTCCTTCGGGAACACCGAACACCCGGCGGGCACGTCCAGCGTGGCGTCCACCTCGCCGGAGATCCACTCGTCCACCTGCCGGATGCTCTCCCAGTACAGCCGGGCGGACGACGCACCGGTCCGCGTCAGCCAGTAGAACATCAGGTTGTCCAGCAGTTCGTCGCGGCTCAACGCGTTCTCCGGGTGGCCGTCGCAGTCGGTCCACGACCAGAACTTCTCGATGATCCACGCGCACAACAGCGCCGGTGAGTCCACCAAGCCGTAGCCGATGGTCTGCGGGCGGGTCGCGTGCAGCCTGGAATAGCCGGACTCCCACTCGGCGGCGTGCTCCAGCGTTGCCAGCGCGGCCCGTTCGCGGTCGGTCAGCGAGCCGAACGTGGCCGGATCGGGCGGCGCGAGCGGCGGAACCAGGTGCATCCCGATGAGCGATTCCGGATGCAGCCGGGCGATCTCGGTCGAGACGCTCGTTCCCCAGTCACCGCCCGACGCGCCGAACCGGCCGTACCCGAGTCGTCGCATGAGGACGGTCCAGGCGCCGGCGATCCGGCCGATGCCCCAGCCGGGCTGCTCGGGCCGGTCGCTGAAGCCGAATCCCGGCAGCGTGGGGCACACCACGTGAAAGGCGTCCCTCGGATCGGCCGGGTTGGTCAACAGGTCGATCACCTTGAGGAACTCGATGATCGAGCCGGGCCAGCCGTGTGTGAGGACCAGGGGCGTCGCGTCCGGCTCGGGCGAGCGGACGTGCAGGAGGTGAATGCCGAGACCGTCGATTTCGGTGCGGTACTGCGGTATCGCGTTCAGCCGGGCCTCGGTCGCACGCCAGTCGTACTCCTCGGCCCAGTACTCGCACAGTTCGCGTACGTAGTCCAACGGCACGCCCTGCGACCAGTCGTCGACCGTCTCACGCTCCGGCCACCGCGTCGAACGCAGCCTGGCACGCAGGTCGTCCAGTTCTTCCTGAGGGACGTCGATCCGGAACGGCTCCATCACCGCACCATAAGGCCGTCGATCCCGGACCCGCTCACCCCCGTGCTTCCTGGACGATGAACTCGTAGGTGATCGCGCGGCCAAGGGTGGTCATGCCTGCCGCCAGTTCACGGGAGAACTGGTCTCCGGCGGGTAATGCGTGCCCGAGCCATGCCTCGGCCCGCTTCAGATGCCCCAGGACGGCGCCGGACGACAACCCGTGCGCCACGGCGCCGTGCACGAGCGGTGTCAGCTCGCGCATCAGGAACGTGGGGATGACGTGCACGCCGCTGAGCCGCACCACCGCCCACAGCGAGATCGTCTCGCCGAAGCGTTTGGGCAGCCGCAGGTCCAGCGCCATGTGCCAGCCGGTCTCCAAGGCCCAGGCGGTGGCGTCCGGCCCGGCGAAGACGGTGGTGCCGGCGGCGAGCCGGTGGGCGGGCGGCGCCGCCGGATCTCTCGGCCGCAGGCCCGTCAGCAACGGGGTGCCGACTGACCAGTCGGGCAGCGTGGACGTCAAGGCAGTACCTCCGAGCAGTGGCGGACCCGCGTGCCGTCGGCATGGGGTGTGCGGAGCGCGGCTGCCTGTTGTTTGTTATCGGTGTTTACAGGCGACCGGTGAACCCGGTCAAGCGACATGCATGAAGCTGCTCGGGGAAGGCGCCGTCCATGCGGCACCTCTCGGCCGGGGCGGGGAGGTGGTGTGTCCGGTCTGTGCCGTCTAGAAACGCCTGCCGGTGACGAACCCGGCCAGTTCCCGCAGTTCGTCCCGCACGTCGTCCGGGATCGCCGCGGCCCCGAGGTTCTTCTCGGCCGCGGCGATCTGCCTGGCGGCTTCGTCCTGCGCCCAGTCCCGGCCGCCCAGCCGCTCCACCAGCCCGGCGACGTGGTGCACCTCCCCCTCGGTCAACGGGTCCGGCCGCAGGTACAGCGACCTCAGTTCCGCCGAGCCGGGTGCGGTCAGTGCGGCCACGACCGGCAGCGAGTTCTTCCGGGCCCGCAGGTCGGCCCCGGCCTGCTTGCCGGTGCGGGCCGGGTCGCCCCAGATCCCCAGCAGGTCGTCGATCAGCTGGAACGCCAGTCCGATGTGCTCGCCGAAATCGTTCAGACGCTGAACCAAGTCGGCCGGGGCGCCGACCAGGCTCGCACCGAGCGAGCAGGCACACGCCAGCAGCGCGCCGGTCTTGTTGCGAGCCATCCGCACACACTCCGGCAGCGTCACGTCTCCGCGCCGCTCGAAGCGGACGTCCGAGGCCTGTCCGCTGATCATCCGCTGGGTCGCCGCCATCAACGACTTCGCCGCGGGTGCGGCACCGGCCGCACGGCTGTCGAGCAGGACCGTGGTGGCCGCCGTCAGCAGCGCGTCACCGGCGAGGATCGCCTGCGGAACGCCGAACAGCGTCCACGCCGTCGCCCGTCCACGGCGGGTCCGGTCGCCGTCCATGATGTCGTCGTGCAGCAGCGAGAAGTTGTGCACGAACTCGATCGCCACACCCGCCGCGACACCGTCCGCCGCGGTGGCGCCGGCGGCCTGCGCCGACAGCAGAGCCAGGGCGGGACGCAGCAGCTTGCCGCCCCGGGCCTCGGCCGGCCTGCCGGACGCGTCGGTCCAGCCGTGGTGGTAGCGGGCCACGGCCGCGATCTCGGGGCACAGGTACTTGTCGACGGCCGCACGCAGGGCAGGGCTCACCGTGGTGACGGCTGTGTCGAGGGTCGAGGGCAGTGTCATGGTCAGGAGGATCGTACCTCCGTCCCGAGGTCCACAGTGGACGACCAGACCCCCTGCTCAGCCCTCGTGAGTGTTTATCAGGGTTAGAACACCGATAAACACTCACGAGGGGGAGGGGGCTACTTGGTGGCCAGCCAGTCCTCGAAGCGGGTCTCGGCGAGGCGTGCGCCGGGACCGGGCAGCAGCGAGTCGTGCTTGAGCACGGAGCCCCAGTACGGCGCCTGCGGGTCGGTGATGACCTCGCGGGGATCGCCGAAGTGCGCCAGGCCCTTGCGGACCAGGTCGTCCATTCCGAACACCTCCGGCCCGCCGACCTCGACCGGGCCGTTCGCCGGCTCGGCCACCGCGACCTTGGCGATCGCCGCCGAGACGTCCGCGGCGGCCATCGGCTGGATGCCCGCGTTCGTCACCCGGATCGCCGGACCGTCGGCGACCGAGGTGTCGGCGATGGTCTTGACGAACTCGAAGAACTGGGTGGCGTGCACGATCGAGTACGGCAGACCCGACTCCTTGATCAGGTTCTGCTGCGCGACCTTGGCACGGAAGTAGCTGTTGTCCGGCAGCCTGTCCGTGCCGACGACCGACAGGGCGACGTAGTGGCCCACTCCGGCGTCGGCCGCGGCCGCGAGCAGGTTCGTGGTCGAGGTCGTGAAGAACTTCAGCACCGCGTCCGGCTCGAACGACGGCGAGTTCGTCACGTCGACGACCGCCTGGGCGTCCCGCAGGACCTCCTTCAGGCCTTCCCCGGTGAGGGTGTTGACGCCCGTGTTCGGTGACGCGGGCACAGCCTCGTGGCCGTGCTCGGTCAGCTTCTCGACGACCTTCGACCCGATCAGGCCGGTTCCGCCGATGACGACGATCTTCATGGTGCACCTTTCACTGTGCTTCAGGCCGGGCACCAGCTAGGACAAGGCCGCTGCCCGAACTGTGACAGGTCAGGCCGAGATCGCGTCGAGTTTGGCCGGGTTGAGCATCCAGAACACCCGGTCGATACCTTCGTCCGACGCCGACACCGTGACGGCGGCGAACGCCACACCGTCCTTGCGCAGCACGACCGCGGCCTGGCCGTTGGCCTCCACCGGCGCGATGTCGACACCCTCCCAGAACCGGCCGGCGAACGCCCGGATGTACTTGGCCACGCGCTCCCTGCCGAGCACCGGGATCTTCGTGGCACGCGCCACGCCGCCGCCGTCGGAGTAGCTCACGACGTCCGCGGCGAACAGTTCTTCCAACGCGGCCAGGTCGCCGGTCTTCGCCGCGGTCACGAACGCGTCCAGCAGCCGCCGCTGTTGCTGCGAGCTGACCGGCGCCTTGCGCTCCGCGGCCAGGTGCTTGCGGGCCCGGCTGACCAGCTGGCGGGCCGCGACCTCGCTGACCTGGACGATCTCCGCGATCTGCGAGTACGGGTAGTCGAACGCCTCCCGCAGCACGTACGCGGCACGTTCGGTCGGCGGCAGCTTCTCGAGCAGGAGCAGCACGGCGACCTCGAGCGCGGCGTTGCGCTCGGCGCCCAGTGCCGGGTCGGCGGAGGTGTCGACCGGCTCGGGCAGCCACGGACCGACGTACGTCTCGTGCTTGACCCGTGCGGTCTGGCCGGCGTTGATCGCCAGCCGGGTGGTCACCGTGGCCAGGAAGGCCGCCGGGTTCTCCACCTTGGTGTGGTCGTAGTTCTGCCACCGCAGCCAGACGTCCTGCAACAGGTCCTCAGCGTCCAGCGCACTGCCGAGCATGCGGTAGGCGATGCCGAACAGGCGGGGCCGCACCTCGGCGAAGACCTCCACGGCGTGATCAATGGCCACAGAGCCACTTTAGGTGATGCCACCCCCGTGACCCGGTGCACATCGCGGGCCCTGGCCGTAACCTCCACGGCGGGCTCGCGATACCCAACCCGACCGGACCGGCTCGGCGGACCGCACCACCCGCTGACCGGACCGGCGATCTTGGGTAGGCTGGGAAAGCGGTTTCCACCTAGTACGGAGGTCGGGCGTGGGGTCACAGGTCACCCTCGCGCAGGTTGCCGAGCGGGCCGGGGTGTCGTTGGCGA
This sequence comes from Kibdelosporangium persicum, assembly GCF_013280595.1. Taxonomy (GTDB): domain Bacteria; phylum Actinomycetota; class Actinomycetes; order Mycobacteriales; family Pseudonocardiaceae; genus Kibdelosporangium; species Kibdelosporangium persicum. The sequence continues at coordinate 205,085 of NZ_JAAATY010000015.1, forward strand.
CGGCGTCCAGGGTCGTGAACGGCAGTGAGCGGGTGGTGGGTGCCCGGTTCCGGGAACGGGTGCTGGCCGCCGCCGAGGAGCTCGGCTACACGGCGAACACCTTCGCCCAGGCGGTCGCGCGAGGCCGCAGCGACGTGGTCGGCCTGGTCGTCCCGGACATCCAGGACCCGTACTTCTCCGTGATCGCGGCGGCGGCGATGGCCGTGGTCGAGCCGAGCGGCGAGATGATGCTGGGCACGACCCTGCGGCGGCAGGAACAGGAACTGCGCTACGTCAGCACGATGCGGGCGCGCCAGGCGCGGGCCGTGATCATGGTGGGCAGCCGGACCACGGACAACACGCACACCAGGCAGCTCGCCGAGGCGATCGCCGAGTTCGTGGCGGGCGGTGGCCGGGCTGTCGTGATCGGCCAGGACAAGCTGGGTGCCGACACGGTCCTGCCGCTCAACCGCGCCGGCGCCAAGGACCTCGCGCTGGCGCTGGTCGACCAGGGACACCGGTCCTTCGGCATCCTGGCAGGCCCGAGCACGCTGCTCACGGCGAAGGACCGGGTCGACGGATTCATCGACGGCCTGGCCAGGCGAGGCAGGCGGCCGAGTGTCATCCTGCACAGCGACTTCACCAGGGACGGCGGCTACCAGGCCATGTCCCAGCTGCTGGACCGCAGGACGACGCCCGGGTGCGTGTTCGCGGTGAACGACGTGATGGCGATCGGCGCGATGGCGGCGGTGCGGGAGCGCGGTGTGAAGATCGCCGTCGCGGGCTTCGACGACATCCCCACGCTCCGGGATGTGGCGCCGTCGCTGACCACGGTCCGGCTGCCGCTGGAGGACATGGGCAGGATGGCCGCGTCCATGGCGATGGACGAACCCGGCGAGCGCCGCCGGGTCATCCGCGTCAAGGGCGAGGTCATCCTGCGGGACAGCACTACGCTCGTGCGAAACGCATAGCGCCGTCGTCGATCTTGCCGTAGCGCAGGGTGACGACATCGTGGGCGTAGCTCATACCGAGTTTCCACGGTGCACGCGAACCGGCCTTGGGGAACTCGTGGATCGCGCGCAACACGTACCCGGCCTGGAAGTCGAGCAAGGGCTGCTCGGTGACGGACGGGTCGTCGTTGGTCGGCACGCACCGCGTGTAGCCGTTGCGATACATGTGTCGCAGCAGCCGGACGGTGTATTCGCTGACCAGATCGGCCTTGAGCGTCCATGAGGCATTGGTGTAGCCGACCGTGAACACGAGGTTCGGCACGCCACTGAGCATCATGCCCTTGTAGGCCATGGTCTCCGGCAGTTTGACGTCGTTGCCGTCGATGATGAGCCGCATGCCGCCGAACGCCAGCAGCCGCAGTCCGGTCGCGGCGACCACGACGTCCGCGTCCAGCGTCGCGCCGGATTCCAGGCGCAGCCCGGACGGCGTGAACTCCTTGATGTGGTCGGTGACCACGGACGCGCGCCCGCGCCGGATCACCCGGAAGATGTCGCCGTCCGGCGCCAGGCACAGACGCTGGTCCCACGGCTGGTAGCGCGGGTTGAAGTGGGTGTCGACGTCGTAGCCACGCGGCAGTTGCTTCTGGACGGCCTTGCGCAGCAGGGATTTCATCACGCCAGGGCGGCGACGGCTCAGTTGGTAGAGCAGCGTGGCAAGCGCGACGTTCTTCCACCGTGTGATCGCGTACGCCCGGCCGTCGCCGAGCAGCCGCCGCAGGCGGTTGGCGATCTTGTCCTCACCGGGCATCGAGGCGATGTACGTGGGGGAGCGTTGCAGCATCGTCACGTGCCCGGCATCGGCCGCCAAGGCGGGCACGAGCGTCACGGCGGTCGCGCCACTGCCGATCACGACGACCTTCTTGCCCGCGTAGTCCAGGTCCTGCGGCCAGTGCTGCGGGTGCACGACCGTGCCGCCGAACTTCTCGATTCCGGGGAACTCCGGCATGTGCCCGGCGTCGTAGTCGTAGTAGCCCGTGCACAGGTACAAGAAGGACGCTGTGATCCGCACGGGCTTGCCTTTGTGTTCCGCGGTCACCGTCCACCTCGAATCCTGAGTGGACCATGAGGCCTGTACGACCTTGTGCCCGAAGCGGATGGCGCGCTCGATCCCGGCATCTTCGGCGGTCCGCCGGATGTACGAGAGGATCGACGGTCCGTCCGCGATGGACTTCGCCTGCGTCCACGGACGGAACCGGTAGCCGAGGGTGTGCATGTCCGAATCGGACCGCACACCGGGATAGCGGAACAGGTCCCAGGTACCGCCGATGGCGTCGCGGGCCTCCAGGACCGCGAACGTCCGGCGCGGGAAGGCCGACTGGATGTGGTGCGCCGCACCGATACCGGACAGGCCGGCACCGACGATCAGCACGTCGACATGACCGGTCACTTCGACTCCTTCCGCCGCGACCGGGACGACTGCAGCCGTGCCATCACGGAGTAGTAATGCGTGGGTGCGATCCGGGCGAGCGCGTCGAACACGTACGCGTCCGGGCCGACGAGAATCCGTGCCTTGCCGCGCTCGACGCCGCGATGGATGATCTCGGCGGCCTTGTCCGGTGAGGTCATCGTGATCGCCGCGAAGTCGGCGGCGATCTGCTCCTTGGTCCGGCCGCGGCCGTCCGGGTCCTTGCGGAAGCGGCCGTTGCGCACGATGTTCGTGTTGATCCCGCCGGGATGCACGTTCACCGCGCGCACGCCCGTGCCACGAAGTTCCTGACGCAGCGAGTCGGTGAACCCGCGCACGGCGAACTTCGCGGCGCAGTACGCACTCTGGTTCGGCATGCCGACCAGGCCGAACACACTGGAGGTGTTCACGATGACGCCTTCGTCCTGTGCCACCAGGATCGGCAGGAACGCGCGCGTGCCGTTGACGACGCCGTGGAAGTTGATGCTGTGCAGCCACTCGTCGTCCTCGGGCACCGCGTCGAGCACGCTGCTGGAGATCGCCACGCCGGCGTTGTTGAACACCGCGGCGAGCGGGCCAGGCAGCCACTCACGCACCTCGTCGGCGAACCGGTACTGGTCGGCGGCGTCGCTCACGTCGAGCACACGGGTGAGCACCATGCCCGACAGTGAGGCCGCGGTCTTCTCCAGCTCGGTCTCGTTGATGTCGGCGATGGCCACCGGCGAACCCAGCCGGGACAGCCGCTGCGCGAGGCTGCGGCCGATGCCGGACGCCGCACCGGTGATCATCACCGGGCGGCCGGTCAGCTCAGGAAGTGGGCGCATCGGTGCTCCTTGCCGCGTGCCGGTCGATGAGGTCGAGCAACAGTGCTCACGTCTGGGCTCAAGAGTGTGCTCCCGCCGTCGTCGTCTCGGTTTCCGTCGCAACAGGACGGACGCGGCGCCGCACCACCGCGAGACCGCCTTGTTCAGGCGCGTTGGCGATCCCACGCGAATGCCACCGCTCGCCCGGTTCGGTGGTCGGCACCAGCGTGAAGTCCCGCAGCAGGGTGCGCAGCACGACGTTCATCTCCATGTTCGCGAACGCGGCGCCGAGACACCGCCTGGTGCCGCCGCCGAACGGAATCCATTGGGAGAAGTCGGGTTTGGCGGTCAGGAACCGGCCGGGGTCGAAGGCGCGCGGGTTCGAAAACAGCTTCGGGTCCTGGTGCACCAGCGAGATGCTGACGATGATCGAGTAGCCCTTCGGCACGGTCCACGGCCCCAGCCGCAGGCTCTCCGCCTTCACCTGGCGGCCGACCAGGTCGATCACCGGGCGAATTCGTTGCACTTCCAGGACAGTCGCCTCGCGCAGTGCCTTTCCGCCCGCGTCCACCTCGGCGACGAGGTCGCTCAGTACCTTGGGGTGACGGCGAAGCCGCTCGACTGCCCACGCGAGTGTGGTCGCCGTGGTCTCGTGTCCCGCTGACAGCAACGTGAGCAGCTGGTCCGCGATGTCGCTGTGGCTCATCGGCGAGCCGTCGTCGTAACGGCTCTGCAGCATCATCGCCAGCACGTCGTCCCGGCCGTCGAGGTCTTGTGCCTTGATGATCAGCCGTTCCACGATGGCGTCGTACTCGCGGCGCATGGCCCAGAACTTGCGCCACGGACCCCACTTGCCCTGCGGGATGGGCAGAACCGCCAGCCGGGAACCGTATTCGACGAACCTCGGCAGCAGGTCGCGCAGTCGCTCGAACTCGGCACCCTCGGCGCCGAACACCGCGCGCAGGATCGCGTTCAGCGTGATCCGCATCATCGACGGCATGACCGGGAACGGGCGGCCCTGTGGCCAGGTGGCCAGTTCGCGCACGGTCTCGTCTTCGATGATCTTCTCGTACGCCACGAGGCGTCGGCCGTGGAACGGCGGCACGAGCAGCTTGCGCTGCTTCTGGTGCTCCGCGCCGCGCAACGCGAACAACGAGCCCGGGCCGAGCACCCGCCCGAGGTTGCGTTCGATGTTGTCGACCACGTCCGTGCCCGCCGTGAACACCTGCTTGATCTGGGCGGAATCGCTGATCACCACGGCCCGGCCGAAGATCGGCACGTTGATGCGGAACGCGTCGCCGTAGCGCTCGCGCATCCGCCGCATCCCGCGTTGCGGTCTGGTCAGCGCGTAGGCGCCCTGCACGAAGCGCGGCACACCCGGGCCTGGAGGAAGCGTCATCGGTGTCCTTCCGCCGTGGTACGTGACCGTACCACGGTGACGGTACGCTGGCGTACCATTCGGGTGCAAGGGTTCGGCGGCGGAAGGCGTATACCGTGGCAGTGGTGACGACTGTCGAGGACACATTCCGCCAGCGCCTGCTCGACGGGCTGGCCGCCTCGATCGTGCAGGACGGCTACCGCAACACGACGGTCGCCGACATCGTGCGCCGGGCCCGCACGTCACGTCGGACCTTCTACGAACACTTCGCGAGCAAGGAAGAGTGTTTCTCGGCCCTGCTGACCGCGGCGAACGCGGAAATGATCCGGTACATCTCCGCGGCCGTCGACCCGAAGGCCCCGTGGCAGGACCAGATCAGGCAGGCGGTCGAAGCGTGGATCGCGTGCGCGGAGTCCACCCCGGCGATCATGGTCAGCTGGATTCGTGACCTGCCCTCGCTGGGCGCCGCGGCCCGCCAGTTGCAGCGGGACATGATGGAAGCCTTCGTCGAGATGGTGCAAACCCTGTGCGACACCGACGAACTACGTGCCGCGGGAGTTCGCCCGGTGTCCCGCCAGGAGGCGGTCATCCTGCTCGGCGGGCTGCGTGAACTGATCGCGACGACCGTGGAGGACGGCGGCCGTCCCACGGACATCGCCGACGTGGCGGTCCGCTCCGCCATCGCCCTGCTCGGCCCACACGCCTGACCAGTCAAAAGCCCTCGTGAGTGGTTGTCCGGGTTCTAACCCCGATAAACACTCACGAGGGGTGGGCTGGGTGGTTAGCGCTAACAGACCATTGACGAACGGGCGGCGAGACTGCACGATCTGATGCTGTTCGCCGCTGATCCGTCTTCGCAACGGTGCGAAAGGATGTGTCGTGTCCACGAAGGTCATCATCCGTCCGTTAGTGTTAGCGCTAACACTCGGGTTGGTCCTCAGTCCCGGAGCCGCGGGGGCACAACCGACGGACTACACGCTCAACGTGGACTCGGCCGGCCGGGGCGCGTCGATCGACCGCACGATGTACGGGGTCTTCTTCGAGGACATCAACCGTGCCGCCGACGGCGGGCTCTACGCCGAACTCGTGCAGAACAGGTCGTTCGAGTACGACCCGGCCGACAACGCGTCGTACAACGGCTTGACGTCGTGGGCGCCGACTGGGGGAGCGGGATCGGTCCAGGTCGTGGACGACGACGGCCGGATGAACGAGCGAAACCGCCGCTACCTGCGGATGGACCTGCGCGGCGAGTACGGCATCGCCAACGCCGGCTACAACTCCGGGATTCGGGTCGAAAGCGGGAAGCTGTACGACTTCTCGGTCTGGGCACGCACCGACGGCATGCCGCTGACCGCCACCGTCACAGATCCCGCAGGCCAGGCGCTGGCCGATCCGCTCCGCATCCAGGTACGCGGCGACCGCTGGACCAAGTACACCGGCACCATCAGGGCACGGCAGACCAGCACCACCGGACGGCTGACGCTCAAAGCCAGCGGTACGGGCACGTTACGGCTGGACATGGTCTCGCTGTTCCCGCGTGACACCTACAAGAACCGGCCGAACGGGATGCGCGCGGACCTCGCGGAGAAGATCGCCGCGCTGAAGCCCGGGTTCGTCCGCTTCCCCGGTGGTTGCCTGGTCAACACCGGCAGCCACTACGGCTACGAGGCACCCAACTGGGAGCGGAAGCGTTCGTACCAATGGAAGGACACCGTCGGGCCGGTCGAACAGCGGGCCACCAACGCGAACTTCTGGGGCTACAACCAGTCCTACGGAATCGGCTACTACGAGTACTTCCAGTTCGCCGAGGACATCGGCGCGATGCCGCTGCCGGTCGTGCCCGCGCTGGTGACCGGCTGCGGCCAGAACCGTGCGACCGACGACCCCGCCTTGCTGCAACGGCACATCCAGGACACGCTCGACCTGATCGAGTTCGCCAACGGCCCCGTGACGTCGACGTGGGGCCGCAAGCGGGCCGAGATGGGGCACCCGGCGCCGTTCAACCTGACCCACATCGGAGTCGGCAACGAGGAGAACCTGCCGAACGAGTTCTTCGCGCGGTTCGTCGAGTTCCGCGAGGCCATCGAGGCCAGGTACCCGGCCATCACGGTGATCAGCAACTCGGGCCCCGACGACACCGGGGTTACCTTCGACCGGCTGTGGGAACTCAACCGCGCCGACAAGGTCGCGATGGTGGACGAGCACTACTACAACAGTCCACAGTGGTTTCTGCAGAACAACCAACGGTACGACTCGTACGACCGCAACGGTCCCAAGGTGTTCCTCGGTGAGTACGCCTCCCAGGACAACCGGTTCTACAACGCGCTGACCGAAGCCGCGTACATGACCGGCCTGGAACGTAACGCCGACGTGGTGAAACTGGCTTCCTACGCGCCGTTGCTGGCCAACACGGACTACGTCCAGTGGCGCCCCGACATGATCTGGTTCAACAACCACACCTCGTGGGGATCGACCAGCTACGAGACGCAGAAGCTCTTCATGACCAACGTCGGCAACCACGTCGTGCCGAGCAAGGCGTCCGCCACACCGACCACTGTCGCACCGATCTCCGGCGCGATCGGACTGTCCACATGGGCGACGAGCGCGTCCTATGACGACGTCAAGATCACGTCGGCGGACGGGACAAGCCTTTTCACCGAGGACTTCTCCGGCACGGACGCGCGCTGGACGAAGAGCGGCCGTGGTTCGTGGGCCGTCGTGGACGGCGCGTACGTGCAGTCCGACCAGGCCGCCGAGAACACCATGGTCACCGCGGGCGACCCGGCCTGGAGCGACTACGACCTGAACGTCAAGGCGACCAAGCTCGCCGGGCGGGAGGGATTCCTGATCGCGTTCGGCGTCAAGGACACCGGCAACTACTACTGGTGGAACCTGGGCGGCTGGAACAACACGCAGTCGGCGGTGGAGAAGGCGGTCGGCGGCGGCAAGGAGACCCTGATCCCGAACGGGACGACGATCGACACCGGCAGGCAGTACGACGTGCGGATCTCGGTCCGTGGCCGCCAGGTCGAACTCTTCCTCGACGGGCAGCGCTGGGGCGGCTTCACCGACGACAAGGTGGCCGAGCCGTTCCGTCAGGTGGTCACCCGGGACACGAGGACCGGCGAGCTGATCGTCAAGGTGGTCAACGCCCAGAATGCCGACGCCCGGACCCGGATCGACCTCGGCCGGAATGTCCACGTCGGATCGACCGCGCGGGTGACCACGCTGCAAGGTCAGCCCGACGACGTCAACACCGCCTACACACAGCCGATCCGGCCACGGGAGTCCCGGTTCACCGGCGTGGCGAACACATTCACCTACACGTTCCCGGCCAACTCCGTGACGTTCCTGCGGATCCAGGCCAGGGAGAGGAACTGATCATGCCCAGTCGTCGAAACGTGCTGCTGGCCGGTGGTGGACTGCTGGTCACCGGCGCGGCAGCGTCCACAACCGCCACGGCGAACGCCGCTGAGCCGGGGTCATCGGCCATCACCACCCGCAATCCGCTGATCGAGCAGCGTGCGGATCCGTTCATCACCAAGCCGGTGAACGGGATGTACTACATGACCGGCTCCGTCCCGGAGTACGACCGCATCGTCGTGCGCGGTGCGCCGACCATCGACGGCCTCGCGTCCGCCCGGGAACGCACGATCTGGCGCAGGCCGTCCTCCGGCAGGATGGGCGGGCACATCTGGGCTCCGGAACTGCACCGGATCGACGGCCGCTGGTACGTGTACTTCGCCGCGGGCGACTCCGACGACGTGTTCCGGATCAGGACGTACATCCTGGAGTCCGCGGCGGACGATCCGCGCGCGGACGGGTGGGTCCTGCGCGGCCAGATGATCACCAAGTGGGACACGTTCACGCTGGACTCGACGACGTTCGAACACCGCGGCAGGCGGTACTTCGCCTGGGCGCAGAGCGAACCGGGGATCGCCACCAACAGCAACCTCTACATCGCCGAGATGGCGTCGCCGCTGGCGATCAAGGGCGACCCGGTGCGGCTGACCGTCCCGACGTTGCCGTGGGAGATCCAGGGCTTCAAGGTCAACGAAGGGCCCGCGGTGATCATCCGCAACGGCCGCGTGTTCATGACCTACTCGGCCAGCGCGACCGACGCGCGTTACTGCATGGGCCTGCTCACCGCCGACGAACAGTCGGACCTGCTCGACCCGCGCTCGTGGACCAAGGCGCAGCAGCCGATCTTCACCACGAACGAGAACACCAAGCAGTACGGGCCGGGGCACAACTCGTTCACGGTCGCCGAGGACGGCACGGATGTGCTGGTCTACCACGCGCGCGACTACAGTGAGATCACTGGCGACCCGTTGTACGACCCCAATCGGCACACCCGCGTGCAACGGCTGTACTGGAACGAGGACGGCACACCGAGTTTCGGCGTCCCGGTGGGCAAAGGCGGGCCGGCGCTGCGATTCTCGCCGTTGGACGCGCCGAACCTGTACGTCCGGCACTATGATTACCGCCTGAGGGTGGACGGCGATGTGCGCGACCTCGCCGACTCGCAGTTCCGGATCGTCCCGGGCTTCCGCGATCCCGGCCGGGTGGCGTTGCAGTCGGTGAACTTCCCTGACCGGTATGTCCGCGTGGTCGATTCGGTGACCATCCGAGTCGACCCGTACGACGAGTCCGATGTGTACGGAAAGGCGGCCAGTTTTGTCCAGGTTCCCGGGCTCGCCGACAGCAAGGCGGTCTCGTTCCGGACGACCGGCGATTCAGCGGCCTACCTCGGGCACGACTCGGGCAGGTTCGTGGTCGTCCGGCCGGGCAGTGCTCAGCGCGACCGTCAGCGAGTGACGTTCCGGATCAGCTGAGACAAGAGCTTGCTCCTCGTGAGCACCCTGGCGGCGTGCTCACGAGGAGCTTCCCTACTCAGATACGGCCGGTACCGGCGCCACTGCGAACAATGGACGGAACGCCGGCCGCACTATCCGGAGAGTACTGGTAGAAGGTCCGTGGTTCGGCCACGCTGCCCGCGGCCTCACACGTCCCCGAACGGACGAAAACGTTGTCGCGCTGCACGATCCTGCCTGGATCCGACTCAGCGTAACCCACGTGACAAGGGAAGGCGACGTCCTCGAAGTAGTTGCCTTCGACGACGACACCCGCGTTCATCGTCGACGCGACACCGTAAAGGCTGTTGCCGCGGTAGTAGTTGTTGTACACGTGGACGGGGTCGCCGAACCGCACCCGGGGATGACGCTGTGCGGAGCCGTCGAAGAAGTTGTGGTGGTACGTGACCTTCAGGTGCCCGACGTCCGTGGTGTAGGTGTCGGAGTGCCCGAGCAACATGGACTTGTCCGTGCCGCGGAACCAGTTCCAGGACACCGTGACGTAGTTGGACCGGCGTTTGACGTCGACCGAGCCATCGGTTCCCGGCAGGAACTCGTTGTGGTCGATCCACACGTGGTGCGCGGAGTTGGTCACGCTGATCGAGTCGTCCGACGCGCCGCTGAACCTGATGTTGCGGATGATCACGTTGTTGCCCGGCCGGGTGGTCGAGCCGAGCTGCAGCCCGCCGCCGCTGATCTCGGCGTCGACACCGATGATGCTCTTGTTGGCCACGACCGTGATCATGTCGTCGAACTGGATGCGGCCGGACACCATGATCACGTACGGTCCGGGTCGGCCCGCGTAGTCCTCCAGCTGAGCGGCTGTGGTGACGGTGACCGTCGGTCCACCCGCACCGCCGGTCGTGCCGTTCTGGCCCAGGGCGTTGACGCTGGCCCAGCCATCGGCGGTGCTCGCCGCCATTGTGGCTGCGCCGATCTTGCCGACACCAGCGCCCGCCATGACAGTCGCCTTGACGGTGTTCGGGTCGTCCAGGGTGTAGGCGTAGTAGGTGCGTGGTTCCTGGACGGTTCCGCTGCATTCCGGTTGGCCGGATTCGCCGACGAACACGTTGTCCCGCGCCACACACCGGCCGGACGGCCCGGCGTAGCGGTTGCTGGCGGGCTCTTCGACGTTCTCGAAGTAGTTGCCCTCGATCACGCATCCGGCGTTGGCCTGGCAGGCGATGCCGACATCGGTGTTATGGAAGTAGTAGTTGTTGTAGACGTGCACCGGCTCGCCGAAGCGGACACGCGGGTTACGTTGCGGCGTCTCGTTGAACCAGTTGTGGTGGTAGGTCACCTTCAACCGGCCGACGTCCTGGGCGCTGTTGTCGTCGTCATGGCCAAGCAACATGTTCTTGGTGTGGTCGTGGGTGTGGTTCCACGAGACGGTGACATAGCTGGAGCCGCGCTTGACGTCGATAGCGCCGTCGTACCCGCTCGCCAGGTCGTTGTGGTCGATCCACACGTGATGCGAGAACATCTGCACGTTGATGGCGTCGTCGGCCCAGTCGCGGAACACAAGGTTGCGGATGATGACGTTGTGCACGGCGTCCGGCGGCGGCGCGGTCATGGCTTCGTCGACGGGCAGGCCGATGTTCAGACCACCGCCGGTCAGGCCCGACCCGGCGCCGATGCCCACGATCGTCTTGTCGGACGTGACGTTGTGCATGGGACCCGGCAGGGCGATCATCCCGCGGACACAGATGTTCAGCGGGCCGGACTGGGCGATCGCGGTGAGGAACTCCGTGGCGGTGTCCACTTCGACCTTCGGCCCACCGGCGCCACCGGTCGTGCCGTTCTGGCCCCACGCGTCGACCGAAGCGAAGCCGGTCGGTGTCCCCGACGTGTCGCAGGTGCCCGGCGGTGGCGGGTCCGGTGGCCCACCGGTGCCGGGGACGTCCGTGACGAGCATGTCGTCGAAGGCGGCGCTGGCGTAGTAGGTGGCGAATCCGGCGTTTCCGGAGCTGAACGTGCCGTCGTTAGCCGCCAGCACCTGCGTGCCGTTGACGAAACCACGGAGTGTCGTTCCGAACGCCTCCAACCGGACCGTGTACCACGTTCCGGTCGACACGGCCGCAGGCGCGGACGCCAGCGTGGTGAAACCGCCTGCCCGCTTGCCGAGCACGACGGAGCCGGTGTTGGACAACGCCAGGTAGTAGTAGTTGGTGGAGTTCTGCGCCCTGGCGGTGACTGCCACGTGCCGGTTCGTGCCGTTGAAGGTGGCCGGTTTGACCCGTGCTTGCACGGCTTGGCCGGACCAGCTCGCACCGACGCGTACCCGGGCGTCGGTGCTGGCTCCCGACTGGCGCAGGACCCGGGACCCGTCGCTGACCACCGACCAGCTGCCGCCGCTGGTGCTCCACCCTGTGGTGTTGCCGTCCTCGAAGTCGTCGGTGAGCAGTGTGGCAGCCGATGCCGCTGGCGCGAGCACCACCGATGCCGCGACCACTAAGCCCAGCAGCGCTGTGGGTGTTCTCATCACACTCTCCCCACGCCGACGCCTGCGGGTACGACACTCGGGATGGAAGCCGGGTCGTCGACGGTGTACGAGTAGTAGGTGCGTGGTTCGACGACCGTTCCCAGCGTCTGCGGGGTGCCGGACCCGACGAAGATGTTGTTGCGCTGGACCACACGGCCTGGATCGCTCTCGGCGTAGCCGGAGTAGATCGGGTACGGCACGTTCTCGAAGTAGTTGCCCTCCACGAGTACCCCGGCGTCCATTGTGGATGCGACACCGTACAGGCTGTTGCCGCGGAAGTAGTTGTTGTAGACGTGCACCGGTTCGCCGAACCGGACCCGGGGGTGCCGTTGGCGCGATCGGTCGAAGTAGTTGTGGTGGATGGTGACCTTGAGGTGGCCCCGGTCCTGGCTGGCGTTGCCGTCGGAGTGCCCGATCAACATGCTCTTGTCGGTCTGGTTGAACCAGTTCCACGACACCGTCACGTATTCGGCGCCACGGACGATGTCCACGGCGCCGTCGACCGGGGTGACGAACTCGTTGTGGTCGATCCAGATGTGGTGCGAGTTCTGGCCGACGTTGATCGCGTCGTCCTCGGCGTTGGTGAATCTGATGTTGCGGACGATCACGTTGTACGACCGGTAGAAGTCCAGGCCGCCACCGTCGATCACCGCGGACGTGCCCAGTCCGACGATGGTCTTGTTCGGCCGGACGCCCTGTTTGCTGGTGATGCCGATCCGGCCCTGGAGCTGGATCGTCATGGCGCCCACGGTGTCGATGTAGTCCAGGAACTGCTCGGCGGTGGTGGCTGTGACGACCGGGCCGCCCACACCACCGGTGGTGCCGTTCTGCCCGAGGGCGTTCACCGCGGCGAAACCGTCCGCGGTGGCGGCGGCCGCGGTGGCAGGCCGGGTGGTGAAAGCGCTTACAGCCACCGCTGCCGTTCCGGCGAGCAGGCTTCGGCGACGAAACTGGTTCATTCCCATTCTCCTCGTCAACAACTCTGTCCACAGTGGAGATGCGGATGCGGGCGTGGCCCAGCGCTGGAACGGCCACCGGAAAGCGCTTTCCCACCGTACGCTAGGCACTTCCCTCCCGCCTGTCAACGCCGAGGCGGCACAGTCTTGTCCTGATCGTCACCGTCCGGCTACGCTGCGTCTGGGAGCGCTCCCCGAAAAATCGACCATGGCGATCGGAGGCCTCTCAATGCGGAGAGCTCTTGCCGGCCTGCTCGCGGGCACCCTGACAACGGCTGTCCTTACCGTGCCGGCGGCGACCGCCACGGCCACCGCGGCGGAGCCGTACAGCTGGACCAACGTCGAGATCGCGGGTGGCGGCTTCGTGCCCGGAATCGTGTTCAACCAGACCGAGCGGAACCTGATCTACGCGCGGACCGACATCGGCGGCGCGTACCGCTGGAACCAGTCCACCGGCCGATGGATACCCCTGCTGGACCACATTGGCCGGGACAACTGGGGGCTCAACGGCGTGGCCAGCCTGGCGACCGACCCGGTGGACCCGAACCGGGTCTACGTAGCCGCCGGGATGTACACCAACAGCTGGGACCCGAACAACGGCGCCATCCTGCGGTCGAGCGACCGCGGCGCCACCTGGCAGCGGACGAACCTGCCGTTCAAGCTCGGCGGCAACATGCCCGGCCGTGGCATGGGGGAGCGGCTGGCGATCGACCCCAACCGCAACAGCACCCTGTACCTGGCCGCGCCGAGCGGCAACGGCCTGTGGCGCAGCACCGATTCCGGCGTCAGCTGGAGCAAGGTGACGTCCTTCCCGAATCCCGGTAACTACGCCCAGGATCCCAACGATCCCAATGGTTACCTCAACGACAACCAGGGCGTGCTCTGGGTGACCTTCGACCCGCGGACCGGAACGCGGGGAAACACCACGCAGACCGTCTACGTCGGCGTGGCGGACAAGCAGAACATCCTGTACCGCAGCACGAACGGCGGCGCGAGCTGGGAGCGGGTGGCCGGGCAGCCCACGGGATACCTGCCGCACAAGGGCGTTCTCGACCCGGTCAACGGCATGCTGTACCTCGCGACGAGCGACACCGGCGGGCCGTACGACGGCAGCAAGGGTGATGTCTGGAAGTTCGCGACGGCCACCGGGCAGTGGACTCAGGTCAGCCCGATCCGTCCGCCAGTTCCGACAACTACTTCGGCTACAGCGGACTGACGCTCGACCGCAGTAGGCCCGGCACGGTGATGGTCTCCACCCAGGTGTCGTGGTGGCCCGACATCATCCTGTTCCGCAGCACGGACGGCGGCGCGACCTGGACCAGGATCTGGGACTGGGCAAGCTATCCGAACCGGTCGATGCGCTACACCCAGGACATCTCGGCGGTTCCGTGGCTGACCCTCGGTGCCACCCCGCAACCGCCGGAAGTGACGCCGAAGCTGGGCTGGATGACCGAGGCGATGGAGATCGATCCGTTCGACTCCAACCGGATGATGTACGGAACCGGCGCCACGATCTACGGGACGACCAACCTCACCGCGTGGGACAGCGGCGGCAAGATCACGATCAGGCCGATGGTCTCCGGGCTTGAGGAGACCGCCGTGCTCGACCTGATCAGCCCGCCGAGCGGCGCGCCGCTGATCAGTGGCCTCGGCGACATCGGCGGATTCCGGCACGACCGGCTGGACGTGGTGCCCGGCAAGGTGTTCACCTCGCCGGTGTTCACGAATACCACCGGCCTCGACTATGCCGAGCTGAACCCGGCCTCGATCGTCCGGGTCGGGAACTTCGACAAGGCGGCGCGGCCGAACGACACCAGGATCGCGTTCTCGACCGACGGCGGCTCGAACTGGTTCCAGGGCGCGGAACCCGCTGGGGTGACCGGCGGCGGAACGGTCGCGGCGGGCGCCGATGCGAGCCGTTTCGTCTGGAGCCCAACGGGAACAGGCGTACACCACGCCTCGGGGTACGGCAGTTCATGGACCGCGTCGACCGGAATCCCGGCAGGTGCGAAGGTGGAAGCCGACCGGGTCAACCCGCGGAAGTTCTACGGGTTCGCGGCAGGCCGGTTCTCCGTGAGTGTCGACGGCGGCGCGACCTTCACGGCCAGCGCGGCGACGGGTCTGCCGACCAGCGGGCACTTCAAGGCCGTGCCAGGGCGCGAGGGCGACATCTGGCTGGCCGGCACGGGTGGTCTATGGCGTTCAACGGACTCCGGGACGACGTTCACCAAACTGGCGACAGTGCAGGAAGCCGACAACATGGGGTTCGGTAAAGCCGCACCTGGCAAGACCTATCCAGCCTTGTACGCGATAGCGCGCATCGGTGGCGTGCACGGTGTCTTCCGGTCCGACGACACCGGCGCCACCTGGGTACGGATCAACGATGACAAGCACCAGTACGGCAACATCGGCGACGCGATCACCGGTGACCCGCGCGTCCACGGCAGGGTCTACTTGGGAACGAACGGCCGCGGCGTGATCCTCGGCTCACCGTCCTGAGAACTCCTGACAGAGTTGCAGGTTTGACCAGTCGGCGGAAGCAGATGATGGCGCACCCCAGGCGCAGGAACGCCTCGCGGAGGTCGTCGCGGATCTCCCAGCGATGCGTAGCCGGCGGGCCAGAAGCGCGACAGCGCACGGAAAACCTTCGTGCTCTGTTCCTCCCGCCCGGCCTGGGCGAATGCCCGACCATGCGTGTCAAGGGGTCGGCCCACGCAGGTTCTGTCAAGGAAACTCGGGTTTGTCCCCCTATCGTGTGATCGTACTGATGTTCGAAGACTTTCATGTTTTACCGGCGTATCCTGGACGTATGGGGCAGATCGCTTCCACACCACTCTGGCAGCTCGGCAACCGCGAGCTTGTCACCCGGCTCACCGCCGTACACAGGCGGATACTCCGGGACTACGCCGAATACTTCGACATCCTGTCCGAAGTAGACGGCCGGGGAGCCGCGTACGAGTTGGGCTACAGCAACACCGCCGCACTACTCGTCCACACC
>NZ_JAAATY010000016.1 GCF_013280595.1 Kibdelosporangium persicum
GCCTGACGCTTCTGCTCCGCCTCCGTCTCCCGCTTCGCCGTCTCCTTACGGTCAGCGATCTGCGCGTCCCGGTTCTTCGCCTGCTTCCGCGCCTTCTTCTCCGCCGCGGTCTCCTGCTCGGCCGTGAACTTACGGTCGGCGATCTGCGCGTCCCGGTTCCTGGCCTGACGCTTCTGCTCCGCCTCCGTCTCCCGCTTCGCCGTCTCCTTACGGTCAGCGATCTGCGCGTCCCGGTTCTTCGCCTGCTTCCGCGCCTTCTTCTCCGCCGCGGTCTCCTGCTCGGCCGTGAACTTACGGTCGGCGATCTGCGCGTCGCGGTTCTTCGCCTGACGCTTCTGCTCCGCCTCCGTCTCCCGCTTCGCCGTCTCCTTACGGTCAGCGATCTGCGCGTCCCGGTTCTTCGCCTGCTTCCGCGCCTTCTTCTCCGCCGCGGTCTCCTGCTCGGCCGTGAACTTACGGTCGGCGATCTGCGCGTCCCGGTTCCTGGCCTGTTGCGCCTTTTTCGCCTCTTCCGCCTTCTTCGCCGCCGTCTCCCGCTGGGACGTCGCCTTCTTGTCGGCGATCATGGCGTCGCGTGCCTGGTCCGGGTCCTTCTTCGGGCCGTAGGTGTCGTGGATGTACTTCTCCCACTTCTGCCGGATCGGGTGGAACTCGTAGACGTAGTTGCCGTTTCCGTCCTGCACCAACTGGGGCCGGTACGTGTCCCGCAGGGCACGCAGGAACGTGGCGCGCTTCTTCGGGTCAGGCAGGTGGAGATTCCTGATCGTGTCGTCGAGCCAGCGCTTGTCCTGGTCCGTGCCACTGATTTCGGCCGTGTACAGGGTTTCCGCGAGCCCGTACGCGGTCGGCAGGTAGCGGTTCTTGCGCTCCTCGTCGATCGAGAACGGCGGCGCCGCGCCCTGACCG
Organism: Kibdelosporangium persicum; assembly: GCF_013280595.1. Classification (GTDB taxonomy): domain Bacteria; phylum Actinomycetota; class Actinomycetes; order Mycobacteriales; family Pseudonocardiaceae; genus Kibdelosporangium; species Kibdelosporangium persicum. Next base: position 907 of record NZ_JAAATY010000016.1, read on the forward strand.
GGGGTGCCTGCTCGCGCCCAACCGGCCCTGGTGGGCAGTTTCGGCGTGGTGACCCGGCTTGCCGTGGTGCGCCGGCCGTTCCCGGTTGGGCTCACGGTCTTCTTGGGCGCCAACTGTTTCGCCTGCGCCCGGTCGATCGCTTCCTGTTTGGCTATGCTGGCGGCCCGGCCAGGGCCGGTTGTGCCCCGCGTGGAACCTTGCTTGCCCTGAGGAACGTTGGTCGTGGACTTCTTGCCCTGAGGAACGTTGGTCGTGGGTGTTTTCGCCTGTGCCCCCGTGGAACCGGGACCCCCTGAGCCGCCCTTCCGTGGACGCGCCTGCTGACCAGGCTCGTCCGGCCCCTTGTCGTCGCCGCCACGCTTGTACGCGTCGAGCACTTTCTTGGCTTCGCCCTTGAAATGGGCCGCGCGCTGCCGCAGTTGGTCACGTTCGTAGGCCGTGCGAGCGTCCTTCGCGCGTTGTTGGTACTGCGCCTCTTGCTTCTTCAACTGTTGGTAGCGGTCAAGGGCCTGCTGGGCTTTCGCGAGGTCCGTCTCCGCCCTGGCCAGGTCCGCCCTGGTCTGCCTGACTTTGCCCGCGGTACCGCGCTTCGGGGTGGGGCCGCCCTTCGAGCCTTGCTTCGGGCGCAGTTCGTCCAAGTCCTTCTGGAACGCGTCGACCCTTGTCCTGGCGTCCTTGACCTGGCTTTCCAAGAACTTGTGCGGAACGAGTTTGGTCAACTGGCCGTCGACCGACTTGCGGATCGACGGCCAGTTCGTCGTGGCCCACTTGGCGACGTTGGAGGCCGAAGGCTTGCCTGCCCAGTCAGTGCCGACGCTCTGCGCGTAACTGAAGACGTGCTTGAGCCCGGCCTGCTCGATCGCCCGGTCGAACGCGGCGCCGTACCGCGCCCGGCCGTCCCGGTAGTAGTCCCGCAGCTTCTTCATCGCCGACTGGTCGTCGGGATCAGGCGTGGCGGGACGGCTCGGCTGCGCGGCCGACGCGAAGTCAGGCAACGCTGCCGCGATGCCCCCGAACGCCATCACCGTGGCCAGGGCGACAGCAGGCACCTGCAATCCCGCACGACGCAATCGCAACCGCGCTTCCGCCAAGGTTTCCGGCTTCATCGCCCGCCCCTTCCGTTCGCTGGGAGGACCATGAATCCGGTCGGCCCTTCCTCGGCCAGCACGTGCTCGCCGATCGATTTCGAGTCCCGGCCCTCGAAGGTGATGACCGGCTCGGGTTTGGTCTCGGCTGGCCGCTTGGTCCTGCCGACCGGCTCGGCCTCGACCGCTTTCCGTGCCGGGGCCGGCCGCTCGATGACCGGGGCTTCGACGCGCTGGGCACGCGCCGGACGGACCTCAGGCGCGGGCTTGACCTCAACCACCGGAGCCTTCCGCGCACCAACAGGCGCCGGCCGCTCGACAACCGGACCAACCTCAGGCGCGGGTTCAACCCCAACCACCGGAGCCTTCCGCGCACCAACAGGCGCCGGCCGCTCGACAACCGGACCAACCTCAGGCGCGGGTTCAACCCCAACCACCGGAGCCTTCCGCGCACCAACAGGCGCCGGCCGCTCGACAACCGGAGACTCGACACGCTCAGGCGCTGGCTCAACCATCGCCACAGCTGTCTGCGCGTCAGCAGCCACCGTCAGAGCCATGGGCGCGTCCGTAAGCACCGGGCCCGGCTGCTCCACCGCCACCACCTCGGCCGGTTCAGCCACCGGCTCGACCCCCGCCAGAAGCATCGGCGCCTCGACAGGCGCCGGACCCCGCCGCTCAGCCACCGGACCGATCCCGAGCGCTGCTTCGACGTCGGCCGTCAGAGCCAGCGGCGACGGCTCATCCGCCCCCTCGGCCGGACCGACTGCGAGCTTCACCTCGGCCACGCCGAGGTCTGCCGCAACCGCCACGCCGGCCGGTGAGGCCTTCACGTCAGCCGACACGCCGGCCGCCGCGACCTCAACGTCCACATCCGCCCGCTCGGGAACGTCCGCCGGAACCGGCGCCAACGCCACCTCCTCGGTCTTCTCGCGCGGCGGTGCCCAGATCACCGGTGGCGTCGGGGCGGGTGGCGGCGTCGGGGCGGCGGGCGCCTGCACCGGCGGTTCGGGAAGATCCACGATCTCCGGTCCGAACACCGGCTGTTCCTCGATCACCGGCGGTGCTTCGATCCCCCGCTGCTCCAGATACTCGTCAACCAGGTGGCTGACGTCGTCCGGTGACAACGCGACTGCCGGATCGTCGTCACCCGACAGCAGGTTCGCCACCAAGGCACCCATCGCCACTCCGCCGGCGAAGCCCGTCCAGATCCATACCTTTGGCATGTTCGGTTTACGGCGGTGAATCCGTACACCGGCCCGCCGTGGCACTCGACGCCGTGGCATCGCTCTCCCTCCAGTTCCGATGCGTTCCAGGAGAGAACCAATCGGCCGACGTGTCCGGTCACAAGGCTTTGAGCTGTCCGGATCAGTCCAGGACGGTTTCGGACACCCGGCGGGCGCCCTTATCCTGTGCATCTCACACAGGGACTTCGGAGGGAAACCGGTGCCGGGGGAAGACTGGCCGGATCCACGAGCCGCCACGACCGATGCCGAGTTCGTCGCGGCACTGCGAGAAGTGCGGACACGAGCCGACATGAGCTTCCGGGCGCTCGAACGCCGGGCCGCCCAGGCCGGTGACGCGTTACCGAGCTCGACGACCAACTCGGCGCTCGCACGCGACACGTTGCCACGCACCGAGTTCGTGGCCGCGTTCATCCGGGCGTGCGGCGGTGACGACAAAACCGTCCAGGCATGGGTCAACGCACGGGCGGACCTGGCCAGCGGTGGCGCTCCGGCCGTGACGTCTGACAACAGGCGGAAGGTCGCCTGGCTCGTCGGGGCGATCGCGTTGCTGATCGCGGTCGCCACGACGGTGCTGATCACCACAAGCGCCAGTACGGACCAGACGATCACGACGGGCGCCCAGCAGATCCGGGTCGCGGCGACCGGCATGTGCCTGGGCGAGGGCCCGGAGAAGTTCAAGGACACCGGCCGTGAGGTGCTCGGTCAGCACGAGTGCGCGTCCGCCGGACCGCCGATCAGCATCGAACCGGCTGCCGAAGGGCGTTATCAGCTGGTTCTCCATCACCCCCAGCACGGGCCTGGGTGCGTGACGATCGACGGCGGCGGCCAGTACACCGAGGTGCTGATGGCGGGCGCCCCTTGTGAGGCCGGCCGGCCCGATCAGGAGTTCACGTTCGAGGCCGTCACCAGCCCGGTCGAGGGCTACCGGCTGCGTTCCGTGTCAGGCGCCAAGTGGTGCGTGGGCGTCTACCAGAACAGCGGGGAGCCAGGCGTCCAGCTCATCCAGAACCCGTGCGACAACGGGCCGCACCAGGTGTTCCAGCTACGACCGCCCGGCTGATCAGGTGGCGTCGGGGTCGAACGGCGGCTTCTCGCCCGGGTTCAGCGGCGGCGGGGTCGATGGCGCCGGAGGAGACGCCGCCGGAGGAGATGACGCCGCGGGTGGCGGCGGCGTGTAGCCGTTCGGCTTGGGGCCGCTGGTGTCGTCGCTGAACAGGTGCTGCGAGACCATCCGCTTCGGGTCGAAGCTGCGCAGCTCGCGGAGGTTCTCCAGCGGCTTGCGCAGTTCGTCGAACTCCGGGCCCATCTCGTTGCGGAGCTGGTCGCGCGCGCCGGTGGCGAACTCGCGCACCTTGCGGATGCTCCGGCCGATCCACGCCGCCGCGGACGGCAGGCGTTCCGGGCCGAGGATGAACAGCGCCGCCAACAACAGCACGAGAATCTCCGGCCAGCCAATGCTGTCGAACATGCCGCAACCTCCACCGAGTCAGCTTCAGCTTACCGACTCAGTCGGACTGCAGGACCACGTCGATCGTCAGCTCCCTGCCGTCCCGCACGAGCACCACCGGAACCTTCGCCCCGATTTCATGCGCTCGTACCGCGACGGTCAGCTCGGCCGAGTTGCGGACGATCCGGTCGCCGACCTTGATGATCACGTCGCCTTCCTGGATGCCCGCCTTCTGGGCCGCGCTGTCCTGCGCGACGTTGGCCGCACGGGCGCCCTGGGACGACTCGGCGCTGACGTCGGTCACCGCGTTGACGCCGAGCTCCGCGTGCTTGACCTGCCCGTCCCTGATCAGCGCCTGGGCGATCTTGCGGGCGTCGTTGGCCGGGATGGCGAAGCCGAGACCGATCGAGCCGCCCTCCTCGGTCGGGCTGACGATGAACGAGTTGATGCCGACCAGTGCGCCGGTCGCGTCGACGAGCGGGCCTCCGGAGTTGCCCTTGTTGATCGAGGCGTCGGTCTGGATCGCGTCGTACGCCACAGGCGGGTCGCCGCCGTTGCCGGGCACCAGCCGCGGCCGGTGCAGAGCGCTGACGATGCCCTCGGTGAACGTGTTGGACAGGCCGAGCGGCGACCCGACGGCGATCACCGAGTCACCGACCTGCAGTGAGTCGGAGTTGCCGAACTGCAGCACGGTCGGATTGTTCACCTGCACCTTGATCACCGCGAGGTCGGTCTTCGGGTCCCGGCCGACGATCTTGGCATCGGCGCGGCTGCCGTCCTGGAACACCGCGGCCAGCTTCATCGACTGGTCCTTGGCGGCGGGCTCGATCACGTGGTTGTTGGTGACGATGTAGCCCTGGCCGTCGATCACCGCGCCGGACCCGATGGTGCCGGAGGTGCTACCGCGCAGCTCGATCGACACGACCGAAGGCGCCACCCGCTTCGCGATGTCGGCGATCGAGCCCGGTGGCCGCTCCACGTTCGGCTGCACCTCGGCGAGCGTCACGTCGCTGGTGAGGTCGTTGCCGGTCCGGGCGATCCACCAGCCCACCGCGCCGCCCGCGGCGCCGATCACCAGCACCACGACCCCCAGGATGATCAGCGCGGTCGTCTTCACGCGCCGCCCGAACAGCAGTTCGGGCACGCTGAGCAGCTGCCCGCTGTCCCTGACGGGCTTCTCCTTGACCTCCGGCTCCGGCTGGTCCAGCGCGGGCGGGCCGATCATCGCCCCGGCGCCGGGATCGCGCCACGGATCGGAACCCTTGGCCGACCACAGCGGCGAGTCGTCGCGCTCGTCACCGTTCTGCTCGCCAGGCGGCCGCTGGAGCAGGACGTCCGGGTTCTCCGGCGGACGGCTGAACGCCTCGGTCAAGGCGGCCGCGGGCGGAGGAGCTGACCGCAGCACCGGGTCCGGGTGGTTGCCGTTGCGGTGGGCGAAGGCACTGTCCACACCGGGCGGACGGCCGAACACGGCCGCCTGAGCGGGGTCGACCGCCGGCCTGCGCAACGGGCGCGGACCAAGCCGGTCAGGCTCAGGGGCCGGGTTGTGCTCAGGGTGCTGGTTCATCACCGCTCAGCCTGCCTGTCAGGTGGTGAAAGCCCAGTAAACACGGCGGGCGGACGGCCTGGCGGCCCCCGACGTCCAGCCTACGACGGGACACCGGCAACGCCCGGCGGACAGAGATCCACTCCGGCTGGTTGTCCACAGGGCGACGATGCGGCGGTGCTGTCCGAAGCTGATCGGCCAGCGCGGAGCCATGCGCGCGGTGAAGGGCCCGGAACGCCGCGAAGCCCCCGTTTCGGTCAACGAGGGCTTCGTGTCCTTGGAGAAAAGTCAGCGAATGATCGGGCCCGGGCGGACGAGAACGGGCGCGACGTGCACGGGTCCCCTGGGCGGTGTCCGTACGACGGGGGCGGTCGCCTCGCCGTTCGCGGCGGGGGCGCCGGACGGGGCGACAAGCGCCAAAGCGCCGAGTACCAGGCCGGAGACGACGACACCCGCGCCTTGCGCTGTGCGCCGGCCGCGGCCGAGGACGTTCGGGCCTTCGCCTAAGCGGGGCTGGGAGCCCAGCGCCACCTTCGAGCCCAGCGGGGCGCTGGTGCCGACGCGGTCCGGGCGCTGGACGGCGACGAGCTTGCCGTCCTGGGTCATCGCGAGGTTGTCGGGCATCTCCGGCAACTCGGTGTTCTGCGGAATGGCCCGCAGGCTGGCCAGCAAGGCCGCCGGCAGGGACGGGGCATCAGCAGCACGTACGGCCGCGCGTGCCTGCCGCTGTGCCGCGATCTCCGCGGCGCAGTTCGAGCAGCTCAGCATGTGCGCGGCCACCCGGTCACGGGCGCTCGCGGACAGCTCGCCGTCCACGAACGCCACGACCGCGTCCGGCATCAGGTGCTGCTCGGGCAGATTCCACCCGCGCAGGTCGGTCATGCGGAAGCCTCCCGGGTCACTTCGCGGCGCCGCTCGAGCGAGGCGCGCAGGGCCTGACGGCCACGGTGGATCCTGCTGCGAACAGTACCCAGCTTGACCCCGAGGGTCGCACCGATCTCCTCGTACGACAGGCCTTCCACGTCGCACAGGACCACGGCGGCCCGGAACTCCGGCGGCAACTCGTCCAACGCCGCCTGCAGGTCGGGGTCCAGGTGGGTCTCCGAGTAGACCTGCTCCGGCGACGGGTCGTCGCCCGCGAGCCGGTCGGTGTCCTCGGGCAGTCCCTCCATGCGCAGCCGCGAGCGGCGGCGCGCCATGTCGAGGAACAGGTTCGTGGTGATGCGGTGCAGCCAGCCCTCGAAGGTGCCCGGCTTGTACGACGCCAACGAGCGGAACACCCGGATGAAGGTCTCCTGGGTGAGGTCCTCGGCGTCGTGCGAGTTGCCGGTGAGACGGTAGGCGAGCCGGTAGACCCGGTCGGCGTGTTCCCGGACGACCTCGTCCCAGGTCGGAGGTGTCCACACCGGTTGGTCGTCCAGCTCGACTGGCGCCGCCAACGCGACGTCGGAATCGCTCATCAGGTGGGTATCCTCCCGCGGACTCAACTGCCCACTACGTTCCTCAACGACGGACTCGTTCACGGTGTTCCCCACTTCGGCTGTGCGACTCCCCTTGATGTCGACAGCTAAGTGCACCGCGTTAGGGGCCGGGTGAGAGTCAGCTAAGACGAACCTGAGAATCCGTCCTCCGGCGCGTTGCCTGAGGGTTCCCTCAGAAATGGCCCGGACGACGCTAATCTCGCCAGGCGTGACACCCGAATGGCCGGCCGGGCTGCGTGACTACGTCGAGGACTACCTGGCCGAGGACGAGATCCTGAGCGCCGCCAGGGCGCGTGGGCGCGCGCTGGGCTGTGTGCCGATCGGCGTGGCGGGCGGCGCCGCGCTGCGGTTCCTCGCCACCGCGCTGCGGGCGAAAGCCGTGGTGGAGGTCGGCACGGGGGCCGGGCTGAGCGGCCTCTACCTGCTGCGGGGCATGGCCCCGGACGGCGTGCTGACGTCGATCGACGTCGAACCCGAGCACCAGGCGGCCGCCCGGCGGGCCTTCGCGGCCGAGGGCATCACGCCCGGCCGGACCAGGCTGATCATGGGCCGGGCGCTGGACGTGCTGCCGAGGCTGACCGACTCGGGCTACGACCTGATCTTCGTGGACGCGGCGAAGACGGAGTACCCGAGCTACTACGAGCAAGGCGTGCGCCTGCTGCGGCCGGGCGGCGTGATCGCGTTCGACAACGTCCTGTGGAAGGGCCGCGTGGCCGACCCGGACGACCGCGAACCGGACACGACGGCGCTGCGCGAGGTCACCCGGCTGGTCAAACAGGACGACCGCCTGGTGCCCGTGCTGCTCCCAGTCGGCGACGGCCTGCTCGTCGCCGCCAAGGCCTCGTGAGTGTTTATCCGGGTTAGAACCCGGACAAACACTCACGACAGGACCTGGGCGCCCTTGCCGAGGACGATCACGCCGCCCGCGCTGACGGTGTACTTCTCCCGGTCGGCGTCCAGGTCCACGCCGATCTGGGCGCCGTCCGCGACGACCACGTTCTTGTCCAGGATCGCCTTGCGCACCACGGCGCCCTTGCCGATCCGCACGCCGGGCAGCAGCACGCTGCCCTCGACCACGGCGCCGTCCTCCACGACCACGTCCGCGCTCACCACGGACTCCCGCACCGAGGCGCCGGACACGATGGTCCCCGGGCCCACGATCGACTCGACCGCCGAGCCCGCGTTGACGAACTTCGCGGGCGGCAGCGGCGGCGTCGCGGTCCGGATCGGCCAGGCCTGGTTGTACAGGTTGAACACCGGGTGCACGGACACCAGGTCCATGTGGGCGTCGTAGTAGGCGTCGAGCGTTCCCACGTCACGCCAGTAGCCGCGGTCGCGTTCGGTCGCACCGGGCACGACGTTGTCGTCGAAGTCGTAGACGGCCGCGTTCCCGTCGTCGACCATCATGGGGATGATGTCGCCGCCCATGTCGTGGTCGGAGTCGCGGTTCGCCGCGTCCGCCCGGAGCGCTTCGAGGAGCACCTCGGTGCGGAACACGTAGTTGCCCATCGAGGCGAACGTGACGTTCGGGTCGCCGGGCACGTGCGGCGGGTCCTTGGGTTTCTCCAGGAACCGGGTGATCCTGCCGCTGTCGTCGGAGTCGATGCACCCGAAGGCACTGGCCTCCTCGCGCGGGACCCGGATGCCCGCCACGGTCACGCCCAGGCCCGAGTCGATGTGCTGGGCGACCATCTGCGACGGATCCATCCGGTACACGTGGTCCGCGCCGAACACCGCGATGTGGTCGGGGCGTTCGTCGTACACCAGGTTGAGCGACTGGAAGATCGCGTCCGCGCTGCCGGTGTACCACCTCGGCCCGAGGCGCTGCTGCGCCGGGACCGGGGTCACGTACTGACCGAGGATGTTGGACAACCGCCAGGTGGTGGAGATGTGCCGGTCCAGTGAGTGCGACTTGTACTGGGTCAGCACGCACAGCCGGTGATAGCCGGCGTTGACCAAGTTGGACAGTACGAAGTCGACTAACCGGTAGTTGCCGGCGAACGGAACAGCTGGCTTGGCCCGGTCCGCGGTCAGGGGCCAGAGGCGTTTGCCCTCGCCGCCCGCCAGCACGATCCCGAGTACCTTCGGCTGGCCTGTCACGGTTGGGACCCTAGTGTCCCGACCACGATGACGGCCAGATCAAAACGCCACGATTGGCGTCACGTTCACTCGGGCGCACCATCGGCAACTACGGTTACCAACTGTGCGAATCGGTCTGCTGACACGCGAATACCCGCCTGAGGTCTACGGCGGGGCAGGCGTCCATGTCGGTTTTCTCGTCCCTCGGCTGCGTGAGCTGATCGAGGTGGACGTGCATGCCTTCGGCGGGCCGAGGGCGGACGCGTACTCCCACGGGCCCGCGCCCGGTCTTGAGCACGCCAACGCGGCGCTGCGGACGTTGTCGGTCGATCTGGCGATGACGGCCGCGACGGAAGGCGTGGACCTGCTGCACTCGCACACGTGGTACGCGAACATGGCAGGTCATCTCGGCAAGATCCTGCACGGGGTGCCGCATGTCGTGACCGCGCATTCGTTGGAGCCGAGGCGGCCGTGGAAGGCCGAGCAGCTCAAGGGCGGGTACCGGCTGTCCTCCTGGGTGGAACGGACGGCGTACGAGGCCGCGGACGCGATCATCGCGGTCAGCGAGGGCATGCGGGCCGACGTGCTCGACTGCTACCCGGCCTTGGATCCGGCCCGTGTGCACGTCGTGCGCAACGGCATCGACACGAGCGCGTACCACCCGGTGAGCGAGACGGACGCGCTTGAGCACTACGGCATCGACCCGAAACGGCCGATCGTGGCGTTCGTCGGCCGGATCACCCGGCAGAAGGGCGTCGGGCACCTGATCGCGGCCGGGCACGGCATCAACCCGGACGCCCAGCTCGTGCTGTGCGCGGGCGCGCCCGACACGCCGGAGATCGCCGAGGAGACCAAGCAGGCGGTGTCCGAGCTGGCGAGCAGCCGGCCCGGGGTGTTCTGGATCCAGCAGATGCTGCAGCCCGCCGAGGTTCGCCAGATCCTCAGCCACGCGACCGCGTTCGTGTGCCCGTCGGTGTACGAACCGCTGGGCATCGTGAACCTGGAGGCTATGGCGTGCGGCACAGCCGTGGTCGCCTCGGACGTCGGCGGGATTCCGGAAGTGGTGGCCGACGGGCAGACCGGACTGCTCGTGCACTACGACGACCACAACGTCGAAGATTTCCGCTCCGGCCTGGCGGAAAAGGTCAACGAGCTGGTCGGTGACCCGGCACGCGCGGCGGCGATGGGCGAGGCGGGCAGGCAGCGCGCGGAGCGGGAGTTCGCGTGGACGACGGTCGCTCAGCAAACTGTCGATGTCTACAGGTCCGTCGTTCACTGAGGCGATCCTCAGTGAATACGGGTAAATATGTAGGCGTGACACGCGTTTTCACCCGGTACACGATGGCATCGCTGCTGGCGACGGCCATCAGCCAGGTGGTTTTGCTCGCGCTGTACTGGGCGTGGGAAGCCGACGCCATGACCGCGAGCACGGTCGCGTTCCTGGTCGGCGCGGTCCCGCACTTCCTGCTGATCCGGCAGTGGGCGTGGGGCAACAGGGGCCGTGCGGGCAGGCGGGCCGAGATCGTCGCCTACGTCGTGGTGACGGCCGCGGGCGGCGCGCTGTCCATCGGGATCACGACGGCGGTGGACTGGCTGCTCGCCCCGCTGATCGACGACCGCGGCTGGCACGCGTTCGGTCTGGTGATCGCCTACCTGGCCAGTGGCGCGCCGGTCTTCCTGCTCAAGTTCTTCGCACTGGACCGGGTGTTCCGGCGGAACGTCAGCAATACTCCCAGCGCGCCCACCGACAGCCAGGACAGCGAGACCGCGATCAGCGCGCTCCAGCCCAACGCCGCGTAGACCATCGTCCCGGCGGTGCCGCCGATGCACGCCCCGGCGTAGTACGCGCCGGTGTAGAGCCCGGACGCCGGGCCCTTGCTCGGCGCGACGGTGTTCACCCACGCGCCCGCGGCCGCGTGCGCCGCGAACCAGCCCGCCGTGAGCAGCACGAACCCGATGGCGATGGGCACGATGTGCGTGGGAATCGTGAGGATCACGCCGACGGCCGTGACGCCGAGCATTCCAAAGAGGACCGTCCGGCGGTTCGGGTGGCGGCCGGTCGTGGCCGAGGCGAAGCCGCCGACCGCGTACGCGACGAAGACCAGCGACGCGACCTGCGGACTGAGCTCCAGCGGTGGCGAGGCGAGCCGGAACCCGACCGAGTTGTACAGCGCCACGAACGAGCCCATGCCCAGGAAAGCGACGGCGTAGAGGGCCCACAACAGCGGCCGGGTGACCGCGTCCTTCAGGCCGCCTGTGGTCCTTGTCACGGCTTCGGTTCGCTTGGGCAACGCCCAGATGAGCACGACGGTGGCCGCCGCGGCGCAGACGGCCACGAGTCCGGTGCCCTCGCGGTACGTGCCGACCTGGCCGGCGATCAGCCGGCCCACCATGCCGCCGAACGAGTTGCCCGCGACCAGCATGCCGATGGCCTTCAACCTGCCCTGTTCGGCCAGGTACGCCATGGCGACGGCCGGAAAGCCCGCGATGGCAACGCCTTGCACCGCTCGCAACGCGACAAGCAAGGGAAAGTCACCGACGTACGGCAGGCACAGGCCGATCACGGCGGCGACGATCACCGAGGACAGGATCAGCGGGCGCCGGCCGACCACTTCGGACAGTAGGGAAAGCGGGATCACCGCGACGGCCAACGCGCCGGTGGCGATCCCGATCACCAGCGAGGCCTGCCCCGGCGTGACCTGGAACTCGTGCGCGAGGTGCGGCAGCACCGGCTGCGGGGCGTAGAGCAACGCGAAACTCGCGAGCCCGCCCGCCGCGATACCGATGGTCAGCCTGTCCACGCGTTGTGACGTTAGGCAGCCCCGATCCATACGTCCAATACGGCATCATGAGGTCATCGATACGTCAGCGCATGACTCTCTCGCCGCGTCGATCGCGCCGCGGCTGGCGATGCTGCGCCTGCTCGCGTCCACGGGGAACGTGACCAGGACGGCGGAGTCGCTCGGCGTGCCTCAGCCGACCGTGAGCCGATGGCTGGCCGCGCTGGCCGCCGAAGTCGGCGCTCCGGTGGTCGTCCGGGACGGTCGCGGTGTCCGGCTCACCCGGGCCGGGCACCTGCTCGCCTCGGCGGCGACGGCCGCGATGGGCGCGCTGGAGGCCGGGACCCGCCGGGTCGTCGAAGAGATCGACCCGGACAACGGCCGGGTGGAGCTGGGTTTCCTGCACATGCTCGGCCGGTCACTGGTGCCCGAACTGCTGCGGGCCTTCCGGTTCCGGCATCCTCGTGTCCGATTCGGACTGAGCCAGGCGTCGCGGGCGGAGATCATCACCCGGCTGCGGTCCGGCGAGGTCGACCTGGCGTTCTTCGGTCCGCCCCCGGACGAGCCCGATCTGGCGTGGGCGCCCGTGCAACGGCAGGAACTCAAGCTCGTGCTGCCCGAGTCGCACCGGCTGGCTGGGCGGTCCCGGGTCCGGGTCGCCGAGCTGGCCGATGAGGAGTTCGTCGGGCTTGAGCACGGGTTCGGTGTGCGTCAGCTGACCGACGAGCTGTGCGCCGCGGCCGGGTTCGTGCCGCGGATGGCCTTTGAGGGACAGGAATCCGACACCGTGCGCGGCTTGGTCGCGTCAGGGCTCGGGGTCGCGATCCTGCCGGTGGCGGAGCTGCCGATGCCCGGGCTGGTCGAGATCTCGCTCAGCCCTCAGGCAAGCAGGGTTGTCGCGCTGGTGTGGCCCGCACAAGACCAGCTGACGCCGGCTGTGCGGGCGTTCCGCGACTTCGCCTCGGTTCAGGAGGCGTAGGAGGCCGCCAGTTCCACCAGAGTCCGTGTCGAGAAGCCGGTCGCGCCGGGCACGACTTCGTCGTAGGTCTTCTCGGCTCGGGCCGGGCCCGCGATGTCCAGGTGGGCCCAGGGAAGGCCGCCGGTGAACTTCCGCAGGAACAGCGCTGCCGTGATGCCGCCGGGGCCGGGCGGGCACTGGCGCCAGTCGGCGATCTCGCTGACGACCTCGTCCTCCAGGTCCGCCAGCAACGGCATCCGCCACCAGGACTCGCCGCTGCGGGTTCCCGCCTCGATGATTCGCGACGCGAGTGCGTCGTCCGAGGCGAAGAGGCCGCCGGTACGCACGCCGAGGCTGACCTTCATCGCTCCCGTCAGCGTGGCGACGTCGACAATCAGGCCGGGCTTCAGGCGACGGACCGCGTAACCGAGCGCGTCGGCGAGGACCATCCGGCCTTCGGCGTCCGTGTTGGTCACCTCTGTCGTCTGGCCGTCGTAGTGCCGGACGATGTCGCCGGGCCGGTACGACGACCCTGACACGTGGTTCTCCGCCAGCGGTACCAGGCCGGTGACTCGAACGGGCAGTCCCAGGCGGGCGATCGTCACGAGGGCCGCGATCACCGAGGCGCCACCGCACATGTCGGTTCGCATCAGGTGCATGCCGTCGGCCGGTTTGAGCGAGATGCCGCCGGTGTCGAACGTGATGCCCTTGCCCACGTAGACCAGGTGCGGTCCAACTGGCTTGGCGGGGCGCCACGACAGTTCGACGAACCGCGGCGGGCTCACCGAGCCGCCGCCGACCGCCAGCAGGCCGCCGAAACCCTCGGCGGCGATCCACTTCTCGTCCCGGACTTCCACCGAGAGGCCGGGCAGCTGCGCGGCCAGCTGGACAGCGGCCGACGCCAGCCAGGCCGGGTCCTTCACGTTCGACGGAGTGTTGCCCATGTCACGTGTCGCCGTCGTGCCGAGGGCGACCGCGAGCGCGCGGTCCACTACCGGCTGCAGGTCGGCGTCCGTGACCAGGCGCAGGGACTTCAAGCGCGGCTTCTCGACCGACGACACCTTGTACCGGTAGCCGCCCAGCGACACCCCCAGCACCAGTGCGGAGATCTGCTCCGACGTGGTGTCCGGCGGCAGTGTGAGCTGCAGGGACCGGACGACTCGGCGACCCGCGTCCGAGTCGGCCTCGGCCCGCGCCTCGACCGCACGGACCAACGCCGCTCCGGCCTTGCGCCACTCCGCCGCCGTGCCGTCGCCGACTCCGGCGACCCAGCGGATACCGGCGCCGTGGCCCGCCGCGACGTGCACTTCGCCCGCCTTGCCGGTCAGCCCGACGGTCGACGCCCACACGTCGCTCAGGTCGGAACCACCCGGGCCCAGCACGGGCGAGTCACCGCCGTACGCGAGCACGACGATCGGGACACCACGGCGAGGGGACGACGCCACCTCGATCTCGGGCATCGGACTGGGTAACCGCGGCACGGGCGTGCGCACTCAAGACCTCCTGCGGCTCGCTTCAAGACGTGACGCGGCCCCGGCTCCACTCCTCGCGGATACCGGGGCCCGCCTGGGAAACTCGGTGTCAGCCCGCGGCGGCCTTCAACGCGTCGCCCAGGGCGCTGGCCTCGTCCGGTGTCATCTCCACCACCAGGCGTCCACCACCCTCCAGTGGGACGCGCATCACGATGCCCCGACCCTCCTTAGTCACCTCGAGGGGACCGTCACCGGTCCGGGGCTTCATGGCCGCCATAGCGTGCTCCCTCCGTCATAGCCTGCCCACCGCAGGCCGGGTCCACCAGCCTCGGCTAACGCCATTCTCTCCTATCCACTCACCGCGACGAAATCGAACCGATCTTTTGCGTGTCGTTTGGTCACCACTCACCGACCTGCCGTGACAGTTTCCAGGTGGGCGGTCCGCATGCGACAACAACGACTTCGACCGGCGACACGCCGTGGTGCGACACGCCGGGCCAATTTCCCCCGTTTTGGTAACGAGATGGTCACGCAATCGTGCCGTGCGTGACGGGAAATGGCCCGGCATTTTCATCGGGCCCGCCAACAGGTGGCGATATGGTCGTCGACGATCCCGGTGGCCTGCATCAGCGCGTAGCACGTGGTCGGTCCGAGGAACACGAACCCACGGCGTTTGAGCTCCTTGGCCATGGCCTTCGACTCGTCGGTGACCGCGGGCACGTCGGCCATCGTGCGGGGCCGCTTGTGCCGGGCGGGCCGGAACGACCACAACAGCTCGTCGAGCGGGACGTCGAGCGACAGCACCGCGCCCGCGTTGCGGACCGCGGCGTCGATCTTGGCGCGGTTGCGTACGATGCCCGCGTCCCCCATCAGCCTGGCCACGTCGTCCTTGCCGAATTCGGCGACCAGCTTCGGGTCGAACCCGGCGAACGCGGCGCGGAAGTTCTCCCGTTTGCGCAGAATCGTGATCCAGGACAACCCGGACTGAAAGGACTCCAGGCACAGCCGTTCGTACATGGCGGCTTCGCCGCGTAACGGCGTGCCCCACTCCTCGTCGTGGTACGCCACGTAATCCGGTGTCGAGTCGCCCCACGCGCAGCGCACCAGGCCGGTCACTGGGCGGCCGCCTTGCCCGCGACCTGCTCCTCCAGTTCGGCGACCCGGGACCGCAGGTCGCCGACCTCCTTGCCAAGGCGCTGCAACACCCAGTCCACCTCGGACATCTTGTAACCCCGCAGGACCATCTGGAACCGGACTCTGCTCACGTCCTCCGCGGTGATGTCCTCGGCGGGCAGCCGCGTCGGCGACGCGCCGGGCGGCAGCGGCGGCAGTTCCTCACCGCGGCCGAACAGCACCGAGGCGAGCAGGAACACCACAGCCGCCACGAAGACCATGACGACGAGGTAGAACAGCGCGGTGGTCACCACGCAATCTTGCCACTAGACCGCGAACCGGACGGCCTTTCGCGCCATCACCGTCAGGCGGGCGAGCACGAGCACCGCGAACACGCTCGCGAGCAGCAGAACCGGTGTATGGAACATCAACGCCGGGTTGACGAACATCGACGCGACGCCCAGCGCGACGTTGGCCGACAGCGCGGCGCTGGCCGCGACCATCGCGACACCGGCGGCGCACCGGGCGATCAACCGGTTGTCAGCGGTGCGGCGGGACCACAGCCGCGCGATGAGCAACGCGAGCGCGGTCGCGATCGACACGGCCCACGTCATGCTGTCGCTGATCTGCGCGAACGGCATGTACCACTGCGGCGGCGGGTTGCCGCCGGGAGCGTTTTCCCACCCGCCTAACCAGATCAGCCGCGCACCTTCCCACAGCATGTGCGTCGCGGGGAGCACGAAGAGGATCGAGCGGAGCGTACGGGCGCCGTACGCCACCGCGAGTTCGCCCTGGTAGTCCCGGGCGATCACGGCGACGGGCCCGAAGTCCTCGACCGCCTTGCGTTGCGCGTCGTGCTCGGCGAAGCCTGCCCGCCGGTAGCACTCGGCCGCGTCCTCAAGGCTGTCGCGCGCCTCGGTCAGCAGGTCGGTCTTGACTTTCCGGCCGCCGGGCAGCCGCGCATCCAGATCAGCGACATAGTCGTCGATCACGCTTGCGCGGGCCATGGTCCCTCCCCGAGTACGCCCTCGATCGCCGCCGTGAACTCACGCCATGCGTTCCGTTCCTGAACGAGCGCGCGTTGCCCGGCCTTCGTCAGATGGTAGGTACGGCGCTGACGGCCGGACACAGTGCTCCACTCACTGGTGACGTATCCGGCTCGCTCCAGACGACGCAGCGCCGGGTAGACCGTGCCGGTCGGAAGGTCCAGCGCGCCGCCACTACGCAGCTGAAGTGCTTCGATGATGGCGTAACCGTGCAGCCGCCTGCCGTCGAGTGTGGCGAGCAGCAACGCGTCGAGGTGTCCCCGCAGCACATCCGGCTTCATACGTAGCGAGTCTACGGGTTCGAAGTCACACCGCCCAGCATTTTGTCGCAGTTTCAGGGAGATCCCTGATCGATACGTAGCCTGCCAACCCATTGACCTGACGCCCTTGGGACGGTCGCGGTTCGCCGCCTCGTGGCGGTCGGCCAGATCGACACGGGCATCGCGCCCGCTTCGCACATCGCGTCCACCGTTGTTCTTCCCGGTCCGGCCATCACCGATTCGGCACTGATCGCCGGGTGGCCAAACGCGGTCCGGCGCCGCCGAACGAACCGGTGAATACCGGGGCAGGCATGGATTTCCCCCGGATTCTCCGGCCGGCGCCGGTTATTTCGCATTGACGGGTTATGACCACAGCGCCGGAGTTCCGCTCCGGCCGACCGCCGCCTGAACGTGCCCGCCACGAACCGAACACCTACCACGACTCGCCGGCCGCCGAAAGAATGCTCCGCGCGGTGGCGTTTTCTCGCCAGCCATGCCTCTGACCAGCGACAATACAAGTGACGTGGATCACAGTCACACTTGTTTCCTTGCTTGAATGAACATCCGTCAGTTGAGTGGTGACGGGAACGCACCGCATCCGGGGAATCACCGACAGTTCCGTGCACTGTGGCCTCGCCATGGGCTCACACGGCCGAGGGGGACGATGCGCACGACGCCAACGGCAACCGTCCTGCCTGCCGGGTTCCGGTGGTTCTGGGGCAGTCAGACGATGAGCTTCGTCGGCGACCGGCTGACCGGCTTCGCCGTGCCGAGTGCCGCGATCCTCGTGCTGAACGCGTCCAGCGCCCAGGTGGGACTCGTCTCGGCGGCCGGTTGGCTGGCGTATCCGGCGTTCGGCATGGTCGCCGGCGCGCTGTTGGCCGGGCGCAGACGCAGGCACGTGATGATCACCGGCGAACTGGTGCGGTTCGTGGCGTTCCTCAGCATCCCGCTGGCCGCACTGGCCGGTTGGCTGAGCGTCACGCAGATGGTCGTGGTCGTCGCACTGGCCGGAGTCGCGACCGTCTTCGTGGACATCGCCAGTCAGTCCTATCTGCCCACTCTGGTCGCGCCAGGACAACTGTTCGCGGCCAACTCCCGGTTGCAGGGCTCGGACAGCCTCTCCAAGCTGATCGGTCCGGCGCTGGCCGGCGCGGTGATGAACCTGCTCGGCGGGATCACCGCGATCGCCGTGAACGCGTTGCCGTTCCTGTTCTCCGCCTTCGGCCGGACCCGGGTCGGAGTCGTCGAGGACCTGCCGCCACGGCTGGAATCACCTCCGTCGATCGCGGCCAGAATCCGCGTGGGCCTGGCCTTTGTCTGGAGCCGGCCGCCGTTGCGGCAGGTGGTCTGCGGTACGGCGGTGCGTGGCTTCGGGACCGGCATCGTCGACGCGGTTCTGCTGCTTTTCGCGTACCGGGCGCTGGGTCTGTCGAGTTTGGGCGGCGGTCTGCTGCTCGCGGCGGGCGCGGTCGGCGCGTTGCTCGGTGCCTTGCTGACCCAACGGATCGCCGGCCGGATCGGCGTCCGGGCGGCACTGCTGGCCAGCGCGTTCGAAGGTCTGCTGTGGCTTGCCGTGCCGGTCACGTTGTTCGCCGCACCAGTGGTGTTCCTGGTGGCCATCCGCGTCTGCTCGGCCTTCTGGCTGCCGGTCTGGAACGTGCTGACGACCAGCATCCGGCAGTCGCTGACACCACCGGGCGAACAGTCAGGCGTGCACGCGACCGCCCGGACGCTGGCGTCGTCGACGATCCCGCTCGGCTCGCTCGTCGCCGGTTTCGCCGCGGGAGCACTGGGGTCCTGGTTCGGCACCGCGACAGGTCTGGTGGTGGTGCTCGCCGTGGGCGGTGTCTGCACCGCGGCGAGTGTCCTGCTGGTGCGCGACGTACCTGAACTGGCCACAACGCAAGGAGGAGGATCGAATGCACCCGACCACCACACGGACGTTGAACGCCAAGGAGTTCGCTGACATCAAGCACACCGTGGCGATCCGGTCACGGGCCCGCAGGAACCTGTTGGCGGACCCCGGGTACGCCGCGCCACTGCCACAGGAAGTCAGCCTGCAACTGACGTACAAGTGCAATCTCCGGTGCACGCACTGCTACCAGTGGAACGAGCAGGGCTTCTTCCGCGACTTCAGCATCGAGCGGCAACGCACCGAACTGGACGTCGAGATCGTCGAGCAGATCCTGCGCACGACGGCACCGGTACGGTCGAAGACCTTCCTCTGGGGCGGCGAACCGTTGATGCACACCAGGTTCGACGAAGTCGCCCGGTTGCTCGAAAAATATCCGCGCACGGTCAACATGTGCACGAACGGCCTGCTGTTCAAGCGCAAGCTGGACGACCTGCTGCGGATCGGCGAGAACCTCAACCTGCTGGTCAGCCTGGACGGGCTCGGCGAGGACCACGAGGCCCTGCGCGGCAAGGGCACGTTCCGGCGCACCATGGAGAACATCCGGCTGATGCTGGACCTGAAGGCCAAGGGCGAGTTCGACGGCGAGGTCTCGTTGTCGTGCATGGTCTCGCACGTGACCGTGTCCAAGATGTACGAGTTCATGGAATGGGCCGAGGAACTCGGCGTCAACACGGTCTACTTCCAGTTCCCGTGGTTCATCAGCCCGGAAGTCGCGCAGGCGATGGACAAGGTCTACGAGGAGTCGTTCGCCTGGCTGCACCCCGACACCAAGACCAAGCAACCGACCTGGCACTCGTACACCTATCAGCTGCCGGAGGAGCAGATCCCGGTGCTGCGGGAGTCCATGGCACGACTGGCGAGCAGGCCGTGGCGGGTCCGCGTGCGCTACCAGCCTCAGCTGGAGGCCGACGAGGTCGAGGACTTCATCCGCGGCACGTCCCGGCCGGCACAGCACCGCAACAAGTGCCTCGCGGTGTCCAACCGGATGGAGGTGCACGCGGACGGCGCCGTGAGCTCGTGCAAGTTCTTCCCGGAGTTCGTCGTCGGCAACCTGTACGACACCCCGGTCGCGGACCTGTGGCAGGGCCCCGACTTCCGCGAGATCCGCAGGATCCTCTCGGCCAACGGCATGATGCCGGTCTGCTCGAAGTGCATCCTGCTCTACCTGAACGGAGTGTGAAAGCCATGTCCGACACCGAGTCCACCATCAAGACCGTGCTCGCGGGCGTGCTGGCGTCCGGCATCACGCCCGCCGAGATCCGCTCGGACGCGGACCTGGTCGAGGAGTACGGGCTCGACTCGTTGCAGACGATCTCGTTCCTGCTGGGCATCGAGGACGCGTTCGACATCGAACTGGACTACGAGACGCTGGAACTCGACCACCTGCGGTCGGTCGGCCAGTTCGCCGCGTTCATCGGCTCGATGAACCGTGTGGCGGCCGGATGAGTTCAGCCAGGCTGGGCACGTTCGACGCGGAGAAATGGTGGCGTCCCGCCGATCTCGCCACGCTTCCCGCCATCAGCCGTGCCGGTTCCGACGACGCCGTCGCCACGATGGACGAACTCCTCGCGGGGTTCTGCTCGCCGGACGACCGGCTGATCACCCGGAGGCCCATGGCAGGCGCGGTCCGGGACGGACTGGCGGCCGCCGGGATCACGTTCGAGCACGTCGCCGTCGACGGTCCGCACGAGCCTTTCGAACGGAACGTCTCCCGGGACTTGGTCACTGGCTACGACGTCGAGCCGTATGCGGTTCTCCCGGCGACCGCACACCTGTCGGATTCGTTGCCTGACACCGCTGTCGTGGCCCAGGTGAACTCGAAGACCTGGTCGAACGCACTGGCTGCCGACCTCGATCTGCCCGGCACGGGGACGGTTGTCCGGTCTGTCGCCGAGCTGTCCGAGGTCGTCTCGCGTCACAGATCGGCCGTCGTCAAGGACCCGTACGGGGTTTCCGGTCGGGCCGCCCTGGTCGTGGAATCGCCGGGCGTGCTGCGGGCGATCGAGCGGACCCTGACCAGGCAGGGCAAGCGGATCGAGTTGGTGGTCCAGGAGAAGTACGACGTGCGGCGGGATTTCTCCGCGCACGTCCGGATCTCGCCGGACGGCACGTGGCACCACCGCGGCATCCAGGTGATGACCAATCGGGGCTTGCGGCACATGGGTTCGTCACCGGCCACATCGGACTTCGTCGAGTTCCTGGCGGACAGGGGTTACCACGACGTCGTCGCCTCGGTCGCGGAGGCGTTGGCCCAGGCGGGATACCACGGCCCGGCCGGTGTCGATTCCATGATGCTGCGGGACGGCACGCTCGTGCCGCTGCTGGAGATCAACGCCCGACATTCCTTGGGGTTGCTCTCGCTGGTGCTGAACGAACGCGCCGCCACACACGGCCTGGCCGCGCATTTCACGCAGCTGGAGCTGAACGTCCCGGCTGGTGGCGGCATCGCGGACCTGTGCGGGGCGCTGACGCGTTACACCGGCGGGGAACGTGAAGGTGTGCTTGTCCTCAACGGCAGCACCTTGACGGCACCAGGCGGGCGAGTCTACTTCGCCTTGATTTCGCAGCATCCTGATGCCTTACGGCAGCACTTGCTGGACGCCGTCGCGGCTGCCGGGATGTCGGTCAGAGGAGTCGCCCATGCGGCTTGACATCGGCCTGATCGGGGCGACGAAGATCGCCGAGCGCGCGATACTCGCGCCCGCGAGCCGCCGGGACGACGTCCATGTCCGCGCGGTGGCGGCAAGCGATGTCGTTCGTGCCCGTGAATTCGCTGCCAGGAACGGCATCCCTCGCGTACACGACGACTACGAATCGTTGTTGGGTGATCCGGATGTCACAGTGGTGTACGTGTCGCTCCACAACTCCGCCCACCACGAGTGGGCCGTCCGTGCCGCAGCACGGGGAAAGCACGTCATCGTCGAGAAGCCACTGTGCCTGACGGCCGAGCAGTACGCGGAGATCAGCAGCACCGCACGGGCCAACGGCGTGCAGGTCGCCGAGGCGATCCCGACGGCCGGTCACCCGTGGCAGGCGGCGGTCCGGCAGATGATCGGCACCGGCGAGTTCGGTCCGCTGCGCCGGATCAACACCCGGATCCAGTTCCTGACGCCGGCCGAAGGCAGCTACCGCACCCGTCCGGAACTGGGCGGCGGGATCTTCTTCGACTCGGCGAGCTACTGGCTTCAGGCCGTGCAGTCGACCGTCGGCCTGGCCGGTGCCGCGGGCGACGGCGAGTCCTCATTCGACGGTCCACACGGCACTGACACGTCGTTCCTGGCCACGTTGCGGTGGGACGACGGCAAGGAGGCCACTTTGGAGTGTTTCGTCGGTGCCAGACACGTCGCCGAGGTGGAGTTCTTCTTCGACCACGCGTCCGTGCGGCTGCGTAACCTGCTCCGGCCGATCGTGGCGCCGTTGCCGTTGAACCTGGTGATCAAGGGCTCGAAGACGGAAGTCCGTGCCTTCGGACCGGTTTCCTACTACGACGCGCAACTGGACCGGTTGTTCACCGCCGACGACGAGCCCGGGCAGCGAATCGCGTTGATGGCCGCGATCCACGCGGCCGCTCGGGGAGCTCTGGTCCGATGATCAAACCGACCGCGATCTGGCAACGGTTCGCGTACACCTTGGACGCCGCACGGCCCGGTTTCGCGCTCGGGCCGTGGTTCACCATGAACGCCGTCGTGGACATCCGCGGCCCGCTGGACGTCCGGCGGCTTGAGCAGGCGGTGCGGGACCTGGTCGCACGGCACGACCTGCTACGCACCCGGGTCGAGGACGGCATGCAGGTCATCCGTCCGCACGTCTCGGTTGACCTGGAAACCTTCGACGACACCGAGTTGCTGCACGTCCCCGTCGAATCGTCGCGGCTGAGCCCGCTACGGGTGCGGCTCAAGCGTGTCGCCGCCGACCAGCACATGCTGTGCCTGCACATCCATCACATGATGGCCGACCCGGTGACGTTGTGGGTGTTGCTCGACGAGCTTGCCGCGTTGTACCGGGGCCCGTTGCCCGCTCCCCCGGCCCAGTTCTGGCAGTACGCCGAGGACCAGGCACGTCTGGTGGCCGACGGCCGGCAGGCAGCGGAGGCGTGGTGGGGACGGTTCACCGGCCCGTTCGCCGCACCCTCCACCACACCGGCCGGGGACTTCGCCTTCCGGCAGCGGATTCTCGACGCCGGCGAAGCGACCGAAGTGGAGCGGTTCTCCCGCAGGCACCGCGGAACCATGTTCGTCTCACTGCTCGCCGGGTTCACGTCCGCGATGCTGCCGTATCTCGGACCTGGTGAGAGCGTCATGGTCAACACGCTGTTCAGCCGCCGGAACCGCACGGAATGGCGCAGGCTGCCGGGACCGTGCACAGTTCCCGCCTACATCCCATTGCCACGACCGCCCGAATCGCTGACCGGTGAGTACGTCGCCGCGGTCCGTGACGTGGTCCTCGGTGCCCAGCAACACATCCTGGTCGACGCACTGGGCCCGCCGAGCCCGTTCATCGAGTACGTCCCCGACGCCCGCCCGCAGGCGCTGCGGTTCGGCGAAGCGACCGGCGCCGTGGTCGACGCCGCCGGACCCAAGGACACCGGGCAGGCGGGCGACTTGGGCATCCGGGCCCGGCGCACGGATTCCGGCGAACTCTTCGCCCACCTGAGCGGGGACGGTGTCGGCTGGTCCAAGAAACGGGTGCTGGCCGTGTGCGACGCGTTGCCCTGGCGGGTTTCCCTAGTTTCGGAGGTTTCGTGACCAAGCGGGTGTTGTCGTCCGACGAGCTGGACAACGTGCTGAAGACGTGTGGCGTCGATCCTGAGCAGGTCCGGATCCGAGAGCAGTTGGCCGAAGGCACGTACAACACGGCGTACCGCATCCGTACGGCCGACGCTGGGTACATCCTCAAGGTCGCGCCCGATCCGGCTTCGCCTTCGTTGACCTACGAGCGTGGCCTGATGGGCACCGAGGCGATGTTCTACCGCGAGGCTGCTGGGTTGCCCGTGCCCGAACTGATCCACGCGGAGCAGGACTTCCTGTTGATGACCGAGATCCCCGGCAACCCGTGGTATCCGCGCAAGCCTGCCGACGACAAGAAGGCGAAGCTGCGCGGGCAGCTCGGCGGGATCGTCGCCGGGCTGCACCGGATCACCGGCACCGGCTTCGGCTATCCGCAGATGGGGCTCCAGTCGTCCTGGCGGGACGCGTTCCGCGCGATGGTCATGGCCGTGCTCGACGATGCCGCGCGGTACTCGGTCGAACTGCCCGTTCCGGCCGCCAGGATCGTGGCCGCGCTGGACTCCGAGTACTTCGACGACGTCACGCAGCCGGTGCTGGTGCACTTCGACCTCTGGGACGGCAACATCCTGATCGACGAGGACCGGATCACCGGCCTGATCGACGGCGAGCGCGCGTTCTGGGGCGACCCGGTCGCCGAGTTCGTGTCGCTGGCGCTGTTCGGGGACATCCGGCAGGACAAGGCGTTCCTCGCCGGGTACGGGCCGCTGCGGTTCACCGAATCGGTGGCGTTCCGGCTGGCGTTCGCCAAGGTGTACCTGTACCTGATCATGCTCGTCGAGTCCGTGCCGCGGGGGAACTCCGACGAGACCATGCACCGGCTGATCACCCGTGGCCTGACCGACGCGGCGGCGCGGCTGTGATCGAGATCCTGACTTCCGGTGTGGCCCTTGGCGTGCACGTACCCGGTCTGGTGCTGGCCGACCGGCTGCGCGAACGCGGGGCCGAGGTCACCGTGTCGGTGCTGGAACGCATGCTGCCCGCGGAGACCCTGGCGACCACGACGAAGATGAAGTGGGCGTTCCACCGCGACTTCCGGGTGGCGCTGGCCGGGCAGCGGGTGGCCAGGGACGCCTCGGTCGCCGTCCCGCCGGACGCCCAGGCGGCGATGCTGGAGTCGTGGCGTGCCCGGGATGTGCGCCGGTTCGTGGTGTTCTCCGGGTTCTGGTTGCCGATCCTGGAACAGTACGGCGCCGTCGACGTCGACGTGTGCCACGTGGATTCCGTTGTCTCACCTTCGTTCCAGAAGGTTCGTACCACGTTGGCGCCACGGGAGATCTGGCTCGCCAACGCCGATCGCGGCACACTGCCGTTCAGCATCCCGGTGACACGCGAGGCGCCGATCCCGTGGGAATCACGCGACAGACGGCTTCTCGTGCACGGCGGCGGCTGGGGCATGGGCACGTACCGGGAACGCGCGTCCGAGTTGCGGGCTCATGGTTTTTGCCTGGACGTCGTCGCCTACGAACAGCGTGATGTGTCGTCCGATCCCGGCATCCGGCACTTCATGATCGACCCGGAGTGGCACCCGTGGCTGGACGACGGCTACCCGCCGTTCGGCCAGATCGTCGACGGCACGGCGACGTTCACCCGCGGCCAGGGACATCACGGCTCGTTCTCGTTGACACGTTCCGTGGTCGCGACCGTGAGCAAGCCCGGCGGCGGCACCCTGCTGGACTCGTTGTGGTCGGCGACCCCGGCCGTGCTGCTCGAACCGTTCGGCGCCCACGAGAAACGCAACGCCGAGCTGTGGGAACGGCTGGGGTTCGGTATCTCGTTCGACAAATGGCGTGCGTCAGGCTTCGATATGGGCATGCTGGAGAAGCTGCACGTCACGCTCGACCAGGTCCGTGAGTCTATTGTGGACTACTCGGCCGTGCTGGCCGGATGAACGAGGTCCGGCAGGCGTCGCCGGACGACTGGGCGGCGTTCCGTGACATCCGGCTGGCCGCGTTGGCGGACGCGCCGGACGCGTTCGGGTCGACGTTGCGGGACGAGGTCGACAGCACCGAAGCGGACTGGCGCCGGAGGCTGACCACCTCGGTGGTCTTCCTGGGCAGCCGGAACGGCGAGGTGCAGGCGATCGCCTCGGCATTCCCCCTTGAGGGCGACGAGGTCGAACTGATCAGGATCTGGACGGACCCGCGTGCCCGAGGCACAGGCCTGGCCGCCGAGACCGTCGGCGCGGTCCTGGAGTGGGCGCAGGGGAAGACCGTCACGCTGTGGGTCGGCGAGAAGAACCCGGCGGCTGAACGCTTCTACGCCAAGCTCGGGTTCGTCCGGACAGGCAGGCGCGGCCCGCTGCCACGAGACGAGTCGATCATGGAAGTCGAGATGGTGCTACGCGCGGACTGACCGCATCGGCGGGCGGTCCGCCACCTCGATCGCCTTGGTGTCGGGCAGCCACTTTCCCGCGACCTGCACGAACTGCGTCAGCTCAGTCGCGCTGTCGACGGAGCAGCGCCGCAGCATCGCGCCGAGGATCTGACTGGCCATCACGCCGAGCTGCAGCAGGTTCCGGTTCCTGTGCTTACGGACACCCAGGTTGACCTGCGCGATCGCGTCCAGGCCGAACGCGGAATGCGCGTCCAGCAGCATACCGATCTCCACCGCGTACCCCGCCGCGAACGACACCGACTCCAGCAGCTCCCGCGTCGCCGCGTATTCCCCGCCAAGAGGCTGGACCAGCCCGGAAAGCTCCGGCCTGAGGGCGTTCAGCAACGGCCGGGCCAGCAGTTCGGTCACCCGGCCGCCGCCGGTGCCGTAGTCCTCGGTCTCCAGCCTGAGCGGCCGCCGGTAGAAGCCCTTGACCAGGTGGACGTCCTCGGTCAGCAGCGGTCCGAGCAGCGCGGGGACGAACGCCGGATCGGGGTCCACCAGGTCGGCGTCCAGGAAGACGATCAGGTCACCGGAGGTCGCGGCCAGCGAGCGCCACAACACCTCGCCCTTGCCAGGCAACGGTTCGACCTCCGGCACGACGTCCTCCCGCCGCACCACCCTCGCTCCCGCCGCGGTGGCCACCTCCGCGGTCCGGTCGGTGGACCCGGAATCCATCACCACGATCTCGTCCACCAGGACACCGAGCAACGGCCGGACCGTCCGCACGACGTCGCCGACGGTCGCTTCCTCGTTCAACGCGGGCAACACCACACTGACCGTGCGGTCGCGCCCGGACAGCTCGTCCACTGTCCACTGTGGCTCCTGCCAGGTCCTCGACTCGAACCACGCCCGTGCGGCTGGGTTCACGCGAGCGCCCGCAGGACTCGGGCAGGCGGCCGGGTGCCCGCGATGCTGGCGACCATTTCGAGCACCTTCCTGGTCTGCCGCACCTGGTGGGCACGAAAGACGCGGGCGCCGGTCCATGCCGCGACCGAGGTGGCGGCCAGGGTCCCGTCCACCCGGTCGGACAGTTCGACGCCGAGCGTCTCCCCGACGAAGTCCTTGTTGGACAGCGCCATCAGCACCGGCCAGCCGGTGGCGACCAGTTCGTCCAGGCGCCGCAACAACTCCAGGCCGTGCCACGTGTTCTTGCCGAAGTCGTGCGTCGGGTCGATCAGCACGCCTTCCACGGGCACACCGAGCTCGACCATCCGGTTCGCGCGCCGCACGAGTTCGTCGGCGACCTCCGCGACCACGTCGAGGTACCGCACCCGGTGCGGGTCCGTGCGCGGCGGCACTCCCCCGGTGTGCGAACACACGATCCCGACCCGGTACTCGGCCGCGACCTCGGCCAGCCGCGGATCGGCGCCCGCCCACGTGTCGTTGAGCAGGTCGGCACCGGCCTCGCAGGCGGCCTGGGCGACCTCGTGCCGCCAGGTGTCGATGCTGATCACCACGTCGGGGAACTTCTCACGCACAGCCGCGACGAACGGGACGATCCGGCGCAGTTCCTCCGCGGTGTCCACGATCTCGCCGTGTGCCCCCGCCCGCACACCGCCGATGTCCACGATGTCCGCGCCGTCCGCCACCGCTGCCGCGACCGCCGCCATCGCGGCATCGTCGCTGAACGTGGCACCGCGGTCGTAGAAGGAATCCCTGGTGCGGTTGACGATGGCCATCACCAACGCGCGGTCCTGGGCCACCTCACGGGTGCCGAACTTGAGGGGTCGCACTGTCTGATCGTGCCATGCGGGGTGGGCAGGCCGCCTCACGGCGCGTGACCGGCCTCGGCCGCCGTCGTGGCTCAGGGCGATGTCGGGCGTGTTGCGTGGCGTAAATAACCAGCGCGACCAAGCCCTCGAAACCACCGTTTTGACACTCCGCCTCTTACAGTGGACGTATCCCCCACCGCAGGAGGCCCTCCTTGTTCTACCGCGCGCTGCGTGCTGTCTGTGCCTTCATCGCGAAGGTGCTGTTCCGCCCGAAGGTCGAAGGCCTGGAGAACATCCCGGCCAAGGGCGCGGTCATCCTGGCGAGCAACCACCTCTCGGTGTTCGACAGCATCCTGATCCCGCTGGTCGTGCCCAGGCAGGTGAACTTCCTGGCCAAGGAGGAGTACTTCCTCGGCCGTTCGCCGTACAAGCGGGTCCGGGCGGCCTTCATGCGTGCCATCGGCCAGGTGCCCGTGCAGCGTGGTCAGGCGCGTGCCGGGGTGGCGGCGCTGGAGGTGGCCGGCAATGTGCTGGCGAACGGCAACGTGTTCGGGATCTACCCGGAGGGCACACGCTCGCGCGACCTGCGGCTGCACCGTGGCCACACCGGTGTCGGGCAGCTCGCGCTGTCCTGCAACGCGCCCGTCGTGCCGATGGCCGTGATCGGCACCGAACGGATCCAGCCGCCGGGTCAGCGGTTCCCCCGGCCGAGCCGGGTGACGATCCGGATCGGCAAACCGCTGGACTTCTCCCGGTATGACGGCATGGCGGCCTCACCGGCCATTCGCCGCGCGGTGACCGACGAGATCATGTATTCGATCATGGAACTGTCCGGCCAGGAATACGTGGACGTTTACCACAAGCTGCCGGACGCGGCCTGACCTGCCTATACCACAGCCCACTGAGCCAATCTTGTGAATGGTGATCACAAGATCGGACGAATCACACGTCCCACTCGCGCCCCTGTGTACGTCAATTGAGAGCCAATTGGCCTGTTATTCGGCCGTTCGAGTGAACTGACTTGAAGCCGCTGCCCGGCTCGGGCTCACTGGAAGTAGGGGACGGCGAATGGGGAGCCGTCCACCGCCACCGGGGGAATCCAGGGGGATTCATGAGTGACCACGGTGCGGACGCGGCTGCCCGAAAACTGCCGCTCCGCTATTCGGACGATATCCAGGGCGACATTCTCGCCGGTTTCCGGAAAGATCACGAAACCGTCCTGATGTTGCGCTTCCCGGACGATCCGGAACCCGTCCGAAAATGGCTGCGCCGGCTCATCCCGCAGATCTCGACGACCCGCCAGGTCGCCGCGTTCAACGCCGAATACAGCACGGCGAGGCACACCCTCGCGGGCACGGACCCGGCCGGGCTGAGCGCGACGTGGATGAACGTCAGCCTGACGTACCCGGGCCTGAAATTCCTGATGGGCACCGAGCCGTTACCCGACCAGGAACCTGACGGCGTACAGGCGTTCGTACAGGGCGCGTTCGCCCGTGCGGAGATCAACGGAGACCAGGGCGACAGCGCACCTGAGGAATGGCTGTTCGGTCGCGCCGACCAACCGGTGCACGCCGTGCTCACGATCGCGTCCGACGACCAGGCGAAACTCGAAGTCCGCGCCTCGGAACTGCGGGTGGCCGCCGCCCGCGCGGGCCTGACCGTCACGTTCGAGCAGGTCGGCGCGACCCTGCCGGGCGAACGCAGGGGACACGAGCACTTCGGGTTCAAGGACGGCATCAGCCAGCCCGGCGTCCGTGACTTCGACCGGCCCGACCCACGAGACCCGATCCACGTCGACGGCAAGCCGGGCACCCGGATCCTGCCGGCCGGCGAGTTCGTGCTCGGGCACCCGAAACTGACCGGGGACGCGCCCCAGCTGCCGGAATGGACCCGCAACGGGTCGTTCCAGGTGGTCCGCCGGCTCGCACAGGACGTGCCGGCGTGGTGGGCGCAGGCCGGTGCCGCGCGCAGGCAGCTCGACAAGGAGGGGGTCGAACTGCCGCCCGGCACCGGCACTGAATGGCTGGCCGCCCGGGCGGTCGGCAGGTGGCGTTCGGGCGCGTCGGTGGCGCACAACCCGAACGCCGAACCACCGACCAAACCGGGCGCGCCGGACGACAACCTGATCAGCTACGTGGAGGACGGCGAAGGCCACACCACACCGCACTTCGCCCACATCCGGAAGACCAACCCGCGCGACGGGATCGGCGGCGACTTCGCACCGGCCGACGTCCGCCGGATCATCCGCCGCGGAATCCCGTACGGCCAGCCTTTCGACCCGGCCGCGGGCCAGGGCCACGGCCCGGACGCGGACCGCGGGCTGGTCTTCATCGCCTACATGTCGGATCTCGCCTTCCAGTTCGAGTTCCTGCAGCAGGCCTGGATCAACAACAGGGACTTCCTCCAGGCCGAAACCGGAACCGACCCGGTGATCGGCGTGGACAGCGACGTCACCCTGAAACTGGACACCCTGCCCAGCGGCAGGAAACTGCACTTCGCACAGTTCGTGCGCACAGAGGGGACCGTTTATGCCTTCGCACCATCACTCAGCACCTTGCGGGAACTCGCAGGCTGACGACCGCGACATGTGACCGGAACGCCAGGGCCCGGCTCCGCCGGGCCCTCGCCGTGTCCACCATTCCAGCACCCCGAAACACACGTTCCAGCACCCCGAAACACACGTTCCAGCACCCCGAAACACACCTTCCAGCACCCCGAAACACACGTTCCAGCACCGCGAAACGCACCTTCCGGCACAGTGAAATCCCCGGCGGAAGTCAGCCGCCGCCACACGCCATGCCCGAGAAAATTTCATGGTGCCGGAAAGGCGGACACGACATGCCGCAACGTGCGACACGGGGTGCTGGAATGGTGGACACGGGGTGGCGTGGGTGGTCAAGTGGGGTGGGTGGTCAAGTGGCGCTGTTCGCGAACGTGTCCAGGATCTTGACCGGGTCCGGGTCGACCGTGATGAACTCGCGATATCCGGACCGGATGAAACCCTCGGCCACCATGTGCTCGACCATCCGCACCAGCGGCTGATAGAACCCGTCGATATCCACGATCCCAATGGGTTTGCTGTGGATACCGATCTGGGCCCACGTCCAGATCTCGAAGAGCTCGTCCAGCGTCCCCGCCCCGCCGGGCATCGCCAGGAACCCGTCCGACAGCTCGGCCATCAGCGCCTTGCGCTCGTGCATGCTGCCGACCACATGCAGCTCGGTCAGGCCCTCATGCGCGAGTTCGCGATCCATCATGCTCACCGGGATCACGCCGATCACCTCGCCGCCCGCCTCGAGCGCCGCGTCGGCGATCACGCCCATCGTGCCGACGGACGCGCCGCCGTAGACCAGGGTGATGCCGCGTTTGGCCAGCAGTCGTCCCAGGTCGGCGGCAGCGGAGGCGTACAAGGGCCTGCGGCCCGGCTGCGAGCCGCAGAAAACGCAGACACGCACTAGTGGACTTCCTCCCATGCGCGGTAGGCGTCCTCGACGACCCTGATCGCGTCGTCGACGTCGTCGGTCACGTGGATCAGCGCCAGGTCACGCTCGCCGACCTTGCCGGTCTTGAACACCACGTCCTGCAGCCAGGCGTGCAGTCCGCCCCAGTACTCGCTGCCGAACAGCACGATCGGGAACTTGGTGACCTTCTTCGTCTGCACCAGCGTCAACGCCTCGAACAGCTCGTCGAGGGTGCCGAAGCCGCCCGGCAGGCAGATGAAGGCCTGCGCGTACTTGATGAACATCGTCTTGCGGACGAAGAAGTAGCGGAAGTTCACGCCGAGGTCGACCCACGGGTTGAGGCCCTGCTCGAACGGCAGCTCGATGCCCAGCCCGATCGACAGGCCGCCCGCTTCGGACGCACCCCGGTTCACCGCTTCCATCGTGCCCGGCCCGCCACCGGTGAGGGCCGCGAAACCGGCCTCGGCGAGCGCGGCGCCGATCTTCCGGCCCAGCTCGTATTCGGGGTGGTCACGAGGGGTGCGGGCGGATCCGAACACGGTCACCGCGCGGGGTACCTCGGCGAGCGCGCCGAAGCCCTCCACGAACTCCGCCTGGATCCGCATGACACGCCACGGGTCGGTGTGCACCCACGCCGACGGGCCACGCGAATCGAGCAAACGCTGGTCTGTGGTGGTCGGTTCCTCGCTGCGCCCACGGCGCAAGGTCACTGGGCCCCGCTGCTTCTCCCTGGGGCGATCCTCGTTCGTCGTCACCGGCGCAAGTCTAGTTGCGCTCACCCGCCCAACCGGTGACTTGCGCGGCTCGTCCACATGACCACCGGAAAAACGGTGATCAGCCCGCCCGGCCCGGGAAGGATCACCGGGTGAGCCACCGGGTCAGCACCGCGGCACAGTCCCGGATCTGCTGGACGTGCACATGCTCCTGGCGGGTGTGCGCCAGTGTCGGGTCGCCGGGACCGAAGTTGACCGCCGGCATGCCGAGCGCGGCGAACCGGGCGACGTCCGTCCAGCCCAGTTTGGCGACCGGCCGTCCCCCGGCGGCCTCGACCAGTTCCCTGGCGGCGGGCGCCTGCAGGCCAGGCAGCGCGCCCGCCGCCAGGTCCACCACTTTCACGTCGAACCCGTCGAACACCTCACGCAGGTGCTGCTCGGCCTCGTGCGCGCCGCGGTCGGGCGCGAACCGGTGGTTGACCGTGAGCACGGCCTCGTCCGGCACGACGTTGCCCGAGACCCCGCCTTCGATCTTCACGGCCTGCAGGCCTTCGCGGTACGTGCACCCGTCGATCTCCACGGTCCTCGGCTCGTACGCCTCGAGCCTCCTGAGCGCTTCCCCGAGTGCGTGGATCGCGTTGACCCCCATCCACGCTCGGGCCGTGTGCGCACGCTGGCCCGTTGTACGGACCTGAATCCGCATCGTGCCTTGGCAACCGGCTTCGATCACGCCGTTCGAGGGCTCACAGACCACCGCCACGTCGCCCTTCAGCCACTCCGTGAGCTCACGCTCGACGCGGCCGAGGCCGTTGCGGGCGGCGTCGATCTCCTCGCAGTCGTAGAACACGAAGGTGAGGTCGTGCCTGGGATCCGTGAGCGTGGCGGCGAGGTGCAGCATGACCGCGTCGCCGCCCTTCATGTCCACCGTGCCGCACCCGTGCAGGATCTCGCCTTCCCGGCGGGACGGCAGGTTGTCGTTGATCGGCACGGTGTCGATGTGTCCCGCGAACACCACTCGCTGGGCGCGGCCGAGGTTCGTGCGCGCCAGGACCGTGTTGCCCGAACGCGTGATTTCGAGGTGGTCGAGCTTCCGCAGCGCTCGCTCCACCGCGTCCGCCAGTTCGGCCTCGTTCTCCGAGACGCTCGGGATGTCGACGAGGACAGCGGTCAGATCCACCGGGTCGGCGGCAAGGTCCAGTTCAACGCGCACACCGGCACGGTACGGCACGTGGGTTTCACGTGGACCACGTGAAACCCACGTGATAACCTGGCGTTATGAAGCGAAACATCACCGTGCAGTTAGACGAGGAAGTCATCGACCGGGCGAAGGTGCTGGCCGCGAAACGCGGAACCTCGGTCAGCGCCTTGCTCTCGCAGCAGGTCATCAAGATGGCTGAGGAAGCAGCCCGCTACGAAGCAGCCAAACAACGCGCCCTCGCCATGATGGACGAGATCAGCAGCCGCCGACGCCCCGGCGAAGGTGAGAAGTTGACGTGGACCCGCGAGGAGATCAACGACCGCTGGGCACAGCGCAAAGAAGCCGAGGGAACCACCGAGTGACAGGCGCAATCCCCGAACTGGTCTTCATCGACACCAACGTCCTCGTCTACGCCCACGATGGACGGGACCCGGTCAAGAACAAGATCGCGAAGGCCGCATTGACCGAACTGTGGGACACCGACACAGGTGCACTGAGCACACAAGTCCTGCAGGAGTTCTATTCGGTTGCCATTCGCAAGCTCGACCTGCCGCATGATCGCGCTCGAGAGATCGTCTCGGTCTACGGCGAGTGGTGCGCCACGACCACAGACGCCCAGTTACTCGTCTCGGCGAGCGTGCTGTGCGAGCGGTATCAGCTCTCCTGGTGGGATGCGCTGGTCGTCGAAGCCGCCCTCCGATGTGGCGCGACGACGTTGCTGTCGGAGGACCTTCAGGACGGTCAGACCTTCGGCTCGCTGACGATCCGCAACCCGTTCGTCGAGAACTGAGCCGGCGTTGGTTACCTTTGGCACGTGAGCGTGAACCCCGAGTCGAGCGGCGCCTACGGCGTCGGCCTTGCGACAGTCACCACTGATGGCACCGTGCTGGACTGCTGGTTCCCCAAGCCGAAACTGGGGGACGCGCCCGCGCCCGGCACCCAGCGGTTGTCCGAAATGGAGGCAGCCGGGGAACTCGGCGAGGGGATCTCGGCGATGCTCGGGCCGGACGACGCCCGCGGTGTCGAGGTCATCGCCGTGCGGACCGGCATCACCGCGCTGGCCGAGCAGCCTGTCGACGCGTACGACGTCTACTTGCGGCTGCACCTGCTGTCCGCCCGGCTCGCGACGCCGAACAGCCTGAACCTCGACGGCGTTTTCGGGCTGCTGGCCAATGTCGTGTGGACCAACCACGGACCGTGCCCGGTGGAGAACTTCGCCGAGACGCGACTGGCGCTGCGGGCTCGTGGTGCGGTGACGGTGCACGGCATCGACAAGTTCCCGCGCATGGTCGACTACGTCGTGCCGAGCGGGGTCCGGATCGCCGACGCGGACCGCGTGCGGCTGGGCGCGCACCTGGCGAGCGGCACGACCGTGATGCACGAGGGCTTCGTCAACTTCAACGCGGGCACGCTCGGCTCGTCGATGATCGAGGGCCGGATCTCGCAGGGTGTCGTCGTCGGCGACGGCTCGGACGTCGGCGGCGGCGCGTCGATCATGGGCACGCTGTCCGGCGGCGGCAAGGAGACGATCACCATCGGCGAGCGTTGCCTGCTCGGCGCGAACGCCGGCATCGGCATCTCGCTGGGTGACGACTGTGTCGTCGAGGCGGGCCTGTACGTGACCGCGGGCACGAAGGTCACGCTGCCCGACGGCCGGCTGGTCAAGGCCCGTGATCTCTCGGGCGCCGGCAACCTGCTGTTCCGCCGCAACTCCAGCACCGGAACGGTCGAGGTCGTCGAGCGCAGCGGGTCGGGCGTCGCCCTCAACGCGGCGCTGCACGCCAACGATTGACCACCGAAAGACGCCCTTCGTTCACCTAAGATTCATCAGATGACCACTTCCCTCACGCCGGTGGATCTCGGGCTGACGCCTGAGCCGATCACCGCCCGCCGCAAGGACCCGCCAGCCGTGCACGTCCGTGTGCGCCTGGACAGTCAGCTGCGTGCGCTGCTCGCGCACGAGGCGGGCACCAAATCCGGCGTGGACCCGGAAGACCTGCACCAGATGCGCGTCACCATCCGGCGCCTCCGCGCGGCGGTCAACGCGGACGGCGCCGGACTGGGGGACGCGGCGTCACCGCTGCAACTGGAGCTCAAGTGGCTCGGCAACGTCCTCGGTCCGGTCCGTGACCTGGACGTCCAGCTCGACCGGCTGCGCACGGAGGCCGCGGGCTTCGAGGACACCGAGCGGGCGGCCGTCGAACGCCTGCTCGGCGGCCTGATCAAGCAACGCCGGGCGGCCCGCCGCCGCATGCTGGCGGCGATGCGCACCCAGCGTTACTCCGACCTGCTGACCGCGTTAGCCGCCGCCACCGCTTCGGCGCCCTCGGCGGAGGCTCCCGTCGGGACGGACGGCAGCACTCCGGCCGTGGTCAGCGTGATCTACAAGCCGTACCGCAAGCTCTTCAAGGCAGTCGAGGCCCTCGGCGAGGACCCGCCGGACGACGACCTGCACGCCCTGCGGATCAAGGGCAAGCGGTTACGCTACGCCGCCGAACTGGTCGGCGCCGCGGGCCGGGAGCCGGTGAAGAACCTGATCAAGGCGACCAAGGCGTTCCAGGAAGTCCTCGGTGAACACCAGGACGCGGCCGTGGCGGAGGAGACGATCCGCCGCCTGCTCGCCGACCACGAGGACCCCGAGGTCACCTTCGTCGCCGGCCGCCTGGTCGAACGTGAACACGCCCGCCGTCTCGCCTACCGGTCACAGTGGCGCGAGAAATGGGACGCGGTCGCGGCCTTCGCCCCCGAGTTCCACCGCAAGGCCACCTAGGCACGGAACTCAGTCGACCAGGGCTCCGCCGGACAGGTTGGCGATCGTCCCGGTGACGACTCCGGCCCGGTCCGAAGCCAGGAACGCGGCCGTCTCCGCGATCTCGGCGAGCGTGGGCAGCCGTTTCAGCAGTGTCCCCTGCGCCAGCCCGCCTTCGAGGAACTCCTGGACCGACTGCCCGCCCGCGGCCGCGGTCTGCTCGAAGAGGTCCTTGGTGTAGGAACCCGCAGCCGGTGCGTCGACGACGGCGTGCGGACGGATGCCGACGACCCGGATGTTGCCGGGGGCCAGCTCCGCTGCCAGCACGCGCGAGAAGGCCTCCTTGCCTGCCGCGCTCACGGCGTGCCCCAGGATGCCGCCGACAGCCAGTTTCGCGCCCGGCTCGGACAGGGTCAGGATGACGCCAGGCCGCTCCCGGCCCATGTGCCGGGCCACGGCCTTGCTGGTGATGAACAGCGTCCGCAGGAAGCCGTCGATCGGCCGGATGAACTCCTCCAGCGTGAGGTCCGCCAGCGAAGTCCCCTGGTCGTGCATGACACTCACCGCGTTGAGGGCGATGTCGATGCTGCCTGCCGTCGCCGCGACCTCGGCGGCGTGCTGGTCGACCGCCTGCTGATCGAAAACGTCGACGACCGCGGTCTCGACCTTCCCGCCTGTGGCGGCGATCTCCCGCTCCACGGCGTCGAGTTTCGCCTGGGTCCGTCCGGCGATGAAGACCCGCGCGCCTTCACGGGCGAAGACCCGTGCGACAGCGCCGCCGATCGCACCTCCGCCGCCGTAGATCACGGCGTTCTTGTCCGCCAGCAGCAATCCACTCATGTGTGCCCTCCAGGTAGCTGTTGGTTGCAAACCATAGCCACATGAGGTTTTAAAAAACAACTAACTGCTGTGGTATTTTCCTATCAGACTGGGAAGGGGTGGTCATGCCAACCAGCCGTAGCTATCGGGACTCCTGCGGGATCGCCCGGGCGCTCGACGTCGTCGGCGAGCGCTGGGCACTGTTGGTGGTCCGCGAGCTGTTGCTGACGCCTCAACGTTTTTCCGAGCTACGGCACGCCCTGCCACACGTCAGCTCGAACCTGCTGGCGGACCGGCTCCGGGAACTCGAACAGAACGGGGTGGTCCGTCGTGCCGAGGCACCGGCGAACGGCCCGCGGGTCTACGAACTGACCGAACGGGGCCGGGCGTTGGAGCCGGTCCTGGTGGCGCTGGGCGACTGGGGAATCGACGCCCCGCAACCCCCGCCGCCGACCGCGCTCAGCGCCACGTCGGTGCTGATCTTCCTGCGCCGGGCCGCTCGTCCCGACCCCGCGGCACCGCCCACGACCTGCCGTCTCGAGCTCGACGGTCGAGTGTGGACGGTCCGGATGGCGGCCGGGGAGGTGGACGTGCGGCCCGGCGAACCTGCGACGGCGGACGTTTCGCTCCGTGCGGACCCCAAGACGCTCAGCGCACTGCTGACTGATCCGGCCGCACTCGCCACCGCGTGCGCCGACGGCAGCGTGGCCGTCGTCGGCGATCTGTCGGCGATCGGCCGGCTGCTGCACGCGGTCGCCGACCCGTGGCCCGCCGGCTAGCCGAAGTCCGCCCGGCGGGGATGTGCCGGGCGGACTGAGTTTCGAGTCAGGCGAACATCTCGGCGAGCAACTCGGGGCCGATCGGGATGGGGGCAGGGCGGTATGCGGGCGGCTGCGTGCCCATCAGCTCGCGCACCAGGAAGTCCCAGCAGCGCTTGCGGACCTGAGCGATGCAGTCGATGAGCGTGTGCTCCGCTCCGGGCACGATGAACAGCTCGAAGTCCTTGTCGGCGGCCAGGAGCCGGTCGGCGAGCCGCAGCGAGTGCTGTGGGTGGACCTGGTCGTCCAGCTCGCCGTGGACGAGCAACAACTTGCCGGTCAACCGATCCGCGATGTCCACATTGGAGGAACGGGCCCAGGCCCCAGGGTTGTCCGCACCGTCGTAGCTCTCCACGAAGCCCAGGTTGAAGCAGCGGGCGTCGTGTGAGCCCGAGAGAGCCACTCCGGCCTTGTACGTCTCGGGGAAGTCCAGCATCGCCCGCGCCGCCGCGAATCCGCCGCCGGAGTGGCCGAACACGCCCACACGGTCCAGGTCCATCCACGGCCGGGTCTCGGCCAGCTGCCGCAGCGCCGCGACGTGGTCGGCCAGGCAGCCCGCGTCGGCCAGATGGCCGTATGAGGCGTCATGGAAGGCCTTGCTGCGGCCCGGGGTGCCCCGGCCGTCCAGTGCCACCACCACAAAACCCAACGCCGCCAGGGGTTCCGCGTCCATCCCCATGCCGCCGGGGTCGAAGCCCGGCTCGACCCGGTTGACCTGCGGGCCGGGGTAGACGTTGTCCACGACCGGGTAGCGCCCGGCGGGGTCGAAGCCGCGCGGCCGGTACAGCACGCCGTAGATGTCCGTCACGCCGTCAGCGGCCTTGACGCAGAACCGTTCCGGCGCGGTCCAGCCGGTGGCGACGAGCTTGCTGATGTCAGCGCGTTCGAGGTCGACCAGCACTCGCCCGGACCAGTCGCGGACCGTCGCCACCGGCGACGTGTCCACAGTGGACGCCGAGTCGACGAAGTACGCCATGGAGTCCGGCAAGGTGACGACGTGGTCCAGGTCGTCGTCGGTGACCTTGGCGAACCCGGTGCCGTCCAGACTGACCCGGCACACCGTGCGCCGGTAGGGATCGGCGGCGACCAGCCCGGAGGCGGTGAAGTACACCACCCGCTCGGCCTCGTCGACGTGCAGGATCTGCCGCACCGCCCACTGCCCGGACGTGACCTGCCCGAGTAGCTCGCCGGTGCGCAGGTCGTACCGGTACAGGTGGCCCCAGCCGTCCCGCTGCGAGTACCACAGCACCTCGTCGCTGAGCACCCGCACGATCGGGGGCTCGTACATCCACTGGTTGGGCTCGACGCGGGTGCTCCCGGTCTCGCTGAGCACAGTGGTGACCTCGCCCGTCGCCGGGTCGAGTCGGTACAGAGTCAGCGTGCGCAGGTCGCGGGGCCGGGCGAGGTAGTAGACCGCCGAGCCGTCCGGAGCCCACCACGCCCACTTGATCATGATTGGCGACAGCTGCGGCATGAGCAGCGGCTCGGTCTGCGCGCGGACCACCGTGCCTGTGGTCACGTCCAGGACGACCAGCTCGGCCAGCGGCATGTGTTCGTCGCCGGGGTACGCGTACCGCTGGGTGTGTAGCGCCGGAGCGCTGCCGTCGGCGGGCCTGGCCTGCACCAGATGGGTCTGACGGACCTCGCGCTCATCGGTCCGGTGCGCCAGCACCTTCGTGGAGTCAGGTGACCACGCGACCGCAGGCGGCAGGTGCGGCAGACCGATCTTGCGCAGCAACGTGGCGTTGCTCGTGCAGTCCGGGCCGTAGCCGTACCCGTAACCGGGTTCTCCGTCGGTGGTCAACGCCCACTCACGACCGTCGGAAAGCGAACGGGCCCACAGGTCGTGTCCTCGCCGGGACACCGCGACCTTCTGGTCAGGCGAGAGCACCTCCAGCGGACTGCCCAGGGGCGCGTCCGCGAGCGCGGTGGGGTCGAAGTCGGGCTGGCGGGTGCCCGCCGCCGGGTCGACCAGCACGAACCGGTTCCGCTCGCCGTCGTTCACCGCGTACCAGAAGCGGGCGCCGCCGTCGATCCACTGTGGCCTGACCTTGTCGCCGGTGACGAGTTCGCCGGGGCGGGCCGGACGGCGCAGGAGTTGTTCCGCGGCCTGGTAGTTCTCGGTGCTGCTCATTGTTTTCGTCTCCCCAGATGTCGTGGTCGGTCAGAGGCTGCGGGCAGTGATGTCGCCGTGGGCGGTGGTCGCGTGGATGGTCAGGTCGGCGGCCCCGGTGTTCTTGAGCGAGTTGTGCACCCGGCCGAGGGTCGTGCCTGCGTCCAGTGCGGCGGAAACCCCCGCGGCGGCGCCGACCGACACGTCACCGGCCTGCGTGGTCACCACGACCGTGCCGCGTACGGCCTCGTCGATCCGGATGTCGCCCTTGCCGGTGCTGATCTCGGCGGGGCCGTTGAGGCGGCCGACTGAGACGTCGCCTGCATGGGTCGCGAGGCGCACGCTTGCTGCCTCGTCGAGCTTGATCGCGCCGTGCGAGCCCTCGAAGGTGACGTCGCCCAGCCGTCCGACGCCGCGGAGTTCGGCGCTGGCCGCCTTCGCCTCGACGCGGGAACCGGCCGGCAGCTGGACGGTGACCTCGATGGCCCCGGACGGGCCGAGGATCTGGTTCTTCGCCGAGGCCTCGATCCGCAGGACGCCGTCGGCGTAGTCGACCTTGGTCTGCTCCGCCACCTTCACGTCGCGGCCCTTCGAGGCGTCCGCGGGCAGGACCTCGACCGTGGTGTCCGTCCGGTCGGCGGCGATGAACCGGACCTGCCCGGCGGGGATGTCCAGAACGGTGGCGATCGGGGCCGGGGTGTCGAACTTCCGCATCGTGTTCTCCTGACTGAGCCGCTTGTTTCTGACACCGGAAACGCTACGTTGCGTTCACAGTTTGGGCAACTAGTTTGTTGCTTATGATCAGTATTTATGCACGTCAAGAACACATAATCATTGCAATGGCTCTGATTTCAACGCAACGCAAGCGGACTCGACCCGTTGCAATAGACGGACACCGCGCACTACGGTGGACCCATCGAGCACGAAGGAGACGTGATGCCCGGAGGCAGGCTCACCCAGCAGGAACGCCGGCAGATCGCGCTGGGCCTGGCCGACGGCCTCGCCTACGCGGAGATCGCCCGAGGTCTCGACCGTCCCACGTCGACGATCACGCGTGAGGTGATGCGCAACGGCGGCCCCACCGCCTACCGCGCCGACCTGGCCCACCGGGCCACCGAACGCCGCACGCACCGGCGCAGGCAGGCCACGCCCCGAGGGCCGCAAACGGCGCCGCAGGCGCACGGACGCGACGCCGAGGCCGTCCTCGAATACGAGGAGACGTTCACGACACTGCTCATGCAGTCGGGCCTGCCGAAGATGATGGCCCGGGTGCTGACCTGCCTCTTCACCACCGACGCGGGCAGTCTCACGGCGGCCGAACTCGTCCAGCGCCTCCACGTCAGCCCGGCGGCGATCTCGAAGGCGATCGCGGGCCTGGAGAACCAGGGGCTCGTCCGCCGGGAACGCGACGAACGCCGCCGCGAACGCTACTTCGCCGACAACGACGTCTGGTACCAGTCGATGGTCGCCAGCGCCCGATCCAACGCGCTGCTGGCCGAGACCGCACGGGAAGGCGTCGGCATCCTCGGCCCGGGCACCCCGGCCGCCGTCCGCCTGGAGAACATCGCCCGCTTCATGGACTTCGTCGGCGAGAGCATCGCCCGCGCCGCGGAACAGGCGCGCGACATCCTGTACGCGAAGGTCGAAACGGACAACCGGCCGTCCTGACGGTCAGGGCCCGGCTTCCTGCGAAGCCGGGCCCTGACCTGCAACACAGGTCAGCCGGTCAGCCGGGAAGCAGCCGCCGCGACGCGCTCGTCGGTCGCCGTCAACGCGATCCGGACGTGCTTGGCCCCTGTCGGCCCGTAGAAGGTCCCCGGGGCGACCAGAATCCCGCGCTCCGCGAGCCACGACACCGTCTGCCAGGCGTCCTCGCCCCGGGTGGCCCACAGGTACAGGCCGGCCTCGGAGTGGTCGATCGTGAAGCCCGCGGCCGTCAAGGCCTCCCGGAGCACCGAGCGGCGTGCCCGGTAGCGCTCCTTCTGCGCCTCCACGTGCGAGTCGTCGGACAGCGCCGCCGTCATGGCCTCCTGCACGGGCCGCGGCACCATCATCCCGGCGTGCTTGCGGACCTCCAGCAGCGAGGCCACCAGCACCGGATCACCGGTCACGAACCCCGCGCGATAACCGGCCAGGCTGGACGACTTCGACAGCGAGTGCACCGCGAGGACGTTGTCCAGGCTGCCTTCGTTGACCGAGTGGTGCAGCACCGACACCGGCGTGACGTCCCAGCCCAGGGACATGTAGCACTCGTCGGACACCACGATCGCGCCGCGTTCACGGG
The DNA here is from genome assembly GCF_013280595.1 of Kibdelosporangium persicum. Classification (GTDB taxonomy): domain Bacteria; phylum Actinomycetota; class Actinomycetes; order Mycobacteriales; family Pseudonocardiaceae; genus Kibdelosporangium; species Kibdelosporangium persicum. The sequence goes on from NZ_JAAATY010000016.1 coordinate 42,366, forward strand.
CCCACGTGACGACCTTGCGGAGGTGTTCCACGGGCAGGACGCGGCCGGTCGGGTTGGACGGCGAGTTGAGCCAGATGATCGCCGGTTTCCGCGGCCCGAGGGCCGTCAGGCCGTCCGTGCGCACGACGGACGCCCCGGCCAGCAGTGCCCCGACCTCGTAGGTCGGGTACGCCAGCGGGGGGATGACGATCACCGATCCCGGGGCGACCCCGAGCAGCGTCGGCAGCCAGGCGACCAGTTCCTTCGACCCGATCGTCGGCAGCACGCCGTCCGCGGCGACACCGCCGACGCCGTACCGGCGGCCGAGCGCCTCGACCGCCGCTTGCCGCAGCTCAGGCGTGCCGTGTGTGGTGGGATAACCGGCACGGTCGGACACTGACGCCAGCGCCGCCCTGATCTTGTCGGGCACCGGGTCGACGGGGGTGCCCACCGAGAGGTCGACCACCCCGTCCGGGTGCGCACGGGCCTGGGCCGCGGGACCGGCCAGCGAGTCCCACGGGAAGTCCGGCAAACCCTTGATCAATGCTCCGGCTCGCGCGGCGCCAGGTCCTTGATCCACTGCGGGTCGGCCGAGACCTTGCCGACCTTGGACGCCCCGCCGGGCGAACCGAGCTCGTCGAAGAAGTCGACGTTGGCCTTGGTGTAGTCCTTCCACTGGTCGGGGACGTCGTCCTCGTAGTAGATGGCCTCCACCGGGCAGACCGGCTCGCAGGCACCGCAGTCGACGCACTCGTCAGGGTGGATGTAGAGCATCCGGTCGCCTTCGTAAATACAGTCGACCGGGCACTCCTCGATGCACGCCTTGTCGAGCAAGTCGACGCAGGGCTCGGCGATGACATAGGTCACGGTGCTCTGCTCCTTCTGAAAACCGTGGTCACGCGCGTTCGGGAAGTACGCGATAGGGCCAGTATCCCCCGTCCACCCGGCGGACGAGTAGCCGGTGTCAGAGGGTGACCAGGATCTCAGCAAGTCGGCCGGGCCGATCACCCCAGAATCGGGTCATGGACACCGTCACCCGACTCGAACACGAGTGCGCCCAGGCCTGGCCCGCGGTGGTCGACGAGCGCCTCGGCGACTGGCGGATGCGGGCCGCAGGCGGGTTCACCGGACGCGCGAACAGCACGCTGACCTGCGGCGACCCTGGCATCGACCTGCCGCTGGCGTTGCGCCGGGCCGCCGGGTTCGCCGAACGCAACGGCATCCGGCCGACCGCGCACGTGGTGCTGGGCTCGCGGGTGGACGCCGAGATCGCCGGACAGGGCTGGGTCGTCAACCTCGACCACCCGGGCGGGGCGGAGTCCTTGGTGATGATCGGACCTTTGTCCCCTGGAGCGCACGAGGGCGCGCGTGTCGACGACGCGCCGTCGCCTGGTTGGTGGGAGCTCACCGCGGGCTCCCAGGAGCCTTCGTCAGCCCAGCGGCACGTCCTGTCGTCCATCTCCGGAGTCGGTTACGGCGTGCTCGAACGTGACGGTCAGGTCGTCGCTGCCGTGCGCGGCGCGGTCGTCGGCGACCTCCTGCACGTCGCACGGTTGGCCGTGCGCCCGTCACATCGCCGCCAGGGCCTTGCCGTCGGCCTGTTGAAAACGCTGTACGCGTGGGCGGACGCCAAGGGCGCGAAACGCCAGGCACTGCAGGTCGCCGAGCACAACACGGCGGCGATCCGGCTGTACGAGGGCTTCGGCTGCGCCGAACACCACCGCTACCGCTACTGGATCCCCTGCTGAGCAAGCCACCTCGTGCCGTGCTTGGCGGCACGTTTCAACGCGGAGCGCTCGCCGAGGTAGTCCCCGGCCATGCCGACGACCGGCAGCATCCCGAGTGCCTTGTGGTAGAGCCGTCCCTGGGGACGTTTCTCCAGCTCGCCGGTGATCGCGAAGAGGATCCGGGCCTGGCGCCACAGCCACTTGAAGCCCGCCTTGACACCGAACCGCTTGCCCTTCACCGGCTCTTCGACCGGTTCCTCCTCCTCAGGCGCCAGCTTGGCCACCAGCTCCTCGTCGGCCGCGGCGTCACCCTTGCCGCGTGCGGTCACCGGGTCGATGTCCCGGTCGAACAGCACCGCGCCCAGCAGGCGGACCTTCACGCCGATGTCGTCGACCCCGCGCTCAGCGGCGATGGCGCACAACAGCAGGCCCTGACTGGCCGAGCCGAGCATGTCCTGCAACGGCAACCGGTCGCCCCACACGCCGGCCAGCCCGGTGACCGAGGCGAGCAGGGACGTGAACCGGCCGACCCGGCTGATCCACCAGTCCACCCGCTCGTCGATCGGCAGCTGCCCCCAGCCCTTCATGCCGGGCCGCCTGATGCTCGCGACCCTGCCGGCCACCGTGGTCCTGACCTTGTCCAGAATGGACCTGTCCACCTCGGGGTCGTCGCCGTCGAGGTCGTCCTCAACCGGTTCACCGTCGTCACGCAGCCGGGTCAGCATCGGCTCGCACCTGCGCACGAACACGCGCAGGACCGCGGCCACATGCTGGTCGGTGATCGCCTCTGCCACGGCTCAGCAGCGTAAGGCCATGCCCTCGGTGGCCGCAGCTATATCTCCGGAAAACTCGGCGTAGGCCGACGAAACCGCCGCCGTCCGGTCGCTTCCCGGCCAGAAATGGGTCAGCAGCAGCTTGCGCACCCCGGCCCGTTTGGCCCACATCCCGGCCTCCCGCGCGGTCAGCAGCGTGCGCGGGCCCTCCTGCGGTTCGAGCAACGTCGCCTCGGCGATGAACAGGTCCGCGTCCTTCGCCAGCTCGGCCAGCGCGGGATCGGGCCCGGTGTCCCCTGTGTACGCCAGCACACTGTCACCTGTGGACAGTCGGACGCCGGAGTTCGGGACGTGGTGCGGCAACGGCACCCCGGTCAGCTCGAACGGCCCGACCTGGTAGCCGCCGGGCAGCTCGAAGATGTCGAACACCGCGGACAACGGCGGATTCGCCTCGATCACGCTCATCCGCCGCACGACACCCATCGTGCAGTACAACGGAATCCGGTTGGGCGCACCGTAGAACTTGGCGCGCAGCAACGCGTTCAGGTCCACGCAGTGGTCCGGGTGTTCGTGCGTCACGACGACCGCGTCCACGGCCCCCGGCGGGCACACCTCGAACAACCGCGAAGCCACGCCGAAGCCCAGGTCCAGCACCAGCCGGAAGCCGTCGTGTTCCACCAGGAAACCACTGCAGGCACGGCCGGGCTCAGGCCAGGCGCCGCAGCTGCCGAGAACGGTGATCTGCATACCTCAGCCTTCCACCGAGCAGCGTGACCAGCTTGTCCGACAAGGCAGGAAACGGCGTGAACACGCCGTCAGTGCGTCAGTTTGCCCGTGGGCGGAGGAGTTTGTCTGCCCAGCATCCCGCCGAGCGAGACGGCGCCCGCCAACGCGCCACAGCCGAGCAGCAGCAACGCCCGCCAGTCGCCGACCAGCACGACATCGCCGCCCGGGCCGGGAAACGCCGAGGCCAGCACGCACAGCAGCCAGATCCACAGCGGTGAACCGGCAACAAGCAGCCGGGGCGACACCCGGCTCGCCCGCTTGACCAGCCTCGGCAACGTCACCGCCGCCACGACGGCCGAGATCGGGAACGGCAGCCCGCCGGCCATCGGCAGGATGGCGCCGTCGAACCGCAACGGCAGGTAGAGCAGTTCGACGGCCGCGAGCGCCGCGCTGACCAACAGCAGGCCGGCCAGCCGGAACCCGTTCCGGACGCTCATCCGAGGCCTCCGAACAGGTCGTTCTCCGCCTCGTCCGGCGGGCCGCTGGCCAGGATGTAGTACTCGTGGTCGACGATCGGCTGCGCGATGTCGTTCGACAACGCGTAGCACGACGAGCCGGAGTCGTCCTGCCAGACCGTGACCTGGGTCTGGTGTGCCCGCAACGCACGGAGTTTCGCGTCGAGGTGGTCCGCGATCGGGATCACCGTGGTGATCTCGTCGTCCGGGGTGACCGGTAGTTCACCGGGTTCCGGCAGGCGGTGCGGCAGGTCGGCCACCGCGGCCAGCTCCGCGATGCCCGCCTCGGTGGCGTTCTGGGACGTCACGACGTGGAAGACCCGGCGCACGTCGGCCTGGGCACACGCGACGGTCGTGATCTCGTGGGCACGGATGTGGTCCGGGTGCCCGTAGCCGCCGTCCGGTCCGTACGTGACGACGACGTCCGGTTTGACCTCACGCAGGATCTCCAGCAGCTGCGTGGCCTGCTCGGTGAAGTCACCGTTGATGAACGCCCGGGGGTGCTCGTTGGACGGCACGCCCACCATCCCGGAGTCGCGCCACCGGCCTATCCCGCCGAGATACCGGTGATCCACGACACCCAACGCCGCGCACGCCGCCCGCAGCTCGCCGTTGCGGTAGCCGCCGAGCTGGTCGGCCTCGCCGGCGGTGAGCAGGGCGAGACCGTCCGGGATGATCTCGCCCTCCTCGCCCAACGTGCAGGTCACGAGGGTGACATGGGCGCCGTTGGCCGCGTATCGGGCAATGGTGCCGCCCGTCCAGAGACTCTCGTCGTCCGGATGGGCGTGCACCAGCAGCAAGCTCGGTGGAGCAGTCAACATCACGCCCTCAGCCTAGGGAATCAGGCCTCGGCCGTGGTCACAGCACCTGACGTTCCTCGGCGAAGTGGCACGCCGAGGACAGTCCACCGGAACCGTGCGGCACCAGCGGCGGCTCCTCGGTCGCGCAGATGTCCTGCGCCTTCCAGCAGCGGGTCCGGAACCGGCAGCCCGACGGCGGGTTGACCGGGCTCGGCACGTCACCGGTGAGCACGATCCGCTGCCGTTCCCGCTCCTGGCGCGGGTCGGGCACCGGCACGGCCGACAGCAGCGCCTGCGTGTACGGGTGGGTCGGACGCGTGTAGATGTCCTCCCTCGGCCCGATCTCCACGATCTTGCCCAGGTACATCACGGCCACCCGGTGGGAGATGTGCCGCACCACGGACAGGTCGTGCGCCACGAACAGGTACGCCAGGTTGAAGCGCTCCTGGAGTTCCTCCAGCAGGTTCACCACACCGGCCTGGACCGAGACGTCCAATGCGGACACCGGCTCGTCCAGCACGACCATGCGCGGGTTGAGCGCCAGCGCACGGGCGATGCCGATGCGTTGCCGCTGACCGCCGGAGAACTCGTGCCCGTACCGGTTGCGGTGCTCCGGGTTGAGGCCGACGAGTTCGAGCAGCTCGTCCACCCGCTGCTGGCGGTCGGCCGCGGACCCCTGGAAACCGTGGATGTTGAACGGTTCCGACACGATGTCGTTGATCTGCCAGCGCGGGTTCAACGACGCGTACGGGTCCTGGAACACGATCTGCATGTCCTTGCGGACCGCCCGCATTCCCCGCTGGCCGAGCGTGGTCAGCTCCTTGCCGTCGAACTTCACCGAACCCGACGTGGGCTGGTGCAGTTGCAGCACGGCACGGCCGGTCGTGGACTTGCCACAGCCGGATTCGCCGACCAGGCCGAGGGTTTCCCCGGCCGCCAGCGTGAAGCTGACGCCCGACACGGCGTGCACCTGCCCGATCGTGCGCGGGATGATGCCGCCGCCACGCACCGGGAAGGTCTTGACCAGATCGGTCACCTCGAGCATGGGCGCGGTGCCCGCCTTGGCCTTCTCCTGCTGCACCTGTGTGGTCACGATTCCTCCGCCCGCTGCTCGTCCAGCCGCTTCTCGACCTCGGCCAGATCCTCGACCTGCACGAGATCCGGTGCCTCCGCGACGAGCGCGGCCGGATTCTCCACGACACCGATCTCCTCGGTGGCGAAGAGCTTGCGCGGGTCCTCGATCCCGGCGAGGTGCTCCCACCGGATGCAGCGTGCGCTGTGGTTGCTCCCGGTCTGGATCAACGGCGGCTCGCCTTCGTGGCACTCGTCGATCACGAGTGGGCACCGCGGCGAGAACACGCACCCGCTCGGCAGGTTCATCAGCGACGGCGGCGCACCCTTGATCGGGGTCAGCCGCCTGCCCAGCAGGGTCGGGTTGGGGATCGAGCCGAGCAGGCCGACGGTGTACGGCATCCGCGGCGTTTCGAAGACGTCGTGCACGCCTCCGGTCTCCACGATCGTGCCGCCGTACATCACCTGCACGCGGTCGACCATGCCGGCCACGACACCGAGGTCGTGGGTGATCATGATGATCGCGGCGTTGGTCTCGTCCCGGATGTTGAGCAGCGTCTCCAGGATCTGCGCCTGCACGGTCACGTCGAGCGCGGTGGTCGGCTCGTCCGCGATGATCAGCTCGGGGTCGTTGATGATCGACATGCCGATCACCGCGCGCTGGCGCATACCGCCGGAGAACTCGTGCGGATACTGCTTGGCCCGCCGGTCCGGCTGCGGAATGCCGACCAGGGCAAGGGTTTCCACGGCCTTGGACCACGCGGCCGCCTTGGACACCTCGTGGTGCGCCCGGTATGCCTCCGCCAGTTGGTAGCCGACGGTGAACACCGGGTTGAGCGACGTCATCGGGTCCTGGAAGATCATCGCGATCCGGTTGCCCCGGTAGCGGCGCATCTCCTTGTACGGCAGCCCGGCCAGCTCGTCACCCTGGAACCTGATCGAGCCGGACACCTTGGCGGTCTTGGGCAGCAGCCCCATGATCGCCAAGGACGACACCGACTTGCCGGAGCCGGACTCGCCCACGATGCCGAGAACCTCGCGCTGCCCCAACGAGAACGTCACGTTGCGCACCGCGTGCACGGCGCCGTCCTCGGTGTTGAAGTCCACCGACAGGTCGGTGACCTCCAGCAGCTTGCCGGTCGGCTCCTCGTGCGGGCGGGCGCCTTTCAGCGCCGTGTCGCCGAAGTCCGAGAATTCACTCATGCCCGCACCCTCTTCTGCCGTGGGTCGAACGCGTCCCGAAGGCCGTCACCGATGAAGTTCACCGACAGCGAGATCAGCACGATGAAGATGAACGGGAAGTAGAACAGCCACGGGTGCACGAGCAACTCGTTCTGGTTCTCGCTGATCAGCAGGCCGAGCGAGGTGTCCGGGTACTTCACGCCCAGTCCGACGAACGACAGCGCCGACTCCAGCAGCACCGCCTGCGCCATGCTGATCGTGGCGTTGACGATCACCACGTCCATCGTGTTGGGCAGGATGTGCTTGAAGATGACCCGGCCGGGACCGCCGCCGAGCGCCCGCGCGGCCTCGACGAACTCCTTTTCCCGCAACGAGAGCACCATGCCGCGCACGGTCCGCGCGGTGATCATCCAGTTGGTCAGGCCGAGGATGATGGCCACCTGGAGCCAGTTGCTCGACCCGCCGCCCTGCTCGAGTTCCGCGGTGGAGAACGTGCTGCGCGACAGCACCGCGGCGACCAGGAAGGTCGGGATGACCAGGACGAGGTCGGTCAGCCGGGAGACCGCGCTGTCCACCCAGCTGCGGTAGTACCCGGCGAGAGCGCCGAGCACGACCCCGACGGCCGTGTTGATCACCGCGGCGACCAGCGCGATCTGCATCGAGAACCCGGTGCCGCTGAGCACCTTCGCGAACAGGTCGTCACCGATCTGGCCGGTGCCGAACGGGTGGTCGGCGCTCGGCGGCTGGTAGCGGCCGAGGTTGAGCTCCGACGCGTCGTACTTCCACAGCATCGGGCCCAGCACGGCGAACAGCACGAGCAGCCCGAAGACGATCATGCCGACGATCGCGGCCTTGTGCCGGAAGAACCGGCGCAGGACCACCTGCCATTGCTTGCGCGGCTTGGCGATGTCCAGGCCTGCCGCGGCCGCGGACGCGCCGCCCGCTGTCGTAGTGGTGGTGTGGTCAGCCAAGACGGATCCTCGGGTCCAAGCGGGCGTACAGGATGTCCGCGATCAGGTTGGCGATCACCACGATGACCGCCGTGACCATGACCACGCCGAGCACCATGAAGACCTCTTTCTCATAGATGCTGCGGATCAGCAGTCTGCCCATGCCCGACCAGTTGAACACCGTCTCGGTGATCACGGCGCCGCCCATCACGCTGCCGAAGTTCACCGCGAAGACGGTGAGCACCGGGATCAGGCCGTTGCGGAACGCGTGCCGGAAGATCACCCGGCCGGACGACAGGCCCTTGGCCTGCGCGGTGCGCACGTAGTCCTGGCCGAGCACGTCCAGCATGGAGGCTCGCTGGAACCGGCTGTAGAGCGCGAACTGGATCGCCAGCAGGGCCAGCGTCGGCAGCAGGAACGTGCCGATGTACTGGGTGATCTGGTGGCCGAAGCTGCCGCTGAAGCCGCCGGGTGGTGGCCCGGCGGTGGTGATCCATCTGTCCATGCCGATGGACTCGAGGAAGTTGTTGAACGGGATCGCGGCGCTCTTGAGGATCAGGCCGATGCAGAACACCGGCATCGAGAACAGCGCGAACGCCACGCCGGTCGCCGTGTAGTCGAAGATCGAGTACTGGCGGACGGCACCGATCACGCCCACCGCCATGCCGATCAGCAGGGCCAGGATCTCCGCCCCGATCACCAGGCGGAAGGTGGTCCACAGGCCGTGGAAGACCTCGTCCTGGACGTCCTTGACGCCCGATCCGGGGATGATGGTGGTTCCCCAGTCACCCTGGACGAACCCACCCACCCAGTTGACGTAGCGCTCCAGGAACGGATCGTTGTAGCCGATCCGCTCGTAGGCGAGCGCGATCTCGTCTGGTTCGCGCGGCTTCTGCAGCTTCCACTCACCGAGTGGATCGCCCATGCCCTGCACGAGGGCGAACACCAGAAAAGAGCCGACGATCAGCAGCGGGATCGTGATCAGGATCCGCCGCACGATGTAACGGAACACTTCGCTTACTCCTAGGGCCTGGCTCCCAGCGGTGGCCAGGGTAGCCATGAACTCCACGCGAGCGGGGGCCGGTGCTCGTGGCACCGGCCCCCATCACGCCCGGTTGGAGCAAATCAGATGACGGTCTACCTCTTGACCCAGGCCCAGGCGTTCCACGTCTGCCCACCCTGGAAGTTCAGGTAGGAGATGTCGCCGACCTTGCCGTCCGCTCCCATCACGCCGATGCTGGCGTCGGTCGCGGCGAAGTCCGGCAGCTGGAACAGCGGGATCGAGTGCATGTCGGCGGCCATCAGCTTGTCGGCCTCGTTGAGCTGCTTGACCCGTGCCTCGAAGTCGAGGTTGGTGTTCGCCTCGTTGAACAGGCGGTCGACCTCGGCGTTGGAGTACAGGTTGTAGTTGGCGGTGCCGCCCTTGTCCTTGGAGAGGTAGTTCTCCGTGGAGCTGGACTTGCTCAGGCCGCCGACCCAGGCGAACAGCGCCGCGTCGAACGCGCTCGCGGTCAGGTCGTCGTCGTTGAACTTGTCCTTCTGGCCGCTGTTGATCTGGATGCCGGCTTCCTTGCACTTCTGGCTGACCAGCTGCCAGGTCTTGTGCCTGCGGTCCACGGTCTTGTAACCCAGGGTGAACTCGGCACGGGTGCCGCCCTTGGCGTAGATGCCGTCGGAGCCGAGCTGCCAGCCGGCGTCCTCCATCAGCTTCTTGGCGTCCGCGACCTTGCCCTCGCCGATGCCCTGGTAGTGGTCCTCGTAGCCGACCTCGTTGGGCATGAACATGAAGTTGCCGAGCGGCTTGGCGTTCGGGTCGATGTCCTTGATCAGGTTGTCGATGATCGCGTTGCGGTCGATGCAGGTCGCGACGGCCTTACGCAGCTCGGGGTTGTCCTTGAAGATCGGCCGCGACATGTTGAAGTCGATGTGCTCGTAGGTCTGGCCACCCTGGGCGAGCAGCTTGACCGTCGGGACGGCCTTGAGCTGGATGGCCGTCGGGCCGTCAGCCTGGACGTCGATCGACTGGACTTCCTTGTTCTGCAGCTGCTGCGACGCGGACTGGGCGTTGGTGTTGGTCCGGATCGTCAGCTTCGACGGGCCGGTCTTCGGGCCCCAGTACTTCGGGTTGCGCACCAGCACGAGCACGTCACGCAGGTCCGTGCTCTCGATGGTGAACGGGCCGCCGGAGAGGGCGGTCTCCTTCTTGTAGCCCAGCCAGTTCTCGGTGTACGCCTTCACGGCCGCGTCGGTCACCAGCTCGGGGCTGGTGCGGGTCAGCTTGGTGATGTCGGCGACACCGGCGGCCTTCTCCCAGATGTGCGCCGGCAGCAGGCTCTGGTTGCCCGTGTAGGAGAACAGGCCGCGGTAGTCGGCGAACGGCGTCTCGAAGATCACCGTGGCGGTCTTGAGATCATCGGAGCACTTGACTTCCTTGATGTTCTCGTACCCGGCGGTCGACGAGTCGAACTTCTTGCCGGTCTCCTTGCCACGGACCAGGAACTGCAGGTAGATGTCCTTGCAGCTGATCGGGGCGCCATCCTCCCAGACGGCAGCCTTCTGGAACTTGTACTCGATCGTCTGCGGGCTCTTCGAGGTGACCTTCACGGACTCCATCAGGTCGCCGTCGATCTGCTGCTCGAACCGGCCGTTCTCGAAGACACCGATGTACGGCGACGGCTGGATGGCCACGGTCGCGGCGAGGTTGGCCGCGCTGTTGGTGACGCCGAGCAGGTTGTTGTAGTCCTGGAAGTTCTCCTCGGTCACCGTGGTGACTTCACCCATGTCCGGGACCGTGGGACGCTTGTAGATCTTGTCCTCGCCGCCGAGCTCACCCGGCTTCGCGTTCTGCTGGTTGGCCCCGCTGCCACCCGAGTTGTCGGTCCCGGCGCTGCATGCGCCGAGCACCATGCTCGCCGCGGCGAACAGCGCAATCGCGGAGACTGCCTTTGATCTCCTCATTGACACGTGCCCTCCTAGCACAGGGTCATCTCCACAAGCCGATCTGTCGCTTGAAGAGCACCCATGACTCTTAGACGCGCCCAACTGCCGTGGGCCGCGCACTGCCGTGGAACGCTAGGAACCCAAATGGTCGCCGGTCACCCATGCCGCTCCGATCGTGACCAAAGGGTGACACGTCGATAGCACTCGGCAACCCATCCGTTACCGGCCGGTACTATTCCGTCCCCGGGCAAGCACGCAGAGCTAGTTCTGCTTGCGTTGCCAGCTGACCGCGGACGCGAACGGCGCGTTCAGCGGAGCGGTCAGGTCACCGGTCGACAGCTCCGCACGGGCGGCGACCGAATCGGCCGACTGGAACAACGGGACGGCCACCGCTTGGCGCCACAGCCGTGGCTCCACGATGCCGATGGCCTCGGCCAGCGCCATGGACCCGTTCAGGGCGGCGTCGATCGTCGGCTGGAGGCTCTGGTCGCAGAACCCGGCCAGGTTGCCCGGCGGCGCCTGGGTCGCGTCGGTCGACCGGACCGGGCAGCCGTACACGGAGGCCATCACGGCGGCCGGGCTGTCGCCGACCGGGCGCGGCGCGATCAGGATGTTCGGGCCCGCCTCCGTCCCGCTCGACCGCATCAGCTGGTCACCGGCCGGGGTGACGAGTTTGACCTGGACGCCCGCGGCGACGAGCTGCCGCTGCACCTCCTTGGCGACGAGGACGTACGGCTCCTTGTCGGCCGGCGCGCCCAGCGTGACCACCAGAGGGCGCCCTTCGCGCGTCCAGACGCCCGATACGAGCGAGTAACCGGCCTGGGTGAGCAGGGACTGCGCCGCGGCCGGATCGTGCGCCAGCGGGCCAGTTGGGCCGTATCCCGCCTGGGACGGCGCGAGCACCAGCGCGTCGGCCCGCACGCTCGGCCCGCCGCCCGTGCCGACCCTGATCACCTCGTCCCGGTCGAGCAGGTTGACCAGCGCGGTGCGGACCCGGTCATCGGCCAGGTCGGTCCCGGCCGGCCTGAGGAACAGGCTGACGACGGCCGGGCGCGGCGCGGCCTTGACCGTGACCTTGTCGCCCAGAGCCTGGAGCATGGCCACGCCGCCGGCGTCGGTCCGGGCGACGACCAGCTGGTCGTGCCCGGTCCGCAGGGCGTCGCTCAGCCCGGCGGGGTCGGCACGCCGCAGGATCACCCGGTCGGCGACCGCGGGCCGCTCCCAGTACCGCTCGTTGCGTTCGAGCACGATCTCGCCGCGAGGGGCGTCGAGCTGCTTGATGGAGAACGGCCCGGCCGTGGCCGGGAAGGTGCTCTCCAGAACCTGGTCCCAGCCGCCGGGGGCGTCCTTGAGCAGGTGCGCGGGCAGCAGGCTGGTGAAGAGGGACCGCCAGCCGGGGTAAGGGGCGGCGAAGGTGACCTGGACGACCTTGCCGCTCTCCTCGGACTTGATGTCGGTGATGAGGCGGTAACCGGCCGAGTCGACGCCGCCGGGTTCGTCCCGCATCTGCTCGCGCAGGTAGAGGAAGTCCTCCGCGGCGATCGGAGCACCGTCCGACCAGGCAGCGTCACCCCTGAGGCGGTAGGTGACGGTGTAGGGCTCGGTCCTGGTGACGTCGGCGGACACCATGAGCGTGCGATCGAGCTGCGGGCTGCCGTCCGGCGCGGTCCGGAACACGCTCGGCAGCAGCATCGTGGAGAGCGCAGTGGTGATTGTGGACTGATCCGCCAGCACATGCGGGTTGTAACCGCCCGCGATGCTGTCGACCCCGACGACGATCTCACCGGGTTTGGCCGCGGACGCCGACGGAACCGGCGGAACCGTGCCCACCACAGGCGGCGGAGGCGTGTTCGAGCAGGCAGTGAGCATCACCAGCGCGGCGACAACCGCGGCAGCCATTCGCACGGCTCGACACCCCCTTGGCGCGGAGGATGCCATTGTCCAAGAACCCACGCACCCGAGTTTTCCAGTCCGGGCGGCGTCCCGTGGCCGGAACCGGAGCAATTCACAGGATTCCCGAGCCCGTGTCCACCATTCCGGCACCCCGTGTCGACCTTTCCGGCACCCCGAGTTGACCTTTCCGGCACCCCGAGATTCCCGTCACGCTCCGGGCCGGTGGTCTTCACCCTTCCGGAACGTGGTTTCGCGGTGTCGGAACGTGGCTTTCACGATGCCGGAAAGGTGGACACGACGGTGGGGTCAGCCCTGGGTCTTGGCGCGGGACCGAGCCCGGGCCCGCTGAGTGGAGTCCAGGATCAGCTTGCGGACGCGGATCGCGTTCGGCGCCACCTCGACGCACTCGTCGCTGGCACAGAACTCCAGCGCCTCCTCCAGGCCCAGCTTCCGGGGCCGTGCGAGGCGCTCGAGCTCGTCACCGGTGGACGACCGCATGTTGGTCAGCTTCTTCTCCCGCGCCACGTTGACGTCCAGGTCCTCGGCGCGCGGGTTCTCCCCCACGACCATGCCCTCGTAGGCGTCCTGGCCGGGCTCGACGAAGAACGTGCCGCGGTCGGCGAGCTGGATCATCGCGTACGCGGTGATCGGGCCGGTCCGGTCGGCGACCAGGGAACCGCTGTGCCGCGTGCGCAGTTCGCCCACCCACGGGAAGTAGCCCTCGAAGACGTGGTTGGCGATGCCGGTGCCGCGCGTCTCGGTGAGGAACTCGGTGCGGAAACCGATCAGGCCACGGGCCGGGACCACGTACTCCAGGCGGATGCGGCCGGTGCCGTGCCCGCCCATGTGCTCCATCTTGCCCTTGCGTGACGCGAGCAGCTGCGTGATCGAGCCGAGGTGCTCCTCGGGGGCGTCGATCGTCAGGCGTTCGAACGGCTCGCACAGTTTGCCGTCGATCGTGCGGGTGACCACCTGCGGCTTGCCGACGGTCAGCTCGAAGCCCTCCCGGCGCATCGTCTCGACGAGGATCGCCAGCGCGAGCTCGCCACGGCCCTGGACCTCCCAGGTGTCCGGGCGCTCGGTCGGCAGGACCTTCACGCTCACGTTGCCGACGAGCTCGGCGTCCAGCCGGGCCTTGAGCACCCTGGCGGTGAGCTTGGTGCCGCCGTTGCGGCCGGCCAGCGGCGAGGTGTTCACACCGATGGTCATCGCGATGGCGGGCTCGTCGACGGTGATCCGGGGCAGCGGCACCGGGTTGTCCACGTCGGCGAGGGTGTCGCCGATGGTGATCTCCGGGATGCCGGAGATGGCCACGAGGTCACCGGCCGCGGCCTCCTCGCCGGGCACCCGGTCAAGGGCCTCGGTGATCAGCAGCTCGGCGATCCGGACGTTGGCGACCGAGCCGTCCGCGCGGCACCACGCGACGGTCTGGCCCTTGCGCAACCGGCCCGCGTGGATGCGGCACAGCGCGATCCGGCCGAGGAAGCTGGACGCGTCGAGGTTGGTGACGAGCGCCTGCAACGGCGCTTCGGGGTCGCCGGTCGGCGACGGGATGTGCCGCAGCAACACGTCGAACAACGGGTCAAGGTTCTCGCTGTCCGGCAGGCCACCGTCGGCTGGCTGTGTCAGCGACGCACGGCCCGCCCGCGCGGAGGCGTAGACGACCGGCAGGTCCAGCACGGCGTCGAGGTCTTCCAGCTCCAGTTCGCCTGCCAGGTCGAGCAGCAGGTCGTGGCTCTCGCTGACGACCTCCTCGATCCGGGCGTCCGGGCGGTCCACCTTGTTCACCACGAGCACCACCGGCAGGCCGGCGGCCAGCGCCTTGCGCAGCACGAAGCGGGTCTGCGGCAGCGGGCCCTCGCTGGCGTCGACGAGCAGCAGCACGCCGTCCACCATGGCCAGGCCGCGCTCGACCTCACCGCCGAAGTCGGCGTGCCCGGGGGTGTCGACCACGTTGATGGTCACCACGCCGTCCGGGGTCTGCCTGCGTACGGCCGTGTTCTTGGCCAGGATCGTGATGCCCTTCTCCCGCTCGAGCTCGCCGGAGTCCATCACGCGGTCGACCACCTCGGCGCGTTCGGCGAAGGCGCCGGACTGGCGCAGCATGGCGTCGACGAGAGTGGTCTTGCCGTGGTCGACGTGCGCCACAATGGCGACGTTGCGCAGGTCCGTCCTGGTCCTGCTGGCAGTGGCCGATGCGGGCACGCGAGAGCTCCTGTACCTCAAGTTACGGGGATGGCCCCACGCTTGCATGCGGACGAGGCCCACCGGAAAGGTTACCCTGACCTGAGGTGTGATCAGCCGCACAGGACGATCAAGGAAGGTTAACCTAGCCTTACTTCAACTCGTCAGCCGAGGTTGGAGCGCGTGTGGGCAAGAAGAAGATCAAGGCCAAGTACGTGGGCAAGACGCCCGCGGAAACCGTGCGCAACCTGATGAAGGCGGGCAAGGTCAAGAAGAAGTGCTGCAAGTCGA
This sequence comes from Kibdelosporangium persicum, assembly GCF_013280595.1. Taxonomy (GTDB): domain Bacteria; phylum Actinomycetota; class Actinomycetes; order Mycobacteriales; family Pseudonocardiaceae; genus Kibdelosporangium; species Kibdelosporangium persicum. Next base: position 57,397 of record NZ_JAAATY010000016.1, read on the forward strand.
AGGACCGCTGCGGCAAGTGCCCGGTCCTCGCCCTGCGCCGGGCCAAGGACGCCCAGGCCACGAAGGCCGCCTGACCGTTCCCCCAGAGTTCATCTCGTGACGCACGCCGCTCCCGCGCACCGTCGGCGCCGGCGAACCGAGCCGGAGTTCGGCACGGGAAAGTAAAAAGTCGTTCACAAGCCCATTTCCGGATGACCGGCCCGGACCGGCTTGAGGCGGTCGATCCGGGCAGTTCGGTGCGTACCGAAATATGACGAACCGACACTTTTCACTAACCGACGAGCGCCTCGTTGACCTTGGCGAGTTCCGGCGCCGTGCGGGTGGCCTCGAACTCGACCACCTCGTGCTGGACCATCCGTGCGGTGTGCAACGGATCCGTGGCCAGCATGGCTTCCAGCTTCACCCGGGGCATCGGCCGGGCGATGATCACCCGCCCGGTCCGCTCGGGACGGCGGCCCGAACACAGAAAGTGCCCGGCGTCGTAGTGCCTGCTGAGCCATTCCATGTGATCGGGCAGCAGATAGTCGATCTCTTCAATTGGCGCTTTGTAAGCGAGCATCACGATGTACATGCGATTTACGGTACGCCCGGGACAGCACAACAGGAATGACGTCCGAGCGGCATATACGCGTTCTTTATGTGTCCCTGCTACCCTCGGTGTCATGCACAGCAACCCCGGGATGTGGTGGGCCGCGAGAGGCGGCCGACCGACCGTGCGCTGACTGTGCACGCCAGCCAAGGGCCGCCCCGACCGGGCGGCCTTCTTTGTGTCTCCCTGCCGGCGGCGGCCAAGCCGAGAGAGGGAGGACATCATGACCAGACTGTCCGGGATGACACCGTCCGGGCGTGCACACTTGGGCAACTACCTGGGGGCAGTCCGCCGGTGGGCACGCGAGGGCGCCGAGGACGACCTGTACTTCGTCAGCGACATGCACGCGATGACAACGGCGTACAACCCGCAACGGCTGAGAGCGCTGAGCCGGGAAATGCTGGCGGTGCTGATCGGCTCGGGCATCAAACCGGAGCGTGTCTTCGTGCAGTCGGACATCGCGAGCCAGTTGACCACGCTGACCTGGGTGCTGGAGTGCACGTGCACGTTCGGCGAGGTGTCCAGGATGATCCAGTTCAAGGAGAAGTCCGCGGGCACCAAGACGGTCCGGCTGGGCCTGCTGACGTACCCGGTGCTGATGGCGTCCGACATCCTGCTGCCCGGGGCGGCCGAGGTCCCGGTCGGCGAGGACCAGGCGCAGCACGTGGAACTGGCACGGGTGCTGGCACGGCGGTTCAACAGCACGTACGGCGAAGCGTTCGTGGTGCCGCGCGCGGTCACGCCGACGGTCGCGGCGCGGATTCGTGACCTGGCCAACCCCGACCGCAAGATGGCCAAGTCCACCCGTGACGAGGCCGGAGTGGTGTTCGTGCTGGACAACCCGGACATGATCCGCCGCAAGTTCCGGCGCGCGGTGACCGACACCGCCGACCGGGTCGAGTACCGGCCGGACGAGCAGCCGGGTGTGGCGAACCTGCTGGAGATCCTCGGCGCGTGCACCGGCCGGTCGCCGCAGCAGGCCGCGACGGGCATCGACTCCTACCGTGTGCTGAAGGAGACCGTGGCCGACGCCGTCATCGAGGAACTGCGGGACGTGCAAAAACGTACGGAGGACCTGCTGGGTGATCCGGCCGAGCTCGACCGGATCCGGGCGACCGGGGCCCAGCGGGCCGCGGAGCGCGGCCGTCACCGGCTGGAGTCCGTGCTGCGGCTGGCCGGTCTCGGTTGAAGATCACGTGCCCTCGTGGGTGCCCGCATCCACGAGGGCACGGAACACCGGCAGCAGGATGCGGTCCGCGGGCAGCCAGTCCACGTCGCCGAGTTCGTCCCGGCTGAGCCAGCGCACCGCCTCGTGCTCGACCGCCTTGGGTTCGCCGTCGGTCGTCGCCTGGTAGATCCGCAGCAGTTTGCCCCCGGGCAGCACGACATCCGGCCCGGCCGCCTCGCCGGGTGACACGTCGACGCCCAGTTCTTCCCGGCATTCCCGGCGGACGGCGTCCTGGTCGCTCTCCCCCGGCTCCACGCGGCCGCCCGGCAGTTCCCACATCCCCGCGATCTCGGCGGGAAAAGCCCGCCGCTGAGCCAGAATCCGGCCGTCCCGGACAATCGCGGTGCCGACGATCACGGGCGCGCCGGTCAGTTCCACGGCCCGCGCACGAGTCGACTCGGCGACCGAGCCGAGCAACGACAACACCGGGCGGCGTACCGCGATGCCGTCCACGAAAGCGTTGGGCGACAACCACGAGAGCTCACACGTGAGCAACGTCCCGGCCTCGGTCGATGCGCACTTCCCGGTCAGCCGCGCGGCGCGGAACGGCCTGCCCGGCAGGACCGCGGCGATCATGTCGTCGGACACCGAGACCACGTGCGCACGTTTGGACGCGAGCTCGATGAACGCGCCCGCCACCGTGCGTGCGGGCGCGTCGATCAACGCGGTGGTTCGCAGCGCGGGCATCAGATGCGTACCAACGGAAGGAAGACCTGGTCGACGATCTCCTCGATCGTCTCGTCCGGAACGGCGGGGCCACCGCCGTGCTGCAGGATCTCGTTGCGCATCAGGTCCAGCGGCAGGGTGCGCAGGCGTTCCGGCAGATCACCGCGGACCTCGCCGCGTGCCTCGGCTCGTTCCAGAATCCCGTGCATCTGCTTGGGTTTCATCATCGAGAGGCGTTCCCGGATCTTGCGGCGCAGGTCGTCGTTCATGCCCGCGTCGGCCAGCACACCGAACACCAGGTGCAGCATGGCGGGCGTGGCGCGGTCGGCCGTCCGCCGCAGCAACGTGATGACGTCCGTGCGCAGGCTGCCGGTGTCCGGCACTTCCAGCTCGGCCGCGGCGAACCGGAAGTAGGCGTCGATGATCAGGTCGGCCCGGCCGGTCCACCGCCGGTAGAGCGCCGCTTTGCTGGTGCGCGCCCGGATGGCGATGCGCTCCATGCTCACCGCGGTGTAGCCGACTTCGGCCAGCTCGTCGACGGCCGCGCGCATGATCGCCTCCTCGAGCGCCTCACCGCGTCTGCGCGGACCCTTCCGATGATCGACCTGCACCCGGCGAAGTGTAGTCCCGGATCGCGGAAAGAAGGCGATGACCTGGCGTTTTGCCCTACCGGCCAGCGCCATCCGCCGCGCTGCGAGATCGGCACCCGCACACCCGGCGGCCTCCGGCCCCCGAAATCCAGCGTAGCGGTGGGTACCGACGATCCCGGCCCCGTCAAGATCCATTGGCCGCGGTTTGTCCACAGATCCCGTATCGGGACGACGCCGTGGCCCGGTTTTCCTGACATTGTCCTGACGAAGGCGTCCGACGGCCGGGAGTAGTGGTAGGAGTGGGATATGCACGTAGAAGGTGACCGTGATGTGTGCGTCGGCGCGGGGATGTGTGTGCTGACCGCACCCGAGGTGTTCGATCAGGACGACGAGGGCATCGTGCAGGTGCTGCACCCGGTGCCGAGCGCGGACGAGGAGAACGTGGTCCGGCAGGCCGCCACGTTGTGCCCGTCGGGAGCGGTGAAGCTCAGCTCAGACTGATCATCACACGGACTTCCACCGGACCTGGAACCGTGCGCCGCCGTCCGGGGACTCGGTGACCAGGACCGATCCGCCACGCCGTCGCACGAGTTCGGCGACCAGGGCGAGCCCCAGGCCGGACCCACCGGTCTGCCTCGCCCGGTCGTCCTGGACCCGGTAGAACCGGTCGAACACCTTCTCGCGGTGTTCCGGCGCGACACCGGGACCGTCGTCGTCCACAACCAACCGCATGAATCCGCCCGCGGGCAACACCCCGACGGTGACTTGGGCGCGCGCGTACAGCACCGCGTTGCGCAACAGGTTGTCCAGGACAAGGTCCACTTCGGCCGGTGCGGCCAGCACCCACGCCGATCCGGTCGGCGCCTGCAACGTCACGCGGGGCGTTTCGCTGGTGCACCGGGAGATCGCCGCCTCGGCTGCGGCCACCAGGTCGACCGGCTGGGCGATCGGCAGCTCGCCCGCGTCCGACCGGGCGAGCGTGAGCAAGCCATCCACCAAAGTGGACAGCCGTTCGGACTCGTGCACGATGTCGGCCAGAACTTCCTGCGACAGCACGGGATCCGGGTTCGCCACGGCCACCTCGGCCTGGACCCGGATGGACGTGACCGGCGAGCGCAGCTCGTGCGCGGCGTCCCCGGTGAACCGCCGCAGACGCTCGGTCGCCTCGTCCCGGCGATCCAGCAGACCGTTCAACGCACCGGCCAACGAATGCAACTCGTCATGGGCGTCCGGCAAGGGCAAGCGTTCTCCGGCAGGCAGTCGCGCCGCAGCCAGCCGCATGCGTTCCACCGGCCGCAAGGAGGACCGCACGGCGAACCACGTGGCGACCCCGGTGGCGGTCGCGCCGAGCACACCGGCGATCAACAGCCAGTTCAGGCCGTGTCGTTGTGCCTGCTGGTAGCCGGCGAGACCGGCGCCCGCGACCACGAGCCGTTGCTGGCCGTTGGGTGCGGTGACGACCGTGCCGATCCAGCGCGTCGGCGGGTCGTCGGAGTACTGCAGGACCGGCTCCGCGCCTTTCAAGTCCCGGATCGCCCAGTCCCTCAACCCCGGATCAAGCCCGCCGTCCTGCGGCTGGCCTGCCGTGTCGAGCACTCTGACCTGCACGTACGGCTTGTCGGGAGCCGGTGTGCGGCCCGCGGCGACGTCCGCGATCGCGGCGTCGAGGATCGGTTGCAGCTCACGGTCCGCCGAGTCGATCAGCAGGCTGCCGATCCGGCCACCGGAGTACCAGGCCAGCGCCAGCAGGATGACCAGAGTCGCCGCCGTGGCCATGGTCGCGATCCGGAACCGGATGGATCGCCGGAACCAGGCTTCCTTGAGCTTATTCACGACCCCATCACTGCGTCGATCTCGCCAGTGGACGCCAGATAGCCGTGACCGCGCACGGTACGGACGATGGACCCCGCGCCAACGGCGTCAAGCTTGCGCCGCAGATACCCCACATAGACCTCGACGGCATTACGCGTCGCCGCCTGCTCGTCGCCCCAGACGGCACGCAGGAGCTCGTCCTTGGTGACCACCGAGCCCGCGCGGCTGGCGAGCACGTCCAGCACGGCGAACTCACGCGGGCTGAGCGACACCGGCTCACCGGCCATGCTGACCTGCCGCGCGGCCCGGTCGACGACAAGATCCCCCAGCCGGAGCCGTTGACCCGTGCCCTCCACGGCGCCACGCCTCAGCAACGCCCGGACCTGGGCGACCAGCACCACGAAGGAGAACGGTTTGACCAGGTAACCGTCGGCCCCGAGGTCCAGCCCGTCGGCCTGGTCGATCTCGCCGTCCTTCGCGGACACCAGCAGCACGGGCGTGCGCACGCCCTCGGCTCTCAGTGCCTGCAGCACGCGATAACCGGACAATCCGGGCAGCATGATGTCGAGCAGGATGGCGTCGAACGAGCCGGTCCGCGCGACCTGCAGTGCGCTGGGGCCGTCCGCGGCCACCACTACGTCCATGCCTTCCGCGGTCAGGCCACGCTGCAGCGCCCGGCGTACGCCCGGCTCGTCGTCAACCACCAGTACCCGAGGTCTCACGCGCACAGCATGCCTGTCCGCCCGCCGCCAGGCCGGGATTTCTGAGCTTTCTCTCAGCTCCTCAGCCTCGTCTCAGGTGCTGGCGGGCAGTCTCTGTGGTGCGGGAACATCACATGACGCGACAACGGGGAGCTGACGGATGAACACCAAGAAGACGGCACTGGCCGTGGCGGGAGCGGGGGTGCTCGCCGGCGTGGTCGGGCTGGGCATCCTGGCCGTTCCGGCCGGCGCGGACGAGCCGCCGCCAGTGCTGCCGTCGATCACCGCCGAACAGCTGGTCGAGTCGGTGGCGAACGCCAAGATCCCGGCGCTGAACGGCAAGGTCTCCGCCCAGGAGAACCTGGGCCTGCCGATCAAGGTGCTCGACGGCATGAACTCGGCCACGGTCTGGGCCGACGGCCAGAACCGGTTCCGGGCGACCGTGCCGGGCAGGACCTCGGAGCGGACCCTCGTCGAGGACGGCGGCACGCTGTGGACCTGGGACTCGCAGAAGAACACGGTCACCAAGCACAGCCACGGCCAGCAGGCCACGCCGGAGAACCTGGCCGGCAAGGACCCGGCGACGCTGGGCAAGGACCTGCTCGGCCTGGTCCGCCAGTACAGCGACGTCAAGGTCGACGGCACCGCACGCGTGGCCACGCGCCCCGCGTACGAGCTGGTCGTGACGCCGAAGCCGACCGAGCGCACGCTGCTGCGTGAGGTCCGCGTGGCGGTCGACTCGGAGACCCGGCTGCCGCTGCGCCTGCAGGTGCTGGCCAACGGCCAGGCCGACCCGGCGCTGAAGGTCGAGTTCACCGAACTGACCGTCGGCCCGCAGGACGCCAAGCTGTTCCAGTTCACGCCGCCGCAGGGTGCGACGGTCAAGGAGCGCACCGACGCGGGCAAGCCGCACAACGAGGCTGAGGGCCGCAAGGGCCTGCAGGACTTCGTCAGCGGCCTGAACCTGCAGACCGTGGGCGACGGCTGGGACACGACCTTCGTGGCCAAGCTGCCTGGTGACCTGAACTCGATGCTGGGCCAGGCCCGCGGCGACGGCAACGGCAAGGCTCGGGACATGGACGTCACCTCGTTGCTGAAGTCCTTCGGCAAGGAGGTCTCGGGTCCGTACGGCACCGGGTACGTTTTCTCGACGAAGGTGGCGACCGCACTGGTCACCACTGACGGCCGGGTGGCGGTCGGCGCCGTCCCGGAGCAGGTTCTCGTCGAGGCGCTCGGACAGGTGAAGTGACGTTCGCTGAAACCGCGGGGGTGGGCACGGCTGATGCCGTGCCCACCCCTGTGTTGGCCGCCAGAACGCGTGGCCTTCGCAAGCTCTACCGCAACACGGTCGCGGTCGACCACGTCGACCTGGACGTCCCGGAAGGCGCGGTGCTGGGCATGCTCGGCCCGAACGGCTCGGGCAAGACCACGACCATCCGGATGATGCTCGGGCTGACCACGCCGACCGCCGGGGAGATCGAACTGTTCGGAGCCCGGCTGCCGGAGGCCGCCCAGTCGGTGCTGCCGCAGGTCGGGGCGCTGGTCGAGGGCCCTGGCTTCCATCCCTTCCTCTCCGGCAGGGAGAACCTGCTGCGCTGCGCCGCCGCTGAGCCGTTGCTGAAGTCCGCGGCGATCCCGGCCGCGGTCAGCGAAGCCCTCGAGCGGGTGGGTCTGTCGGACGCCGCCAACCGGCGTTACCGCGGCTACTCGCTCGGCATGAAACAACGCATGGGCCTGGCGGCGGCCTTGCTCGTGCCACGGCGGTTCGTCGTGCTGGACGAACCCACGAACGGCCTCGATCCCGCCGGGACCCGCGAGGTCCGTGCGGTGATCGCGGACCTGCACAAGAGCGGGACGACCGTGCTGGTGTCGTCGCACCTGCTGTCCGAAGTGGAGGCGACGTGCACGCACGTCGCCGTGCTGCACCAGGGAACTGTGGTCGCTCAGGGCGAGCTGAAGGACCTGCTGGAGGCGTCCAACGCGGGCCTGCTGGTGTCCACGCCTGAGGTCACCGCCGCTGTCGACGCCCTGCGGGACAACCGGATTCCGGCCAGGGCCGTACCGGACGGGATTCTGGTGGACCTCGCCGCGACCTCGGCGCCGGAGGTCGTGGCGACCTTGGTGCGTGCCGACATCCCGGTGTACGAGGTGCACCGCCAGCGCACCGGCCTGGAAGACCTCTTCGCGCAGCTCACGGAGACGCCATGACCACGCTCGCGCCCGTGCGGGCGCCCATTCTCCGGTTGCTGCGCTCCGAGCTGCGCTGGATCTACCGGCGGCCCAGGACGTTGATCCTGCTCGGACTGCTGGCGCTGTACCCGATCTTGTTCGGTATCGGCACCCAGGTGGTCGACGCGCCGGTCCGGGCGAACGGCGACCAGTCGGTCGTCGCGGCCGTGGCGGGCAACGCGATGATGCTGCCGGTGATCGTGCTGTCCACGACCATGGTCTTCTTCCTGCCGTTGGGCACGACCATGACGGCGTCCGACGCGCTGGCGGGCGAGGCGTCGCACGGCACTCTGCGCGGCCTGCTGCTGGCTCCGGTGAGCCGGATCCGGCTGCTGGCCGTCAAGGCGTTCGGTGTCGCTGTGGTGTCCGCGGGCGCGGCGGTGATGACCGCGCTGATCGCGTTCGTCACCGGGCTGATCATCGCGGGGCCGGACAGCCTGGTGACGTTCTCCGGTACGACGTTGCCGCTGGCCGACGGGCTCTGGCGGGTCGTCGTGGCGACCGGGTGGGTGATCGTGCAGATGTGGGCGATCGGGGCGATCGCGCTCGCGGTGTCCGCGGCCACCGAGCACCCGCTGCTGGTGATGGCGTCGGTGATCGGCGGGCTGTTCGTGTTCGGCCTGCTCAGCTCGATCCCGGTGCTCGACTGGCTGCACCCGTTCCTGATCACCGAGAGCTGGGACTCCATAGTGGACGTCCTGCGCGACCCGATGCCGTGGGAGAACCTGACGACCGGCTTCCTGCGGGCGCTCTGCTACATCGTGATCGGCTACTCCCTGGCCCTGGCCCGCATGGTCACCAAAGACAGCTGATCCCCTCGTGAGTGTTTATCAGGGTTAGAACACGGATAAACGCTCACGAGGTCCTACCAGGGCGAATCCGTCCGGGTCGAGGCGGAGCCTGACGGGGTGGCCGGGTTCGGGGGCGTCCGCGATGGTCGCGACCGCGTCCACTTCCCGGTGCTCCAGTTTCACCAGGAGCCGGACGTGATCGCGGCGGTGTACGCGCCCGCTCACCTCCCCTTGCAGCGGCCCATCGGGGTCGGCCACGAGGGCGTGGGGGCGTAGGCCGATCTTGTGCGTGCCTTCCGGCGCCCAGGGAAGGTGCACGTCACCGAGGTCGAACCTGGCCGTGCCGCCGATGATCCGCGCGTCGAGGATCAGGCCGCAGCCCAGGAAGGTCGCGGTGGGCTCGTCGATCGGGTGCCGCCAGACCTCTTCGGCCGTGCCCGTCTGGACGATCCTGCCTTCGCGCATCAACGCGACACGGTCGGCCAGCGTGAACGCCTCGTCGTGGTCGTGCGTGACGACCAGCGCCGACGTGCCCGCTTTCCGCAGCATCCTGGCCAGGTCGAGGGCCAGTTGTTCGCGCAGCGCCCGGTCGAGGGCCGAGAGGGGTTCGTCGAGCAGCAGCAGGCCCGGTCTCGGAGCAAGCGCTCGGGCAAGGGCGACTCGCTGCTGCTCACCGCCGGACAGCTCGGTGACCTTCCGGCGCTGGTACCCGCTCAGCCCGACCAGGTCGAGCAGCTCGTCGACCCGTCCGGGGTCGTTGATCTTGTGCATGCGCAGGCCGAAGCGGATGTTCCCGGCGACGTCGCGGTGCGGGAACAGCTGCCCGTCCTGGAACACCAGACCGACGCCGCGCTTGTGCACCGGCATCCTGGCCAGGTCCTCGTCACCGCGCCGGACCGTGCCTTCGGCCTGGGGTTCCAGGCCCGCGACCGCGCGCAGCAGCGTCGACTTGCCGCAGCCGGACGGACCGAGCAAGGCGACGACTTCGCCGTTGCCGATGTCCAGGTCGACGTCGTCGACGGCGGTCAGCGATCCGAACCGGACGGTCAGCTTCCTGATCGCAAGGTTCCCGATCCGCATCAGAACTCCTCCACCGTGGTCCGGAAACGTTCGATCAGGACGGCGACCGCGATCGTGACGACCATCAGCAAGGTGCAGGCGGCGTACGCCATCTGGGTGTTCAGCTCGCCGGGCCGGGAGATCAACCGGCCGATCGCGATCGGCAGCGTCGGCGCGTCCGGCCTGGCCAGGAAGCTGGTCGCGCCGAACTCGCCCAGCGCGACGACGTACCCGAACGCCGCCGCGGTGACAAGCGAACGACCGGCCAACGGGAGATCCACTTCGAGCCAGACCCGCAGCGGACTGGCGCCGAGCGTGCCCGCGGCCTGCCTGAGCCGGTCGTCGATGGATCGCAGCACTGGCAGCAGGATCCGGATGATCAGGGGCGTCACCACGATCGCCTGGGCGAGCGGGACGAGCAGGGGCGACGTCCTGAGATCGCCGGGCAGGGCGTCCAGGGTGATCAGGTAGCCGAAGCCGACCGTGACCGCGGAGACGCCGAGCGGCAGCATCATCGCCACGTCCACGAGTTCGGCGCTCCTGCCCAGCCGCATCAACGCGATCGAGGAGAGCACCCCCAGGATCAACGCGAGAACGGTCGCGTCGGTCGCCGTGCTCAACGAGTTCATCGCGGCCCGCAACCCGGTGACTTCGAGGCTGTTGTCGTGCCCGGTGCCGGAAAGCGCCCTGAATCCCTCCACACTGGACTGACTGACGAGACTGACGATCGGCGTGAGGAGAAGCACGAGCACGCCGTACGCGATCCCGACGACAACCCATTCCCCGCCGACCGGCCTGCGCGCGGTCTCTTGCCTGCCACGCAGCTTCAGCGCCGCCTGCCGCCGTTTTCTTGCCACGGCTCCGATCACCAGTGCCGCGACCACGGCCGCGAGCTGCAGGATGGACAACGCCGCCGCGCCCGGCAGGTCGAACAGCTGGACCGTACGCAGGTAGATCTCTGTTTCCAGCGTCCGGTACTCAGCGCCGCCCAGGATCAGCACCACGCCGAAACTGGTGGAGCAGAACAGGAAAACCACCGCGGCCGCGGAGCCGATCGCCGGTGTGAGGGCGGGCAGCGTGACCGCCGTGAACGCCCTGAGCCTGCTCGCTCCGAGAGCTCGCGCGGCATCCTCGGCACGCCTGTCGGTGTTCGCCCAGAGGCCGCCGACCGTCCGTGCCACGACGGCGACGTTGAAGAACGCGTTGGCCAGGATGATCGACCAGACGCCGCCGTCCGGCATCAGGCCCCGGAACGCCAGTCCGACCACGACCGCCGGCAGCACGAACGGGACCAGCACGATCGCCTGGACCAGCCCGCGGCCCGGCAGCTTGCACCTGGCCAGCAGGAACGCCAGCGGCATCCCGGCGGCGATCGCGACCACAGTGGACGCCGCGGCCTGGCCGAGCGTGAACCCGACCAGCTGCCACGTGTCGGAACTGGCCAGCGTGTCGAGCATGGCGGCACGCGCGCCGAGGCCGACGATCGCGACCACCGGCCAGGCGAAGAACAAGGTGAGAAACCCCAGTGGCACCAAGGCCACCAGGATGATCCCTACCCTTGGACGAGCGAGCGCCACTGGTTGACCCAGTTCTCCCGGTTGCGGTCGACCTCCTGCGCGGGCAGCGTCGCCTCCGTGTCCGTGGGCATCGGCGCGGCCTTCTGCCACGCCTCCGGCAACGCGACGCCCTCACGCACCGGGTAGACGTACATCTGGTCCGGCACCTCGGCCTGGAACTGCTGGGAGATCAGGAAATCCAGGACCTTCCTGGCGCCTTCGGGGTTCTTCGCCCCCTGCAGCACGCCGGCGTACTCGATCTGGCGGTAGCACGTCTCCAGCAACGCCTTCGTGTCCGGCGTCGCGGCCGGGCTGGAGGCGTAGGACACCACGAGCGGCCTCGTGCCCTTGCCCGTACCGGAGAACTCCTGGTTGTAGGCCTCTTCCCAGCCGCTGACGACCTTGACGCCGTTGGCCTTCAGCCTGGTCCAGTAGTCCTGCCAGCCGTCCGCGCCGAAGTGCAGGATCGTGCCGAGCAGGAACGCCAGCCCGGGTGAGGACGTGGCCGGGCTCTCCACGACGAGCATGTCCTTGTACTTCGGGTCGGCCAGGTCCTCGAACGTCGTGGGCTCCGGCACTCCCTTGAGGCCCGTGGTGTGCACGTTCACGCACACGTCACCGATGTCGACCGCGGTCAGCCGGTTCGTGTCGTCCAACTGGTAGCGCTTGTTGGCGTCCGGACTCTGATACGGCTGGAACACGTTCTCGTTCAGCGCGCGTGAGGCGAACGTCGAGTCGACTCCGAAGGCGATGTCCCCGATCGGATTGGCCTTGGTCAGCACGAGCTGGTTGGTCAACGCGCCCGCGTCACCCGATTTGCGTACCTCGACCGTGATCCCGCTGTTCTTCTGGAACTCGTCCAGCAGCTCCTTGCGGACCGCGAACGAGTCGTGTGTGACCAACGTGACGGTCTGCGCGTTGCCCGGCCGCGGCTGTTCGGTGGCCAGCGAGCAACTGGCCGTGACCAGCACAGTCGCCGCTACGACTACTGCTTTCAGCACGTTTCATCCTCCCGTCCCTGCGCCGGCATGACCCGGATCAGGTTCATACGGTCGAGGGCTGGCCGCCCTCCTCTCAGCCCGGTCGGCACCGGACTCCCGTGGCAGAACCGTGAGCATAGATGCACCATGGACAGATGGCCGAACTGCTGACCGAAGACGAGCTGACCTCGGCGCTGAACCACCTGACCGCCTGGCGCCGGTCCGGCTCGGCGATCGAACGGACCGTGCAGCTGGCGAGCTTCTCGCAGGCGATCCAGGTGGTGAACCGGGTCGCCGAGATCGCCGAGAACGACGACCACCACCCGGACATCGACATCAGGTGGCGCACGCTGCGATTCGTCCTGAGCACGCATTCGGCGGGCGGACTGACTGCCAAGGACACCTCACTGGCCACCGAGATCGACGCCGTCATCGAGAACTGTCAGACCGGGTGACACGGCGGACGATCCGTCACCGCCCGGGCACGGCGAGCGACGTGTCTACCTCCGGCCCACCCGTCTCAAAAAGGGCCGATCGGAGGTTGTTCACACTGTGAACATGCCGTTTAGCTACCGGAATGGGGGATTCACGGAAGCGAGGGATGTTTCATGGCTGATCTGAGCAGACGTCGCGTCGTCACCGGCGCGGTGGCACTGGCAGGGGCTGCGACGATCGGACTCAATCCGGTGGCGGCCGCGCAGGCGACGCGGCACCGTACGGGCGCCCAGCACGGGCCGTCTCTGGATTTCGGCGATCTCCCTGTGGTCGCGCGGGTTCGGGCGCGGCGCGCGTTGGAGCACCTGCGGGTGCTGAGTGACCGGATCGGGCCTCGGATCGCCGGTACCGAAGGCGAACTGCGGGCCAAGGACTACATCGCGAAGGTACTGCGGGACCTGCGGTACCAGGTCACGTTGCAGCCGTTCGCGATCGCCGACAAGTTCCTCGGTTCGGTCCGGGTCGGCAGGGACACCTGGCAGACGGGTTCGTCGCCGCAGGGCCTGCAGGACGTCACACGGGAGGGTGTCGTCGTCGACGTCGGTGACGGGTCGTCGATCCCGGCGGATGTCAGCGGCAAGATCGTGTTCATCGCGGCGGTGACGAACGTCGCGGACGCGTACCTGACCGCGGCTAAGCGAGGCGCGATCGCCGTGCTGCTGGGCCGAATCGGGGCAGATCCACTGCGCAGGCTGTCGGCGTTCTCCCCGACTCTGCCGACGCCGGTCACCATTCCGGTGCTCGGCCTCGCACAGGTCCAGGCCGAGCGGCTCCGTGAGCGGCTCGCCAAGGGCACCGTGCGGCTCGGCGTTTCCGCGGTCCAGCACAAGAATCTGACGTCCTACAACGTGATCGCCGAACGTCCGGCGACGTTCCACAACCCGGACAACAAGGTCGTCATGGTGACCGCGCACTACGACAGCGTGCCGGGTTCGCCCGGGGCCAACGACGACGGCAGCGGTACCGTGTTGTGCCTCGAACTGGCCAGGGTGCTGCGGCATCTGCCGACCAACAAGGCAGTTCGCTTCGCGTTGTGGGGTTCCGAGGAGTACGGCCTGATCGGCTCGCGGTACTACGTGAACCAACTGTCCGAACCGGACATCAAGCGGATCGCCGGCACGTTCCAGAACGACATGGTGGCCACCGCGTGGGATCCGGCCCACATCTACTGGCTGCTTTCCCTCGACGGCGCGGACAACGCGACGACGCAAGCCGTTGCGGCGGCGGCGAAACGCCTCGGCTACGAGCCGCGGACACGCGGCCCGGTCGCCCGTGGTTCCAGCGACCACGTGCCGTTCCACGAGAAGGGCGTTCCCGCCGCCAACTTCAGCTGGCGCGGCGAGGGTGGCCCGGCACTGCTCGAACCGACCTACCACACACCGGAAGACACCATCGAGGACAACATCAGCCTTGAGCGCCTTCAGGTTTCCCTTGAGCTGATCGGCGCCGCCGCCTACCAGCTCCTGCGAGCCTGAGCAGATCGCTCAGCGGCGCCGCGCCGAAGAGAGCAAACACCGGCCCTGCCGATAATCCCGGCAGGGCACGGTTTTGCCCGTCCCGTCCACAGAATGTCTTTCGGTACCGCGTCTTCTGGTACCGCGGGCCGTCACGGCACGCGGGAAGGTGCCCGCCGGTTCAGCGCGGGCACCTTCGGCATGTGGGCTAGTAGAAGGTCCGGCGGCCCGCGATCGGCCGGCCGACGGCCCCGAGCAGCGTGAGGATCAGGCCGACCACGAGCAGGATCCCGCCAATCGTCGTCAGGATCCCGATGTTGGCTAACAAACCGATTACCAGCAGGATCGCACCAAGAATGATCATGACACCTCCAAAGGGGGACACCTGAGGAGTTTCCGTTCCCACGATGGTCGAAACCTACGGTCAGCTGACTTCGACAGCGACGACCTGGCGTCACCCACAGTGACCACCGGTGTGCTCAGCACTTTGCGAGTGCTGATCGGCGATCGTCTTCCCGTTCCTGGTGCGGTCACCGCTCGGCCAGTTCCGAAGTTCATCCGCGCGAACGAGTTCGTCGAGCGTTCCGGGAACCCGCCGGATGACAACCGCGGGTGCAAGCGGCTTGCTTGCGTGGCAAGTCGCTACCGTTGACGTGTGACCGCCCTACCGGACTGGATGCGCCCTCCCCGCGCCGAGGGCTGGTTCGCGGACGACCTGGACCACCTGCCCGAGGCACCGCGGCACACGGAACTGATCGATGGAGCTCTCGTCTTCATGATCACCCCGCAGCGGTCATGGCACGGCCGTGTCGTGACTCGGCTTACCCACGCGCAAAACCGGTCCCAGCGGCGGATCAAGCTGGGCGAAGACGGCCTCCTAGATGGCAATGTGGCCGCCACGGCTTGTCGCACGCAGGCCTTGGTTCTGCAATACGGCCGCCAAAGCACGACGTGCGCCGTCGTACGCCAGCGTGTAGGCACCTTCCGGGTCCGAGTCCAGCAACTGCCGCGCCGAAGCGATGTGTGTGCGGGCTCTGGCAAGCTCCGCTTCGGCAGTCTCCTGCGAGGCCGGGACGTGTTCGATGGCGCCGCGCGCGATGAGCGCGTCAACCGTTTCGCGCCCTTGGTTCCACCGGGTCATCGAGTCTCCTGGTTGAGATTCAACTGGGTCAGCGGACGCTCACGAACGCTGGTGATGAAGGGATCTGTCGTGCTCGCAGCCCACGACTCCGGTGAGATCCGATGGACGTTGACCTCGCGTCCCAACCGCCGCGACACGCGCTCGGCCAAGTCGAAAAGCGCGTCCGGATCAGGCGAACCGACAACGAGGACATCGACATCCCCAGGCGGCGGTCCCGGTTCGCCGCTGTAACGCGCGGCCCAAGACCCGTAGATGTAGGCCTCGCTCACGCCCGCCAGCCCGGACAAGGCCTCGGTGAGCAGCGGCATCGGTCCGAAGGTGACCGCGATGAGATCGCTCAACGGCCGGTAGAGAGGGGTGTCCGTGCGGGCTTTGACGAGACGGCTCCGGCCCACTCGCCGATCTTCCAGAATGCCGCCGCGGGTCAGTCGCTCAACCTCACGCAGCACAGCGGTGGGCGTGACACCACAAGCCTCGGCGAGCTCAGTGATGCTGTACTCGCGGTCTGGATGCAGCAGAACGAGCGCGAGCAGCTCACCTTGCATGCGCGAACGGAGCAGTGGCAGCAGACTCGGCGAAGCTTTCATTGGACGCAGTATATGCTGCGTCCAATGAAAGTAACAATCAGCGATGAATCGTCACCGCAACGTACGGTCACACGCTGAAGCGGAGCTCGACGGAGTTCCGATATGGAGCAACCTCGTTGGTGGTCACTTCAGGTGTTGATCAATGCCGCTGGTCAGCTCACCGGCGGTGATCCGCACTGGCGCGGCGGACCCGAAGGACGCCGCGTCCTTGTACCACACTTGCCGATACTTGGTGGAGGACACTTCCCTGAAGTGGACCTTGACCTCCTGCGCCGCCAGGCCATTGATGGTGTAGCCGAAACTGTGGTCCGTATCGCCCTCACCAGCGACGTCCCCTGTCCGCGCGTTCACCGGGGTCACCTCGACCCAGCCGTATTCCGTCCCTTCGACGCTGGTCGTCCCGCTGAAACCGCCGCCAGCTGACAGCGTCTCATCAGCCTTGGTGTCACCGCCTGAGTTGACCTTCACCTTGACCGCGCCGAACCGGTCGGCCGCGCCGCCCGACCACTGCCACGCGTGTGTCCCGGACAGGGACGTGAACTCGAGCGGCCACCAGTAGGGGCCAAGCCCAGTCACCGTGTAGGCGCCTTGCCCGTCGGTCTGAGCCCCGCCGGAGTCGTAGGCACTCGTCGCGGCGTACGGGAACACTTTGACGCCGGAAACCGGGTTGCCGGTTTGCTTGTCCTTGACAGTGCCCGAGATCGTGCCCGCGAGGTCCAAGCGAATGGGTGGCACCCTGGTGTAGACGCCTGGCTTGCCGTCGACCTTGCGAGCGTGTTCCTGATCGCCTGTGCCGCCGCTCAGCCTGCCCACCCATTGCATGCCGTACATGGTGCCGCCCGGCCGGACGAACAGCCGGTACACAGCAGGGTCAAGCGGGCCGATGGTGACCACACCGGACTCGTCGCTGCACCAGTCCGTGTTCCGCACGCCCGGAATGCCATGGCTTGTGACATCGACTGGTTCCACACAAGTGCCCGCCACGGGGGAACCGGACTTGGCGTCCGTCACCTTCGTCTGGATCGCGATGGCCGGCTTCGCTTTCGCCACGACCTTTGTGACCTCGCGGGGCCTGACGGTGACCCCAGGCTGGTCGAACGAGAAGTGGGTTTTCTGCGTGGCGATGGCGAGGGTGTACGTGCCGCGCACCAGTTGGTAGTTGATCAGCCCGTTCGTCGTGCACGGCCGTTCAGCGCCGATTCCCGGCGTGAAGACGCAGAACTCCTTGACCGGAGCGCCGGTCACCTCATCGGCGACAGTCAGCTCGACGGTGCCAGGCGGAATGATCTGCTCGTTGACGACGGTGTCCGGCCCGGCGGGCACGGTGACCACGTCCGCCTCCCGCTGCGCCTCTTTCTGGTGATACCACTGCTCTCCGTCGTACCAGGTCTTGATCTTCAGCTGGTAGTGCGCGGACCACAGTCCTGCGATTCGGTACGTACCGTCGGCGGCGACGGTGACTGGAGCGATGCGCTGCTGCGGATAGTCGATGTCGTAAGCGCTCACCGTCACTTGGCCGCGAACCGGGTGGGCAGCCGTCACCCGGCCACTCAACGCGCCTTCACCCGGCGGGCGAAGTCCGAGGTCGAGAGAACCCCCGTACAGATACATGGCCTTCGCACCGGCCGAATCACGCGCGTCACCATCGAGGCCCGCGTTCCAAGTGTCGACATAGCCCGGCGCGGAGACTTTGATCTTGTAATACCCGGAAGCCGCACCACTGACCTGGTACTCACCCACCTCGTTGGCGCATGCCCGGGCTGCTTCGGTCTCGTTTTCGTCGTACAACACGACACACGCACCAGGCACTGGCTGACCCGTGAACCTGGCGGTGATCGTCCCGTACGCCAACGGCACGTCCGCGCTGGCTGTCCCCGCCAGCGGAACAAGTAACGCCACAGTGGCGGCACACGCCGCCAACCGCCCTCTCATGCTGCCCCTCCCCCTGTGCCCGAACGCACTGTCGCGGAGCGAAGCGATTCCCCCGGCCGCGATCAGAAACGTGACAGATCAACAATCTAGAAGGCAAGGACAGCCGCTGTCAGCACCCGTTCAGGCGCTGACCAGCGGGCCAAGTGGCTACACGTTGAATCGGAACTCGACCACGTCGCCGTCGGCCATGACGTAGTCCTTGCCTTCCATCCGGACCTTGCCCGCGGCCTTCGCGGCGGCCATCGAGCCCGCCGCCAGGAGGTCGTCGTAGGAGACGATCTCGGCCTTGATGAAGCCGCGTTCGAAGTCGGAGTGGATCACGCCCGCCGCCTGCGGGGCGGTGTCGCCCTGCCGGATCGTCCAGGCGCGTGCTTCCTTCGGGCCCGCGGTCAGGTACGTCTGCAGGCCGAGGGTGTGGAAACCGGCGCGGGCCAACGAGTACAGGCCGGGCTCCTCCTGGCCGATCGACTCGAGCAGTTCCCGGCGGGACTCCTCGTCCAGCTCCAGCAGCTCCGCTTCGACCTTGGCGTCAAGGAACACCGCGTCCGCGGGCGCGACGAGCTTCTCCAGCTCCGCGCGCCGGGCCGGGTCGGTCAGCACGGTCTCGTCGGCGTTGAAGACGTACAGGAAAGGCTTCAGTGTCAACAGGCTCAGCTCGCGCAGCAGCGTCCCGTCGACGCTCGCGGAGAACAGCGTACGACCCGAGTTGAGGATTTCCTGCGCGTTCTGCGCCGCTTCCAGCGCGGGCCTGGCCTCCTTGCGGGTGCGGGCCTCTTTTTCCAGCCGCGGCAACGCTTTTTCCAGCGTCTGCAGGTCCGCGAGGATCAGTTCGGTGTTGATCGTCTCGATGTCGCTCGACGGGTCGACGGTGCCGTCGACGTGGATCACGTCGGGGTCGTCGAACACCCGGATGACCTGGCAGATCGCGTTGGCCTCACGGATGTTGGCCAGGAACTTGTTGCCCAGCCCCGCGCCTTCGGACGCGCCCTTGACGATCCCCGCGATGTCGACGAACGACACGGTCGCCGGCACGGTCCGCTCGGACGAGAAGATCTCCGCCAGCTTGTCCAGCCGAGGGTCGGGCAGCGGGACGACGCCGACGTTCGGCTCGATCGTCGCGAACGGGTAGTTGGCCGCCAGCACATCGTTGTTGGTCAGCGCGTTGAACAGGGTCGACTTGCCCACGTTCGGCAGGCCGACGATCCCAAGGGTGAGGCTCACGACGAACCAGTCTAACGACCCCGTATATCTGATTGATTCTATATACGCTACTTGTTATCTTCCCTGCGTGGACGTGTTCGAGGCGATCGCCGAGCCCAACCGGCGAACACTGCTTGATCTGCTGGCGAGCGGCGAGCGCTCGGCGGGCGAACTGGTCGCCACGCTGCCGCACCTGACCCAGCCCGCGGTGTCCCGGCACCTGCGGATCCTGCGCGAGGTCGGCCTGGTCGAAGTCCGCCCGGACGCCCAGCGCCGCATCTACGCCCTGCGCGCGGACGGCCTGGTGGAGATCGACCGCTGGGTCAGCAGGTACCGGCGCTACTGGGCCGATCATCTCGACGCACTGCACCAGCATCTGACCAACCAGGAGGACACGTGACCGACCGGCTCGGAACACTGACCAGCGACGGCGAGCATGCCGTCATGACGTTCGTACGGCGCCTGCCGTACCCGATCGAGCGAGTGTGGGCCGCCATCACCGACCCCGCGCAACGCGCCGCCTGGTTCGGCGAGACCACGATCGAGAACGGCACCATCGAGATGATGCCTTCGGGCACGCCCGCGCCACCCGAGATGAAGCGGATGACGGGTCGTATCCTCGCCTGGGAGCCGCCTCGGCTGCTCGAACACGAATGGCACCAAGGAATCGTCGAAGCGGGTGTGGTCCGCTACGAACTGGCCCCGGACGGCGGCGAAACGGTCCTGACCTTCACGCATCGCGGACTGAGCATGCGCAACGCGCAGGGCTTCCTGCCTGGCACGCACGCGTTTTTCGACCGTCTCGAAGCACAGCTCGCCGGCGAGGAGCTGCCACGATGGACCGAGCGCTACGCGGAAGTCGCCCCGGCGTACCCGCCCACGGCCATGTCTGATTCCCGCTAGTTCCGGACCGTCGGCGGACGTACGGTCATTACATGTTCGTCGACACGGAGCGCGGATACCGCGCCGTCGCCTCCCGGGATCCACGGTTCGACGGCCAGTTCATCCTGGCGGTCCGCACCACCGGGATCTACTGCAGGCCGTCGTGCCCGGCGACCACGCCCAAGCGCCGCAACGTCGAGTTCTACGCGACCGCGGCAGCGGCTCAGGCAGCCGGATACCGCGCGTGCCGCCGTTGCCTGCCCGACGCGGTCCCCGGCTCACCGGAGTGGAATTTGCGTGCTGACCTGGCCGGACGCGCGATGCGGTTGATCTCGGACGGCATCGTGGAACGGGAGGGCGTCCCCGGTCTGGCCACGCGGCTGGGCTACTCGGAGCGCCACGTCACCCGGATGCTCACCGCCGAACTGGGCGCGAGTCCGTTGGCGTTGGCCAGGGCGCATCGGGCCCATTCAGCACGGCTGTTGATCGAGACCACAACGCTGCCGTTCGCCGATGTGGCGTTCGCGGCCGGGTTCGCCAGCATCCGGCAGTTCAACGACACGATCCGCGCCGTGTTCGCGGCAACGCCGACACAGCTGCGCATCGGGGCGAAGCGACACCGTCCACTGTCGACAGCGGGCAAGGTCAACCTGCGTCTGGCGTTCCGCAAACCCTTCGACGGCACGGGCATTCTCGACTTCCTGAAAGCACGCGCCGTCAAGGGAGTGGAGGAGGTCGACGGCTCGTACGCCCGCACCCTCCGCTTGCCGCACGGTACCGGCACAGCCCGGCTCTTCCCTGCCGAGGACCACATCGACTGCACGCTTCGCTTGTCGGACATGCGAGATCTCGGCAGCGCGGTGTCCCGGCTACGCCGGCTGTTCGATTTGGACGCCGACCCGTGCGCGGTGGACGAGCTGTTGTCCACCGACCCGGCACTGGCGCCATCAGTGCTGAAAACGCCTGGTATCCGCGTTCCCGGCAGCGTGAACGGCCCGGAGATCGTGCTGCGCGCCCTGATCGGCCAGCAGATCACGGTCGCGGCCGCCCGCACGGCACTCAGCCGTCTCACCGAAGCCCTCGGTGAGCGTCTCGAAGTGCCGGACGGCACCCTGACCACCTTGTTCCCCACGCCTGAGGCGATCGCGGACCACGGCGCCGAAGTGCTGACCGGTCCCCGCAAGCGGATCGACACGATCGTCGCGGTCAGCGCGGCGATCGCGTCCGGCGACCTCGACGTGCACGTGGGCGCCGACCCGGACGAGCTCACGGCGTCGCTGGAGAAGTTCAGCGGCATCGGTCCGTGGACGTCCGGGTACGTGAAGATGCGCGTGCTCGGGTCGCCTGACATCCTGCTCCCCGGTGATGTGGCGCTGCGCAAGGGAGCCGCGAGCCTGGGAATCACCGACCTCGCCACCCGGTCCGCGGCGTGGGCGCCGTGGCGCTCCTACGCGGGCATGCACCTCTGGCGAGCAGACTCGAGGGAATCATGACTTCATACTCCACAGTAGACACGCCGATCGGGCCGTTCACCGCGGTCGTCCGGGACGACGAGGTGATCGCGTCCGGCTGGACGGCCGACGTCAACGACCTCGTCGGCCTGATCCACCCGTCCCTCCGGCCGGCCGAGGTCTCCCAGCGCCCCGACCTCGGCCGCGTCACGCGGGCCGTGCGGGCATACCACGAGGGTGACGTGCAGGCGATCGAGGACGTCCCGGTCAACCAGCGATCCGGCGAGTTCATCCAGCACGCCTGGAAGGTGCTCCGAACCGTGCCCGCCGGTTCTCCCGTCACGTACGCGCAGTTCGCCGACCTGGCCGGCCGTCCGGCCGCAGTCCGGGCCGCGGCGAGCGCCTGTGCCCGTAACCCTGTCGCGCTTTTCGTGCCGTGTCACCGAGTTCTGCGGACCGACGGCAGCATCGGCGGCTTCCGCTGGGGCCTGACGGTCAAGCAGTGGCTGCTCACCCACGAAGATGCCACACCCATCCGGGAACCAGAGAGTTAAAAGTTCCGTGGCGTTGCCCTGGTGACGGACTGTGCCCCCAAAACCATGCAATTGGGGGCACATGTCGTCAACTCGTCATGGACGTGTCAGAGCCCCACTGTGGACAGCGTTCACGAACGCCCTTACGTCGACGCAGATGGGCTCGCTTGGGTTCTTGGTGTCCGGAACAGCCCACAGATCGCCGCAGACCTCAACACAGTCACCACCGCCCTCTTGTCCACCGCTGCGCGATGACTTCTTCCATGTCCCCGTCGCCGGTCGGCCCATCTCGGCACCGCCTCTCAGTCATCATTTGCCCGAGTCCAACTCCGCTGCCAGCCTAATGAGCAACTCCGCCGAGTGGCCGGGAGACAGGGCCAAGCTCAAGAGCCGCCGCCACATCCACGTGTAGCGGTCCATCTCATCGGGCCCATCCGGGTAAACGGCACCGCCGTACAGCTCGACGTAGATGGTGGCATCACCCAGTTCTCCCGGAAAATGCAACAGATTGAACGCGGTGATCATCGCTGGATGCGCGCCCGCGGCGAACGGTACGACTCGAACGGTGACGTTCTCGCGCCCGGCGAGTTCGACCAAGTGCAGCAATTGCCTGCGCATCACGTCGGGGCCACCGACGACACGTCGCACAGCGGCCTCATCGATCATCGCGATCATCTTCGGCGGGTTGTCCCCGACAAGACGCTCTTGCCGGCGCCTCCGGATTTCCAGCTCGCGCCGCAACCCAACCGGGTCGACCTTCGGACGAGCGCCCACTATCATCGCCCGCGTATACGCTTCCGTCTGCAACAGGCCCGGGACGCATAGGGTTTGATACGTCCAAATCTCGTTGGCGTCGGTCTCCTCACCGAGATACCTCGTGAACCAGTTGGCAACCTGGGCGCTGTACTCGACAAGCCAACCACGGTCTTCGGACTCTTCGGCCAGTCGTACCAAGTGATCGAGAAGTGGTTGACCAACGCCATACGCGTAGCACAGCAAACGCACCGTTTTGCCGTGATCGCCTGTTCGGCACGTTCCACGCGGCTGATGGTCGCCGTGCTCAACCCCGAGCGTTCGCTGGCTTTCTTCAGCGTGTCGCAGTCAGCTGCCAGCCGAAGTTCCCTCAGCTGTCTGCCGAGCTGGCGGCGCCGAATCGCAGGGCCGAGTTCGTCATCGGACAAGCAGGACTCCTTGGGTCATAGGTAGGTGACAGTTTGCCCACCGAACGCGAGGCCCTCTGCGAGCGATCGCCCAACCGTGTTATGTCGGCATGTACGTTTCACGGTGTGATTTACATACACCGGCGAAGCGGTCGCCGGGCCCGCTCCGCCGACTCCCATGCCCGGGTCCGCTCGGTGGAGCCGGGTGGAAATCAGACATGAAGCGCGTCAATCGGCTTTCGATTGCGAGCCGAGGTGCGCGGGCGGTCCGCGCACCATCGGAGCAGAAGATTCCCGTGCCATGTCCATGTCTGGTTGACCGCACACCGCCACCTGCATGTCCGTTCACGAGAACACGAGGAGGTCGACAATGTCTGATGTCAGCGAGCGCACGGCCGCGATTGTCGCGGCGCAGGCTCCGCGTTTGTTCGCCGCTGTTGTCACGAAGCCGGGTAGCGACGCCGAAGTCATCGGCTGGGGTATGGAGTTCGACGGCAGTGCGTACATGATCACTGCCGAGGGCCGGAATCAGTACTTCCTTGCCGAAGCCGAGAACGCGCTCATGTACGTGCGTTGCGGACCGGAAAGCACTCCCGATCTCGTGTGGGTCACCCCATCTTCAGCGAGGTATGCACCGTCGTCCTACGCGATCACTTCGAGGCTGGATCCGGTGCGGGCCTTGCGAACCCGCAACCGCACCGGAATCCGCTGCCGCAATTCCTCCACATGCGACACCAGCCCGACAACACGCCCGCCTGCCCGTAGTTCGTCCAAAGTGTCCATGACCTCGTCGAGCGTGTCGGCGTCCAGAGTGCCGAAACCCTCGTCCACGAACAGGGTGTCGAGCAGGGCGCCACCGGTCTCGGCGGCCACGACGTCGGCGAGTCCCAATGCCAGAGCCAGCGAAGCCAGGAACGACTCGCCGCCCGAGAGTGTCTTGGCGGGCCTGATCTTGCCCGAATAGTCGTCCAGGACATCCAGGCCGAGGCCGCCTCGTGTCCCGTGTGAGCCGCGGGCGTCGGAGTGCACGAACGAATAGCGCCCCTGGCTCATCCGGTTCAGCCGCGCCGAAGCGGCGACCGCGACCTCCTCCAACCGGGCAGCCAGAACGTAGGACCGCAAGGACATCCGGCGCGAGTTCTGCCCACGCCCGTTCACCACCTCGGTCAACGCCGCAAACTCGGTATATTCCGCTTCCACAGGCTCCAGAGCCGCCCATTCGGCCCGCAACCGTGCCGCCAACGCCTTGACGTCGGCCGAACGCCGCTCTGCCTCACGCAGCACCGCCACCGCGGCATCCGCGACTTCCCGGGCCTGCGCCAGCGAAGCAGCCATGCTGTCCAGGTCCACGTCGGCCGAGGGGTCGACGCCGGCCAGATCGGGCTCCGCGAGCACGGCCTTGGCCCCGGCGGCACGGTTGTCCAGCGAGCTGATCATCCGGTCGAGGTCGGCCAGCCGAAGCTCGTCCCGTGCCGCTTCCAGAGCGTCCGCGACCTCGGCGAAGCCCGCGGAGATGGCGGCCTCGTGCACCTCGGTCTGCTGAGCCGTCAACCGGCGCGACAGTTGCTCACGCTGCCCACGCGCGCGCAGCAACTCCGTCACGGCCGCGGCGGACAGCAACACGTGCTCACGGCGAACTCGAACGTCGGAGTACTCACCCCGCGCCGGATCGAGTCGTTTCTGCCGCATTTCCACGGTTTTGCCGAGCTGTTCGCGTTCCGTGCGCAGGCTGGCGAGCTCCTGCTTGGCGGCCGACAGCTCGGCCGAGATCGTCGCGGACCGCCGCTCCAGCTCCTCCACGTGCTCACGTTGCTCCTCGCGGCGCGCGGCCAGCGCTGCCGTCTCGGCAAGCAGTTTGTCCACTTCGGACAGATCGATGGGATCGTCGTTCTCGGCCAGCCGTTCCTGCAACGCGGTCAGGTCCGCGATCGCCGCGTGGTGCGCGCGTTCCGCGTTGGCCCGGTCGATCTGGGCTTCCTGTTCGACCGCGACGGCCGCGGCCTCCTCGGCTTCGCTGACCGCTCCCGGAACCAGTTGCGCGGGCGCCGGATGTTCGGTCGATCCGCACACCGGGCACGCGTCTCCGGCGGCGAGCCTGCTGGCGAGTTCGGCCGCCATTCCGTCGAGGCGCCGGGCGCGGATCGTCAGCGAGTGGTCGCGGGCCTGCTGGTGTGCGTCGATCGCCTTGCTGAGCACGGCTTCCGCGCTCTTGACCTTCTCCTCCGCGTCCCCGAGCCGCTGCCGCAGACGGACCCGCTCGGTCAACTCCGCCTTCTTGGCCCGCAGACCGTCCAGCCGGGCCGCCGCCTCGCTGGCCAGCAGCAGTTCCTCGGACGCGGCCTTGAGCTTCTCCGGCAACGCCACCAGGTCGGCTTCCAGACCGGTGACCTTCTCCTCGGCCGCCCAGCCGTCGTTGATCAGCTTGGTCAGCCGCAGCTTCGCCTTCTTCTGCTGCTTGGCGTCCTCCAGCAGTTGCGCGAGCCCGCCCGCCTCCTCGGTCAGCCGGGCCGCTTCCGTGCGCAGGAAGGCCTCATCCGCGTCGACCCGGTGGAATCCCGCTTTCCGGGCCGCCGCGATCGCTTCCTGTTCGGCGCGCTCGGCGTGGTCGAGTTCGACGCGCAACTGGGCGGCGCCACGGTTGGCCACCACGACCGGCACGGCGCGCCTGGCCTTGGCCCGTTCGGCGATCCACTCCTGTTGCTGCGGCTGCATTCGCTCGCACTCGGCCAGCTCGGCCATGGCGGTGCGCAACCTGCGGACCCGGTCGGCGAGCTCCCGTGCCCTGGTCATCTCCTGCTCGGCCGTGCTCGCCGCGACCCCGGCGAGTTTCGCCTTGTCCCGAGCCTGTGCCTCGGCCTCACCGAGCCGCGAGGTCATCAGGTCGAGCCATTCCCCGTCCGCCGAGTGGTCCTCCGGCGGTTCCTCACCCGCCGCCTGCGCGACCCGCGCCACCAGCCGCATCACGCCCGCGCGACGGGCTTCCAGGTCACGGAAGCGTTCCGTGCGACGGTCGCGGAACCATCGCTCGACGTCGGCGAAACGGTAGGTGCTGAACAGCTTTTCGAGCAGCTGCTCGCGCTCCTGCGTGTCGGCACGCAGAAAACGCGCGAACTCGCCCTGCGGCAGCAGCACGACCTGGAAGAACTGCTCGGCGCTCATCCCGAGCAGGCGCTCGACCGTCCGGCTGACCTCGTCGATACGGATCAGGCCGTCCCGGCTGTAGCCGCCCGGCGGGTCGCCCACCCACGTCAGCGAGGCCCTGGCCTGCTGTTTTGTCGTTCCTTCGCCGCGCCTTTTCGGGCGCTCGTACTCCGGTCCGCGCACCAGCCTGAGCCGGTGGCCCTGGACCGTGAGCTCCAGCTTGACCTCGGTCAAGGTGTCGTTGTCCGCGTAGTCACAACGCAGCCGGCGGGCGTCGTTGCGAACACCCGGGACTTTCCCGAACAACGCGAAGGCGATCGCGTCGAGCAAAGTCGTCTTGCCCGCGCCGGTTTCGCCGTGCAGCAGGAACAATCCGTCCGCACCGAGCAAGTCGAAGTCGACCACCTCGGTACCCGGATACGGGCCGAAGGCGGTCACCTCCAAGCTGTGCAGCCTCATCGTTCCTTCTCGCTCTCCGCCGCCGTGACGGTCTCCAGCGCTTCCCGCAGCCAGCCGCTCTCGCGTTCGGTCGGCTCACCGCCGCGTGCGTGCGCGACAAAACAGCAAGCCACGTCGAGATCGTCACGGCCGCGCACGGCTTCGCTGTAGCGCAACGTCTCCCCGCTGCGGCCGCCCGCGGGCTGCCACTCCATGTGCACCGCGTACGGGAACCGTTCTTGTAGACGCCGCAACGCATCCACCGGCCGCACTTGGTCGGTTACCGTGACCGACAGGTAGTGCTCGCGGTATTGCTCGTACACAGGATCGGTGAGCAAATCCTGGATCAGGCCGTCGATCTTGGCCAAGGGCCGTGGGATCGGCAGCATCCGCCGGTCCACCCCGGCGAGGCCCGCCTTGTCGATGTCCACGAGCCAGATCGATTTGTGCTGCCGTGCCTCGGAGAACGAATAGGCCAGCGGGCTGCCCGAGTACCTCAAGTGGTCGGCGAGTTGCTGCGCGCCGTGCAGATGCCCGAGTGCCACGTAGTCGACGCCGTCGAAGGTCGAACCGGGCACCTGCTCGACACCGCCGACCGCGATCGGCCGCTCGGAGTCGCACGCTTCTCCCCCGGTCACGAACGCGTGCGCGAGAACGACGGATCGTGCTTGCCTGGTTTCGAGATCGGCGCGGACGCGGCGCATCGCCTCGCTCAGCACGCCGGTGTGGCCGCGTTCCGCGATGCCCAGCGAGTGCCTGGCGACTTCCGGTTCCAGGTAAGGAATTCCGTACAGCGCGACTTCGCCGTGGTCGTCGCGCAGCAGCACCGGCCGGTCGATGTCCGAGATCCTGGTGCGCAGGTGCAGCCCGCCCGCCGAGGCGAATTCGCCGAGCGCGCCGAGCCTCGGGGCTGAATCGTGGTTGCCTGGCGTGATCACCAACTGGGCGCCCGCTTCCCGAATCCTGCCGAGGACGCGTTCGTACACCTGCACGGCTTCGGCTGACGGGACCGCACGGTCGTAGATGTCGCCCGCGACCACCACGACGTCGACACGCTCGTCGGCGACGACGTCGGCGAGACCGCCGAGCACCGACTCCTGCTCGGTCAGCAGATCCGCGCCGTGGAAGGTCCGCCCCACGTGCCAGTCGGACGTGTGCAGCAACCTCATGCGTCCAAGTTAGGGGGCAGCGCCGACAATCCCCGGCACCACCCCCGGCGTGTCCCCGGCCAAACCCCAAACCCCCTCGTGAGTGTTTGTCCGTGTTCTAACCCGGATAAGTACTCACGAGGGCTGACCTGGGGCGATCCAGCCTTGGCTTGGTCGCGCCGGTCATTTACGCCACGCAACACGCCCGACACCGCCCCCGCCCACCACGGAGACCAGCCACCGAGCGGTGTCGGCAGCGTGGGGCGAGGCGGAACAGCCAACTCCCAGCGACCAAGCCCGTCCGAGCGCGTGATCCAACACGGCTTGGTCGCGCCGGTCATTTACGCCACGCAACACGCCCGACACCGCCCCCGCCCACCACGGAGACCAGCCACTGAGCGGTGTCGGCAGCGTGGGGCGGGGCGGAAATGACCGGCTTCCAGCGACCAAGCCCGTCCGAGCAGAGCGAGGACAATCCAACACGGCTTGGTCGCGCCGGTCATTTACGCCACGCAACACGCCCGACACCGCCCCAACCACCACGGAGACCAGCCACCGAGCGGTGTCGGCAGCGTGGGGCGGGGCGGAAATGACCGGCTCCCGGCGACCAAGCCCGTCCGAGCGAAGCGAGGACAATCCAACACTGTCGGTGGGTCGTGCCAAGCTGTTGCGACCGACGCACGGAAAGGATCTCCAGTGGCTTGGGCAGTGGTTGTTCTGTCCCTGCTGCTCATCGGTGCGGTGCTGGCGCTCTGGAAGCTCTACACCGACGGGATGCGGCGCACTGAGGCTGCGATGCAGCAGCTCGCGGCTGAACGCGCCCGTTACGACGAGCAGCACACGGCGCTACGGCGCTACGAGGTGGCCTTCGCGTCCATCTCGGGCCGTGGCGAACTCGGCGAGCAGGTGCTCGTCGAGACAGCCAGGGCGCTCGGGTTACGGGAGGGCATCCACTTCACGTTGCAGACCGACCTCGCGGGCGGCGGTTCGGCCCGGCCCGACCTGGTGCTGCTCGTCGGTGACGGGCGCCGGGTTCCCGTTGACGCCAAGGCATCCATGGCGATCTGGGCGGAAGCGGTCGAGACGTCCGACGCCGAGGAGCGACTCGACGCGTTGCGGGTGCACGTCCGCAACATCCGGTCCCGCGCCGCGGAACTGGCCGCCAAGGGTTACCAGCGGTGGGCGGACGCGATCTACGGCACGATCATGTTCGTGCCGTCCGACGCGGCCGTCGTCGCGGCGCTGGACACCGACCCGAACCTGTTGCGCTGGTTACTCGACAGACGGGTTTTCCTCTGCGGTCCCACGGGTTTCGCCGTCGTCGCGTCGGGTGCGTTGTTCGCCGCCACCGAGCGTGCGCTCGCCGCCGACGTCGAAGCCGTCCGCGCCACGGCCGCCAACGCCCACCGCACGGCGGGCGCGGCCATCGACGCGGTCAACCTGTCCAGTACCCATCTGCAGCGGTTCCTGTCCGCCCGGCGCCGCGAGCTCGACGCCTTGGAGAGCTTCCGCGCGGCCGTCAGCCCGCTCACCGAGGCTTCGGCAAGCCCGACCCCCATCGCCGAGGTCCGGCGCGCGGACGAGGTCACAACCGGTGTTTCCGAACGTGAGGAGGAAGCAGTCGTCGACTGACCGGCCGGGCACTCCAACACGACGAAGGGGTGACAACCGAGCAAAACAGACATAATCGAAGCGGCAAATGTGGCTGAGATCACCTCTAATGGCCTAAACCAGACGGCTATTGGCGGCTGGTACGACAGCCCTTACCTGCGAGCGTCTACCGTGTGGAAGCGTGACCGCCACGCGCGATCGCGACAGCGATCTTGACATGGACGCGGCAGAGGCCGCCTGGGACGAACGTCCCGTCTTCGGCACCCGTCGCGGGCTGCCTTGGTGGGGTGCCGTTCTGCTGGCACTCCTGTTGACCGCCGCCGGTGCGGTGATCGACAAGGGCAGACTCGTCGACGATCAGCGCCTGACCGAGTTCGGCCTGTACCACGCGCTGTTCCTGGCCGGCTGTGTGCTGGCGGTCCTCGGCGTGCGGCGGCGCAACCTGTTCGGTCCGATGGTGCAGCCGCCGCTGATCTTCGCCGTGACGTTCGTGCTGGTCCAGTTCCTGGCCAGGGACAGCAACGCGGCCGGGGCCGCGGAGTCCGGCAGCCGCAAGCTGATCTTCAACGTCGCCTTGCCGCTGGCCAGTTCGTTCCCGTGGATGGCGGGCGCCACTGTCGCGACGATCGTGCTTGGCGTCATCCGGCTGTTCATGCAGCGCAACCCTGACGGGCGCGCAGCGGGCTCGGACGACCGGTTCGACGACGACGAGCGCCCAGCGCGCCGCCCCCGCGACAAGGACCGTGACTTCGACGACGAGCCACGGCCAGCACGACGGCCGTCCGCGCGTGACGAGGAGCGGCCTCGTCCGCCGAAGGGCGACCGGCCACAGGCACCCCGGCGTGACCAGGCCCCGCCGGTCCGCCGTCCGGCCCGCGACCAGGACCGCCGGGACCGTGCCGACGCTCCGCCGCGCCGTAACCCGCCACGTCCCCGCGACCAGGGCAACGGCGGCGGCAGGCCACGCCCTCCGCAGGGGCAACAGGCGCCGCGACGCCGTCCCCGCGAGGACTACTGACATGAGAAAGGGCCACTCCGGCGAACCGGGTGGCCCTTTCGCCAAGCTCGGCCCTCAGCCGGTCTTGAGGTCCTTGCGCAGTTCCCGCGGCAACGCGAACGCGATCTTCTCGTTGGCCGTGGTGATCTCCTGGACGTCCAGGTAGTCCCGGTCGGCCAGGAACGCCAGCACGTCCATCACGAGGTTGTCCGGCACCGAAGCGCCCGAGGTCACGCCGACCGTCGAGACGCCCGTCAGCCAGGCCTCGTCGATCTGGTGCGCGAAGTCGATCAGGTACGACGCCTTGGCGCCGGCCTGCAGCGCCACCTCGACGAGCCGCTTGGAGTTCGAGGAGTTCTGCGAGCCGACCACGAGCACCAGGTCGCACTCCGGCGCCATCGTCTTCACCGCGTACTGACGGTTCGACGTGGCGTAGCAGATGTCGTCGCTGGGCGGGTCGGACAGCATCGGGAACCGCGCACGCAGCTGGTCGACGCGTTCCATCGTCTCGTCGACCGACAGCGTGGTCTGCGACAGCCAGATCACCTTCGACGGGTCGCGGACCTGCACCTTGGCCGCGTCCTCGGCGGTGTCGACCAGCTGGACGTGGTCGGGCGCCTCACCGGCGGTGCCCTCCACCTCCTCGTGGCCCTCGTGGCCGATCAGCAGGATGTCGTAGTCGTCCCTGGCGAACCGCCTGGCCTCCATGTGCACCTTGGTCACCAGCGGGCAGGTGGCGTCGATGGTGCGCAGGTTGCGCTCCGCCGCCTCCTGGTGCACCTGCGGGGAGACGCCGTGTGCGGAGAACACCACCAGCGCGCCCTCAGGCACCTCGTCGGTCTGGTCGACGAAGATCACGCCGCGCTCCCGCAGCGTCTCCACGACGTGCTTGTTGTGCACGATCTCCTTGCGGACGTAGACCGGCGGTCCGTACTTTTCGAGCGCCTTCTCCACGGTCACCACCGCCCGGTCAACCCCCGCGCAGTACCCGCGTGGCTTGGCAAGCAGTACCCGTTTGGTCGTATCGCTCATGCCACCCAGGGTACGGTGACACCGAGAGTGACCCGTGTCCCAGTTGGGTGAAACAGGTGATCTGCGGCAGGCTATGCGCATGACGTCTTTGCCGCTGCCGTTCCGGGTCGCCGCCGGTCTCGCCGCGACCGCCATCGAGCGCGCGCGTGAGCTGCCGGAAAAGCTCGTCGGGCTGCCGGTAACCGTTGCCAGTCAAGCGATGCAGCTGTCCATGCGGGTGCAGCAGGAGATCACCGCGCTGGCGATCAAGGGTGACGAGGCGCTCGCGTCGTTCCGCCCGGTCGAGGAGACGCCCGAGTGGGCCACCTTCGACGAGGACATCGACGCGTACGACGTCAGCCGTCCCGAGCCGGCCGACGCCGGGACCAACGGCGCCGCGGTGCCCGACCCCTGGGAGATGGAGGAGTCGGCGATCGCGGAGGCCGAGCGGACCCCGCCGCCCGCCGGCGTGCCGAACTACGACGAACTCTCGCTGCCCCAGCTGCGGGCCCGGCTGCGCACCTTCTCCAAGGCCGAGCTCGAGGAACTCCTGCGCTACGAAGAGGCAAACGCCGCGCGGCCGTCCTTCATCGGCATGCTGACCCGGCGTATCGCGTCCGTCGCGGCCGCGTCCCCGCCCGATCAGCAGTGACCGAACAGACATCCGCGGAGCGGCCGTGGCCGGTCCGCACGGTGGCCCGCAAGATCAACGAGTGGATCAGCAGGCTCGGTGCGGTGTGGGTCGAGGGGCAGGTCACCCAGCTGTCCTTGCGGCCCGGCAACCAGACGGCGTTCCTGACGCTGCGCGATCCCGCGGCGGACGTGTCGATGACGGTGACGTGCACGGGCCAGCTGCTGCGTGAGTTCCAGCCGCCGCTGACCGAAGGCGCGCGGGTGATCGTGCACGGCCGTCCGACGTTCTTCATGAACCGCGGCACGCTGAGCCTGCGCGCGGACGAGATCCGGGCGGTCGGCATCGGCGAGTTGCTCGCCCGGATCGAGCGGCTGCGCCGGCTGCTGGCGGCCGAAGGCCTGTTCGAGCGCTCGCGCAAACGGCGGCTGCCGTTCCTGCCGCGCACGGTCGGCCTGATCACCGGCCGGGCCTCGGCGGCCGAGCGCGATGTCCTGGTGAACGCGACGCACCGCTGGCCCGCGGTGGACTTCCGGGTGGAGAACGTTGCGGTACAAGGCGCTCTGGCGGTTCCGCAGATCCTCGAAGCACTGTCCATCCTGGATCGTGACGAGCGGGTGGACGTGATCGTGATCGCCCGCGGCGGCGGCAGTGTCGAGGATCTGCTGCCGTTCTCCGACGAAACCCTGTGCCGCGCGGTCTATGCCTGCCGCACACCGGTGGTCAGCGCGATCGGGCACGAACCGGACACCCCGCTGATCGACCACGTCGCCGATCTTCGGTGCTCGACGCCGACCGACGCCGGGAAGCGCATCGTCCCGGACGTCGCGGAGGAGAGCATGCGCATCCGTACGCTGCGCGACCGGGCCCGCCGGGCACTACACGGGTGGGTGGATCGTGAACGGCGTTTGCTCGACCAGCTGCGCAGCAGGCCGGTTCTCGCCGACCCGCTCAAGCCGCTGGAAAGGCACGCTGAACAGGTACAAGTCGCGCGGGAACGCGGCCGCAGGGAGA
This sequence comes from Kibdelosporangium persicum, assembly GCF_013280595.1. Classification (GTDB taxonomy): domain Bacteria; phylum Actinomycetota; class Actinomycetes; order Mycobacteriales; family Pseudonocardiaceae; genus Kibdelosporangium; species Kibdelosporangium persicum. Next base: position 90,424 of record NZ_JAAATY010000016.1, read on the forward strand.
TCATCTCGCTGGTCAAGGCCGAACAGGCCTCGATTGACGGGACGAAAGCCCGCTTGACGACCCTGGGTCCAGCCGCCACTCTGGCCCGGGGATACGCGGTTGTGCAATTCGTCACTCTGGATGAAAATCTCAGGGTTCTACGGTCGGTGACCGACGCGTCACCCGGCACTCGCCTGCGGGTCCGGGTCGGTGACGGCGCCGTGCACGCGACCGTGTCCGAAGAGCAGGATTCATCCGAGTCGGGGAGGGGAGGCAGCGGTGACGACTAGCCGGGCGACCAGGCCAGCCTTCCTCCCGTCGACGATGACCGCGGCGGCGACCACCGGAGCCGAAGTGGTGCGGCTCCGCGCCGAACAAGCGGACGCGGCCGCCGCGGAGTGCTGGGCGGCCCTGCTGGGCGGCTGTGACTCACCCGGCCGCCGTGCGCTGCCCCAACGGCTGCGCCAACTGGCCGACGCGACCGCCGTCTACGCGGGCTCGGCCTGGTGGTACGGCGACGGGTCCCGGCTACGCAACCGGATCACGCGGGCCCGTGAACGCATCGAGGACGCCGTCGCCGAACGCGACGGCGCGGAATTCGCCGAAGCCTTCATCGGTTATGACGAGGCCGTCGCGATGGCCGTCGCGCGCGTGGGGAGCATGATCAAGTGAGCGACGAACAACTCGGCTACGAGCAGGCGCGCGACGAACTCGCGGACGTCGTGGCCAAACTCGAGGCAGGCGGACTCTCGCTGGAGGAGTCGCTGGCGCTATGGGAGCGCGGCGAGGCGCTGGCGAAGATCTGCGACCGGCACCTGGCCGGTGCCCGTGAACGCGTCGAAGCGGCGCTCGCCGCGGCGGACAAGGACGACAAAGCCTGATCCCGCGACCTGGATCGGTCAGGATCGGGGCACCGGCGTGGCGCTCTGCACGGCGGTCGCGAGGGTGCGGAACTCGTCCTCAGTGCCGCTGCCGGTGATCAACAGGTGCACGCCGTCCACGGGAAGCACCCACGACGGCTCGTCACCCCGGCCGCGGTACTTCGTCCACGTGGTCCCCGAGACGTCGACCGACCCCGTGCTGACTGTGGACACCGAGCCACCGGCCTCGAACGGCACCAGGACGTCGATCGGCGCCTTGGACTGGCTCAGCCGCAAGTACTTGCCGCCGGGCGTGATCCAGCCGACCCGCACCGCGGTCGTCCGCTGCGCGCCTTCGCCGACCGGCATGGTGTTCGAGGAGTTGGACCGCCAGTCCGCCGGCACTCCGGGCACCCGCACGGGATAGTCCACCCGGCGTGCGGCGCTGGTGAGTTCCTTCGACGCGTCGACGGTCGGGGCCGAGCTCGGGTCGACGGTCGGGCCGCTGGGACTGAACTCACATCCCTGCGTCAGCCACACGATCGCACCGATGATCGCGAGCAGGACCACGAGCGACAGCACCATGTCACGCGCGCTTGTCTTGAACCGGGATGGGGCCGACACGCCTCCATCGTCGCAGCCGGCGTCACGCGTCGTTACCGCGGCCCCCGGCCGATCTGCGAGGATCGACGGGTCGCGACGACCAGACCAGGGAGCCGAAGATGACTTCAGCGAATGCCACCAGCAGGCGCGAATTGCCGGACCGCAACCTCGCACTCGAACTGGTCCGGGTCACCGAGGCGGCGGCCATGTCGGCGGGCCGCTGGGTTGGCCGCGGTGACAAGAACGGCGGCGACGGCGCCGCGGTCGACGCCATGCGCAAGCTGATCGGCACTGTGTCCATGAACGGCGTCGTGGTGATCGGCGAGGGCGAGAAGGACGAAGCCCCGATGTTGTTCAACGGCGAGGAAGTCGGCGACGGCAACGGGCCCGCGTGTGACGTCGCGGTCGACCCGATCGACGGGACGACCCTGATGGCCAAGGGGATGCCGAACGCGATCGCTGTTCTGGCGGTGGCCGAGCGCGGCGCGATGTTCGATCCGTCCGCCGTGTTCTACATGGAGAAGATCGCCGTCGGGCCGGAGGCCGCCGACGTGATCGACCTCACCGCGCCGGTCGCCGAGAACATCCGGCGGGTCGCGAAGGCCAAGCACACCGACGTTTCCGACGTCACAGTGTGCATTTTGGACCGTCCGAGGCACGAGCAGCTCGTGACCGAGGTGCGCCGGGCCGGTGCGCGGATCCACTTCATCTCCGACGGTGACGTCGCCGGCGCGATCTCCGCCGCCCGGCCGAACACCGGTGTGGACATGCTGCTGGGAATCGGTGGCACGCCGGAGGGCATCATCGCCGCGTCCGCCCTCAAGTGCATGGGTGGCGCGATTCAGGCCCGGCTGTGGCCGCAGGACGACGCGGAGCGCGAGAAGGCACTCGCCGCGGGCCACGACCTCGACCGTGTGCTGTCCACCGACGACCTGGTCAGCGGTGACAACGTCTTCTTCTGCGCGACCGGGATCACCGACGGCGACCTGCTGCGCGGCGTGCACTACCGGTCCGGCGGCTGCACCACGCAGTCCATCGTGATGCGCTCGAAGTCCGGCACCGTGCGCATGATCGACGGTTTCCACCGGCTGACCAAGCTGCGCGAGTACTCGACGGTCGACTTCGACCCGAAACACTCCGACGACGAGGAAAACCTGCCGCCGCTGCCGTAACGGCCGCTCGATGTGGTGGATCGGCGATGACGGGCCGCCGGGCGAATCATCCGGCGGCCTGATCGCCTGCGGGCGGGCGGAAAGCGTGGTTCGAACGATGCTCCGCGCTCGGGCTCCCGGCGTTCCGGCACCGAGATCCGGTTGAGACCTTTTCCACGCAACCCGGGCGGATCACCAGTCGTCTTTACCGACACAAGGGATCACCGGGCCGAGGGAGAGCCAATGCGGTTACGCAAGCTGATCGTGGGGGCGGCAGTGGCCGCGACAGCCGTGCTCGGCGCCTGTTCGTCACCGACCGAGCAGCCGGTCGGCCTGGCGGCGGGCCAACAGTCGGTGCCCGTCACCACGACCGAGACCACGACGACGGCCCCGTCCACGACGACCCCGACGTCCTCGCCGGAAACCACGACGAGCACGAGGACAAGCACCAGGACCACGACACCGAAGCCGCCGACGACGACCAAGACGACTCCGAAGGCCACGACACCGAAGCCGCAGCCGTCGGCCGAGGCGCCGTGCAGCACCGCGGCGAAGGCGTGCATCAAGTTATCCACCAACCAGTCCTGGCTGATGGACAACGGCAAGGTGGTCTACGGCCCGGTGCCGATCACGCACGGCCGCAAGGGGTACGCGACACCGCCCGGCTCGTTCAAGGTGACGTTCAAGAACAAGAACCACCGCAGCAGCATCTTCAACAACGCCCCGATGCCGTACTCGGTGTTCTTCAACGGCGGCATCGCGTTCCACCAGGGCAGCCTGCGGGAGAAGTCGCACGGCTGCATCCACCTGTCGATGGCCGCGGCGCAGAAGTACTTCGGCGCGCTGTCGGTCGGCGACGTGGTCGAGGTCGTCCGCTAGGTCGTGCAACCAACCTTCCCTCTGCCGCGTGAGTAAGGCTGCACGCGTCAGAGGGAAGGTTTTTTTCATGCGTCTGGTTCTGCTGTGTTCGACGGCGGCTCTGCTGCTCGCGGCCTGTTCCGGCGCGCCGCCGCAGGCTGTTCACGCGCCGCCTCCCCCGCCTTCGGCTCCGTCTTCGACGGCCGCCCCCAGCCCTTCCACGCCGACGCCTGAGCCTCAGCCCGTGGCCGTGCCGTCACCGCCGTGTACGGCTCAGGTCAGGGCGTGTGTGAGCCTGTCGCAGAACCTGGCGTGGTTGGTGAAGGACGGCGTGGTCGAGTACGGCCCCGTTCCGATCACGCACGGCAGGCCGGGCGAGGAGACCCCGGTGGGGACGTTCCAGGTGGCGTGGAAGGACGCGGAGAACACGTCCAGCATCTACCGCACGCCCATGCCGCATTCGGTGTTCTTCGCGGCGGGCGGGATCGCGTTCCACGAGGGATCACTGTCCGAGCAGTCGCACGGCTGCGTGCACCTGTCCCCCGACGCCGCCAAGGTCTTCTTCGACGCGCTGCCAGTCAAGGCGGGTGTGCAGGTGGTGGCTTAGTCCATGGCGAGGCCGTAGATCCGGTCGACCCGGATCCGGACCACGCGGCGTTCGTCCGTGACCATCGCGGCCCGGTACTCGTCCCAGTCCGGGTGTTCGCCCTGGATCGACCGGTACAGCTCCACCAGTTCGTCCGCCGCGGCGTCACCCGGTTCGGTCGCGACGTCCGACAACGTCGCGGTGCCTTCGGCGACCACGTACGTGCCGAAGGTGTCGTTGGTGACGTAGAAGCTCGCGCGCGGGTCGCGCAGCAGGTTCTTGGTCTTGGCGCGGCCGTCGGTGACCGAGATGCGGATGACGCCGTCGGCGAACCGGTAACTGACGTTCGACAGTTGCGGCCTGCCGTCCCGCTTGAGCGTCACGAGCACGCCTTTTGTGCTCGTGGCAAGGAGATCCCTCAGCTTGTCGTCCATCATCGCAACATACATGACATGTCAACAAACGCTACAGTGTCCGGTATGACGCAACCGCGGTGGCTCGACGAGACCGAAGACCGCGCGTGGCGCGGCTACCGGCGGATGTTCCTGCTGCTCAACGCACAGGTGAACCGCGACCTGGCCCGTGACAGCGGCCTGTCGGAACCGGACTACGACGTGCTGTCGGCGTTGTCGGAGGCCAAGAACCACCGCTGCCGGCTGAAGAAGCTGGCCGAACGCATGCTGTGGTCCCAGAGCAGGCTCTCGCACCACGTGACCCGCATGCAGCACCGCGGCCTCGTCACCCGGGAGGACTGCGCGGACGACGCGCGCGGCGCGACGATCGTGCTCACCAAGGCGGGCCGCAGAGCCATCGAGGCCGCGGCGCCCCTGCACGTCGAATCCGTGCGCAGGCACTTCTTCGACCACCTCACCCGCGAGCAGGTCGAAATGCTCGGCGACGCCACCCACGCGGTCGTCAACGCCCTGACCACCCCAAACCCCTCGTGAGTGGTTATCAGGGTTAGAACACCGATAAACACTCACGAGGGGGTTCAGCCCTCGTTGCTGGAGTGGCCTGGGAAGAGGTGTGCCTCCGGGTTCAGTGCGACCGCGATGTTGTTGACGGCTGTCGCGGCCTCGCCGAAACCGGTGGCGATGAGCTTGACCTTGCCGGGGTAGTTCGCGACGTCACCGGCGGCGTAGACGCGGTCGATCGCCGTTTTGCCGGTGCTGTCCACATCGATGGCACGGTGGCTCAGTTTGAGGCCCCACGACTCGATCGGTCCGAGGTCGGCGGTGAACCCGAGGGCGGCGACCACGACGTCGGCCGGGTGCGTCACCGGCTCCTGGCCCTTGACCGTGATCTCGACTTCCTGGACGACGGGTTCGCCGCGCAGCATCGTGACCTCGGCGTCAGTGATGATCGGCACGCCGAGCGCCTCGACCTGCCGCACGGTCGGCGGGTGCGCGCGGAACTTCGCCCGCCGGTGCACGAGTTTCACGCTGGCCGCGATCGGGTGCAGGGCCAGCGCCCAGTCGAACGCCGAGTCGCCGCCGCCGACCACGACCACGTGCTTGTCCCGGTACACGTCGAGTTCCGGCACGAAGTGGACCATTCCACGGCCCAGCCAGCCGTCTCCCGCGGGCAGCGGCCGCGGGGTGAACTCGCCGATGCCCGCGGTGATCAGCACGGCACCCGCCTTCACCACCGATCCGTCGCCCAGACCGACCTCGAAGCCGCCGCCGTCCACCGGTGTCAGGGTGCTTGCCTTGCGCCCCAACAGGTACGTCGGTTTCCACTGCCCGGCCTGCTCGACCAGCGCCGCGACCAGGTCCCGGCCGCGCACGGCGGGGAAGCCGGCCACGTCGAAGATCTGCTTCTCCGGGTACATCGCGGTCACCTGGCCGCCCGGTTCCGGCAGCGAGTCCACGATCGCGGTGGACAGGTCACGGAATCCGGCGTAGTAGGCGGCGAACAGGCCGGTCGGTCCGGCACCGATGATCAACAAGTCGACGTCTGTCAACAGACACCCCCGTGGTGGTGGGAACGATCACGAGCCTACGACGAGCGCGAGCACTGGCCTAGGGTGAAGACTCAGAGGTATGGCAGAACGTGAGTACCGCGTCGAACACGACACCATGGGCGAGGTCCGGGTGCCCGCGGACGCGCTGTGGCGCGCGCAGACGCAGCGTGCCGTGGAGAACTTCCCGATCTCCGGCCGTGGCCTCGAGCGAGCCCAGATCAGGGCGCTCGGCCTGCTCAAGGCGGCGGCCGCGCGGGTGAACAAACAGCTGGGCGTGCTGGACGGGGCCAAGGCCGACGCGATCGCGCAGGCGGCCGAGGAGGTCGCGGAGGGCAAGCACGACGACCACTTCCCGATCGACGTGTTCCAGACCGGCTCGGGCACCTCGTCGAACATGAACGCCAACGAGGTCATCGCCACGCTGGCGACCCGCGCGCTCGGCGCGGACGTGCACCCGAACGACCACGTCAACGCGTCGCAGTCGTCGAACGACACCTTCCCGACCACGATCCGCGTCGCGGCCACCGAGGCGGTCGTCAAGGACGTCGTCCCCGCGCTCGAACACCTCGCGGGCACGCTGGAGAAGCGCGCCAGGGATTGGGCGGACGTCGTCAAGTCGGGGCGGACGCACCTGATGGACGCGGTGCCGATCACGCTGGGCCAGGAGGCGGGCGCGTGGGCGGCCCAGGTCCGGTACGGCATCGAGCGGTTGCGGGCGTCCCTGCCCCGGCTGGCCGAACTGCCGATCGGCGGGACGGCGGTGGGCAGCGGCCTGAACGCGCCCGGCAACTTCGGCGCGCTCGTGTCCGAGGAACTGGCCAAGGCGACGGGGTTGCCGTTGACCGAGGCACGCGACCACTTCGAGGCGCAGGCGACGCAGGACGGCGTGGTCGAGACGTCCGGGCAGCTGCGCACGGTCGCCGTGTCGCTGTTCAAGATCGCCAACGACCTGCGCTGGCTCGGGTCCGGTCCGCGCACCGGCCTCGCCGAACTGCGGCTGCCGGATCTGCAGCCGGGGTCGTCGATCATGCCGGGCAAGGTCAACCCGGTGATCTCCGAGGCCACGATGATGGTGGTGGCCCAGGTGATCGGCAACGACGCGGCGGTGGCGTTCGCGGGCAGCCAGGGCAACTTCCAGCTCAACGTGATGCTGCCGGTGATCGCGCGCAACGTGCTGGAGTCGGCGCGGCTGATCGCGGCGGTGTCCCGGCTGCTGGCCGGCAAGGTGCTCGAAGGCACCGAAGTGGACACTGAGCGGGCCAGGGAGTACGCCGAGTCCTCACCGTCCATTGTGACCCCGCTGAACCGCTACATCGGTTACGAGGAAGCAGCTTCGATCGCCAAGCAGTCGTTGAAGGAGCGCAAGACGATCCGTGAGGTCGTCATCGAACGCGGGCACGTGGAGTCCGGCAAGCTGACCGTCGACCAGCTCGACGAAGCACTGGACGTGCTGAAAATGGCTCGTGGAGGCGGGAAATGACGACTGTCGCACTGCTGGGCACCGGCATCATGGGTTCCGGGATGGCCCGGAACATCGGCAGGGCAGGCCTTTCGTTGCGCGTGTGGAACCGGTCACGGGAGAAGGCCGAGCCGTTGTCGGACGTCGCCACGGTCACCGGCACCGCCGCCGAAGCCGTCGACGGCGCGGATGTCGTCGTCACGATGCTTTTCGACGAGAACGCAGTCGACGCGGTCATGAAGGACGTCAACCTCGGCCCGGACGCGGTGTGGGTGCAGTCCAGCACGGTCGGCGTCGACGCGACGGCTCGGTTGGCCCGATTGTCCGACCGATTCGTCGACGCACCGGTGCTCGGGACCAGGCAACCGGCGGAGAACGGCCAACTGCTCGTCCTCGCGTCCGGTCCGGCGGCGCTGAAGTCCCGTGTCCAGCCGATCTTCGACGCGATCGGCCAGCGGACCGTGTGGGTGTCGGACGAACCCGGTGACGCCAGCAAGCTCAAGCTGGTGCTCAACTCGTGGGTCCTGTCGGTGGTCGCCGGGACCGGCCAGGCGATCGCGTTCGCCGAGGGTCTGGGCATCGACCCGGCGCTGTTCTTCGACAGCATCGCCGGTGGCGCGACCGACTCGCCGTACGCGCAGGTCAAGGGCAAGGCCATGCTGAAGGGCGACTTCACGCCCGCCTTCGGGCTCGACGGCGCGGTCAAGGACGCCGGACTGATCACCGAGGCGATGCGGCAGGCCGGGACCGATCCGGCGGTCGTGAGGGCAATCCACTCGGTGCTGACTCAGGCAGCGGATCGTGGTCACGAGAAGTCCGACATGTCCGCGATCTACCACGGTTTCCGTTGAGCCCGGCCGCGCATCCGACCGCGACCACCACGGCTCCGGCCAGCGCGGTGATCGTCAGCGCCTGTGCGCCGACGATCACCGCGACCCCCAGTCCGGACAGTGGCATCAGGCCGATCAGCACGCCTGCGCGATCCGCGCCGAGCACGGACACGCCCGAGTACCAGAAGACGAAGGCGACCGCGGTCACCAACGTCCCCAGAACCAACAACGCCGTAGCCTGCTGCCAGGTTGGCAGCGCCCATCCGCCTTGCCATGTCGTGATGACGGAGGCGCCCACAGCCGCTCCGATACAGGCCCATGTGGAGGCAGCGGCTGGGCCGATCCGCCGTACGACACCGACTCCGGTCAGCGTGAACGCGACCTCGCAGACCAGCACGAGCAAAGCGATCACCAGGCCGGGGCCGTGCCAGGAGCCACCGCCGGTCAGCACGGCGACACCGGTCAACACCAAGATCGCTCCGGCGATCGCGCGAGCGTGCGGTCTTCTCCCGGCCAGCGCGGGCACGGCGATCGCGAGGACGAGCGGGCTGGCGCCCAGAACCGCGGCGACGAACCCGGGTGTGGCGTAGCGCTGCGCGATCAGCAGCGCGGCGTTGAAACCCAGCATTCCGGCTGCGACCATGCCGAGCAGGCCAGGTAGGTCTCGCCATGACGGCAGCACCAGCCGTCCTCTGAGCCACATCAGCAGGGCCAGCGCGCCGATTCCGTAGCGGATCGCCTGGTTGGCCAGGATCGGGTAGCCGTCGAGCATGCCCGTGATCGGTACCGAGCCTCCGACCAGCACACTCGCCGTCCCGGCCATCATCATCGCCTTGTTCACGCGGTTCACGGCGCCGAGCCTGCCGGACAACGTGGTCCAGCTTTAAGCTCCACTTCCATGGCCGATAACTGGACCACTTTGCGGGAGCTGCTCCTGCCGGACGGACCGAAGCGCGGCCGTGCGATCGAGTCGGCGTTGCGTGAGGCTGTCCGGGACGGCCGCCTGCAGCCCGGCGCGCGCCTGCCGTCCAGCCGCGATCTCGCCGGCCAACTGGGCGTCGCCCGTGGCACCATCACGGCCGCGTACGCCCAGCTCGTCGCCGAGGGATATCTGCTCGCCAAGCACGGTTCCGGCACCACGGTCGCGGCCGTCAGCCCCAGCGAGACCGGCGGAGAACCGGCGAAGCCAGAGCCGTGGCGGCTGGACCTGCGGACGGGCGTGCCCGCGTTGTCGGCGTTCCCGCGTGCCGAATGGATGGCGGCGAACCGTGCCGCGCTCGCCGAACTGCCCGACGAGGCCCTCGGTTACCCCGACCCTGCCGGATTCCTCCAGCTGCGCACCGAACTGGCGAGTTATCTGGGCCGCGTGCGGGCGGTTTCGGCGACGCCGGAGCAGATCGTGGTCACCAACGGATCGGCCGACGGCCTGCGGCTGGCCTGCGAACAGCTCCGGCTGGCCGGGCACCGGACCATCGCGCTGGAGGACCCGTGCCACCCCGGGGAACGGGAACTTGTCTCGGCACACGGACTTGAGCCCGTTCCCGTGCCGGTGGACCGCGACGGGCTGCGGGTCTCGGAGCTGGCGAAGACGGACTGCCGTGCGGTCCTTGTCACCGCGGCACACCAGTTTCCGCTCGGTACCGTGTTGCATCCCGAGCGGCGCAGGGCTTTGCTCGCGTGGGCAAGGGACGTCGACGGATTCATCATCGAGGACGACTACGACGCCGAACACCGGTACGACCGGCCCGCTCTCGGTGCCATGCAGGCACTCGACCCGTCACGGGTGATCTACGAAGGCAGCGTCAGCAAGGTGCTGGCACCGGCGATGCGCCTGGGCTGGTCGGTGCTCCCGGACCGGTTCCGGGCGGCCGTCATCGCCCGCAAACACGTCAGTGACATGGGATGCGCGACGCTGCCGCAAGCGGCTTTCGCTTTGATGTTGCGGTCCGGCGGGTACGACCGGCATCTGCGGCGCACCAGGACGCTGTACCGGCGCAGGCGTGACGCACTGGTGGAAGCGTTGGCGCACAAGCTTCCTGACTGGAAACTGATCGGCATCGCGGCCGGGCTGCACGTGGTCATCCAACTGCCGGACGGGATCGACGACCGCCTGCTGTCGCAGGCGCTCGCCGCCCGTGGCGTGAACGCTCCCGCGTTGGCCGACTACTCGACACAAACCATCTTCCCCGGTCTGGTAATCGGCTACGCGACGCTCACACCCGATCGCCTCCGTGCCGCCGTCGACGAATTCGTGGCTGTCACATGACTCGCTCCGCTTCGCCGGGCTTGATCGCCCGAGCCAGTCGTTTCCACCCCGCTCCACGCAGCCGACATCTTCGCGCTGCCCCTGGAGCCAGCGTGGCTGGGGCGATGTCGGGCGTGTTGCGTGGCGTGAACGACCGGCGCGATCAAGCCGCAGTGAACCCCTCATGAGCAGGGTTCATGAGGGGTCCCCCTGTGGAGGGTCTCAGCCGACGCGCTCGATCGTGGCGCGACGGATCAGGAACTTGCCCGGCTCGCGAACCTGTTCGAAGGCCGCGTTGTTGAGCAGCGCGCAGCTGCCGGACACCGAGGTGACCTCGACCGTGGTGGACTTGTTGTTGTCCAGGTTGGTCACTCGCAGCCGGGTACCGACGGGGAATTCACTGCTGGACGCCGCGGGCGCGCCGCCTTCACCGGAGAGCGTCACGGTCGAGCCCGGGCAGACGACCTCACCGGCCGCGTTGTTGTTGCCGCCGTTGCCGTTGTTCGCGGGTTCTTCGGCGGCAGGCGGTTCTTCTTCCTCGGCCGCGCCACCGCCCGCGTTGTTGTTCTGGTTGCCGGCCTCGACATCCGCCGTGCAGCCCGCGGCCTGACGGCGCTGCTGGATCAGGTCGACGACCGCCTGCCGGTTGGCGATCCTGGCTTCCGACTGCGCGTCCGGGGTGGCCCGCTGGCCCGCGATGAAGGTCAGGTTGTTCCGCAGTGCCTTGTCCAGCCCCGCACACGACTCACCCGAGCCGCCCGTGTTGATCGGCTGCGCCACAACGTTTCCGGCACAGCCCGCGGCCTGGCGGCGCTGCTGGAGCTGGTCGACGACGGCCTGGCGGTTGGCGATCCTGGCCTCGGACTGCGCGTCCGGGTTCGCCTGCTGGCCGGCGATGAAGTTCAGGTTGTTCTGCAACGCGGTGTCCAGTCCCTGGCAGGACTCCGCGGCCTCGCTGCTCGCGCCGTTGAACGCGAACGCGGCACCCGCGATACCCGCGGCGCCGAGTATCGCGGCCAATCCGATGGTCGCGCGCTTCCGGTGCCGGCCGTTGCTTCCGAACAGGGACATACACCACTCCTCTGGTCCTCCCTGCGCCTCACCCTGGATACGATCAGGTAACGGCGATGGTTCAACCAATCGCGAAGTGGCCGGGAAAAGTTCCTCAGTCCCTGGTCAGGAACGGTTCGAGCAACCCGGGCACGGCCGTGTCGGCGACGTCGAGCGCATCGCCCTGATCGGCGTACCGGATCGTGTACGCCCCGCTGCCCGCCGCGATCGTCGCGGTCACACTGATCAACCCGGTGCGGCGTTGCAGGAACGACTGGCGGATCTTCCAGCCGATCACGCCTGTACGTTGCAAGGCGACAGTGGACCGTGGCAGAACACCCCACCGGACGACGAGGAAATCCCCGTCGAGCCCATGCCCGAGGCTGCGGTATTCGCCGTACCCGAGCAGTGCTCCCAGCGGGATCAGGATCAACAGCAGCTGCGCGATCCACCACGGCGTCAGGCCGAGAACCGACAGGACGCCAAGCGTGACAGCCGGAACCGCGGCGACAGCCACGGTACTCAGCACCATCCAGCGGGCGGCGGCAAAGGGATGCTTGGACAGCGCGACATCAGTGGGCGCGCGCTCGGCACTGAGCACCGACGCGACGACCTTGCGAGCATCCTCCTTGGGCGCCTGCGGGAGCAGCAGGTCGGCGTCCATCTCCCACTTGTCGTTGTCGTCCTTCTTCTTGTTTAGCCCGGTCGCGACGGCTTTGACCTTCGCTCCACCGGTCAGCCGGACCAGCAACGGTTCCTCGACCACGGCACCGCGCAGCCGTTTGTCCTCAATGGACACCGAGCGTTTGTTGATCAGTCCGTACTGGACACGTAACGCGCCGTGCTGCCTGGTCAGCTGGAAATCCCAGTAGAAGACGGCGTACAGCAGCACCGACAGCACCGTGGTGAGCACCATGACCACCACGAAGGTGGCCAGGATCGAGACAAGTAAGGGCGTAGTCTCGTACCAGCGGAACAAGGTCTGCATCGGACCGGTGTTCCACAGGTCGAGGTCGATGGTCCTGGCGAGCTGGAACAGACCGCCGCCAAGGACCGCGACGGCCACGAACCCCAACCAGCTGAACGGCGCGTACCGGATCCACTGCGGACTGAACTTCGCCAGCATGCCGTCCCGCTGTCGCGGCTGGACCGGCGTGCCGGCGCGGTGCAGAAGCAGCGCCCGCAGCCGTTCGGCCTCCCGCGCGGACACCGCTTCCAGCTTCAGCTCGTCGTCGGACTCCGCGACGTGCCTGCCTGTCCCGATCGTGACGACGCTCAGGCCGAACATCCGGTGGAACACGTCCGCGGACATGTCCACGGCCCGGACCCGGTCCTTGGCCAGCGACCGGTGCTTGCGCACGATCATGCCGCTGTGCAGCTCCACGTGCGTGTCCGTGATCCGGTAGCGAGTGGTCTTCCAGTGCCACGCGTTGGCCACGAACAGGCCGACCGCGATCACCCCGGTGATCGCCGGCTCCCAGAAACCGACCTTCTCCCACCCACGGACCAGCACGATCACGGTCACGACACCGATGACGGACACCAACGGCATCAGCGGCGCGACGAAGATGGTCCGCTTGTCCAGTTGTTGCCAGCTCATGTCGCGTCCCCCGGCGTCGCCTCGGTGATGGCGGTCAGCCGGTCGACCAGCTCGGCGGCCTCGTCCTGGCCGAGCCCACGGATCTTCAGCGGACCCGACGCCGAGGCCGTGGTGACCGTCACCGTGGCCAGCTTCAACCACTGCTGCAGCGGCCCCCGCTCACTGTCGACCGTCTGCACCCGTGACAGCGGCGCGATCCGCCACTCCCGCACCAACACGCCGGACTGCACGTAAACGGCCTGGTCGGTGACCTCCCACCGATGCGCCCGGTACTGCAGTCTCGGCTCGACGATCAGGTCGACCACGGCAAGGACCGCGATCACGGCCTCGACGAGGACCAACCAGAGCGGAGCCCCGGTGAAGAACATCGCGATCCCGCCGCCCACCAGCAGAACCACCCACCACACCGCACTCTGCAGCACCCACCACACCACCGCCCGCGGATGCACCTGGTTCGCAGGCGGACGCAGACGCAACTGAAGCCGGTGGGAGATCGCATGACTCACACCCGCCACTATGCCCGGACAGCGGACCGTGGACCATTCACCTGAAGTAGCCACCCACGTCCGACCAAAGTCTGATATCCCCCTCCTGAAACCCCCTCGTGAGTGTTTAGCGGTGTTCTAACCCTGATAAACACTCACGAGGGCTGAGGTCGGGTGCAGGATGGGCCTATGTTGCTCGCCGACGTTGTGACCACCTCCGCCGCGGTCGCCGCGACGCGGTCGCGGCTGGCCAAGGTCAAGGCCCTGGCCGGGCTGCTGGGCCAGGCCGGGCCGGAGGCGGTCGAACCAGCGGTCGCGTTCCTCGCCGGTGCGCCGAGGCAGGGCCGCACGGGCGCGGGCTGGCGCACGCTCTACGACCTCGACGCGCCACCGGCGGCCGAGCCGGGCCTGACCGTGGAGCGCACGGACGAGTTGCTTGAAAAGCTCACCAGGACCTCCGGCAAGGGGTCGGTGCAGAAGCGGGTCGACCTGCTCACCGAGCTGTTCGGGGCGGCGACACGGGAAGAACAGGAGTTCCTCCGGCGGCTGATGACCGGCGAACTCAGACAGGGCGCCCTCGAGGGCGTGATGCTGGACGCGATCGCCTCGGCGGCGCAGGTGCCGGGTGAGGCGGTGCGGCGTGCGTTCATGCTCTCCGGCCGGTTGCCGGTCACCGCGGTGGCGGCGTTGACCGGCGGGGAGGCCGCGCTCGCCGAGTTCAGGCTCGAAGTGGGCCGTCCGGTCCGGCCGATGCTGGCGTCCCCGGCGGAAAGCCTGCGGACCGCGCTCGACGAACTCGGTGACGTCGTCGTCGAGTACAAAATGGACGGCGCGCGGATCCAGGTGCACAAGAACGGTGACGACGTGCGCGTCTTCACCAGGACGCTCCGGGAGATCACGGCGAGCGTGCCCGAACTGGTCGAGCTCGTCCGCGAACTTCCCTGCCGGACAGTGGTTCTCGACGGCGAGACGCTCGCGTTGAAGGACGACGGCAAACCACGGTCGTTCCAGGAGACCATGAGCCGGTTCGGGGCGACGAACCAACGGGAACTGCTGCTGCGCCCGTATTTCTTCGACTGCCTGCACCTGAATGGCATCGACCTGCTGGACGTTCCGCTGCGTGAACGCAACAAAGCCCTGCACGAGGCCGTCGGTGAGCATGTAATCCCAGGCGGCACGCAGAACGCCGAGCAGATCCTGACGGACTCGCTGGACGCCGGTCATGAAGGGGTGATGGTCAAGGCGCTCGATTCGATCTACGCGGCGGGCCGCCGGGGCCGCGCCTGGCAGAAGGTCAAACCGGAGCACACCCTCGATCTGGTCGTGCTGGCGGCGGAATGGGGGCACGGCAGGCGAACCGGGTATCTGTCCAATCTGCACCTGGGCGCCCGCGATCCCGACGGCGGCCCGCCGATCATGGTGGGCAAGACGTTCAAGGGCATGACCGACGAACTGCTGGCGTGGCAGACCCGGGAACTCCAGGCCATCGAGTCGCACCGCGAGGACTACGTCGTCCATGTGCGGCCGGAGTTCGTCGTGGAGATCGAACTCGACGGTGCGCAGGTAAGCCCGCGTTATCCGGGCGGTGTGGCGTTGCGGTTCGCGCGCGTGCTGCGGTACCGCCCGGACAAGGACCCCGCCGATGCCGACACCATCGACGCGGTCCGCGCGCTGTTGCCAGGAGGGAACGCCGGCCCTGGCTGAGCACCAGGGCCGGCGTGCCGGATCAGCCCGGGTAGTCCTCCAGCATCTCGGTGACCAGTGCCGCGATCGGTGACCGCTCCGACCGCGTCAGCGTGACATGCGCGAACAGCGGGTGACCCTTGAGCTTCTCGATCACCGCCGCCACGCCGTCGTGCCTGCCGACCCGCAGGTTGTCGCGCTGGGCGACGTCGTGCGTGAGCACCACGCGCGACCCTGTGCCCAGCCGGGACAGCACGGTCAGCAGCACGTTGCGTTCCAGCGACTGGGCTTCGTCCACGATGACGAACGAGTCGTGCAGGGACCGGCCGCGGATGTGGGTCAACGGCAGGACTTCGAGCATGCCGCGATCCAGCACCTCTTCGATCACCGGCGGGCTGACCAGCGCGCCGAGGGTGTCGAAGACCGCCTGGGCCCACGGCTGCATCTTCTCGCTCTCGGAGCCGGGCAGATAGCCCAGTTCCTGCCCGCCGACCGCGTAGACCGGCCGGAACACGACCACCTTGCGGTGCAGGCCGCGTTCCATCACCGATTCGAGGCCCGCGCACAGCGCGAGCGCCGACTTGCCCGTCCCGGCCCGGCCGCCCAGCGACACGATGCCCACGTCCGGGTCCATCAGCAGATCCAGCGCGATCCGCTGCTCGGCCGAGCGGCCGTGCAGACCGAACACCTCACGGTCGCCGCGAACCAGCCGAACCTGCTTGTCCTGCGTCACCCGGCCCAGCGCGCTGGACGTTCCCGCCAGCAGCCGCAGACCGGTGTTGCAGGGCAGCTCAGCCGCCTGCTCGACGCCGTAGTCGGTCAGGTCGACGACGTTCTGTGCGAACAGGGCGTCGACGACTTCCTGAGGCACGTCCATGTCGGCCATGCCCGTCCAGCCGGACGGCGTGACCTCCTGCGCGCGGTACTCGTCCGCGTTCAGGCCCACCGCGGCGGCCTTCACCCGCAGCGGGATGTCCTTGGTGACCAGGGTGACGATCTGGCCGGCGTCCTCGGCAGCCAGGTTGAGCGCGCACGCCAGGATCCTGGCGTCGTTGGAGTCGGTGCGGAATCCGGCGGGCAGGACCGACGGATCCGAGTGGTTGAGCTCCACGTGCAGCGTGCCGTCGGCGTCGCCGATCGGCACCGGCTTGTCCAGCCTGCCGTGCCGCAGCCGCAGGTCGTCCAGCATGCGCAGGGCGGTCCGGGCGAACCAGCCGAGTTCGGGGTGGTGCCGCTTTCCCTCCAGTTCGCTGATCACCACGAGCGGGAGCACCACGCTGTGCTCGGCGAACCTGGTCAGCGCCCAGGGATCGGAGAGCAGCACGGAGGTGTCCAGCACGAAGACATGACGGGTGGGGGTGGTGGTGCGACGCGAGGCGCCGCGGGAGGAACTGCGGGAAGAACCTTGGCCGGCGGAACGCCTGGCCGGACGCGGTGCGGTCACGGCAACTCCCTGACGAACGCGGCACGGCGTCCGCTTTCCTCGTTGGGCCGGTCCTGGCCCCTGGTTCGACGACTTCCGCCTGAGTTCAGGCGCAGCGCCGACGAGGGCCCGGTGCCGGCCCCCTCGTACTCGTCACTGCCACGACCAGGGCCTCCCGGGACGAGTCGCATGTGCACGACCCGTCACTTCGGAAGTTACCCGTGCCGGGGACTCTTCGCAGGCAGCCAGGCAGGTGATTCCAAGATTTTTCACCTGCGTGCAACTTGGGCACGACCGATCCGTACATTTCGGCATAACGGCTGGTCACCGGCGTGTCACCGGACCGGCCGGCGGCCCGCGACACGGCCGATGATCACACTGCGTCACATATCTCCGGCTGACACTCACCCGAGTGACCACGCATCGGGTGGGGACATGGAGTCGCTCGTGCGGTTTTTGCTCGTCGACAATCACGGAAAGCAGTGAACTGTCGAGAAATACACCCTAGAATGGGAACAATCAGCCTGCGGTGTCACACGATAGTGGATTCGACACGACGCAATGCCCGTTCACCAGTAATCTCTTCCCGAGAGCTCATCGAAGGAATTGGCGATGCTCTCGGGATAATCCCGAAAAAGGAGTGTGCGAAGTGCTGAAGAAGGCTGGATTTGTCGCCGCCGCAGCGGCTGGCTTGATGATGCTGGGCGGAACCGCAGCGCTGGCCGCGCCGGCCGGCGACAAGGGAGATTACCACCACCACCACGGCAAGGTGTGGTACCCGGGCAGCAGCACCAGTGTTGAGAAGGAGCAGTTCGGCCTGCTGAACACCGGTGACATCGACATCCTGGACGAGGTCACCATCCCGATTTGCGTCAACGACGTCAACCTCGGGTTGATCGTCGTCGACCTGCTCAGCCCGAGCGGCATCGCCGACTCGTGTGACGCCGCCGTCGCCTCCGACAACGGCGATGGCCACTGACACTCACTGAAGCCACTTGGGGTGTTCCGGTTTCACCGGGACACCCCAAGTCTTTCCCTGCTCCACACGACGGACAGCGGACGGTTCGCATGGAGCAGGTCCGCCGGAATCCCCGTCCCAAACCTGGCGAAACGTCACCGGCACGACCTTCCGGCCGTGCACGGAATGAGCTCGAAACCACGGAACCGTCACCATTTCGCACCCGACCGGCATTCGGGAAAAACGTCATACGATAGTGGTACCGAGCGAGAAAATTCGACCAGGACGGGTACCCTCTGCGCGAGCGGATCGACAATGAAAACGCTCGACAAGAAATCGGCCACGAAGGAGTTCGCAGGAATGCTGAAGAAGTTTGGAGTTGTGGCCGCCGCAGCGGCTGGCCTGATCATGCTGGGCGGTACCGCCGCGCTGGCCACGCCTGGCGACGACGGCGGCAAGGGCGACTACCACGACCACTACGGCAAGGTGTGGTACCCGGGCAGCAGCACCAATATCGAGAAGGAGCAGTTCGGCCTCATCAACACCGGCGATGTCGACATCCTCGACGAGGTCACCGTCCCGATTTGTCTGAACGACATCAACATCGGCCTCCTCGCGGTCCTCGACATCCTCAGCCCGAGCGGCATCGCCGACTCGTGTGACGCCGCCGTCGCCTCCGACAACGGCGACGGCCACTGAGGAGTACCCCTCGTGAGTGTTTATCCGTGTTCTAACACCGATAAACACTCACGAGGGGGTGGCCAGGCAGGCGGTCCTGTTCAGGATCCGAAACGCCGATGGCGGATGGCGTAGTCACGCAATGCGCGCAGGAAGTCGGTCCGCCGGAAGTCCGGCCAATAGGCCTCGCAGAACCACATTTCCGAGTGGGCGGACTGCCACAGCAGGAAACCCGACATCCGTTGTTCACCTGATGTACGGATGACCAGATCGGGATCGGGCTGGCCGGACGTGTACAGGTGCTCGGCGATGTGGTCGACGCTCAGCACGTCGGCCAGTTCCTCGATGGTGGTGCCCTGCTCGGCGTGGGTCAGCAGCAGTTTGCGCACCGCGTCCGCGATCTCCTGGCGCCCGCCGTAACCGACCGCGGCGTTCACGGTCAGCCCCGGCCTGCCCTTGGTCCGGGCCGCGGCGGCGGTCAGCCGGTCCGCGGTCTGCGTCGGCAGGATGTCCAGTGCGCCGAGAATCCGCAGCTGCCAGGGCGAACCCGGCTCGGCCAGCTCGTCGACGACGTCGCCGATGATCTCCAGCAACGGGACGATCTCGGACTCCGGGCGGTTGAGGTTGTCCGTCGACAGCAGCCACAGCGTGACCACCTCGATACCGGACTCCTGGCACCACTCGAGCAGCTTCGCGATCTTGGCGGCGCCCACCCGATGCCCGTCCGCGACGTCGGTGAACCCGGCCGCCCGCGCCCAGCGGCGGTTGCCGTCCAACATCACACCGATGTGCCTCGGCCGCCGTTGCAGGCCTTTCACCTGTGACGACAGCCGTGCCTCGTACAAGCGGTACAGAACGTCCGCGACACGCCTTCTGATCCAGCTCCGACGACCCACGTCGAACGAGGGTACTGGGTTGCACGGCGTAGCCTCGGCCGGTAGCACGGCCGAGCCGCCCGGACCAGGCCAGTGTGCCCTATGCCTCAGGCGCATCTGTTGTCGCACAGAGTAAAGCTGTGAGTTCTCTGTGGAACGAGCGCTGGGGACTTCAGGACGAGGTTACGGTCCCGTAGCCTTGCTACTCGTGACCGCATCGACACTCGAACGGCCGCCCACACCTGCCGACAAGCCGAGCATGCGGGGCAAGCTCCACTTCTGGTCCTTCTTCGTCTCGATCGCCACCGGCGCCGCGCTGATCTCGTTCGCGGCCTCGACCGTATCGACAACGGCCGCCGTCGCGACATCGATTTACGGCGCCACAGTGCTCGGCCTCTTCGGCGTGAGCGCGGTGTACCACCGCACCTGGTGGGAGAACGAACGAACACGGGCGTGGATGAAGCGCCTGGACCACTCGATGATCTTCCTGTTCATCGCGGGTACCTACACGCCCTTCTCGCTGCTGGCGATGCCCCGCGACACCGGCCTGGTCGTGCTGGCCGTGGTCTGGGGCGGCGCGCTCGCGGGTGTGGCGCTCAAGCTCGTCTGGCCGCACGCCCCACGCTGGCTCGGCACCCCGATCTACATCGCCCTCGGCTGGGTCGCCGTCTTCGTGCTGCCCGACCTGCTCACGCACGCGGGCATGACGGCACTGGTGCTGCTGCTCGCAGGTGGCCTGCTGTACACAGTCGGCGCCGTCTTCTACGCCACGAAGTGGCCCAACCCGTGGCCCGGCCACTTCGGCCACCACGAGTTCTTCCACGCCGCCACGATCCTGGCCGCCATCTGCCACTACATCGCCATCTGGCTGGCCATGTACCCGTGACCCGACCTTGACCGAGGCCGTCACCCGCTGCACGGGGTGACGGCCTTCGTCTTTCTGCTCGGCCGCGAACAGGCCATCGAGAGCGTTCCCCGTCCGGTCGTAGCCCTACACCGGGTAGACAAGCAGCATGGCCCGTATCGACCACTTCCACGACCCCGACGCACCCACCGCCAGCACCATCAGGGCAGCAGTCAGCGCGTTCGTCCTGGACGAGGCGAACCACCTGCTGATGATCCGCCGCACCGACAATGACCTCTACGCCATCCCCGGCGGAGGTATCGAACCCGGCGAAACCGTCACCGCAGCGACCGTACGCGAGGTCCAGGAGGAGACCGGCATCGACATCGAGGTCACCGGCCTGATCGGCATCTACTCCAACCCCCAGCACGTCATCGAATACGACGACGGCGAAGTCCGCCAGGAGTTCTCCATCTGCTTCCGCGCCCGCCCAGTCGGCGGCGAGCTGCGCACCAGCAGCGAAAGCAAGGAAGCCGCCTGGATCGACCAGCCGAAGTTGGCGGAACTCACCATCCACCCATCCATCCGGCTACGCATCCAGCACGGCTTCGACAACCGCCCCGAGCCCTACTACACCTAGATCAGCTCCTCGAACGGCACGATGGTCTATCAGGGCAGCGGAGGCGCCGCACGGCTGGACACAACCCGGTAGACACCGCCACACGGCACGCACACCGGCGGCTCGTCACACGCCATCGTGTCCCCGCCAGTCGTCCCGATGGTCCTTTAGCAGCCACACGTCCCACCTGCCGTCCGTCGACTCAGGTTCCAGGCGGTACTGATGGTTGGGGCGTGGTAAGCAGGGACTATGGCCCGGATCGACCACTATCTTGAGGTGCCCGCACCGCAGGCGAACAGCATTGTCGTGACGGTGAGCGTGTTCGTGCTTGACGAGGCTGGGCGGTTGTTGGTCGTCCGGCGTGCGGACACCAACCTCTGTCATCTGCCGGGTGGGCCGCAGCAGGTCGGTGAGACGGTCGCCGCGGCCGCCGTGCGGCATACCAAGGCGACGGGGGTCGATGTCGAGATCGCCGGGCTGATCGGTGTTTACTCCGATCCTGAGCACGTCATCGAGTACGGCGCCGACGATGTGCGGCAGGAGTTCTCGATCTGTTTCCGGGCGCGGCCGGTTGGCGGTGAGCCGGTCGACGCGGCGGAGTGGGTCGAGGAACCACTCCTCTACGAACTGCCGATCCACCCCGCCACCCGGCTGCGTATCCAGCACGGCTTCGACGAGCGCGCCGAGCCGTACTTCTCGTAGCTCAGGAGTCGAACTCCGGGCCTTTGGCGCGCAGGTCGTCCACTTTCGACATCGCTTCGCGCAGTTCGGCGAGCCAGGAGTCGGCGTGTTCGCCGACCAGGCGCACGGCCCACGCCAGTGCTTCCGAGCGGGAACGGGCCACGCCCGCGTCCACCAGCGTGTCCAGGATCAGCCGCTCCGGCTGCCGCAACCGGGTCATCACCGGCGCGGACAGCGTGGTGAACAGCTCTTCCGTCGAGCCGATCCGAGCGCCCCACGCGATCTTGCGGCCGTAGCGGTGTTCGGCCTGCCTGGCGATGTCGATCCGCGCGTCCCTGGTCTCCTCGCGGAACCGGCTGATCCGGCCTGCCTCGGCGGACGCACGGGCGGCGTCGTCCTCGAAGTCGCCTTCCACGGCTGGAAGCGTGCCGACGACGATGATCTCCTCACGGTCCACCGAGACCGTGGGCGGCTCGGTGAACCAGCCGTCGGGCAGCCGCCCGGCGAACCAGGCCGCCGCGTCGTCGGCGGACGGCAGGTCCGCCTGTTGCCACCCGCCACGGCCCTTGAAGCCGCCGCGTCCGTGCCAGCCACCACGTGCCATGTGTCGTACTCCAAACATGCGCAGCTCCTTGATTACATGATTACATCACTACTCAAGCTACGCGTGTACGCGAGCGGACAACAGGGACGTTCTCTCTCAGCTGAGGGACGAGACGAGCTCCTCGACCGAGGTCACCGGGCGGTCGCAGACATACCCATGGCAGACGTACGCGGCAGGCTGTCCATCGACCAACGGACGGTCCGTGAGCAACGGCGACGAGTCAGGCGCACCTGCCAGGATCACGGCTCCGCCGTGCGCCTTACGCACCGCGGCGGCGAGCAGAGACGGGCTGTCGCCCACGATCGCGACCTGCACCGGACCTTGCGCCAGCGCCTCGGCGACGCTCAGCCAGTGCCCGGCGAACCGAGGCGCGCGGGCGGCGAGCAGGCCAGCGCGGGAAACGGCCTGTTCGGCGGCCTCCCGGTACAGGCTCGCCCGATCGTGGCCGACCAGGGCCGATGCCGTTAGCAGCGCGGACGCCAGTGCCGAAGCACCGGATGGACTGGCGTTGTCGGACGGATCGGCGGGCCGGTGCACCAACGCCTCGGCGTCGTCGGCCGTGTCGAAGAACGCGCCCACGTTGTCGGAGTCGGCGAACCGCTGCAGAGCGTCGTCCAGCAACGACACCGCCGTGTCCAGCCAACGCTTCTCCCCCGTCGCCTGGTGCAGTACGAGCAGACCGTCGGCCAGGCACGCGTAGTCCTCCAGCACACCGGCAGAGTCGCCTACCTGACCGTCCCGTGAAGTCCGGCGCAACCGGCCGTCCACCACGTGCAGGTTCACCAGGAGGTCAGCGGCCCGGCCGGCGGCCGTCAGCCACTCCGGTTCCTCGAAGAACACCGCGGCCTGCGCCAGCGCCGTGATCGCGAGCCCGTTCCATGCCGCCACGACCTTGTCGTCCCGGCCTGGCTGAGGCCGGGTGCCGCGAGCCGCGGACAGGCGTGCGCGCACGCTCTCGAACCGCGCGAAGTCGTCCGGTTCCCGGAGCAGCCGCAGCGTGGACGTGCCGTGCTCGAACGTGCCTTCCGGCGTCACGCCGAACAACTCGGCTGCCCAGGCACCGTCCTCTTCCCCAAGCACCTCGGTCAGTTGCTGCGGAGTCCAGACATACGTCAGCCCTTCGACCCCGTCGGTGTCCGCGTCGAGCGACGAGGCGAAACCGCCTTCCGCCGTCGCCAGATCACGCAGCAGGAACTCCGCGGTCTCCGCGGCGACGCGCCGATACGTCGGACTGTCGGTCAGCCTGGCCAGATGGGTGTAGACGCCGAGCAGCAAAGCGTTGTCGTACAACATTTTCTCGAAGTGCGGCACGATCCACGACTCGTCCACACTGTACCGGGCGAACCCGCCGGCGAGCTGGTCGTACAACCCACCACCCGCCATCGCGTCGGCCGTCGCCTCCACAATGGACAAGGACTCCACCGATCCGGTCCGTTCGTGGTGCCGGATCAGGAACTCCAGCACCATCGACGGCGGGAACTTCGGCGCACCACCGAATCCGCCGTTGCGCCGGTCGAAATCCCCGAGCAGCGACGCCACCGCGCCGTCGAGCACCGAGACGTCGACATCGGAAACCGGAAGCGCGGCGGTGTGCTTGGCGAGCGAGGCGACGAGTTTGCCTGCCGCGCCGCGAACCTCGTCGGAGCGCTGGTTCCATGCCTCGACGATCGCGGCGAGCAACTGCTTGAACGACGGCATGCCGCCATGTGGCCGCGGCGGATAGTACGTACCGCAGTGGAACGGCTCACCGGCCGGCGTCAAAAAGCAGGTCATCGGCCAGCCGCCCTGCCCGGTCATCGCCTGCGTGGCGGTCATGTAGACCGCGTCGACGTCCGGCCGTTCCTCACGGTCCACCTTGATGTTCACGAAGTGCCGGTTCATCAGTTCGGCCGTGTCGGCGTCCTCGAACGACTCGTGCGCCATCACGTGGCACCAGTGGCATGCGGCGTATCCGATCGACAGCAACACGGGCACGTCGCGTTCGGCGGCCTCCGCGAACGCCTCGGGACACCACGGCCACCAGTCGACCGGGTTGTCGGCGTGCTGCAGCAGGTACGGGCTCGTGGCCTCGGCCAATCGATTCGCCATGGCCCAAGCCTAGTTCCGGAGACCCGGTGGAGGGTGACGGCGATGCCGGGCGGGGAAACGCAGCAGGCGAGACCGGGGCGTGTCACTCGGTCTCGCCTGTGCTTGCCGATCAGCCTTCGACGGTCATCATCCCTTGTTGCTGATGACGGTGGTGTTGCCGTGGCCGCTGTTGCTGATCGTGGTGACGTTGTGGTGGGTGCCGTTGTCGGCAACCACGGTCGTCGTGTTGGTCGCGTCGTCGTTGGTGACCTCGGTGGTGTTGCCGTGGGTGGAGTTGTTGCTCACCACGGTCGTCGACTCCGAAGTGTTGTCGTTCGAGATCACAGTGTCGTTGTCGTGGCTTTCCAGGTTGCTGACGAGTGCGGTGGTGTGGTCGGCGTCGTCGTTGCTGATGGTGGTCCCGTTGTTGTCAGAACCGGTGTTGCTGACGAGCACGGCGTTGTTGGTCGAGTCGTCGTTGGTCACTGACGTCTCGTTGCCATGGGAGTCCATGTTGCTGACCGCAACGTCGTTGTCGGCCGACTCGTTGTTGGTCACCCAGGTGACGTTCTCATCCGCGTAGTCATTGCTGACCGCAACCTCGTTGTTGACCGACTCCTCGTTGGTCACCGCGGTGTGGTTGGCGTCGGCATAGTCGTTGCTGACCGCAACCTCGTTGTCAGCCGACTCTTCGTTGATCACTGACGTGAGGTTCTCATCAGCTGAGTCGTTGCTGACTGCGACTTCGTTGTCAGTCGACTCGTCGTTGATCACTGACGTGTGGTTGGCGTCGGCGTAGTCGTTGCTGACCGCAACCTCGTTGTCAGCCGAGTCCTCATGGGTGACCGACGTGACGTTCTCATCAGCAGAGTCATTGCTGACCGCGACCTCGTTGTCAGCAGACTCCTCGTTGTTCACCCAGGTGACGTTCTCATCCGCGTAGTCATTGCTGACAGCCACTTCGTTGTCAGCAGACTCGTCGTTGTTCACCACGGTGTGGTTGTCATCAGCAGAGTCGTTGCTGACCGCAACCTCGTTGTCAGCCGAGTCCTCATTGGTCACTGACGTGAGGTTCTCATCAGCTGAGTCGTTGCTGACCGCGACTTCGTTGTCAGTCGACTCGTCGTTGATCACTGACGTGTGGTTGGCGTCGGCATAGTCGTTGCTGACAGCCACTTCGTTGTCAGCAGACTCGTCGTTGTTCACCGCAGTGTGGTTGTCATCAGCAGAGTCGTTGCTGACCGCAATCTCGTTGTCGGCCGACTCGTGGTTGTTCACCCAGGTGACGTTCTCATCCGCGTAGTCATTGCTGACAGCCACTTCGTTGTCAGCAGACTCGTCGTTGTTCACCGCAGTGTGGTTGTCATCAGCAGAGTCGTTGCTGACCGCAATCTCGTTGTCGGCCGACTCGTGGTTGGTCACCCAGGTGACGTTCTCATCCGCGTAGTCATTGCTGACAGCCACTTCGTTGTCAGCAGACTCGTGGTTGGTCACCGCGGTGTGGTTGTCATCAGCAGAGTCGTTGCTGACAGCCACTTCGTTGTCAGCCGACTCCTCGTTGACTACCGCCGTGTGGTTCCCGTCGGCGTAGTCGTTGTTGATCGCGACCTCGTTGTCAGCCGACTCCTCGTTGACTACCGCCGTGTGATTGGCGTCGGCGTAGTCGTTGTTGACCGCAACCTCGTTGTCAGCCGACTCCTCGTAGATCACGGTCGTGACGTTGAAGTCCGCGTCGTGATTCGTCACGCTGGTCCAGTTGAAGGCCGACATCTCGTGCAGGACGGCCGTCAGGTTGTCGTCGGCATCGAGGTTGGTCACTTCCACCTCGTTGTACCCCGGCACATCGTCCCACGGATCAGCATTCGCTGTACCGGCCATGATCGGCCATACGAATGCGAGCGCGCCTGCCAGCGCGAGTCTCGCAGGCCAACTATTGAACGTCACCGATTTGCTCCTTGTCTCGAGTTCGCAGCCGAACTGGCCGCCCTTCTCACGGTAGCCACATTTCGAGGCCCTATCGTGTGCATGGCGACACCCAACAGTGGGTTCGGCGACTCCGCATATGCATCGGCTTTTTCGCTCTCAAACGCGTAGTTTTCCGACGTCGGTGTCACCCGCCTCCACGGCAGTTGGCCCGTTCGGAGCAGCGCATGGGAACGTCATCACGCACGTGCTGTTACATCGCCAGTACGAGATGTTTCGCCCCGGACGAAAAACGATCGCCGCAGGTAGGGGCGGGTTCGAGCCGACTGACGGGAATGCTTGACGAGGGTGCGCACCAGGTCGACGTGCGTCTCGACAGCTGTCAACCTTCCAGGGCATTCCTCAGTGACGAGCCGCAGTCTCCCGTCACCCATTATCGCCACACGGACGGGACCGAACCCCGAAGTGGCATGAATAGTTCTCACCGTGCGCGACGACGGCGTCAATCTTCCGTCCCGCCTTCGACACGGAACCAGCGCAGCACCGAGACCCGGCCATTCCCAGAGGGAGCCGCATTACACCAAGAATACCTCGCGTGCTACCTGAAACCGCCCCACCCGCGGCCTCACGGCCTGCTTTCGAGGATGGCCGGGTCATACCGGCAGCTCGCATTCCACAGCAGGAATGACGACGCACCGCTCTGCCTGGCCGCCTCGATCTGGGCCTTCACCTCGGCCGGTCCGTAGGCCTTGCGCAGACTGAAGGCCTGCAGCCACGGGATCACCTGCGCGCCGCCGTCCCGGGACTGGGCCACGAACGCGGCGACCGACCTGGCCGTGATGTCGTACGGCTGCGATTCCGGCTGCGGCACTCCGTATTCCCCCGGTCCCCAGTGCGACGGGTAGACCATCGGCGAGATGTAGTCGACGGCACGGGAGATCGCCGGGATGTTCTGGCCGACCGGCCCCGGCCGATCCGCCGCTATGCCGAAGACGGACGCGCCCACGAACGCACCGTGCTTGCGGACCTCGTCCCGGCTGCGGGCGAGGAACGCGGTGATCGCGTCTTCCGGTTTTCCGGTGAAACCCGGTATCCGCATCTGCTCGATGCGGCCTTCGGGACGCCGGACGTAGTCGTACAGGATGTCGTCGAAGCCCAGCTTGGCCGCCTCGGCCGCCAGGTCGATGTTGTACCGGACCACTTCCGGGTCGGCGAAGTTGGTGAAGGCGTACTGACCGTACGACCCGGACCACGGCCTGCCGTCCGAGGTCTGGATGACCCGGTCCCGCTTGCCGGAATCCCACGACGCACGCGCCAGTATCGGGTCGCGGAAGGCCACGATCCGGCCGACGATGCGAACGCCGGCGGCGTGCAACTGCTCCACTGTGGCCTTCGCGTCGTAGTGTTTCCGCGTCGCACCGATCTCCCTGCCCAGCGGTACCGCGGAGTCGTACCCGACCTCGCCGCTCTCGTCCTTGATGTCGAGTTCCACCGTGTCGATCCGGCCTTCTCTGGCCATTTGCAGAACCGGTTCGCGCAACTGCGGCGACGCCCACGCCAGCGCGGTCATGTGCACACCCCGCATGCCCGGATGCCTCACCTGGAGCGGGACGTCCTTGGTGGCGGTGTTGCCCGCGGCGTCCCGCGCGGTCAGGCGCACGTTCGCCGGCACAGGGAAGAGTTCGTGGGAGAACCTGCCGTCGGTCAGCGGCACCGGCTGGTCGTTGACCAACATCGACACCGCGCCCTCGGCGCTGCCGGAAAGGCGGAACGGCTTGCGCAGGTCCTGCACCGGCGCGGCGTCCACGGCCAGCACCGGCGCGCTGTTGTCCACTGTGAACCGTCTGCTGACCTCACTGCCGGGCAGCAACGGCAACGAGGACGGCATCCTGGCGGTGATGACGTGTGGTCCCTCCGGCAGCCCGGACGCATCGAGCACGAGCCGGTCACCGTCCTGCCGCGCCGTGGCCTTGTTGCCGTCCACCAGCACTTCGACGCCCGAGAGGTCCGTGCGGCCACCGACCGCGACCATCCCGGCGTCCCGCAACGCGTCCGAGTTGACCGTGGCGCCTTCGTCGATCCCGACGAACGCCAGATCCGCGGTGAGCAACCGGTTCACGACCGGAACGAGCGCCACCAACGCCACGGCAGTGGCGACGAGAACGACGATGACGGCACGTTTGCGCCGCCGCACCGGAACGTCCACTCGGCATCCTCCATGGGCGTCGTTGCGTTGCCGCAAGTCTGTTTCCCCGATCGGGTGCCCGTCTATCCAAAGTCATTCGTTCGTGTGGTCTCGGTGGCCTGCGCCGGATTCTTCACCGACGGTGGAACGATGACCGAGAACGCGTTGCGCGCGTTGCTGATGGCCGGGCTGCTCGGGTTCACCGCGTGCGGCACCGACACCGCGACTTCGTCCCCCACACCGACAAGCCCGCCACCCACGAGCCGGGTCACGACGACCACCGAAGCCCTGCCTCCGGTGGCGGCCAACGAACTCGGTGACGTGCCCGTGCTGATGTACCACCGGATCATCGAGAATCCTGTCAGCGTCTACGACCGCACGGCCGCGGACTTCCGTGCCGAACTGGAGCGCCTGGCCAAGGAGCGCTACGTCCCGGTGACCACGGCCGACTACGCCGCCGGGAAGATCGACATTCCGGCAGGCACGCATCCGGTGGTGCTGACGTTCGACGACGGCGATCCCACCCAGTTCAGCCTCACCCCGGAGGGAAAGCCCGCCCCCGGCACCGCCGTCGCGATCATGCTCGAGGTCGCCGGCCGGCACCCGGGATTCCGGCCGGTGGCGAGCTTCTACGTCAACGGTGATCCGTTCGGCGACCCCGGCGGCAGGAAGACCCTGCCGTGGCTACGGGATCACGGCATGGAGATCGGCAACCACACGCTGACGCACGCCAATCTGCGCAAGGCGGGCGCCGACGGAGCACAACGCGACATCAGCCGGGGTGATCAGGCGATCCGGCAGGCCGCTCCCGGCGTCGAACCGGCCACGATCGCCCTGCCATTCGGTATCCACCCCAGTGATCCGGCGCTGGCGGCGTCCGGCGGCAGTGACGGGCTGACGTACCGCTACCGCGGTGTTCTGCTGGTCGGCGCGAACCCGGCACCGTCGCCGTACAGCACCCGTTTCGATCCGCTGCGGATTCCGCGAATCCGTTCGCAGGCCGGCAGCGGCAAGGAAGCGCAGTTCGGATCGACGGTGTGGCTGGACAAGCTGGCAGCGAACGCGGACGGGCGCTACACGTCGGACGGGGCACCGGACCGCATCGCCTACCCCCGTGCGGCCGGGCAGTCGGTTCAAGCGGCGTACCAGGACAGGGCCGAGCCGTACTGAGATCGAGCCGGGACGGTGATCCCCGCCCGCGGACCACTCACGCGGGCGGGGATCACTCCCCCGGCTGGTACTCGGTTGGATCACTCGGCGTGAGGACTGCTTCTCACGCTCGGGGACGAGGGATCCGCGCGTACCAGGCGATCATTCGTCTTCGTAGCCCTCTTCGTCGTCAGCGGGTTCACCGATTTCACCGTGGTCGCCGTGGTGGTCACCGTGGTCGCCGTGGTGGTCGCCGTGGTCGCCATGGTCGCCATCGTGGCCGTGGCCGTGGAGATCCGTCACGAAGAGCAGCCACTCGCCGGGGACGATCCGGAACTCGCACCGGTAGCGGCCCCAGATTCCGGCGTCCTGCCCGAGTTCACCGTCGTCCCGGCAGTCGATGAGGTGGAAGTAGTCCTCGACGTAGATCCACTTGGATTCGGAACTGTAGCCATCCTCGACCGGGGTGGCCTGCGCCGTGAACACGGGCAGCAGGGCTGCCACGGTGGCCAGAACGCCGGCGGACAGGAGCTTGCGCATGATCTCGACCTTCCGTTCTTCGTAGGTGGACCCGGCAGGTCCGGTTGCCCCACTCAGTTACCCGGGAGAGAGCCGCACGATTGGCGGGTCCGCCGTCCGCAGGTGTGATCGTCCGGGCCGATCCGGTCGCGGGGTGTCACAAGTGGACGGTCCGATGTCACACCGAAGTGTGTCGGTCCACAGAGGACATCACGAAGAACACAGTGGACTGTCCACGGAGGGCCGCCACAGGCCTGCCGATCCGCGGTCCGGCGGCGGTCGACGGCATGCGCTGACATGTCGGGCCGCGTACGCTCCAGGAATGTCCGCGGGCCGCGGGGGAGGGCGGTGCAGTGAGCAGCAACGAGGCCATCACACTGTGCGAGCGCCAGGCACAGGAGAGATACATCTCCGAGCGACTCGTGCCCATCGCGGTCGACCGTACCTACGCGGACGAGAT
The DNA here is from genome assembly GCF_013280595.1 of Kibdelosporangium persicum. Taxonomy (GTDB): domain Bacteria; phylum Actinomycetota; class Actinomycetes; order Mycobacteriales; family Pseudonocardiaceae; genus Kibdelosporangium; species Kibdelosporangium persicum. The sequence continues at coordinate 120,761 of NZ_JAAATY010000016.1, forward strand.
GGAGTTGGTGCGGGCCGGGTGCAGGCTGGGCGCACCCCGCGACGACGTACCCGGTTTCCGCCGGATCCACCTGCCGGCCGGCTGGCGGATGACTCCCATGGCCGGCGGGCAGTCACTGTGGACGGTCCTGCTGGACGAGCACGGCCGCGTCCGGGCCCAGATGTTCCACAAGTCCGCACTGCCCGGCCGAAGGCAGTTCGTCATCCCGTTCGACCTGCGCGCGTACCTGCTGGACTGCGCCGAACACAGCACGCCGGTGGTGCTGGACGACACGTGGGCGACGCCGTCACGGGTCGCGGCCACGATCAGGTCGTACATCGAAGAGCAACAGCGGGCGATGGCCGCGGTCACGGCACACCCGAGCGAAAGACAGCAACAGATCGAGTTCTGCCAGAAGTGCATCGCGAAGGTCGAAGAGCTGACCCGAGGGCTCGAGGTGCCCCTCGCCGGGCAGCAGACAGCGCAGGGCAGAAAACTGCTGAACGCGGTGAAGGGCCTGTTCGGCCACCGGTCAACGGCGTCCTGAGCCCGTCACCGCGTCGTCAGGAGGACGCGCCGTTCTTCTCCTCGCGGTGCTCGGTGGCCTCCTCCGCGGCCTCATGCTTGCCCGCGGGCGGGTCGAAGCTGGCCGGGACGCGCTTGAGGTGCTTGGTCATCGAGCGGGCCAGGAACACCACCGCGACGAGGAACACCAGCAGCACCAGCAGGCCGACCGGGGAGGACTTGCCGAAGTCCTCGCCGCGGCCGCCGGGGTCGTCGGGCACGGGCGGCGGCTGCGCCACCATTGCCGTGAAGGTCATGCGGTCACCTTCTCGTTGATGCCGGCGAACAGGTCGTCCTCCGGCAGAGTCGTGTCCACCAACGAGCGGGCCAGCTCGTACTCCTCGAACGGCCACACCTCACGCTGCAGGTCCAAGGGTACGGCGAACCAGCGGCTGTTGGGGTCGATCTGGGTCGCGTGCGCCCGCAACGCATCGTCCCTGATGTGGAAGTACTCACCGCACTCGACCCTGCTGGTCACCCGGTCGGCGTTGTCGCCACGGTCCTTGTCCCACTTCTCCAGCCACTCGCCGTACGGCGACTCGAGGCCGCGAGCCTCCATGGCGTCGTGCATGGCCTGCAGGCGTTGACGCGAGAAGCCGTGCGAGTAGTACAGCTTCAGCGGCGTCCACGGCTCACCGGCCGAAGGGAACCGCTCGGGGTCACCGGCCGCCTCGAAGGCGGCCACCGAGACCTCGTGGCACTTGATGTGGTCGGGGTGCGGATAGCCGCCGTTCTCGTCGTACGTGACGATCACGTGCGGGCGGAACTCACGGACCACCGCGACCAGTTTCTCCGCCGCCTCCTCGGTCGGCACCAGCGCGAAGCAGCCTTCCGGCAACGGCGGCAGCGGGTCGCCTTCCGGCAGGCCCGAGTCGACGTAGCCCAGCCACCGGTGCTGGATGCCCAGGATGCGCGCGGCCTCGGCCATCTCCGCTCGTCTGAGCTCCGACATGTTCTCCAGCACGTCCGGCCGGTCCATCGCCGGGTTCAGGATGCTCCCCCGCTCACCACCGGTCAGCGTGACGACCATGACCTCGTGCTTCTCAGCCACGTACCTGGCCATCGTCGCGGCACCCTTGCTCGATTCGTCGTCCGGGTGTGCGTGTACCGCCATCAGACGCAGCTTCTCAGCCATGATCCCTCTCTCGTGTACCCCGCGTGTCGGCGCCCCAGGCCCCCACGGATACTCGACAAGTAAGCGCCCCACATTGTTCCCGTGGGGACCGGACCAGATTGCGGGAGATCCCGAATTGGAGAGCCGCGTCACGCTTCCCGAGGGCCGTTACGGCTCGGCACGTCCCCGGCCGCTGAGCCGGACGTGGAAGTGGGTGCTGACCGGCGTGGGCCTGTTACTCGCCGTCGCGATCGCGTTTGTCGCGTATCGCAACCTCGGCAGTGCGCCGATCACCGCGGAGAGCACGTCGTTCAGCGAGGCAGGCCCTGATTCGGTCAAGATCACGTTCACCGTGACGAGGGACGAGCCCGGCCGGGACGCCGTGTGCGTCGTGCGGGCCCGGGTGCGCGACGGGTCCGAGGGCGGGCGCAAAGAAGTGCTGATTCCCGCAGGTCAGAGTACGATCTCCAGTGTGATCAAGAGTTCCGGCGAACCGGTCACCGCGGACGTGTTCGGGTGTTCGTACCAGGTGCCGCCCTATCTGTCCACGGAGGCGCGGCCAACGGAGTGAAACCTAAGCCCAAGGGCGACAAATCGGACATTTAGGAAACGTGATCACTACTGATCGTGTTATCCTCTTATACCGGCACGGCCCCTGGCGGGCCGTGTTTTGACGTTCCGGGACCGCGGGTACCGGAGCACACCGACCCGCATCCGCGGGATCCGGGAGCAAGACGAGGAGTTGGTGACCGTGAGCGATAGCAAGGTGACCTGGCTGACGCAGGAAGCCTACAACCGCCTCAAGCAGGAGCTTGACGAGGCGATCGAGAACCGCCCGGTCATCGCCGCGAAGATCAACGCCAGCCGGGAAGAGGGCGACCTCAAGGAGAACGGCGGTTACCACGCGGCACGTGAGGAGCAGGGGCAGGCCGAGGCGCGGATCCGGCACCTGCAGGAGCTGCTGCGCAACGCCAAGGTCGGTGAGGCGCCGGCGAACGACGGCCTGGCCGAGCCCGGCAAGGTGCTCACGATCCGTTACGAAGGCGACGACGACGAAGAGCGGTTCCTGCTGGCCACGCGTGAGGAAGGCGCGGAAGGCGAACTTGACGTCTTCTCCCCCGAGTCCCCGCTCGGCCGCGCCCTGCTCGGCGCCAAGGAAGGCGAGACCCGGGAGTACGAGCTGCCCAGCGGCGCGACCCAGAAGGTCACCTTGATCAAAGCGGTCCCGTACACGGGCTGACCGTCACAGGTCACCCTCGTGAGCGTTTATCCGTGTTCTAACCCTGATAAACACTCACGAGGGGGCCGTGCCGGGATGGGACACGGGTCAGTCCTGGGCTTTGGCCACTCGTTCCAGGAGGGGACGGGAACGCAGCGGGATCGGGGTGGACAGCGCGATCGAGGTGGACATCCGCTGCACGCCCGCGACGTTCACCACTTCGTCGATCACACGCTGCAGGTCCTCGTTCGATCTGGCGACCATCCTGACCAGCAGGTCTCCCTGGCCTGTCGTCGCGTGCACCTCGCACACCTCGTCGATCGAGGCGAGGCCTTCGGTCACCGGCCCACGGAATCCCTGGGCGATCTCCACCACCGCGAACGCCGTCAGGCCGTAGCCCATCGCCTCGAGGCTCAGCTCGGGCGGGAATCCACCCAGCACACCGGTCCTGACCAGGCGGTCCAACCGGGCCTGCACCGTGCCGCGGGCGACGCCCAGCCGACGGGAGCACTCCAGGACGCCCAGCCGCGGCTCGTCGGTGAGCAACAGCAGCAACCGGGCGTCCAGGGAGTCGATCGGAGTTACTTCCACTCCTCGAACCCTAGGGTCACGTCGTGGTTCACGTGCTCCCCGTCGCCCAACCGGAGGTGGTCGACGGTCGGCGCGTAGCCGCTGGCGATGACCGTGTACTCGCCGGGACCGAGGTCCGTGACGCGGTACCTGCCGTTGTCATCGGTCGTGGTCACGCTGACCACGGAACCGCCCTGGTCGATGACGGTGATCCGTGCCTCGGGCACAGGCACGCCTCGGTGGTTACGAGCGATGCCGCACACCTCCGCGCCGCTGGTCAGCTGAACGTCCTGACGGACCTCGCCGACCTCGGGCACGGCCAACGGCACTGCGGCCGGACGGTATCCCTCGGCGTTGACCACCAGCGTGTACGCGCCTGCGCCGACGCTCGTGAACCGGTACGAGCCGTCAGACGCGCTGGGATGTGACCCGATGACGTGACCGGCGCGGTCGGTCAGGGTCACGGTCGCGCTCTGCACCGGGCTGCCCGCTCGGGCTGCCCGGACCACGCCGGCGACCTCGCCGGCGCCGATCAGGGTCAGGTCGACGACGACCGGCTGGGAGTCGAGTTTCAGCGGTGACGCGTGCGGCTGATGCCCCGGTGCCGACGCGACGAGCACGTACGCGCCTTGTCCTGGCGCCTGTAACTGGTACCTGCCGAAGGCGTCCGTGTTGCTCCGGGCGACCTGTTGTCCACTGTGGTCGATCAGGGTCAGGATCGCGCCGCCGACCGCCGTGCCGTCACCGTTCTGGATCAGGCCGTGCACCGGCTGGTGTCCGTTGGCGGAGACCGGAACGATCTCGGGCTTGACGTGCCTGCCGTGCGCGGGCTCCTCGATCAGCGCCTCGCCGCCCTCGACCATCGCGGCCTGGATGGCGTTGCCGGTGCGCAGCGGGATCTCCTTGATGAACAGCGAGACGACGAACGCCAGCACCATCACGAACATCCCGACCAGGAACACGATCTGGATCGACTCGGTGAAGCCCTCGAGGAACGGCCGGGCCAGCCGCGGGTCGATGTGCTGCAGGAAGGACGAGTCCTGCAACACGTTTCCGACGCCACCGCTCTGCAACCCCTGGATCACCTGGGCGTTCTGCGGGTTGGACAGCACCGCCGGATCGGTCAGCGCCTGCTGGAACGCGGGCGTCGGCGCGATCCGCTCGAACGCCTCGCGGATCTTGTCGCCGACCGTGCTGAACATCAGCGAGAGGAAGACCGCGACACCGATCGTGCCGCCCATCTGCCGGAAGAACGTGGCCGACGCGGTCGAGACACCCATGTCCCGTGGTGGTGCGGCGTTCTGCGCGGCGATCGTCAGCGTCTGCATGGACAGGCCGAGACCGAGGCCGAACACTCCCATGTAGACCATCGGTTGCCACAGTGGACTGTCCACTGTGATCGTGTAGAACAGCCCCATCCCGGCGATCAGGAACAGGCTGCCGATCACCGGGAAGATCTTGTAGCGCCCGGTCTTCGCGGTGATCCGGCCGGACGTGAACGACGCGACCATGATGCCGATCATCAGCGGCAGCATCAGCAGACCGGCCGACGTCGGCGTCTCACCCTTCACGATCTGCAGGTACTGCGGCACCATCGTGATCCCGCCGAACATGCCGATACCGAGGATGACGCCTGCCAGGATCACCATCGAGAACGTGGAGTTGCGGAACAGCCGCAACGGGATCAGCGCGGCGTCCTTCATCCTCGACTCGGTGAGGACGAACGCGATCAGCCCGACGACACCGACGATGTAGCAGAGGATCGCCCGCTCCGAGGCCCAGCCCCACTCCCGGCCCTGCTCGGCGATGATCAGCAACGGCACCACGCCGGTCGCCAGGAACAGCGCGCCGAACCAGTCGATCTTGTGGTCGTGCCGCTCGTGCGGCACGTTCAGCACGCGCACCACCACGAACAGCGCGACGATGCCGATCGGCACGTTGACCAGGAACACCCAGCGCCAGCCGGTGATGGTCAGGATCTCCGGCTGCCCGGCCAGGAATCCGCCGAGCACCGGGCCGAGCACGCTGGACGTGCCGAACACGGCCATGAAGTAGCCCTGGTACTTGGCACGCTCCCGCGGCGACACGATGTCGGCGATGATGGTGAACGCCAACGACATCAGGCCACCGGCACCAAGTCCCTGCAACGCGCGGAAAGCCGCGAGCTGGTACATCGACTGCGAGAACGTGCACGCCAGCGAGCCGATGACGAACAACGAGATGGCCACCAGGTACAACGGCTTGCGACCGTAGATGTCGGACAGTTTGCCGTAGATCGGCGTGGTGATCGTCGACGTGATCAGGTACGCGGTGGTCGCCCACGCCTGCAGGCTCAGCCCGTCGAGGTCGTCGGCGATCGTCCGGATCGACGTACCGACGATGGTCTGGTCCAACGCGGCCAGGAACATGCCGAGCATCAGCCCGCTGAGGATCACCAGGATCTGGCGGTGCGACAGCTGGGCCGGCCGCGTTCCACCCGGTGGCGCGACGGCGGTTCGGGTCATCGGATTTCCCCCACGGGATGGTAGTTCTCGAAGTCTGTGTTGAGGCGGTTGAGCAGCGCCACGAGCGTCCGGCGTTCGTTCGCCGGCCAGTCGGCGATGACCGCGGCGATGTGCTTGGTCCGCTCGGCCCGTGCGCGGTCGAACGTGGCGCGTCCCGCGTCGGTGGCCACCAGCAGGCAGGCTCTGCCGTCCTCCGGATCGGCCTGGCGTTCCACCAGGCCGTGCGCCACCAGCGAACTGGTCTGGCGGCTGACCGTGGACGTGTCGGAGTGCACGGCCTCGGCGAGCGCTGTGATCCGCTTCGGCCCCTCCTTCACGAGGTGGGCTAGCAGCGCGTACGCCGCTCGTTCGACGCCGTCCCCGGTCGCCTGAGGGAACTGGGCCTTCGCCCGGCCCACCATGGTCAGCAGCCTGACCAGCTGATGTCCCAGTTCCTCGGCGACGTCGACGTCCTGTGCTTGGTCAGCCATGACCCGCGCTCCGCTACAAATGCTTGGTCTTTACAACTAGTTGCCTGACCCAAGCATTCGCTTCTCATCCGCGCCGCGCAAGTACGCGGGGAGTGATGCTGGTCGTATTGCACAACACTCCGGTCAGCACTCGGAACGGATTGGTCAGATTGTCCAGTAAATAACGGATCACTTGCTCAATCTGCGGCCACAGGCCGATCCTGATGGACATGACCGACACTCTTGGACGCCCCGAAACGCAGCTGGATGACGTGAGCTTCGACCAGCTCAAGCAGCTGGTCGGCCTGGTGGACTACGACTCGGCCAAGGACCCGTTCCCGGTCAGGTCGATGGACGCCGTGGTGTTCGTCGTCGGCAACGCCACCCAGACGGCCTGGTTCTACCAGAGCGCGTTCGGCATGACCCTGGTCGCGTACTCCGGACCGGAGACCGGCAACCGGGACTACAAGTCGTACGTGCTGAAGTCCGGGTCGGCCCGGTTCGTGATCAACGGTGGTGTGGCGCCGGACAGCCCGCTGCTCGACCACCACCGCAGGCACGGCGACGGTGTCGTGGACCTCGCTCTGGAGGTCGACGACGTCGACCAGTGCATCGAGCACGCCCGCAAGCAGGGCGCGACCGTGCTGGAGGAGCCGCACGACGTCTCCGACGAGCACGGCACCGTCCGGCTCGCCGCGATCGCGACCTACGGCGAGACCCGTCACACCCTCGTCGACCGCTCCCGCTACACCGGCCCCTACCTGCCCGGCTACGTGGCCAAGCAGAGCACGATCCGCCGTCCGGAAGGCGCGCCCAAGCGCTTGTTCCAGGCCGTCGACCACTGCGTCGGCAACGTCGAACTCGGCAAAATGGACTACTGGGTCGAGTGGTACAACCGCGTGATGGGCTTCGTGAACATGGCGGAGTTCATCGGCGACGACATCGCCACGGACTACTCCGCGCTGATGTCGAAGGTGGTCTCCAACGGCAACCACCGGGTGAAGTTCCCGCTCAACGAGCCGGCGATCGCCAAGAAGAAGTCGCAGATCGACGAGTACCTCGAGTTCTACGAAGGCGCCGGCGTGCAGCACATCGCGTTGGCCACCAACGACATCATCGGCACCGTCGAGGCGATGGTCGCGGCGGGCGTCGAGTTCCTCGACACGCCCGACTCGTACTACGACGACCCGGAGCTGCGGGCCCGGATCGGTGAGGTGCGGGTGCCGATCGAGACGCTGAAGAAGCACCGCATCCTGGTCGACCGGGACGAGGACGGCTACCTGCTGCAGATCTTCACCAAGCCGATCGGCGACCGGCCGACCGTGTTCTACGAGCTGATCGAGCGGCACGGCTCGCTGGGCTTCGGCAAGGGCAACTTCAAGGCCCTGTTCGAGGCCATCGAGCGTGAGCAGGAGCGCCGGGGCAACCTCTGAGGCCATCCGTGGACGGTGGCGTTCGCCTTGGCGTGGCGAGGCGAACGCCACCGTTCAGCATCTGACGACCTGAATCTGACCGAGGCTCTTGGTCGCCGTCTGGCCGTTCCCGGCGACGGCGAGAACGGTCACCTCGGCGACGTGTCCGGCGTAGCGGTGCCGGAACGGGCCGACATGGCTGTACCAGTTGCCTGCCATGCCGATCATCGACACCGTCTCCTTGGCGTCCCGGATCTGCACGGTCATCCGGACCGACCTGACTCCGTCCGGAGCGATGACGCCGACCTTCACCCGAGTCACCGGACGGCACCGGTCCCTCGTGCCGACCGTGCGGTGCGCGATCGCGTCCGGCCCGGCGATGATCGTCGGCGGGGCGGCGGGGTTCGTCTGAGCCATAGGCGCCGGAGGCGGTTTCGGCGGCGCCTGTTCGGCCGGCCGCGCACGGGCAGAGACCGTCGGAGACGCTGACGGCACCGTCGGCGATGACAGTGGTGGCGGTGGCGGTGGCGGTGGCGGCGGTTGGCGCCCGCTGACCGGTGGCTCGGTTGTGGGTCTTCCGGCCGGTGACACGATCTGCGTCTCGGTGGCGGGCATCGCCATGCCTTGTTCGACAGTCGAGGTGCCGTGGCTGACGATCAACGCACCGCCGATCGCCGCGACGGCGACAACGGCGGCCGCCGCGACCTTCTTCACCGTGAGCATGGTGCCGAGCACGCCGATCGGCACGGCGAAGATCGCCTTGCGGACGCCTTCCAGCGTCGCCGCCTGCCGCTCCAGGCAGGCCGGGCAGGTCCGGACATGCTTGTGGATCCGCATGCACAACGTGCCATGCGGATCCGGTTTGCTGACGGCCTTGGTGACCTCGGGACATCTCAGCGGATCGTCGGCCGCCAGCGTCGCGGCGACGATCGCCTCCCCGACGTGGTCGGCGAGCCGCCGGAACGTCACGCGCAACGCCGACGGCTTGAGGTCCAGTTCGTCGGCGACTTCGTCCTCGGTCAGCACGCCGCCTTCGAGCGCCAGGTAGTAGGCGAGCACTTCGAGCTGGCGTGCCGTCAGCAACGGCTTGGCCATCTCGATGAACCGCCCGGCGTCCAGGGAACTGGTCCGGTCGGCCACCTCCTCGGACGCCAGCTGGTCGAGCAGTTCCATCGCGTAGGACGCGGACCGCGGCGACCGCGCCTCGCTGCGGGCCGCGTCCTTGATCAGGTTGACCGCCACGGTGGCGAGGAAGACCCGCGGGTTGACGATCGGGTGGCGGGGCGGGCGGCGCTGCAGTTTCTCGAAAACCGCCTGCACCATGTCCTCCGCGTCGTGCAGGTTGCCCACGCGCTTCTGGCAGTACGCGAGCAGCCACGCCCGGTTCTGCTGACAGAGCAGCGTCAGCTCGGCCCGGCTCAGCCGACGGGGAATCCCGAAGTCGTGGGTCTCAGCGCTCACATGTACTAAGACGGCTGGGCGCACCCCTGCGGAACACCGGAGGTGCCAGGTTCGCCGGAAGGCGTCATCCCGCCACGACCGAGTGGCGGTTTCGGCTACGTCCCGTGACATGACGACTCTCGATAGCCTGGCAGACATGTTCCTGTGGGGCGTCGCCGGCGCCGGGTACCAGTCCGAGGGCTCGGCCCCGGACAGCAACTGGTCGCGATTCGTGACGGGCTACCGTGACTCCGTCGACTTCCTGCACCGGTATCCGCAGGACATCGAACTGGCCGCGGATCTGGGTGTGCGGGTGTTCCGGCTGTGCGTGGAGTGGGCCCGCGTGCAGCAGGTTCCCGGCGAGTGGGACTTCGACTTCTACGACGACGTCGTGGCCAGGGTCCGGGCGGCCGGGATGCGTCCGATGATCACCCTCGACCATTGGGTGTATCCGGCGTGGACGGGCGGCTGGCGCAATCCGCGCATGGTGGAGCTCTGGCTGGCCAACGCCGACCGTGTGGTGAAACGGTACGCGGGCAACGGCACCATCTGGATCACGTTCAACGAACCGACTGTCTACATGGCACACGAGATCCGGCAGGGCAGGTTCAGCCCGATGATGCCCGGCCGGATGATCCAGGCGCACAAGGCGGCGTACCGGTTGATCCACGAGACCGACCCGCGGGCCCTGGTGTCCAGCAACGTCGCGTACATCCCGGTGGTGAACCGGTTGGCGGACTTCGGTTTCCTCGACTGGATCAGCGGGAGCACGGACTTCGTCGGGATCGACTACTACTACGACGTCACACCGGGAAACCTCACCGCACTGCACGGCGCGACCGGCAAGCTGTACCGGATCGACCCGGAGCCGCAAGGGATCTACCGCGCGCTGAAGCACTACGCGCGCCGGTTTCCCAAGCTTCCGTTGTACATCGTGGAAAACGGGATGCCCACGGACGACGGGCGGCCCCGTGCCGACGGCTACACCCGCTCGGACCACCTGCGTGATCACGTGTACTGGATGTTACGGGCGCACTCCGAAGGCGTGAACGTGATCGGCTACAACTACTGGAGCCTGACCGACAACTTCGAGTGGGGCACGTACCGGCCCCGTTTCGGTCTGTACACAGTAGACGTGGAAACCGATCCGGCACTGGTCAGGCAGCCGACGGACGCGGTGGACACCTACCGGGAAATCGTCACGTCCGGCCTGCCGGCGGGGTACCGGCCCAAGCGCTGACACATTCGGCCGGTACATCCGTGAACGCACGGCCTCCCTTAAGGAAAGCTGTCAGTGTGGCCGCCGAAGCCCATTCGGCCGACCAGCCGGGTATCCTCAGCGACAACGAGTAGTCGCCGACAAGGGGCAGAGTAAGCAATGGCAGGTGCAACCCGGGCCGCTGGAATGGTGCCACTGGTGGGTGCGTTGGCCACCGCCGCGGCGCTCGCGGGCGTCGCCGTGTTCAGCGCGTCGAGCGCCGGTTGCGCGAACCCAGGCCAGTACGTGCAGCGGGACGGCTACGTCGAACTGGTCGGCGGCTGCATCGACTCCCGCGACCTGCCCCCGGCACCGCCCGCCCCAGCCATCCACCAGGGCGAACCCTCGTTCTTCCAGCAGTAACCCTCTCGTGAGTGTTTATCAGGGTTAGAACACCGATAAACACTCACGAGGGGTTTTTCAGGCTAGGGCTTGCAGGAGGTCCTGGACGAGGTCCGTGCCGTCCTCGATGCCGACCGACAGCCGGACCAGGTTGTCCGGTACTTCGAGCTCCGAACCCGCGACGCTCGCGTGCGTCATCTTGTGCGGGTGTTCGATCAGGGACTCCACGCCGCCGAGCGACTCCGCCAGGATGAACAGCTTCGTCCGGGCCGTGACGTCCAGCGCGGCCTGCTCGCCGCCCGCGACGGTGAACGACACCATGCCGCCGAACCGGCGCATCTGCTTGGCCGCGACTTCGTGGCCGGGGTGTTCACGCAGGCCCGGGTAGTAGACGCGCTCCACGCGCGGGTGCCCAGCCAGCGCCTCGACGATCCGTTCGGCGTTGTCCGAGTGCCGCTCCATCCGCACCGCGAGCGTCTTCACGCCGCGCAGCGTCAGCCATGCGTCGAACGGGCCGGGGACCGAGCCGGAAGCGTTGCGCAGGAAGGCGAACTGCTCGTTCAGATCGTCGTCCGACGTGATCAGCGCGCCGCCGACCACGTCCGAGTGGCCGCCGAGGTACTTGGTCGTCGAGTGCAGCACGACGTCCGCGCCCAGCCCCAGCGGGGACTGCAGGTAGGGCGTGGCGAAGGTGTTGTCGACGACCAGCCGCGCGCCCGCCTCGGCCGCGATCTGGGCCAGACCGGCCAGGTCCGAGATCGCCAGCAGCGGGTTCGTCGGCGTCTCGCACCAGATCACCTTGGTGTTCGGGCGGATCGCGGCCCGCACCGCCGCCAGGTCCGTCTGGTGCACCGGCGTGTGCTCGATGCCCCAGAGCTTCAGGACCTTGTCCACCAGGCGGAACGTGCCGCCGTACGCGTCGTCCGGGATCACGACGTGGTCGCCGGGACGCAGCATGGTGCGCAGCGCGACGTCGCTGGCGGCCATGCCGGACGGGAAGGCCAGCGCGTGGCGCCCGCCCTCCAGGGAGGCCAGACACTCCTCCAGCGCGGTCCTCGTGGGGTTACGGGTACGTGAGTACTCGTAGCCGCCCTCGCGCAGGCCACCGACGCCGTCCTGGGCGAAGGTGGACGTCGCGTAGATGGGCGGGATGACCGCGCCGGTCCGAGGATCCGGCGTTTGTCCCACGTGGATGGCCCGGGTGTCGAAACCCAGCCTGGAGTCCCCTTCTGACATAGCGCAATCCTACGTGGGACCGTCCAGGTGACCAGATGGTGGGACAGTTCGTCCGGTCGGACGACGCCTCACCATCCCTGCTGCTGTGGGTAACCGCCGCCTTGCTGTTGCTGGGGGTAACCGCCTTGCTGCGGGTAGCCCTGCTGGGGGAATCCGCCCGAGTTCGGGTTGGCCGGGTAGCCCTGCTGGGGGAACCCGCCGGAACTCGGGTCGGCCTGGTACCCCTGCTGCGGATAGCCGCCCGACGGCGGGTACTGCTGGGGGTAGTCGTTCCGGTTGCCACGCAGGTACTTGAAGGTCGGCGGCAGCGCCGCGAAGATCAGCACGAGCGGCGCGCCGATCAGGATCAGCGCCCGGAACGTCGCACCCGATTCACCGAACTCGAAGACGCTCTCCAGGAACCGGCCGACCTGGCCTTCGAAGCCGAGGATCGGCTCGAGGAAGAACCCGACGAGCGCCAGGATCGCCCCGATGATGGTCAGCACGGCACCGGCCGTCTTGCGCAGCAGCACGATGATCGCGCCGACGATCAGCAGCAGCGTGGCGAGCGCCTGGACCACCAAGGTCACCATCAGATCCGCCGGCACGGCCGAGAACCGGGAGCCGATCACGTCCAACCAGTTGACCAGCACGACGATCTCGAACGCCGCGACCGCGAGCGCCAGTACCGCCGCGATGATCGCGGTGGCCGGGTTGCCGCCGCCGGCCGGAGCGGACGGGTACGGCTGCTGGTGTTGCGGGTAGGGCTGTTGTGGATAACCGCCCTGCTGTGGATACGTCACGACTTGTCTCCCCGAACCGCTAGGCCGCGCTGTGCTGTCTCGTGCGCACGACCCTAAACCAGTTCCCCGCTGACCAGGCCCCTTTTGCCGAAACAGTCAGCCCGAACAGGCGGAAGGGGCGCCCCGAGGGGCGCCCCTTGATCACCACTGCTGTGGCGGCTGCTGCTGACCGTATCCGGGGGGCGGCTGGCCGTAACCCGGCGGCGGCTGCTGGCCCGGCGGCTGCTGCCCAGGCTGCTGCTGGCCGTACCCGGGCGGAGGGGGCTGGTGCCCGAAGCCGGGCGGCGGCGGCTGCTGGCCGTACGGTGCCGGACCGAACCCGGGGGGCGGCGGCTGCTGGAACCCGCCGGTGTGGTGCTGCGGGGCGCCGCCCACGCCGACGTACGCCTTGGTGGCCGGGAAGAACTGCAGCGCACCGAGACCGGTCACGACGATGCCCGCGATCAGGCTGTAGATGACCCAGCCGAACATGTCGGCGTCGATCGGGAGATCGCCCTTGACGATCAGCATGATCAGCGAGCCGAGCAGCATCAGGCCACCGCCGACGAGCAGCAGCGTCGCGCCCAGCTTGTTCTTCAGGAAGATCATCGCGCCCGCGGCGACCGCGGCCAGGCCACCGAGCGCCGTCGCGATGGACAGGATCCACACCATGGCGCCTGCCGGAGCGCTGACGTTGTCCAGTGCCCCTGCCGGAGCGTTGGAGTACGCCTCGGCGTAGTCGCTGATGTCGCCCATCGCGACGAACACCAGGATGGCGGAGATCAGGCCGAGGATCGCGGCCAGACCGGCGACGATCCAGGTGATCATCTGGGTGTTGCCGCCACCGCCCTGCGGGCCGTACCCGGGCGGCGGACCGTAACCGGGCGGCGCGTACGCGCCAGGCTGCTGGTAGCCAGGAGGTGGCCCGTACCCCGGCTGGGGTGGCGGCTGGTTGCCCGGTGACGGCTGACCGAACTGCGACGGCTGGCCGTAGTTGCCCATGACCTGCGTCTGCTGCTGGCCGGGCGGCGGCGGGAACCCGCCCGGAGGCGACGGCGGCTGGTCGGCCGCGCTGGGCGGAGGCTCGTACTGCGGCGCCGGCGGCGGCATCGAGCCAGGCGGCACCATCTGGGTGGACTCACCCTGCTGTGGATGCTGCCCTTGCTGGCCGGGCTGGACCATCTGGGTCGCCTCCGGCGACTGGTCCGGCTGCCGCCCCTGGCCGGGCTGCATCACCTGCGTGCTCTCCGGTTGATCCGGCGGCCCGCCCTGCTCCTGCGGTGGCTGGCCGCCCTGGTACGGCTCGTTCGGCGGCTGCGGAGCACTCATCGCCCTTAACAACTCCCTAGGCCTGGACATACTCGTTCGGGTGTAACGCTAGTCCAGGCCAGGACGATTCGCCGGAAACGACCCGGTCTTCCGCGAAACAGGAAAAAGGGGCCCGTCACCCGAGCCCCGTGCGGTAGGTCAACCGGTCACCACTGCTGTGGCGGCTGCTGCCCGTACTGCTGCGGCTGACCGTACGGCTGCTGCGGCGCCTGGCCGTACTGCTGGTAGCCCTGCGGCACCTTCGGCGCCTCGATGACGATCGTGTTGACGATCTTGTCCGACCAGGTCTGCCGCTTGGCGTCCCACAACGGCGCGAGGAACCCGATCCACAGCGGTAACGCGTCGATGAAGTGCAGGATGTGCCGGCCGAACGCCAGGCCGAAGCCGATCACCTGGCCGCTGTCCTCCCGGACGACCTTGATGCCCGCGGCCTTCTTGCCCCACGACTGTCCCTTGGTCCCACCGAGGTAACACGTGTTGTAGAAGACGAACACGAGGCCGAGCAGGCTGCCCAGGGCGGTCAGCGCGTAGACCTCGGCGCCGAAGGCGATACCGACGATGATGCCGTTGATGACGCCGAGCGAGCCGTAGTCGACCAGGCCACCGAGGAACCGCTGTCCCCAGGACGCGTACTGGTACGCGCCGCCATACTGGTACGGCGCACCCCCGGGGTAGCCAGGCTGCTGAGGCGGGTAGCCCGGAGGCTGCTGCTGCGGATAGCCCGGAGGGGCCTGCTGACCGAGCTGCTGACCGAAGCCCTGCTGCTGCGGGTGCCCGTAACCCTGCGGCGGCTGCTGCTGGGGCTGGCCGGGCTGCTGGGGCTGGAGGTGGCCGGGCGGCGGCGTCGGCTGGCCGTACCCCTGAGGCGGCTGGGGCTGCTGCGCGGCGGGCGGCTGCTGCACGGGCTGCGGCCCGGACGGCTGGCCGCCCTGGCCCGGCCGGACCACCTGCGTGGCCTCGGGCTGGTCGTTCTGCCCTGGCCGGACCACCTGGGTGGCGTCCGGGTTCGGGTTCTGGGCAGCCGGTTTGCCGGGACCGCCGAGCGCGATCGTCGGCTCCGGGTTCGCCAGCGCACCAGGTGGCTGCTGGGGTGGCTGGTTCGGGTTCTGCGGAGCTGTCATCGGGCGTATCCCCCTGCCGTCGGCACGCTACTGGCGCAACACGCTAACCGATCGGCGCCGACAGTCAGCTTCCGGCCAGGTAGCCCAGCAGGTCCTGCCGGGTCACCACGCCCGCGGGCTTGCCGTCGACGAGCACCAACGCGCCGTCGGCACCGGCCAGTGCCTTCATCGCCACGTTGATCTGCTCGTTCGCGCCGATCGTCGGCAACGGCGCCGTCATGTGCTTGTCCAGCCGGTCCGCCAGGTTGGCCTTGCCGGTGAACAGTGCGTCAAGCAGGTCACGCTCGTTGACCGCGCCCACGACCTCGGCGGCCATCACGGGCGGTTCGGCGCTGACGACGGGCATCTGGCTGACGGAGAACTCACGCAGGTACGCGACCGCGTCCGCGACCGTCTCAGTGGGGTGCGCGTGCACGAGCTCGGGGACACGGCCGTCCTTGCGACGCAGCACGTCACCGACCGTGCCACCGCTGTGCTCCGGCGGCAGGAAACCGTACGACGCCATCCAGCGGTCGTTGAAGACCTTGGACAGGTAACCACGGCCGCCGTCCGGCAGCAGTACGACGATCACGTCGTCCGGGCCGCACCGCTCGGCCAGCCGGACCGCGGCCGCCGCGGCCATCCCGCACGAGCCGCCGACCAGCAGCGCCTCCTCACGGGCGAGGCGGCGGGTCATGGTGAACGAGTCCGCGTCGGAGATCTCGATGATCTCGTCGGCGATGTCGCGGTCGTACGTCTCCGGCCAGAAGTCCTCGCCGACGCCCTCGACCAGGTACGGACGGCCCGTGCCGCCGGAGTACACCGAGCCCTCCGGGTCCGCGCCGATGATCTTCACGCGGCCGTCGGAGACCTCTTTGAGGTAACGGCCGGTGCCGGAGATCGTGCCGCCGGTGCCGACGCCCGCGACGAAGTGCGTGATCCTGCCCTCGGTCTGGCGCCACAGCTCGGGGCCGGTGGTCTCGTAGTGGCTGACCGGGTTCTGCGGGTTGGCGTACTGGTTGGGCTTCCAGGCGCCTTCGATCTCGCGGACCAGCCGGTCGGAGGTGTTGTAGTACGAGTCGGGGTGCTCCGGCGGGACCGCGGTCGGGCAGACCACCACACGGGCGCCGTACGCCTTGAGCACGTTGCGCTTGTCCTCGCTGACCTTGTCCGGGCAGACGAAGACGCACTCGTATCCCTTGCGCTGGGCCACCATGGCCAGGCCGACGCCGGTGTTGCCGGAGGTCGGCTCGACGATCGTGCCGCCCGGCCTGAGCTCGCCGGACTTCTCGGCCGCCTCGATCATCCGCTCGGCGATCCGGTCCTTCACGCTGCCGCCGGGGTTGACGTACTCGACCTTGGCCAGCACCAGCGGCCGCAGGCCCTCGGTCACCGAGTTCAACCGGACCAGCGGCGTATTGCCGATGAGATCGACGACGTGCTCGACGTACTCCACCACTGTCTCCTTCTGGCGGCCCTCGTGGGGCAGTGCGACTCGAGCCAGCCTAGCTCGCGGTTCCGAGCCAGGTCAGGGCGGCGACACGGAGTGCGTCGACGCCCGTCGTCAGGGTCGGTTCCAGCACCGGCGCGAACACCGACGAGTGGTTGCTCGGCAGCGCCTCCATCCCGCCGCGCTGGAACGCCTCCATCACCACCTGGAACTCCAGGCCGCCCCAGAACCAGAACACCGTGGGCACGCCCGCGGCCTCGCCGAAGATGCCGATGTCCTCACTGCCGGTGATCACCGGCATGGTCATCACCTTGTCGGCACCGAACCTCCCGGTGAACGCCGCGACCGTCCTCGCGGTGGCCTCGGGGTCGCTCACGAGCACGGGCGCGCTGTCGTTCCAGTCGAACTCGGGGTCCTTGACCGCGCCGCTCGCCGCCGCCTCGGCCCGGACGATCCGCTCGATCGCGGCTCGCACCAGGTCGTGCGTCTGCTTGCTGTACGTGCGCATGTTGATGCCCAGCTCGGCGGTGTCCGGGATGACGTTGTCCTTGGTGCCCGCGTGCACCCGGCCCACCGTGACCACCGCGGTCTCGGCGGGCGGGACCTCCCTGGCGACGATGCCCTGCAACCGCGTGACGACGTTGGCGGCCATCAGGATCGGGTCGACGGTCGTCTCCGGACGTGATCCGTGGCCGCCGCGGCCGTGCAGCGTGACCTGGACCGAGTCGGCGCCCGCCATCACCGGTCCGGTGCCGTAGCCGACCATTCCGGCGGGCAGCGGGCCGACGTGCTGGCCCAGCACGATGTCCGGCTTGCCGAACCGCTCGAACAGGCCGTCGGCGACCATCGCCCGCGCGCCCTGCGCGGTCTCCTCGGCGGGCTGGAACACCAGCATGAGCGTGCCGGACCACTCGGCCCTGGCTTCTATGAGAAGCTGTGCCGCACCGACCAGACAGGCCACGTGCATGTCGTGGCCGCAGGCGTGCATCACGCCGGGAACTTTGCTGGCGTACGGCAGGCCCGTCTTTTCCTCTACCGGCAAGGCATCCATGTCGGCGCGGAGCATGACCACCGGACCGTCACCGTTGCGTAGCAGGGCGACGATTCCCGTCCCGCCGACTCCGGTCGTGACTTCGTAGCCCAACGGAACGAGTACGGCGGCGATCCGCTCAGCGGTCCGGTGCTCGTGTCCGGAGAGCTCCGGGTGTGCGTGCAGATCACGGTAGAAATCGGCCAGGTCCACTCGGCTCACTGTAATCGACCTGCGCTTTTTCACTCGTCCGGATCTTCACGGGCGGCCGGGGCCGACGTATCGTTCATCACGGGGAGTGTTTTCCATGAAACTGAGCGTGCACCTTCTCCTCGAGAGAACAGACCATCCGGACATCCACGAGATCGGCGGGCGGCTGTTCGCGGTGGGGCCCGCACCGCCGCGTGAGGTGCTCGTCCCGGACTTCGGCATCAGAGTCGCCGCCAACTCGGTGTACCTGCCCGCGATCGGGCTCGACCCGGAATGGTCACGGGCCCTGGCGCACAACGGGCTCGTACGCGGCATGACGGGCTCCCATACCGTGCATGTCGAAGCACGGCAACCCCTATCGCAAGTACTCGCCGAACTGCTCGCCCGGTACACCTCGACCCGCTATCGCACCGAAGTGCCGTTGCTGGACATCATCCGTGCCGTACCGCCACGGTCGAACGTCGTGGCACAGCTGGATCTGACGTTGCGCCACCGGGTGCGAGCCGGGCTGAACGTCGGGCCGCGGGAACCCGAACTGCGGCACCGCGGCGAGTTCTACGTGTTCGCCGAAGACCACTGGTTCCTCGTCGACCGGGGCCACCTGGCCGCACTGGAGGGCACACTGGCCGCGATCCCGGACGTGACAGGCGAAATCGCGTTACAGCCGTGTGTTTCCCTTGCCCGGCACGCGGATCTGATGACCCGCGAGATGGACCTGGTGTTCACCACGCCGACGTTCGCCCGGGCGAGCGCGACCGCCAAGCGGTACCGGGAATGGCCGTCCTGCCGGGAGGAACTGTCCGGCGTCCACGCCGCCGAATGGCCGGGCTGGACGGTGGGCGAACCGCGGTTCGTCTACGCGGTGGATCCCCCGGGCGCGTTGCCGTTCCTCAACAAGGTCACCCTGCTGCACAACATAACGAGGATCCGCCGGTACGGCTTCGAGGTCGCCTTCGCCCGCCACCCCATCCCCACCTGCACCGTTCCCTTCCCCCGGACCGAAGGTCTACCTCTTCGTAACCCCCATTAGGGGACATTCCGGGTGCCCTGGATGTCATGATCCGTGTACAACTGGGATCAGGCTGCGAGGGGAGGCGACCATGGGGATATTGCGAGGGATTCGGGTCGCCGCTGTGGCTCTGGGCGGGGTGGGCGGGCTGTCCGGCGCGATGTACGGACTGCTCACCGGACAGGGCAGGCGGGCGCGGACATTGATCGGGCGGTCCACAAGCGACCCCCACCGGGCGGACGGGCTCTACGAGGGCGGCGTCGGCAGCGTGCTGAAGTTCGCCGTACTGGGTGATTCCCTGGCCGCGGGGCTCGGTGCGGAGAACGCCGAGGAGTTGCCGGGGGTGTTGCTCGCCCGCGGTCTGGTCGAGGAGACCGGCCGTTCGGTGCGCCTGACGACGTACGCCCGGGTCGGTGCGACCACGCGGACGTTCATCTCCCAGGTCGACCAGGCGGTGGCGGACCCGCCGGACCTGGCGCTGGTGATCATCGGCGGCAACGACGTGACCGGGAAGATGCGGGTCCGCACATCCGCGGCGTTGCTGGGCATCGAGGTGGCCCGGCTGCGGCACGCGGGTGCCGCGGTGGTCGTCGCGACGTGCCCCGATCTCGGCACGATCAGGCCGATCCCGCAGCCGCTGCGCTCAGTGGTGCGGCAGTGGGGACGCATGCTCGCCAAGGCGCAACGGCAAGCGGTGTTGCGGGCCGGCGGGGTGCCCGTGCCGATCGGTGACCTGATCTCGTCGGAGTTCCACCTGCGGTATTCGGAGCTGTTCAGCCCGGACCGCTTCCACCCGAACGGCGCCGGATACCGGCACGCTTCGAATGTGCTGCTGGCACCCCTGTGCCAGGCAGTGACGTAGCTCCCCTGGCGAACCCGGCCGCGGCGCCTAGGCTGACTGGTGAGTAACTTCTCACCGGAGCAAAGGAGCTGCACCATGCCCGAGGCCGTCATCGTCTCGGCCGCCCGATCGCCGATCGGACGAGCCGGCAAAGGATCGCTGGTCAGCATCCGGCCGGACGACCTGGCCGTCCAGATCGTGCGCGCGGCGCTGGACAAGGTGCCCCAGCTCGACCCGGCCGAGATCGACGACCTGATCCTGGGCTGCGGACTGCCCGGCGGCGAGCAGGGCTTCAACATGGGCCGCGTGCTCGCCGTCGAACTCGGCTACGACCACCTGCCCGGCTGCACCGTGACCCGGTACTGCGCGTCCAGCCTGCAGTCGACCCGGATGGCCTTCCACGCCATCAAGGCGGGCGAAGGCGACGTGTTCATCTCGGCCGGCGTGGAAACGGTGTCCCGGTTCGCCAAGGGCAGCTCCGACTCGTGGCCGGACACGCACAACCCGCTGTTCGCCGACGCCGAGGCCCGTACCGCGTCGGCCGCCTCGCAGGGCGCTTCCTCATGGGAGGACCCGCGTTCGTCCGGCCAGGTGCCGGACGTCTACATCGCCATGGGCCAGACCGCGGAGAACCTGGCGCTGCTGAAGGACGTCTCCCGCGAGGACATGGACCACTTCGGCGTGCGCTCGCAGAACCTGGCGGAGAAGGCGATCGCCGACGGCTTCTGGGCCAAGGACATCACGCCGGTCACGCTGCCTGACGGCACCGTCGTGTCGGCGGACGACGGCCCGCGGCCGGGCGTGACGTACGAGAAGACCTCGCAGCTGAAGCCGGTCTTCCGTCCCGACGGCAGGGTGACCGCGGGCAACTGCTGCCCGCTCAACGACGGCGCCGCGGCGCTCGTGATCATGAGCTCCGACAAGGCCGCTGCCCTCGGCGTCACGCCGCTCGCCCGGATCGTGTCGACCGGTGTCTCCGGCCTGTCGCCGGAGATCATGGGCCTCGGCCCGGTCGAGGCCTCGCAGCGCGCGCTGGCCCGCGCGGGCATGTCGATCGACGACATCGACCTCGTCGAGATCAACGAAGCCTTTGCCGCGCAGGTGATCCCGTCCTACCGTGACCTCGGCATCGACATCGACAAGCTGAACGTCAACGGCGGCGCGATCGCCGTGGGCCACCCGTTCGGCATGACCGGCGCCCGCATCACCACGACGCTCATCAACTCCTTGCAGCACCACGACAAGCAGTTCGGCCTGGAGACGATGTGCGTCGGCGGCGGCCAGGGCATGGCCATGGTCATCGAACGCCTCAGCTGATCTCCGTCACTGGTGCGGGACCGGCCGTCCCGCACCAGGGCGTTGGCGCAGCCGAGCCACCAGTGCACGGACGGACCCGCGACCATGTCGTCCGGCTGGCCGGCCTGCGCGAAGTTGTGCGTCGCGTTGCCGAGCACGAACAGGAACTTCTGGCTGTGCTGGTTGAGCATGAGCCCGCCGGACCGGTTGACGCCCCACCGTTGGCTGGCGCCGCCGTGGCAGTCGAACTGCACGGCGTGCGCGCCGTTGTGCGTCTGGAAGCCGGCGATCTCCAGGCACTTTCCACTGTGGACGTTCTGGACGATTTCCGGTCGCGGTGTTGTAGTGCCACTGCTGGTTGGTGCCGCCGTGGCAGTCGAACTGCACGACCGCGCGAAGTTGTCCGTCCGGAAGCCGATGACCTCCAGGCACTTGCGGCTGTGCTGGTTCTGGATCAGTTTGTGGTAGCGGATCTCCGCCGACGCGGGCGCGGCCACCCGGCGAACAGGGTGATGCCGATCGCCGTCAATGCGAGCAGGATTCGCGTCTTGCCCATGAGCTCTCCCCTCTCGGTCAGGAGAGAGCGTCGTCCGGGACCGTTCCCGTCCGGAAGGGAGCCCGGTCCCGGTCCACTCGGGAACGCCGGCGTCAGCCCTCGATCTCCCTGTCCTTCTCCTCGCCGCGGCGGCGCAGGTAGTTGAAGCCGGGGATGCCGAGCACGGCCTGCCGGACGTCCTTGGCGACGTCGAGCAGCTCGTGGATGTCCGGGCCGACCCGGTCGAGGGTGCCCAGGATCGGCATGATGTCCTCGACCAGGTGCTCGGCCAGCCTGGGCAGTTCGTCCACCAGCTTGATGGCGGCTTCGACCTCGTGCGCGGACATCTCGGCGGCGAACTGGACCATCGGCTTGGTGGCCCGCACGACGTCCTCGGCCGCGATCGCCACCACCCGGGCGTGTTCGACCGCGGCCTCGGCCGACGTGATCACCGTGTCGGTTCGTTCGACCAGTTCGTTCGCCCGGCGCACGGCCTGCTCCGCGGCGGTGAGCAGGTTGAACACCCGGCCCGGGATCGAGACCACCGTGGTCACGGTCTGCACGGCCCAGCCGAATACGGTCCGCGGACCGGGGATGTTGAGCGCCATACGTCGATTCTGCCGAAAATCCGGCGCCGGCTCAGATCGCCGCCTGAAGCATCGCCGAGATCCGGTTCTTGTCGGCGGGCGCGTAGGTGAGCCAGCCGTTCTGGGCGTACGAGATGTAGCGGCCCACGTCGGTGTCGAACCAGGTGAGTTCCAGCTTGCCGACCACGCTGAGCTGCCCCAGCCGGTGCCGTGGGCGTTTCAGGTACGTGCTCGCGGTGGCGGCGTCGGAGGTCTCGCAGTCCGCGGTGAACGTGACCGAACGTCCTTGGCCGGCCTTCTCGTCCGGCAACAGGTCGACCATGCCGCGCACGACACCGCCCGGTTGGTCGAACCGCAGCACCTGGCCGTCCTGCACGACCCGGTACGCCCGTGTGCCCGCGCTCACCACCAAGGCGCGGGCACACGAGCCGCCCTCGATCCCGACCATGGCCACGGCCGAATCGGGTTTCCCCATGGTCGTGAGGGCGTCCTCCACCTCGGTCGAGGGTTTGCCGCGGTGGGCCAGGCCGCGGCGTTCCAGGTCGTCGAGCACCGCGGTCCGGATGCCCACCCGTTGTTCCCAGGTCACGCCGTTGTGCGGGATCTCGAAGGGATAGGCGGGGGCTTCGATGCGCAACTGTTCCCGGAGGATGTCCATGGCCGCCAGGGACAAGGCGAAGTCCGTCATCACTCTCCGATCACCGGCTGCGCGGTCTGCTGATCGACCCCGAAGATCGCGTTCGGGTCCGGTTCGACCAGGTAGTCGGGCCGTTGGTGCTCGTAGTCCTCTTCCCGGTTGGCGTGTCCCGCGGGCACTCCGCCCATGCCCATCCCCGGCACGCCACGCGCGCCAGGCGCACCCGGCCGGGTGGCCGCCGCGTTCGGGCCGCCGGGCGCGACCGGTCCGACACCTGCCCGTGCGCCCGGTCCGGGCTGCTGGGCCGAGCCGGCCGGTGGCATGGCGGTTGCCGGGCTGCCCCCGACGAAACCCGTTGAGAAGCCGCCGGTTCCAGGCGTACTACCGCTGAACCCGTTCGACGGCACGAAGGAGCTGTTGATCGGAGTGAAACCTTGTTGCGTGGTACGGAAATCCGGCGCCACCGGAGGCGCGGGCGTCGGCGTTGGCGTAGGCGTAGGCGTAGGCGTAGGCGTTGGCGTAGGCACCAACGGATCCGGCACCGGCCGTACGGGATTCGGCGACGCGGGCGGGCGCGGCGTGATCCCCGGCGGCTGCTGGGGAGTGAGCTGCGGCCGTTGGGTCTGCTCCTGCAACACGTCGCGGGTGCCCTGCGGCTGGTGCCCGTCGAGCTGGGTGACGAAGTTCTGCGTGGACTGCCCCGAACCGGCCATCGTGGGCGGTGGGGCGAACGCGGGCATCGTGGCTGCGTAGTCGATCAGCGCCTTGTCGTACTTCTCGACCGCCTCGGCGGCCTGGCGGTGCGCGGCCTCCTGCGCGGCGGCGTTCTCCCGCAGCTGGGACATGGCCTGCTGCTGTGCGACCGGATCGGTCTGCGCGTTGGCCTGCTGCAAGGCGTCCGTCATGGAGAAGTTCCCGGGCGGCGGCACACTGTTGCGGATGTCGGCGGCCAGCTGCGCCTGTGCCGTCAACCGGTTGCCCGCCAGCTGCGAACCCTGCGCCACCGAGTTGAACCACGTGCTCAGCGAGCCGGTGAAGGCCCGTGCCGCGTCCGCACTCGCGCCCTGCCACTCGGACGCGCTCCTGGTCACCGACTTGTGCAGCGCGTCGGACAGTTCGACAAAGGCGTTGCCCAGCTTGGTCCACGACGAGCCGATCGTGCCGACCTGGCCGGGATCGTTGCGGCCGTCGACCATCTTCTTGAGCTCTTCGTGCGAGTACCCCATGTAGTCCGGATTGGGCGGGGCGCCGAGCTCCCGGTACTCGGCTCCCTCGCGCAGCCGGTTGCCCTGGGTCTTGGTCTGCTTCCGCAGGTCCTTCTCGGCCTTGTCGAGCTTGCGCTGCGCTTCCCGGTACGCGTCGGTGCCCGGCTTCTTGCCGGCCAGCTCCTCCTGGGCGTTGTGCAGCTTGCGGAACGAGTCCGCCAGGTTGCGTTCCTTCTCGGTCATACGCTGCTCGACCCCTCGATCATGCCGCCGTTGGCCAGCTCGACGGTGGCGTAGCTGTCCATCGCGGTGGACAGCCCGGACTCGAGGTCGTCGAGCACCTTCTCCACCTGCACGAGGACTTCCCGCAACGACCGCTCGTCGCCGGACGCCACCAGCCGGGCGTGCTCGGACACGAACACACCGCCGGGCGTGTTGCTCAGATACGGCTCACGGTCGATCTGGTCGAGCGTCTTGCGATGCGCCTCGAGTTCGGCGCGCACCTTGGCGACCGCGTCCATGATCGGCTTGCCGCCCTCTTCGGTCAGCAGGAAACCGCCCGCGCTCGCGGCCTCCACCAGGTTCTTCGGCGGTGCCGGGTTGATCTGGCTGCTCATGAGACCTCCTCCTCCGTCAGAGAAGAGGCACCACCCCCACACCCGGTTCCCCCAACCTCACCCACACCCCGTGTCCACCACTCCAGCACCCCGAAACACCCGCACCGACACCCCGTGTCCACCTTTCCGGCACCCCGAGTCCACCGTTCCGGCACCCCGAAATGCGCACACCGGCACCCCGAAATCGCGGTGCCGGTGGTAGTGCGACATCGGGGTGCCGGAACGGTCAACTCACCGTGCCGGAAAGGTCAACTCATGGTGCCGGAGTGGTGGACACGGGGTGCCGGAGTGGTGGACACGCGGGGCCGGGAGGACAGAAAACCGGACCCCGGCGCTGGGCCGGGGTCCGGTGTGGGTTCAGCTTGAGACCGATGTCACTCGCTGCTGTTGAGTGCCCAGAGCAAGCGCAGGATCTCGACGTACAGCCAGACCAGCGTGGTCATCAGGCCGAACGCGGCGTACCACGCCCACTTCGACGGCATGCCCTGGCGGATCATCTGGTCCGCGAGGTCGAAGTCGAGCAGGAGCATGAACGCGGCGATGCCGATCACCACGAGGCTGAAGATGATCGCCAGCGTGCCGTTGCCGCGGATGCCCATGTTGACGCCGAACAAGCCGAGCACGAGGTTGATCAGCATCAACAGGACGGCGCCACCGGCCGCACCGATGACCCACTTGGTCAGCTTCGGCGTCACCTTCACCGCGCCGGTCCGGTAGACCACCAGCATCACCGCGAACACCAGACCGGTGCCCAGCAGCGCCTGGAAGGCGATTCCGGGGGCGAACGCCTCGAACACGCCGGTCAGCGCGCCGAGGAAGACACCTTCGGCCGCCGAGTAGGTCAGGACCAGACCCGCGTTGGGGGTCTGCTTGAAGATGACGACCAGCGACACGACCAGGCCGACCAGACCACCGATGATCAGCGGCGGGTACGGGCTGATCTGCTGGCCCAGCACAAGGACAGCCGTGATGATGCCGGTCAGCAGGGCGACGCCCAGCGTCGTGGCGGTCTTCATCACGACGTCGTCGACGGTGATCGGGCGGTCCGCCTGAGTCGGCGGCGCCTGGTCAACGCCGTATCCGGGCATACCACCCTGTGGGTAGCCCTGCGGACTGCCGAAGCCCGCGTAACCAACGTTTCCGCGGGTCTGCAAGTTGCGGAACGCGGGGTTGCTCGAAGAACGCACCTGATCCTCCATGGGCCTGTTGTGGCCTTCACCGGGTCCAACGGCCGGAAGCGCCCGTGTGTTCCCGTCGGTAAAGCAGATTTTACTCTGATCGATCCAACCAAATCGATCAGGCCAACGGCAGCCTAACGCGTCCGGCTCGCGCGATGTGTTCGGTTCGTGACCTTCACCTGCGGTTTTCAACCTCCTGTCACGTCCCCGGACGGGCGGTCTACCTTGTGGGTGATGGGTGCACGCAGAGCGAGGGACTGGCGGCCGATCACGCTGGCTACCGCGTTGATCGCGACCTTTGTGATCCTACTGGGCATCGGCATGCGGAAGCCCGAGGAGGCCAGGCCCGCGCCGGTCGCCACGGCCACCCCACAGGACTGGATGCGCAAACTCGCACCCGGCGAGCGTCCGCCGCAGTTCGTGCTGTTCTCGTTCGACGGCGCGGGATCGCACGACCAGTGGCAGCGCCTGCTCGACCTGGCGGGCAGGTCGAACGCGAGGTTCACGGCCTTTCTGTCCGGCGTGTACCTGCTGGCCGACGACCAGCGCAAGCAGTACACGGCGCCGGGGCGCGCGGCCGGGCAGTCGTCGATCTCGTTCGGCGGATCACCCGACGAGGTCAGGACCAGGATCGCCGACCTGAACACCGCGGTGCAGCGTGGCATCGAGATCGGCACGCACTACAACGGCCACTACTGCAGCCCGCGGTGGACCACCCAGCAGTGGCAGTCCGAGCTGCGGCAGTTCTTCCAGTTCGTCGACCAGGCCGGCGTGCAGGGCCTGAAGATCGACAGCACCGCCGTCAAGGGCGGCAGGCTGCCGTGCCTCGAAGGCAAGTTCGACGCCGTGTTCGACGCGATGAAGAGCCGTGGCCTGACCTACGACTCCAGCCAGGTGTCCGACGGCGTGCTCTGGCCGGCCAAGGAGAAGGACATCTGGGAGTTCGCGCTGCCGATGGTGCGCATGCCCGCCGTGAACAACAAAAAGGTCACGATGGTCGACTACCAGATCTGGGAGGCGTTGAACCGCTCGAAGGACGACAAGTCGAAACGTGACGAGTTCGCCAGGGCGACACTCGAGCTGTACCGCGCGGCCTACGACGCGACGCTGCGCGGCAACCGGGCGCCGCTGCTGATCGGCAACCACTTCCTCGACTGGGCCGGCGGCGGTTTCGGCGTCGCGGCCGAGCAGTTCATGGGTGAGGTCTGCGGCAAACCGGAGACCGTGTGCACGACGTTCTCCGACGTGATCAGGTGGCTGGAACTGCAGGACCCGGCCGTGCTGGAGCAGTTGCGCAGCCTGCCCGCCGCCCAGACCTGATCGCACGGGCAACTTTTCCCGGCTCCCGGATCGTCCCCCGGTACGGCAGAAGGGAGTCGCCCCATGGGGGTCCGCGACCGGGAGTTCGCGCAGTTCGTCGACGCGAACACCACTCGGCTCAGACGCACGGCATATCTGCTGTGCGGTGACTGGCACCGCGCCGAGGACCTCGTCCAAGTCGCGTTCCTGAAGGTCTACAAGTCGTGGCCGAAGGTCGCGTCGTCACCGCTCGGTTACGCCCGCCAGACGCTGACCAACACGGTGATCGACGAATCACGCAGGTTCTGGCGGCGGGAGCAGCCGACGTATCCCCTGCCCGACACCGCGGGGACGAACGCCGACCAGGACATCGCACTGGATCTGCGCCGGGCCATGGCCGCGCTGCCGCCCAGGCAGCGCGCGGCCGTGGTCCTGCGGTACTGGGACGACCTGCCCATCGCGGCGGTCGCGGACCTGCTCGGATGCTCTGAGGGAACCGTGAAAAGCCAGTGTGCCAAGGGATTGGCCGCGTTGCGCGAGATGGTCACCGACCGGCTGGAGGGACACCGATGAGCGATCACGAGAGCGCGCAGGCCCGAGAACTGCTCAGCGAGCTGCTGCGCGACGAACCTCCGGTGACCACCGACTCGGCCACGCTCGTCCGCAAAGGGCGCCGACGCGCGGTGATCGTCCGCTCAGCGGCCATCGGCGGCGTGACGCTCGGCGTCGTGGGGGCCGTGCTTGCCGCCACACTGGCCCGGCCTGAGCCGGACATGTCCCCGGCTCTGCCGGTCGTCACCACCACGTCCCAGACGCCCACCAAGATGCGCCTGTTCACCGAGGACGACCGGTCCCGCAGGCTAAGCAGGGCTCTGCAGGACGCCAAGGACCAGTTCATCCCGCCCGGGCTGATCGTGGCGGCCGAACCGGACACCTGGGGAGTCGAGACGGCGCTGCAGGTCGTCAAGGCGAACACCAACGGGTTGCTGCGGCCGCAGTGGGCGTACTTCGCCAGCGTCCATGTGGGCAACGACAAGGATGGCTACGGCTCGCTGTCGGTGCACGTCAACAGCACGGGCACCGAGGGCCGATGCGCCACACCCGGCGTACCACCACTCAACAACGACGTGCTCGTCGAATGTACGGACACGACACTGCCCGACGGCACGCGGGCGGCGGTGAGCCGGTACGAGGGCCGCAGTCCGACCGGCTTCAGCGGCCACGAAAGCTACCGGCAGCTCGCTGTCGAAGCCGTCCGCCCGGACGGCACACGGATCTACGTGTCCGCCACGAACCGGGCGCCGGGCATGTACATGGCTTCCCCGGGAGCGGTTCCGCTCCGGGCCGAGCCACCGCTCGGCACCGCCGACGTGCTGAAAATCGTGCAACTGCCGGGCATGAGGTTCTGAAGGCAGGTCCCGACCGAGTGACCCGACTTGCGCCCGGATAATGAAAACCGATATCAATGTCGGGGTGAAGATCGCTTTCGTCGGAAAGGGAGGCAGCGGCAAGACCACGCTGGCCTCCCTGTTCCTGCGCCACCTCGGCGCCGCGTCGCGGCCGGTGCTGGCCGTGGACGCCGACATCAACCAGCACCTGGCCGGCGCACTGGGCGCCTCGGAGCCGGAGACCCTCGCCCTGCCGACGCTCGGCGAGAACCTGCCACTGATCAAGGACTACCTGCGCGGCGACAACCCGCGGATCGCCTCGGCGGCCGAGATGGTCAAGACGACCCCGGCGGGTCGCGGATCGCGCGTGCTGCGGGTGGTCGAGGACAACCCGATCTACGCCGCCTGTGTGCGCGAGATCGACGGTGTCCGGCTGGCCGTGACGGGTCCGTTCGGCGAGGAGGACCTCGGTGTCGCGTGCTACCACTCGAAGGTCGGCGCGGTCGAACTGATGCTCAACCACATGGCCGACGGACCGGGCGAGTACGTCGTGGTCGACATGACCGCCGGTGCCGACTCGTTCGCGTCCGGCCTGTTCACCCGGTTCGACGTGACGTTCCTGGTGTGCGAGCCGACCGTGCGCAGCATCGGCGTGTACCGGCAGTACCTGGGCTACGCCAAGGACTTCGGCGTCAAGGTGGCCGTGGTCGGCAACAAGATCTCCGACGACGAGGACCTCGCGTTCCTGCGTGAGCACGTCGGCGACGACCTGCTGACGTGGGTGTCGCGGTCCGGGCACGTGCGTGCGGCCGAACGCGGTGAGATCCGTCCGATCGACGCCTTCGAGCCGGAGAACCGCGAAGCACTGCGCACCATGCAGGCACTGGTCGACGCGACCAGCAAGGACTGGCGGCGCTTCCAGGACCAGGCCGTGCAGTTCCATCTCCGCAACGCGCACGCATGGGCGAACGAGCGCACCGGCCGCGACCTCGCCGGGCAGATCGACCCGGAGTTCACTCTTGGGGCGGTCCCGCTGGCGGGCTCGGCCGTCAACGCTGGATAGCACCAACCGCAGAAACACGGAGGAATCCATGTCCTTGGACGTGCCAACCGCGTTGCTGGAGAAGGCGGAGCGTGGCGATGTCACCGACGCCGAGTTCGTCGACTGCGTCCGGGTATCCCTGCCCTACGCGTGGGATCTGATCAGCGAGGTGGCCACCAGGGCCAAGGAAGGCACCGCGGAGTTCGCCGACAACACCACACCGCCGCCCAGCGAGGCCGAACGCGGCCAGTTGCTGCGGGCACTGGCGTCCGACGCCATCCGCGGCGGGCTCGAGCGCCACTTCGGCGTGAAGCTCAGCTTCCAGAACTGCCACCGGGTCGCGGCGTTCCTGCCGTCCGCTGTGGACAGTGACCGGTACCGCGCGTTCATCTCGCCGCGCGGCCAGCTGCTCAACCAGAGCCCCGAGCTGCGCGACTGCTGACGGGCGTCCCCGATGCGGCTGCCGGCGCGGCCGCATCGGGGACACAATGCCCGGCTACTTCAGCAGGATCACCGCGACCGAGACGCACGGCGCCGGGTCACATGCTTCGAAATCACCCGATCAGGCGGCGGACATCGTGCTGGAGGCGCTACGTGACCGCCCCCAGCATGCCTATTTACCCCGACTCCGCCGCGGCAGACGGCGCCGACCGGGTGAAGTTCGGCAAGGGGAACGGAAACTGTCCGCAGCCACGGCGGCGTCGGCGCGAATGAGCCGAGGGTTCCACTGGTAGATCTGGACACGGCGGGTAGCCTCGCGAGCATGGCTCCCGCCGACGCCCCGATACCGCTCGGTTTCGACGTGGTCCGCCACGGTTACGACCGGGCGCAAGTGCAGCAGCACTTCACCAATCTGGAGTCGAACCTGCGGCGGATCACCGCCGACCGGGACAACACCCGTGCCCAGAACGCCGAGCTGAGCAGACAAATGGACGCGTTGCGGGCGGAACTGACCCAGTTGCGCGAACAGGTCAACGGCGCGACGCAGCCGCTCACGGCAGCCGATGAAGTGCACAAACAGCTGCGCGTAATGCTCGATGTGACCCGCGCCGAGGCGCTGGAAATCACCGCGCGCGCCCAGGCCGCGGCCGAACAAACGTTCGCGAGCGCGCACCAGGCCTCGGCCGCCTTGCGCAGCCGCTACGAGTTCCTGCTCGCCGAACTCGAAGCCCAGCAGGCGCAGATGCAGTCGGAGCATAAAGCGGCACTGGACCAAGCACGAACACATCTGACAAAGATGTCCTCGGAGGCGGAGGAACGCCGCAGCAAATTCGGCGAACAAGCCGACGCGCAGCACCGCCAGGTCGAACAGGAATTCGAATCCGCGATGGCGGCCCGCCGAGCGGCACTCGACCAGGAAATCGCCGAACGCCGGCTCAACAGCAAACGCGAAGCGGACAAACTCGTGGCGGACGCGACCGCCGAGGCGAATCGCCGGACGACCGAGGCCCAGCAGAAGATCGACCAGTTGACCGGCCTGCGCCAGCGAGTGTCCGAGCGCCTGCGGGAGACGGGCCGGCTGCTCACCCAGAGCTCGAACCTCCTGGAACCGCTGGACACGGAGGCGGACATCATCTCGGGCAAGTCGCAGTAGGCCATCCGGGTGGTTCCGGTGCGGACGTTCCGTTCGCACCGGAAGTTGTCCACAACCGGCCAGTAACCCCTTTGACCAGGCCTTATCGCCGGTAGACTGGGTCCGGGGTCGCCCCCGGGTTCGGGTGGGGGCTGGGCTGGCGGTGTTGATCAAGGGCCATGCGGGGTGTTGGGGTCGGCATGCCGGGGCCCGGTCAGCGTGCGGCTTCCCCGGCGACATGGCCATCAGCTTGAGCTGTCAGCGTGCGGCTTCCCCGGTGTCTCGGCTGTCGGCTTGAGCTGTCAGCGGCTTCCTCGGTGTCTCGGCTGTCGGCTTGAGCTGTCAGCGGCTTCCTCGGTGTCTCGGCTGTCGGCTTGAGCTGTCAGCGGCTTCCCCGGTGTCTCGGCTGTCAGCAAGCGTTTTCCTCCGTGCCCTGGCCGTTTCCTCGGAGCGATGGCTTGGCTGTCAGCGAGCGCGTTCCCCGGCGCCTTGACCGTCGGCGAGCGCCTGCCCGGCGCCATGGCTGTCAGCGAGCGTTCTCCTCGGCGTCCTGGCCGTCGGCGGCGACGGCTGACGCCCGAGCGCAGGTCTCCAGAATCGTCCGAGCCACCAGCTCAGGCTCGTCGTGCATCGGCACGTGCCCGCACCGAGGCAGCGTGACGTGCCGAGCCTCCGGCAGCAGCTGGGCGGCGCGCCGTGCCTGGTTCGGCCACAGAATCCGGTCCCGCGTGCCCCACGCGATGGTCACCGGCACGCTCGGCGCCACGCTCTGGAAGAAGTAGTCCCGCCCGGCCCGAGCCACCGAGTCGAACCCGGGCGCGGCGGCCATCGAAGCGAGATCGGCCAGCATGACCTCGAGAGGCACCCGCGACGGACGCCCGAACAGCAGACTCCCGCTGGCCAGCCGGAACGACTTGCGCGTCATCATCGCGGTCCGGGTCCGCTCAGGCAGCCGCCCGGTGGCCCGGATCATCGACAGCACCCGCAAAGCCCAGGCCCGGCCCCGGGCGGTCGCCCAGAATCCGGCCGGCGACAACGCCGTGACGGATGAGGCGTGCCCGGCGGAGGCGAGTTCCAACGCGAGCATTCCGCCCAGCGAGTTCCCGGCCAGGTGCGGCCGGGTTATCCCCATCGCCTTGAAGCTGTCCACAGCCGCATCCACAGCCGCGGCCACCGTGTACGGCTCGGGCAAAGCCGGGGAAAGCCCGAATCCAGGCAGGTCCACCGCGATCACGTCGTGCGACTCGGCCAGCCGGTCCAGCACCGGCTCCCAGGCCTGCCAACGGTGCCCGATGCCGTGCAGCAGCACCAGCGGACTGCCTGACCCGCGGCGTTCGTACGAAATGTTCACCTGTCCACCCCGATTCGTGCGAGGCGCCGGACGAGCCCCGGCGCGAACCGTGCAAGCAGAAGTCCGAGTTTCGCCTCGGGCGTCACCGGCACCACGGCACGGTTGGCCCGCACGGCGGCGACGATCGCCGAAGCGACACGGGAAGGCGGGAAGTTCCGCCGCCGGTACATCCGGGAAACGCGGTCCCGCAACGAGTCCTGGGTGGACGAGGCCACGCCGACGAACGTCGCCGCCCGGGTGATGGGTGTGTCCACGAAGCCCGGGCAGATCGCCGAGACACCGATGCCGGACGGCTCCAGGTCCGCCCGGAGCGATGCGGACAACGCCAGCACCGCGGCCTTGGTCGCGGAGTACGCGGGCAAGGCGCGCGAAGGCAGGTACGCGGCCGCGGAGGCCACGTTGACGATGTGCCCGCCTTCCCCGGCCTCGGCCATCAGCGACCCGAACACCTGGCAGCCGTGCACGACTCCGAGCAGGTTCACGTCGATGATCCGTGACCAGTCCTTCGCGGTCGTCGCCAGAAACAGCCCGGCGATGGCGATTCCGGCGTTGTTCACCACGATGTCGGGCACGCCGTGCTCCACGACTATCGCGTCGGCGAGCTGCCGCATCGCGCTCTCGTCCGTCACGTCCAGCTGGTAAGCGACGGCCGCGGGGCCGATCAGGTCCGCGGTCTGCTTGGCGGACGACAGATCGATGTCCGTGACGATCACATCCGCGCCCTCACGGGCGAACGCGAGCGCCGTCTCGCGCCCGATTCCGCTGCCCGCGCCGGTGATCAGAACGAGGCGGTGCGCGAACGACGAAGGCGCGAGAGCCCGTTGCAGACCGCGGGTCACCGGCTCGCCCTCGATGTGCGAGACGAACTCCTCGACCATCCGCGCGATCACCGCCGGACGCTTCGAAGCGATCCAGTGGCCACCGAACACCTTGCGGCGCCAGAGGTTCGGCGCCCACCGCGATACGTCCTCAAGCAGCGACGGAGTGACGTAACGGTCGTGGACCGGCACGATCATCTGGACCGGGACGTCGGTGCGCTGCTCGGAGGCGGCCTTCATCCGTGGGAAAATGTTGGCTCGGTACAGCTTCATCCCATCAATACCATCCGAAGTGGACGGTACGGAGGTCAGACCTTCGGCACGGGCGATCATCTTGCCCACGCCGAGCCGCCACGCCAGCGCCGCGAGGAACGGCACGTGAAAAGCCAGGATGTACCAGGAATGCAGCTGCTGCCAGACGACTTGGGCCAGGTTCCGGGGCGTCGGACGGGCCAGCCGTCGCCGCGTCCAGTAGGCGACGTGATCGAGGCAAGGCCCGGAAATCGTGGTGTACGAAGCGATCCGGGCGGTGCCGGACGTCACCGCGTACCAGGCTTGGATCGAGCCCCAGTCGTGCGCGACGACGTGCACGGGCCGCGTCGGGCTGACTTCGTCCATGACCGCGAACAGGTCCGAGACCAGGTGCGGGATCTGGTAGTCCGAGACGGCACGAGGCCGCGTGGAGGCTCCGGCACCACGAACGTCGTAGGTGACGACGTGGAACTGCGAGGCGAGGCGCGCCGCGACACCGTCCCATGTCGTGTGGTCGTCGGGGTAGCCGTGGACCAGCAGGACAGTCGGATCGGCCGGGTCGCCCTGCTCGTAGACCGCAAGGGACACGTCACCCGATTCCACCGTTCGCATGGCCGCTCCCGCCGTCGTCTCTGACAACGAGGAACGTTACAACGGCCATTGACATCATCGCAATGACCAATCGGCGTTTTCGCAGGTCAAATGCGGTTACCGCAAGTAGGAAACACGCCACCGCAGCCGGAACTGGTGGATGCTGATGCCATGGCAACTCCTGACGCAGTCCCTGTCGATTACGACAGCAACCCGGACCGCTACCGCAGCGGAGCACGGTTGTCGAAGGCGTACTCGCAGGCCGACCTCTATGCGCGGGTGGCATCGCGGCTGACCGGCGCGGACCTCGTGCTGGACGTCGGATGCGCCGAAGGCGTGCTGCGTGAGGCCATGCCGGACACGCGCTTGATCGGCCTCGACATGGCGATGACGTTCCTGCGCACACACCCGGCGCCGCGAGTCCGGGCCAGCGCGACGGCAATCCCGTTCCAGGACAACACTTTTGACGGCGTCACCACCTTGAACATGCTGTACCACCTGGCAGATCCGACGCAGGCGCTGCGAGAAGCCAAGCGGGTCCTCAAACCCGGCGGGGTGCTGATCGCGTCGACGATCGCGCGCTCGGACTCGCCGGAGTTCGCCGCGTACCGGGAACGCCCACCGAGCACGTTCGACGCCGAGGAGGCGCCGGAGATCGTCCGTGGCGTGTTCGACGAGGTCGAAGTGGACGCCTGGGACGCGCCGCTGGTCACGCTGCCCACCAAGGCGTCCGTTCGGGACTACCTGCTGGCCAGGCGAGTCGACGAAGAAGCCGCGGAACGCGCCGCGCGGGAGCTCGATGTGCCGCTCACCGTGACGAAGCGGGGCGCGTTGCTAGTCGCTCGCAAGCTTGTCTGACTTGAGCAGGGCTTCGAGCCGGTCACCGAGCATGTCGGGGATGACGCGCGCGGTCGACCTGGCCACGGCCGCCGTCAGCGCGGAGATCACGACCGGCGGCAGGCGACGCAAAACGTCGGCGTAGTACGGAACCTCGTCGCCGCTGGGCAGCCAGTCCTCACCCTTGGGGTCGAGCACGTACCGCCGGACCAGCCCGACCATCAGCCCGGCCACGTGATCGACCTCCCGCTGCAGCACGCCGGCCAGCTCGATCACCTCGTCCAGCGGGACACCGAGTTTGACCAGCTCGTATCCGGCTTCCAAGAGCCGCGGACTGGGTGCGACCAGTCCCGCACCCTGCCGTTGCAACAGCCCGAGCCGCAACGCCTGGCGGGTGTTGGCGATGGTCAGCTGGTTGCCGAACATCTTGCGCAGTTCGCGGACCGTGATCGGGGTCGGCAGTTCGGACGACCACGGCACACCCATGGCCTCTTCCAGGCCGAGCACGTCGGCGAGGCTACGGCCGGACTCCCACGCCGCCAGCATCTCGGCGATCTGCGCGAACGCGTAGCCGCGGCCGAGCATGTTGGTCACCAGCCGCAGCCGCGACAGGTGCGCGTCGGTGTAGATCGCCGTCCTGCCTCGGCGGATGGGCGGCGGGAGCAGGCCCCGATCCTGGTAGACCCGGATGTTGCGCACCGTCGCGCCGCTCACCCTGGCCAGGTCGTCGATCCGATACTCCGCCACGCTGGCATGCTAGGTGGTCATGCGGATGGTGATCGCGATAGTGGCCACCGTGGCGGGCGCTGCCGCGGTCGTGTACAGCACGTTCCTGCCGTGGTACCGCGACCGGCAGGGCAGGCAGATCCCGCTGAACGAACTGTGGAACGGGGTCACGCCGACCACGACCGACATGATCAACTCGCTGTTCGTGCCGATCGTGCTGGCCGTCGCGTTGTGCTTGGCCGGCCTGGTGATCGGCAGACGCTGGACGATGGCGCTCGGCGCGTTCCTCGCGGTCGTGGTGTTCGCCGTGTTCCTGGGCCAGCAGATGCAGGTCGAAGCGCTCGCGTCGCAGTTCAGGCAGGGCTTCTGGAACACCGCGGGCGGTTGCGTGCTGCTGCTGGTCGGCGCGATCACCCGGCCCGCGCGGCACAGGAGCGGCTGATCGGCCCAACTTTGTGGACCCCCGTCGGCGTCTACGGAATGCTGGCGATTTTCCGACACGACGTCTGAGGGGCGACCATAGTGCGCGGAACTGTCCATACGGCTGTCCTGGCCGTGCTCATCAGCGGACTCACCGGCTTACCGGCGGCCGCTGACCCTGCGAGAAACCCATCGGCGAGACCGGAGCCTGCCAGGACGGTCACGCTGATCACCGGCGACAAGGTGACCGTGACCCAGCGCGGCGACACCTGGGACGCACATGTGGAACCGGCGAAGCGGATCGGTGCGCCGCGTGGCTTCGTCAAGTCCGTGACGGCGGACGGGGTGACCGTCATCCCGTCGGACGCGGTGCCCTTGGTCGCGTCCGGCCGGCTCGACAAGGCCCTGTTCGACGTGACGGGCCTGATCAAACTCGGTTACGACGACGCTCACACGTCCGAAATCCCTCTGCTGGTGGAGTCGGGACCGAGTGTGAGCGCACTGGGCAAGGTCACCCGTGATCTGCCCGCGGTGAAGATGGCGGCGGTCTCGACGCCGAAGCAGCGGGCTACCGACCTGTTCGAGACGGCCAAGGCGCACAGGATCTGGCTCAACGGCAAGGCATACCCGTCGCTGGACCAGAGCGTGCCGCAGGTCGGCGCACCAGCCGCGTGGCAGGCCGGGCACACCGGCGCGGGCGCGACAATCGCCGTGCTGGACACCGGATACGACCCCGGCCACCCGGATCTCGCCGGGATCGTCAAGGGCGAAAAGGACTTCACCGGCGAAGGCATCCAAGACCAGGTCGGACACGGCACGCACGTCGCCTCAACCGCAGCAGGCCGAGGCGGCAGATACACCGGTGTCGCCAAGGACGCGAACCTGCTGGTAGGCAAGGTCTGCGCCAACTACGGATGCCCGTTCGACGCCATCCTCGAAGGCATGCAGTGGGCGGCCGACAACGGCGCCAAGGTCGTCAACATGAGCCTCGGCGGCGGACCCGGCGACGGCACCGACCCGATCGAAACCGCCGTCAACCGCATCTCCGCGGAGAAAGGCACGCTGTTCGTCATCGCCGCGGGCAACTACGGGCCGTCCCAGAAAGTCTCCTCACCCGCCGCCGCGGACGCCGCACTGGCCGTGGCCAGCGTCAACAAGCAAGACCAGGCAAGCCAATTCTCCTCCCCCGGCCCACGCGCCAACGACTTCGCAGTCAAGCCCGACATCGCCGCACCCGGCGAAGCCATCGTCGCCGCACGAGCCAAAGGCACGTTGGACGACGAGGCCGTGGACGAGCACTATGCCCGGTTGACCGGCACATCCATGGCCACACCACACGTCGCGGGCGCGGCCGCCATCCTCGCCGCACAACACCCGGACTGGAACGGCCAGCAGATCAAGGCCGCGCTGATGGGTGCCGCGAGTCCGGTCTCGGCGACGATCTACCAGCAAGGCGCGGGCAGGCTGGACGTCGGTCGCGCGGTCAGCCAGACCGTCGTCGCGAGCACGGGCAGCCTGAGCATGGGTTTCATCCAGTGGCCGCACCGCACGGACAAGATCACCAAGCCGGTGACGTACAAGAACTCCGGCGGCACACCGGTTTCGCTCACGCTCGAACTCCAGGACGCCGGTGTGTTCAGCACGGACGTCAAGGAGATCACCGTTCCGGCGCAAGGCGAGGCCACGGTGAACGTGACGTTCGACCCGGCGGCCGGACCGGTCGCCGAGTACAGCGGCCGTCTGGTCGCCAGGGGCGGCGGCACAGTCGTGCAGACCGCGATCGGCGCGACCAAGGAGCCGGAAAGCTACACGCTCACCCCGAAACTGACCGACCGGAACGGCGTCGAGCTCGGACCGGACGGCGCGGGCGCGGTGATCTGGAAGCGGATCGACGCCGACTTCTACGACATCGCGCCGAGCAACCGGCCAGTGCGCCTGCCCGCGGGGAAGTACGCGGTGTTCGGGCTGGTGCAGACGCTGACCGCGGGCCAGGTCCAGCCTTCGGTGACGATGGTCGGCGAGCCCGAGGTCGATCTGCGCCAGGACACGACCGTGGCGTTCGACGCCCGGCAAGGTGTCCGGGTCGACGTGCGGGTCGAGGAGCCAGAGGCTCGCCGGGCCGCCGGTGTCACCGCGATCGTGGTCCACGGCTTCGACGGGCGAGGGGTCGGCTTCTCCAGCGACGTGACCGACGAAACCTATGCCGTGCCGACAAAGGGCAGTTTCCAGCACTTCGACTACTACAACCGCCAGCAGCTGGGACGGCCGTCGGTCAGGCTCGCGGCCGGCAAGCCGGAATCCTTCGACATCCCGGTGGAGTGGGCACCGTCGTCGCCGATGACCAACGGTCACAAGGAATTCGCCGCTGTCGACGTCGGGCACGCCACGCCGGAGGAGATCGCGACACGTGATCTGAAAGGCAAACTCGCCGTGTTCACGCTCGGCAGGACCGACGCCAGGGAGTACGACGCCCGTGTCAAGGCAGTCGCCGACGCCGGCGCGGCGGCGGCGCTGTTCTACTTCTCCGAAACCATGTCGATCGCTGTGCGGGAGAAGGCTCCAGTACCCGTGGTGTACACGATGGACCCGGCGGGTCAGCGGCTGGCCAAGCTCGGCAACGCCACCGTCACCCTGACCGGGCTGCCCGCGAGTCCGTACCGCTACGAACTCGCATTCCCGCACCACGGCGGCATTCCCGGCAATCTCACCTATCAGCCGCGAAGCAAGGACCTGGCCACGGTCAAGGCGAAGTACCACGCACAGACCGACGGCGTCGCCTACATCGACTACCGGACACGGTCGGGCAACCTTCAGATGGGCAGTGGCCTGTGGTCGACGGTCGTCCCGTTGCCGCTTGAACGGACCGAGTACTACTCGCCGGTGACGTGGCAGAATTCGTTCCGCACCGCGCCGAACCGCGACAGCGGGCCGGAACAGGGGTACATCAACGATGAACGGACCTACCGCGCGGGTGAGCAGACCACGTCCGAGTGGGGCAAGGCCGTGATCGGGCCTGGCCTCGCGGTGTCCAACGAGCCGTACACCGGCCAGCCGCACC
Source organism: Kibdelosporangium persicum (assembly GCF_013280595.1). GTDB lineage: Bacteria > Actinomycetota > Actinomycetes > Mycobacteriales > Pseudonocardiaceae > Kibdelosporangium > Kibdelosporangium persicum. The sequence continues at coordinate 159,988 of NZ_JAAATY010000016.1, forward strand.
TGGCCTTCCGCGAAGCGGACACGATCACCGCGACGCTGCCATTGTTCTCCGACGCCGCAAGGCATTCCGGGTTCCCCCGGCCCGAGGAGTACAGCTTCGCCGACAAGGGCGACACCGTGTTGTACGCCGACGGCAAGGAGATCGGCCGCAGCGATGTTCCCGGCGACGGGACGTTCACCGTGCCCGCCGCCGCGGCGAACTACCGGCTCACCTCGGAGGTGACCAGGACGAGCCCGATCTGGCCGTTGTCCACAAAGGTCAGTGCGGAGTGGACGTTCCGCTCGGGCCACACCGACAAGGCAACACCGTTGCCGTTGCTGACAGTCGGTTTCGATCCGAAGCTCGACCTGCGCAACAACGCCAGGGCGAACTCCGTGCTCGCGATTCCCGTGCGGGTCGACCGTCAGCCGGGGTCCGCGGGCGGCGGCGCGTCCTTGCGTACCGTCGAAGTGTCCACCGACGACGGCACACTCTGGCGGCGGGCACCGCTCGTGCGCGTGCACGACCAGTGGTGGGCCATCGTGTGGAATCCGTCGTCCGGTTTCGTTTCGCTTCGTGCGCAAGCGTCCTATCCGGACGGCAACACCGTTTCGCAGACGGTGATTCGTGCTTATCGGGTGAAGTGAACCATCCGGGTAGGACCAGCCCAATCCCCCTAGGGGCTGGTCCTACCTCGGGGTGACGCGGACCGGCCGGAGGTGCGCCTACTGTCGGACCCATGTCGATTGACAACACCGCACTCGGCACCATCGACGGCGGGCTGACCACCGCCGAGGTCGCCGAGCGGGTAGCCGCGGGCAAGACCAACGATGTGCCCGCGCGGGCCAGCCGTACGGTCGGCCAGATCGTCCGGGCGAACGTGCTGACCCGGATCAACGCGATCTACGGCGTGCTGTTCGCGATCATCATGTCCACCGGGTACTTCCTGGACGGCATGTTCGGCCTGTTGATCATCTTCAACAGCGGCATCGGCATGATCCAGGAGCTGCGGGCGAAACGGACGCTGGAGAGACTGGCCATCGTCGGGCAGGCCCGGCCGACCGTGCGGCGGGACGGCGTGTCCGTCGACGTGGCGCCGAACGAGATCGTGCTCGACGACGTGATCGAGCTCGGCCCCGGCGACAAGATCGTCGTCGACGGCGTCGTGCTGGCCGCGGACGCGCTGGAGATCGACGAGTCGCTGCTCACCGGCGAGTCCGACCCGGTCGTCAAACAGCCCGGCGACCAGGTGTTGTCCGGCAGCTTCGTGGTCGCGGGCAGTGGCGCCTACCGGGCGACCAAGGTCGGCAGGGACGCGTACGCGGCCAGGCTGGCCGAGGAGGCCAGCAAGTTCACCCTGGTCAAGTCCGAACTGCGGTCCGGCATCGACAAGATCCTCAAGTTCATCACGTTCCTGCTGATCCCCGCGGGTGCGTTGACCATCTACAACCAGCTGTTCAACGTCAACGAGTCGCTCGCCGACGCCCTGCGCGGGATGGTCGCCGCGCTCGTGCCGATGGTGCCCGAAGGGCTCGTCCTGATGACGAGCATCGCGTTCGCGGTCGGCGTGATCCGGCTCGGCCAGCGCCAGTGCCTCGTGCAGGAACTGCCCGCGATCGAAGGCCTGGCGCGTGTCGATGTCGTGTGCGCCGACAAGACCGGCACCCTGACTGAGAACGGCATGCGGCTGTCCGAAGTCCGCAACGCCAACGGCGACAGTTCGGTGTCCCAGGCGCTGGCCGCGCTCGCCCGCACCGAGGCCCGCCCGAACGCCAGCCTGTTGGCCATCGCCGAGGCGTACCCGGACGATCCCGGCTGGCACGCGACCGCTGTCGCGCCGTTCTCGTCCGCTCGCAAGTGGAGCGGCGCCACGTTCACCGACCACGGCCACTGGGTGCTCGGCGCTCCCGACGTGCTGCTCCCTGCCGGTGACGCCGCACGCGCCGAAGCCGAGCAGGTCGGATCACAGGGCCTGCGCGTGCTCCTGCTCGGCCGGACCGACGTGCCCGTCGACGCCGTCGACGCGCCCGGGACCGTGACACCCGCAGCGCTCGTCGTGCTGGAGCAGAAGGTCCGGCCGGACGCCAAGGACACCCTGGACTACTTCGCGTCCCAGAACGTGACCGTGAAGGTCATCTCCGGCGACAACGCCCTGTCGGTCGGCGCTGTGGCCGCGTCGCTCGACCTGCCCAACTCGTCCGACCCCGTCGACGCCCGCACCCTGCCCGACGAGAAGGACGAGCTCGCTACGGTCCTCGAGGAACGTGCCGTCTTCGGCCGCGTCAGCCCTGCCCAGAAACGGTCGATGGTCGGCGCCCTGCAGTCCCGTAAGCACACGGTCGCGATGACCGGCGACGGCGTGAACGACGTGCTGGCGCTGAAAGACGCCGACATCGGCGTCGCCATGGGCTCCGGCAGCCCGGCGACCCGGGCCGTCGCCCAGATCGTCCTGCTGGACAACAAGTTCGCCACCCTGCCGCACGTCGTCGGCGAAGGCAGGCGCGTGATCGGCAACATCGAACGTGTCTCGAACCTGTTCCTGACCAAGACGGTCTACTCGGTGATCCTCGCCCTGATGGTCGGGATCGCGCAGGTCAACTACCCGTTCCTGCCCCGGCACGTGACCGTGATCGCGTGGTTCACCATCGGCATCCCCGCGTTCGTGCTCTCCTTGGCCCCCAACAACGAACGCGCCCGCAGCGGCTTCGTCGCGAGAGTGATGCGGATGGCGATCCCGGCAGGGGCCATCATCGCCACCGCGACCTTCGTGTCGTACATGCTCGTGCACACCAAGGCCACCAGCGAGCAAGCAGGCACTACGGCCCTGATCACCTTGATGATCGTCGCGCTCTGGGTGCTCGCGATCGTGGCGCGTCCCTACAAGTGGTGGAAGATCGCCCTGATCACCCTCATGTCAGGGGCGTCGTTCCTGCTGTTCGTCCTGCCCTTCACGCAACGCTTCTTCGCCCTCGACCCCAGTAACACCAGCTACACGACCCTCGCCATCGGCATCGCCGCGCTCGGCGTGGTCCTCGTGGAACTCGTCTGGTGGATCCAGCGAAAGCTCATGCCCCCCTCGTGAGTGCTTATCGGGGTTAGAACACGGATAAACACTCACGAGGTGTGCAGGCAGGGGTCAGGCCGCTCGGCGGTGGTGGCCGGTGCGGTCATGGCTGGCTGGGCGGAGCCAGGGCCTGCTGGGGCCCGAGCGGCGGTCCTCGTCCGGCGTCTGGCTGCCGGCCGACGCCGACCCCTCATCCTGACGGGCGGTCGGCGCCGGATCGCCGCCCTGCCGATGCTCCCGCTGCACCACCCACAGCAGCGCCACCCCGGCCAGCAGCGGGATGTGTGACAGCAGCCGAGAGGCCGGAACCCCCACGGTCGCCACGTCGATCACCGAGAACACGACCAGCGCCGCGACGAACACCCCGACCGCGGGCAGCAGCCCACTGGCCCGCTTGGTCTGCCAGGCCGCCGCGAGCATCGCCAGGCCGAGCGCCAGGTTCCACGCGGCGCCCTCGCTGATCAGGTGCCCGGTCAACGAAGCGCCATGCCCGGAGTGGACGTTCGTGCCGAACAGTTGCGCCACCGCCAGCAACAGCTGGATCAACCCGACGCCTGCCAGGGCGATCCGTGCCACCGGCCGGCGGCGAGGCTGGGCTTCGGCGAGCACCGAGGCGACCAGGTCCGGTGTCGGCTCGAACGAGCGGACCCGTACTCGGCGGTTCAACGCCGCCGCGGCCTCGTACCAGGCCTGGCAGGACGCGCACGACTCCAGGTGCGCGTCCACCTCGGCCGAGGGCACCGGTGACTCCTCACCGTCCAGCCGGGCGGACAGGGCCTCTGTGCACGTCCCACAGTCCATGCCTACATAGTCGCCCGTGACGGCCGGTGAGTTCCCGTCAGCCCTTGCGCTCGAACAGCGCCAGCAACTCGAGCCGTCCGAACATCCTGGCCGTGTCGACCGCAGAGGGACTTCCGGAGAACGGGTCCGCGCCGCCGTCGAGCAGGGCCCGCACCACGTCGTCCGACGCCTTGAACACGGCCCCGGCCAGCGGGGTCTGGCCGTGGTCGTTCGGGCTGTCGGCGTCCGCGCCCAGCTTGACCAGCGTCGACACCGCTTCCGCGTGGCCGTGGTAGGCCGCGAGCATGATCAGGCTGTCGCCCGCCGCGGTGCGAAGGTCGACCGGCACACCGCCCTTGACCAGTGCCGACAGTTCGTCCGCGTTGCCCGCCCTGGCCGCCGCGAAGGCCCGGCCGGCGAGTTCATCGTCCGCCACGGTGACCAGGGTGTCACACCCCGCTGACGAGGGCATGTCCGTGCGATGAGCGGGACCTTGAATCCGCAGATAACGTTTTGGGAATGTTTTGCACGCGGTGAATACGAGCCGTCGTCGATTGAGCGCCGTAAGTGATATCAATACGGAGCGCTTTCGCCTGATCGCCTGGTGTGAATGCGCGCCGCTGCCCCATGGGGCGGACATGAGAACGGGTAGTCCACGTCCATCGCGTTTCATGGACATGAACTACCCGCTCAGCGTGCCCCCGACCGGATTCGAACCGGCACTCCAACCCTTTTAAGGGGCTTGCCTCTGCCTGTTGGGCTACGGGGGCGCGTGAAGCCTAAGCGTTCCGGCGCCCCCTTTGGAGTCACTTTGCTTGAACTCATCCGGCTGGCCTATTGAATTGGTCCAGTCAGCTCTTCGCCGCGCGGGTGAATTCGGTCTTCGGATCCTGGATCTGACCCATCGAGATGACCTCCCGCCGGAAGACGAATGCGCCGAGCCAGTCGAACATGATGCGGACCTTGCGGTTGAACGTGGGCATCCGCGACAGGTGGTAGGCCCGGTGCAGGCCCCACGCCAGGAAGCCCTTCAACCGGATCACACCGAGCACGTCGGTGACGCCCTTGTAGAGGCCCAGCGAGGCCACAGAGCCCTGGTACTTGTGCACGTAGGGTTTCTGCTTCTTCCCGCGCAGCGCGGCCAGCACGTTGGGCACCAGCCGCTTGGCCTGACGGACCGCGTGCTGCGCCGACGGGCTGCACGTCGCGGTCGGGTCCTCCTGGGTGCGCGAGAGGTCCGGCACGGCGGCGTTGTCGCCGGCCGCCCAGGCGTCCGAGAGGCCCTCGATCTGCAGCTCGGCGGTGCAGCGGACCCGGCCGCGCTGGTCGAGCGGCAGGTCGGTGTTGGCCAGCACCGGGTTCGCCTTGACGCCCGCGGTCCAGATGATCGTCTCGGCGTCGAACTCGGTGCCGTCGTCGAGGATCACGTGCCCGTTCTCCAGCGACTTCGCCCGCGTGTCGAGGAACACCTCGATGCCGCGCTTCTCGAGCACCTTGACGGTGTAGACGCCCATCTTGGCGCTCACCTCGGGCATGATCCGGTTGGACGCCTCGACCAGCACCCAGCGCATGTCCTTCGGGCTGATCGTGTCGTAGTACCGGGTGGCGTAGCGGGCCATGTCCTCCAGCTCCGCGAGCGCCTCGACACCGGCGTAACCACCGCCGATGACCACGAACGTCAGCAGCTTGCGGCGCAGCTCCGAATCGCTGGTCGACTCGGCGATGTCCAGCCGGGACAGCACGTGGTTGCGGAGGTAGATCGCCTCACCCACGGTCTTGAACCCGACGCCGCGCTCCTCCAGGCCGGGGATCGGCAGCAGCCGGGACACCGACCCGAGCGCGCTGATCAACAGGTCGTACTCGACCTGGTCGGTGTGCCCGTCGATGGACTCGACGGTCGCCGTCTTGTTCGCGTGGTCGATCTTGGTCACGCGTCCGGTCAGCACGTGGCAACGACGCAGCACCTTGCGCAGCGGCACGACGACGTGTCGCGGCTCGATGGATCCGGCCGCCGCCTCCGGCAGGAACGGCTGATAGGTCATGTGCGGCTGGGGGTCGACGACTGTCACCGACGCTTCGAGCGACCGCAGTTTCCTCTGCAGGCCCAATGCGGTGTACAGGCCGACATACCCACCGCCGACGATGAGGATCCGCTTCGGCTGCTTCTTGCCCTTGGCCATGGTCCTATCGTCGCACCAACCGGCCGGCCCCGCGCGTCACCCCTGGTCGGGTGTGATCCCGGTCGCCACGCGGCGACGGGTTCACTGTGGACGATTCAAGATCATCCGGGTGGCGAGCACGGCCAGCGCCGCGCCGCCGAGCAACGCGGTGACCTCCAATGCCGCTGGTGTAACGGTTTTCGGGACGAGCGCGGCGACGCCCGCCAACCCGAAGACGACCGCCTGCACGATTCCGAACCGGACAGCGGCCGGGCGCAGTGCGGCGGCGTGCACGCGCGCAGTGCCGGGAATCACAGCGGCCAGCGCGCATCCGATGTGGACGACGTGGACCAGCGGAATCAGCGCGAGGACCGCGAACTCGAAGGGGTCTTCGCTGACCGCGAGCGTGGCCACGGCCGTCGCGACGATCAGGAAAGCGGGCGCCGGCGTGCCGGGTGCCGTGACGGACAACACTCCCACCACAGCGATGATGGTCAACGGCAAGACGCCGACGCCCTGCCGGGCCTGCACGATCACGATCAGCACCACCGCGCACAGCACGACACCGCGCAGCGTCCAGGCGGGCAGTCCGGCGGTCAGTCTCATCGGGGGTTTCGTCTCGTGTTTCATCGCCGTCCTCTCGCCAGGACTCGCAGTGTGGCGGACGCCTCATCACCCCACCGGAGAACCGGAATCCCATGTTCCCGCAACGTCTGCAGCCGTACCGCGTGCTCGGCGCGCAACACCCGCAGCACGGCCTCGCCCCACGGGTCCCGCTCGGCCGCGATGAGGTGTTCCGGCAGCAGATCCATTGCCAGCACACGGGTTCCGCGCCGGACCACGGTCGCGGTGAGCTCGACCATGGCGTCGTCGAGGAACGGCGACAGCACCATCACCAGCGACCCGGCGGGCGCCTGTTGCGGACGTAACACCGGTTTCGACGCCCATCCCGCCGATCGGGCACAGATCACCAACTGGTGCCGGATCTTCAGCAGCTGCCGCGACCCCGTTCCGGGCGCCAGGCTCAGCTGCGGGCGGCCGAGGTCCACCAACCCGACGCGGTCGCCTTGCCGCAGGTAGCTCGCGGCCAGTGAACACGCGGCCAGCACGGACGTGTCGAGCGAGCCGCCCGCCCGGACACCGTTGCCGATCATGGCGCTCGCCCATTCGCCCACGTGAGCTCCGACATCCACGCGCGTGTCGATCGCGAGCACAAGGGAGGCGTCGGCATCGGCATGCCGTTCGCGTACGTGCAGCGCGCTCGGCGACATCACGCCGCCCGTGGCCGCGGATGTCCGCAGCGACACGCGCCAGTCGATACGTCGCAGGCGGTCGCCTGGTTGGAACGCAGGGATGTCCCTCAGCTCGGTGCTGTCGCCTGGGCGCGGCGACCTGTGCACACCGACCAGACCTGACGGCCGTGGCGGCAACGGACCGGCGGGGAGCACCTTGACCGGCGGCAGGATGGTCCGTCGGCCCTCCGTCCCGACTATCGGGCCGTAGACCCGTAGCGCGTCCGGCCCGGCGAACAGACGGTCCAGCCGGAGGTCGACGCCTTCGCCCCAGCCGCCATGGCCGAGCGTCGTCCGGACCTGCTCGACGTTCCCGGGCAACAGGTGCACGGGCCCCGCCCCACGCGTCTTGCCGTGCGGCGCGCGCAACGCGACGAGCTCGACGCCGGGACCTGCGTCGATATCGAAGACGGCTTCGGCGAGCTGGGACTGTTCCAGTGCGCGGGGCAGCGTCGGCTGGTGCACGACTGGTTCGGCCGGCTGCGGGCGTGTCATCGCCAGCATGGCGCTGATCAGCAACGGGGCGCCGAACAGGACGAGCACGAGCTCGTGGAGCAGCACACCGGCGACGACCAGTCCGACGCCGACGACAACCGCGCGGTACATGGCGTCGGTGTTGCGCCATCGCCCGGTGTCCCGCTGACCGCGCATCCACCGCAGGACGCGGTTGTTCATCTCGTGCTCGCCGGTCCGGGCACGGAGCCGAGCAGTTCGGTGACGACCTGGACCGCTGTCGCGCCCGTGCTCCACGTCTCGGCACGCAGCGTCAACCGGTGCGCCAGCGCGGCGACCGCGCATTCCTTGACGTCTTCGGGAAGCACGAACTCGCGGCCGTCCATGACCGCGAGACAGCGGGAGACCAGCAACAACGCCTGGGAGCCGCGCGGCGAGGCGCCGATCTCGACCGTCGGGTGCCGTCGGGTCGCCGACGCGAGGTCCACGCAGTACCGCACGACATCGGCGTCGACGCCGACCCGTTCGACACCGGCCTGCAGGGCTTTGAGGCGTTCCGCGTCGACGACCGGCGCGACCTCGGTGTCCTCCTGGCGCCGGGCGAGCCGTCTGTGCAGCACCTCGGCTTCCTCGTCGGCCGGCGGGTATCCGACGTCCAGCCGCAGCAGGAACCGGTCCAACTGGGCTTCCGGCAAGGGATACGTGCCTTCGTACTCGACCGGGTTCGCGGTCGCCAGGACGTGGAACGGCCGCCGCAGCGAATGGGTGTGCCCTTCGACCGTGACCTGCCGTTCCTGCATGGCTTCCAGCAACGCGGACTGGGTTTTCGGCGGAGTGCGGTTGATCTCGTCGGCCAGCAGCAGGCCGGTGAACACCGGGCCCGGCCGGAAGCTGAACTCGTGCTCGGTCGGGTTGTACAGGTACGAGCCGGTGACGTCGGCGGGCAGCAGGTCCGGGGTGCACTGCAGCCGCTTGAAGTCCAGACCAAGCGCTTGCGCGAGACTGCGTGCCATCAGCGTTTTGCCCAGTCCCGGCACGTCTTCCAGCAGCACGTGGCCGCCCGCGAGCACAGCGGCCAACGCCAGCCGTGACGTCCGCTCGCGCCCGACGACGACCGTGCCGACGGCGTCGAGCACGGCGCGGCACTCGGCCGCGATCACGGCCACACTGAGTCCGGATTGGACGTCCGATGTGGTCACTTCTCCTCCAGACGGCCGAGCAGTTCGGTCAGCCGGTGCGGGGACGGCAGCTCAGCGTCCCGGGTGGTGATCAACGTGTACAGCTCGTCGCCCAGCTCCTGCCGGGCTCGCGGGTCGTCGAGGCTGATTCCCTTGTGCCGCAGCGTGTCGGCCGCGAGTTTGCGCAACCTCGGCTGGACCCGGCTGCGGAATCTGCCGGGGTCCTTCGCGGCTTCGGCGAACCTCGTCGACAACGTGCTCGCCTGGTGCGCCGTCAACGATTCGTCCGGCGCGGGCAGTGCTTGCCAGCTCGGCGCGGCGGCGCCGACGACCATCGTCGCCAGTGCCGTGACCGCGGCGACCGGGATCGCGACCAGAATCGCCCACATCAGGGGCATTTTCATCAGCCAGGTCGTCAGGACGGTGGCGATCCCGCCGATGGCGACCGCGGCCAGAACGGCGTTCAGCGGTTTCATGAGATGCTTTCCAGCGCTCGCCGCGCGGCGCGGGCGTCATCCTCGGTGACGTTTCCCGGCCGCCCGAACCGGGCGCGGTGATACAGCGTCCGCAATGTTCGCAAAGCTTCCTCGTCAGCGTTCTGTCCAGCCAGGACAGCGGCGGTGAACTCGGTCGGAGTCTGGTGCGGCTGACGCTCGACACCGGTTTCGGCGGCGGATTCCTCAAGCCGGACCCACGCGGCGATGACCGCGTCCGACGGCGGTCCTCCGATCTTGCGGTCCATTTCCGACAACGCCCGCTCGGTCGCCCGCGCCAGCCACGGCTCGGCACTGTCCACGGTCTCGTCGGAGACGGCGGTGCGCAACCGGATCCGTTTCCGCCGATAGAACCGAATACCGCTCAACGCGACAAGCAGCATCGCCAGCCCGAACAGCACGGCGGCCGAGACGACCAGGATCAGCACCCCGGCCCCGTACGCGATCGGCTCGGACGAGACCGGCGGCGCCCCGGCCGGCGGGCCGCCGTCACCCGGGTCGAACCCGGTGCCGAGGCCGGCGGTGCCCCGCGGAATGCTCGAACTTCCCCGCGCCGCCACCACGGCCAGCACCAGGAAGGCAACGACCGCGAGCAGCACCGGCAACCGGACTTTCATCACCAGAGCATCCCAAACTCCCCGCGGGATGGGGTGGACTATCACCCGGCGTGGTCCTTGGCGGTGGTCAGGATGTCCGCGAGCATGCCGACCGTCAGCTTTCCCGTCAACAACTGGCCCGCGCAGGAGTCGAGCTGTTGTGCTAGCATTGCTGTCACTCGGTTGATCGGGAGGTGAGCACGATGGCGACCCTGACCATCCGCGGCCTCGACGAGGAAGTGCGCGAGCGGTTGCGAGTCCGGGCGGCCGAACACGGCCGATCCATGGAGGCGGAAGTCCGGGCGATCCTGCGGGAGACACTGTTCCGGCAGACTCCGGCTCATGGGCTGGGCAGCCGGATCCGCGCTCGATTCGCGGACATCGAGGATCACGAGTTCGCGATCCCGACTCGTGACGAGTCACCGCGCGCGGTGGACTTGGACACGTGATCATTCTCGACACCAACGTGCTGTCCGAGGTCATCCGTCGCGAGCCGGACGAGTCAGTGCTGATGTGGCTCGACTCCCTCCCGGCCGAAGAGGTGGCCACCACAGCGATCACCGCGGCGGAGCTACTACACGGAGTCGCCCGGCTTCCCGACGGACATCGCAAGACCGCGCTGACAGAAGCAGTCAACGCGGTGGTACACAACGACTTTCACGGCCGCGTCGAGTCGTTCGACATGCTGGCGGCGAACGAATACGCGGCCATCGTCAGCCGCCGGGACATGGCGGGACGTCCCATCACCATGGCGGATGCCCAGATAGCCGCCATCTGCCGGTCGCGTCATGCGACGTTGGCCACCCGGAACACCAAGGACTTCCTGAATACCGGCGTCGAACTGGTCGATCCCTGGCGCCTAACCTGACAACCCGGCGTGGTCCTTGGCGGTGGTCAGAATGTCCGCGAGCATGCCGACCGTCAGCTTTCCCGTGAACGTGTTCTGCTGACTGACGTGGTAACACCCGAGCAACGTCAGATCCGGGCCACCGTCGACAGCGGGCAACCGCACCACAGCACCATGCGCGAACTTCGGCCGCGGCACCGGAACCTGCCAACTGGCCAGCGCGGGCAGTAGAGCCTGCCAACCGAAGGCCCCGAGGACCACCACACACCGCAAAGTCGGCCGCAACAACGCCAACTCCCTGACCAGCCAGTGACGGCAGTTGTCCCGCTCCGCGGGCGTCGGCTTGTTCTCCGGCGGGGCACATCGGACGGGTGCCGTGATGCGGACGCCGTAGAGCGTGAGGCCGTCGCCGATGTGCGTGGACGTCGGTTGTGAGGCCAGGCCGGCGGCGTGCAGGGCTGCGTAGAGGAAGTCGCCTGAGCGGTCTCCGGTGAACATGCGGCCGGTCCGGTTGGCTCCGTGGGCCGCCGGGGCCAGGCCGACGATCGCTATCCGGGCGTCCGCCGGGCCGAAACCGGGCACCGGCCTGCCCCAGTAGGTCTGATCACGGAAGGCAGCCCGTTTCTCCACCGCCACCTGTTCACGCCAGGCCACCAGGCGTGGGCAGGCCCGGCAGGTGGTCACCGCGTGGTCCAGTTCGTCGAGGGTCTCCGGCACGGTTCAAGATTCTTCACCACATAGGGTGCTGCCATGGCAGACAACGAGGAGCAGCCCAAACCGGCCAACCCGGCCGACGATCTCGTCACGACCAGTCACACGATCGGTGACCTGGCGTACACGGCGACCGCGGGCCGGGTGGTCCTGCGCCGGGAGGTGCTCACCGACGGCAAGTTCGACGGACACCTGGCCAAGGCCGAGGTCTTCCTGACCAGTTACATCCTGGACGGCGCCGACCCGGCCACGCGGCCGGTGACGTTCGCGTTCAACGGCGGCCCCGGGTCGTCGAGCGTGTGGCTGCATCTCGGTCTGTTCGGCCCGCGGCGGGTTCTCGCCGGAGACGCCGGCGACATCGCCAAGCCGCCGTACGAACTGGTCGACAACGCCGAGACGCTGCTCAAACACAGCGATCTCGTGTTCATCGACCCGGTGTCGACCGGCTACTCGCGGGCCACGAAGGGCGAGAAGCCGGACGAGTTCCACGGTTTCACCGCGGACATCGAGTCCGTGGGCGAGATCATCCGGCTCTGGGCGTCGCGCAACGAGCGTTGGCTGTCGCCGAAGTTCCTCGCGGGCGAGTCGTACGGGACGCTGCGCGCGGCCGGTCTCGCCGAGCACCTGCAGTCGCGGCACGGCATGTACCTCAACGGGATCATGCTGATCTCGTCCGTGCTCGACTTCGCCACGATCCACTTCACCGAAGGCAACGACCTGCCTTACGTGTTGTTCCTGCCGACGTACGCGGCGATCGCGCACTACCACGGCCTGCACGGCGACCGCCCGCTCGACGAGGTGCTCGCCGAGGCGGAGGAGTTCGCCAGCCGTGACTACCCTTGGGCCCTGTCCCAGGGTGCCCGGTTACCCGATCGCCAGTCCATTGTAGACAAGGTCGCGAGCCTGACCGGGCTCAAGCCGGACTTCGTCGACCGGGTGAACCTCCGGGTCGAACACGTCCGGTTCTACACGGAGGTGCTGCGCGACCGTCGCCGTGTCACCGGACGGCTGGACGCCCGATTCCTGGGCTGGGACAACGACTACGGCCGTGAACTGATGAGCGAGGACCCGTCGTACACGGCGATCCTCGGCCCGTACACCGCCGCGCTGAACCACTACATCCGCGCGGAGTTGGAGTACGCCAACGACTTGCCGTACGAGATCCTCACCGGCAACGTGCACCCGTGGTCGTTCAAGGAGTTCGAGAACGCGTCGGTCACCGTCGCCGACAAGCTCTCCGCGGCGATGCGCGCCAACCACAACCTCAAGGTGCACGTGGCTTCCGGCTACCTCGACGGCGCCACACCGTACTACGCCGCCGAACACGTCTTGGCGCACTTGACCATTCCGGACGAGCTGCGCGGCAACATCGAGACGAAGTACTACCCCGCCGGGCACATGATGTACGTCCACGAGCCCAGCCGGCTGCAGCAGTCCGAAGACCTCGCGGCCTTCATCCGCTCCGCCGCCAACCGCTGAAAAACCCCTCGTGAGTGGTTATCGGTGTTCTAACCCTGATAACCACTCACGAGGGGGGTGGGGTTACTTGAGGAACTTCTGGCCGGCTACGACTGCCTGGTAGGCGTCGATCTGGCCGTGGCCGTAGAAGCCGTTGAACTCCAGGTCGCCCTCACACGTGGCCGTCCAGTCGGCCGGACGCTGCTCGTCGAGGTAGTCGACCGTGCGCGGAGTCGGACACGGAGTCGCCGTGGCGGTGCCCTCCAGGACACGCTCCACCTTGTCCGGGTCCAGGTTCGCGTCGCCACCGCGGAACTTGCCGTAGGTGCTGATGATCAGGGCCGCGACACCGGTCGCGTGCGGGGCGGCCATCGAGGTGCCCTGCAGCGGACGGTAGTACGCGCCCGGCCGGTCCAGCTTGATCACGCCGACGGCCGCGCCATCGGGGGTGACGTTGCCCGCCGCGTCCACGAAGCCCTCAGCGACCAGCACGTTCTGCGGGTACGTGGACAGGATCATGTTGTCCAGGCTGTTGTACCAGGGCGTACCGAAGTAGTCCCGGCGGTAGCCACCCGGCGCGGACACCGAGATCTGCTCAAGACCGTAGGTCGAGAAGTCGGACTTGGCACCGGACGGGCCGTACGACGAGACGTTGAGGACGTGCGGGCCCTCGGACGGCATCGACTGGCAGGTCGCGTTGTCGATGGTGCGTTCGTGCTCGGTGCCCAGCGGGAAGTCCGGGCTCGTCGTGTCCGGCAGCGGCTTGCCCGCGTCGGTGTGGTCGTTGCCGTAGGCCGAGATCAGCGTGACGCCCTTGCGGTGGGCGTAACGCAGGGCCCGCGTCACAGCCGTCTTGATGGTCCGCTGCTGCGCCTGCTGCTCCGGCGTGTCAGCCGGGTTGTTGTCGCAGTTGTACAGCCACGGGTCCACGTAGAACGACATGTTGACCACGTCGATGCCGTTGTCGGCGGCGTAGGTCAGGGCGTTGACGGTCGGCTGCAGGAAGAAGAAACCGTAGTCCTGCCCGGCCCGGAGGTTCACAATGGACACTCCAGGCGCGACACCCGACAGGCCGAAGCCGTTGGCCGCCGCGGCCACGATGCCGGCCACGTGCGTGCCGTGACCGCCGTGGTCCACATCGGCCGGGTCCACGCAGCCGCGGTACTCACAAGGACCGTCGATCTCGTTGCCGAGCTCGTCGAACGGGATGTCCTTGGTGAAGTTGCGCGACAGCTTCCGGTCGAAGTTCGGCGCGATGTCCGGGTGGGACGCGTCCACACCGGTGTCGATGATGCCGACCTTGACACGCTTGTCACCGGTCGTCTTGTCCCGCGCCAGGTCCGCGCGGATCGACTTCAGTCCCCACAGTTGCTCGTCCAGCGGGTCGAGGCCGACCGGCGTGGCGGCCTGGTTCTGCGCCTTGTTGCCGTTGCCGCGGTCCTTCTCGACGTCGGCGTCCTTGCGCTTCTTCTTGCCCGCCTCCGGCGAGTGGCCGATCGACTGCACCTTGGCGGCGGACAACACCGAGCCGCTGCGGGCCAGCCGCTCGGTGAACCCGTTCGCGGGCGCCTTGGCGGTCAGCAGGCCGACCGCGTCGTTGCGCTCGAGAACCGTGCCACCGGCGGCCTTCACCGCCTGCTCGACCGACGCGGCCGAGGCACCGTCCTTGGCCAGCACGTTGAACTCGACCGGCGCGCCGGACAGTTCCGGCTGCGCCGCGACGGTCGGCGCGGCGACCAGCGTCACCAGCAACGGCAGCGCCGAGAGGGCGATCGTCGTTTTTCTCATAGGAAGTCTGCTCCACTCACCACTGCCTGCAAGGCGTCAACCTGGCCGGCGCCGTAGAAACCGTTGAACTCCGGACCGCCGAGGCACGTCGCGGTGTACGTCTCGTTCTGGTCCGGGTAATCCAAGACCCGCGGGGTCGGGCACGGGGTCTTGGTCGCGGTGCCCTGCAGCACCCGCTCGACCCGGTCGGGGTTCAGCAGGACACCACCGCGGGCGTCGTAGCTGCCGAACTTGCTCACGATGAGGGCCGCGACACCGGCGGCGTGCGGCGACGCCATCGAAGTGCCCTGCAGCCAACGGTAGTACGCGGGCGTGCCGTCCGGCTTGACCTCCTTCATGACCTTCAGCGCGGCACCAGCCGGGGTGATGTTCCCGGCGGCGTCGATGTGGCCGTTGGCGAACGCCACGTTGCGCGGGTACGCGGACAGGATGTTGTTCTCCCGCGTGTTGTACCAAGGCGTGCCGTAGTAGTCACGGATGTAGCCACCCGGGGCCGACACCGAGATCTGCTCGGTGCCCCAGTTCGAGTAGTCGGCCTTCATGCCGGACGGGCCGTACGAGGCGACACCCACCGTGTGCGGGCCCTCGATCGGCATCGACAGGCAGTCGGCGTTGTCGATGGTGCGGTCGTGCTGGGTGCCCACCGGGTAGTTCGGGCTGCTGGCGTCCGGCTGCGGGGCGCCGAGGTCGGAGTGCTGGTTGCCCAGCGACACGACCTGGGTCACGCCCTTGCGGTACGCGTAGTCCAGCGCACGGCTGACCGCGGTCTTGATGGTCCGCTGTTGCGCCTGCTGCTCCGGGGTGTCGGCCGGGTTGCTGCCGCAGTTGTACAGCCACGGGTCGACGTAGAACGACATGTTGACCACGTCGAGCCCGGCGTCACCGGAGTACGTGATCGCGTTGACCACCGGCTGCAGGAAGAAGTAGCCGGAGTCCTGCGCGCCCCGGATGTTCACAATGGACACGCCAGGGGCCACACCGGACAGGCCGAAGCCGTCCGCGGCGGCCGCGACGGTGCCGGCGACGTGCGTGCCGTGCCCGTTGTCGTCCCAGTCGGACGGGTCGACGCAGCCACGGAACTCACAGGGACCGTCGACTTCCTGCCCCAGTTCGTCGACCGGGATGTCCTTGGCGAAGTTGCGCGACAGCGCGCGGTCGAAGTTCGGCGCGATGTCCGGGTGCTTGCCGTCCACACCGGTGTCCAGGATGCCGACCTTGACCCGCTTGTCGCCGATGGTGTGGTCACGCGCCAGGTCGGCGCGGATCGACGTCAGGCCCCAGAGGTTGCTGTCCAGCGGGTCCATGCCCACCGACTGCGCGGCGGCGCGGGACTGGGCCTTGTTCTGCTTGGCCTCGGCCGCCTTCTGCAGGGCCGGGCTGAGCGACGGAGCCGTGCCCGCGTCCTGCGTCTCGACGTCCGGCTTCGGCGCGGCCTTGGTCTTCGGCGCCTGGCCGACGGCACGGCTGCGGGCCGCCGCCGTCACTCCCTGTGCCTTGCTGACACGCTCGGTGAAACCCTGCTCCGGTGCGGTGACCGTGATCAGACCGACCACGGCGTTGCGCCCGACGACCTGGCCCCCAGCGGCCCGCGCGGCCGCCTCGATGGTCTCGACGCTCACGCCGGGTGCGGCGAGCACGGTGTAGTCGACGCTCTTGCCTTGCAGCCTCGGTAACGCCGACGCGGTCGGCGCCGTGACGGCGGTCAGTGTGGCGAACAGCGGCAATGCCGCTATCGCCAACACGGTTCTGCGTCTCACGAATTCTCCCTTTCTGCCCCTACAACAACATGCGCCTCGGCGAAATGACAGGCGCTCGGGTGCCCCGCCACCCGGGTGATGAGTTCCGGCTCCTCCTCTGCGCAGACATCCTGCGCCTTCCAGCACCTCGTACGGAACCGACATCCGGAGGGTGGATCCACCGGACTCGGCACATCTCCGGTCAGCCGGATCACTTCCCGCCGTCCGCGCAGCGCCGGATCGGGCACGGGAACGGCGGAAAGCAGTGCCTGGGTGTACGGATGGGACGGCTGACCGTAAATTTCGTCCGCCGTCCCGATTTCGACAACCTTCCCCAGATACATCACCGCGACCCGGTCGGAAAGGTGCCTGACCACCGACAGGTCGTGCGCGATGAACACATAGGACAGGCCGAGGTCGCGCTGCAGTTCGCCGAGCAGGTTCATCACCTGGGCCTGGATCGACACGTCCAATGCGGACACCGGCTCGTCACAGATGACGACCTTCGGCCGCAGCGCGAGCGCGCGGGCGATGCCGATGCGCTGCCGCTGACCGCCGGAGAACTGGTGCGGATAGCGGTTGATGTGCTCGGGATTCAGCCCGACGACGTCGAGCAGGTCCCTGACCTTGCCCTCCCGGGAGCCTTTCGGCGCGACTTCCGGGTGGATTTCGAACGGCTCCCCGATGATGTCGCCGACTGTCATGCGGGGATTGAGCGACGTGTACGGATCCTGTAACACGATTTGAACATCCCGCCGCAGCCGCCGCAGGTCGTTGCCGCGCAGTGCGAACATGTCCCTGCCTTCGAACAACGCCGTCCCGCCTGTCGGTGGTTCCAGGCGGATGAGCACCTGGGCCAGTGTCGACTTCCCGCAGCCGGATTCGCCGACGATGCCGAGAGTCTCTCCCTTTCGCAGGTCGAAGGAAACCCCGTCGACCGCTTTCACGTGCCCGATCGTGCGCTTGAACAGCACACCGACCCGCACCGGGAAGTGCTTGACCAGGTCCCGGACCTGGAGAATCGGCTCGTTCACGCATCCCCCCTGCTCAAGCCTCGTGAGTGTTTATCAGGGTTAGAACCCGGATAACCACTCACGAGCATTTCGTGGGCGAAGTGGCAGGCGGAGTGCCGGTCGCCCGGCAGGGGGTGGAAGTCCGGGACCTCCTGGTGGCAGCGGTCGACCGCCCGGGGACAGCGCGGGTGGAACGGACAGCCCGGCGGGATACGGGTCAGGCTGGGCGGCAGGCCCTTGATCGCCTTCAGGTCCTGGCCCTTCAGGTCCAGCCGGGGCAGCGACTGCAGCAGCGCCTCGGTGTACGGGTGCGCCGGACCGCGGAACAACGCGTACACGTCCGCCTGTTCGACGATCCGGCCCGCGTACATCACCGCGATCCGGTCCGCGACCTCGGCCACCACGCCGAGATCGTGGGTGATCAGGATCAGGCCCATGTCACGTTCCCGCTGGATGTCCCGCAGCAGGTCCATGATCTGCGCCTGCACGGTGACGTCCAGCGCGGTGGTCGGTTCGTCGGCTATCAGCAGTTCCGGGTCCAGCGCCAGCGACATCGCGATCATCGCGCGCTGCCGCATACCACCGGAGAACTCGTGCGGGTAGCTGCGTACGCGCTGTTTGGCGTGCGGAATCCGCACCAGGTCCAGCAGGTCGATGGCGCCCTTGCGGGCTTCGGCCCTGGACAGCCCGCGCCGGACCCGCAACTGCTCGGCGATCTGGAAGCCCACGGTGAACACCGGGTTCAGCGCGGACAACGCGTCCTGGAAGATCATCGCGATGCCCTCGCCGCGGACCTGCATCCGCCGCGCCGGTTTGGCCGAGAGCAGGTCCTCGCCGTGAAACAGGACCTCACCGCCGAGCACCACCGCGGGCGGCATGTCGAGGATGCCCATGATGGTCTGCGCGGTGACGCTCTTGCCCGACCCGGATTCGCCGAGCACGGCCAGCGTCTCGCCGGCGTCGACGTGGTACGACACGCCGTTGAGCACCTTGGCGACGCCGTCGTTGGTCCGGAACTCCACCCGCAGGTCCTTCACCGCGAGCAACGGCACGGTGTCCGCCGCCGGTTCGGCGACGAACTCCCCCCGCTCCCCGTCGTACACTGTGGACACTCGCGACTCCTACCGTGACTTCGGGTCCAGGGCGTCACGCACCGCGTCGCCGAGCATGACGAAGGCCAGCACGGTGATCGTCACCAGGCCGGCCGGGAACAGCAGCTCGTGCGGCGAGGTCTGCACGTAGTCCTTGCCGTCGTTGATCATCACGCCCCACGACACGACCGGCGGCCGGACACCGATCCCCAGGTACGCCAGGGTCGCTTCGACGGCGATGAACGCGCCGAGCGCGATCGTGGCGTACACCAGCACGGGCGCGACGGTGTTGGGCAACATGTGCCGGAAGATGATCCGCCGGGTGCTCGCGCCGAGCGCCCGTGCCGCTTTGACGTAGTCCAGCTGCTTGGCCACGATCGTCGCCGACCGCATGATCCGCATGGACACCGGCCAGGACAGCACGCTGATCGACAGGATCACCTGGATCAGGACGGCCGTGCCGCTCGGTTCCGAGCCGGGCGGGTTGAACGTGGTGAGGATGACGATCGCGCCGAGCACGAACGGCAGCCCCGCGAAGACGTCGCCGAAGCGGGAGATGAACGCGTCGGTCAGCCGGCCGTAGAACCCGGCGATGATGCCCATCACCGAGCCGATCAGCACGGTCAGCAGCGTCGCGAAGAAGCCGACGAGCAACGTGGCCCTGGCGCCGTGCACCGCTCGTGCCCAGATGTCGTAGCCCTGGAACGAATAGCCGAACCACGCCGAGGCGGACGGCGGCTGGCTGGCGAAGTCCAGGTTGTTGTAGTCCGCCGGCCGTGCGGTGAACAGGCTCGGGAACGCCGCCATCAGCACGACGACCAGGATGATCACCGCGGAGATGGCGAACATCGGCTTGCGGCGCAACTGGTGCCACGCGTCGCCCCACAGGCTGCGGGGTTTGCGTTGCCGCTCATCGCTTTGCGTCGTCGCCAGGTCGGCGACCTCGGCACTGGCGAAACTCTCCAGCGCCGGCCCGCCCCCTCCGACGGAACCTGGGTCAGTCATAGCGGATCCTCGGGTCGAGAACGGCGTACAACAGGTCCACGATCAGGCTCATCAGCAGGTACACCAGCACCAGCAGGGTCACGATGGTGGTCACCATGACGCCTTCCTTCTCCGCGATGTTGCGGAAGATCAGCCCGCCGATACCGTTGATGTTGAACACGCCCTCGGTCACGATCGCGCCGCCCATCAGCGAACCGAGGTCGGTGCCGAGGAACGTGACCACCGGGATGGCCGAGTTGCGCAACAGGTGCACGAACACCACGCGACGGCCCGGCTGGCCCTTGGCGATCGCCGTACGGACGTAGTCCGCGTGCTTGTTCTCGGTGATGCTGGTACGCGTCAGCCTTGTCACGTAAGCCATCGAGATGCTGCCGAGGACGAACCCCGGCACGATCAGCTCACCCCACGTGGCCTGCGCGGACACCGTCGGATCGATGATCCCCCACTCCACGCCGAGCAGGATCTGCAGCACCGAGCCGGTGACGAAGGTCGGCAGCGAGATCAGGAACAGCGTCGAGACCAGCACCAGGTTGTCCAGGTAGCCCCGGCCGCGGATGCCGGTCACGACACCGGCGACCACGCCGATGACGATCTGGATCAGCAGGGCCACGATCGCCAGCCGGACGGTGATCGGTGCGGAGTTCAGCAGCTGCTCCGAAATGGACACTCCGCTGAACGTCTCGCCGAGGTTGCCGGTGAGGACCTTGCCCAGGTAGGTGAAGTACTGCACGACCAGCGGATCGTTCAACCCGTAGCGTTCGGTCATCAGCGACACGAACGTGTCCGGGCACTGCCGTTCACCGCACTTGCCCGCGAACGGGTCACCGGGCACCGCCCACACCAGCGTGTAGACGATGAACGTGGTGCCAAGGAAGACCGGGACGAACTGGAGCAGCCGCCGCAGCAGGTAGCGACCCATCACGCCTCCCTGAAGAGATCGACACCGGAGAGATCGACCCGAAAAGATCGACACCGAACAGACCACCAGGCCGGATCTCTGGTGTGCCACGAGACCCGGCCCGGGTGTGCGGATCGGTCAGCCGTTGCCCTTGACCGTGACCGACGCGTACTCCAGTCGCCGCTTGAAGCTCATCGTCGCGGTCGCCAGGTTGTCCGACCTGGCGCCGACTCCGCGTTCCATCCAGAGCGGGATGCTCGGGAAGTACGTCGGCAACAGGCGGTGCGCCTGCTGGTAGAGCCTGATCGCCTCGGCCCGGTCGGCTGTCGCGTCCGCCTGCGCCAGCAGCGCGTCCAGCTGCGGGTTGGACGTCTTGGAGTCGTTGGACGAACCGCCGGTGCGGTGCAACGGGTTGAGGAAGTTCTCGATCTCCGCGTAGTCCGCGCCCCAGTCGGACCGGCCGAGGCCGGTCAGCTTGCTGCCGTCGATGATGTTGCGGAACTCACCGAAGTTGGTGGCGCCGACGAACGTGCACTCCACGCCGATCGCGTTCTTGATGCTGTTGCACGCGGCCTCCAGCGGCTCCTTGCGGCCACCGTCCGAGTTGGACTGGATGGTGATCTTGCCGCTGTGCCCGGAACGGGCGTAGTACTCCTTGGCCTTGGCCGGGTCGTACTCGCAGAACTCGCCGCACACGCCCTTCTCGTAGCCCTCGATGTTGTCGTTGACCCAGCCGTCGGCGGGCACGTACGTGTCGGCCAGCACGGTCTTGGTGATCTGGTCCCGGTTGACCGCCAGTGCGATCGCCTTCCGCAGGTCGAGACTGCCGTACTCCGGCAGGTAACTCGGCACGGTCAGGGTGGAGATCGACAGCAGCTTCGCGGTCAGCAGCCGGTCCCCCAGCTCGGTCTTGTACTTGCCGCCCGCCTTGGCCGACGGCGGCAGCGTCTCGATGAAGTCCAACTGGCCCGAGAGCAGGTCCTTGTACGCGGCCTCCTGCTGCGAGTAGATCTTGATGACCAGGTTGCGGAACTTGACCTTCTTCTGGTCGAGCGGGAACTCGTCGTTGCGGGTCATCCTGATCTCGACGTTCGGGGTGAACGACACGAACTTCAGCGGCCCGTTGCCGATCGGGTTCTTGGCGAACGCCTCCGGATCGGCGAAGAACTTGTCCGGCAACGGGGCGAACGGGGTGTACCCGATGACGGTGGTGAACACCGAGAACGGCGCCTTCAGGGTGATCTCGAACTCGTGGTCGCCGATGACCTTGAGGCCCTTCATCGTCTTCGACGCGGGCGTCGGCGGTTTCTGCGGCCCGGACGCGCCGTCCGGGTCCTTGGTGTAGACGTCGTCGAAACCGTCGATCTGCTTGAACCAGGTCGCGCTCAGCTGGGCGTTCGGGCCGTAGGCGCCCCAGTTCCACGCGTCGACGAAGTTCTTGGCCTTGACCTCGGTGCCGTCGTGGAACTTCCACCCCTTGCGCAGCTTGACGTTGTAGACCTTCTTGTCGGCCGACGTGATCGACTCGGCGACCTGGTCGAACGGCCTGCCGTCGTCCGCCCCGTACCCGACCAGCTGCGAGTACAGGCCCTCCTGCATCTTGGCGGACCCGGCGTCCGTGGCGTTGGCGGGCAGCATGTTGCCCGGCGGATTGGTGCCGTAGATCGAGATCGTGGCGTCGGCGGTCGCGTTGCCCGCCGGGGCGCCGCCTCCGCCTCCGCCACAACCGGTGAGAACCAAAGCGATCGTCAACGGCGCGGCCGTGAGCGCCACCGCCTTTGAGCCCATGGAGTCCTCCCGTCCCGAAGTGTGAGAGGACGCTAACGTGGGCGCGGAGTGCCTTTCAGGACACACGCAGTCACAAAAGCGTGACGATGTTGGACAGTCACCCACATGGCTTAGTTCTTCGGACGGGAACGCCGTCACAACTGTGAAAGGGCGATACCGTCCAGAATGTCGTGTTCACTCACGGTGAGCTCGTCGACCCCGGTCAGCCGCTCGGCCAGCACCTGGAAGATCAGGCTGCCGCCGCCGATCACGTCCACCCGGCCCGGGTGGATGACCGGGTTCGCGGCCCGCTGCTCGTGGTTGAGCGCGAGCAACTGCTCGCTCGTCTCGATGAGCTTCGGCTTGGCGATCCGGGACAGGTGGATCGCGTCGGAGTCGTACTCCGGCAGCCCCAGGGCGATCGCGGCCATCGTGGTCGCGGTGCCCGCCACGCCGATCCACGTCTTGGCCTCGTCCACCGGCACGGTGTCGAACGCGGCCCGCAGCACCTGCCTGGCCAGTTCGCGTGCCTCCGTGATCTCCGCGGCGGTCGGCGGATCGCTGCGCAGGCACCGTTCGGTGATCCGGACGCACCCGATGTCGGTCGACCGCGCGGCCTTCGGCGTCGCCTTCACGCCGTCCCACGTGCCCAGCACGAGCTCGGTCGACCCGCCGCCGACGTCCACGACGAGGAACGGGCCGTCCGCCGGGTCGAGGTCGCCGACCGCGCCGGTGAACGCCAGCGCGGCCTCCTCGTCCCCGGAGATCACCTCGGCGGGCGCGCCGAGCAGCTGCTCGGTCATGCCGAAGAAGTCGTCCCGGTTGCTCGCGTCCCGTGTCGCCGACGTCGCCACCATCCGGACGCTCTCGGCGCCCTTGCGACGCAGGATGGCGGTGTAGTCGGCGAGCGCGACCCTGGTGCGCTCCAACGCGTCCGGATTCAGCGTCCCGGTCGCGTCGACGCCCTGGCCGAGCCGGACCACTCGCTGCTCGCGGTGGACGTCACGCAACCAGGACGTGCCATCGTCCCGTTTGGTCACGTCCGCGACGAGCAGACGGATCGAGTTAGTCCCACAGTCGATGGCGGCAACCCTTGGCATGGTCGCCAATCTACTTGCAGGGATCTTCCGCTTCACCCGCACTGGCCGGGCTCGTGCCGGTCGACGGCTGCTGCGCGTCCGAGGAGCCAGCCGGAGCGCTCGTCGTCGAACTGGACGAGGTGGTCGGCGTGCTGGGCTGCGTGCTCGGCTCGCACGTCGGCGTGGTCGTCGTCGGCGTGGTGGTTGTCGGTGTGGTCGTCGTCGGCGTGGTCGTCGGCGGGTTGGTCGGGTGGACCGTCGTCGGCTTCGTCGGCGGGTTGCTCGGCGGGTTCGGCGTGATCGTCGTTTCCGTCGTCGGCAGCGACGGGGTCGGCGTGGGAGTCGGCGTCGGCGACGGGGTCGTCGCGGTCGGCGTCTGCTGCGCCGGGGTGCCCGCGGCCTGGACCGCCGGGTTGGTCACGCCTGAGGTGACGCCGAGGCCGTCCGGGATGACCGACACACCGGACTCGTAGGCCTTCGCCCAGAGCAGGACGGTCCGCACGTAGCTGTCGGAGTGGTTGTAGCGGAAGACCGCGATCGCGCGCTGCTGGTCGTTGCTCATGTCGAGCCCGCCGGAGCACAGGTACTTGCCTGCCGAGAGCGCCGCGTCGAACATGTTGTGCGGGTTGTTCACGCCGTCGCCGTTGGCGTCGGAGGCGTAGGCCTTCCACGTGCCCGGGATGAACTGGAACGGACCGACCGCGCGGTCCCACTGGAGGTCGCCGTCGAGCTGGCCGCCGTCGGTGTCCTGGATCGCGGCGAACCCGGCTCCGTTGAGCACCGGGCCGAGGATCCGGTCGGCGGTGTTGCCCTTGGCGTCGTACTGGCCACGCCCGTGGTTCGACTCGATCCGGCCGATACTCGCCAGCAGGGACCAGTGCATCTTGCAGGCCGGCTGGGACGTGCCCAGCATCGTCGCGGCCTTCTGGTACGCCTCGAGCGCCTTGCCGGGGATGCCGAGCGGGCCACTCGGCGTGCTCAGCGGGTCGCCACTGGACGCCAGCGCGCCCGGGTCACCCGCGATGCGAAGTAACTCGTCCGACAGGCCGTCCACCTCGGGAAGCTGGCCGCTCGCGCCGAGATCCTCCAGGTCGATCCCGAAGAAACCACGGCCGAGACCGTTGGCCAACGGCGTGATGGAGTCGTCCCGCACGCTCCACCCGGCGACGGTATCGCCCGCTAAAGCGGCCGGCACCAGCAACAATGCCGCGGTCACCGCCGCCAGTCCACGCTTGCGCCGTAAGTAGCGCAGCATCTTCCGTCGGGCAGCCCTATTCGCAGGCGCTGGCACGAACGACACGGACCCGGCCTCCCGGCTCTCTCGGCTCTCCTGTGGCTCCGGTCCTAGCGTGCCTCATCCGGGCCGAGTTTTCACCGGCCTTTGGTCTTTTCGGAGCAATGCGGTGTTTTTTGTCCTCGCTGCGCTCCGGACGGGCTTCGTCGCCAGAGCCGGCCGTTTCCACCCCGTCCCACGCCGCCGACACCGCTGAAGTGCCTGCTCAGCGCTGCTGTCGGGGCGGCGTCGGGCGTGTTGCGTGGCGTAACCGACCGGCGCGACAAAGCCGGTGCTGTCGATATCGACAGCCCTCGCCTTTCATCCCTCGTTAACGGCCGGGCAGTGTTCGACGGTCCTCGCCGACCACATCAGGATTCGGCGGTCGACGCCGCACAGTCCCCGGCGGGCCACTGGTCCGCGATCAGGCGCAGGGTCTCGTCGCCGAACGGATTCACGCCAGGTCCGCAGGCCAGGGCATGGGCCACGTGGACGTGCAGGCACTTCACCCGGCCAGGCATGCCGCCCGCGCTGACCTGCGTGCCGAGCGATTCGATCTCGTCACGCTGGGCCAGGTACGACCAGTGTGCCTGCTCGTAGGCCTGCGCCAGCTGCTCGTCCTCGGCCAGCCGCGCGGTCATCTCCTTCATCACGCCCTCGGCCTCGAGCGTGCTGCACAGCGACGTCAGCCGCGGGCACGTCAGGTAGTAGAGCGTGGGGAACGGCGTGCCGTCCTCCAACCTGGGGTTGGTCTGCACGACCGCGACGTGACCACTGGGGCACCGGGCGGCGACCGCACGCAACGCGCGCGGCGGCCGGCCGAGCTGGCTCGCCACGACCGCGCGGTCGGCCTCGGTGACTGGCTCGAACTGCACCTATCTACTTTCCTTGATCGAATCCCAGAGCGACTGGAACCACGGCTCCTGCGGCCCGGCAGGGGCGGCGGGCGGCTCACCGGACTGCGTACCGACGTCACCCGGCAGCTGCACCATGTACGGGGTCTCCCCCGGCATCACGTACCGCAGCCGCCTGCGCGCCTCGGCCTGGATCTGCGCCGGGTCGGACAGCTGGGCCTTGCGCTGCTCCAGCTGGTCGACCTGGGCCCGCAGCTCGGCCTGACGGCGCTCCTGCGTGGCCACCTCGTCCCGCTGGGAGAGGTACGTCCGTAACGGAACGGCGATCGACAACGCCAACGCACAGACCACGGTCGCCACCACGGCCGCACGGCGCGTGGTCGTCTGGCCCATCAGGTTCTTCGCGAACCGGGAGCGCGGCTTGGCCACCGGACGCCTGCGGGGCGTCTCCGGCCTGGTCCGCGGCGTTGTCTCCGGCTTGTCCGCCGCGTCGGAACGCCGTCCCGGCCGGGCGCGCCGGCCAGGACGTTCCGCGCCGTCGGGTTTGTCCGGTGTACCGGACTTGTCCGGCTTGGCCGACCTGGCGAACCCGCGCGTGAACCGGCCACGCCGCGAAGCTGAGCGCTCCGGGCGCTGCGGACCCTCGCCGGGTTCGTCAGCCATCAGCTCTCCGGGTTGAACCGCGGGAACGCGAGGTCCCCGGCGTAGCGGGCGGCGTCACCGAGGGTCTCCTCGATGCGCAGCAGCTGGTTGTACTTGGCGACGCGCTCGCTGCGGGCGGGCGCACCGGTCTTGATCTGGCCGACGCCCGTGGCCACCGCCAGGTCGGCGATGGTGGTGTCCTCGGTCTCGCCGGACCGGTGGCTCATCATGCTCTTGTAGCCGTACGAAGTCGCCAGCGACACGGCGTCCAGGGTCTCCGAAAGCGTGCCGATCTGGTTGACCTTCACCAGCAGCGCGTTGGCCGCGCGCCGGGAGATGCCCTCCTCCAGCCGCTCCGGGTTGGTGACGAACAGGTCGTCGCCGACCAGCTGGACACGCTCGCCGAGCTCGGCGGTCATCCGGACCCAGCCGTCCCAGTCGTCCTCCGACAGCGGGTCCTCGATGGAGACCAGCGGGTAGTTGTCGACCAGCTCCTTGTAGTAGCCGGTCATCTGCTCCGCGCTGCGCTTCTCGCCCTCGAAGGTGTACGCGCCGTCGTTGAAGAACTCGGTGGCGGCGACGTCCAGCGCGAGCGCGATCTCCCGGCCGGGGCGGTACCCGGCCTTCTCGATCGCGACCAGGATCAGGTCGAGCGCCTCACGGTTGTTGGCCAGGCTCGGCGCGAAACCGCCCTCGTCACCCAGGCCGGTGGCCAGGCCACGGCTCTTGAGCACCGACTTGAGCGAGTGGTAGACCTCCGCGCCCCAACGCAGCGCCTCACGGAACGAGTCGGCGCCGATCGGGGCGATCATGAACTCCTGGATGTCCACGTCGGTGTCCGCGTGCGCGCCGCCGTTGAGGATGTTCAGCATCGGCACCGGCAGGACGTGCGCGTTCGGGCCGCCCACGTAGCGGAACAGCTCCAGCCCGCTCGACTCGGCCGCGGCCTTGGCGACCGCGAGGCTCACGCCGAGGATGGCGTTGGCGCCCAGCCGGGACTTGTCCGGCGTGCCGTCCAGGTCGACCAGCTTCTGGTCGACGACCCGCTGCTCGACGGCCTCGATCCCGGTCAGCTCCGGGCCGATCTCGTCGAGCACGGCCGTGACGGCCTTCTCGACGCCTTTGCCCAGGTAGCGGTTGCTGTCGCCGTCCCTCAGCTCGACGGCCTCGTGCTCACCGGTCGAGGCACCCGACGGAACAGCCGCGCGGGCCAGGGTGCCGTCGTCCAGCGCGACCTCCACCTCGACCGTGGGGTTGCCCCGCGAGTCGAGGATCTCGCGTGCGCCGACCTGCTCGATTACCGCCACTGGTGTTCCTCCCAGCTCACGTTCTGTTCCCCGCACAGACTAGTCGTGCTGGGGAACGCCGCTGTTGAAGGCACGGTTGTGCGTGGATGAACGGTGCCGGGGATTGGCCTCGACGCGGGAGAGATCCGTAAAGTTGAGTGGATGAGCGACATGGTGGCGGCGTTCCGGCAGGCCGAACAGCTTGTAGCCATGCGCAGACCTCTCGACGCACTGGCGGCACTGGCGCCGGTCCTGGAGGCCGAGGCGGACAAACCGAGCGTGCAACTGCTGGCCGGACGCGCATACCTGGGCTCCGCCCAGCTGAGGCGAGCCGAGGAAGCCTTCCGCAAGGTGATCGAACTCGACCCGAACGACCACTACGCCCACTTCGCCCTCGGCCGGGCCTTACAGCGGCAGAGCCGCTTCACCGAGGCACGGCTCCAGTTGAAGTTAGCGACGGCGATGCACCCGGTGCCGGAGTACCAGGAAGCGTTGAGCGAGGTCAACGCCCGCATCGCCCTGAACGAGGACGTGGACTAGCAGCCCCTCCCCCCATAACCCCTGGTCACCCCTCGTGAGTGGTTATCAGGGTTAGAACACGGATAAACACTCACGAGGGGTGACCAGGCAGAAGGCCGCCCCGGCCTTTGCGACCGGGACGGCCTTATGTCACATGCTGTCTTATGTCAGATGCTGTCCTACGTCAGAGCTGTCCTACTTCACGTGCTGGCCGCACTCGAGGGAGTCGGCGAGACGGAAGTGCTGGCCGGTGATGATCGCCTGGGCGTCGGGGTCGGTGCAGATCCAGCCGTTCGGGCCGAACACGTTGTCGTACTTGGGCAGGTTCACGTCGCTGTTGCGGACCACGTTGTAGATGCCGCGGTCGTAGACGTTGATCGTCGCGAGGGCACCGTTGGGCGGGGTGTCCTGGGCGATCAGGTTGGCGGGCAGGCCCGCCGGGCGGGACGAGTCGTCGACGTCACCGAGGCGCAGGCCCTGCACGCCCCAGCCGCGGGCGATGGAGAACGGGGCGATGGCGTTGGCGTCGTTGACGACCACCGAGGCGTCGTGCTCCTGGGACACCGCGGCGCAGTTGCCGAGCGTGCCCTCGGTCAGGCCGATGCTCGCCAGGAAGAACTGACGCGTGCCGGAACCCGGCTGCGGGATGTACGGCTTCACCAGCGGCACGCAGTTCGGCGTGCTGCGGCTGTAGATGTCGTGCAGCTGCGCGGTGGTGCGGGTCGCGGGCACGTTGCTGTTCGTGGCCGTGGCGAAGGTCAGGCCGTCCCGGGCGAACTGGAGGAAGCTGTAGTTGGCCTCCGCCGGGTTCGAGCCGACCCACCGGGACGAACGGGCGAAGTCGATGGTGTGTGCGTCGCCGTCGGCGATCAGCGCGTTGATGCCCGCGCTGGAACCGTTCGGGCGGGTGATCTCCGCGGCACCGGTCTTCGGCGTGATCGTCGCCGAACCCGTGGCTCTCCATGAAGCCAGCCAGTCGCCGGGACGGGCGGTCTCGCTGTTGTACTGCGACGCCAGACCGTCGAGCAGGTCCTGCGACGTGTCCGAGCCGACGCCGACGATGTCACCGGTCAGCGGCGTGAAGCCGGGGTCGGCGACCGCGTTGCCCGCGGCCAGGCTGAGCACGGCCGCCGCGGCACCGAGGGTGACCGCTGCCTTCCCTAGGATGGAGCGCATCGAGAATCTCCTTGTCCTTCAACGGTTTGTCCCAAGCGGGACTGATATCAACCGTCGCGCAGCCCGGTCGGCGCAACCACCGGGGAACAGCGAAGACTGGTTTCTCGCCAAACGCCTAATCGCTTAACGGGCAACAAACACCCCACGGGGCCATGCCCAGTGAACCCGTTGTTCATCGCCAGTCCCACCACACGGCATACCGTCGCGCCCGTGTCGACCACAGAACTCCCCCTTCAGTCCGACGAGTCCGATGAGGACTTCTTCCGCGGCAGCGAGCTGGAAGCGGTCGACGTGTCCGCGTGGTTCGGCGGACACAAAGTGCTGCAACGGGTTTCGCTGGCCATGCCGCCGGGCAGCGTAACCGCGTTGATCGGTCCGTCCGGCTGCGGCAAGTCGACGTTCCTGCGCATCCTCAACCGGATGCACGAGCTCGTCGCGGGCGCGGCGCTGGCCGGCGAGGTCCTGCTGGACGGTGTGGACATCTACCAGCCGGGCGGGCGGATCACCGAGACGCGCAGGCGGATTGGGATGGTGTTCCAGAAGCCGAACCCGTTCCCCGCGATGTCCATCGCGGACAACGTGACCGCGGGCCTGAAACTGACCGGTTCCAAGGCGTCTCGCGACGAGAAGGAGTACCTCGTCGAGTCGTGCCTGACCAAAGCGGGGCTGTGGAAGGAAGTCCGTGACCGGCTCAAGCAGCCAGGCGGCGCGCTGTCCGGTGGTCAGCAGCAGCGGTTGTGCATCGCGCGGTCGCTGGCGGTGCAGCCGGACGTGTTGCTGATGGACGAACCGTGTTCGGCGTTGGACCCGACATCGACGCGCCGCATCGAGGAGACGATCGCCGAGTTGCGCCGCGAGGTCACGATCGTGATCGTCACGCACAACATGCAGCAGGCCGCCCGGGTCTCCCAGCAGTGCGCGTTCTTCCTGGCTGAGGCGGGCACGCCGGGCCAGATCGTCGAGGCCGGGCCGACCAGGACGATCTTCGAGGACCCGGCCGACCCGCGCACCGCCGACTACGTCAACGGCCGGTTCGGTTAAAGCAGGTTCGGCAGCACGGCGACGGCCGCGGACTGGTAGACCTGCCAGGTCGCGGCCACCACCACGGGCACGCCGACCAGCCACGTCTCCCACCGGCCCCACCGGATACGCGCCCACGCGAACACCCCGACAGCCAGCAGCAACACCTGTAGCCACAGCACCAGATCGACCAGCACGCCGGTGTCCCGCTTCAGCGCGCTCTCCTCCGGCAGCAACGTCGTCGAACGTCCGCCTGGCGCGGCAACCGCGTCACCTGTGAGCGTCGTGTCCACATAGACCGTCCGTTCAGGACCGGTCAGGTCGCCGCCTTCGGCACTGATCAGCATCATCCTGCTGACCCCCGCGAC
Organism: Kibdelosporangium persicum; assembly: GCF_013280595.1. Classification (GTDB taxonomy): domain Bacteria; phylum Actinomycetota; class Actinomycetes; order Mycobacteriales; family Pseudonocardiaceae; genus Kibdelosporangium; species Kibdelosporangium persicum. Next base: position 190,514 of record NZ_JAAATY010000016.1, read on the forward strand.
CGGCGGGCGCGGATCACCGTCCCTGCGCACGCGGTCGACACGGTAGGTGAACCGTCCCTGCGCCGTGGTCACTTTGACCTCGTCGCCTGACTGGAGCCTGCCGATGTCCTTGAACGGCGCGCCGTACGTCTGCGCGCGTCCCATTAGGACAGATGTGCCGGGCTGCCCGGGCAGGGGCGTGGTCCGCCCGTGCCCGGGTCCCTGCGCGAGCTGGCTTCCCGCGGTGCCTTCGACCACGACCTCACTCAACTGAAGGCCGGGGATTTCCAGGAAGGCGATCGGCGTGCCCGCGTCGATCTTGCCGCCGGTCGGCATGCTGGTGTCCGCGAGTGTTTCCCTTGCCTGTGCGTACAACAAGGTCTGCGCACGGTCGTACTGCAGCGGCGACAGGATCAGCAGGTACGCGGCGAACCCGAACGCAAGCGCTGACAGGACGAGCAGCGCCTGCGTGAGCACACGAGCCTTGCTCATCGGGTCCTCAACCGTCGCAACCAGCGGCGAACCGGGTGGTCGGGCTGGGTCCAGACCATGGCGCCGAACGCGATCAGCCCGGCGAGCGCACCGATGCCGAGCAGGCCCGGCAGCACCCACTTGGCGAAGCCGGACGAGTCGGACCGCGTCGCGACCGAGGTCGCCTGCTTGTCCACGGTCGGCGGCGCGGTCGGGCTGGACGGCGGCGTGGTCGCGTTCGACGCGGCTCCAGCGGCCGCGCCTGCGCCGTTCCCGCCGGCGACGCCGCCCCCGCCACTGCCGAGCAGGCCACTGCTGGCACCGCTTTCACCCGGCGGCAGCAAACCGGCCGCGGGGTCCTCGGACAACCCGGGCGGAGGCGCCGGGACCACACCCTTCTGCTCCCGGACGGCCACCGCGGCGTTCCGGGTCTGTTCCCGCAGTGGGTCGCTCAACGGCACGTACCCGGTCGGCAACTGACCGGCCTCCTGGCCCGCGGCCTGGCCGGGACCGGCCGCGTAGTCCAGGAACTTCGCGTAGTTGCCCGCGGTGCCCGCGCTCAGCCCGCTCGTCGGGATCGCCGCGTACACAATGGACATACCGGGGTACGCGTTCGGGTGCATCGCGGGGATGTCCGACGTGAGCACACCGGTCTTCTCGTCGAGCGTCGTGCCACGCAACGCCAACGCGACCGCGACGTCGTCAGGTTTGACGAACTTGCCAGGTGTGGTCTGCAAGGCGGCCTGCCGCAGGCCGAAAACCCGTGAGTCGGCCAGTGTGGTGATCGCCAGCACGGCTCGTTGGCCGCCGATCTGGCGTTGGTCGACTCTCTTCAGCGTGCAGATCTGCTCGTTCACCGGGCCGGTGCAGCTCTGTGAGATGTTGGCGTACGGCCAAGCCTGCGTCGCCGCGATCGCGGCGCTGTAGAGGTTGTCCGCCACGTTGGCGTACTGGGAAAGCAGGATCTGGCCCTTGAACAGGTTGTTGTCGGTGACCACGTAGTCGTCTCGCAGTTCGAGCAGACCGACCGGCAGCTTGTAGTTGTGGAACTGCGGGTTGACGACCATGCCGTACCCGTCGTTGGCACCGCCCAGCCACGCCACCGCGTCCTTGTCCGCCGCGATGTACGACGTCAACGCGTGGATGGCGTCCAGGTCACCCAGCGAGATCACCGGATACGCCGAGGCCTCCCGGCCGATCCGGCTCTGCATGGCGGCCGTCAGCCCGGGGTTCAGCGCCAGGAACTCCGGATCCGAACCCCACCATTCCGGATTGGTCCGCAGCGCGGGGTGGTTCACGCCCGACCCGGCCATCGTCCGGTACGACTGGGTGAGCATCTTGGCCAGCAGCCGCGCGTTCAGCTTCAGCTCGGTGACCTCCCTGCCCTTCTCGTCGTCCAGCACGAAGGACACGGCCACACTGGTGATCGTGACCGGCGCGTACACCGTGGGTTTGGCCGGTTCTCCTTCTATCGCGCGGGACGTGAGCAAGGCGTTGGTCGTCCCGTCCTGCCATTCACCGCCGAGCGCGGCCATGTACTGCGCACGGGACTCGCCGTCGCTCAACGCGGTGTACCCGAGCCGGAACAGGCTTTCGTCGTGGCAGAACTTGGGCCGCCAGCTGTTGTTGAGCAGCTGGTAGGCGTAGAACGATCCGGCCAGGCCGGTCTCCTGCCGTTCGTCCAGCTGGCAGCTGGCCGCGGACTCCCGGAACGACAGGTCGAAGACGAACTTGCGGGCCCAGTTCGTCTGCGTCGCCCAGGTGGCCGCGTTCCGCAGGACGGCCTGCGGCTTGGCGCACTGCCCCCTCCGGTTCGCCGGCAGTTCGGCGTCGTTCTTGCACGTCGGATCGCCGACCGGGATCACCACGAGCGAGCACGCGGCTGTGCTGCTGCAGCCCAGGTGCGGGTTTTCGAACGCGGTGAGCAACTCGATGTCGACCTCACCCGTGCCGTCCGCGTTCGTGATACCCATGTAGTTGTTGGGCATGATCGCGTTCTTCGTGGTCTCGGAGAACGCGGGCGGATTGGCCTTGACGACCGCGCCTGCCGGCCAGCCGGTGTCGTCCTGCGTTCCACTGTAGAGCTTGCCGTCGTCCCTGGCCTTGAACGGGACAACCGACTTCACCGCGTTGGCGGCCGGGGTCGGCCCGAAGATGTCGCCCGCGTACGGGAACGGCTCGATCAGCGCGGCGGCGTTGAGCACCTGCGTGCCCATGTTCGTACCGCCGTTCCAGCAGGTCTGCTGGGTCACCTCGGTCGACTTGCCCCAGCACTGCATCACGACGACCGGGTAGGGGGCGGCGCTGCTGCCGCCCGTCCCGGTCGGCTTGAACCCGGACCACGACACCTTCACGCGCTGGCGCACCAGGCCGGAGGTCTGCGAGACCGTGACGGTGCCCTTGTACTGCTTGGTCTCGGTGTTGCTGTAGCCCTTGTCCAGGTCCTGTGTCCTGGTGACCGCGGACGTTTCCTGTTGGCCGACCGCGGTCACCGGGATGAACATCACCAGCCCGGCCGCGAGCAACGCGACGACGCTCACCAGCGCCAGCCACGGACCGATCCGAGTAACCATCAGGAAGTCCCCTCTTGCTCGGCGCGCAGTGCCCGCCGTCTGCTGACTGCTCGTGCCACGATCGCGGGCACCACCAGGACAAGGACGAGTTCGACGGCGGCGAGGATGCCCATCGCGGTGTCGGTGCCCGCCCGGCTGGCGGCCAGTTCGGTCGAGACCGCGCTCGACCCTGTGCCATCACCACCGCCGTTCGCCGACCCGATCGGCTCGCCCGTGAGCGGGTCGACCGCCCCGCCACCGTTGGGGTTGTCGGGGTCGCCCGGCCCTCCGGCGCCACCACCGGCGCCTGTGCCGTCACCGGCCCCGCCGCCACCGGCGCCACCACCGTTGCCGCCGCCGGAACCGGCACCGCCGGCCCCGCCACCGCCGCCGCCTCCGGCGCCACCACCGCCGTTCGCGCCACACGGGCCTTTGCCGACCTGGTCACAGTCCTGCGGGAACGGCGCGGTCGCGGCCAGCCGGTTGGAGCCCGGATTGTTCGGGTCGAACGTCGGGTTGTTGCATCCCCTGGCGTCCAACGACTTCTTCTCCGAGCCGGGGATCTTGTGGACCTGTTCGTACCCCGCCTGCACGAGATTCAGCGGCAGGGGCGAATACCCCAGTGGACCGGCTTTCTGCTGGCCCTGGCAGAGGAAGTAGTACGCGAACGCGCCGAGCGTCAGGCCTGCCTGTTCGTTGAGCTTCCCGTCCACCGATGTCGGCAGGATCATGTACGAGTACGACGACAACGGATACGTCCGCCGGTCGTCGTTGTTGTAGACACCGTCCAGGATCTGGGTGAGATAGGTGCTCGGATCGTCCCTGTTGGCCGTGTTGATCTGCGCCTTGGTCAGCGCCACCGCGACGTTGTAGTCCGTCGGCTCGGTGTAGTACCCGGCCTTGTTGAGCAGCTTCGCCACCGGGAAGTTCTGTGCGCGGGCGTAGGAGTACTCGACGTAACCGATCGCGCCTTCGCCGTACTGCGCGGAGATGTACGTGGCCATCTCGGTGGAGCTGCTCTTCGCGACCGATCCGTTGAACTGCGGGAAGTACGACGTCATCCCGTGTGTCCAGATGTTGCCGTGCTGCTTGGACATCCACATCGTGAACTGCGCCGACGTACCCGAGCCGTCGGAGCGGATCAACGGGATGATCTTCTTGGACGGCAGCTTGACGCCGTTGTTGTCCCGGGTGATCGCGTCGTCCGCCCAGTTGGTGATCTGCCCGGTGAAGATCTTGGTGATCGTCTCGCCGGACAGCCGCAGGTTGCGGACCAGTTCGTTGCCGCGCTTCAGGTGGTACATGAACGACGTGCCACCGGCCACGATCGGCATGTACGCGAACGGCCTGCCGTTGGGGCCGTCGGTGTTGCCGTTGCTGTCACGGATGCCGTACTGGATCTCCGACACACCGAAGTGCGACAGCTTGGCGGCGAAGTCCTGCCTGCCCCGGCTGGAGCCGACCGAGCTGTAGTTCACCTGCATGCCGAAGCTCTTGACGTCGGCGATCCACTGGTTGATCGCGTTGGCGCTCCACGTCGAGCCCGACCCGTCGATCGGGATGTACGCCTGGGCGTGCGCCGGGCCGGTCCCCGCGCTCAACGCCAGCAGCACGGCACTGGCCAGGATCGCAACGATCCGCCTGAGCATGATCAACGCCTTCCGGTCTTCGACCGCTGCGCCACCACGCGCGCGATCACGAACAACAGCAACACGACGAGCAGCAGAACCGTCGCGGCGCCGAACGCCCGTGACTGGTCGACCGCTTCGGAGGAACGAGAGAGCTGGTACGTCATCAACGGCAGGGACACCATCGGCCCCGAGGTCGGATCGAACGTGAGGTACGTGGTGTACCCGGCGGTGAGCAGCACCGGCGACGTCTCCCCGATCCCGCGCGCGATGCCCAGGATCAACGCCGTGGCAAGGGAAGGACGCGCGGTCGGCAGCACGACCCGCCACACCGTCTGCCACTGCGAGGCACCCAGCGCGAGGCTGGCCTCCCGCAGGCCGCCCGGCACGACTCGCAGCACGACCTCGGCGGAGCGCGCGATGATCGGCAGCATCATCACGCTGATCGCCAGGGACGCCGCCAGACCGCTGCGTGGCAGCCCAGCCATCAGCAGCACCGTCGTGAACACGAACAGACCGGCCACAATGGACGGCAGCGCGGTCATCGCCTCGACGACCGTCCGGACCGGGCGGGCGAATCGGCCACCGACCTCGTTGAGGAACACCGCGCAGCCCACGCCGAGCGGAAGCGTGATCGCGACCGCGATGGTGATCTCGACGAGCGTGCCGACCAGCGCGTGCAGCACACCGCCGACCGTGAGCGGGTCGAGCGGTCCGGCCGCGCTGAGATCGGAGGTGAAGAAGTTGCCGTATCCCAGTGCGTCCGCGCCGCGGTAGGCCGTGTAGCCGATCACGAAGAGCAGGGCCACACCCACCAGGCCCGCGAACGCGTGGATGATCGCCGCCGCCACCCGGTCAGCCATCACCGTGCGCGGGTGGCGCATCGCCGTGACACCCGCGTAGAGCATGAGGAACACGACGAACCAGGCGACGACAAAACCCAGCGTTCCCGAAGTGGGCAGGAGGTTCGCGTACAACACCCACACCAGGCCCAATGCCCCGAGGATCGAGCCGAGCGCGGCGAGCACGTCGTCCAGCGTCGTGGTGCTCAAGTCCCGCTTGCGCGGTTCGTCGTCGACGACGGCTGGAGCCTCCACAACGGTCCGTTCAAGAGTCGGCGCGGCCATCTCTCCTCCTAGATCTCGGTGGCCGAACCGCTGCGGGAACGGGCCACGATCATCGACGCCACGGTGTTGACCACGAGCGTGAAGAGGAACAACATCAGGCCCGCGGCCAGCAACGCGGAGAGCTGGCTCGGGGTGGCCTCGCCGAACCGCAGTGCGATCAGCGACGAGATCGTCACGCCGCCGTTCTCCAGCACCCGGAACCTGATGTCGAACACCGGCGCGAGGATCATCACCACCGCGATCGTCTCGCCGAGCGCGCGGCCGAGCGCGAGCATCGTGCCGCCGATGATGCCGCCCTTGCCGAACGGCAGCACGACCGAACGGATCACGCCCCAGCGAGTGGATCCCAGTGCCAGCGCGCCTTCCCGCTCGCCCAGCGGTGCCTGCGCGAACACCTCGCGCATGATCGACGCGGCGAACGGCAGGATCATCATCGCCACCACGAACCCGGCGATGAACGGCGACGACGTGTACATCGACTGTTCCCACGAGGCGGCGTTCACGTCGGTGTTCACCTCGAAGAACGGCAGGAAACCGAGGTACTTCGACAGCCACCGGGACAGGTAGATGATGTGCGGGGTCAGGAACACGAACCCGAACAGGCCGTAGACCACACTCGGGATCGCCGCCATCAGGTCGAGCGCCGCGATCAGCGTGCGTTTCAGCCGCGCGGGCGCGTATTCCGAAATGTACAGCGCGGTGGCCAGTGCCAGCGGGAACGCGATGACGATCGCGACTCCGGCGACCTGCAAGGTGAACAGGCCGACCGCGGCGATGCCGAGTTCCTCGCGGTCCGGGACGAACGACGCCTCGGTGAAGAATCCCCAGCCGAACTCGCGCAGCGTCGGGATCGCCTGGTAGGCAAGGAAGATCCCGATCGCGCCCATGATCAGCAGCACGGTGCCGCCCGCGGCGCGCACCACACCCCGGAACACCCGGTCGGACAGGGGCACTGATGGCCGCACCGGGCGTGGCCGGTCGACGTCCGTGGTCATCAGCCGACTGTCCTCCTTCGGCAATTCGTGGCCGGGTATTCGTGGCCGGTATTCGTGGCGGTGTCAGCGAAGCCGGTGGTGATGTCCGGCTGCGGCACGTCAGGTGAACGAGCACCCAACGTGCCGCTGCCGCCACACGGCTAGTGACTGGTCACGAACGAGCCGAAGAGGAAGCCCTGCGAGAACAGACCGGAGAAGCCCAGGCTCTCGTTCAGCGCCTGCGCACCGGCGGCCGTCAGCACCAGGTTCTGGCCGTCGATCGAGAACAACTCAAGCCTGCCCGCCTTCACCACGCCGATGTCGGTGTTGACGACCGGCGCGTACACGGTGAAAGCCTTGTCGTTGGCGGTGAACCGCAGCCCGCCGAGCAGTTCGACGACGCCGCCGCGCTTGGCGCACACCGGGAACGTGAAGGTGGGCGTGCTGCCCGTGGCCGGCCATAACGCCGTCAGCTTGATACCGAAGAAGTCCAACGCCACCGCGGCCCCCGAGTCCACGGTGACGGTCGTCTTCGCCCAGTGATGTCTGCTCTCCTGACCGGTCTCCGCCAGCGCGGGTGCCGCCATCACACTCGCACTGACACCGGCGGCCAGCAGTGCGCCGACAAGTCCGGAAACGATTCGAGTCCGCACGATTCCTCCTTCGTTGGGGTACGCCGGAGAATCTTCGAACCCGGTGCGGACCGGGGGAACCCGTCCGCGATCGTGTTCCCGAGCTAGCCGTGGCCGGCAGTCTGGGCGTTCATCTGGTTGTCAATTAACGATGTTGCTGGTCCGGCCGCGATGGCCGGGCTGGAAGACCATCACCGAGGCGTCCAGTGACGCCTCGCCGATCCGCCGCACGAACCGCTTGGCCGCCAGGTCCGCGTCGATCTTGCGGGCGAACCCCTGCGCCGACCGCGCGACCGGCACGTCCGCGAAGGACAGTTGCCACCACCATTGCCCTGAGGCCGACCGCTCGAACTCCACTCGGGCATCACCTGCCTGTTCCCGTAGGTAGTCCAGTTCCCGCACTGCCGAACCCTGGTCCGGGTGTCCGCGTACGGACACGCCCAGCACCCGGTTGTTGCCGCCGAGCAGCCGCCATCTGACGCCGCTCGTATCCGTTCTGAAGCATTGGAATCTCGCCATATCCCCTCCCCGACCGCGAGCCGGTCACCAGGTCACGGTCGGGGCCGACAATTCATCCCATGGGTGGCCGCCATGGCGTGCGGGAGGTGAACGCCACACGCGGAGTGGATTAACGGGAGGTGATCAGCGGCATCCGTTCCGCCAAACGGATGGCGACTGCCGTCACCGAATGGCGATCTACTGTTGCTGGACCGCTCGCGCGTACGCGTCCTGGCCGCTGAACACGTCCCTGGCGTACGAGACCGACTCGTTGTACGTCAGGACGGCTTTCCACCAGCCCTGCGCGTCGGTGAGGTTGTTGCCTTCGGCGCACAGGTAACGCGCTGCCGTGGCCGCCGCGTCGTCGACGTTCTGCGGGTCCGCGGGCTGACCGTCACCGCTCACCCGGACGGCCCAGCGCTTCCACGTGCTCGGCAGGAACTGCATCGGGCCGACGGCCCGGTCCCAGGTCGTGTCCTGGTCCATCACGCCGCCGTCGGTGTCCCTGATCGCCCGGAAGCCGGGTGATCCGTCCAGCGGCACCCCGATGATCGGCTTGGACAGCGTGCCGTCCGGGTTGATGGCCGTGCTGTTGATCTTGCCGTGGAAGGACTCCTTGCGGCCGATGCCCGCGAGCATGGTCCACGAGATGCCGCAGGCCGGGCTGACCTGCCGCTGGAGCTCCTCGGCCTTGCCGTACGCGATCAGCATCCGCTCGGGGATCTGCATCCGGCGGCTCAGCTCCGGCACCCGTGCCATGTCGATGGGCGGCGCCTGGAACGGCAGGGTGGTGCGCGCCGCCGGGGAGAGTCCCGGCACCGAGAACGCCGGCTGGCGGGCCGGCCGGTCGTCACCGCTGTCCCGCAGGACGAGGTACGCGGCCACGACCACGCCCAGCAACAGCCCAATGATCAGAATCCGGGGCGGCCGCCTGCGCTGGGGTCGTCGTCGCGGGGCCTCCGGCGGCGCGATCGGCAACGAGGAAGTCATCGCATCCCAGGGTACGCACTGGTGGCGGACCACCGCCGAAACGGGCCTATCGGACAAATCGGATCAACCACGGATCACCGCAGGTCAGCAGGCATAAAATGGGGTCGGCGACGCCTGACGGACGCCGCTGGTTGCCGTGACGCATTTCGCAATCGCCCGGCATAATCGGCCCATGAACGATCTTGTGCCAACCGGGACGCTGCGTGCGTCGATCAACCTCGGCAACCCGGTCCTGGCGCAGGGGACGCCGGCGCGACCGGCGGGCGTGACCGTGGACATCGCCCGCGAGCTGGGCAGACGCCTCAACACGCCGGTCGAGTTCGTCTGTTTCGACGCGGCCCGCAAATCCTTCGAAGCCTTGACCACCGGCCAGGCGGACATCGGCTTTCTGGCCATCGAGCCGGCCAGGGCGGCGGACGTCGCGTTCACCGCGCCCTACGTGCTCATCGAAGGCGTGTTCGCGGTGCCCGCCGACTCGCCGTTGCGCACCGTGGCGGACGTCGACACGGAAGGCGTACGCATCGGCGTGAAGCACGGTTCCGCTTACGACCTGTACCTGACCAGGACAAGTCAGCACGCGACCGTGGTCCGCGGCTCGGACGGCACAACCGTGTTCCAGGAGTCGGGCTTGGACGTGGCCGCGGGCATTCGTCAGCCGATGACCGAGTTCGTCGCGGCGAACCCGGGGCTGCGACTGATCGACGAACCGTTCATGCAGATCCAGCAGGCCGTCGCGACGGCGAAGGACCGTGCGCCGGAGTCGGTCGAGTTCCTGCGTGCGGTGGTCGAGGAATTGAAGGCCAACGGCTTCGTCGCCGACTCGTTGCGCCGCTCGAACCAGCCTGGCGCCCAGGTCGCCCCACCCGCCTGACGGCCGCTACAGCTCAGGGAGCGCAGGGGGACCGACCGGCGGCTGGCTCGCCAAGGCGTCGAGCGCCAGCCGGACAGCGGTATCCAGCTGAGGGTCCCGGCCGGCGGCATAGTCCATCGGAGTCGTCGGAACCTCGACGTCCGGATCGACGCCGTGGTTCTCCACGCCCCAGCCAGGCCCCCGAAGCCAAGTGGCGTAACAAGGCTGGGTCACGACCGTGCCGTCGACCAAGTGGTACCGCATGTCGATGCCAATGGTCCCGCCCCAGGTCCGCATCCCGACGACAGGGCCGAGACCCAACGACTTGATGGCCGCGTTGACGATGTCACCGTCGGACCCGGCCTGCTCGTCGGCGACGGCCACGATGGGCCCGCGCGGAGCGTCCTGCGGGTACGACTCAGGCCGCGCCCCGTCCCGGCTGATCTGCCATCCGATCACCTTGCGGGCCAGCTTCTCGATCACCAGCTGCGAAAGATGCCCACCGCGGTTCTCCCGCACGTCGACAACCAGCGCGTCGCGCCGCATCTCCAGGCGCATGTCCCGGTGCAACTGCGCCCAGCCCGCGGAAAGCATGTCCGGCAGGTGCAAGTACCCGACCCGCCCTTCGGACAAGGTGTGCACGTGCGCCCGCCGATCGGCGACCCAAGCGTGGTAGCGCAACGGGGTGTCGTCCAGCAAAGGCACGACGACCACCCGACGGGACGCCCCACCGGCGGCGGGCCCGATGGTCAGCTCGACCGGTTTCCCCGCCGCCCCGGCCAGCAGCGGAGCCGGGCCCCCGGCGCCGACGGGTCGTCCGTCGACAGCGAGCACAGCGTCCCCCACGCGGACCCCGACGCCGGGAGCACGCAGCGGAGACCGCGCCTCGGGATCGGACGTCTCCGCGGGAAGAATCCGGTCGATCCGCCACACACCGGCGTCGTCCCGGGACAGATCGGCGCCCAGCAGGCCAAGCCGGACCCGTGAATCCGCCGAGTCACGGGTCTCGAAGACGTAGGCGTGCGACGTGCCGAGCTCGCCCTGAACCTCCCACAGCAGGTCCACGAGGTCGTCGTAGGAACCGAGCCGGGGCAACAGAGCCCGGTACCTGGCAAGCTGCCCGGCCCAGTCGACGCCGCCCATGTCGCTGCGCCAGAAGTGGTCCCGCATCAGCCTGCCGGCCTCGTCATACGCCTGCCGCCACTCGGCCGGCGGGTCGACCGTCACGCGAATCCGGGACAGGTCGACGTCCACATTGTCCGAACTGTCGTCGTCGGCTTTGTGCTCCGAAGGCAGAACCCGCAACGAACGGCCGTCGTGCACGACGATCCGCTTGCCGTCGCCGCTGACCCAGAACTGGTCGAGCGCGTCGACCAGGACCTCGGCCCGGCGCTTGTCGAAGGCGAAGCGTTCCAACGAAGGCCGTGGCGGACTGTCCTCCGTGGACGCCAGATCGTGGCCGAGTTCACCGGTCAGCGGCCGCGTCATCCACAGCACACCGTCCTTGGCCGGATACAGCGACCAGTACCGGGCCGACTCGACCGGGAACGCGACGAGCCGATCGGAGATCCCTTCGATGTCAACGGAAACACGCGGGGTGCCGTCCTCGTCGTCGGACTCCTTGTCGTCATCGGACTCGGTCACCGGACGGCCCCGGACCTGCGGCGAGAACGGCGAAGGCGTGGTCGCGGTCAACGGGACCAGGTACGGCCGTGACCCACCGGCGAAGTACATGTCGAACACGTGCGCGTCGTAGTGCGGATCGAAGCTCCGCGCCGACAGGAAGGCCAGGTACTTGCCGTCCAGGGTGAAAACCGGCTCGTGGTCGTCGAACCGCAACGGCGTCACGTCCACAATGGACAAATTCGTGGTGTCGGCCATCCTGATCTGGCGCAGCGGCGGCGGCCCGGGGTGCGACCACGCCAGCCAGCCGGAGTCCGGCGAGAACTGCAGGCCGGTCGGATCGCCGTCCCTGGTCCGGGTCACCGTCCTGATCTCACCGGTCTGCACTTCGGCCAGCAGGACACGGCCGTCGTTGGTGACAACGCCGACACGTCTGCCGTCCGGCGCGGCGACGAGCTCGTGCACGCGGCCGATCTGTCCGCCGCCGATCCGCCGGGGCGCGCCGCCCTCCACCGGCATGATCTCCAGCGCCTCGTCGCCCTCGACGTCCGTCACCCAGACGACGTGTCCCGACGTGCCGAGGACCTGCGGAAGCCGCGCCCGGACACCGGGTTCGGCAGCCAGCGCGCGAGCCGGACCGTCCTGGTGCGTCAACCAGTGCACGGTCCCGCGTACCTCCACTGCGCTCGCGCGGCCGGTGTGGTCAGGCGCGGCGTCACCGAGCGACCACCGCGCGGAGATCGGGTACTGCTGACGGGAAACGCGTGGACCGCCCAGTCTGACCGGCAGTTGCCGCGGCTCGGCGTCCAGGTTGTCCAGCATCCAGATGTCGCCCGCGGAGTGGTAGACGATCCGTGTGCCGTCGGTGGACGCATTGCGGGCGTAGAACTCGTGGTCGGTGTGCCGTCTCAGGTCCGTGCCGTCAGGAAGGCACGAGTACAAGTTGCCGTTGCCCTCGTGGTCGGACAGGAACGCGATCCGGTCGCCGACCCACATCGGCGACACCAAACTGGAGTCCAGTTCGGACAGTATCCGGCTGAACTCCCCGGAGGCGGCCGTGTCCACCCACAACCGGCCGACCGTGCCGCCCCGGTAACGCTTCCAGTAAGCGGGCTCGGCCGAATCCCGCGTCTGCAGCAACACCGCACCATCCGCGCGGTAGGTGATGTCACCGACCGGGCCCCACGGCAACTGACGCGGCTGACCGTCGAGCGGAACCGCGTAGGCCCACGTGCGCCGGAACTGCGCCTGCGCGACCGAACTGACCGCGAGCACCTCACCGTCGGGATTCCAGCCGAGCACCGCGGTCTTGACCGAACCCCAGTACGTCACCCTGCGGCTTTCACCACCGTCCACCGGCGCCACGTGCACCTCGGGCTCGACGTCCCGGGTGCTCGTCCAGGCGACGTACTCGCCGTCGGGCGAGATCCGCGGCCGGGTGACCGGGACCTGGTCGGCGGACACCCGCCACGCACGGCCACCATCCAGCGGCGCGAGCCATACGTCGTCCTCGGCCACGAACGTGACCAGGTCGCCGTGCAGGTGGGGATACCGCAGGTACGCGTTACTCACTCGATCCAACTTACCGGGATGCCTACGCTGATCGCGTGTGGCAATGGGATCCCTCGCTGTACTCCCGCAGCGCCGTGTACTACTCGCGCGGCCGTTTGCCGTATCCCCCGGCGTTGGCCGGGGCCATGGCCACCGAGCTCGGCCTGGACGGCACCGGCCGCCTGCTCGACGTCGGCTGCGGGCCAGGTTCGCTGACCCTGCTGCTGGCCGACAAGTTCGAGCAGGCACTGGGAATCGACGCCGACCCCGACATGATCACGGAGGCGACCCGGCTCGCCGCTGGAAAGCCCAACACCCGGTGGCTGCACATGCGAGCGGAGGACCTGCCCGCCGGACTCGGCACGTTCAGGCTGATCACCTTCGCCCAGTCGTTCCACTGGATGAACCCACTGTGCCGGAACGGGTATTTCGGGGTGCCGGAACGGCAGTTTCGGCGTGCCGCAAAGGTGGACACAGGGTGCCGCAAAGGTGGACACGGGGTGCCGCAAAGGTGGACACGGGGTGCCGGAATGGTGGACACGGCGGTCAGTGGGGCCAGAAGCGGCGCCAGTCCTCTTCGGTCAGTGTGGCGGGGTCGAGGCCCGCGTCCTTGGCGGCGCGCTCCGCCGTGCGGACGTCCTCGGCGAACTTGCGGGCCACCGCCCGGACGTCGCCCTCGGGTTCCTCGCCCGCGATCTTGGCACGAGCAGCGGTCGCGAAGAGCCGCTCCGCCGGGCTGTCGCCGGACGGCAGGAGGTCGACGGGGAAACCGGCACGTGCGGTGCGTTGGGCGAGCTTGGCGGCGAGCGCCAGGGCGGGCGCGCCGAGGGCGACGCCGTCGATGCTGGACTCGCGCTTCTTCTCGTCCTGCTTGAGCTCCTCCCAGCGCTTTTCCTGGGTGGCCGAGTCGCGGACCGCGGGATCGGAGGCGAAGACGTGCGGGTGGCGGCCGATCAGCTTCGCGGACAGGGCCGCCGCCACGTCGTCGATGGTGAACGGGTCGTCCGGGTCCTCCTGCGCGACCCGGGCGTGGAAAAGCACCTGGAGCAGCACGTCACCGAGCTCTTCGCGCAGCGCCGCCCGGTCGCCGTCCTCGATCGCCTCGATCAGCTCGAAGCACTCTTCGATCAGGTACTGCCGCAACGACTCGTGCGTCTGCTCGGCGTCCCAGGGACACCCGCCCGGGGAGCGGAGGCGGTCCATCACCGCCACCGCTTCGAGCAGCTTCTCCCCTGGCGTCACTGTTGCCGGCTGGTCTTGGCGGGCTGGACCGTGCTGACGACCGAGGCCTCCTCGCCGGACACGACCTTCAGGTTCACCGGGTCCCACGTGCCGAACCGCGGGTTGGGCTCGACCTTGGTCTGCTGGGCCAAGCCCACCAGCTGGGCCTGGCCGGCCTGCGCCAGCTGCAACGGCTGGACCGAGCTCGCGTCGAAACCGGCGGGCGGCTGCGCGGCCTGGCGGGACTTCAGGTAGAAGACGATGTAGCCGCCCTGTTCACCGGTCAGCCGGGTGGACACCACCGAACCGGCGGGCAGGTTGAACAGCGGCGAGGTGGCCAGCGAGACCAGCTGGTCCGGGCTCTCCGCGTCCGCGGGGCCCTGCTTGGCGTTCAGGATCGGGTCGCGCACCGGGTTCGGTGCGGCCTGCATCAGCTGGGCGGACCGCGCCGGGTCGTCGGCGACCTGCTTGGCCAGCTTCTGCGCGTCCGCGAAGTTCTCCAGGAACGCCACGTCGTACTCGAAGCTGGACCGGCCGATCGCGCGGCCGCCCAGCTCGACCAGCATCAGCCGGTAGCGGGCGACCTCCTTGGCCGGGAACGCCGCGTCGACCACGGCCTGGAACGGGTCGCCCTGGGTGGCCTGCGGACCGGTCAGCACCGGGATGCTCTGCTCGACAAGCTGCTCGTCGAGCCGGATGCCCGCCCGCTCGGCGGCCTGCTTGGTCAGCTGGTTGAGCGCCTCCTGCGTGACGATGCCCCGCGAGACCACGTCCAGCTTGCGCTGGCGGGCCTGGTCCTGTGCGGCCTGGTTGGTGGCCAGCAGCTCGTTCAGCCTCTGCTGGACCTGTTCGACCGTGGACACCTTCACGTCACCGACGGTCAGGGCGACCTTCGGGTCCCCCTGTCCGGCACTGCAACCGGCCACAAGCAGGGCGGTCGCGGCGATCATCCCGATGGAGCGGCGCATGGCAGCAGTCGTCACGGTGATTAGCCTCTCATAGGTGGATCGGTCACCCGACTGGGGCCGGGGCGATCACCAGGCTCTCCAGGAAGTCCGCGCACCACTTGAGCAGCTCCTGGTCACGCAGCTGCGGCGCACCGATCCGGCCACCGGCGGGCCCCTCGGTCGGCCGCGGCACCACGACGGTGTTCGTGACCGCCTTGTAGTTCGCCTTCGGGTGCAGCCGCTTGAGCCGGATGAGCTGGGAGTCGCGCAGGTCGAGCGGGGCGAACCGGATCGACGTGCCCTGCGTGGTCACCTCCGTGACGCCGTGCCTGCGACACGTGTGGCGGAACGTGGCCACCGCGAACAGCCGCTCGACCGGCAACGGCGGCGCGCCGTAGCGGTCCTTGAGCTCCTCCATCACACCGGCGAGCTCGTCGGCGTCACGGGCCGCCGCGATCTTGCGGTACGCCTCCAGCCGCAAACGTTCGCCAGGCACGTAGTCGTGCGGGATGTGCGCGTCCACCGGCAGGTCGACCCGGACCTCGGCCAGCTCCTCCTCGCCCTCGGGCCCTTCGGCGCCCGCGTGCCGGCGGAACGCCTCCACGGCCTCACCGACGAGCCGGACGTACAGGTCGAAGCCGACGCCCGCGATGTGCCCGGACTGCTCGGCGCCGAGGATGTTGCCCGCGCCACGGATCTCCAGGTCCTTCATGGCCACCGCCATGCCCGCGCCGAGCTCGGTGTTCTGCGCGATGGTCGCGAGCCGGTCGTGCGCGGTCTCGGTCAGCGGGGCCTCGGGCGGGTACAGGAAGTACGCGTACCCGCGCTCGCGTCCACGGCCGACCCGGCCGCGCAACTGGTGCAACTGGGCCAGGCCCAGCAGGTCACCGCGTTCGACGATCAGCGTGTTGGCGTTGGAGATGTCCAGGCCGGTCTCGACGATCGTGGTGGACACCAGCACGTCGTGCTCGCGTTCCCAGTAACCCTGGATGATCTTCTCCAGCCGGTCCTCGTTCATCTGGCCGTGCGCGGTGACCACACGCGCCTCGGGGACGAGCTCACGAATCCGCTTGGCCGCGCGCTCGATCGTCGAGACGCGGTTGTGCACGAAGAACACCTGGCCGTCGCGCAGCAGCTCACGCCGGATCGCGGCGGCCACCTGCTTGTCGTCGTAAGCACCGACGTACGTCAGGATCGGGTGCCGGTCCTCCGGCGGGGTCAGGATGGTGGACATCTCCCGGATGCCCGCCAGCGACATCTCCAGCGTCCGCGGGATCGGCGTCGCCGACATGGTCAGCACGTCGACGTGTGTCCGCAGCGCCTTGATGTGCTCCTTGTGCTCGACGCCGAAGCGCTGCTCCTCGTCGACGATCACCAGGCCGAGGTCCTTGTAGCGGATCCCGGTCTGCAGCAGCCGGTGTGTGCCGATCACGATGTCGACCTCGCCGTCCGCGAGGCCGGCGATGACCTTCTCGGACTCCATCGGATCGGTGAACCGGGACAGGCCCTTGACGTTCACCGGGAACGACCGCATCCGCTCGGCGAACGTGTTCAGGTGCTGCTGGGCCAGCAGGGTGGTCGGGACGAGCACGACGACCTGCTTGCCGTCCTGCACCGCCTTGAACGCCGCGCGGACCGCGATCTCGGTCTTGCCGTAGCCGACGTCGCCGCAGATCACCCGGTCCATCGGGACGCCGCGCTCCATGTCGGCCTTGACCTCGTCGATCGCCGCCATCTGGTCGACGGTCTCGGTGAACGGGAACGCGTCCTCCAGCTCCCGCTGCCACGGCGTGTCCGGTCCGAACGCGTGGCCGGGCGCGGACTGGCGAGCCGCGTAGAGCTGCACGAGCTCGGCCGCGATCTGCTTGACCGCCTTGCGCGCCTTGGCCTTGGTGTTCTTCCAGTCCGAGCCGCCGAGCTTGTTCAGCGTCGGCAGCTCGCCGCCGACGTACCGGGAGACCTCGTCGAGCTGGTCGGTCGGCACGAACAGCCGGTCGCCCGGCTGGCCGCGCTTGGACGAGGCGTACTCCAGCACGAGGTACTCACGCGTGGCGCCTGCGACGGTGCGCTGGACCATCTCGATGTACTTGCCGATGCCGTGCTGCTCGTGCACCACAAAGTCGCCGGTCTTGAGCGCCAGCGGGTCGACGGCGTTGCGGCGCCGGGACGGCATCTTCGCCGACATGTCCTTTGTGGACGTGCCGTGCCGTCCGCCGGTCAGGTCGGTCTCGGTGAGCACGACCAGAGCGGACTCCGGCGCGACGAACCCGTCTTCCAGCGCACCACGCACGACCGTGACGACACCCGGTTCCGGCGCCTCGGTCAGCCCGTCGGCCGCGAACCTGGCCGCGACCTCGGCCTCGCCCAGCTGCTCGACCGCACGCTGCGCGGTACCCGAACCAGGCACCACGAGGACCGCGGCGCCACCGGCCGCGGTGTGCGCACGCAGGTCGGTGAAGGCACGCTCGATGTCGCCGCGATACGAGTCAACCGGCTTGATGCCAAGGGAAAGCACGTCCTGGGCACCGGTGAGCTGGCTCAGCGTCCACCAGCGGCGCCCGGTGTCACGCGCGTGCGACACGACTTCGGCCAGCTCGCGGTACGCCGACGCGCCCAGGTCGATCGGCGCCTTGCCGCCGCCCGCCGCCGCCATCCAGGACGCTTCGAGGAACTCCTGGCCGGTGCGGACCAGGTCGTGCGCCCGCGTGCGGATCTTCTCCGGGTCGATCACCAGCACGTGCGAGCCGTCCGGCAGGACGTCGGTGAGCAGCTCCAGCTCGCCGACGCAGAGCACGGGGATCAGCGCCTCCATCCCCTCGACCGGGATACCGCCGGAGAGCTTGGTGAGCATCTCGGCCAGGTGCGCGTCGCCCGCGTGGTCGGTGGCCAGCTCGGCCGCCCGGCGCTTCACGTCCTCGGTGAGCAGCAGCTCACGGCACGGAGGCGCGACGACCTCGGTGACCTTCGTCGGCAAGGAACGCTGGTCGGCCACGGCGAACGGCCGGATCTCGCTGACCTCGTCGCCCCAGAACTCGATGCGGAACGGGTGTTCCGCGGTCGGCGGGAACAGGTCGAGGATGCCGCCGCGCACAGCGAACTCGCCGCGCTTCTCGACCATGTCGACACGGCTGTACGCGAGCACGACGAGCCGCTCGACCAGCTGCTCGAAGTCGTGCTCCTCGCCGTTCTTGAGGTGCACGGGGGCCAACTCGCCCAGGCCGGGCGCCATCGGCTGGATCAGGCTGCGGATCGTCGAGACGATGACCTTGAGCTGCGGCCCTTCCGGGTGCGCGAGCCGTCGCAGGACGGACAGGCGCTGCGCGACCGTGTCCGCGCGCGGCGACAACCGCTCGTGCGGCAACGTCTCCCACGAGGGGAACGCCGCAACGGCGTCCTTACCGAGCAAATCCCCCAAAGCGGCCGTCAGGTCGTCGGCTTCACGCCCCGTCGCGGTGACGGCCAGGACCGTCGAATGGGCAGCGAGCGTCGCGGCCACCACCGGGCGAACCGCGGGTGGACCCTCCAGTTCGTACACCGGAGCACCAGCGGCTTCGGCGACGGCCGTGACCGCGGGATCAGCGGACAGGCCGGCCAACAGACCAGTCAGCGGAGCGTGAGTCACGGAAGTTCCCCTTGCCGAAGAGTCGGACCCACCAAGCTTACGTCGGCCCACCGACAGTGTTTGATTGTCCTCGCTCCGCTCGGACGGGCTTGGCCGCCCAAAGCCGGCCGTTTCCACCCCACCCCACGCAACCGACACCGCACGACGCCCACCGACCGCCATAGCCAGGGCGGCGCCGGGCGCCCAGCTCAGCCCTCGTGAGTGTTTATCCGGGTTAGAACACGGATAAACACTCACGAGGGGTTCCTGGGGGTTCGCGTGCTGGGGTTCGCCTAGGCCATCTGTCCGAACTTCCACGACAGGGTGATCGGTTTCGCTTGCGCGACGACTCCACGCTGGTTACGTTGCGATTCAGAACAGAGCCGGGGGGCTCGGTCAGCTGGGGGGATTCAGGGTGAGACGTGCCCTAGTTTGTGCTGCCTGCATTGTGGCGTCCTTCTCCGTGGCGGCGCCTGTCGCCGCGTATGCGGGGCCGTCGGTGGTGGTGAACGCGGAGCAGCCGTCTGATGACTGGGTTTGGGTGCGTTATTTGGCGAGTGCGCATCCGTACAGCACGGTCCGGACTGCGGCGTGGTCGGCGTTGGTGAGTAGTGATCCGGATGCGGCGATCGCGGCGTTTCTGGAGTGGGGTTACGACTACGCGGTGGAGCGTGCGCAGCAGCGTCGTGCGCGGAATATGGACTTCATCCGTCGGGTGTATGAGACCACGACGGTGGAGTATTCGCCGGAGGTGCACAACGAGGCGAAGCGGTTGCTGGGTGCGGGTGTGACGGACTCGGAGCGTGAGACGTTTGTGCGTTCTGGGTATGAGGCTGCTCGGTCGCGTGATCGGGTGTATCGCGATGAGGTGGGTGCGCAGAAGCAGGCGTTGGTGCAGCGGGATCGGGATTTTGTCCGGTTGTTGTCGGTGAACGATCCGGGTGAGCAGGTGCGGTTGTCGGCGTCGTATGCGGTGCGGGAGGGGTCGACGGATGATGATCTGGTCGAGTTCTTCGCGTATGGCTGGGCGACGGGTTCGCGGTTGGATCTGGAGGTGTTCCGGATGCGGCAGGCGAACGAGAACATGCGGTGGCGGGCGACGGTGTTGCGGTTGATCGTGGATGCGGAGGCTGCGGAGAAGGCGGCGCGGGAGGCGTCGGAGGAGACCA